>JAXLTL010000017.1:0-36192 GCA_046330075.1 Bacteroidia bacterium | reverse complement strand
CGTAAACACCACCGCCGCTGCCATCCACGAGGGCTTCGACAAGAACCCCGAGGGCTTTAAGGAAATGGTGCTGGCCGGCCGTATGATGTCGCGCCGGATCATGGGAAATGCCTCATTTGCCGAGTTACAGGATGCCTCCGGCCGTATTCAGGCTTATTTCCGCCGAGACGATCTCTGTCCGGGAGAGGATAAAAATCTCTACAATACCGTCTTCAAAAAACTGCTCGACACCGGCGATATCGTGGGTGTGAAAGGCTATGTTTTCCGCACACAGACGGGAGAGATCTCCATTCACGTAACGGAATTTACCATTCTCACCAAGTCGCTGCGTCCGCTGCCGGTGGTGAAGGAGAAAGACGGACAAACGTTCGATGCCTTCTCTGATCCCGAACAACGTTACCGTCAGCGCTACGTGGATCTGATTGTGAATCCTCAGGTGCGCGAAACGTTTGTGAAACGTACACAACTCGTCAACAGTATCCGCCAGTATCTCGGTGGTAAAGGATATCTCGAAGTGGAAACTCCGATTCTGCAACCGCTCTATGGTGGTGCTGCTGCGCGTCCTTTCAAGACCCATCACAATACCCTCGATATGACGCTCTATCTCCGTATCGCCAACGAGCTTTATCTCAAGCGGCTCATTGTGGGTGGTTACGAAGGTGTGTTTGAGTTTGCGAAGGATTTCCGCAATGAAGGGATGTCGCGTTTTCACAATCCGGAGTTTACCCAGGTCGAACTGTATGTCGCCTACAAGGATTATTACTGGATGATGGAGTTGGTGGAAGAGATGGTAGAGAAAGTGGCGCTCGATCTTCATGGCACCACAGAAGTGCAGGTAGGCGAAAACACCATCAACTTCAAACGTCCGTGGAAACGCTTTACGATGTACGAAGCGATTGAACATTTCACCGGCGTAGATATTTCCAACATGACCGAAGACGAAATGCGTGCAGCAGCGGTGAAGCTGAATGTAGAGGTAGACGATACCATGGGCCGCGGAAAACTCATCGACGAAATTTTCGGCGCACACTGTGAACATAAACTGATTCAACCTACGTTCATCACGGATTATCCGGTGGAGATGAGTCCGCTCGCGAAGAAACACCGCAGCAAGGAAGGACTCGTTGAACGTTTTGAAGCCATCTGCAACGGCAAAGAAATCTGCAATGCCTTCTCCGAACTCAACGACCCGATCGATCAGCGTGCGCGTTTTGAAGAACAGCTGGAGCTTGGTAAACGTGGTGATGAAGAAGCGATGCAGCTTGATGAAGACTTTCTCCGCGCGATTGAATACGGGATGCCGCCAACAGCAGGACTCGGTATTGGTATCGATCGTTTATCGATGATCATGACCAACTCACCATCGATTCAGGACGTACTGTTTTTCCCGCAAATGCGTCCGGAAGCAGCTATCTCTTCCATCGAACAGGAAACAGCCCACCTCGACGGCGTTCCTTCGCCATGGGACGATGTACTGCGCAAGATGGGTATTCAGACGAAGGATCAGCTCAAAGCCGTAAATCCGAACAAGCTCTTCAACGATTTAGGCGGCATGCGTAAAAAGCTGAAGCTCGATGCGACGATGCCGAGTCTGGATGATGTGAAGGGCTGGATCGGCTCATGATGAAGCTCTGGCAGTATTGATTTCATGCCTGAGCAGATTAAAAAATCGCAGCCGCTCCTTTTCACCAACGCCACTGATGATGGTGGATTTACGCATGATGTGATTGAACGAATTTTCGATGTGCGCACAAAACTGCTCGTCGGTGGTGCCGATATAATTTATTCCGGTATGATTCAGGTATACAAATGGTTTTTTTCCGTTGGTGAGATAAATGGCATTGTCACCGATAAACACTTCGTTGATGTAAAGAGAATACCGGGCATCGTTTAGCTTTGCTTTCTCTCCATACACAAACTTGCAGGCCGACTCCGCCTCTGACTCTAAATGACCCACCAGCTCCAATAAGGCATCGTAAATAATGGAGGCCTCTTTCTCGTCTCTGAATACCCCGGACTGCCTGTAAAGGGAAATCTGCCGGAGTGTGCTGTGAATGATATCGGCGGTCCAGATTTCAGAACACGGAATAGACTTATACGCCAGATAAACATTCCGGCCCAGCGCCATGATTTCCGGATCAGCTTCATCCTGCGAGAACTTCCGTTTTTCGTACGCTGAAAACTGCATAAATGATTTCTGCCAGAAAAAATATTTAAAGGCTGCGAGTTCGGGGATCTGAAAAAAATGAAATACCGGCAGATCCTTCGCCTGAAAGATCAGTTCAGGAGCAGGGCCCTGCAACATCAATTGGAGCTGACCGGTAATGGACAACAGCCAATCGCGGAAAGAATAGTTTTTCTCATTCACCAGTTCGCCGTGAAAGAGGTAAGCGTTTTTCGAACCGGCAAGCAATGAATCCAGAGAAATTTTAAACCGCGAACAAACGAGCACCAGTTCGTTCAGGTCCATCATTTTTTCACCCCGTATGCGGCGATAAGCGCTGTCGGCACTTACACCCAGCAAGGATGCCAGTTCTTCCGGAAGAGACAAGTGTTCCGGAAGCTGTGCTTTGACCCTCTGGAAAAGGGCCTGTTGAACTTCATTTCCATTCATCGTATAAAGATTTGCAAAATTTCATAATCGTCAAAGTGATTTTTTGCGTTTTCCCGTATAATTCCGTGCATTTCGGGGTTCTGCACCAGAGATTACCGTCAAAACGATTTCCAGCCTCAAATCAAGCAAATTTTACAATACACCCATCCACCGCTCTCAATTTCTGAAACATGAACAGTACGGGAGGTCCGTTTCTTTAACCTATCAAAATGACCTGCCATGAAAAACATCAACACACTTCAGAAAACAGTTGCGGCCATAATTGTATTACTGCTGGCTGCTGTCCGTTTAAATGCACAAGACACTTTAATCTACAACAATGGGGACAAACGGATCGTCACCATTATTGAAATCGGACTCGATGAAATCAAATTCCGAAACATCAACGACAGCAGTGATGTCATCCGTGTACTCGAAAAAGAGGAGTTCAAGGGTATACACCTGTTCTCCGGTGAAACATTACTGTTGAATCAGCAACCAATGGCTGCAAGGTACACGCCCAAAGACATGCAAAAAACACGTGATATCAAGATAAACTTCCTGAGTCCGCTATACAATATGTGCACTGTCAGTTACGAGCAAATGATCAAACCCTGGTTAAATGCAGAAGCGGAGGTAGGCATCATCGGAGTGGGTCTGGTGAGTTCTGAATCAGGCGGAAAAGGGTATTCCATCCGCAATGGCATTAAACTGCTCAAAAGACCGAATTTCAAGATCCGTGGTCAAGGATTGTCTCATCCCCTCAACGGAGGTTATTTCATGCCGGAATTCACGTTTAATCATTATTCCAGAAACTATGAATACTGGGATTACAGTTCCGGCTTATGGGGAAGTTATGCTACCCAAACCCAAAAAGTAAAGTACACCAACATGTCCTTCACCCTAACCTTTGGAAAACAGCATTATCTCAGTGCCGGAATAATGATCGACTATTTCATCTCTGTGGGATACAATGTGCAGCTCATCAATGGCAAAAAGGCAGTAGAGGATCCGGCCTGGGATCTGACAACTGACGGTGGTTATATCGACTATAGCCCGTACAATTTCATGTATGGCGGACCCGACTTCCCGATTGCATTTACATCCGGTGTACGCATGGGATTTGCATTCTGAAATGTACTTATTGAGTAAAATCAGCTGACGAGTCGTTCCGGAAGTCTTCCGGCATGAGGGAAAATCAGGCGAAAAAGGTATTTTTGCCACTTATTCCCGAAAGAACATGTCAAAGAAAATCCGCATCCCGTTATACTCCCTGATCCTGCTTTTATTTACCAGTACACTCAGCTATGCACAACTCGATTCAGCCAATACCATCGTTCAGCTGAAAAAACACATTTCAACTCTTGCATCTGACGAATTCGGCGGCCGTGAACCTGGGACCAAGGGCGAAGAGCTCGCAAGAAATTATATCATTGGTGAATTTAAAGCGATTGGTCTTACACCGAAAGGAACGAAAGGATTTCTGCAGCCTTTCACCTTTACCAAAGCTGTTAAAATCGGACCTAAGACGAAACTGGCAATTGCAGGACAGGAATTTGCAGCAGGACAGGTTTGTTATCCCCTGGCTTATTCTGCGAATGCCTCTGCAAAAGGAGTTATTGAAGACGTGAAATACGGTATCAGCGCACCTACCATGCAATACGATGATTATGCCGGAAAGAATGAGCTGAAAGGAAAAATTCTGGTAATGGATGCCTCCACACCCGATAAAGGCGGACCACATTCCAAGTATGCTGAATTCGCTGATCTTCGTGCACGCATTGACACCGCTATTGCAAAGGGTGCGGCGGGTGTTATTTTTTATACCGCCGACAAAGACCTTACTGAACCCCGGCTTGAAACAAAGATGCGGATCACGCCCACCAAAATTCCGGTGATGTATATCATCCGTGAAAAGCAGGCTCCGCTGAAAAGCGGTATGACCGTTGAGATGACGGCAGAAATTGTTCGCGAAGAAGCAACCGGTAACAATGTCATCGGGTTCATCGACAACCATGCTCCATACACCATCATCATTGGTGCGCATTATGATCATCTTGGACATGGAGGTGAAGAGTCACTTTACCGAGGTGAACCGGCTGTTCACAACGGTGCTGATGACAATGCAAGCGGGGTTGCCGGCGTTATAGAGCTGGCCAGATATTACTCCAAGGTGCGCTCCAAAAACAACAACTATCTGTTTATCGCCTTCTCGGGTGAGGAAAAAGGATTGTTAGGCTCAGGTCATTTTACCAAAAATCCCAATATTGATCTTGCCAATGTAAATTACATGTTAAACATGGACATGATCGGACGTTTGAAACCGGAAGAACCGGTGGTAATTATCAATGGTGTTGGCACCTCTGATGCCTGGAAGATTACCATGAACTATATTGATGTTCCGGGGTTAAGAACGAAAACCACAGAATCCGGCGTTGGTCCATCGGATCATACTTCTTTTTATCTGAAGAACATTCCGGTACTGCATTTCTTCAGCGGAACACACAGTGACTATCATAAACCAAGTGACGATGAGCCACTCATCAATTATGGTGGTGAGTTGCATATCCTCCAATACATGGTTCAACTGATCCAGCGTACGGATGACAAAGGAAAACTGAAATTCATCAAAACCAAGGACGACACCAATGAAGAGAGTCCTCGTTTTAAAGTAACACTTGGGGTTGTTCCTGATTATGGCTTTGAAGGCCAGGGCATGCGTATTGACGGAGTAAGCGATGGAAAACCGGCACAGAAAGCCGGGCTTAAACAGGGAGATGTAGTCATTCGGATTGGTGAGATCCCGGTAGTGGATATGATGAGTTATATGAAAGCGCTGGGTAAATTCAATAAAGGAGATAAAGCGATTGTTGTTGTCCTGCGGGGCAAAGAAGAAGTCAGCGTGGAAGTAACTTTCTAATGAACAGATTATCCGGGTTATATATAAAAAGCAACAGGAAGGCATCGGATCTTCCTGTTGCTTTTATTTTATACCTGTTCTTCCCTGTGTTATGTCTGGTTTCATATTCAGCTTCGGCACAACAATCCATTACCGTCTTCGGAAAAGCAATGGATAAAAACACACCATCGCTTTTATTGGAACAGGTGATGGTTGTTAACCTGCGTACGCAGCAGGGTGTTTTTGGCAATTCCGATAATTCCTTTTCAGTATCGATTCTTAAAACAGATACATTGGTGGTTACCGCCATCGGGTATAATCCTGAAAAAATCTGTTTTAATGATTCGACGTATAGCACCTCCTATAAAATTGTTGTTGGTTTAAAAAGGTTATCACGGACCTATGATGAAGTCACAATTATGGCGCCCCGTGACCTTAACCGTATTGAAGAGGACATTAAAAAACTGGGATACCGCAAGAGTGATTATCGGTTAACGGGCCTGGATGCATGGAGAAGTCCGCTTACGGCATTGTATGAAGAATTCAGCAGAAGAGAACGCAGCAGGCGCAAAGTTGCCCAACTGATGAATGAAGATGAACGGCGAAAACTTTTGCGTGAAGTGCTGGCCAACTATTCCCGGTCCGGTTTGATAAAACTTCAATACCACGAATACAATGCATTTATCGATTATCTGGGCATCAGCGAATTTCTCCTGAAGTCATTTTCGCAGTATGAGCTGGCCGTATATATTAAAAACAAGTACCTGGCTTATTCCAATCAGTAATTTTGTTTTTCGCCGGTCAGGCTTCCATTTCCAAGAAACATGGAAACCGCTTCCCAGCCGGGTAACCTGTCGGCTATCAGTTTCAGGATAGCGGCGAAGGGGATAAACAATATCATTCCGGAGGCCCCCCAGATGATACCTCCGGCAACAATCACAATCAGGGTGGCCAGTGTATTCAACTCCAGCCTTCTGCCAACAGCCCATGGGAAAATAATATTCGCTTCGAGATACTGGACAAATGCAAACAACGCTACTACTCCCAGTGGATACCAGATAATACCATAAGTCGTCCAGGCATACGTAATTGGTAAAATACTGGCGACAATAATACCTACATACGGAATAAAGGTCATGATGGCGGTCAGGTATCCAAACAGAAATGCGTTGGGCACCCCCATCAGCCAAAGGCCCAGAGCGTTCAGAGTCCCAACGAGGGCGTATACAACAGCCATGCCCCGTATAAATCTGAAATAGGCTGCCACAGATAAACGCAGGACTTCGATCACTTTGGTGCGATCATGTCCCGGTAATAGAACAAGCAATAGTTCGGCAAGGCGTGACCGATAGTATAAAATCAGATACGTATAAACAGGAATCAATGCAAGGATAGCGAGATTCACCACCAGCGACTGCAAGGTTGTACCCAGCAGGTTCACTGATGTGCCCAGCGAACTATTAATCGTATCCAGTAACCAGCGGGTTATCTCCTCATTGCTGATTCCAAACCTTTCACTGAGCCAGCTTCTGATGGCCAATA
The DNA here is from genome assembly GCA_046330075.1 of Bacteroidia bacterium. Lineage (GTDB taxonomy): Bacteria > Bacteroidota > Bacteroidia > AKYH767-A > OLB10 > JAJTFW01. The sequence goes on along the minus strand of JAXLTL010000017.1, from coordinate 29,158 downwards.
ACAGTTCCGACAGGCGTTCGTGGATCATGGGCCATTCCGAAGCTATTTTCTGCAATTGCATCCCAAACAAAAACAACAATGCAGATAACATCAGCAACATAAATATCAGTGCCAGAGATATTGCGCTCTGCCTGCCGATACCTTTTTTCTCCAGGTAACTACAAATGGGATACATAACAATACTCAGAAAAAAGGCATATCCCAATGGTACAAACAAGGAAGAGGCAGATTTCAGTATCAGGCCGGTAAACAACACAGCTCCAGTAACAAAAAAATACTTCGAAAAGCCGTCAGAAGAAGGGCGTGAAGGAACCATGGCAACTGAATTTGTTTCCAAAGATAATACAGGAACGTTCAGTATTTGAATTCCATGACAATATTCAGCAACTGATATGAAAAAGGGCTGCCCTTATCAGGACAGCCCTTTCACTGATTAACGAAATTTTATTTGTCAAGAACAAGACGCATTACTTTTCTTGTTCCATCAGCCAGTTCAACACTTACAACATAGATGCCCGCAACCTGATTGTTCATATCAAGCAAATAAGACGTTCCATTAGCCTGTTCACGGCGCAGGGTCTGTCCAAGCATATCAGTAACTGTTACAACGTATGTTCCGGGATCATTGCTGAAGAGTAATTCGGTTTCGGTTTTAGCAGGGTTTGGTGCCAGCGATACATTCACCGCTTCATCCAATCCTTCACGACAGGTAACAACCACCTGCAAGGATTTATTGGAAGTAGCGCCACAGGAGTTTACAGCTTTTACATTCAGGTATCCTGTGGTTGCACGCCATTTAACCACTACAGAGCCGGTTCCTTGACCGCTGAGGATCGATGCACCGCTGGGGGCTGTCCAGGTATAAGTAACACCCGGCTGTGTAGCCACTGAGTACGTCAGGTTGGTCTGATTTGCGCAAACCGAAGCAGGTCCATTGATTACGGTTGGTTTCAAAGGAAGTGTGGTAATGCTGGTCTTACACCGTGCGGCACTGCTGCCACAGGCATTGTTGGCAGTCACACATACACTTCCGTTGGTAACAGCTGTTGTTGATGACCATTGAACATTAATTGAAGTGGTACCTTGTCCGCTTACGATAGTAGCACCTGCAGGCACTGTCCAGGTATAAGAAGTAGCACCGGTAGTAGAGGCAGGAATTGAATAGGTACTAGCTCCTCCACATAGATTGTTGGATGGTCCGGTAATAGTGGATGGCATCTGTGGAGTGCTTCGCACTGTAATTGACTTGGCATTGGAAGTACCACAGTTATTGCTTGCAGTCACCGTAACATTACCAGATACGAAGCCTGCCTGTATTGTAACTGAAATTGAAGTTGTACCCTGACCACTGTTAATGATAGTGTTAGCCGGAACAGTCCAGTTATAGGAAGTTGCATTCGCAACAGACGGGCAGGTATATGTTTTCGTTACACCTGCACAAACGCCCAGTTTGGTACCCGTAATTGATCCAGGTGTTGCCGGAGCTGCGGTACCGTTAGAGCCTACGATACCTGTGCTGGCGAAACTACAGCCGTTGGCATCAGTAACATAGATTGTATATGAACCTGGTGCAAGACCTGAAATATTAGGTGTTGTTGCGCCATTACTCCATTGGATGGTATAGGGAGCTGTTCCACCGTAGATCGTTGAATAAGCAGAACCGTCGTTCAACGAACAGTTGGCGTTTTGCGTTGTTACAAATCCATCGAGGTAGGCAGGAGCTGTAATGTTTACACTTCCGCTAACACTGCATCCTGCTCCATCTGTTACGGTATACCCATAAGTTCCGGCAGCCAGATTGCTGATAGAAGATGTGTTTGCTCCGTTACTCCAGAGAATAGTAGTATTTCCGCTGGCACCGGTGATCGCAAGTGAAGCTGAACCGTTGTTTACTCCGTTACAGGAAACATTTACGGAAGATGGGGTTACAGCGAGATTGCTGGAAGATGCATTCACCACAGCTGTTGCAGATCCTGAACATCCGTTTGCATCAGTTGCAGTTACAGTATACGTTCCGGCCGCGAGTCCGCTGATCGATGATGCAGTGGATCCTGTATTCCAGATATACGTGTAGCCGGCTGTACCTCCGCTAACCTGGGCACTGGCTGATCCGGTTGCACTTGCACAGCCTGCATTTACCGCCTGAGCAGAAACGTTTAATGCTGCAGGCTGGGAAATAGAAGCCGTGCGTACTGCAGTACATCCATTGGAATTGGTAACGGTGCAGGTGTAGTTGCCGGCCGCAAGTCCGCTGATGGTACCTGTATTGGCACCATTCGACCAGAGGTAGGTATTGCTTCCGGAAGCGCTTACAGTGGCAGAGCCGTTAGATCCGCCAAAGCAGGAAACATTACTTGAGTTGAGGGTGGTAGATAATGTACCTATTGTAACGGTGGTTGAAGCGGCAGCTGTACAACCTGAATTATCGGTCACAGTAACCGTGTAGGTCGTGGTGCTTGCAGGCGAAGCCAGCGGGTTAGCAATGGATGCATTGTTGAGTCCTGTTGCCGGATTCCAGCTATAGGAAACAATACTGTTGCCGGGCAATACAAGTGACCATTTCCAGAGTGTGCCTATATCCTGACCACCGAGGTCGGTGATGCGGAGTCCCCAGGTTCCGTTTGCTGAACCTGTAAGACCTGAGAATGCCTGAGAAGGTGCATAGGTGCCGGTGAAAGGAGCTGCTCCGCTGGCGATAGCAGTGCCGCCTGTTTGAAATTTCGTACGGATGAAATTATCTCCTGAACCACCTACGCCGCTGGCCAGAATGATGGCAGATCCGTTCGGGGCAACAAGTTCAATTTTGAGATCGCCGTCATACGTATGAGTAAGTGAGTCGATGGTAACAGATACTACCGCGTTGGCAGTTGTACTTCCGCTGATTGTCATATTGGAAGTAACACCAGGACTTGGCGAATCAGGAATTGGCAATGGCGTTGTATTGGTGGCCGAGTTACCTCCCTGGCCCGGAACTGAAGCTGTAGCTGTTAACTGTGCACTTCCGCCATTACAAACCGAAACACCACCGGTTGCAGTAACAGAAGGAGGCGTACTAACGTTGAGCGTTACCGAAGCTGAGCCGGAGCAACCGTTCGCAGCAGTCACAACACAGGTATAGGTTCCGTTATTCGCTGATGTTGCAGCTGTAATAACCGGATTCTGTAACGTTGAGGTATATCCGCCCGGACCTGTCCATGAATACGATGTTCCACCGGATGCAGTCAGCTGAATATTTGAACCTGCACAGGTGCCACCGCTTACAGAAGCTGTAGCACTGGCGTTGAGAGAAAGCCCCATCACACCCACTGCGTCCCAGGCATTTTTAACTGCATATGCTTCCGGTGAACATGGACCATAAAGATCTGTTGCAGCCTGCAGTGAATAATAACCCGCATCTGAATATTGTGAACCGGAAGTAAGATAGAAGGTATTGTTACGGAAAGCAATCATCCGCGCTTTTGTCATTGTGATGCTGGCAACGTTATATGCGAAGCCGTTATCATTGGTTCCTGTACCACCCTGACAAAGCAGATAATACCAGAAATTCTGAACTCCGCTGTTGTAGTGAACACCACCGTTATCGCCTGTGCCGGTATACCAGTTTGTTCCAAGGTAAGTGTCAGGATCGCCTGCCAGATTCGGGTTGTTCATGTAACGAATACCATCACCCGGGGTCGCAGGAGTATAGCTCTGATCGGCCATTGTCCAGTTAGCCTGTGCAGGACGAGCAAAGAAATCTACAGTAACCCCGAAGATGTCTGAGAACGATTCATTCAAGGCACCCGACTGATAAGAATACGTAAGATTGGAAGAGGTGCTGGTAACGCCATGGGTTAATTCATGGGCGCAGATGTCCATTTCAGTAAGCGGAGAGAAGGTAGAACCATCTCCATCACCGTACGTCATAACAGATCCATTCCAGAATGCATTATTATATCCACTGCTGTAATGCACGTAGGATCGTAAAACACTGCCGAGGTTATTATAACTGTTACGGTTATGCACCGACATATAATAATCGTAGGTCTTTTCTGCTCCCCAATGCGCATCAAGTGCAGCGTTATCCGGTGCGCCCGGATTCCAGTTATTATCTGTATCCGTGAAATCTGTATTTACATAAGTAGTACCGTTGGCAAGGTTATAGGTTTCAACACCACCTCCTCTTGAAGCATCACGGAGACGATAATTGGTAGCAGATACACTATCCACTTTGATGGTTTGAGTTCCGCTATAGCGGGTAACAGCCGTACCATTTACAGTTATGGTACAGATACGGTTTTCGCGGAAAACCACTTCTCCGTTTTGTGCATTCACGTATACCATCCAGCGCTCATGCGGAGCAATGGAATAAACATCAAAAGCCCAGCAAAGTACATTCGCCTTGGTTTTATTGAATTCGGCTGTTTGCGGTATCACTACCAGCTCTCCTTTCGGATAGGCGCTGGCGTGAGCATGACCCAGCCATAATTCCTGTTCAGCGGCAGAAGCCTGCCAGAGGTATTTTGAAGCACCTATTGTTCTGAGGGCTGCATCCAGTGCATTCTTTTCAGTAAGGGAGGGAACTGTAGAGAGGTTGATACCGCGGTAAAACATACCATTTGCAGAAACCACACGTCCCTGACGCTCGTGGAGAATGTACTCTCCTGTTACTACTTTCACCTGCTGGTAATACTGCTGATAGCGGCGGTGATTCATGCCAATATCATCGGCATCATTGCGGATCAGTTTCCAGCTGTCGTTACTCCCACCCTGCAGGTAAGCATTAAGGCCTTCCATGCCGGAGCCGGCACTGATGAATACATCCGGATTGAAACGGATGAATAACGGGGCGGAAGAACGATTGTCGTAGCGGATATCAGCTACGCCGGCCGTTGTTTGTCCCGCAACCTGTGCCTGGGCGCTGAGCATGCCGAAGGCCAGGAAACAACCAAGTATGGTTTTTTTCATAAGGGGATATTGTTTTGGTTTTATTTTCGGTTGAGATCACATATAACCGGACCGGAAAAGCGGCTAGATGAAGGATCGTAAATGTAGGGATTCCCCTCATACGATCCTAGAAATTTCTACTGAACAGGGCAACCATAATTCTCAGCCCGTTGTGAATAGCCTTCATCGGGAAAGCATGGAGCGCAGTATCCATGGATCCACCATATCTCCCTGAAAAACAAGCGTGTAAAATCCCGCCTCAGGAACTTCAACAATCACCTCCTTGCTCCCCTGAATCGAAATTGCGGAAACACGACGTCCCTGTATATCATAAATCTCTAGTGTCCGGAAACCATCGCAATCAAGCTGGAACTGCCCGTTTCCGAGCGGTTGAACACATGGAGATGGCTTAACGGGAACGACTGCTGATGCCGAAACCGGAACTGAAAAAATGAAAGTGTCCGTTGTACAGGAATCACCGGCCAACAATGTTACAGTATAGTTGCCCGGCTGTAAGTAGCTATGAACTGGCTGAGAGATGGTGTCGAAATTTCCATCGCCAAAATCCCAGAGGTAGGTGGTAGCATTCACTGACGTATTGTTGAACTGTACATTCAAACCATTGGCGCTGAAAGTAGAAGATGCGGTTACATCGTATGCTCCAATTTTCCAGACGGCCAGGCTATCAAAAACTGTTGTATCAGCGGTTGACTGCAGAAAAGCTGCAACAGTTGGTGAAAGTCCTGCGGTATAAGATGCACCTGCCGTTGATTTGCGGAAGATGGTGGCATAAAAGACGCAGGATGCAAGGTAAGAACCCGGAAGATCCGGATGACTGTTGTCCGAGATCCAGAGATTAATCGTTGAATCATTCATCCAGCTTCTTTTCCATGCCTCTCCCACAGGAGCCACCAATGCATGATTCTGGTTAGCCATCGCCACGTAGTTGTTGCGCAATTCCTGCTGCATGCCCATGAAGGTGCACACAGGTGGATAAAAAGCACAATTGGAGGCATCACCGTACTTTCTGCCCCAGGTCATAAAGAAAACCGTCTCGGTGCAGGCGTTATTCAGATGGATCAAACTGTCCAGTTTACGGGCGTACGGAAACACATCGACCGCAACCTGAGCCGGTGGAAAAGAAGGAAGCTGGCTTTGCTCCTGCAGCACGACAAAATCCCAGTCCATGGAATCAATCATCTGCAACGTTGGCAAATACGCAGTATGCAGCTGGAATGTATAACCACCCGGATTTACAGAATAAGCTGCTACAGAATCTCCGAGGCTTAGCGCAAGCTGCGTAAACATGACCGCCAGATTATTGGAAGCCGTATAGCTGTTACCGACAAACAGGACCTTCAGCGGTTGAGCTGATAGTTTACCTGTAAGCAGGAACAGGAACAGAATAACTTTCTTCATGATGCGAGTGCACAAGTTTACGGAAAAATGCTTCCAAAATGAAGATTTTGAAGTTTCTCCAATCCTTTTGTTTTCCCTATTTTTACGATTCACAGAAAACATATGCAATACCGCAAATTCGGAAATACCGGGCTCTCCATCTCTGCCCTCTCGTTCGGAGGCTGGCTCACCATCGGAAAGCAAATCGATGATGCAGTGAGTGAAAAACTGATTCAAAAAGCGTATGAAGCAGGCATTAACTTTTTCGATAATGCAGAAATATATGCGCGCGGACAAAGCGAAATTGTTATGGGTCGTGCTTTGAAGAATCTGCAGGCAAGCCGAAGTTCATATATGGTGTCGAGCAAAGTGTTTTTCGGATACGAAGAGAACAAGCCCAACCAGCGTGGTCTCAGTCGTAAGCATATTATGGAAGGATGTCATGCTGCACTCAAACGGCTGGATGTGGAATACATCGACCTGTATTTTTGTCACCGACCGGATAAAAACACACCCATTCTCGAAACGGTACAGGCGATGAATACCCTTATACAACAGGGCAAAATTTTATACTGGGGAACTTCAGAATGGAGTGCACCCGAAATTCTGCAGGCACATCTCGAGGCAGAACGCCATCATCTCATTGCACCGGTGATGGAACAATGCCAGTACAATCTGTTTGAACGAAAGAAGATGGAAGACGACTACCTCCACATTTTCAAATATCAGGGGATGGGCACAACGATCTGGTCGCCTTTATCTTCGGGAATACTCAGCGGAAAGTATCTTGGCGAAGCCGGCTCAACACGACTTAGCATGCAGGGAATGGACTGGCTCCGGGAAAGAAACATCACTCCCGAAAGGCTGGAAAAAGTGAAGCAACTTAAAAATATTTCGGATAAGGTGGGCGTTAGTCTGTCACAACTGGCAATTGCATGGTGTCTCAAAAACCCGAATGTAAGCACTGCTATCCTCGGTGCCAGCAAGGAGGAACAGCTGGAAGAAAATCTGAAAGCGCTGGACACAGTAGATCTCTTAACCGCTGAAATCATCGGAAACATTGAAACCGTGATGGAAAACAAACCTGTTCCGGCTGAATATTGATCAATAACTGCTAAGATAAAATTTCACAAAACATATGATACAATCCGTTTCGCGTTTTGGCTTCCTGATGCTAAGCCTGCTTGCTTTCAAAGCAACCGCGATGACTGAAAATGAAAAATGGGCCAAAGGGTTTAATGCTCCGGGTACCAATAACCTGATAACTGCACTGGATGCGGATCAGCAATATATCTATGCCACCGGCCTCTTCAACCGGATTAACGGAGGGAACAGCTGCTACAAACTGGCCAAATACAATGGCACAGAATGGACAACCTTCATTGATTCACTCAATGGTCCTGATTTTCCGATGGAGATAAAAGTGCGTAACGGTGTGATCTGGGTGGCCGACACCAAAGGATTGTTGCGTTATAACGGCAGCTGGCAGCTGGTGGCAAACACCAACAATCAACCTGTTTATGATTTTGATTTTGATGTGGCGGGCAACATTTATATGGTTGGAGCTTTTACGAGCATCAACGGTTCAGCCATTTCCGGCGTGGCGAAATACAATGGATCCAGCTGGAGCAGTTTGGGTACAGGCATCAACGTTAGTTCATCAAACCAGGCCAGGGCGGTACATTGCATGAGTGGACAGGTTTACATCGCCGGACCCTTCACCAGCGTTAGCGGTATCAACTGCAACGGATTTGCAAAATGGAACGGAAGCGCATGGTCATCACTGAATACCGGCGGGATGATCCTGAGTGTCAGTACACACTTTGCGGAGTTCAATAATCAATTGTATCTCTCCTCGCTATCTTCAACCACCGGCTTCAATCAGTTTAACCGGGTTTTTAAATATGATGGCAGCACCCTCGTTCAACTTGGCGGTAATTTTGATTCCGACATCTATCATCTTCGCTTTGTCAATAACAAATTATATGTAACCGGAAATTTTAACCTCTGCGGAAGCACCCCGGTTAACCATCTTGCCTACTGGAACGGTACCTCCTGGACAGATGACGGTACAGGTCTCAATTTTACCACTTACGACATCGCTGCCACTGCCGCATGTACGCTGGTGGGAGGAGCCGGTACCAATTTTGGTTCATCCTATTTCTTTCAAAACGCAGCCGTTTGGCGTCTGAACAAGTGGATGCCTACCGGAAACGGCGTGAACGGGAATGTAAATGCCCTGCTTGTTGACGGACAATATGTATATGCAGCCGGCAGCTTTACCGACGCAGGCGGACTTACCGGAAGAGTGATGCGCTGGGATGGCCTGCAGTGGGATACATTAAACGGCGGACTTACGATTCGTGTAGTGCGCGACATGGCGATCTTCAGAGACACCCTCTATATCGGAGGGAATTTCACCGATCCTCAAACGCTGGGCGGCCGCTATCTGGCTAAATGGAACGGATCACAATGGGTGGAAATTCCTGGTGATGTAAACAGTGATGTATATGCACTTGAAGTTTACAACAATGAACTGTACATTGGTGGTGCTTTCACTTCCATGGGATCAGGGCCTGCCAATCAGATTGTAAAATACAATGGTACTACTTGGACCAATCTCAGCAGTATGACCAACAATACCGTAAAAGATATCAAGTTTGATCAAAACGGAATCATGTATGTAGGCGGCGGATTCACTACCATTGGAGGATTACAGGCGCGGAGAATAGCAAGGTACGATGGTACTGCATGGTCAGAAGTGGGAAGTGGGGTAGATAATTTTGTAAATGCCATCGGCATCAGTCCGAACAATGATGTATACATTGGCGGACAATTTTACCTCGGAAACAACGTAGGGATACTGAATCACTTTGCAAAAATTAATGGCACCACATTACAATCAGTAAACGGAGGCATCGGCAGTTTCTCTGACAACGTCTACAACATTCAGTTTCTTTGCGGAAAAATGTATGCCACCGGTGTATTCCGGGTCAACAACAACGATACACTGAATCATATCGCTGTAAATGACGGATCAGGCTGGCAGTCGTTGGGAGATGGCCTTGTGCATGATACAACTGTGAATGCAGCAGGTTTAACCATGGCTGTTCAGAACAACCGGCTGTGGGTTGGCGGTAACTTCTCATTCGCCGGAGGTTCGCGGTCTGATAAAATTGCCTGCTATGGTACAGAGGGTATACCTCAGTTGAATTTAAACACGCTGAACGGAAGTACCTGCATCGGAGACACACTCACGATGGTATTTCACGGTGAAAATCTGGGGACCACTCCACAGTATCAATGGTACATCAACAACACACCGGTGATTAACAATGACTCCATCCTTCTTTTACCGTCGGCAAATGACGGTGATGAGATTTATGTGGTCGTAACAACAGATCCTGTTTGTGGCATTGCTGAAAACCTGCAAAGCCCGTCGTATATCGTTCACTTCACCAACCTGAGCACTCCATCCGTAAATCAGAACGGATCCACTTATACTGTTACAAACCCCGATCCACTTGCGAATTATATCTGGCAGGTATGGAATGGATCTGCCTGGATGGATATCACTCCTGCAGTTACTGGCAACAGTTACCAGACAACTACACCCGGACAATACAGAGTGCGCGGTGCCAAAGGGACCTGCATCCGTTTTTCTACACCGGTGGTGATCACATCCCTCCAGGAGATGATACAATCGGGATTACCATTCTGCACACCCAACCCTGCACATTCAACCATTCAGCTTTCACAAACTGAAGGCTATAAAGAAGTGCTGCTGACAGATATTTCAGGCAGAGTGATAATGCAGGAGCAACTGCTCAATGAGCACGGCAAACAACTCTCCGTAGCCGGGTTGCCGGCAGGAGTCTATATTGTCCGCGTTTCAGGAGAAAACAAAACACCGGTAACCCTGCAACTGGTGAAAGAATAATCCACAGACCATTAAATAAAAAGGCTGCCGGAAGGTGGCCTTTTTTGCTTTTATCCATTTGCACTATTTTTGATGCATGGAAGGATACCAGACCATAGAAATCAACAATACCACTTTACAACTATTTGAATCAGGTTCCGGTGATCCTGTACTTTTTGTTCATGGGGCCTGTGGCTCCGTCCTCCACGGTGAGGCATTGGCCGGCAGAATGGCCGGGCGCTATCGGTTTATCACTTATAGTCAGCGCTTTCATCTGCCCAATCCTCCTCAGGTTGAAGGAGTCTACAATGCCGACATTCATGCTGCAGACCTTATTGCGCTCGTGGAAGCACTGAACATAAAAGGGTGTAAAGTTATCGGACACAGTTACGGCTGCTCCGTCATACTAACGGCAGCGGCTATGTGTAAAGATATTTTTGGCAGTATATACCTGGCCGAACCCGGTCTGGCTTTCCTGCTTAACGGGGATGAAAAATACCGCACCCTTCGCGAAGAACGGTCAGAAACATTCCGCCGCATCAAAACCTGTTTCAGTGAAGGCAAATCAGCCGAAGCCGTATCCGCACTGATGCGGTATGCCAACGGAGCCAGAGGGTTCATTGCTTTTCCGGAAAAAATCAGGTGGGACATGGTAGCCAATGCAACTTCACTACACCGGCTGGTGTTTGAAACAACGCCTTCTGCGCTCAAACCAGAAGATCTGGGCTCAATCACCGTTCCGGTTCGTATTTTACTGGGCCAACAGTGTACACCGGTTTACAAAGCTGTAGCGGAAGAAATCAGAAAGTACATACCGCATACAGAAATAAAAACAATCCCTGACAGTGCCCACGACCTCGTATACGTTCGTCCCCGCGAGGTCGCCATGGCTATTGGCTGAGCCGGAGTGTAAGTTTTCCGCTGTTTTCCTACGTTTTTCGCCGGCAGTTGCTGTACCTTATCAGGCATGGATAAAAAGCTGCTGCACCTCTTCTTATCCGCATGGCTGATCGCTGTCAACGGTCATGCGCAATCCTGGCAATCAAAAGGTATAGGAGGAGGCGGTGCCTTCTACAGTCCGGTGATTTCCCCGCACAGCGCCAACGAACTCTGGGTGAGTTCTGATATGAGCGGGTTCTACCGTACTCAAAATTTCGGTGATAGCTGGAGCCTTATTCACAGCGAAGAACTGCAGGGTTCTTCTACGGTCTCCATCGCCTTCACTTCCAACCCCGATTCACTGTACGGCATTGATCACAGTGCACAGAACGGAATCGATATGAGCAGGCCCGTTTACAGCAATGATGGCGGACAAACCTGGTCGTCGTTGCCGGATCCCAGTGGTGGGGAAGCCTATACGATTTACGCAGACCCCAACCGGAGTGACACCTACTTTCTGGCAGGCTACGACAAGCTATGGTTCACCAACAACCGCGGACAAAACTATCAGCTCATTTACACCTTCAGCAATGGAGGAAACGGCATCCATCTCGCCGGAGCATTTTTCGACGGGAATTTCATCTACGCAGGAACCTCTGCAGGAATGCTATACAGCGGTAATGCGGGAACGTTATGGATCCCTATGACACTTCCGGGATGGCCCCCGGGACATGGTATGGCTTCCTTTACCGGCGCCCGCGACGGAAATACCGTGAAGCTGTTTGCCATTGCCATGCCGCAGGCAGATCTCTATGCAGGCATCACCGGCGCTGATTATCCTGCGTCTGCCGGATTGTATGTCAGTGACGGAGCTTCTACCACCTGGACACAACGCATGAACGGAGTGACTGCCGGAGACCAGTTCTTCTTTACAGCCTGTGCACAGAATGATATCAACACCGTCTATGCAGCAGGCGGAAACGCAAACACAGGGGTTCCTGTGCTCTACAAGAGTACAGATGCAGGATTGAACTGGAATAAAATCTTCAACACCAATGCCAACGCCAACATCATCACAGGTTGGAGCGGCGATGGCGGAGACAGAGGATGGGGATATGGCGAATATGTCCTGGGCCTCAGTGTGGCACCCCACGACAAATCACACCTGGCCTTTACTGACCTTGGTTTTGTACACATAAGCACCAACAGCGGAACGCTTTGGAAACAAGCCTATGTAGCGACGCAGGATCAGAATATCAATGGAGTTAACACACCTCAGCAAAAAGCCTATCATGGTATTGGCCTTGAAAACACCAGTCACTGGATGCTCTGCTGGAACTCCAACACGCAGATTTTCGCTGCATCCACCGACATCAATGGTATCCGCAGCGATGACAATGGCGACACCTGGAAGATGACAGGAGCCACGACACAAAACACCACCTATTACACCTTGAAACACCCGGTCAGTGGTACACTCTACGCCGCCACCTCTACCGTGCATGATCTCTACCAGACCACCTATCTCACCGATGCACGCATCGATCCCGGTCTGGGCACCATACGTTACAGCAGCAACAACGGTACAAGCTGGCAAACACTGCACGACTTCAATCATCCTGTCGTATGGCTTGCAGCAGATCCAACAAACAGCAACAGACTTTACGCAAGCGTTGTACATTATGCCAATGGAATCGGCGAAGGTGGTATCTGGAAAACCGACAACCTCAATGCAGGAAGTGCAAGTACATGGATAAAGCTTGGCAATCCACCGCGCACCGAAGGGCATCCATTCAATATCACGGTGCTTAGTGACGGAAGTGTTGTTGCCAGTTACTGTGCGCGGAGAGATGGTGCCGGAACCTTTACTGCCTCCTCCGGCGTGTTTATTCTCTCGCCCGGCAGCAGCACCTGGCAGGACCGCTCAGATGCCGGTATGCTGTACTATACCAAAGATCTGGTCATAGATCCTGCTGACGTCACACAAAACACCTGGTATGCCTGTGTCTGGAGCGGATGGGGCGGTGCTCCGAATGGATTAGGCGGTTTATATAAAACGACCAACCGCGGGCAAACCTGGACACGTATCTTCAGTGGTGCGGACCGGGTAAGTTCCATCAGTTTCTCACCGTCCATAAGTGGCGAAGCCTGGATTACAACAGAAACACAGGGACTCTGGAGAGCCACAGGAATGCAAAGCACAACACCTGTTTTCACGCGCGAGCACAGTTTCCCGTTCAAACAACCGGAACGGGTATTTTTCCGCAACGGATATCAATGGATCACGACGTTTGGCGGAGGGCTCTTCCGGACGCCCTATACCACATCAGGTCTGGTGGAGCATACAGCGCAGGAAATGCAGATCTGGCCCAACCCGGCAACTGAAAGTCTTTACATCGGCCAGCTCAGCGAAGGTGAGAACATCTATATTTCGGATATGCATGGACGTTATATACGAAGTGTTGCCGGCAGTGGCCAGCAGAACGTCAGCGATCTGCAGCCGGGAGTTTATTTCATGCACTGGACACAGCACGGGGAACAGCGGTGCATCCGCTTCATTAAAAACCCGTAGTTTCACTCTGTAAAACCATAACAAACAAATGAATCCCCGTTCATCTACATGAACGGGGATTTTCCTTACCTCTGATAAATCAAAACGAGGAGGAATCAAAATTTTTTTATCATTTTTTTTACGCACCCGGATTTTGTTGAAAAATGCAGGTGAATGTGAAAAAATACCCCTTGGGTTCGACGATATCTTTATCTTGATTTGTACCCGGCTCAGCTGCTCCTCGCCTTTGTTGAGAAAGCACTGGTTTTCAAATTCATCTGAACTTACCGGATACTGAAACACAGCGCATAAGCGTTGTAAGGGATATCGACGCTACTGTCGAACCCTGAAAAGTATCCGAGCCGGGGTCAGATCACCAATCAAACAGAGTTTTAACCAACCTAACCACACTGTAGTATGTTCGTTATCAAAAGAGATGGCAAGAAAGAGTCGGTGAAATTTGACAAAATCACCGCCCGTATCCAGAAACTCTGCTATGGACTGTCGCCCGACCATGTGCAGCCTATTCTGGTTGCCCAAAAGGTTATTGAAGGGGTTTATGATGGTGTTACCACCACTGAACTGGACAACCTTGCAGCAGAAACCGCGGCCTCTCTGACCACGCGACACCCTGATTTTGCTCTACTTGCATCCAGGATCGCCATTTCCAACCTGCATAAAAACACCAAAAAGTCGTTTTCAGAGACGATGCGTGATTTATATGACTATATCGATCCGAAAACCGGGAAAAAAGCACCGCTGATTTCCGACGAGGTGATGGAAGTCATTAATACGCATACCGATCTGCTGGATTCCACCATTATTTACGACCGGGATTTCGGTTACGACTATTTCGGCTTCAAGACGCTGGAAAAGTCATATCTGCTGAAATTGAACGGCAAAGTAGTGGAACGCCCACAGCATATGCTCATGCGTGTTTCGGTTGGTATTCATCAGGATAACATTGATGCAGCCATCGAGACGTATAATCTGATGAGCGAACGCTGGTTTACACACGCCACTCCTACCCTCTTCAATTCCGGCACTCCGAAGCCCCAGCTAAGCTCCTGTTTCTTGTTGCAGATGCAGAGCGACAGCATTGAAGGCATCTACAATACGCTGAAACAAACCGCACAGATTTCACAAAGTGCCGGTGGTATCGGCCTGAGCATTCACAACATCCGGGCTACCGGATCTTATATCCGTGGTACCAATGGTACTTCCAACGGTATCGTTCCGATGCTGCGTGTATTCAATGATACTGCTCGTTATGTGGATCAGGGTGGTGGTAAGCGTAAAGGTTCATTTGCGGTTTATCTGGAGCCCTGGCATGCTGATGTATTCGAATTCCTGGAACTGAAGAAGAACCATGGTAAAGAAGAGTTGCGTGCCCGTGACTTGTTCTACGCGATGTGGATTCCGGATCTGTTTATGAAGCGTGTGAAGGAAGAAGGCGAATGGAGTCTCTTCTGCCCGAACGAAGCTCCGGGTCTGGCTGACTGTTACGGCATGGAGTTCGAGCTGAAGTATACGAAGTACGAAGAAGAAGGTCGTGCACGCCGCACCATCCCTGCGCGTGAACTCTGGACAGCCATTCTTGAATCACAGATTGAAACCGGCACACCATACATTCTTTACAAGGATGCCGCTAACGAAAAGAGCAATCAGAAAAATCTGGGTACGATCAAGAGTTCAAACCTCTGCACTGAGATCATCGAATACACTGCTCATGACGAAGTGGCGGTATGTAACCTTGCTTCTATTGCGTTACCACGATTTGTTATCAACGGACAGTTTGATCATCAGAAGCTGTTTGAAATTACCTATGTGGCTACCCGCAACCTTAATCGCATCATCGATGTAAATTATTATCCGATTGAAGAGGCGAAAAACAGCAATATGCGCCACCGTCCGATCGGGCTGGGTGTACAGGGACTTGCGGATACATTTATCCTGATGCGTTATCCGTTTGAGAGTGAAGAAGCACGCCGCCTGAACCGTGAGATCTTTGAAACCATCTACTATGCAGCCATGACCGCCTCTAAGGATCTGGCAAAAGTGGAAGGACCTTATTCTACTTACGAAGGTTCGCCGGTGTCAAAAGGTATATTCCAGTTCGACATGTGGGGTGTTAAACCAACAGACCGCTGGGAGTGGGACGTATTGCGTGACGAAGTGAAAAAGCATGGTGTGCGCAACTCTCTGTTGCTTGCTCCAATGCCAACAGCATCTACTTCACAGATTCTTGGTAATAATGAGTGTTTTGAACCATACACCACCAATATCTATAACCGACGCGTATTGAGCGGAGAGTTTATCGTTGTAAACAAGCACCTGCTGATGGATCTTGTTCGTTTGGGACTATGGAACAACGACATGAAGAATAAAATCATTGCTGCCAATGGTTCTGTTCAGGGTATCGCAGAAATCCCGGCTGATATCAAGGAACTGTACAAGACGGTTTGGGAAATCAAGCAACGTACCATCATTGACATGGCGGCCGACCGAGGTGCTTACATCTGTCAGAGTCAGTCGCTGAATCTCTTCATCGCCGAACCGAACTTCGCGAAACTGACCTCAATGCATTTTTATGCATGGGAAAAGGGATTGAAGACCGGTATGTACTACCTGCGCACCAAGCCTGCAGCAACAGCGATTAAATTTACTGTTGACAAGCAGTATGAGATGATCCCGCATACTTCCGCTGAACCGGTGATGGCAACTACGGCAACATCTGTTACATCTGTAACCTCATCGCAATCACCGGCACCTGCTGCCAATGACTTCACCGACGAGCCTAGCATCAGCGATCAGCTGAGTTGTTCCCTGGATAATCCGGACGGATGTCTGATGTGCGGAAGCTGATAAAAACACCTTAAAAGACCAAAAGCCGGACAATATTGTCCGGCTTTTTTTATTGACGCTTCTCATGTATTAAAAAAATGAATTGTATAGTACCTTTAACTCTTCGTTCAATTTACCATGAAAGCACTCCTCTTAACCGCTGCAACATTCATCACACTGAATCTGCACGCACAACAACTTTACTATTTAAGTGACCTTCCTGCCAACCCGAATTTCGGCGTAGCACTACAGGATAGTCATCTTTATGTGATTTCATCGTTTGACGTTGTCTCTTATAATATTTCACAGCCTGCTGCTCCAGCGTATCTCTCCACTGCTTCACCTCAGTTTTGGCCATTCAGCCTCTTCATAGACGGCAATTATCTGTTTTGCGGAGGAGGGATGGTTGGTCAACTGACAGTAATCGATATAAGTCAACCTAATCTTCTTACCATCGTTCACGAGGATCCTTCAATAACCGGAACCGTATATCAATTTGCGAAATCAAATCAACATCTTTACTTCACTACTAATCAGGATTCCCTGATTACTGCAGACATTTCAAATCCCGCCTCACCGGTTATCACTTCAAGAATCGGCCTCAATTCAGTTTTAAGTGAAGGTGTAGCGGTTATCGGGAACAGACTCTTTTTAGGATCTACTACAGGAATCCGTGTATATGACATATCCAATCCTTCCTTGCCGGTATACCTGACCATCTATCCTGTTTCAGCAAAAACGATATATTACAATGCACAGCAACAACAACTATACGTATTAACATCCGGAAGTGCTGTTAATGTATATAACGCGGGGAACCCAAACGCACTGAGCCTCTCCTACTCTTTTCAGGCTAACGCAGAAAAGCTGAGTGTAGAAAACAACCGAATCGCCGCATTACAAAATCAGTCAGGAAGTGTAGAGTTATTTCAAGCCGGACCTGCCTCGGCAATATCACTATCCACCTTCACTACTCCAAACCCCGGCGGTCAACACATTGACATTGCCATGCATGATTCCATAATCGCATATACTACAGTCAACAGCACTTATATCTTAAAATATGGCATCGTAAATCCTGCTTCTATCGAAGAACAATCTTCAGAATATATACAATTACTCTTTCATCAGGACACAAAAGAAATATCAATTCTTCAGCAGACCACAGACCTTGAACGCATAAAAACAATTGAATTTTATACTTCTGCCGGTCAGCTAATTGAGGTTTGGGATAATGTGAATGCAAACGCAATTAAAATCAATCAGCAGCCTGCGGTTTATAAATTGCACACTTTAGATGGTCATATTTATCAGGGGAAAATTAAAGTCCACTAATACACCACCGGGTAGAATAGTATCGAATAAACCCGATTCAACTAATAGAAACGGAGAACTATTTTAACATGAATAGTTCTCCGTTCCATTTTTGATGCTGAAAGGTTGAGAGCTGAAACAGTTCAATGAGTAATCAGTATTTCATCTTAACGAATCCGCACCGGGAACATCAGCCGATAGCCTGTTTAAGATCTGCGATAAGATCTTCAATATCCTCAATTCCTACACTCAAACGTATCAAACCATCCGTGACACCCGCCTTTTCCCGCTCTTCCTTTGGAATGGAAGCATGTGTCATGGTAGCAGGGTGATTCAGCAGAGACTCTACACCACCCAACGATTCTGCCAGTGAAAATACCTTTACTTTTGAGGCCATCGTAAAAGTTTCCTCAGTGGTTGCATTTTTTAAAGTGAATGAGATCATGCCTCCGAAATCCTTCATTTGTGATTTTGCGATTTCGTGGTTTGGATGATCCGGGAAACCAGGCCAGTATACTTTATCCACTTTCGGATGCGCACGGAGAAATTCCGCCACTTTACGTCCATTACTACAATGCCGCTCCATTCGAACGTGTAAGGTTTTTATTCCCCGCAGAACAAGGAAACTGTCTTGTGGACCAGGTGTTGCACCGCAGGAATTATGAATGAACGCCAAACGTTCGAAATAATCTTTGTTGTTGGTACAGATTGCTCCCATCACCACATCGCTATGTCCGCCCAGGTATTTTGTAACGGAGTGCATGACGATATCAGCTCCCAAAGCAAGCGGATTCTGGAGATATGGAGAAGCAAATGTGTTATCTACTACCAGCATCAGGTTATGCTCTTTTGCAATTTTTGAGCAAGCCTTAATATCGATGATTTGCATTGTTGGGTTAGTAGGAGTTTCCACCCAAAGCATCTTTGTGTTTGGATTGATGTACTGACGGATGTTGTCAGCATTGTACATGTTTACAAAATGAAAACGAATGCCCATGGGTTCAAAAATTTTTGTAAACATCCGGTAGCTTCCGCCATACAGATCATTGGTCGCAATCACTTCATCACCCGGCCGCAGCATCTTGATGATGGCATCACTGGCGCCTTGCCCGCTGCTGAAACACAATCCATGTGCAGCATTCTCTAAAGCCGCAATACACTGTTCCAACGCATTACGGGTAGGATTCTTCCCTCTGGCATATGCATATCCTTTGTGTCTCCCCGGCCATTCCTGCACATAGGTACTTGTTTGATAAATCGGTGTCATGATAGCACCTGTAGTCGGGTCGGGTTCTTGTCCGGCATGTATGGCTCGGGTACCAAAGCCTGCATTTTCGTTCATAACTATCTTAATTTATCTGCAAATGTACGTATTCGCCTGATGTCATAAAACCTCCGAAAACACGACAAGGCTCTCGTGGAGCCTTGTCGTAATGAGTTCATTTATACTGCTATTGCTTGAACGTAAAGTTGGTAGTTGAACTAAAGAGAACAGGGAGTTTACTCCAGGTCTCAATAGAGTTTCGATGCTTTACTACGATATAATATGAGTTCCCGATGACACTTCCCGGGAATGTTACCTGACATGTACCGTTGGTGAGCAGCAATCCGTTTATTGTTTGCACTGTAGCATATGGCGCAGTGGTGTTCCTTAACTGAATGGTAATGCTGTCACAGGCCGAAGAATTCGTGGTTAATCCATTGGTGAACCGCACAGGAGCAAGGGTATTGCTTCCCAGATAGAATCCTTCAATATTCAGACTGAGATTAAGTATCACAGAGGCAGTTCCAACTGTAAAAGTTGGCCCTGCAGAATTGGTTCCACAAAGGTTGGTGAGCTTAACGATTCCGGTTGTTGCTCCGGCGGGAACCAGCATCGTGATCATCGTATCACCGGAAAGTGTAAATGTGGTTGTCGATCCTGACCCTATCTGTACTTGCGTTGTACCAGTAAAACGCGAACCTTTTACAACAATTGATGTTCCTACCGGGCCATTCGACGGAGTTACTGAAGTAACGATTGGAATTCCTGCCAATACATTCATGGTAATTGCATTGGACGTAGCCGTGACCGGACTCGCACACGTTGCATTGCTGGTAAGCACACAGGTTACGATCTGTCCGTTGGTGAGTGTGGTAGTTGTAAAGGTTACACTGTTTGTACCAGCGTTAGTGCCATTCACTTTCCATTGATATGCCGGCGTAGTTCCGCCATTAGTGGGCGTTGCTGTAAATGTAACACTGGTGCCGGCGCAGATGGTGGTGCCCGTACTGGCATTGATGGATACTGCTGGAACCAATACCGGATTAACGGTCATCGTTAATGCATTGGATGTAGCCGTGGTCGGACTTGCACACGTTGCATTGCTGGTGAGCACACAGGTTACAATCTGTCCGTTGGTCAATGCAGCGTTGGTGTATGTCGCGCTATTGGTTCCTACGTTGGTACCGTTGAGTTTCCACTGATAAGCTGGCGTGGTTCCGCCGTTAGTTGGTGTAGCTGTAAATGTAACGCTGGTGCCGGCGCAGATGGTGGTGCCCGTACTGGCGCTGATGGATACTGCTGGAACCAATACCGGATTAACGGTCATCGTTAATGCATTGGATGTAGCCGTGGTCGGACTTGCACACGTTGCATTGCTGGTGAGCACGCAGGTTACAATCTGTCCGTTGGTCAATGATGCGTTGGTGTATGTTGCGCTATTGGTTCCAACGTTGGTACCGTTGAGTTTCCACTGATAAGCTGGCGTGGCTCCGCCGTTAGCAGGTGTAGCGGTAAATGTAACACTGGTGCCGGCACAGATGGTGGTGCCTGTACTGGCGCTGATAGAAACGGATGGTGTTAGTACCGGGTTAACAGTCATTGTAATTGTATTCGAATTTTCTGTTGTAGGACTGGCGCAGGTGGCATTGCTGGTCACCACACACGAAACCTGATCTCCATTTACAAGTGCATTATCAGAATACGTCGCACTGTTGGTACCAACCGCATTGGCGTTTTTCTTCCATTGGTAAACAGGGGTCGATCCACCATTGGTGATGCTCGCCGTAAATGTTACTGATGTTCCCGAACAGATTGTACTACCGGGACTGGCAGCGATGGAAATAGTTGGCGTTACAACTGGATTTACCGTCATGGTAATGGAATTGGATGTAACCGTTGCAGGACTTACACAGGAAGCACTGCTGGTCATTACACAGGTCACTACATTGCTATTGGCAAGTGTAGTTGATGTAAAGGTTGTAGAGTTGGTACCTGTATTTAGTCCATTAACCTTCCATTGATACGAAGGGGTAATACCTCCGTTCGCCGGAGTGGCAGTAAAAGTCACACTGGTGCCTGCACAAATAGTATTCCCCGGGTTCGCAACAATTGAAACGGAGGGAATAATCGGCGTTGTTACGGTCATCGTTATCGTATTTGACCCAGCACCTGTCGGGCTTGCACAGGTAGCATTACTGGTTATCGCACAGGTTACGAAATCACCGTTAACAAGAGCTGCATTGGTGTAAGTGGCACTATTGGTTCCTACGTTTATGCCATTCAGTTTCCAGTTATAAATAACACCGGGACCACCATTGGTAGCAGTGGCAGTAAATGTAACACTTGTACCACCGCATATTGTATTCCCCGGGTTTGCACTGATCGTTACAGAAGGCACTACCACCGGATTAACGGTCATGGTAATTGCATTGGAAGTTGCAGTAGCAGGTGAGGAACATAAATTATTATGTGTCATCACGCAGGTAACCACCTGACCATTTGTTAATCCCGTTGTGGTATAAGTAGCACTGTTAGTACCAACATTTGTTCCGTTCACTTTCCACTGATAAGAAGGAGTAGTGCCCCCGTTCGTCGGTACGGCTGTGAATGTAACGCTGGTCCCTGCACAGATGGTATTTCCGGTATTAGCACTGATCGAAACAGCAGGAGCCACAATCGGACTAACGGTCATGGTAATAGCATTCGATGTAACAGATGCAGGACTGGCGCAGGCTGCATTGCTGGTTAGAACACAAGTAACGATTTGTCCGTTCGTTAAAGTTGTCGTTGTATACGTAGAACTATTGGTACCCACATTTACTCCATTGACTTTCCATTGATAAGATGGTGTTGCACCGCCGTTCAGAATGAGTGATGAAAAAGTAACGCTATTGCCGGCACAGATGGAGTTACCCAGGCTGCTTGAAATGGAAATTGAGGGTGAAACAGCAGATGTTACTGCCATGGTGATTGCATTCGACGTTGCTGTAGATGTAGTAATGCAGGATGCATTGCTGGTCATCACACAAGTTACAATCTGACCGTTAGTGAGGGTGGTAGTAGTAAATGTGCTGCTGTTTGTTCCTGCATTCGTACCGTTTACTTTCCATTGATAAGAAGGAGATGCGCCACCGTTCACCGGTACAGCTGTAAAAGTGACACTTGTACCTGCACAAATACTGTTTCCCGGATTGGCACTGATCGTTACCGATGGTGCTACGGGCGAAGTAACTGTCATCGTTATAGTATTGGATGTAACTACATCATTACACCCCCCTGTTTGTGTAATCGTACAGGTGATCGTATTCCCGTTAGCAAGACCTGCATCGGTATAAGTTGCACTATTGGTTCCCACATTCACCCCGTTCTTCTTCCACTGATATGCGATTGTTCCCGTAGGGAAAGTTGTTGTTGCGGTAAAGGTGACAGAAGTACCGGAGCAGATACTTGTTCCGGGACTGGCTGCAATAGAAACTGTGGCATGAACATCGAGCGCGGTCATGGCTGTAAAGGGAGTAACGCAGATTCCGTTATTCAGTGAAAAAGCCTTGGCTGCCATAAATGCTCCACCTGCTGTTTCAGCAGCCTGCAATACACGTTTTGATAGTCCGTAGCTCACTTCTGCGTGCATAACAGCCGAAGTATTGATAACGTGATCCAGCATATGCCAGTGTCCGAGTTCGTGCAGGGCCACCGTTTCAAAATCAATTTCTGATGCAGAAGGCAATGCAGGGCCGTATTGAAAAACAAGACCGTCATCAAATGTAATATCCTGATCGACCGGATACCAGACCGTATCAGCAGCACTTAAGCATCCCGAGAGGTTGGACGTTGCCCTTCCTGCAACACCGGCAGGCAATTCGGCACCTGTATCAAACCGGATCGTATTGGTACCGTCGTTTGCTGCTACATCTATAGTGGTAGTAGCACCTATTGACCAGTTAATATCAGTTTCACATTTCCACGAATAGAATGCGCGCAAAAACGAATTCATCGCAGCGCCGTTGGCCGGGAAATCGGTACTGCAGAACTGAAAAGTATATCCACCTGTAGTGTTATCATTGTACAAATCCGTCGGAAGCCCGGAAGCATTGAACTCAACGTTAATTTCAGCAAAGTTAATTGTAAGCGTGCCTGTAGATGTGGCCTGATTCGGTGATGCGGTACTGTTAGTTACCCGTATTTGTCCGGTTCCTGCTCCCGGGCCGGCTCCGTTGGAGCTGGAAGGAACTCTCAGCTGAATCTGTGTATCCGACCAGCTGATATAATCTTTTGCTTTAGGTTGTACCCAGACTACTGAAGAAGGATTATTGGCATTGCGGAATTCCACATAGCCTGTCCCTTTGGTGGCTCCAAAACCTGAACCATTAATGGTCAGAATGGAGTTGGTACCCGAGGAAATTGTGGTTGGCGTAAATGAAGTGATAGTGGGTACGGTAAGCGGTGCAGGATTCTGGCCGTTTTTAATACCACCACCGGAGTTATATACAGGTGGAGGAGCAATGACTACCGGATTGGGATATCCTAAAGTACGCATCAGCTGATCGATGCCCAATGGCAGATTCCTGATTTCAGTAAAAGGTGCTATTGCTCTGTTCTCCTGTTCCTCATATCGGAGAAACCCTTGCTCTGCTGCATATATTTCAAAAGTAAAAGGCTTTAGCGAGGCATCCTGCTCAAAACCGTACCGTGCCGGCATAAGAAAAAACAACCCGTGATCCCCTACTTCAAAGCTGTTCTCGGCACTGACAATCATCCTGTTCATGCCGACCTGTCCTCCTTCAGTAACAATCCGTATCTGACGTTGACTTGCTGACCCTTTGAACACACGGAAGATATTCAGTGTATTTACGGTATATATTTTAGTCTTGTCCTCAGATTGATAACATTTAACCGATGTTACTTCTCCTTCTGCAATCAGGCTGCTGGAAGCCGCCTTTCTTGAATTATCGACCGGAATAAGCATACATCCTCCCTGAGCAAAAACTCTTGAGGTAAAAAGAAATATCAGTACTAATAATACTAAGAAACGTGATGATAGATTCATACGAATAGATTATGGATTTTCTGCAAACTACGAAATATTTGTTCAAACATAAAATCACCGGATTAGGTGAATTCTATTCTTATGAATTTCAGGTCATAATGACTAGTCCTGAAAAAAGTTGACAGGTTAGAAGTTGTAAAGTTAGTATAAATTCAAGCCTCGGGAGCAGTTGTTTCCTGGGGCTTTTTCCATTTTTTCAATACAATACTCCGCTGACGATGTGCTTTTTCTGGTGTTAGCATTCTGCAACTTAAGTGAGGTCGTTGTTTATTGTAGATATTTATAGACTCGGTTATTCCTTTAACAGCTTGCAAATGATCCTTAAATCCATTGATCCAAAGGAACTCATACTTTAGGATTCCGTTAACTCGCTCTGCTATAGCATTTTCGTAAGGATCTCCGTTTTGAGTCATGCTGATGGCGATATTATTAGTTTTTAATCGCTCCACGTATTCAGACGAACAATACTGAAGCCCCCGATCAGAATGATGTATGAGTTTCTGGTTCTTATAGTTTCTGGCCTTGATGGCCATTTCTATCGCCTGTAAGGGTCCTTCGACAGACAGGTTGTTACATAAGGCATACCCCATGATTTTTTTGGAGTAAGCATCGGTTACCAGACTTAGGTAATAATGGCCATCATCTGTTTTAATGTATGTAATATCACTTACCCACACCTGTTCAGGTCTGGTAAGAGACATGTTCTCTACCAGATTGGGATACCGCTTCATCCAATGTTTGGAATTAGTGGTTTTGACATAGCTTCTTTTTGGCCTTATCAATAAATGTTCTGCTCGTAGAAAGTTAAAAAGAACGTCCCTCCCCATTTTGATATTCATACGCTTAAGATCATCACCAAGAAGGTAGAGGAGCTTACGGGTGCCAATACGTGGCATCTGACTACGAATACGCATGACCATGTCTCTGACCTGAACTAGTTCATCCTTTCGCCTTGATCTGTCAACTTGATGCTTATAATAGGCTTGTCGGCTGAACCCGAGTAGTTGGCAAACGCCCAAGACTCCTGATTTCAGGGATTCTTTCTTAGTTTTTTCAACGACTCGGGTAAATACTTTTTTCGGATGTCCGTGTTAAGCATCTCATCAGCAATATCGATGGCCGTGTTCAGAATATGAACTTTCTCCTTCTCCTTAGCCAGTTGCGCCTCTAACTCTTTTATCCGTTGCTCAGGTGTTTTCTTCATATGTACAGTGGGCAATTGATCCCAGGACAAAGTACTGTATTTTTTCACCCATTTCGACACCGTGCAGTTTCCCTGAATTCCGTATTTCCGATTGGCCTGATCAAAATTCAATTCCCCTCTTTCAATCTCGCCTACAACCTGCAATTTAAAGGCTAGACTGTAATCCCTTTGGGTGCGTTTTTTTCTTTCATATTTTCCCATTTCTAGGTTGTTTTGTGTCAACCTATTTCAGGACGGGAGATAAATTACAAAAAGGGGCCATCCTAACGGACAGCCCCCTTTCACTTTTTATCTGTTCTCCTTCTTCTTACGGATGCATCGATCCGATGAAGTTGAAGATGTTATTATCTACGATTCCCTGATCCGTTACGTCTACCAGGTTGTCACCCGTGATATCCGTCACTACGTATCCACTCACGAAGTTGAAGATATCATTGTCGATCAAGCCCTGATCCGTTACGTCGATCAGTCCATCCTGCGGACTCAGATCTCCACTGTAGAACGCCCATACCCCCGGTGTCACCTCTTTCTGGTTACTGCCGTAAGCCTGCGAAGCTGCCGTGGTGAAGTTATAGTTCGTCGTTGCGCTGAAGGTCACCAGATCTGACCACGTCTCTACGGCATTCCGGTGGAAGACCGCGATGTAGCCCGTTGCCCCGATCACTCCGGATGGCATACTCAGGCTGGCCTGACCATTAGTTCCAAGTACTACCGTGCCACTGCCCAATACGGTCGTCGGACTCGTCTGATCTCTCAACTCTACATGGATCGTATCACACTCCGTGCTGCTCGTGCCTACTCCGCCATTGAGCAACGCCGGTACTAGTCCGCCGACTCCATCGTACATGCCTTCGATCAGCAGGGTCAGGTTCAGCGTCATGTTCGTGTTCACCGTTACCTCTACCGTATCTATATACTGACACGCGTTCACATCCTGGATCAGTACCTGATAGAACCCTGCTCCCAGACCACCTAAGGTCGATCCTGAGTTGATATAGTTCGGGATCAGATCATACCAGTCGATGCTGTAGCCTGGAGTGCCGCCGCTTACTACAGCCGTTACGCTGCCATCCGCTGCGCCCGGTGAGGACTCCGGTGTAGAGCTCAAGGTTGCGCTCAGTACCGCCGGTTCTACGATGTTCACCTCTAACGTATCCGCACAACCGTAGTTGTCAGATACTGTTACTGTATACGTGCCCGCTACAAGACCTGCTATGCTCGTTGATGTGGAACTTGTGCTCCACAGTACGCTCACCGGTGCTGTGCCGCCCGTGTATGAGATCGTTGCTGATCCGTCAGGTGTTCCGTTACACAACGGGTTGGTTTGAGCATCCAGACTGATCACAATCGGATTTGAGCCGCCTACTACCAGCGCTATCACGCCGGAGTTACAGCTGCCCGCACCGCCCGATTCATCCGCTACATTCAGGTAATACGTGCCCGCTGCAAGGTTACTCAGTGTATCCTTGTTGAAGCTGCTCGTTACATTACGGATGATATTGGTCTGCGCCATGTCGGTTGACCATACATAGTTATAAGGCGGTAAGCCGCTGGTCACTGTCGCCATAATTGATCCCGGTGTGGAGCACGATGCATTCGTGATCGTATCCACCACTGCTACTGCTTTGGTCAGGATATAGGCGGTATCAGAGATCGCTGTACATCCGTTCGGCAAGGTTACGATTACATAATACGAGCTACCGGCTGAAGATGGTATCGTATCCAGATCAGGTGTAGCAGGTACAATCTGTCCGCCAAGACCAAACCACTCAAACGTAGTGGAGCCAGGATAACCACCGCTGTACGGACCATTATCTGCTACCACTACATCAATCACATTCGGTGCACACAAGGTAGTGTCGTTGGTCACGATATACGGTTGGGCAGGACTGGCTGCGTTTACCGTGATGGAGCTGGAAGCTGTACAACCAAAGATATTGGTCGCAGTAACGCTATACGTGGTAGAACCTGTTGGAGGAGTTACAATCAATGTATCATCGGTTCCACCGGTAGACCACAGGAAGTTGGTAGTTGCTCCGTAGCCGAGTTTGATGTTCGGACGGTTAGAGGATATTGTTCCATTACCTGTAGGTGTACCATCAAATACGTTACCGCAAGGATTGAATGTAGTAACAGGAGTTGTATTATCATCATAACTACCAATAACAGAATTAAAGGTAGTTGTAGTTGATTGAACCGTAGAAGTACTTGACCAGCAAACTCCACTACCACCTGAACATGTTCCTGTTGGGTCATTATTATGACAGAATTCAACCAGGATATTAGAAGTACCGTTCCAGTTAAAAGGAGTGGTAAAATTAAAAGTATTCCATCCCGCTACAGGTGTTACGTTACTTGCTGTATATACAGTAGTTAAACCAGGAGTATAGGCAGTAATAGCTGAAGCTGAAGTGGTGCCCATTTTGATATTATAATCCTTCAAGCTGACCGTTGTACTGGCAGTAGTTACATTGAATGCAATACTGGTGAGCTGACCGGCATAAATACCTTGTGCATTTAACTCTGCAGCAGTAAACAGATACTGTCCGTTAGAGCCTTCATACAATCCTGAGAATGGCGACTGACCAGTTGAACTGTTCGAACCTGTACCTGCACCAATTTGCGCAACGCCGGGCTGAGTAGAAGATGCAACCAGTGTCACCGGATTATTTCCACAAACAATGAGCGGATTCTGTGTGATGGTTGGTGTTGATGGAACAGGATTAACATTTACAATGATCGTATCCTTCGCTGAACAACCCGCATTTGCACCCGTGGTAGTATCCGTTGCGGTCACAATATACGATGTGGTTGAAGAAGGATTAACCGCATAGGAAGCGCCATTAAATCCTGTATTAAATACATAGGAATAGTTTGGATCATTACTGCTGCTGGCAGATAATGTAGTTGTCTGACCGCTGCAGATGGTTACATCCGCACCAAGCGAAACTGCAGGTGAAGAAGTTACAGTAGCCAGTACCGGAGTTCTGGCACTTTCACAACCTACTGAAGTATTCATGTTATACACGAAATAGTTCAAAGTAGTTGTACCCGTTGCTGTTGCACCATTGGTGATGGTACCAACACCGTTTCCAAGTGGGCTCGGGAATGTACCTGTATGATAACCCAGTGCATTACCGGTATTGCTGACCAGGATTCTGTAGTCAGATCCTGCAGGAATTGATACCCCTAGTGAAAGTGTTTGCGGTGTACTTAGACCAAGGTTAGAGATTGGTAATGCAGGAGATGTATAGATCGTTGTCAGAGCACTGTTCAGAATGGTTACTGTAGCAGTACCGGCAGCGCTAGAATAAACATCAATAGAATTTAATGTTACATCTGTGTTCAGCGTAAACAGCAATCCAGTATTCTGAGTTGAAGTTGTAA
Source organism: Bacteroidia bacterium (assembly GCA_046330075.1). Lineage (GTDB taxonomy): Bacteria > Bacteroidota > Bacteroidia > AKYH767-A > OLB10 > JAJTFW01. The sequence continues at coordinate 425 of JAXLTL010000017.1, read as the reverse complement.
CCGTTGGAACTCCATTATTGGAAACCTGATTGGTTGAAGTCCCGGAAGCGGCTGCTACGTAGTAAGTAGTTGAACTATTGATCACGGGAGTAGTGAAACTACTTCCAGAACCCAATGACGTGCCTCCTGTAGCAGATGCATACCAGTTTAATGTAGAGCCTGTACCCGTTGCACCCAAAACAACTGTACCAACACCACAACGAGAACCTGGAGTAGTAGTTGAAACTACAGGCGCATCGACTGTAATAGTAAGTGCAGAAGATGGAGATCCGGCAACAGGAACGCCAGAGCAACTGATGACACATCTGAAATCAGTAGCTGCAGTAATTGAACCAGTGGCTGGTGTGTATGTAGCATCCGAAGCGCCCGCAATTGGTGTCCACGTGTTCAAACCGGCAGGAGAACTTTCCCATTGATAGGTTGCA
>JAXLTL010000016.1:0-38544 GCA_046330075.1 Bacteroidia bacterium | reverse complement strand
CCTTGCAAATCGGGCTGTGCACTGGGGTTTTCAAGGAATACTTTTTTCTCACGGTTCAGCAATTGAAGTCCCATGTAAGCTGCCCCCACATCTCCCGTTAAACAAATCAGATCATTGGGTTTGGCACCGTTGCGATATACGAGATCTTCGTCGTTGGCAACACCAATGGCGGTAATGCTGATCGTTAGTCCATGCGGCGATGAACAGGTATCTCCGCCCACGAGGTCAACGCCGTAGCGTTCGCAGGCCAGTAACATTCCGGCCGTCAGTTCTTCTACCGCTTCCAGCGAAAAACGATTCGACATGGCCAACGCACAAACGATTTGTTTGGGTTGTGCATTCATGGCGCAGATATCACTGATGTTCACCACCACGGCCTTATAGCCGAGATGTTTCAGCGGAGTAAACGTCAGGTCGAAGTGAACACCTTCTACCAGCATGTCAGTGGTAACTACGGTTCGTCCGCGGCCGTTATCGATTACCGCAGCATCGTCGCCAATCCCTTTCAGCGATCCGGGATTTGTCAATACTACATTTTTGCTGATATGGTCGATCAGGCCAAATTCACCCAATTGACTCAGTTCTGTACGGTTATTCTTGTTCTCAAACATCGGCGCAAAGGTAGGGAAACAGGTGTATTGAGGGTCCGCTCTCTGCCTCCGGCGGGCGTTTATAGGTTTAATTGTTAGGTCGCCTTCGGCGACTTGTTAAAATGTTGGAGAGAAATAGTTGGTATCTGATCTATAATTCTGTTTATGTCCGGTCGCGACCGGACACTGCCATCTCTTGCTCCTTTTTCACTCCCGCACTCCGTGCGGGATGCCCCTCTTCAACTCCCAAACGGAGTGCGGGACCTGACCTGTCCTGCGAGAGTTATCTGATCTATAATTCTGTTCATGTCCGGTCGCGACCGGACACTACCATCTCTTGCTCCTCTCCCTAATCCACTCATTTACAACCATTACAGCGCATTTTATCAACGTCTGTTCTTAACCCTTAACAATTTCAAAACAATTAATTTACTTTCGCAATCTCAATTCTGTCCTATGTCTTCTCTTGGATTCCTAAAGTACTTCGTTCCTCAGGATCGTAAATTCTTCCCACTCTTCGATAAAGCAGTTACCAACCTGCATGAGTGCGGACAGGCTATGTATCAACTGGTTACCTGCGAGCCGGAAGAACGTCACCGCTGGTTCCGGAAGATTGAACAAGTGGAACATGTGGGTGATGAAATCACGCATGAAATATTCCTTGAGTTGGGTAGAAATTTTATTACGCCATTCGATCGTGAGGACATTCACCGTCTGGTGACTTCCATCGATGATGTGGTGGACTTCATCCATGGTTCTTCCAAGCGCATGGAGCTGTATAAGATGGAGACGTATGATAACGACATGATCAAGCTTTGCGAATTGCTGCAGCAGAGTACGCAGGAGCTGAAATCGGCTGTGCTGGAGTTGAAGAATATGCGCAAGATGCGTGATATTACAGCTTCACTGGTGCGTATTAACAGCATCGAGAATCATGCGGATGATATTTTTGATCATGCGGTAGCCGGACTCTTCGCGAATGAAAAGGATGCAGTGCAGATTATCATGCGTAAAGAGATTCTTCACGGACTCGAAACAGCAACCGATAAATGCGAGGATGCTGCAAACGTAATTGAGTCGATCATCATTAAAATGGCCTAAGGCACGTTATGGATCAGTTGCTCATCATTGTCATCGTTCTGGCCCTGGTTTTTGATTTCATCAATGGCTTTCACGATGCAGCCAACTCCATTGCAACCGTTGTTTCTACGCAGGTATTGAGTCCGCTGGCTGCCGTTGTTTGGGCTGCGATCTTCAACTTCATTGCGTACTGGATCTTCGAATTGAAAGTGGCGGATACTGTTGCGAAAACGGTTCGTCCGGAAAATATTACCACGACTGTTGTACTTGCCGGACTCATCGCCGCGATCATCTGGAATCTGCTCACCTGGTGGTGGGGCATTCCTTCCAGTTCATCGCATACACTGATCGGTGGATTCGCCGGAGCCGGTATCGCGCACGCGGGAGGGTTCGACGCTATTCAGTACGATAAAGTAATGCCTACGGTATATTTCATAGTGCTTGCGCCGGTGCTGGGCATGCTGATGTCGTATATCATTTCCGTAATCACATTGCATATCTGTAAACGGGCCAATCCTTCCAAAGTAGATCGCATTTTCCGGCGACTGCAATTGGTGTCATCAGCTGCGTATTCGCTGGGACACGGAGGTAACGATGCTCAAAAAGTAATGGGGATCATCGCTGCTGCTATGATGGCGCATGGTGTAATCGGAGATATGAGTGAACTGCCGGGCTGGGTTCCTCTGGCCTGCTATACTTCCATCGCTGCCGGAACCATGATTGGCGGTTGGAAGATTGTGAAAACGATGGGACAGAAAGTTACCAAGCTGACACCCTTTGAAGGTTTCAGTGCGGAAACAGCCGGTGCATTAACACTCTTCGGTACACAGCATTTTAAAATTCCCGTAAGTACTACGCATACCATCACCGGATCGATCATTGGCGTAGGATTAACGAAGCGGATTTCTGCAGTACGCTGGGGCGTTACCTTGCAGCTGATCTGGGCATGGATATTAACGATTCCGGTGTCTGCTGCTTTGGCCGGATTTTTCCTCTACGTGCTGGAGTCGTTTATGAAGTAAAAATTAACCCTCATTAGTCTTCTAATAGTAGATGTAATCTGCTTACAATTTGTTTGCATTCGTATAACAAACGATCATTGATGTTGGATTGCAAAATGTTAAGCCATTTATAGTTTATAAAATATTTTTCTATTCACTTGCTCCATTTCTTTTGAGCTTAATTCTATGAGGTAAACTCCCGATGAAAGAACGGAAATATTAATCGACGATTGATTTGGATAAAGCTTGCCATGCTGAATGATTTTTCCTGAAATATCACTGATTATAAAATCCATCTGTGAGGAGGATATCTCATCAGGAATTTCCAAAGTAATAAAATCTACTGCTGGATTTGGAACAACCTTAAAGCTGTTGTCATCATGTATCTCTTCCACCCCAACGCCCAATGTATCACAAGGACTGCCGGCTAAGGGCCCCAAGGTATAATCGGGATTGTTAGGCAAACCCAGATACGTTCTGCATCCGGGGAGATATACACTGAACGGCTGGTAATCGCAGGCGAGTCCGGCACTATCCGGATGATTGATCACACTCAGATGAGTATTGTAAACATTCCACGCAGAATCAGGGTAAGGGTAGTGATAAGTAATCCCATTATACCAGGCGATTGCTCGATAAATACGGTTATCGGGTCCTCTGCGGATTGTACTGCCTGGTGCCAAAGGCATATCAATCGAATCCAGCAATACCCGCGAGGCCCATGGATTTATATTTTGCAAATCAAACTGATACAAATAACACGTCCAGTCCGAAGTAGAAACATATAAGTATCTCCCGCTGCTGCTAAATTCAACACTCCAGAAACGTTCTTTTTCATCGTTAGTCCCTAAATTATTCATTAGATAACGATGGTTACTCAGCAAACCTGTGCAACGATCGAAATCAAATAGCTCGATCACACCACGAATTGTAACACCTGATATCAGATTTCCAGCTGGGTTGATTGACATCCTATATGCGCTTGACTCCATCAAGGTGCCAATTTTTTGATTTGCTTGTGTAGTTAAACCAGCAGGTGAAATCAATATTCGACAAATGGAATCATTTTGAGGAAAACCATGTTTGTAAATCACCCACCAATCGCGGCCATTGCCGTGCTTCACGGCAATTATTCCATCATTAATCTGCATGGGATCCAGCATCACGTTTTTTTGTGTCACCGCACCCAAACCTCCATTCTGGCTTAAGTCCACTTTACTATAGCGTAGGCCGGGATTGGTAGTGGAAGTGATTCCGGCGGTGATAATATAGAATTCATTCGCATTGCCCGGGTCAGGTATTATCAGCATTTCATTATACCATGCAGATGTTTTAATATATAAACCATTCTGCATTACTTGATGATTTTTATTGTAAATCGCACCGCGTTCATAAATGAAACTGTTCCAAATATTATAATCCGGTGATGCTGCATAGAACAATAGTTCGCCATTTACATCCGAAATACTTGTACAGGTACCTCTGGCATTCACTGCAGTAATATAATTGGAGTCAATACCGGTACTTGTAAACTTCATCCCGCAACTATCCCCAAACGCCCAGTTCCAATTGGTGAACTGGGCGTGGAGAGATAATGAGGTTGTCAACAGGAAGAAAAAAAACAATTTTTTCATTTGACAAGGATCCATTTTCCACTAATAACACATTTATCTGAATATATTTTATAGAAACCAATTTCACTATAGGATTGAAGGGAAATTCTATTAGCTACTGGCAAAGCTTTTTTTAATAAAAGACTTCCATCGGTTGAATAAAGTTCAATGGTATATGGCTCCATTGAATTTACCACTAAATCTGAATGTGCTATGTTCGCAGTTAATTGGCAGGTTACTTCATCCTTCGTTGGTGCTGAAACTCTCAATCCCAATTCTTCATCATCTACTTCCTCTTCGGCAATCGCTCTTGATAAAAATACCGCAGCGGTTCCCAGCCAGGCCGGTGTATAGGCAGTAGACAGTATCGGTAAAGTATCATAAGGTTCTTCTTCTTCCTCTGATAATTGATTCATAAGCGCATGAAGGAATAAATCACGTTTAAATTGATACTCCGGCAGTCTGAAACCATTTATTTGTTGCAGATCTTCGATGATCTGATAACGGTCATAATCACGTGCAGTTAAATTGGCATATATTCTTGATTCCGAACCTTGCATTTGCTGATACCAAAGCTGATAATCGGGTATAGTCAACAACGAATCTGAAGCGACCATATAAGCAGCCCATCTTCGTCGTTCGTCGGAAAGTAATGAATCCAACAGGTTCTTAGATCTAACAGCTTACCGGGTTTAACTGTAATTTTAGCGCCTGCGCTCATTTTTAATTCTGAATATTGAATAGAAATGCTCTGATCAACTATAAAATCTCCTGTAATCCTTATCTCAGTGCCGGTGTTTTGAGCAGGGTAGTTCTGTGCAGTAAATTGATTGTTGGAAGTATTGGTTCCATAAGCACCTCCATACCATGTTGGCGCTACTACAGTGAGCCACCAGTTGTTTGCAGCCGGAGTTATACCAGCATCTAAGAACGTTCCTGAAGTACGAAAGTCAAACAACTTGGAAGATGTGTTATAGCCTAAGCCAAGTTGATTTGAAAGGTCAATTGAATTCGATCCGGCCGCAGGAGGGCATGGGGCAATGGTTTGAGCCTTGCTTTCGGGGCATAACATCAAGAAATAAATAGAGAAAAGCATAATAACCGTTTTCAAAATGTAAGTTGTTTTCAGTTTTCTGAATTTGCTTTTTAAATGAAGTGGATGAGTAGATGGACTGTTCATGATATGCGATTTTAAAGTAGTAGATATAAATGATATTTGACGAAGTTACTTTGTTTTACCGGAATTCGCAAATATTTTGATTATACAACTTTAATTCGATAAGGGTAAAAAGCCAGACCATAATGGCAGTATTCATTTTAAGATTAAAAAATGAGTATGAATGTCGACCTATTTACAAATTTCCTGCTTTCAACGGAAAAACATTTCTGCTTATTGCGCAGATGAAACTATTTGTATCTTCCTGTTAGGTGAACGCAATATTTTAAGGGGTGATTTTGTTTTTTGCTCAAAACCCAACCCTATGTTTTCTTCCGGCTTCGTTAAAGGATGGTGGCAACCGGTGTTGCTGCTCCTCTCACTTCCCGCTGCTGCGCAATTGAATCCGGGTGATGCCGGAGTATCTAAAATTACGGTGACTTTGAAAGGGGAGAAGCTCATTCCCGATTCACAGGCGGTGAGCATGATTTATCAAAAGAATAATGAATTGTTTGCTTCCGGTGATATTTTTCTCTATACGCTGTCAGGATCCGGTGAACCATCCACGAATCAGACAGCGTTTAAGAGAATGTCCGTTGTACGCAGTCTGCTGATGGAAAACGGAATACCCGATTCGTCGATTCGCTTTCATCTGGTGGGAACTAAAACCGGGAAAATTCCTTTCGCGCTTCAGCCTGATGCAGTGCTGATCTGCTATCGTTTGCCTGCTGATTTTAATAAATTTTTCAGTGCTAAATATGAGAACCCGCTTTGTTTGAATGATACACTGGTTCCCTTGATGAACGGAGTATTGCTGCAATACCGCCTTTGTGATTTTCTGGAGATAACGGTTTTGCCTGTTGTGGAAACAAAGGAAGAGATGATCAATGAAGAAATGAGAGGAAGCAATGCAGCTGTAGCGGGAAACCTACAGGAACTCTTGTATCGGTTTCGGTATATGCCCAATCAGCCCGGGCGACGTTCTGATCAGTTGCTGTTTTCTGTCCCGGCAAATACGATGGCTCATCAGCTGAAAGTAGAATGGTACGATGATTCGCTTGGAAGCTGGAATGCACATCGACGTTTTTCGGTGGTGAAAAATGTAAAAGGTACTTTCTGCGCAGTTTATTTTCCGATGCAGGGATATGGAAGAATCAGCCGGATTAATTCCGCAGGCATCGTAAAGTTGTATATCGCTGCACCCGAAGGTATGGCTTTCAGAAAGGCTGCACTGAAGAATGATGATGGCGTTGTTTATCAGGGTACGCTGGCGAATGGAGGAACAGCAGCTTTGTTTTTACTGCCAGAACCCTATGCTTCTCTCTCCGTCGATTTTACATTTATCCGATATGACAACAAACTGTTTTATGCAGCTCCGGGCAGACTGGAGAAAATGCTCGGGCGAAAATTTCCTATTCCTGAAAAATTCAGGAAGTCCGTCCTGATAGATGGTCAAAAGATAAGTATGCCTGAGGATGGATTCAGGTTTGAAGGCGAAACGGATGGCGTCCGTACGGTAAATGTTACTGATAATTAAATAAAGATCACCATGTATAAATTCTTGAGTATAATTACAGGTGTTATGTTAACACTGTCTGTTTCTGCCGACGGAGACGGGAATAAAGTGGAATTGCGCACCGTTGACCTGACCGATTCTACCCTGGCCTTCACCAGCCGCATGAACGATGGGAAATTTATCACTGCGCTTTCCGTTACGGAAGTGAGAGTGTTTACCAAACGCTGCCTGGCTGATCCGGTTGCAATTACCCTCAATGGGTTACCGCAGGACGTAAAAGAAGTGCTCTGGTGTAAGTGGGATCCCGTCAGGCAGGCATGGGAGCTAATCGACAAACCGAAACCTGTGATGGGTGACAATGGCCATATTGTATGGCAGGAGAAGGTAACGTGTCCGGGTTTCTATGGTTACTTCTCCCGGCCACAGGGAATTCCCAAAGGTGTGAAGATTAAAGTTCCTTCCCGATACCACATTGACTGGCTGCGCCTGGAGCAAGGGTATCCGATGGCTTTCAGAGAAGAACAGCATCCGAAGACCCCTGGTCGGGAATGCATGCTAACGGTAGGGGATATCCGTTTTGATACCTTTATCGTACTTCAGGTAAGTGACAAAAACGGAAAAATTATCCGGCTCCCGGGAATGCTGGCCGGCCGATATCTTGACTTCATGGAGGAACCGGATGCTAATGGTTACCGTCACCTGTCAATTCCTGAAGAGGCTTTTGAACTAGCGGTTGAACCATTAACTATAAAAACCAATTAACCATGATAAAGAACATCATCACTGCCTTGCTGCTGATTCCGTTGGTTTCCTCAGCAGGTGTAACCACCTTCGGCAACGCATTGTCGGCAGGATATATTCGCTATGAAGTGAAGTGCCATCCTGACGAAGACCGCAGGATGCAGATTGCGCTTAACAACACTACTCGTCAACCACTGGATGTGGAAGTTGAAACCGGCAGAACCTTTTATGCTGCTTCAGGAAATGTACAACCTTTTGTAGTCACCAGAATGGCTGTTGTGCACCTTGAAGCCAAAGAGCAACGGGTGGTATGGTTTCATGCCCGATGTGGCAACAGCAGTGCCAGGGCCCCCGGCGAAAAAACCAGATTTGAATCCACAGAGATGGGAGCACCGGAGATGGTGGCGATGCTGCAGAAGATAAACGAGCAACGGATCACCGATGATCAGTTGTACCAAACGGTTGTTTGGCACTTTACCAACAATCATCCGGCCTCCTCTGTGTATTCCTCAAGAGTGGATCCGGCGGTGCTGGATGAAATCCGGAATTCCATCAGCCAGCGGGAAATCGTCCCCAGCAACTGGTATATATCCAACTACAAGCCTGCTGCAGGAGGAAACGATATGGAATTTTCCGGACAACTGGAATCCATTCAGGCCACATTGCCAATGAAAACACAGGAAGGAGAAAATATTTGTATTGTGCTGAAAGACGAAGAAGGGAATATTGCTGCAGTCCTCGGGTATTACATCAACGTTCCAGCCGGGGAGAACGACTACACCATCCGGATTCCGGGCGATGGATTGGCGAAAGGAAGATATACCGTGCAAGCCCTCAGCAAATCACAACGCCTGATACTGGAACGGGAGCTGGTCATTTAACTTTTACTGCCCGGGCAGACCAACATACTGTCCGGGCATTTTTAGCCGCTGATTTGTTATGAATTTTATGATGATGTTATGTTAAATATAAAATCATTCGCCTACGGCGGAGAGTTTTAAAAGTTATAAGTGTTATAAATGTTAAAATGTTATAAGGGTTAAGATGTTATAATTGTTATGAAGATTCCCCTGCTCCCGATAGCTATCGGTCCGCTGCGCCCGTTGCGAAACCGCTGCGTTCGTTGCGTTTAAGTAAAAATGCAACGTCAGTCAGAATTTCATCGTCTTAAACGACAACGTCTCCCGATCCGTGACCAGATTGACAACATAAACGCCGCTCACCATCTCATTCATATAAATCTCTGTCGTATAATACCCTCCCGCCAACACCTCCGCTGGTTTTTCGAAAACGATTCTGCCTTCGATATCAAACAACCGCAACACCCCTTTCTTTCCCTTCAACTGCGCCGCATTCACATGAATCATATTCCATTCGTGGTTGTACCATGCCTGCATCCATGCTCCCCTCTCCTCTGGAGAGGGGCCGGGGGTGAGGCCCACAGTTAACGTATCACAGGGACTCCCTACCCAGGCGCCTAATTCGTAATCCGGGTTGTTGGGGAGGCCGTAGTAAGTTCTCCCTGATCCTAAATTAAAACTGAAGGGCTGAAAGTCGCAGGCAGCACCCAGGCTATCCGGGTAATTGATTACGCTGAGGTTGTTGTTAATGGTGGTGAACAATGAATCCGGATACGGAATGCTAGCTATTTCATCGCCGGTGGTAATATAAATTTTATTGTCAGGTGCCAGTTTCATATTCGCCATCGATGCTTCATAGCTCGACATTACAGCTATCACCTGCTTGCTTGCTGCAATATTGGGTGCATTCAAATCAAATTGAAACAGGGTGTCATTTTCTCCCGGCTGATTGATCGGTGATTCACTGACCACATAGAGCTTGCTATCATCCGGCGAGAAGGCGGCAGAAAAATAAAACGGATAAGGAGCAGTATTACGAAACGGTTCAATATTCACAGGAGCGGATATTTGCCCTGTGCATCTATTAAAGTTGTATAATTCGATAAGACCACCCCAAGTAACCAAACAAAGTTGATTTCCATTACCAGATAATGAAAGTTGACCTCCTCCATCATTATGAAGCATCCCAATATTCGTCATTTGATTTAGAAAGATCCCACTGTTGTCCACTTTATAAATATAGAAACTGTTATTGTTTACATAAGGAAAGGTTTGATCAAATTTTTTAAACAGCACCCACCAATCTCTGCCGTTCCCGTGTTGAACAGCGGTTAGCCCGTCAAAGGCGGGTACGTTCTGAAGTTGAACATTTTTCTGAATCACCAGCCCGGAATCATTATTTGCTTTGTAGTTGATGAGGGTATAGTAAAGGCCATCATAAGTATTTACCCCAATAGATATTAAGTAAACCAAAGAGTCATTACCGGGATGAGGGATTAACAACATTTCATGATACCAACCTTCACAATATACACTATCGCTGCCCGGCACTTGTATATTAAACCTATTAAATGTCTTTGAGTGGTTTAAGAATTGATTTGAATACGAAGATTGAGAATATATAATTGGGCCTATGCTATCACTCATGGATACAGCAGTTCCTCTTCCTTTTAACATCGATGTGAAGAATATCGGATTTGCGGGATTTGCCCAATTTATCCCTACGCTATCACCGAACAACCAATAATCGTTATTGAATTGCGCATGACATTGGTTTGAGACCACACAAAGCAACCATATTGGCAGAATAGAGTATATGAATTTTAAACCTCTCATTGTACTTTGATCAGTTTCTTCGTGGTCAGAACGTCATTGTCTTGCAGAAACCGTACGATGTAACTACCCGGCGATAGTAATGATAATTCTATTCGATGAACGTTGCCGGTTTTCAGTATACACCGGTGCTGTACATCGTAAATTTCTACGACGTCAGGTATTCCATTTTCATAAATAAAATATACCAGATCTTTTACTGGTACAGGATACAGCTCAACCTTAAATGTTGTTTTCTGCGGCTTTCTAATTTGTGCCAGCCTTGAACCACCGCCCAACACCCCATCGTGTATTTCATAAAACAACATGTTCCTTGATATAAATGCCGCTTCTCCGGTGGTTAAAGCGTGCATATCAGCAATTTCATAAAAAGCAGAACTATCTGCATTGGATAATGCCGAATCCAAATTCAGTTTATTTATACCTATGCCAAAAGCAGCCTTGCAATATTCCTCTATCGCATTGGTATCCTCTATGCTGTTTAAAATTGCATGTGCAGATGCAATTTCTCCAGCTTCTGTAAATTGATATACACTGTCAAACTTCGCCAGATTACTCAATTGCATTTCATCAAAAAATGTATTGTAAAACACATCCGTTGAATCATCCATATCCAGAAGCTGCGGATTACGTTTGAGAATGTTATACATTCCCCGTTTAGCATGGTAACTGAAGTATTGAGCATAGGTTTCATCATACCTGGCGGTATCCCGGACAATAAATCCATAAGCCATATTTCGAGCAATTGGATTGATAATCTCAGGACATTCAATTGGATCTAAATTAGGAGTAAGGCCAATTTCAAAAAGTAAGGATGTTGGAATATTTCCATTAATATCTGGATTGTACAACTGGTTATCAGAATTATTATAGTACCAGGAAATTGGCAGATTGTTAATTGCGCTTCCAATCACCCTTTCAGGTTGGCTGAGCAAGTCATGATAGAATTTATTATCATCCGTACGGTAAATACTATTGTTGATATCTGCAAAGCCCTGTACACCAATTTCCGCATTGTTTATAAATATCGCATTATCATAATAATTCATTTCGTTTTCGGCAAAGCCAACTTGTCCATGAGGACCCATAAAGTGAAAACTATTGCCCAGATAATTCAGATGGTTTCTACTAAAGCAACCCTGTGTATTCATATCTGAGCGGATGCCCGTCATCAAATTAGAATGGGAAGCATAACTTTCTGTATTTAGAATGTCATTGTCCACCACCTTTGGATTCATACAGTTTTGTGTCCATATTCCTACAGCTGGGTAAGAGGGAACCGCATCAACCTGATAATAAATATCGTTATACTCGATCAATGGATCAACAATAGAAGAAACAAAAATACCGATGCGTGCCTGCGTATTGGTTTCGGGATTTCCGATACGGTTATTAAAAATTTTAAGGTAAGGTGTTTCTGCAACTCCGGGTAGCCTTAGAGAATTTCCCACCCATATTGCAGTTCCCTGATACGCGGTAGGGTTCGAGGGGATGTTGGGTTTGGCTTTCTCAAAATAATTATCTCCTATATGATAAAGCCCCTGATAGTTCAAACCAAAAGCACGTACACCTACATTGAAATTGTTAAATGTATTTTCACGGGCGATATACACTTGTTTAATTGAAGAATTGCCTGTTAACACTGAAAATACAGAAGGACCTTCAGAAGCCACATCCGGATCACCAAATTCATTATTGAACACCTTTAGGTTCATTTCACCTAAAGAAACGATTCCCTGATACGATGAATAAAAGTGATTCTGTTTTGAAGTAGCCGGATACGAAAGTGAATAATCTTTATTACCAACAATGGCATGCCTGTCGTTGTAGTCGGAGGATGACTTACTATAAATACAACTTCCGTAATACTTGTTCAAGGCAAGCGACTGATCAAGTGGTGAAATAGAACTAAACGTGCAATTGTACACTTCAAATCCTGTATTATTGGCATAGATACCATAGTTTGAATTCTCAAACACATTCGCACTCACCGACCCATCCAGCGAACTATCCCCAATCACCACCCTTTCCACATCATCCAGCACGATGGCTGCAAATTTGTGCACGGTATTGTAGGGTGCCAGCAAATAGCCGCCGGAAGAGGTGAAGGTGTTGGAGCGGAGGTAGTTGGTTGAAGAAAGAGCTGTGGAGCCATTGCCGGTTATATTCTGCTGAACTTTTTGTTGATAGCCGCTAAAATGTACGTCGATATAGTTATTCCCGAAATAACAGTTTTCTATTTCGTATTGTGCGTCTTTTGCTAGTTGTACCGCCATGTTTGCATTTATAATTGAGCAGTTTTTTAGTACAATATGAGGGCCTGCATCGGTTGATTCTCCGAAGATACGAAGTCCATTCCACATTTCAGCACTGCAAACATCCAGTGTGCAGTCCTCAAGCGTAAGGGTGCGTCCGCCTCTCACCCTGATAAAACTTTCCGGGCCGAATTGAAGTGTAGCGTCTTTAATGGCTACATCGTATCCGTCATGCAAAATAGATCCAGTCTGTTTGATATCATCGCCTAAGCGCAGTTCTCCGTTGATGATTATGGTTTGGTTGGGATGGTCAATTGTGAGCAGCGTATTATCATTGACAGGATCATTTGGAAACTCAAAATAATAGTCATTTGACTGTAACAGACTATATAGATCATCACCATCTGAATAGAAACTTTTATAATTGGTATAAGGAATATCTTTCTCCGTAGGATTTAATACTACTGCAGTGCTGCTGGTGCAGCAATCCAGCACTTTAACTATTACTTCATCCTGTTTGGAGTACGATATACTATTGTAAATACCAGTTACAGTAAGTGTAAATATATGGTCACCGATAGACAGTCCTCCGGGGTCAATTGTAATGGATTGGGAGAGTGCATTGTTGCTCCAGGCGTAACTTAGGGAGCCTGCATCGGCTTCGATTTCTGCTTTTAAATGTATGTCTGGCGAAGACTGGCATACAACTAGATCTGGCCCCAGATCAACCTTACTGACCGGCACCACAACTGTTACAGATTTAGAATCCCAGCACTGATCATCGGTAATAAACACAGTATAGTTGGTTGTTCTTTCCGGACCGACAGTAATTGAAGGACAAAACGGCAAGTAAGTACTGGTTGAACAGGTTGTACTAATGATACCACTGTCAGGAATCCAAACAAAATGATAATCAACAGGGTTACCGGTATTGCTAGTCCCTCCGGCACCGGGAGCAAATGAGGAAGTTAGTGTAATTGGTGTGCCTTGGGTAAGCACCAGTTCCGCCGGATCGGTTTGGGTTCCTTCAGTAATATGAAAATTGTTTATTGGAGGATGAACAGTGAGGGTACATGTAGTAGTTGCATTATTATTATCAGTAATTGTAATAGTATAAACCTGAGTGCTTGTTAAAGAAGGCGCGGTTATGAGAACTTTATCTGATCCGGTTGGACTTCCGACAGCAAGGTTGGACATTGTTAACCCACTAGGGTAAAAAGCAACAACATACCCTGGGTCTCCACCACGAATAATTAATGAAGTACTATTTTTGCTACAGATCTCATCATCTGTCAGCTCTGCAATTAGAGGTCGGATCTCGTGAATCCGGATCAGTGATCCGCCTGGTAATAAAACAGCCGAGTTGGCGCTTGGAAAATTCGATACAGTATTTACAAGATTCGTTAAAGAAGGAGCGTTGTTGATGGCATTACCATATACCACTTCTTGGATATTTTGTGAAAAGTAGATGTCGGAGGTCAGCGTTGAGGCGTTAAAAATACCACCGAAAGAGTTGAGACTATAGGTGGTACTGGAAAAATCCAGATTCAGTATGATTACCTCCCGTTCTCCGGTGGGATATTCAAAACACCAGCCATAAAGAGCAGGAAAAGGATTGCCCGGATCGTTTAAATCAATAACATTCACATTGCCGCTGAATGTTAACGGATAGCAAGTCACGGCATCTTTCATCGCAGCAGCTATGACGTTTAATGCATTGCCGATTGCTGTAAATTCGCCGTGTTTGGTCGTTAAACCGCTAGTTATGGTGCCGTGACAAGGTATGTTGGCAAATCCCTGGTTAGATTCAAATAAGTTTCCAAAAACACCATCGGAGAGCATGGTGTGTGAGGTTATCTTGGTGATTTCCGGTGTTTCCAGATAACGCAGCGTCATCAAGGCATTGACTAAACCATGTGGCCAAGTTCCGATGTAAGAATTTTGACTCTCCAAGTTATTGTATTCTGTTAACCAGATTTGCAATGGGTGACTTGCTAACTTACCTGCATTTGCCTGCTGTATCAGTGAAAACGTGTTTTGCTGAATTTTCTCCGATTCAATCATGGCTTTATTCAGATATATCCTTAAAAAATTTGCTCCCATTTGTAAACAAGGTGGATTTTGTGAATCAATATCTTCGTAGCCTGCTCCAATGTAATCATGAATGGTGATGGCATCAATTCCATCAGATACATCAATTAAATCTATCATGGAAGGCAGCCACATCCGTTTCCTGCCCGTTTCTTTCGGATTTACATCTGCTCCTATTACTGCAAACTGCACCGAATTGGTTTGTGGGATGTGTAAGTTCTTAAAATCCTTTATCCATTTACTTGCTTTATCGTAATAACTTTTTACGTTCGGGAATATGTCTTTATATTGTTCTTCGTTGAGGTAAAACTCATTGCCCAGTTCAATGTATCTAACCGGAAGGTTAACAATACCGAGTTGATAAACCGATGCAATCTCATAGGTAAACTTTGATGTGAGTAAATTCCAAGCCAACAAGGGCCGGGCTCCTGATAATTGGTAGTTATCTTTCACAAACTCCCAATCGTTACCAATATATAATGGTTCTTTTTTTAATGAGAATTTATTGTACAACCATCCTTCGGGTAATTGGGCTTCACGTATGTGCCAGCCTGTTTTCCAGTCAAAGTAGTTGCTGGGTGTACCGGCAGGATAGCGGAAAAGATCTACATTTAATGGTGCCAGCATTTTCAATCCGGTACCGCTATTCAGTTGGAAGTTGAATATTGCTTTCCATGAGTTAGGGGCGAAGCCCTGATCAATATCAGTGGTGTTTCCACCGTTTAAACCAAAGAAGTCAGGAGGTATTGAACGACTAGCGCCTAATGACATTCCGATATTGGTGACCGGGATGTTTCTCCCTAAAGTAAAGTATTGATAATTGGTCATCACCGATTCGCTTTTTATACTACCAATATTATAATCCCCGGTTATTATCCCTTGCCCGCTACTCTTCCAAACCACACCATCCCAATAGGCGAAGCGCAAGCCTGTCGTATCGAAAGTCATGCAACCGATACTATCCCATTGTAAGGTTACAACCACCTGTGCACTGCCGTTGTTGCGATTTAAAGTCCAGTAATTACATCTGGAGATCGAAGTAAGCGAAGTGTCAATTGTGTCTCCAATAACAAATGGCGTTTGAAAGTGATATCTGGCAGTAAAGGCATCTGTAGTTAATGTCGGGTTACTGATTCCAACAGGGAAGAAAGTCCCCTCATCCCCCACCGGAAACACAAAGGCTGTATTACCGATTTTCTTTACCGGACCATCTACAAAACTCAGGTTACTGGCGCCGCTGCAGGTGGTGACCGCTTTGAGAGTGATGACGGAATCGGTATTGATGATGCCGTTTACAAAGGTAATGGAAGAGTCGATGGTCATTTGCTGATCCAGCTGAACTGTGCCCGCTGTTTTATCGATCTGCAGTTTGCCGAGCAGATAGGGGTCGGTGCCTTCCAGTGTCTGGTTTTTATCGCCGGTCAGCACCACTTTGCCGCTGCTGGTGTTGAATTTGATGTCGCTGCTGTTAATGGATATATTTCCTTCAAAATAATTGTTGCCTGAATAAGCCATCTGAATCCGATTACTGGAAGACGCAAATACAACGTCATTGTAAAAATGGTCTCCCGCATTGTTGGCTAACCGGAATGCAGTGGTGCCGTCCTGATTTTCGAGTGTTGCTCTTCCGTAGAAGGAGTTTCCGCCGTAGGAATAATTATTTGAAGCCGCGCGGATTTTTGTCAACGTCACATCTCCCCAAAACACGGAGTTCTTTAATAGTATGGAGGGCGCTGTCAGTAGCATTCCACCGTTAAAGGTACAGGATTCAATATGGATAACAAACTCTTCATCGCCGCTTAACTCATTATCACCTCTGCCACTCTGGCTGATTCTTTTCAGGATGACCACACCATCGGTGAGCCCTTCTGAACCAGTGGCCAGAGCCGCGTCCCCGTTAAACTGAACAGTATCCGTATCGTTGCCAATGGTTATTTCTGAGCTGGATCCATAACAGCTGACCATTACAATGTCATTAAATACCGATGTACTACCATAGGAGATTTCCAGTGGCATTTTATTCACACAAATAAATTCAACGCGGCTATTAAAGGTGTCGGGGATTGCAGTGCCAAGCCGCAGCAGGGCATTGGTACTTTTCTTTATCGTAATTGGTGCATTGAATACACAGCCTCCCGTACCGTACCCGTTGCCGGTGCCGTTTTGTTCAAAGCTGCCTTCCCCGTCAAATACCCCTCCGTTAAACTCTAGCTGGCCTGTGATACAATCAATCAGGCAGTCTGTATGTGTTCCCGAAAAGGTGACTAATGCACCTCGTAATTTCAGGGTGCCATTGTAGATTATGCCTCCGCTTAATGTTGCCTTTTGGGAAACTTCCAGTTCATAGTCACCCAGATTGAGTGTTCTTCCGTTTATCACCAATCGGGAGATGGTTCTGTTGCTTGCCAGAACAATGGTATCGCTTCCGCTACCAATAGTCACTGTGTCGTTGGTGCCTGGTACACCCGACGGCGACCAGTTTGAAGAAACACTCCAGGCGGAGCTGGTATTACCGGTCCAGGTATAATTGCCGGCAAAGGAGGATGTGTTGTTTAGCACAAATATCATGGCTATACAGATGGCCGCCACGAGCCTGTTGAAGTAGGTGTTCATGGGTAATGAAAGGTTAGGTTATTGAAATGAATATGAAAGGCGAAAAAAGTCCGCCTGTAATTTTGAGATCAATTGGACACAAAGGCATACTCGCTGCCCCAGCCCGCGCCTGCACGTCGAAGCCGTACTTTGCCAAAGCGTAAATCGGTCTCGGCAAATGTGCCAACGTTGAGGTACAGCTTCAACCCTTCGCGGTTCCAGCTAAAACCTGTCGGAAGTCCTGTGGTTACATCATACCCGAAAGTATAATTCACCAGATTGGTACTATCCGCTTCACTACCCAGTTGAATCTCTACGGCATCCAGATTATTGGTGTCCGGCAGGAGTACAAAAAACACTCCTTTCACCATTCCACCCGTATCCGGTGTCAGACTCACGGTAGCGTCCGAAGGGGTTTGCGCAGATAAATAGATCGGCGCGAGCAGTATCAAAGAGAATAAAACACCTCTTAATTTCAAATTGAATTTTTTCATGGTATTAAAAAATTTGGTTCATCGAATGTAAACAGAAAATTGGTTTTTGCAAGGGTTTTATTGTTAAATTTTGTTTAGGGGGTGGAAAGTGGGGTGAATTCTGACCAGGTTTAGGTCGATTAAGCTAGATCTTGTTTAAATGAATGAAAGGAAGTAGGGTCGATTGTTGTGCTCCTGGCTCAAAGCCTAAGATACGGGCATTAGTAGGGTCATAAGAGATATAAATATAATAGTGGTTCACTAGTTAGAATTCCCTTTTCTCAACAACAAAGTTCCTGCGCGGGCGAGAAAATCCCTTGTCCTCATTCCGATGCCCTCAACTGGACTCAATTTTTCATCCTCATTCTTCATCCTCATCCCGCTGCCCGCAGAAGGACTACATCCTTAATTCTGCATTCTGATCCCGCAGCCCGCAGCGGGACTGAATTCTTAATTCTGCATTCTGATCCCGCTGCCCGCAGCGGGACTACATCCTTAATTCTGCATTCTGATCCCGTTGCCCGCAGCGAGACTGAATTCTTAATTCTGCATTCTGAATTCTTAATTCTTAATTCTTAATTAACATCCCGGCTATTTGTCCGCCCAGCTTCGCATTGTTTTTCACAAGGGCGATATTGGCGTCGAGGCTTTCTCCACCCGTACGTACTGCCAGATATCTTAACAAAAATGGTGTAGTGTCTTTTCCTTTCACACCTTGTTGTTCTGCAGCCTGCAGTGCCGCCTTGATGTGTTCTTCCATCTGCTCAAACGGGACTTCATAAGCCGCAGGAACGGGGTTGGCAATGAGTACCGAGCCGTTGAGTCCAAGCGACCATTTGGTATGCAGCAGATCCGCTATAGCACCGGCGTCATCGAGTCGTAACGGTGAGGCATATCCGCTTTTCCGCGAGTAGAAGCTGGGGAAATCGTCGCTTCCGTAGGTGATCACGGGAATGCCGAGTGTTTCCATGGCTTCGAGGGTGAGTCCGATGTCCAGAATGGATTTTACACCAGCTGAGATTACTGCAACGTTGGTCATGCTCATCTCTGTTAAATCGGCGGAGATGTCCATGGTTTGCGTAGCCCCTCTGTGGACTCCACCAATACCTCCGGTTACAAAGATCCGTATGCCGGCTATCGCTGCTAATCTCATCGTAGCAGCAACCGTAGTAGCTCCGTGTTGTTTGCGCGAAATCACATAGGGCATATCACGCAAACTTACTTTCCATACGTCTTTGGCCTGTCCGAGCAGATCAAGTTCAGCGTTGTTGAGTCCGATATGCGGAACACCGTTGAGGATCGCAATGGTAGCCGGTATCGCCCCCTGTTCGCGGATGATCTGTTCTACGTCACGCGCGGTCTCTACATTTCTCGGCCAGGGCATGCCGTGGGAGATGATGGTGGACTCGAGTGCGACAACGGGGGCGTTATCTTGCAGCGCCTGTTGCACTTCTTCAGAAATATTTAAGAGCGGATGCATCATGTGAAATGTCGTTTGAGGAGTTCTTCGGAGAGGTCGCTGCGTACGGCTCCGTGTACTTCGAGGAGGCAGGCGGCTGCCGCATGTCCCGATTTTAAACAGGTGAGGGGATCGTGTCCCTGCAGCCAGGCGAAGATCCATCCGGCGAGCGAAGCATCTCCCGCACCATTCACATCGACCACCTGTACCCTCGGTGCCGGCAAGGTAAACATCTGCTTACCATCGCTGAAGAGGGATCCTTCGGCCCCGCGACTCAGCCATACGTTTCTGAATCCCAGCGCATGAAGATGAGAGATTTTTTCTTCGGGTGTGCGGTGGCTGTCTTTCTCAAATACCGCCAGCTCTTCGCGGTTGGGTTTTACAAGGAAGAGTTTTCCCGGCAAGGCGTCTTTCAATCGTTGCGCTTTGGGAATAGATACGGTCTCGATGATTAACGGTACATCGTAGCCGTTACAAATGGAAATTAACTCGCGGAGGGTCTCGGTGTCGAGGTTGCAGTCGGCCACCACCAGCGATGCATTGCGAAGGGTGTCGAGGCGTTCGTGGAGGAATTCCTTGTTGAGGAAGATATCGGTTTCGGAGGTGACAGCACCAATGGTGAGGTCGCCTTCGGGACTTGTAATTGATGCAAAAGTACCGGTGTTGACAAGCGTGCGTTTAACGTTTTGGAGTCCGATGCCGGCATGGAGACATTGCGACAGGAGCCAGTCGCCGTCAGGGTCTTCACCGATGATGGTGAGCAGTTCGGTTTTTACGCCAAGCAGAGCAAGGTGATGCGCGATGTTGCGGACCACACCTCCCGGACTCTTTTGCATCAGTGAAGGATTCGACGTATGCAGGATGGGATCTTTCTCACAGCGGAAGGTAATGTCCACCAGGGAAGCGCCAACACATACAACAGGAGCAGAATGCGTATTCATAAGGGAGTAACAAATATCGGTGAAAATATCATTGGCAAAACCTTCAGTGAATGCATAAAAAAAGAAGGCCGCCTTTGCAGGCAGCCTTCTCCGTTGAATTGTACAACAAATTATCTTACTACGAGACGCTGAGTGAGTGTTTCACCGTTTACGATTGTACGAACCAGATACATGCCTGACTCCATAGAACGCGTATTGATCGGAAGAATATTCTTTCCGCTCATACCGCTGTAAGACTGACTGTAAACAGATTTTCCCATCATGTCGAAGATTTCAACAGCGTAGCTGCCTGACTGAACCAGATTCACTTCAAGCTGAGCAAAGCTGGAAGCAGGGTTCGGGTACAATGACATGCTGAAAGAAGGAGATGAAACTTCAGCAACTGAAGTAGTGATTCCATATGCACCACGGTTTGCATTCAGTACGTGTCCTGTAGAGGCATCCTGAAGGATACCGATAACGCGCATTTGTGACTCATCCCAGCCTGCAGGAATGGTAGTTGTGAAATTGTAGGTATAGGTAGAGTTGGCTGTGCAGTTTGAAGGCAGTGAACCGTTTGCTCCGTCCCATCCGCCGAGAATGTCGCGGCCTACAAAGTTATAGTGCATGCTGGCAGCAGGAACAGGATTGGATTCAGTCTGCCAGTTATGTCCGGCACCAGTCAGCGCGATATTCTGTGAAGTAGAACTGTAATAGTTGGTTTGAGCGTACGCAGAAGTTGTTCCGGTTACATCATCTTCCACAAGAATGGCATTGAGGCGGTAGTCGCCTGCAAGATCAGTAGCGAAGGTGGCAGATACGGTAATGTCAACCTGACGGTTGGCAGCATTGAAATAAGCACTTACACCAATATCAGCCGGACTGATATCGTTGATACGGTCCTGGAAGGAAGCTTCGAAATCTGTAGGATCTACATCATTGTCTTTACGGTCAACTGCACCACTTGGGTAACCGGAAATCAGTGTTCCCATTCCGGCATCGTAAACTGCATTTGCCATCGGATCTGAATTGTGTACTGCTACTACCAGTGCATAATCAGGATGTACGGTGTCAATCTGCTCGGTATAAACGGCACCGCGCGGACACCATCCGCACCAGGTTCCTGTAGCTTCTTCGATCAGCACACGCTTGGTTGTCTGGTAGGAAAGACCGGATACAGAAGTCATCAGGGTGTCATCACTGTGATCAGCATCGCCGGCAAGGTCAACCCATACTTTAATCGGATAGGCCTGAGCGTTAGTGATGTTAGCAGGGATGTTATGCGTAAATGAAGCAATCTGACCGGAAGCAAGGCTCAGGTTGCTTACACTATAATTGTATACAGTACCATTGAATTCATATTTAATGTCGATGGGTCCGATGGTGTTGGCACCCATGTTTTTGATTTCACCGCTGATCGTTGAAGTACCGGGTACGATTACAAACGGATCACAGGTAGCAGCGTTCAGTCGGGCCTGTGCAGCAGGCTGTGTTCCCTGGATGAACTCATAGAATCCATTGTCAGCTGGTGTAGGATCAGTTCCTGCAACAGCAGTTACGTTCGGAGAACCGGTCACACTGACACCGTTGGTAGCATCAATCTGCACGCCAATGGATACTTTTTTTGTTGAGGCATAACCACCGGTACGCTGATCTACTACGTAGATACGGTTGGATGTTTCTTCCAGTACGATACTCCAGTAGCAGAAGTTAGAACCATCGGAAGCAGTAGTACCATAGCCATAGGAACTGAATTGAATCCAGAGCTGACGGTTAGGAGCAGTACCAAAAGTTTTGGTCACGATATTATCGTTGGTGCCCAGTGAAGCAAGTCCCCAGATACCAACTGAGTTGTTCGGGATCAGTGCGCTTGGGAATGTAGCCTTGGTGTACGTAGGTGCAGCCAGACCTGTGGTTACGTCAAACGTAAGAATAGCAGAACTGGAAACCATGAATTGAGTCACAGGGTTTCCGTTGAAGAGAAATGTAAACGGAATGGTTTGAGCTGGCGACCATACCGGTGTTGCATTGGTTGAAGATGCGTTGATCTGCGTCCATCCTGCAGGTAATCCGCCACCAACAGGGTATTCGTTGTCGACATTGATAGCACCCGGGTTCGTTGCAGCCGCGGTATTCGCAATGTAGTAATACTGAGCCATTGCTGACGATACCGTCATAAAGGCTACAGCCAAAAGAGATAGTAGTTTTTTCATTTGATTGTTAAGATGATTTTTGTTGAGTCTTGAAGGCGAAAGGTAGCAAATTCAGAGTTTGAAAGTTCTTTTTCGAAAAGAAAAAATTTGCTGCTGGTATTTTTTACAATTCCGTTATATCCGGCCGTCTTTTTGTTCTCTTCCGGGCTTTCTGTTCTTAGTCCGTCCCAAACAACCATTTCAACCCGGGGAAACGGCGTTTGAGTGGACCTGATTTTTCAAAGAATTGTAAATCAAGCATATATGTTTGTGGTTTATGGCGCTCGCAGCCGAACTTTTCTTGCTTAGAATTGTTCTAAATAAGCAATTAAGCCGTACCTTTGCCAGGAGGTAAAAAACATGATTACTGTAACAGAAAAAGCCAGGGATAAAGCCTTGGAACTCATACGAAACGAAAACCGGCCGGCCGATTCTTTTATCCGCGTTGGCGTGCAAGGCGGTGGGTGCTCAGGATTGAGCTATATGCTAGAATTCGATCATCAGCTGAAAACTGATGATAAGGTATTTGAAGACAAAGGGATTAAAATTGTGTGCGATAAAAAGAGCTTTTTATATCTGGTGGGCACGCAGCTGGATTTCTCCGACGGACTGAACGGAAAAGGTTTTCAGTTCAATAATCCCAATGCTTCACGAACCTGCGGGTGTGGAGAGAGTTTCGCTGTTTAATAGAAAAGGATCTCAGAGATTGCGCTGAAACCGTTGGATAAAAACTGAAGTATGTCAGAAGACTTAAAAATATTGGATGAAGTTACAAACTCCGAGTACAAATGGGGATTTGTAAGTAACATCGAAAGTGAGACGGCGCCAAAGGGTCTCAACGAGGAGATCGTGCGCTTCATTTCACTGAAAAAAAATGAGCCGGAGTGGCTGCTTGAATGGCGTCTGAAAGCTTTTCGCCATTGGCAGACATTGAAAGAGCCAAAGTGGCCGAATGTTTCGTACCCTGAAATCGATTTTCAGGACATCATCTATTACTCGGCGCCAAAGAAAAAACCAACGCTGAACAGCCTCGACGAACTCGATCCGGAAATCAAAGCCACTTTTGATAAACTCGGTATTTCGCTCGAAGAACAGAAACGTCTGGCCGGTGTTGCAGTAGATGCTGTGATCGATAGCGTGAGTGTGAAAACTACTTTCCGCGAAACACTGGCTGAACTCGGTATCATCTTCAGTTCATTCAGTGAAGCCGTGCACGAACATCCGGAACTCGTTAAAAAATACCTGGGTTCAGTAGTGCCGTACACTGATAATTTTTATGCAGCACTCAACAGCGCCGTTTTCAGCGATGGTTCGTTCTGCTATATCCCCAAGGGTGTACGTTGTCCGATGGAACTGAGTACCTATTTCCGTATCAACAGTGCAGGTACCGGACAATTCGAACGCACACTGATCATCGCTGATGAAGGTGCTTATGTTAGCTACCTCGAGGGCTGCACCGCACCGATGCGCGACGAGAATCAATTGCATGCGGCAGTGGTGGAGATTGTATCACATACAGATGCCAATGTCAAATATTCTACCGTGCAGAACTGGTATCCGGGAGACAAAGACGGCAAAGGCGGTATCTATAATTTCGTGACTAAACGGGGAATCTGCCTCGGTGACCGTGCGAAAATTTCATGGACACAGGTTGAAACCGGTTCGTCCATTACCTGGAAATATCCGAGTGTGATCCTGAAAGGGAATCATTCCGTTGGTGAGTTTTACTCAGTGGCTGTTACCAATAACATGCAGCAGGCGGATACCGGTACCAAAATGATTCATATTGGTAAGAATACAAAAAGTACCATCGTGTCCAAAGGTATCTCCTGCGGACGCAGTCAGAACTCCTACCGCGGATTGGTGAGAATCGGTAAGAACGCTGACCATGCCCGTAATTTCTCGCAATGTGATTCCTTGCTGATCGGTGATAAATGTGGCGCTCATACTTTTCCTTATCTCGAAGTGGCGAATAAATCAGCGAAGGTGGAACACGAAGCTACCACCAGTAAGGTAGGCGAAGACCAGATCTTCTACTGCAATCAGCGCGGAATCTCCACCGAAGATGCGGTTAACCTGATCGTGAACGGCTATTGCAAGGAAGTGTTTAACCAGCTGCCCATGGAATTTGCAGTGGAAGCACAGAAGCTACTGGCCATCTCACTCGAAGGCTCCGTGGGTTAACCGTTCATATAATCAATTATTCAATCGAAAATCAGAGTATGTTATCTATAAAAAATCTCCAGGCTGCAGTGGAAGGTAAACAAATCCTTAACGGCCTCAATTTCGAAGTGAAACCGGGCGAAGTACATGCCATCATGGGACCAAACGGTTCGGGAAAAAGTACGCTGGCTTCAGTGCTGGCCGGTCGTGAAGAGTATGAAGTGAACGACGGCAATGTTACTTTCTTCGGAGAGGATTTGCTGGAGATGTCACCCGAAGACCGCGCCCGAAAAGGACTCTTTCTGGCCTTTCAGTATCCGGTGGAAATTCCGGGCGTGAGCAATGCGAATTTTCTCAAAACTGCCGTTAACGAAGTACGCAAGTCACAAGGTCTTGCACCGCTCGATTCGAAGGAGTTTCTCAAGCTGATGAACGAAAAGATGAAACTCGTGGAGATGGACAAAACCATGACGCAGCGTTCGGTGAACGAAGGCTTTTCGGGTGGAGAGAAGAAACGGAATGAAGTGTTTCAGATGGCTATGCTGGAACCTAAGCTGGCGATTCTGGATGAAACGGATTCAGGACTGGATATCGATGCACTGCGCATTGTCTCCAACGGTGTTAATGCTCTCCGGAGTCCGGAGCGTTCATTCATCGTCATTACGCACTATCAGCGATTACTGGATTATATCGTTCCGGATTATGTGCACGTGCTCTATAAAGGACGCATCGTAAAATCCGGCACCAAGGAGCTCGCACTCGAACTCGAAGAGAAAGGATATGATTGGATAAAAGATGAAATTGCTGTAAACGCCTGAAGATGTCGACAACTGTTTCATTAAATACTACGACAGGTGCTTTCGTACAGGAAGCGGAGATGATGCATAACCTGTTCGGGCAGGAACCGGACGCTGTGCAGGCATTGCGTAAAAAGGCACTGCAGGATTTCATCGCGGCCGGTATTCCTTCGAATCGCCATGAAGAATGGAAGTATCTGAATCTCTCTCCGGTTGTTTCCGGAGGATATACAGCTGTTCGCCCGGATTACGAGGGAGTGCTTACAGAGGAAGAAGTGGAATCATTTCAGCTGGCCGGTGTTGATGCCATTCAGTTTGTCATCGAGAATGGAATGCTGAACCCGATGCTGACTGATTTCTCAGCCATGCCGGACGGATTGATCGCCGGCACCTTAAGCAGTCTGGGAGATCTGCCCGAAGTGAGCAATCATCTTTTCCGCCATGCTGATACCCATCAGGAACCGTTTGTGGCACTGAATACAGCTTTGTGTATGGATCCGCTGGTGCTGATCATTCCTGCCGGTGCAAAAATAGAATCACCCATACAGCTTACATTCGTTGCAGTACCCGGTACCGATGCCAGGATGATTTCACCCCGGGTACTGGTTGTGGCCGGTGAAGCTTCCGAGTGTACAATTATGGAGAGTTACCATACTCACGGTAGCGGAGTACCGACATTTACCAATGCTGTCACAGAAGTGGTAATCGGTGAAGGTGCACGCGTGCATTATTCCAAAGTGCAGAATGAAGATTCCGCTGCCTGTCATATCAACTACCATAAGGTTAACCATTCAGGTAACAGTTATGCGCATCTGACCACCCTTACACTGGGCGGAGCTCTGGTTCGCAATAACCTCCATATCCGGCTGGATGGTACACAGATTGATTCGTACCTCAACGGACTTTATGTATTAAATGGCACTCAGGTGGTGGATAACCATTCACTGGTGGATCATGCGATGCCACATTGCCACAGCAATGAACTGTACAAGGGCATCATTGGCGGACAGGCCCAGGGTGTATTCAATGGCAAAATCTGGGTACGCCCCGACGCGCAGAAAACCAATGCGTATCAAAGTAATAAGAATCTTCTCCTGAGCAATGATGCTTCGATGAATACAAAGCCACAGCTGGAAATTTATGCCGATGACGTCAAATGCAGTCACGGTGCTACCACCGGTCAGCTTGATGACGAAGCTTTGTTCTATCTCCGTGCCCGCGGCATTGGAGAAGAAAGTGCCCGTGCTCTGCTGAATCATGCTTTTGCCGCTGATGTGATTGATCAGGTGGAAAACAAGGATATCCGCGAGAGCCTGATGCGTTTACTCGAAATCAAGCTCACCGGAAAGTAAAATCAATTGCACCATGTCAGCCATCAGCAGCCTCCGCAACGACTTTCCGATTCTTTCGGAAACACCTTATGGTAAGCCCCTCGTTTACCTGGATAATGCGGCATCATCGCAAAAACCCAAAGTGGTGATTGATGCGCTGGTTGACTATTATACTCATTCGAACGCCAATATACACCGCGGTGTTCATTTTCTTTCACAGAAGGCTTCTGCTGCCTTTGATGAGGTACGGACCAGGGTCAGGGATTTTATTCATGCAGCCGATGAACGGGAAATCATTTTTGTACGCGGTACCACGGAGGGGATAAACCTTGTTGCAGCCACGTTTGGAAAGATGCATGTGAATGCCGGTGATGAAGTACTCATCAGTGCCATGGAACATCACAGCAATATTGTTCCCTGGCAGATGTTATGCACGGAGAAAGGTGCAACACTGAAAGTGATACCAATGAACGACCGTGGAGAACTGATACTGGAGGAAGTTGATAAGCTCATCACGGAACGTACGAAAATTGTTTCCATCGTGCATATTTCCAACTCACTTGGCACTATCAATCCGGTGAAGGAAATTATCCGTAAAGCACATGCCAAAGGGGTGCCTGTATTGGTTGACGGTGCACAAAGTACCGCGCATCAGCGCATTGATGTACAGGATCTCGATGCTGACTTTTTTGTGTTCAGCGGACATAAGATTCTCGGTCCGACGGGTGTTGGCTGCTTGTATGGCAAGATGCACCTCCTCGAAGACATGCCGCCGTATCAGGGTGGTGGAGAAATGATTCACAGCGTAACTTTCGAACGTACAACCTATAACGAAGTGCCCTTTAAGTTTGAAGCCGGAACGCCCAATATCGCAGATGTGATCGCACTCGGTGCTGCCATCGACTACTGGAACCGTCTCGATCGCGAAGCCATAGAAAAGTATGAGCAGGAACTGCTGAGGTATGCTACAGAGAAAATTTCTGCTATTCCCGGCGTACGGCTCATTGGCACAGCCGAAGAAAAAGCATCGGTACTCTCCTTCGTGATTGAAGGTGTAAACGCACTGGATGCCGGTATGTACCTCGATACAAAAGGAATCGCTGTACGAACCGGACATCATTGCACAGAGCCGGTGATGATCCGTTTCTGTATTCCCGGCACCCTGCGTGCCTCCTTCATGTTCTACAATACAAAGGAAGAAGCCGACCAGCTCGCTGAACAGCTGAGCAGGGCCGTGGCATTTCTTCAGCCCCAGCCTGCAATATGAATATTCACGAAACGGAAGAGGAAATCATCAGTGATTTCGCGTTGTTTGAAAACTGGGAAGAAAAATACCAGTACATCATTGAGCTGGGTCAAAAACTGCCTCCGCTCGATTCCGTGTATAAAACCGATGAATATAAAATCAAAGGTTGTCAGAGCAGTGTCTGGCTGCAGGGAGAAGAACGTGATGGCCTTTTGTATTTCACCGCCGACAGCGATTCTACCTTTGTGAAGGGAGAGATAGCCCTTCTCATTCAGGTACTGTCGGGCCGTACTCCTGCTGAAATTCTCAGCGCTGAACTGGGATTTATTGATGCCATTGGTTTACGGCAACACGTAGCCGTTACCAGAGCCAACGGACTGGCTGCAATGATTAAACAAATGAAAACCTATGCCCTCGCTGTTTCATCTGTTCAGAGATAAGTTTAACAAAGAAGTGCCGGAAGAGAAAAACATGGCAGAGACCGATCATATTCCTGAGGTAAAATCATTACGCGAACGCGTGATAGAGGTAATTAAAACCTGCTACGATCCTGAAATCCCTGTAGATATCTGGGAGCTCGGACTCATCTACGAAATCAATATTTCCGATGGGAACGATGTGCATATCAAAATGACACTTACTTCGCCCGCTTGCCCGGTCGCAGAAACTTTGCCTCCGGATGTGGAACAGAAGATCCGGGATATCCCTGACGTAAATACCGCTAAGGTGGAAATCACCTTTGATCCGCCCTGGGAGAAGGAAATGATGAGTGAAGAGGCACGGCTCGAACTGGGCATGTGGTGAGGGGAGTTACAGAGTTGCAAAGTTGCAGAGTTTCAGAGTTGCAGCGTTTTAAAGAAACAGGGTTTCAGAGGTGCAAAGTGATATTGAATGATTGAGTCAGAAACAATGAGTGAGATTATCAATAAAGTTGCAGAGAGCGGTTTGGTTACCATCAATCTGGAAGAATATTATCCGGAAGGAGAGCGGGTGGCTTTTGATATCGCACCGCTGCTGGTGGAAGGACTATTGTTGCGGGAGAAAGATTTCAGAGCATTTATTGCGGAGCATGACTGGAGTGCCTATACCGGGAAATACGTGACTTTATTTTGTTCTACCGATGCCATCATTCCGCAATGGGCCTGGATGTTGTTAACGGTTTCGTTGCAACCTTATGCGAAAAAAGTGATGGTTGGGACAGTTGATCAACTCAACGCATTTTTGTTTGAAGAACAATTGAGCACCATTCAGCCTGAAGATTTCCGCGATTGCAGGGTGGTTATCAAAGGTTGTAGCGGAAAGCCTGTTCCTGTACAGGCGTATGTATCACTTACCGCTCGTCTGAAACCCTTCGTAAAGAGTATCATGTATGGCGAACCCTGCAGTACGGTACCTGTGTTCAAGCGCTCCAAACAGGAAGAATAACTGATTTTCACTGACATTTTGCTGATCTCTTGCCGGGAGTCATTGCTGGCATGAAATAATTCCTATTTTCGCCTTAAATACGCCCTAAATGAAAAGGTTATTATTCCTTGGCATCCTTCTGTTGCCATTTGTTACGAATGCTCAGCAGCAGGGGAACACGCCATCTCACGATAATCAGGAAACGCTGCCCGCCGAATCGGTTAAAGTCGAACAGGAGTCTCCCGGCGCAGATTCGGGTCCACTCACAGTGGTTGAACAAATGCCTGAATTTCCGGGCGGTCCCACTATGTTGAATCAGTTTCTGCATAAGCACCTCAAGTATCCGGAAGATGCGCGTGAGAAAGGAATTTCGGGTAGAGTATATGTTTCTTTTGTTGTAAACGAAGAGGGAGGTCTGGAGAATATAAAAATTACCCGCGGCGTATTCGCTTCTCTCGATAAGGAGGCCGTACGTGTTGTAAGCGTAATGTCGAACTGGATTCCCGGACGGCAAAACGGAAAGCCAGTGAAAGTTCAGTTTACATTGCCTGTTTTTTTTGAATTGAGATAACAGATGTCGCTCAGCCTTGATCAGATCAAGCATCCGATCCGCGAGGAGATGGATGTGTTCGAAACCAAGTTTCGCAAGGCGATGCAGAGTTCTGTGCCGCTGCTCGATCGAATCATGCATTATATCGTGAAACGGAAAGGGAAGCAGATGCGTCCCATGTTCGTTTTTCTTTCAGCGGGCACCATCGGATCCATCGGTGAAAGTACGTATCGTGCTGCCTCTTTAATTGAATTACTGCATACAGCCACGCTGGTGCACGATGATGTGGTAGATGACAGTAATCTGCGCCGGGGATTTTTCTCTATCAATGCACTCTGGAAAAATAAAATTGCAGTGCTGGTGGGGGATTACCTGCTGAGCCGCGGATTGCTGCTCTCTGTTGACCATAGCGAATTCGATCTCCTTCGTATTGTTTCCACTGCTGTAAGGAAGATGAGTGAAGGTGAACTGCTGCAGATTGAAAAGGCACGTAAACTGGATATCACCGAGGAAGTATACTACGAAATCATCACCGCCAAAACAGCGTCATTGATTGCTTCCTGTTGTGCTACCGGAGCAGCTTCTGTCGGGGCAGATGCAGAAATGATCAAGCGGATGCATGATTTTGGTGAAGCGGTGGGTATCGCTTTCCAGATCAAGGATGATCTCTTCGATTACGAACAAACTGAGCAAACCGGGAAGCCCCGCGGAATTGATATCAAGGAACATAAAATGACCTTGCCGCTGATATACGCGTTGCAGCAGGCAGATAAAACCGGAAAACGGTTTATGATGGCTACCGTAAAGAGTTATAGCGAAGATAAGGAGCGAGTGGAGAAGGTGATCAGGATGGTGATGGAACTGGGCGGACTCGACTATGCCCGCAGGCAAATGCAGGCCTATCAGACGAAGGCTTTCGGATTGCTGGAAGGATTGCCTGAATCACCATATAAAACCTCGCTGGTGAACCTGGTGCGCTTTACAACGGAGAGAAATCACTGATCCGTACCTCTCAGGACTTCCCTTTTTCAGAGAGGAAGCGTATCTTTACCCTCCCATGATTAACAATGCTACCAAGGAACTGATCCTCGATACCGCCCGCATAGAGGAGGTGGTGGGAGAGTTTGTGGCATTGAAAAAGCGTGGCTCCAATCTGTTGGGGCTTTGCCCTTTTCACAATGAACGTACACCATCGTTTACCGTTTCCCCGGCCAAAGGTTTTTTTAAATGCTTTGGCTGCGGAAAGGCGGGCGATTCAGTCACGTTTATCATGGAGCATGAGCACCTGACTTTTCCCGAAGCCTTACGCTATCTCGCCAATAAATACAATATTACCATTGAAGAAGAAGCGCCGAGTCCGGAGTATGCCGAACAGCAGTCTTTCCGGGAAAGCCTCTTTACGGTAACCGCATTTGCGCAGGACTTCTATCAGGATTATCTCTGGAATGCTGAAGAGGGGAAAGCCATCGGACTTTCCTATTTCCGTGAACGGGGATTTACCGATGAGATTATTCGTCGTTTTAACCTGGGCTTCGCTCCGGATAAATGGGATGCCCTCACTACCGCCGCACAGGCTGCAGGCTATCAGCGTGAACTGCTCGAGAAAACCGGACTGACAATTGTTCAGGAAAGTAAAGTCTATGATCGTTTTCGCGGACGTGTGATCTTCCCGATTCATAGCCTGACAGGCAGAGTGATCGCTTTCGGGGCGAGGATTCTGAAAACAGACCCGAAGAGTCCGAAGTACCTGAATTCGCCGGAGACGGAGATTTATTATAAAAGTAAAAACCTGTACGGGATCGCACAGGCGAAGAAATCCATCATCGCCAACGATGCCTGTTACCTGGTGGAAGGATATACCGATGTGGTTTCACTGCATCAGGCCGGCATCGAGAACGTTGTTGCTTCCAGCGGCACTGCACTAACGGTTGAGCAGATACGTTTAATTGGCCGTTATACCCGGAATATCACTGTATTGTATGACGGCGACGCTGCCGGTATCAAGGCTTCGCTGCGCGGAATCGACCTGATTCTGGAAGAAGGAATGAATGTGCGGGTGGTACTCTTCCCTGACAAAGAAGATCCGGATTCCTTTTCGCGTAAAGTTTCTACCGCGGAGCTGTTGGCATTTCTGAAAGAACAGGCTGTTGATTTCATCACCTTCAAAACGAAGCTCCTGCTGACCGATACACAGGGAGACCCGATTAAAAAGGCACAGCTGATACGTGATATCGTTGAAACCATCGCCCGTGTTCCGGATGCCATCGCCAGAGCTGCCTACATCCGGCATACATCTGTGCTGATGGAGATGCAGGAGTCGGTTCTGCTCAATGAGCTGAATAAGATCCTGCGTAAACAGAACCGCAAGCTGGCCGATGAAGCAGCTGCAGAAGTACCGCCTCCGGAATCAGATCTCCCCGATGATCCTCTTGCCGCTGCCCTGCAGCAGGAAGAAGCAGTAGTGGTAAATGAATTTGATACGCTTACTCAGGAAGAGGAACTGGTGCGGATTCTGTTGCTGTACGCCGACAGAGTTTTTGTTATACCGATGGATGAAATGCCGTCGGATCCCAAGGATATTCCTTCAGCCCGGGTAAAGGATTTTATTATTTCGCAGCTGAACGACGATGGCATTCGTTTTTCAAACCCGGCCTATGCAGCTATCCTTGCTGCATTCAGTACCCAGTTCGAAGACGGGCTTACCTACAACGAGCAGGAATTCCTGCAACAACTCGATCCGGAAATCAAGAGCGCTGCTATCAGCGTAATGACTTCCCGGCATGAACTCGCGAAGTGGGATGAACACCAGATTGAAGTCAAACGAGAATCGGATCAGCTGCATAAAACAGTGATTGATCCGGTGATGTATATCAAAAAGAAACAGCTGGCACGTCTGAAGAATGAAATTTCACTGGAAATGAAAGCCCGTGTAGATGCAGGACTTCCTTATGATGATCTGCTCGGAGAACTCAATACCATCAACCAGCTGCAAATGACACTCAATAAATTTACAAATACAGTAATCCAGAAATAACTTACTGCTTTATCATTTTCCGTATCGCAACTGATCCGTTTTCAAAGCAAAATTTTACCTGGTAAATTCCGGCACTCAGACGACTGGTATTTATCGCTTCCTTCGGGTCAGCTGATGCAGCGACCATTTTTCCGTTCAGATCCAGAATTTCCACGCGATGCGGGGCGGCTCCGGCTATATAGTGCAACTCATCCTGTACCGGATTCGGATATACAGTGACGTTAGTAGTCAACCCTGCTTCTGAAAGCCCCGTCAGGAGGGCAGGGTCCAGGATATACAACCCTTTTGTTTCAGTCCCGATCCATACTTTCCCGAAGCGGTCAATCGTTACAAATGTAACGTGTTCGTCGTCCAGCGGTGAATTGGAGGTGTCATACATAATAAAGTTACTGCCGTTCTTGTAGAGCAGTCCTTTGTCAAAAGTTCCGATCCAGGGCTGATCAATCGAATCGTTTTTCAGGGAGGTGAGCCCTGCAGTCGGAATAGTGGAAGAAGCCAGGTTGTAGGTGAACCAGCCAAACCCACTCAGCTTAACGATCAGTCCGTTTGCCGGTGATGCCAGCTGAACATTATTAAGGCTGTCCATGTCGATGCTGAGAATGGTATTGTCAGAAATTCCGGATGTCTGAACGGTATAACTCGTCAGGTTTGTGTCTTTTTCAATCAGCAATAAACCTCCGTTTACGGTGCCTACCCATTTGTTGTTGGTGAGGGTGTCGACATAAATGCAAGCAATGTTATTTGATCCCATAACACTGTTCCACATGGTATAGATCGTCCAGTTATTCAGCGAATCCCATTTTGCAAGTCCACCGGTTGTTCCCAGCCATTTATCTCCCAGGGTGTCAATGGCCATACTGCGCACAAAGTCGTCCGGCAGCGGAGAGTTTTGTGTATTGTATCCTGTCCAGTTGGTTCCATCGAAACTTGCAAATCCGTTGGAAAAGGTGCCCACCCATAAGGTCTGATTGGAATCGATGGCCAGACTGCGGATACTGTTGGCCGGAATATTTGAATTGCCAGTGTAGTAATTGGTAAAAACACCATTTACCAGTTTGGAAAGACCGTAGTCGGTGCCAATCCATGCAGTAGAGTCATTTTGCAATAAGATGCAGTGAATCTGATCGGCTGCAATCTGCGAATTACCCAGGCTGTAATTGGTCCATGCAGGTTGTGCAGTCATCTGGAGGGAAGCAGTAAACAGCAGCAGCGAAATCAGGTGTACGATTCTTTTCATGTAATCAGGGCAAGGTTCAAAATTACGAAGCCGTTACGAATTATCGCAACGGCTTCGCTTGAGATTTATCAGCAGTGCTTATTCAATAACCAGGCGTTGAGCAAAGGATTTTCCATCCTGCGTAATGCTCATGATGTAAACACCGGGAGGCTGATGACGGAGATCGACCATGTAGGAATTGAATCCATTGTCAGGTGCGATCATCTGACTGTATACAGCTTGTCCAAGCAGGTTTGTGAGGCGAAGTTCTGCTTTCGCATCGTTTGCAGCATTGAATTGTACTTCCACATATTCGGTAGCCGGATTCGGCAATACATTCATCGTAACGAGTTCACGTGAGAAATCGGCCGATTTAGGACAGGTAGTAGTCGTTACTGCATAGGTACGGTTAGAAGAGGTTCCACAGGCATTTCCGGCATTGATGCGGATAACGGCATTGGTTAATGCTGTTGGGTCAAAGTTAACGGTTGAAGCAGTTGTGCCTTGTCCGGATGCAATGACCACTTTCACGCTGTTAGTGCTCCAGGTATAGGTTGATGCACCGTATGCCGGTGTTGCTGTGTAGGCTACTCCGGTTTGTCCTTTGCAAACACTGGCAGGGCCACTGATGGAGGCAGGAATTGCAGGTGCTGCTTTAACAGCTAATACTCTTGCTGTGCTTGTAGCGCAGTTATTGCTGGCCGTTACCGTAATGTTTCCGGAGGAGAACACCTGACTGTATTGAACGCTGATGCTGTTGGTACCTTGTCCGCTCAGAAGGGTAGATCCTGCAGGTACCGACCAGTTGTAGGTAAGACCTGCCACATTGGTCACAGTATACGATTGTGTTGAGAGACATAATCCGGTGGCTTTACCACTGATAGTTCCCGGCGTTGCAGGTGTATTTAATGCCAGTGCTTTGGAACGTGTTCCGGATGTACCACAGGCATTGGAAGCAGAGATGGAGAGACTGCCACCGGTATATCCTGTTCCGAAGCTTACGATAACAGAAGTGGTTCCTTGCCCGCTCTGAATAGTTGCACCTGCAGGAGCAGTCCAGTTGTAGCTTACCGCACGGGTCACTGGTGCTACAGAATACGTAGCCACGTCACCGGGGCATGCTTTTCCGGGACCGGTCATCGAACCTGGCACCACCGGTTTTGTTGTATAACCGTTTATCGCAATACAATTTGGCTGAGAAGTACCACAACCATTGGATGCAGTGATGCAGAGGTTGCCATTGAATTCAGCAGTTGCACTCACCGTAATGGAATTCGTACCCTGACCGGTTACGATACTCACACCTGAAGGTACGGTCCAGTTGTAGGAAGAAGCGGTGATTACCGGATTCACTGAATACGTTCCGTTCACCGGGAGACAATTGTTTTGTGAACCCAGAATTGAGGTCGGCATGAAGGGTGCATTGTTTACAGTGATACTGGCGGATGCAGATCCGGTACAACCGTTAACATCTGTTCCAATCACTGTATAAGTCGTAGAGACGGCAGGAGATGCATCTACAGAAGCACCTGTGGACTGATTCAGACCAGTTGAAGGTGACCAGCTATAAGAGGAAGCACCGCTTGCAGTGAGTGTAGTTGACTGACCGTTACAGATGGTGGTGCCGCCGGATACAGATACTACCGGGTTGGGATTTACAGTCACAGTCACCTGCGCACTTCCGGAACATCCGTTTGACGATCCGGTTACAGTATAGGTTGTGGTTCCGGATGGTGATGCAGTTACAAAGTTACCGGCTGTAGTGTTCAGGCCTGTTGAAGGACTCCAGTTGAGGATAGCCGCACCGGTAGCCTGAAGAGAAACAGATGTTCCTTCGCAAATAGAAGTGTTTTGCGATACTATAATGTTCGGAATCTGATTAACGGTCACCGTCACATAGGCGGTGTCACTGCACGCTCCGTCTGTTCCGATTACCATATAGGTAGTGGTTTGCGAAGGAGACGCAGTTACAGAAGCTCCGGTAGTGGCACTTAATCCGGTTGAAGGACTCCATGCATAGGAAACAGCACCACTGGCGGTAAGTGTTGTTGAAGCTCCGGCACAAATCGGCGCTGGAGTGTTGGTGGTTACGTTAAGGTTGTTGCCAACAGTTACCGTTACGTTGGCCGAACCCTGACATCCTGTGCCACTTTCAGTTGCTGTAACGGTATAGGTTGTGGTAACGGAAGGGTTCACATTTGTAACTGAATCCACAGAAGTGAACCCTGCAGGATTCGATGTCCAGTTGTAACTAAGGGTGGTAGGCACTACATCGTTCAGCGTGAGTGTCCAGCTGTTGATGGTTCCAACATCCTGCGAAGCCTGATCGATTACACGTAAAGTCCAGGTACCATTGGCATTTCCTGTTAATGATGTAAAGGCTCCGTCAGGACGATACGTACCTGCGAAAGGTGCTGTACCGGCAGAGATCAGGGTAGCCGCATTGGCAGTGAACAAAGTATTGTTGAAGTTATCGCCTGAGCCACCGCGACGGTTGGACAGGTTGATGGCGTTTCCGGAAGGAGCAACGAGCTGTACCAGCAAATCACCATCATACGTATGGGTAATGTTGATACGAACACTTACAACTGTATTGGAGTTGATCGTTGCAGGATCGATACCTGAAACAGTAATCAGACTGCTTACACCGGTGGCGTTATTATCAGGAATGCTGTATACGGTATTGTTCGACCAGGATACTGCCTGATTGGACGTTCCTCCTGAAGTAGCACTTGAAGTCAGTTGCACGCTTTGGCCGGGGCAGATTGAGGTCTGATTCGCTGAAGCGGAAACCGGAATCTGTGTAACCGTAACAGTAGTAGCTGCAGATGTAGATGAGCAGGAAGTACCGGTATTCACGGTAACGGAGTAGTTGCCGGGTTGTGAAACAGTGATAGACTGAGTGGTAGCTCCATTCGACCAGAGGTAGTTGGTTGCCGAACTTGCCGTGAGCGATACAGAGCCGCCCTGACAGAAGGTCGTTGCACCGCTGGCAGTGATAACAGGGTTAGATCCGCCTTGCTGAGTAAGTGTTACCGGAACAGCAAGTACGTTGTTGTTTTCATTGCTCTCGAGGAAATAGTTGTACGGGTCAAGCTGCACAACAATCCAGTATTGACCATTACAAAGTCCCGGAGGCAGATTGATCCACATACCGTCAAGTGACTGGTAATAGATATCAGTATAACCGGATGAAATTCCCTGAACGGATGGAGAGCAGCCAAATGAACCGCCACCTAATCCATAGTTTGGAAAGTTTCCGTTGGTTAAGGTATTGCCCGCGCTGTCCACGCAGTGCCCGTTATACGTTGAACAGGAACCGTAATCCATCAGGCAGAATGCCAGTTTCGAACCGGTACCGACAACCGGCCAGTTCAGCGGGTTCGGATCGGCAGTAGCAGTACGCAGTGTATAAATACCCCAGTCATCAACGTGCATGTGCGCATGTGTTGGGTGATAGGTCATACTGCCTGCAAAGCGGTCAGTATAGGTCATGGTGTTTCCGTTCTTGTGATAAACTCTTTGATTTACCAACGTACGGAGGTACGCACCGTTAGGACACGTAAAGTTACTGGCAACGTTGTAGAAGGTATCCGTACCGCAGATCGCAGTCGTGGTGGAATGTACTTCCAGCGGACCGTAACCGATATTTGGGGTAGAAACAGAAAGACGCAGTCGTCCGTCGTTACCACTGCATCCGCCCGGACAGGATTGAGGATATTCAATATATCCGCTGGATCCGTTTACCAGCAATGGCGGGCGCGCAACAATAATGTCAGGCAACATATCGCAGTTTGTGGTTCCGTCTTTACAGACGCAGGAAGTGGCGTTCGTTGTAGAACACTGCGAATAACCGATAACCGGCAACATCAGCATTGCCAGCCAAAACAGTACTTGTTTTTTCATGTATGAATAGGAGCGTTTATTTCTTAGGGAACTGGTATGCAAAGTACGAATCTTTTCGGGTATGATCAAAATCAGTCTGGTGATTGTTTCTTTTATTTATTCATTGGTTAGCAAATATCAGAGTAGTTTCTCCTTCATTTTTAGTTATATGGGTAAGCAAGATCATCGGCTAGGTGAAGAGCCTTAAAAGCAGGGCGAATGGAATGGAACTGTTCATTCCGGCATATTTACCGGTATTGAAGCAAACGCTTGAAAATCACAACATTATGTGGATTTCTGAAAGAAGGGTATACCTCATGTAATAAGAGGTGTTATCAAAGAAATGACAGGGAAGTCATGGTCAGATGTGCAACGGCATGTGCAATCATCGCACTTTCCAATCCCCTTTTCCAATACAGGTAACCGAAGATGATACCTCCGGCACAATTACCAAGGATGACATAGAGATAGACAAAAACAGAAGGGTCAGGTGCATATTGAAACATCACCGGAAAGTGCCCGAGTGCAAATAAAAACGATGAAATA
>JAXLTL010000015.1:0-54792 GCA_046330075.1 Bacteroidia bacterium | reverse complement strand
GGATAAAGTTCAGCCGGGTACGGGTTGATTCCCAGCTGATAAAGCTGTTCAAGGCTCTGGCGACGAATGATTTCCTGTTCGGTAAGATGATGTGACATGATGGGGGAAATGGACTACAAAGGTAAGAAAATAGGTGCATCCTGAAAGGGCGCGTTTTATAGGGAGAAATGGGGTTTGTTTGAGATTAAAGAGCCAGATTCTATTTTGATCAGCTGCAGCATTTGAGAATTCAGCTTTCGCAGTATACTTTATGAATTATGGCATTCCGATTTTACACTTCTTAGGTCTTTTGTGAAAAAATGAACATTTTTAAAGCAGGGAGGCAACGATTAGGTGATGGCTTTTGTCAAAGTAAATGATTGCCGTAAATAATATTCTGTACAAAATGCTCAACTCAATGAACATCTTGTTCAGTCGTGTAAACATCTTGCCTTTAATATGAACTCCTATGAAAACGGTTTCTAAACGTAAATTCCTGTGTCGTTGCTGGTTTGTTGTTCTTACAGTATTGGTGTCCTCTGTATCTGTAGCACAGATTCAGACCGATACGCTGCAACTCCCTGGTGGTTATCTGCCCAGCTTATTACGTCTGCGCACAGATATGATAGCCCGGCCGAATGGTGAGATCTGGATTTCTTTTGTATCCTTAGGGGTATTACACTACAATGGAAGTGTATGGGTAAATTACGACCCGCTAAGTACTTCTAATCAATTGCCATCCGGTCAGGTACATAAATTATGTCTGGACAGCTCCGGTGCTGTCTGGATGGCGAATTCGATGAGTTTAACAAGAATGGATGCGAATGGATTTAAAAATTACTTTTTTACAGTTCCATACAATTATAGTTCGGATCCAATAACTGACCTCGTGGAATCGCAGGGAAAAATACTAATGTCTACAAGGCATGGGTTGAATGTACTGGATACCTTGACATCGGTATGGCAATTCTATAACACACAAAATTCTGCATTGCCAAATGACACCATTAATTCTTTGTTCGCAGAACCGGCAGGCCCTGTATGGATTAGTACAAAATTCGGCTACGCAAAGTACAATCAGAATAATATTGTTGCTTTTACACCACCTGGAAACGGATTTTCCCATAATGAAGTATTGTCGATGGCTGTAACCGCTCATGATACACTGGTAGCGTTGGGGAATGATCATTTGTACAGGAAAAGTGGTATCAATTGGCTGAACCTTGACTCTGTTTATATTGGATACCCGGAAGCAGATTTATGGTGTGATTCATTATCCTTTGGTGAGCTTGAGTGGCATGGTCGAAGTTTTGATTTTATCACCGGACTGGTGGTGAATTCAGACAATGACGTGCTCATGCTTAGATATCAATATCCCAATATTGGCGTCTTTGTTGTTAAAGCGAACAAGAGCTTTAATTATTCCTGGGCTTACAGCGATAATTATTTATACACCGTTGCCGACTTTTATAAATCCGACTCTATTCTGATTGGTGGAGGTATGGCTTCTACATTTCTGCGCATCGTTGAATCTCCGGATTTGGGAAATTATATGGTCTGCAGTCCGCAAACTAGTTTTCTTGCTCCTTACCAGGTTGATTTTGAAATTCCGCCATCTTACAAAGGAAGTCCAATCGAAACCTTGCAGGGAAACATGAT
Organism: Bacteroidia bacterium; assembly: GCA_046330075.1. Taxonomy (GTDB): domain Bacteria; phylum Bacteroidota; class Bacteroidia; order AKYH767-A; family OLB10; genus JAJTFW01. The sequence goes on along the minus strand of JAXLTL010000015.1, from coordinate 53,154 downwards.
TACTTCAACAGTGTTGAATTGTGGAGACTGGGGATGGAACCCTATTTCACAAACGCCATTATACAATGTTCCCCGTGGTTCAGGAAAAAATACAGTATATGCAGGATCAATATGGCTTGGAGGCTATGATCAGGGCGGAAATCTCTACACAGCGGCAATGGCTTATCGTCAGAATAGTTCTCAGGACTTTCAGCCGGGCCCCTTGGATACAGCAGGTAATACAGATAGTGTTACTACGGCATTGTTTGATCATCTCTGGATGACTCGAAAATCAGATATTGACGAATTCAGGTATCAGTTTGCCGTGAGAAATGTAACCAATGGAACATATCCGGTCCCGCAATACATTCTCGACTGGCCGGCGTATTATAACTATCCCGCCTATCCGCAAAAGCTGGCGCCATTCGTTGATGTGAATGCAGATGATGTATATGACCCTTATGCAGGAGATTATCCGGATATCAGGGGAGATCAGATGGCATGGTGGGTGTTCAATGACAATAGAAACAAAACCCAAACCAACTCTCCATCTATGCATGTAGAAGTAAATGCGAGTGCTTATGCAGCTAATTGTATGGATGCTCCTGATGTATTGGGAAGAATCTTGTCCTATACTACCTTTTATCATTTTGATGTATACAACCGAGGTAGTCTGGATTTTGATTCATGCTATTTCGGAGTATGGAGTGACTTTGATCTGGGAAATGCCTCGGATGATTATGTGGGTAGTAATCTATCAGCCAATTCGTTCTTCGTCTATAACGGTGATACCGATGATGATGGTGGTGGAGGATATGGTGTATGCCCGCCTTCACAAAGTGTGTCCTTTCTTAAAGGCCCCGAAGCTCCGCTTACTGATGGTTTGGATAACGATCACAATGGATTGGTAGATGAAGCAAATGAAGAGTTGGGTTTGTCCGGTTTTACTTTCTATGTAAACGTGAATAATATGCCAACTGGCAACCCGTTTATGACTGATGATTACTATCAATACCTCAGTGGTTCCTGGTTAGATGGTTATCCATTTACTTACGGCGGTGATGGAAGAGGCGGCGGTATAGGAGCTACCAATGTGCCAACTAAGTTTATGTTCCCGGATACGTCTGACCTGAATTTTTCTGCTCCGTGGACCATGCAGGGCGCACAAATTCAGCCGGATGATATGCGGGGCGTTGGATCATTTGGTCCTTTTGATCTTCCTGCAGGTTCTTTCAAAAGTTTTGATGTGGCATATGTTACCGGTCCAAACGATCTGGTGCAGAACCATGAACTGGTCCGCCAACTCAGGAATGCATTCCGTAATGGAATTCTGAATAGTTTTCATAGTTCGTTACCTGCTATACAAGGACCGGCGCAGATCACCACTTCAGGTAGCAGCGTTAATTATTTGCTTCCGTATCAAAGTGCTGTTGCCCAATATCTCTGGACGGTTACCAATGGCTTAATTCTTTCCGGTCAGGGTACGAATGAAATTACGGTCAGCTGGGGAGCTGGTGGCGCCGGTGAAGTGATGGTAGAAGTGCTGGATCCTGCAAATCCATGTGGTATGCATCAGCGGTTAACCGTAACGATTGGTTCGCAAGGCTTCGGACAGGTTGCCAATGAAATCACTGCCCGTATCTACCCAAACCCAACGCGTCATCAGCTGCAGATTGAGACAGCCGATGCGCATATTACCACGTACTCGATTCGGTCTTCCACCGGACAATTACTGTTGCAAAAAGCGTTTGAGGGTACCTGTGATGTTTCTACATTGGCTCCCGGAATGTATTTTCTCGAACTAAAGGATGAAAGAGGCGTTGTGCTGGTACGGAAGATGTTTGTGAGACAATAAAATTCAAGTTTACAGAGTTAAGATCTCCGGGTTTTCCTATCTTAGCAGATAAGTCCTCATGGGTTTGTTTATCTGCATGTATTTGATGGAAAAAGTTAGATTTCGGCTTTTGATATGTCTGCTGGTGGTAGTATTCACTGGTAAAGATACTTTTGCCCAACTGCCGGTTGATTCGATTGATTTACCTACGGGATATGGACCTGTGATAAATTCAATGATTGATCTGGAGGCAGATACTTCAGGCAACATCTGGGCATCATTTTCATCCATTGGGGTATTGCATTACGATGGAACATCCTGGCAGAATTTTACAAAATCCAATACGGGAAATATGTTGCCGACGGATTCTGTTTATGCCATGCATCTGGAGAAGAACGGAACCTTATGGATGTTGACCCGCTACGGGATTACACGCAAAGATGCATCCGGCTTTAGTTTTTTTCCAACGGATTCGACCTTTCTACTTCCGGTGAGTTTCAGTTCGGATATAACCGTTGCCAGAGGGCAGGTTTTTATATCGTCAAGAACAGGAGTGTTTGTTTATGACCTCAATGCTGATATATGGCAACAAGTAAGGAGAAGCAATTCTCCATTGCCAAGCGATACCGTTAATTCGCTGTTCACGGATCCATCCGATAATGTATGGGTGGCAACGATAAATGGTTTTGCAAGCTGGACAGCAAGTGGAATTACTCCATACACTTTTAATGTTCCATATTCGTTTGGGATGGTTTCTTCGATAGCAGTTACTGCTTATGATACTTTGATTGCGGGTTATTCAACAGTTTACAAAATGACTGGAAATTCTTTTATGAATCTGGATTCTATCTTTTCAAGAAAATATGTTGCAGATGAATGGTGCGATTCGCTTTCTTTTGGATATGTTGAAGCCAAACCGCTGGTCTATTATACCCAAGGTACGAGATTATCAGTCGCTCCAAACAATGATGTGTATATTGCACGTGGTGCACAACCGAATTTTCTGATGGTGATTAAACCCGGAAATGTGGTAAGGACTGAGACACTTCCGAGATTTGAACAGTTCTATCTTCGATTTGCTCCCTATAAAAATGATTCATTGATTTATTATCTCATCGGAACTCAAAAAATCAGAAAAGTACCGGCTGATATATCGTATCAATATAGTGATCCGCCGGATAGTTTTAATATGGTTTTTCCTGCAACTTTTGAGTATAGTATACCGGAATCATATAAAAGTAATGGCGGGCAAGCAGATCTGGCACCTAACATGATTTCTACCCGAATTCTGAATCGGGGTGATTTGGGGTGGGATCCGGTTAGCCAATATCCTTATTATAATGTACCAAGATATTCAGATGTAAGTTCAATCTATTGTTCGGCAATCTGGTTGGGCGGTTATGATCAGCTGGGTAATTTATATGCCGCAGCGCAAACCTATAGACAGAATGGGTTGGGTGATTTTCAACCAGGTCCATTAGATACTTTAGGTCGCGCAGATTCAATTGCACTTGCCTTCTTTGATAATATCTGGGTAACCCGGCGAACAGACATCGATGCATTCAGGTATCAGTATGCCATCGGGAATGTGCAGAATGGAAGTTTTCAGATTTCACCTTATATTCTCAACTGGCCTGCCTTTTATAACAATGCAGCTTACCCACAGAAACTGGCACCTTTTATTGATTTCAATGGTGATGGATTATACAATCCATATGATGGTGATTTCCCTGATGTCAAGGGGGAACAAATGTCGTGGTGCGTTTATAATGATGATCCTGTATGGAAAACTGAAACGCATAGTTCGCCCATGTTTACCGAAATTCATGCATCAGCATATGGATATTATTGTCCGTCATCACAGGATGCACTGAGCAGATTGATCGCCTACACGACTTTCTATCATTATGATCTTTATAATAGAAGTGACCGGACATATGATTCTTGTTATTTTGGTATTTGGTCGGAAATAGATCTTGGTAACGCAGCCGATGATTATGTTGGTTGCAATGTCACAAACAATACGTTTTATGCTTACAATGCCGATTCATTGGATGATGGATTAGGTGGAAGTGGATTTGGATTATGCACTCCTGTACAAAATTTCACATTTTTAAAATGTCCTTTAGCAATCGCAGGGGATGGCATTGATAATAATCACAACCGAGTTATTGATGAGGCGAATGAAGATCTTGGGATGTCTGGATTTATGGATTACATTGGAACTAATCTCGTGTTTTGTTACGATCCAGCCCATACACAAGATTTTTATAAGTATTTAACAGCTCACTGGGTGGACGGTAGACCAATTACGTACGGTGGTGATGGAGTAGGCGGGTTAATGGGTGGAACAGGCTGGACTAATACACCAACTACCTATATGTTTCCTGATACGACTGATCCTGCATTTTCTGTACCCTGGACAATGGGCACAGGTAATTTATTTCCTACAGATGTACATGGGCTGGGCTCCGTAGGTCCCTTCACCTGGCCGCCCGATAGTGTTGTGAGTTTTGATGTGGCGTACATCACCGGACCCAACGACCTCGCACAAAACCATGTACTGGTGGGTCAGTTGCGGGAGTTGTTCCGTAGTGGTGGAATTGAAAAGTACCGTAAGTTTTCTCCACCGATTATTGGAGAGGATTCAGTAGCCAATGTGGGAACTATCGTTACGTATGTGATGCCAACGTCTGCAGATAATTATATCTGGACGGTGACCAACGGATTGATTGTATCCGGACAAGGCACCAATACCGTAGAGGTTACCTGGGGCACTGCAGGAACAGGTACCATTACCGCGGAGGCCTTCGATACCGGAGCTCCCTGCGAACGGATGCAGACGATGGATGTAGTGGTGGGTCCGCCGCAGGCTGATCCCTGCGATGGTGAGCGAACAGTACGGCTTTACCCCAACCCAACACGAAGTGTGCTGCAGCTGGAATCCGTTTGTGATACAATTGCAGAGATTAAAGTATGGTCAATGAGCGGACAGCTGATGGAAGTACGTCCCTTCAATGGCAACTACAACGCAACCTGGCTCAGTACCGGTATATATGTGATGGAGATGATCAGCAGCACCGGTGAAGCTTTGGTACGGAAGATGTTTGTGAAGTATTGATCAACCGTTCAGCAGCACATCTGAAATGATGGCGATGAAGCCCATCTCAGCAAGGAAACCCACCACAAAGCCGCCGTACACTTGTCCGGGTGTATGACTTTTTCTGAAGAGCCTGGCGGAAGCAACTATTCCTGCAATGATCGAAATCAACACCAGAATGAAAACTGTTTTCATATGAAAATACTTTCCATACCCGTAAAATAATCCCAGCATACCGCCAATGCCAATCATATGTATGCTGATCTTCCATCTGAGATTGATGATGAAAGCAATCAGAATGGCAATCGCAGCACCCATGATCGTGAGACTAAACATACGCGGCAAGGGCAATTTGAAAAGCAGATACGCAGCGGCAATGTAACAACTCAAAGTAATGAGGTAGGGGAGATGGCGTTCTTTACGCTCATCCATTTCCATATTGCTGATCCAGCCCTTCTGCACCATCAGCCAGGTGAGCAATGAGGGCAATAAAAAAGTACTGATGAAGATCACGAGGTACAGATACTGTCTGAATTTTTCGGGAACCGCATAGCTGAGGTAACCACCGCTGTTCAGCATCAGCCAGAATGCATACAATGGCATCAGCAAAGGATGAAACAATACCGAAATGAAATGGGTGGCACTCCTCATAGTGATGCAAATGTAAACGAAATTCCGGGATAAAGAATTGTCCGATCAGCCACTGATTTGTTTAACCACATTCACCTGTTGAAAACCGGTAAAGTATCGGATGCGGATCGTCTTTTATCACAGTATAATTGTACCGTTCAATTTTCAATAAACCAACTTTAAAAAAAATATCTATGCCAAACACCTATTCACAACTTTACATCCATGTCGTTTTCGCAGTAAAACGAAGAGAGAATCTGATTGCCTCCGAGTGGAAGACCAATTTGTTTAAATTTATGAATGGAATTGTCGTTAATAAACGTGATAAGGTCATGTGTCTTAACGGTGTCAGCGATCATGTTCATATTTTGCTTAGTATTTCGCCGGCAACGCGTATTTCAGACATCGTAAGAGATATCAAGGCGAATTCATCGAGATGGATTAATGAGAACAAATTGGTCAGAGGTAAATTTGAATGGCAAAACGGATTTGGGGCTTTTTCAGTCAGTCCCGGCCGTGTTGACAGAACCATCGATTATATCAAGAATCAGGAGAATCATCATAAGCGGAAATCATTCCGGGAGGAATATTTGCGTCTGTTAAAATTGTCGGGGGTTGAATTCGATGAGCGATATATTTTTGAAACGATAGATTGATCGGTTAAACCTGAAATGCATCCGGATTTCAGCTCAAAGGTTGATCGGTGGATTATAAAATTATCGCCAACCTGAGCATCATTCTCTCTCTTGCCGATGTACCGCCCCTACGGGGCTCTTTGGATTTGGTACATTCCCGTTTTAGTCATATGCCGCCCCTACGGGGCTGCGATTTCATTTAAACCGAAGGAGTAGAACAATATTAGCCCCGTAGGGGCGGCATATGACTAAAACGGGGCGGGATCCCCCCCCCTCTACACCTCTTTCCGCAACCTTGCTACCGGAATGTTCATCTGTTCGCGGTATTTGGCAACGGTACGGCGGGCGATGTTGTAGCCTGCTTTGTTTAAAATCTCGGCCAGCTTCTCATCGGGTAAAGGGTGTTTCTTATCTTCCTTGCTGATGTTGTCTTCGAGAATCTTTTTGATCTCACGACTGGAGGCTTCTTCACCGCTATCGGTCGTCAGACCTTCACTAAAGAAATATTTGAGCAAAAATGTGCCGTAGGGTGTTTCCACGTATTTCGAATTCGCAACGCGTGATACGGTTGAGATATCCAACCCTACCATGTCGGCAATGTCTTTTAAAATCATCGGCTTCAACTCGCGCTCGTCTCCCTGCAGAAAATAATCTTTCTGGAAATTCATAATGGCGGTCATCGTGCTGAGCAGGGTATGTTGCCGTTGACGGATCGCATCAATAAACCATTTTGCGGCATCAATCTTCGATTTGATAAATGCAACCGCTTCCTTGCTGTCTTTCTTTTTATCTTTCGAGTATGTACCCAGCATCTCCTGAAACGAACGACTGATGCGCAGATCCGGATCGTTGCGGGAATTTAGATTTAACTCGAGGTTGTTGTCGACAACGCTGAGGATAAAATCAGGGATGATCTGCTGACTTGTTCTGGTGTCTTCTGCTGATCCTCCACCCGGACGTGGATTCAACATCAGAATTTCATTGATCGCTTCCTTGAGTTCTTCGTCATTGAGCGATAAACCACGTTGTATCTTTTCGTAATGCTTCTTTGAAAACTCTTCGAAGTATTTATTCAGGATCTGATAGGCGGCATCGTGCGGTGGCTGATCGAGGTGTTTGCGCTCCAGTTGCAGCATCAGACATTCACGCAAATCTCTCGCCGCAATCCCCGGAGGGTCGAGCGTCTGAATCACCTTGAGTGTTTCTTCCAGTTCTTTTTCGTTGGTCTGGATGTTTCGGGTGAAAGCCAGGTCATCCACAATCGAATCCAGATCCCGACGCAGATATCCATCGTCATCCAGACTGCCAATTAAATGTTCGGCTAACTGATAATGATGATCGTCGAGCGGCAACATGCCGAGTGACGACAGCATGGTATCCTGATAAGAAACACTGACGGTGATCGGCGTTTCGGGACGCTCATCATCAGCACTCGAATTGTTCGCGTTCAGTTTATAGTAAGGAACATCATCATCGTCGATGTAATCCGCAACATCTACATCTTCATTGCGGATCGCTTCTTCCAATGCACCGGCTTCTGCTTCATCCGCCGTCTCCGAGCGCTCTTCACGCTCCGTCTCTTCTTCGTCGCCCGTAAAATCGTCGTTCTCTTCGCTGTCGTTTTGCTGGAGTTCCTCTTCCGCAATATCATCCGGACTTCCTTCTTCAAGAGCGGGATTAATCTCCAGTTCCTCCTTGATCCGTTGTTCCAAAGCAGCCGTTGGTACCTGTAACAGTTTCATCAATTGAATCTGCTGCGGCGATAACTTCTGAAGGAGTTTCTGATGTAATCCTAACTTTTGCATACGATGCAGCGAAAATAGCGAATGCAGAGATGAAAGGTGTGAAATTTGGGTAAAAACCTGCCGTTTTAGGGTTAATTATTTTTTCCGGCTGACTGGTTCTTAAACAGTCCAGTCGTGATTTCACCTGTTTGTTATTGACTACCCACTAAAAACTGCCGATAACCAACTCCAAACTATCAACTGAAGACTGAAAACTGTCAACTGCCTTAAAACTCCGCATTCTTCGGTGTGCGCGGAAATGGAATCACGTCGCGGATGTTGTTCATGCCGGTGACGAAGAGTACCAGTCGCTCGAAACCAAGACCAAAGCCCGCGTGCGGACAGGTTCCGAATTTTCTTGTCTCCAGATACCACCATAAACTTTCTTCGTGAATACCCATCTCTTTCACGCGCGCATAGAGCTTGTCGTAGTTGTCTTCACGCTGTGAGCCACCAATGATCTCGCCGATCCAGGGAAACAAAACGTCCATCGCTCGAACCGTCTTCCCATCGTCGTTTTGTTTCATGTAAAACGCCTTGATATGCTTCGGGTAATCGGTGAGAATAACCGGTCCTCCGAAATGTTCAACGAGATAGTTTTCGTGCTCTTTCTGTAAATCCGTTCCCCACTCAACTTTGAACTCAAATTTGTTGTTGAGAGGAATCAGAATTTCAACGGCTGCAGTGTAAGTTAGACGTTTGAAAGGTTTCTCAACAACCGATTGCAGTCGCGCAATAAGTTCCTTGTCGTACATGTTGTTGAGGAACTCTACATCGTCCTTGCAGTTTTCGAGTGCATAACGCACGAGGTATTTCAGCATGTCCTCGGCGAGGTCCATGTTGTCGTCGATTTCATAAAACGCCATCTCCGGTTCAATCATCCAGAACTCGGCAAGATGTCGGGGAGTATTGGAGTTCTCTGCGCGGAAGGTCGGACCAAACGTGTAGATTTTTCCGAGTGCCATCGCGCCTAACTCTCCTTCAAGTTGTCCCGATACGGTGAGGTTGGTTTCCTTACCGAAGAAATCCTGCGAGTAGTCAATCGCTCCATCTTCCGTACGGGGCGGATTTCCGATTTCGAAATTGGTCACATGAAACATCTCTCCTGCCCCTTCTGCATCGGATCCGGTGATGATCGGTGAGTGGAGGTAGAAAAAGCCGCGATCGTTGAAATATTTATGAATCGCAAAGGCCATGTTATGACGGATGCGCAGTACCGCTCCAAAGGTATTCGTGCGTGGACGCAGATGCGCAATCTCGCGCAGAAACTCCAGCGTATGTCCTTTCTTCTGCAATGGATAAGTCTCAGGATCTGCTTCTCCGTACACGGAAAGTTCGCTCACCTGCATCTCTGTTGCTTGTCCCGATCCTGCAGACGCAACAATCGTCCCTTTCGCACGAATGCAGGCACCGGTGCTGATGCGTTTCAGCAGCTCTTCGTCGAAGGTATTCGGATCAACCACCAACTGCAGATTATGGATTGTACTGCCGTCGTTCAGGGCGATGAAAGCCACGTTTTTATTGCCGCGTTTAGTGCGCACCCATCCTTTTGCGATGGCTGTGCTGCCGATGGACGAAGCGTCGAGGAGCGATATTACGGAGGTATGTTCCATATTGCAATTAATTGATCTTTAAATCATTGGTGCCGATTATGGCGGTTTTTAAGAACTGCAAAGGTAATGAAGTTTCGTGGTTTGTGGTGTTTGAGGTTGCGGTAGGTAGTAGGTACGTAGCATGCTACGTACCTACTACCTACCGCAACTGCAATTGCAAACCCCAAAACCATTTGCCTAAATATTTGTTAATCCCTTATCAGCGCATGATAAATCTCTCTGATTCCCGTTCCCTTACAATTCCTTAACTTTGCCCCTTCAGCCTATGCCCATGCAACAGGTACAAGCAGGTCCACTGCTCGATAAAATCCGGATCCCGGCCGATTTGCGTAAACTCAACGAAGACCAATTGAAACAGGTTACCGATGAGTTGCGCCAGTATATCATTGATATCGTGTCGGTTAATGGCGGACACTTTGGGGCAAGTCTGGGCGTCGTGGAAATGACCATAGCCCTGCATTACGTCTTCAATACCCCTGTTGATCAGCTGGTATGGGATGTGGGTCATCAGGCGTATGGACATAAAATCCTCACCGGTCGCCGTGATGTTTTTCATACCAACCGCATCTACAAGGGCATTTCCGGGTTCCCCAAGCGTTCAGAGAGCGAGTACGATAGTTTCGGAGTGGGGCATAGTTCTACCTCCATCTCCGCTGCATTGGGAATGGCGGTGGCTTCCCGGCTGAAAGGTGATAAAAAACGTCAGCATATCGCAGTGATCGGCGATGGTGCCATGACGGCGGGACTTGCCTTCGAGGGACTCAACCACGGCGGCGTGGAGGACTCTAACCTCCTCGTCATCCTCAACGATAACTGCATGAGCATCGACCCCAATGTGGGCGCGCTCAAAGAATATCTCACCGATATCACTACGTCCGGAACCTATAACCGGATGAAGGACGAAGTGTGGAAGATGCTCGGTGTAATCTCCAAATTCGGTCCCAATGCGCAGGCCATCGCTCAGAAAGTTGAAGGCGCTGTGAAGAGTGCATTGCTCAAGCAGAGTAATATGTTTGAGTCGCTCAAGTTCCGTTATTTCGGTCCGATCGACGGGCACGACGTGAACCACATGGTGAAAGTGCTCAATGATCTCAAGAAAATTCCGGGACCAAAAATTCTCCATTGCCTTACCGTAAAAGGAAAGGGCTATGAACTGGCCGAGAAAGACCAGACCAAGTGGCATGCGCCCGGTTTATTCGACAAGATCACCGGAGAGATTGTGAAGCCGGTTGTGGAGAAACCGCAGCCGCCAAAGTACCAGGATGTATTCGGTCATACGATTGTAGAGCTGGCCGAGATGAATAATAAAATTGTTGGTGTTACACCGGCGATGCCTTCCGGATGTTCACTCAACATCATGATGAAAGCCATGCCACACCGAGCATTCGATGTGGGCATAGCCGAGCAACATGCAGTGACGTTCTCTGCAGGAATGGCGACACAAGGTATGATTCCGTTTTGTAACATCTACAGCAGTTTTATGCAACGCGCCTACGATCAGGTAGTGCACGATGTAGCATTGCAGAATCTCCACGTCATTTTCTGCCTCGACAGAGGTGGATTAGCCGGCGCTGATGGTCCTACGCACCATGGCGCTTTTGATCTCGCCTTCTTCCGTTGCATTCCCAATATGGTTGTTTCAGCTCCAATGAACGAACAGGAGTTGCGCAATCTGATGTACACAGCAACACACCCTGGTATGGGACCTTTCAGCATCCGTTATCCGAGAGGAAACGGTGTCATGGTCGACTGGAGAAAACCCTTCGAAGCGATACCGGTAGGCAAGGGCAGGAAGATCCGCGGAGGAGAGAAAGTAGCCATCCTCACCATCGGTCATCCCGGAAATTTTGCAGTAGAAGCTTGCGATAAACTCGCCGAAGAAGGACTCTATCCTGCACACTACGACATGCGCTTTGTGAAGCCGCTCGATACCGCCTTGCTCCATGAGATTTTCTCGGAGTTTAAACACATCATCACCGTGGAAGACGGTTGTATTCAGGGAGGATTCGGCAGTGCTGTTGCAGAATTTATGATCGATCATCATTATTCCGCGCAAATAACACGTCTCGGTATTCCGGATCAATGGATCGAACACGGAGAGCAAAAAGAACTCTACCGTGAATGCAATTTTGATGCGCAGGCCATCATGGAAGCAGTGAGGGAAATTCAGAATGCAGAATTAGGAATTCAGAATTCGCCCGTATCAATCAGATAATCCAAGTTGCTTTCCATCTTCAGCCACTGATTTCACTGATGGTTATGATTTTTTATGATAAACAAAATCATAACAAATCATAATATTCATAAGCAATCAGCGGCCTGATCCGCGACCATCTGCCCAATCGGCGTCATTCGCGTTCCTTCTTCTTTACGCTTTCGATACCACCTCTTCCTCCAGTCAGGAAAATTTCCAGGGCTAAAATTACCCCCATTTTTTTATCCCAAGGAATGGGTTATTTTTACCCTTACTACCACTTAGATTTGATTATACTTTTAATGAAACATAAAATTTCAACTTATGAAAAATCTATTTCTTAAATCAGTTGGGGGGGATTGTACTGGCAATCAGTGCAATAATCACCTCTTTCGCTCAATCGACTTGCGCAAGTTTTGCCGGCTGTAATCAACCGGTTCGTACCATTTACACGGCTACCACCCAGGCAGCCGGTGCAGAAAACACCGGATGTGATATCTTTAGAGGTCAAATGCAGGGCGCTACGGATGATTTTATCACATATCCCAATTTTTGATTTTAATGAATCTGGTTTTTATTCCAATTACTCTCCCAAAATCACCTATGACCGCCGCTCATTCAATGGCAATCTGGGCAATGCAGGCTATTTGACGATGGCCTGGGGCATGGTAGATATAAACTGTGGGGAACAGGCTCCAGTAAGTACGTATGGTCAGGTAATAGATGGTAGTAAGGTAGCAGGAACACTTCACGAGCATAATAACCTGAATATCGTAACCGCGCCAAGTGTAAACAGTGGTACTGTACAAAACGAATGGGGATTATCTCTGGCGGGTGAGCAAGGAATTAATTTGCTTTGGGTATGGTTGGAAGATGACAACTTAGGAAGCCGAAACGTGAAATACAAGTTGAATAAATCCGGGACAGCGTTGAAGGTAAATAAAGGTGAAGAAGGTACCAAATGCTCGCCTGAACTTGTGTTTAACGCAGAAAGCTCAATAATGAAAATTGCAGGTATTTGTTTAGACGAGTCAGTTCAACAGTATGAGATTTTATCTTCAACTGGTCAACAAGTAACTAGTGGGTTTTACTCTGGAAATTCGGAAGATGTAACTATTGAAATTGGAATATTACCACCTTCAGTTTATTTATTTCGTATAATAAATTCAAATTCTCAACAATATGTTAAAAAATTCATTGTTCGTTAGAAATATACTGATCGTTATTACAGTATTATTTTCAGATAATATATCAGTTGCCCAAACATACTATCAGAAGCTGGGTGAATGGCAGATTGATAATACCATAAACTCTTCGCAAGTACTTAATTTGTCATTTTCCAAAAGTGACAAGATTGCATTAATTGGGAAGTACTTTTCCAATGGAACTCCGGGTTCAATGAATATCAACTATATGAGTTCATGTGGAAATACTTCGGACTTTATCTATCTTGATTTTGACACAGCAATGGTTTTTAATAGTATGTTCAGGTTGGGTGGATTAGGAGGAGAGACGAATGTCCAGAATTTTTATACTGGCAAATTTATTAAAGACACTTTGCTTTTTATAGGAGATTCTTTTTCTCCGGACACCGGATGCGAAATTCATAGTACGCCACAGGGAGGGAATACAGATATTTGGGCAGTGATATCTGATACAGTCGGGAATGTAAAAAAAGAACGTTTCATTGGAACTTCGTTTGGAAATGATGGAGTTAAATCAAGCATTTTCATGGATAGTTGTTTCATTTTAAGTCTATATTTTAACGTTACTCAAAATCCGAATGGTGATTTATGGAATGTTCCTCCGAACTGTGTTTCTTGTCCTTCAGGGTCAAATTTCCTGAATCTAAGCACATTTAACTATTCTTTACAAAAGATAAATGAAAAGTATATTGGTCCTGTCGTTGATGACTTGCAAGGTATATTAATGTACGATAGCATTCATCATTATGTTTATTTGGTGGGTTTGGTAAATACAACCCAGCCTAATGTGATGAACGTTACTCAATCCGGTAACGGGAATGATGTTTGGGTAATGAAAATGGATGAGCAATTGAATCTGATATGGGATAAGAGAATACTAACTCTTTTTGATGAATTTGGGATTGCCAGTGTTAAATTTCTCCCCAATGGCAATCTACTTATTGCAGGGCAAACCAGTGCCTATTATGGAAGTGGTCTACAAGGTACACCAAGAGGAGATCAGGATATTTTTATATACGAACTAGATACTGCAGCACAATTGATAAATGACCGATGTTATGGCACAGCAGGATTTGATGCTATTGGTCTTTGTTCTGTGTTGAAAAATGGTCAAATCATGGTATCTATACGAACAGCGGATGGAATTTCAGGTGATAAAACTGAGACGTCCAGAGGTAATCAGGATATGTGGTACTTGTTTCTGGATTCAAATCTCGACATAATATATCAGAAAACACTTGGAGGTTCAGGTGTTGATGATTTGATTTTATCTGGAATTGCAAATAAAGATGAAAATATTTTTGAATGGCCCGATGGATCAATTCTTGTTAAAATGGGAAGTTCTTCCGGAGTTTCTGGTGATAAAACGATTCCTGCATCATCTTCGAATCCTGCAAATAGAGATATCTGGCTGGTCCGTTTCCTGCCAGGTCTTCTCACAGGACTTGAGGAATCCCCCACTCTTATCACAGCACCGTTCGTGTTTCCAAATCCAACTAGAGGTACAATAACAATGCAGGTAGAGAATGCCACAAAGTTTAATGTCATGCAACCGGATGGCAGAGTGTTGCTGCAGGAAATTCCAAATGCTGCTGATCAATTTACTGTAGATTGCAGTGCCTGGTCATCGGGCGTTTACTTTGTAGAAGTGTTACAGGGAAACGGTACCAGATGGTTGAACAAGATCGTAAAGGAATAGATAAATTTCAGGTTAGACATTGTGCGACCTGTCCTAATATTAAATTCGTCGCGACCTTTAGTGATCTGCTTTCCATCTTCAGCCACTGATTTCACTGATGGTTATGATTTTTTATGATAAACAAAATCATAACCAATCATAATATTCATAATCAATCAGCGGCCTGATCCGCGACCATCTGCCCAATCGGCGTCATTCGCGTTCCCCCTTCTTTACGCTTTCGATACCACCTCTTCCACCACGGCCGGAAAATGCGTTGCTTCCAGGCCGGCAATGACGTGTGCAATGTCCTTAGCGGTGGCTCCGGGAGCTAATGGAGCAGCGAACTGGGCGATGATATCGCCTTCGTCGTAATGCTCATTTACATAGTGAATAGTAATGCCGGTTTCCTTTTCGCCTGCAGCCGCAACTGCTTCGTGAACATGCATACCATGCATACCTTTGCCGCCGTATTTCGGGAGCAAGGCAGGATGCAGGTTGATGATCCTTTTCGGATAGGCGTCAACGATAGTCTTAGGAATCAGCCGCAGGTAGCCGGCCAGCACGATAAATGTAACCCCTTCCTCCCGTAATAATTCGAGAAAACGGTCAGGATGTGTACGAAGCTCCTTACTGAGGTGAATTGCCGGGATGTTGTGCGCCCGGGCTATGCCGTAAACCCCAGCCGTTTCGCGGTCGCATGCTATGAGGCGTATGCGAGCGGATGGGTGATGTTTGAAATGACTGCAAAGACGATCCGCGTTGCTTCCGGTTCCCGATGCGAGAATGGCTATCTGCTCCATGGTGCAAAGCAAGGAAGGATGCGGAGAATTCCAAAATACGTTTGGTGAGTTTTTTCATAATCTTATGGTAATTCTATCTGTGTTGGTTTGTTTTTATTATTGAGGTAGTGGTAATCTGTATTATTTGGTCGGCATCCTGTTCCTCCAATCTGAAGAAACGGTCAACACTCTATCCGGAACAGTCAACTCTTAACTGCCAACTGCCCTTCGTTCCCCGATGCTGGGATCGGGGCAGTCAGGGATCGCCAACCGATAACTGATAACTGTAAACGGTATCAGTACCCAATCATCGATTTCAACAGCGTAATGACCGGAATATTGTGTTGAATAAGGTAGCCCGCTGTCGCTAATTCTGGTGATTCAGCTTTTGCCCTGGGTCCAATGAGCATAAAGATCACAGCTACCAGAATGAGTAATGCGATGGCCAGACGAGTGGGATTTTGTCCGTGGTTTTTCTTTTTGTGCTTATCCATTTTCTCTGTTGTTGAATACAAGTTACGTCCGGTTAACGGCCCGCAGCTACGAAAACCCTGTCACGGTGTGTTTTCAGCTGGCGAAAACAGGTCCTGTTAGGGTAAAGCATGCACCGAATCTGACGTGAAACAGAATATGTAGGGTTGTGTGTTGCAACATGCGGTTAGTCAGGTATTTGTCGGACGAATCACTTAATTGTCAGATAATCAGTAGTGTATGTTTGTTTTATAAGGCCCCTGTCTTGACAGGTCCTTCTAACCCATTAAAAAATAATCACTAACGATGTATCTATACTAAATTTTTATATTTTAGTCCTAATCAAAACCAAGCCCCATGGTAAAGCCTATTAAGAATGAAAAATGGAAAGTGATCAGCTTCAATAAAGGCGTTTTCCGCTGCCAGTATGCTGTGTCTGATCATGGCCGTCTCGTTAGTTTCACTACCAGTATTCAGGACGGCAATCTCCTGAAAGGTACTTTAATGGGAGGCTATCCCACGCTTAAGCTGAAGCCGGAAGGGAGAAATATGACGCTCTTTATTCATCGCCTGGTAGCGGAAGCTTTTATTCCGAAGCGCAGTGCGAAGAGTGAATATGTTATTCATTTGAATTATAATAAGGAAGATAACGCTATAAAAAACCTTCGCTGGGCATCCAAGGACGAAATGGAACAGCATCAGCAAAAGAGCCCTGCCGTTCTTGCCTACCGTTCTATCAACCGGAAGAAAGGTCATAAACTCACCGATACTACCGTGAAGAAGATCAAACAGATGATCAACGATAAAAAACGGGTACGTACCATGAAACAGATCGCTGATCATTTCGGAATCTCTGAAATGCAGCTATACCGTATTAAGAGCGGTGAAAACTGGGGCCATGTAAAAGCTTAAACCTATAACCAATCAATCTTCCTCAAAGGCGGCCGAAACCTATTCGTCCGCCTTTTGTGTTTCCTTCAGGCAGCCGTTTTGACCGTTTTTCAGGCCGTTTTTGATTAAATACTCTTGTAAATCAGTATTATATAATTTACCTTGGTTCAATTCCAATATTTATTACTTTTGCCCCCTGTCTTAACCAATTCTAAGAAACAATGTCTGACATTGCATCACGTGTAAAAGCCATTATCGTTGACAAATTAGGTGTTGACGAAAGCGAAATCACCAACGAATCAAGCTTCACCAACGACCTTGGCGCTGACTCCCTCGATACTGTGGAGCTCATTATGGAATTTGAAAAAGAATTCAACATTGCGATTCCTGACGATCAGGCCGAAAAGATCTCTACTGTAGGTCAGGCTGTTGATTACATTTCAGCGAACGTTAAATAATCTGATTTTTACTTTAGCAGGCGCGCATGCAGCTTAAACGCGTAGTTATCACCGGTTTAGGGGCCCAAACCCCGCTTGGAAACAATGTAGCTGATTACTGGGCAGGACTTCTGGCCGGTAAGAGCGGAGCAGATTCCATTACCCTGTTCGATGCTTCGAAGTTCAAGACGCGTTTCGCCTGCGAAGTGAAAAACTTTGATCCGGGGATCTACCTGGATCGTAAAGAAGCCCGGAAGCTCGATCGCTTCTCCCAATTGGCTGTTGCAGCCTGTGAGGAAGCAGTGAACGATGCCGGGCTTCTTACCAATAAACCGGATCCCGACCGCACAGGCGTGATCTGGGGTTCCGGTATCGGTGGATTGCGTACCTTCCTCGACGAAGTCATCGGCTTTGCCAAAGGTGATGGTACTCCCCGCTTCAATCCCTTCTTTATTCCGAAAATGATCGCTGATATCGCAGCAGGTCATATTTCTATGCGTTACGGGTATCGCGGTCCGAACTTCTGTACGGTTTCCGCCTGTGCCTCTTCAACGAACGCCGTAATTGATGCCTTTAACTATATCCGTTTGGGTATGGCTGATGTGATTCTTGCCGGTGGCTCTGAAGCCGCAGTGAATGAAGCCGGAATCGGTGGGTTTGGCGCCATGCATGCCCTTTCTGAGCGTAATGATGATCCTGCTACCGCTTCCCGTCCATTCGACCTCGACCGTGATGGGTTTGTATTGGGTGAAGGCTCAGGCTGCATTGTCCTCGAAGAACTGGAACACGCCCTTAAACGCGGTGCTAGAATTTATGCCGAAGTTGCCGGCGGAGGAATGAGCGCGGATGCTTATCACCTCACAGCCACTCATCCCGAAGGCCTCGGCGCCTTTAATGTAATGCGGAATGCATTGCAGGATGCAGGAATGAAAACCAGCGACATCGATTATATCAATGTGCACGGTACTTCTACTCCTGTAGGCGATCCGAGTGAGGCGAAGGCCATTGGTAAACTCTTTGGTGAAGATGCTTACCGGTTGAATATCAGCTCTACTAAATCGATGACCGGTCACCTGTTGGGTGCCGCCGGCGCTATCGAAGCGATTGCTACCATCCTGTCGGTAGTGAACGACGAGGTGCCGCCAACCATCAACCATTTTACCGACGATCCGGCTTTTGATCCGAAACTGAATTTTACGTTTAATAAACCTCAGAAACGTGTGGTGAATGCCGCCCTGAGTAATACTTTTGGTTTTGGCGGACACAATGCCTCTATCATCGTTAAAAAGTATAAAGCCTGAGTCTTGGCACTTCGCACCCTGATCCGGCTGTTTTTTAAGGCGGATGTGCAGGAGAAAAAATTTATTCGTTCCCTGCATAGCCTTACGGGGTTTTATCCCGGCAATCTTTCATTGTATAAACTGGCCTTCAGCCATCGTAGTCTCGCACTCGAAACCGCCGGCGGAGCGCGACTCAGCAATGAGCGGCTCGAATACCTGGGCGATGCAGTGTTGGGCGCAGTCATCGCTGATTTGCTCTTTAAGCGTTATCCGCTTAAGGATGAAGGATTCCTAACGGAGATGCGTAGCCGAATTGTAAGCCGCGAAAACCTGAAACAGCTGGCGATGAAAATCGGTATCGATGAGATGTTGCAGAAAGATACCGGTCCGGGCTCGTACCGCAGTATGTACGGCGATGCCTTCGAAGCTTTTCTCGGTGCCATCTACCTCGATAAAGGTTATAAAATTACTCAACGTTACATTCTGAACCGTATCGTGCGTCCGCATGTGGATCTGACGGAGATTGAATCGACCGAAAAGAATTTTAAGAGTGTTATATTGAACTGGGGACAGAAGGAAAAACATTCCGTGGTGTTCGATACCGTTTCGGAAGATGCCAAAACCCGTTTGATTACCATACGTCTGGTCATTGATGGACAGGAACGGGCGGTAACTACCGATTATGTTAAGAAGAAGGCTGAGCAAATTGCCGCCGAGAAGGTCTGTAAGGAACTGGGCCTGATCTGATCCTTTTTCTTCCTGGCGCAGCCTGTTTCGTTTTTAATGATAGCCGATACAATCGCATTTTCCCGGTAAATTTTGGTTTTATGGAGATGCGTGATTAAGTTTGTTAGCATCAATGAAAGGTTTGAATTGCTGATTATCAGTTCAAAACACGCGCCTGTAGCGGAGTTCAGGTTCCGGAAGTCAGGTGGGAAAATAAAAAGTGTTTGAGGAATGATACATCCGGATCCGATAGCCGGAGGTTGTGGGTTTGGGTAAGATGTGGTGCAGGAACCTGCAACAATCAGAGCCCGATTTCGTATCTGTCGGTTGAGTCCTCTACGCAGAAGGATGATGTCCTTCACACCAGAATCAGAAGCTAACGATGAAAAATATTCTTGTTACCGGCGGCGCCGGATTTATCGGATCGAACCTGAATGATGCCTTGCTGCAAGCAGGTCATACCATCATTTCGATCGATAATTTCGATGCGTTTTATGCACGGGAGATCAAGGAGGAGAATATTCGTCAGGCAAAATCACATCCCAATTATACAGCCATTGAAGGCGATCTGCGTGATGCAGCGATGTTACTCCATGTTTTCAAAACGCATAAAATTGACCTGGTCATTCACCTCGCCGCCAAGGCCGGTGTGCGTCCTTCTATTCTGAATCCGGAAGAGTATTACGATGTGAATGTAAAAGGTACACAGACCTTATTGGATGTGATGAAGGAATTCAAGGTGCGGAAAATGATCTTCGCTTCTTCATCTTCGATCTATGGCAATAACGAGAAGATTCCTTATTCAGAAACGGATAATGTCGATTTTCCGATTTCACCGTATGCTGCGTCGAAAAAAGCGTCAGAACTGGTGACACATGTGTTCCACCATCTCTATGATATCGATATCCTGAATTTCCGGTTTTTTACAGTGTATGGCCCCCGGCAGCGTCCGGATCTGGCCATCCATAAATTCTATCAGAAACTGTACGCAAATCAGCCGATAGAAATTTACGGTGACGGAAGTACCAGCAGGGATTATACCTGTATCGATGATATCGTGGAGGCTATCAGCCGTGGTATCGTTTTCCTCGATGAGCATGACCATGTGTACGAGATCATGAATCTGGGAAATAGCAGTCCGGTTCGCCTTTCCGACCTCATCGACCTGATTGAGGAAACTACCGGGAAAAAGTTTATCCGTCAGTACCGTGAGATGCAGGACGGCGACGTGAATCTTACCTATGCCGATATCTCCAAAGCCGGTCAGCTGCTGGGATATGATCCCCGGACAAAAATCAGTGAGGGACTGATCCGGTTTAAAAACTGGTTCGAAAAAAGCGGGCATTGATGCCACAACTGCTCCCCCTCTGATCGCAAGGTTGCCTTTCCTGTGCCATTATCGGGATTTTCTGAAATCCGGCATCCGTATGAGCAAGCTGTATTGGTCTCTATAACGACTTATGCTTTTTCGGAATGATACTTTTCCGGCCGCATTTTACGGTTAGCCACAATTCCCTACATTCGTAAAGGAATTTTAAAATCTGATTAAGTTATGTGGCTTCTTGCATATTGGTGGGTATTGGTCATCGTTGTATGTCTTGTACTTTATAAGTGGATACTTCGAGTGCTGTGCGGAATGGTGATTGTACCGGAAAATAAAATCGGACTCGTCACCAAAAAGTTTGTGCTCTTCGGTGAGTTTAAAGAATTGCCCGGCGGACGAATCATCGCGACAAAAGGGGAAGCAGGCTTTCAGGCGAAGACACTCGCGCCCGGATTATATTTCGGTATGTGGGTTTGGCAGTACGAAATCAATATGGAAAACTTCACCATCATACCGGAAGGTAAAATCGGACTCGTACTCGCCAATGATGGTGTGGAAATTCCCACAGGAAATATCCTGGCACGCATGGTGGAGTGCGATAATTTTCAGGATGCAGAAAAGTTTCTCGTAAATGGTGGTCAGCGCGGACGGCAAACACAATATATCACTGCCGGTACGTACAGGATCAATACCCTGCTCTTTCAGGTTTCAATTACCGATATGATCCGCATACAGGAGAGTATGGTGGGAATTGTTACAACGCTGGATGGTTTGCCAATTAAGGGAGGACAGATTGCCGGTGAATTTGTAGAAGGACACAACAACTTCCAGGATTTCGATCTCTTCCTCAAGAACGGAGGTAACCGTGGACTCCAGCCGCAGGTGATTCTTGCCGGTTCTTACAATCTTAATCCCTGGGCAGTGCAGATTGAAGAAACACCGATGATGGAAATTCCCATCGGTTATGTTGGCGTCGTAATTTCCTATATCGGACAAGACGGCAATGATCTCACCGGAGAAGAGTTTAAACATGGCAACATCGTTGCAAAAGGTTATAAAGGTGTATGGCTCGAACCATTGGGCCCGGGAAAATATCCGATTAACAAATATACCATGAAGGTGGAGTCGGTTCCTACCACCAACCTCGTGCTCAACTGGGCCAGTGCACGCAGCGAAGCGCATAACCTCGATAAAAATTTGTCGACGATCACCGTACGTTCAAAAGATGGTTTCCCCTTTAACCTCGATGTAGCGCAGATCATTCACGTACCCACTACAGAAGCGCCAAAGGTAATTGCACGTTTTGGTAATATGGTGAACCTCGTTTCGCAGGTACTCGAACCGACCATCGGAAACTACTTCCGCAACTCCGCACAGGACAGCGATGTGATTGCCTTCCTCAGCACACGGAAAGAACGTCAGGAATCAGCAAAGGGGCATATCAAGAAGGTGCTCGATGAGTACAATGTTAACGCAGTGGATACACTGATCGGAGATATTGTTCCGCCGGAATCACTGATGAAAACACTCACGGATCGTAAGATTGCAGAAGAACAGAAGGTGACGTATGATACGCAGAAGAAAGCGCAGGAAACACGTCAGGGCATGGAGAAAGAAACGGCCATCGCCGATATGCAGAAAGAAATTGTGAAGGCGCAACAGAGTGTGGAGATCGCAGAACGTACCGCCAGCGCTACGGTGAAAAAATCGGAAGGTGACGCAGCCAGTGTTAAACTTGCTGTAAGCGCCGAAGCAGAAGCAACGAAGATGAGAGCTCATGCAGAAGCAGAATCAACGAAAGCACGCGCGCAGGCAGATGCGGAAGCCATTAAAATGAAAGCTGGTGCGCAGGCTGAACAAATATCACTTACCGGAACGGCAGAAGCCGGAAAGATTCTGGCCATTGGTAAATCTACTGCAGAGGCGTATGAACTCGCAGTGAAGGCACTGGGAGGAGATAATTTCACGCGTTATAAAATCACAGAAGAACTGGCAAAAGGAAATATTAAACTCATTCCGGATGTTTTGATCGGTCAGGGTGCCGGCGGAAACGGTTCTGCGATGGATGGTCTGCTGGGCTTGAAGCTGATGGAGATGATGGATCCGGATAAGAAAAAAGAGCAAGGCAATAAGTAATATCAAACTTTCATGCTGAAAAGGTATAGTATCATCTTTCTCCTCATCCTGGTGTTTTTTCAGTCGGGTGGATTGATGCTGCTTTTTAGTGTGCAGCAGGAAATGATTCGTGAAGAAATGCGTGAAGAGATCTTGCGTGCCGAATCCGGATCTGAATTGCTGGTGCTATCTGTTGAAGAATACATGTCTGCCAAAGTGGATGCCCGCGAGATCAGGTGGGAAGGGCAGATGTATGATGTGGTTTCTGTTAAGAAGGAGGAGGCGAACGTTATACTAAAGGTTCTTCGGGACCATAAAGAGGAAACGCTCTTGCGTTCGCTGAAAAAAATTATCAGGCATGGCAGTGAAGATAAAGGTCGCTTGCTGAGTGGTGTATTGATGTTGTCCTTTTTACCTTATCTGCATACACTGCATCCTGTAATACAGCCGGGCGTTTTTATTCTGAATAACAGCATATCACATGATTGGATCCCCTCTCTTTCCTCCTTTAACGGAGATTTTCAGGGACCACCTCCGGAGTTTATTTCATAATTCAGTTTTCTTGCTCAATTCCGGTTCTGCTGTGATGAATTTCACGGCGGTTATATATCATTCTATTCAATTCTCACTATGAAAAAACAGCTAATCCTTGCAGCAATATGCCTTAGTACTTCATCGGCATTTGCACAGGAACAAAAAGATACAACCAATACCAACTCTCTCAATGAAGTAATTATCTCTGCCAACAAAACAGAGGAAACCCGTCGCACCGTTTCTCAGCAGGTGCAGGTGCTCACGGCGAAGGAGATCCGCAATGCAGCAGCGCAGACTACCGCGGATCTGATCTCCAATACTGCCGGAATATTTACCCAACGCAGCCAGATGGGCGGTGGTTCACCTGTACTCCGTGGTTTCGAAGCCAGCCGTATTCTGCTGGTGGTGGATGGAGTACGCATGAATAATCTGATTTATCGTGGCGGACACTTACAGAATATCCTCAGCGTTGACAATAACAGCCTCGATCGTGTGGAGGTGTTGTTCGGGCCGAGTTCTACCATGTATGGCAGCGATGCTCTGGGCGGTGTGATTCATATGTTCACCATGAAACCACTCTTCGCTTCATCGGGCGAAAAAATGAAACTCAAGGTGAATGCTTTTACCCGTTTCGGCTCGGCGAATGATGAGTTTACAGGTCATGCTGATTTTAATATCGGCGGACAAAAGCTCGCATCCTATACTTCGGTTACTTTCTCTGACTTCGGTGATCTCCGCGGCGGTACCAACCAGAATCCGTTCTACAATGGTGAGTATGGCACCCGTCCCTTCTATGTGGAGACGTTTAGTGGAGTGGATTCCATGGTGAAAAACGATGATCGTTACCTGCAGGTGCAAAGCGCTTATCAGCAGATTGATATCGTAGAAAAACTCCTCTACAGACAAAGCGACAATACGACACATGGTTTAAATATTCAGTATTCAACCACCAATGATGTGCCACGGTATGATCGCCTGACAGATCCGAACGGTGCAGAATTAAAATATGCAGAATGGTATTATGGTCCTGCCGACCGTATGTTGATTGCCTACGACTTCAATACAAAAATGAGCGGTGGTTTCTTCAGTTCGATGCATGCCGGGGTGAATTACCAGACAATTGAAGAAAGCCGGCACCAGCGCAGATTCGGTCGCACCGGCTTGCAGCATCGTACAGAAAAAGTAAATGTAATGGGAGCGAATGTCGATTTCAAACATGTTTCAGAGGATTATAAACTCAATGTCGGAATCGATGCACAGTACAATACACTTACCTCTACAGCGGAGCAGGTAGATATCATTACCGGCGAAAAGGATAAACTTGATACCCGTTACCCGGATGGAGACAACAGCATGATGAATGTTGCGGTTTATGCAACCGACAGCTGGAAAATCAACGACGCACTGACACTCACCGATGGTATCCGTTTGGGGTATACCACTCTGAAATCGACGTTTAATGATACTACGTTCTTCAAGTTTCCGTTCCGTGAAGTGAATCAGGGTAACTTCGTGTATTCAGGAAGCATCGGATTGATTCATGTGGCGAATGATGACCTGAAATTTACCGCCTTGCTCAGCACCGGATTCAGAGTACCTAACATCGACGATCTCTCTAAAGTATTCGAGACTTCACAGGGAGCCATTATTGTTCCGAACGAGGATATCAAACCGGAGAAAACAGTTACCGGCGAATTGGGTATCACAAAAATCTATGATGGTAAAACGAGCTGGGAAAACACATTGTTTTACACCAGCTATTACGATGTGATTGTTACGGATGAGTTTAAATATCAGGGTAAGGACTCGATTGAGTATGATGGCGTGTTAAGTCAGGTCTTGGCCAGTCAGAATAAGGACCACGCTTATATTTATGGATTCACTTCATCTTACCGTACCCGTTTACTCGAGGATTTTGTTCTTTCGCTCAGTGCGACCTATACCTACGGTCGTGTTAAAACGGATAGTGTGGATGTTCCGTTGGATCATATTCCGCCGTTCTATGCGCGTCTTGGTTTGAACTATACGCATAAAAAGTTCAGCACCGATTTCTTTGTCAACTACAATAGCTGGAAAAAGCTGAAAGATTATTCCGGCAGTGGTGAAGACAATCTCCAGTATGCTACTGCTGAAGGTATGCCGGCCTGGTTCACTGTGAACATGCGTGCTTCGTACCAGCTGCATAAACTCATCGCACTTCAGGTGGGAGTTGACAATATCTTCGATACACAATACCGTGTATTTGCAAGCGGTATCAATGCGCCCGGAAGAAATGTGTTCGGGACGTTGCGGTTCACATTCTGAAAATAATAATGTTAAGGTAAAAGGGCGTCCGCTTTACGGGCGCCTTTTTCTTTTCATAACGCTTAGTGATTGCCCCGGGCAATGCTGTTGTCACCCGAAGTTACGAAAACAGGAGTTGATTATTTCTTCCGGATAAAGAAATAATACACCGGCCAACCTAACGCTACAATAAACAATCCACTCCAGGTGTTCTGTGGTTTGGTGTAAAGCAGGATGAGGCAAACAGCTGCGGCCAGCAGGATGTACAGAATGGGAAGCAACGGATATGCCACCACACGGTATGGTCGCGGCGCATCCGGTTCACGTTTGCGCAAAACGAAGATGCCGGCGATGGTTACAATGTAGAAGAGCAGACTGGCAAAGGTGGTATAATCCAACAGATCTCCATAGGTGCCGCTGAGGCAAAGTAAACTTGCCCAGATCGCCTGAATCCATAATGCATACTCAGGAACCTCATAACGGTTAAGTGTAGCCGCTTTCTTAAAGAAGAGTCCATCCTTGGCCATGGCATAATACACTCTCGCACCTGCCAGAATAATTCCGTTGTTGCAGCCGAAGGTCGATACCATGATGAGCAAGGCCATCAGATAAGCTGCGTTCTCTCCGAAGATGCGCGATGCGGCAGCAGTCCCTACACGGTCATTGTCGGCAAACTGAATACCTTGTCCGATCACATCCGTTGCATGCGGATCGCCGTGTACCGGTAGTAATCCAAGGTATGCGATGTTGGTCAGCAGATAGAGAACGGTAACGATGGCTGTACCGGTAACAAGACTTAATGGTATATTGCGTTGAGGGTTTCTGATTTCACCGGCAATGAATGTTACATTGTTCCAGGCATCGCTGGAGAAGAGAGAGCCGATGATGGCAGTACCCAGGGCGAGTACCAGTCCAATCCCGCTGAGATCGGACAAGGTCCAGCTGTCATTCGCTTTTGTCCACATCTGCGCTTTCCAGATGTCGGTGAAGTTGAGCTGATACCAGTCGTAATTGGAAGAAATGTAAATGCCAGCCGTTATCAGAAACAACAGCGCCAGCAGTTTTGCCGTGGTGAAGATGGTTTGTATCCACTTCCCGTTTTTGATGCCGCGGCTGTTGATCCACGTAAGGAAGAAGATACAGGCGATGGCCAGGAGCTGAGCTGATGAAATCTGAAATGTACCCAGTGATATAACGTAATGACTAGCCGAAATTCCGGGAAAGAAGACCCCGGTGTACTTGGCAAACGCAACAGCTACTGCTGCGATGACTCCTGTTTGAATTACCGTGAATACGGTCCAGCCGTACAGAAACGAGGTGACCTTACCCCAGGCACGTTCAATGTAAACGAATTGTCCGCCAGCTTTCGGCATCATGCCGGAAAGCTCTCCGTAGCTGAGAGCCGCCATTACAGTGATCACTCCACTCAGGATCCACAACAGCAACAACCATCCGGTGCCGCCAACAGTCCTGCTCATGTCGGAGCTCACGATAAAAATACCGGAGCCGATCATGGAGCCTGCTACCAGCATGGTAGCATCCCAAAATCCGAGCGCGCGGTTAAAATGTTCTTCCTGCTCCGCGGGTTCGTTGGATTTCTTCATCGCGGATTGCTCACATTACTGTTTCTGCTGCTGTATCCGAAGTATATCAGTATGCCTAAGGCCATCCAAACCACCAGGCGAATCCAGGTGTCGAGCGGAAGGAAATACATCAGAAACAGGGAGGATGCAATACCGAGTATGGGTGTAATCGGGAATAGTGGTGTTTTGAAGGGACGGTTAAGATTCGGTTGTTTGATACGGAGTACTAATACGCCTCCACAAACGATAACAAATGCGAGCAGGGTTCCGATGGAAACAAGTTCACCTAACAGTCCAATGGGGAAGAGGCCGGCCACAACAGCAGCTACACTTCCGGTGATAATGGTGGTGATATGTGGCGTTTTGTATTTCGGATGTACTTTGCTGAAAGATGCAGGCAGCAGTCCGTCCTTTGACATCGAATAAAAAATGCGGGGTTGCCCCATCAGCATCACCAGAATAACAGAACTTAATCCTGCTATTGCGCCGATTTTGATAAATGGTCGTAACCAATTCAAGCCTTCGCCGGTGGCATTGATAGCAACGGCTATCGGTGCAGGGTCGTTCAGTTTCAGATAAGGAACAATACCGGTCATTACCAATCCAACAAGAATGTAGATGATTGTGCAGATCACAAGTGAACCCAAAATTCCCCAGGGCATGTCTTTCTGCGGATTCTTTGCTTCCTGCGCTGCAGTAGAGACGGCATCAAATCCGATGTATGCAAAGAAGATAATTCCGGCAGCACGGATGATTCCGCTCCAGCCGAACTCACCAAAGGTGCCTGTGTTTTCGGGAATGAACGGATGCCAGTTGTCGGCATTGATATATCTCCAGCCAAGGATGATAAACAGCGTGATGACGGTTACTTTAATGAAAACGATCACATTGTTGAAGTTGGCTGATTCGCGAATGCCGATAACAAGCAGCCAGGTCATAATGGCCACCACAAACATAGCCGGAACATTGAGAAAGGCTCCGGTGGCAGTGTACACATGGTTGGCCGCATCGTAGGCTATTGGCGCACTCGACAAACTTTCGGGTATATGGATACCCATGTCTTTCAGGAAACTCACAACATACCCCGACCATCCTACTGCAACAGTACTTGCACCAAAGAGGTATTCAAGAATCAAATCCCAGCCAATAATCCAGGCAATGAATTCGCCAAGTGTAGCATAGGCATAGGTGTATGCAGAGCCCGCAATGGGAATCATGGAGGAGAATTCAGAATAACAAAGTCCGGCAAAAGCACAGGCAACGCCGGCTACGATGAAAGAAATGACCACAGCAGGTCCTGCATGTTGTGAAGCAGCAGCCCCTGTCAATACAAATATTCCGGCACCGATGATAGCTCCGATACCCAGCATCACCAGATTGGTTTTGCCAAGCGTACGTTTCAGCGAGTGTTCTCCATCGTGCTCTCCGGATGATTCCTTCATCAGCCGTTCTATCGACTTTGTAGTAAAGATCTTATTCGACATATCTGGTTTGGGTTGAACAACAAACCTACAATTTATACCTGAATCAAAAAAATCGGTGATTAAAGGGGGGGCAAACGCGGTTTTCACCTTAATTTGCAGGGTATGGAGTCCCTTCTGATCGGCATATTTGTAGTGGGGTACCTGTTCATCACCCTTGAACACCCGCTGAAAATCAATAAGTCGGCGTCAGCATTGCTGACCGGTGTATTGGTGTGGACGGTTTGGATACTCATGACGCCCGGATCTCCGGAAGAGGTGACTTCGGCACTCGAACACCACCTCAGCAACGCGGCCGGCATCCTGTTCTTCCTGATGGCCGCTATGACCATCGTTGAACTGATTGATGCCCACGATGGCTTCTCCATCATTACTTCGGCTATCCGTACCCGTGAAAAATCGAAATTGCTGCTGATCATTTCCATCCTTTCTTTTTTCCTGTCTGCTGTACTCGATAACCTCACTACGACCATTGTGATGGTGTCCTTAACGAGAAAATTACTCAAGGAGACGGATGACCGGATGATGTTCGCCGGTATGATTGTTATTGCTGCAAATGCCGGTGGTGCCTGGTCACCGATTGGCGATGTTACAACGACCATGCTTTGGATTGGCGGACAAATCTCTGCCTGGAACATAATAAAAACTGTGTTTGTTCCTTCTGTTGTCTGTTTGGTTATCCCATTGGCTGTTGCAGCAGCCCGGATGAAAGGAACGGTGGACGTCCACACAGATTCTTCGGAGGCGGTATCACCCATGACACGCCGTGAAAGAAATACCGTCTTTTTTGTTGGCGTCGGGGCATTGTTGTTTGTACCCGTCTTCAAAACTGTTACGCATCTTCCTCCTTTTATGGGTATCCTGTTTGGATTGGGAGCCCTTTGGGCGGTAGTTGAATTTATCCACCGGCAAAAAGAGGATCAGCAAAAGGAATATTTTTCGGTGAGCCGTGCATTACAGCGTATTGATACACCCAGTGTATTGTTTTTCCTGGGCATTCTCATTGCCATTGCTGCCCTTGAAAGTACACACCTGCTTTCTCATCTCGCTCAATGGATGAACGATTCCATCGGAAACCTGCATGTTATTGTGATGGGCATTGGTGTGCTTTCAGCAATTGTAGATAACGTGCCGCTGGTGGCTGCAAGTATGGGAATGTACGATCTTACCACCTATCCGATGGATGATTTTCTCTGGGAGTTTATGGCGTATTGTGCAGGCACCGGCGGAAGTATTCTCATCATCGGTTCTGCAGCAGGAGTAGCGGCCATGGGAATGGAAAAAATTTCTTTTGGCTGGTACCTGAAGCGAATTTCGCTGTATGCTCTGATCGGATACATCGGCGGCGCTCTCACTTATATCGCCTTGCACCCATAAAAAAAGGCTGCCTTTCCGGACAGCCTTTCTTCTATTCAGGTTGTTTCTAGCGAACCATCAACCGGGTGACGGATGATTGTCCATCTTCTGTTTTTAGCTGAATCAGATACATGCCTGTTTGCCAGGTATCGGCAGGGATTTTAATTTCATTCATTCCCTCCAGCAGATCCTGTTGACGGCGCTCGATCACACGACCTGTAATATCTACGATCGTAAGCTCTGAAGCACACGCTCTGGAAACGGAAACCTGCATCGTTGCAGGAGTTTCACCTGAAACCGGATTCGGATAAACCAACACATCCATCACTTCGTTGGTTAACGCAGCTTCATCTTCACCTTCTTCTGTTAAGCGGACGTTGGATCCGGAAGAGAGTGATGTGTTCCAGCAAAGTGTCGCGTTTAAGAGTCCGCTGTTTTGTGTCTGCAGACTGTCTGCATTATACGTAGACGAAAGCGCCACAGAAACAGCAGTGCCCTGCAGTGTTACACTCGTACCTGTTGGTGTGGATGCAATATCGTAACATCCGGACACCAGATTAAAATAACTTCTGATCAGCCAGCTGCGTGTGCCAATCGCCAATCCTGTGTTGTTATACTGATCCCATCTGCCGAAAGCTGCAATACCATCACCAGGAGTGCCGAGATTGCTTACTTTATCAAGAGCATAGATGGCCTGATTTCCACCTCCGAAATAGAAGCGGCAACTGATAGAAGCTCCTCCGGCATTGGTCTTGATGATGTTTCCATCGGTAAGTCCGGTGGTGTAACCGGTTTCCCCGCCAAGGAAAAACTCTTCAGCACCTGCAGTGTTGATTCTGCTTACTACATCCCAGGGTTTCTGATAGCTGATCGGGAAGTTAGGCGTTGGATTCGGTGTAATGTACATCATCGCGAAATTGATGACCGGTGCAGTACCTGATGTGGTCACCTTGATCAGGATAGGACGATATCCACCCGCACCTGCAGAGATGGCATACGCTGCAATGACATAAACTTTGGGTGTAGCGGTTGGACGGATACTCTGGAATGAAAGCCCTGAATACGAAACAGGATTATAAGTGTACAGCCAGCTTAGCGCACCGCCATTGGTAAAGCGGGCGATGAACGCACCACCGCAATTACCACCAATGCTGGTGTAGTTTCCAACAACTACCACGTTGCCACTTGCCGAATCCTGTGCAATACCAGTAATTTCTGTGTTTGCAAGTCCTCCGTTGCAGGGAATGGTAAATTTCTTAAGCCATGCAATGGTGCCGGTTGCTGTATGACGCATGATGAAGGCATTTCCTGCTGCACCCGGAACAGTCGAGCTTCCTGCTGTGAAATAATTTGAAGAGGTTCGTGTGGAACGCAGCGTGACTTTTGCTTCGTCTGCTCCACCTAAATCAACTCTCCAGGTATTGGAAGGAACACCAACAGCAGTTGTTTTCATGAGCAATACATCAGAGCCACCTGTGATCGGATTTGGGTTCAGATGTGCCCCGGATACAGTTCCCGCCATCACAAAAGCACTGTTGGCTTCCGCTACGCCGTTCAATCTGCTGCTTAACTCAACTCCATTGCGGAAAATATTCAAACGGCGATTGTACTGTACGGTGCCGTCAAATTTTGTCCGAACAAATCTTGAACGTTCTATACCTGCCGTTCCGGTGCCGGGAGATTGGATTCTTCCTACGCCGATATAAACAGGTTGTCCGCTTACTAAAAGCTGATCAGTAATCATGCCGTCATTGAACCACTCGGACGACAAGGTGTCCTTGTAATACGTTCGGTGACCATACTGTGCCTGAGCCAAACCTGCTGTCAGGATCAGTGCTGTAAAGAGTAATTTTACTTTCATGGTTTTGGTTGTTTTTGGGTCATGTAAAAGTAGCGATGTCCGTTTTCTCCTGCAAACAAAATGTACTAAATTACAGGAGATGCAACGCGCCGGTGTGTTTTACCGTCCCGTAACAGAGGCAACAGCCGCAGGCTGGAGGCATGCGGCTGTTGCTGAGGTATTTGGTCTGGTTTAGCGCAGTATTTTTCTTGTGGCTGTCCCGGCCTGTAGGAGGTAAATTCCCCGGTCAAGTGACCGGATGTCAAGGAGCTGTGCTTTTTCTGTAATCACCGACTGATAAACAAGCTGCCCCTGCATATTGAAGATACGGAGGAGTTGACCGGAAGGAAGACCTTGGATTGTAAAGATTCCATCTGATGGATTTCCCACTATTGAGATGGATGTATTTGCAAGTTCTCCGATTCCTGTGGTTGCCTGATTCGATACGACGTTTGAACGGGCCAGGCTTCCGGGGATGGTGCCACACGAAGGATACTGGATCCCCACAAAGTATCTGTTGTTGCCTGCAGGCGGAGCCAGATCGCTGAATGAACTGAAGGAAGCTGATATACTTGCGATCTGCGTATAAGGTCCGAAGTTGTTGCTGCGGTAAATATCATAAGTCAGCACCTGAAAATTTCCGAAGTAGGGAGTCCAGGAGAGATTGTTCTGTCCGTTTACACCCAGACTGGAGGTAAGATGAATGGTGCCATGGATATAGGAAGGTGCATTGATATTTTCATTGCCACAGGAATCGATGGCTGCAATATAATAACGATAGGGTTGTTGCTCCGGAATACTGCTCATGTCAATATATGAAGTAGTTCCGAAAGGAACATTGGCCATCAAGGTATAACTTCCAAATACATTTGATTCTCTGTATAAATTATACGATACCGTTCGTTGAGCCGGAGTGTTGAACCAGTTGAGTTGATTTTTCCCGCTGGCCGAATCTACCGATACATAACAGAGATTATCCAGATAGGGTTCGAGTATAGTCAGTGTAAGCGTGTCAGAATAACCGATGCATTGTCCGGTCTGGTCATAGCTGTATGCATAGAAATCGCCAGCGTAATTCGCAGTAAAGGAGCTGCCGGAGGCCCATCCTCCAAGCCAGTAGATAGCAGTGGGTGAGGTGGCACCAAGGGTGATGGAGTTTCCAAAGCAGATTGACGTATCTCCCGAAACAGAGAGTGTAACCTGCGGACGCGCAATTTCCGTTACCTGTATGCTGTTGGAAGTTACACTACATCCGTTGGGATCCGTTGCAGTGAAGAAATAGGTGCCGGTTTCAGTTGCATATACTGTGCTTCCGGTTTGTCCGTTATTCCATTGCGGAATACCATTGGCCGATCCGTACAGCTGTAAGGAATCTCCATCACAGAAACTGTACTGAAAAGAGGCGGAAGCAGCATAGGCGACACTTATGTTTACATCAACGTAGATCTGTTCCGTTGTATCGGCACAACCCAAACTATCAAAAGCGAAGGCTTGAAATACTCCGGGGTAGGTAATCCATCTGCTGTCGCCGATGTAACCGTCTGTCCAATAAATCAGCGGACTTCCGGTATAACTGGTCGAAAGGAAAAAGGAATCGTTGCAGGTGGATTGATTACCACTGACACTCAGTTCCAGCTGATAGTCATTATTGAAACAGTTCGCAGGAGGGAAGATCTGTGCCTGCAGACCGGAAGATACCAGCAGCAGGAGAAGAAAGGTGTAAATGATTTTCATGGATATGATGCTTTGTCAACGGATAACAGCCGGTTGTGAAATTTGGTTTGACCGTTTTTGTAAAATTTTGGTCTGATGATTTCTGAGAAGCTTCGTCCTAAAGGGCTATGTACGGCTATTTCTGATTGAAATTCAGTTTTTTATAAATGATGCTGATCCGTTTTTTATTTGGCAGCAAGACGTGCGTTTTTGCAGTAAATGCCAAATCGGATACGCTGGCGAGGACGACAAAAGGTTCAAATGATGACATTAAATTTTCAGAAAATGATAATGAGGTATAATTTTTCACGTACATTTGGCGCATGCGTCGTATCCTGAGCATCGCTTTGGTATTTACTATCGTCATGCAATCGCTGAGTCAGCTGATTGTATGGGCAGGATATGAAATCAATTTGAAATATATCTCGAAAGAGCTTTGCGTGAATAAGGAAGTGAAGAATTCCTGTTGTCATGGTAAATGTTATCTGAAGAAGGAAATGCAGCAGACTGAATCACGTGAGCAAAGTTCTTCGGTGAAAGAGAAAAATGAAATCGTTTCCGGTGTTGTTTCGAACCCTGTTCAGTTGATCGTTTATCAGCAACAGGAAATCGAACCGCTTATAATGAATGAACCTTTTGAAATCAGCGGATTCAGATCGTCTGTTTTCCATCCGCCCTCCATGGCCTGATCATTTCCTGCATGACTTATAATCTCCTGCTGGAGATATAATGCGCTGTTTTCATCCATGAGGATGATGTTCACTTATTCTATTCATTCAAATTAATCTCATGAAAAAAATGATCATGGCCCTGCTATTCGTAGTGGCCGCTGTCACTGCATATAGTCAGGACAATAATAAATCCGCATTTGATACCTGGCCCGAACTGAAAGCCTTCCACGGTGTCATGTCGCAAACCTATCATCCTTCCGAAGAGGGAAATCTGCAGCCTATCCGCACCCGCATCGACGAGTTTAAAACCAAGGCAGATGCACTCGCAGCTTCGAAAATTCCGGACAATCTGAACAACGAAAAAGTCAAGACAGCAATTGCTGATTTGAAAACCGGAGCTGCCGCATTAAAGAAAGATATCGATAACAACGCCAGCGACGAAACAGTGGAGAAAGCACTGGCGGCACTTCATGATGTTTTTCATCGCATTGTGGGATTATGTATGCATCCTGAAACCGAGAAACATGAATGATATGGAAACATCCACGCTATTATGGATAGGTACTGTATTGTTTGCCGTTGGAATTCTATACAAACTATTCAAGATAAATAGGCTGGTTAAGGATTATACCTTAAAAAAATAAGCGGAAGGAACTTCCCGGATTTGCCTGTAAATATTCATGGTCAATGAATAGGATAGGGCACGCGTGGGCATTCCCGGAGGGTCTTTACGCAGAAATTTTCAATAGAAGCTATCTTTTATTGTCTGACGATACAACCGGGTTCCGCTGGCAAATATTCATGGTCAATGAATAGGATTAGGGCAAAGCTGGCGGGCCCGGTTATTAAAAAAAACGGCTGCACGGCAGCCGTTTTTTGCTTCAGTCCCGTTGCAAGCAACGGGAGCAGGCTACAGGCTACAAGCTTCAGGAGTAATGGAGAAGTCAACCAAAGGTCATCGCGTGCAATGTAAGGTCATCGAGTAAAATGTAAGGTCATCGACTGTAATGTAAGGTCATCGAGTGTAATGTAAGGTCATCGAGTGTAATGTAAGGTCATCGAGTGTAATGTAAGGTCATCGAGTGACCATAAAGTAAAAAAGAGAAGTTAAACATCGTTTAACTTCTCTTTTTTACTTTATGGTTGTATCGAGATGACCGCCGTATGGTTGTATCGAGATGACCGCCGTATCAAATCCAGCCCGGACTCGACCGAATATATCCATTCATCTGCAGGAAGATCACCAGAATAATCATCAACAGCATGCCGATGCCAAAGAGCAGCATCAGTTTCTTATAACGGCTGGCATTACCGGCCAGTTTCTTATACCTGTAAATATTGAAAATGGCTTTTTCTGCCCGAAGAAATGCGCCTTCGCCTTTTACTATGTAGTCGAATGCACCATATTTCATCGTATTGACGGCCACTTCAATTTTATCTTGTCCGGAAATCATTACAACTTCCATCTCTGGATAGAGTTTCTTCAGTTCTTTCAGCACATCAATACCATCCATCGCATCTTTTACCTGTGAGTTCAGGTAGTAGTCCATGAAAACGATTTCAGGCATGCGTACTTTAGTGGCTGCGAGACATTCTTCTCCTGTTGGAAAGTCATGAATCTCGTAACCTGACATTTTCGACAGGTTGTCTTTGAGCAATTCGCGTTGAAGCGGTTCGTCATCTACAATGTAGATGAGGGTTTTTTCAGCCATTGATTTTTATTTTTCGAGTTCTTTCAGCGCAATGTCCAGCTCAGCGCTGATAATGTCATATTGTTTACGGAAGTTTTCAAGTAATCCCTGAATACGGTCGGTATCTACCTGATCACCGGAAAGACGTTCTATTTCCTTGACCAGTTCTTCAGATCCTTTCGCACCGAAATAGCCCAGTTGAGGCTTAAGTGCATGTGCCGTTTGCCGTACTCCTGCATAGTCTTTGCTCATCAGGTAGAGGTCCATTTGCTGAATGCTGATGGGTGCTCCGGTGAGAAACATGCGGATATATTTTGCCATCTTGTCGTTGGCGCCTCCGGTTAAACTGCGGAGGTAAGTGAGGTCGGTGAGTTGTTTGGTTTGATCCATTGGGGTAAAGATAGAAATTGTGAGCACAGGTGCCATCTGGAATCCCCGCTTCTTGGGAATTTGAGGCGAACTTTCTTTATGCAGTTAATTCAATTACAGTTTGTTTCAGTTTTTCCGGTTCGAAAGGTTTGGCCAAATGCCGGTTCATTCCTGACTCCAGACATTTGTCGATTTCTTCTTTTACGGCATTGGCAGTCAGGGCCAGAATCGGACTTTGTGCATTAGGACCTCCTGAATTCCGGATGTTGAGCGTGGCATTGTAACCATCCATCACCGGCATGTGTACGTCCATAAAAATAAGGTCGTATTTTTTCTTGCCGGCATGTTCTACCGCTTCCTGACCGTTATTCGCAACATCAATGGTGATGCCGGGAAACATCCCTTCCAGTGTGTCGATAGCCACCATCTGGTTCATGGGCTGATCTTCGGCAAGGAGTACCGTTAGGGGACGCAGATTGGAGGTATCAATCGTTTTTTCTTCCTTCCTGATTTCTTCTCCGGTTTTGTAAGGAATGAGAAACCAGAAAGTGGTGCCTACGCCTTTCGTACTGCTGACCTGAAGTGTACCACCTTGTAACTCTACCAGATTTTTAGAGATGGTGAGTCCGAGTCCGGTTCCACCGTATTTGCGGGTGGTGTCGCTGCTTTCCTGCGAAAAGCTTTCGAATATTTTATTGATCTGATCAGGCGAGATACCAATTCCGGTATCGGTTACTTCAAATCGTACCCAGTTGGGATCTCCTGCTTTTTCGAGTTTGATATTGATGGTAACAGTACCTCCTTCAGGCGTGAATTTGATGGCGTTGCCGGTGAGGTTGATGAGGATCTGCGTGAGCCGTGTCGGATCTCCTTTGAGCCATTTCGGCACGTCCTGAGCGATATGGTATTCGAGTTTGAGCTTCTGACTTTCAGCACGCAGGTGCAAGGTCTGATAGACTCCATCGACTGTATACGGCACATCGAAGTCGATTTCTTCAAGCAAGATTTTTCCGGCTTCGATCTTCGAGATATCGAGAATGTCGTTGATGATGTTGAGCAGGTTATTACTCGCCTGGCGCATCGCCGTGAGATACCGCATCTGATCGTCGCGGGGGCCTTTGTCGAGCAGCAGATTGGTCATTCCTACCACTGCATTGAGTGGAGTACGGATTTCATGACTCATGTTGGCGAGGAATTGCTGCTTGAAGGCTGCACTGCGTTCCGCCATCTCTTTTTCTTCAACAGCTACACTCAGATTTTCTTTAGCCTTTAATCCATCCAGCAATACTTTTAAATCGTCAATGGTTTTCTGAATGGTGGTTTCGAGGTCGGTGAAGTCGATGGGCTTGGTGACGAAGTCGTAGGCACCACGGTTCATCGCGGTACGGATATTGCCCATGTCGCCGTAAGCGGAGGCTACAATCGCCCTCATAGGTCGCTCAATGCTTTTAAGTTCATTGAGCAACGTGAGACCATCCATCACCGGCATGTTGATGTCGGTAACGAGAATGCCGATCGATTGATCTTCACGGATCTTCTGAATAGCTTCTTCACCGTTGTGCGCAAAGCTGACCTGCAGCACCCCTTCACGGATCTGCTTTCGGAATCGTTGTTTGATGAGCGCTTCCAGATCTACTTCATCGTCGGCGAAAAGGATGTGTATACTTTCTGACATAGTGTTGGGTTTTGCTAATCCTGTAGAGTGATACGGAAGGGCGGCACAGGGAGAAGCCCTTTCGTTTTATGGCTGATTTTTATTGCATCGAAGAGCAGTACGGTGCCGGCCGGCAGGTCAGCTACAGCCGCTGCAAAGGTTTCATTGAAGCTGGCACCTTCTATCTTCCATTGTTTGATTTTCTTTCCGTTCTGCAGCGCAGTGATCGTGTAGGTCACTACTTTTTCACCAGGCCGGTAATATGTTCCGGGCATGGTTGCAACCACTTTCTTCGCTTTGATGAGTGCTGATTTCGTTACTACGCTGTCGTTAGTAAGGGCAAGCATGGCACCGTAGTTGCCCGTGGGAATGATTTCATATACCTTCTCGGCAATCAGGTGGTCGCCTGCGAAGAGACGGAAGGTGTCGCGGCCGGCTGCTTCGTAACGCAGCACAGCACGTAGTTGCGTACCGGCTTTGAGTTCCAGCGGACCATTGCTGCGTTCCAGATGAAACTCTTTTCCTGTCATCTCCCCGCGTACCGAAAGGATATTGTCCACGCCGATGTATAGGATGGCTTTCTCGGGCTTTGTAAGACTGAGGTTGACAATCGCCGGTTTCTTCTGTGCCTGCAGATTCAGAACAGAACAAAGGAGGATAGCCAGTGAAATCAGTGTTTTCATGCTTCGCTTTCGTCTTCGTTGTTTTCAGCGTTCAGCAGCCGCAGTTCAAGTTCTTTGAAGTCAAGAGGCTTGGTAAGGAAATCGTAAGCTCCCAGCGCGCGTGCTTTTTCCTGATGTTCTTCATCGCCATAGGCTGTGATCATCATGACTTTCATTTCCGGAAACTTTGCTTTTACCCGCTGCAGCAGTTCGAAACCCGACATGCCCGGCATGTTGATGTCAGACAGAATCAGTGCAATATCCGGTTCTTCCATCTCGGAGAGATAACGCAGGGCTTCTTCTCCGCTGAAGGCAAACTGTATCTCTATCAGCTCTTCTTTCAGCAGCTTGCGCAGCCGTTGCCGGAAGAGCATCTCTATGTCTTGTTCATCGTCGACAACCAGTAGTTTGATGGCCATGATCTATATACTCTTAACGGGAATTTCTATGGTGAAGGTGGTGCCTTCGTTTTCAATGCTGTCAACCTGTAAGGTGCCTCCGTGTGCTTTGATGATATCGTAACTGATACTGAGGCCCAGACCGGTGCCCTGTCCGGTAGGCTTGGTGGTGAAGAAAGGCTGGAAGATCTTGTCGAGGTATGACTTCGGTATGCCGGGACCGTTATCAGTGATGATAATTACCACCCGGTCGTTGTTGAGCCTTGTGCTGGTTTGCAGGGCAGATGGAGTTGTGGATCCCTTCAGGGTCTTTTCCCGCATCGCATAGAAGGCATTGTTGGCGATATTGAGCAATACACGACTGAAATCCTGCGTCACCATCATCAGCTTCGGTACATTCGGGTCAAGGTTTTCCTGTAACGCCGACTGAAAATCCTTATAAGTAGCCCGCATGCCATGATAAGCCAGGTTCACAGCTTCATGGAGCACCTGATTGATGTCGGTAATCTCTTTCTCACCTGTTCCCTGCCGGCTGTGTTGCAACATACTGCGCACAATCCGGGCAGCCCGTTTACCGTGCTCGTTTATTTTCTTCAGGCTGACCCGGATCTCCTCTGCCAGCTCTTTCCGCTCTTCATCATTGGTGGCTTCTTCCAGTTCATCAATCAGATCCAGAGAGCCTTCAGAAAAGTTATTGACGAAGTTCAGCGGATTCTGTATTTCATGCGCGATACCGGCAGTAAGCTGGCCAAGAGAAGCCATCTTCTCCGCCTGTACCAGCTGATCCTGTGTGGCCCTTAACTGAGCCAGCGTTTCTTCCAGTTCCTGATTACTCTCTGTCAGTTTTTTATTTGATTTCTTCTTAATAGAATAGCGGTTATAGAGCATGAAGGCCAGCAGCAACGCTATAACGGCGATGGCAATGAGAAGATTGCGAAAACTCTTTTGTTCAGAAATCTGCAGCTCCTGACGGGCGATATCCCGTTCCTGAATCGCCTTCTCACGGGTGAGTTGTTCTACTTCTGCGGTTTTCTGTTCCAGCGCTTCGTTCTTCTGCTGCAGTTCGATCTCACCTTTGGTGATCATCTGACTTAACTCCAGATTTTTGGCGTTGGAAGCAGTGGCCTGTTCTTCGTATTGTTTTTGTAAAAGGTCGATGATCTGCTGTTTCTCTTCGAGTTCCTGTTGCAGGCGCGACTTCGAGTAAACCGTCGTCTTGACTACTCTGTCGAGCGAATCTTTCAGGTCACGGTACTTCTCGTGGTAGGCGTCTCCTTTCACGAAGTCGTTGCTGTAGCTGTAATAAGTGAAAAGCTGCATGTAGGTATCTTTTAAAAGCTTATGAACGATCAGCTGGTTGTCGAACGAAAGACTTTTCTGAAAGGAAATGATGGCGGCTTCAAAACGGCCGCGTTTAAAATCAGTAAGTCCCAGATTACGGTATAACACTGCTTTCAATGTGTTTTCCCTGGTTGAAGTGATCAGGTTAAGACCGTTGTTAAATGATTCGGTGGCACGCTTGAAGTCGTTGTTGCGCAAATCCATTTCTCCGGCAGAATTGTAGCAGGCAGCAGCCTGGACTTTCTGGCCGTTGGCAGCAAAACCTTTGGCGGCTTTCAGGAAATATTCCTCAGCCCGGCTATCGTGCCGTGCATTATAACATTGCCCGATCTGTGCGTTTACAAAAGGAACCACCTTGGTCAGCTGCTGTCGTTCAATACTGCCGAGTCCCTGCTGAAAATATTTCAATGCGTTATCATAATTGCGTAACTGATATTCTGCAATTCCGCATTGTACGGCCGCAATTCCGGTGGCCTTCTCGTTATGTATCCTTTCAGCTGCTTCGAGCGATTGCTTAAAGTACTTTAGCGCAGCAGTGGCATTATCTTTTTTCAGGCAGATTAGTCCGAGGTTACCTGCCGACACGATAATCACCTTATCGTTTTTGGAGGCAACGGCTGCGTCTAACCGCTTTTTGTTGATCGTTTCATTGCCGGCAAAGGGAAGCATCCGCCCCGAAGTTTGTGGTCGCAGAAAAGAATTGACGGAAGTACCTTCCGACAGCAGATTATAGAAATCCTCTTCCTGCGCCTGAACAGCAGACACAAGGAAGATAAGCATCAGGCTGACAGCCCAATACCGGAACCGAAGCAACCGGAAGCGTAATGGCATGAAAATGCAGGCAGATTTGAGAGCGGTAAAATAGCAAAAAAAGTGTCCCGGCGACTATAAAATCACCGTTTTTGAGGGAGGATGGTTGGAAAAGATGGAAGAAATAAGGAGCCGGGAAATTTCCGGATTCCGGTTAAAGTGGATGACAGACGCAGTGAAACTCAATGACGAACGCTCGCTTTTTCAGATTTTTTCTTTGACATTTCAAACACTTCCTGGCGACTGCGGTTGCGTTGATTCAGCACCTGTTTCTGCTGTTCATACATGTCGGGAGCTACGTACTTCATTAACACGATATTGGCTTCTACAGCACCCTTCTCCGAAAAATTCTTCAGCACCTCAAATGCAGCGTCAATCTTTTTAAGCTCACGCTGTTGTTCACGATTAAATTTCATGGTTTCTGGCTTGTTTGGTGGTTTAAAAATACTCCCAACTGGATTCATCTGTAACACCCCGTACGGAAGTTTATGAACAGCTTGCGGTTTAACCCTGAATTTATAGGTGAACATTCATTTCCCTGCACAATAAAATTTTTTTATCCCTGTTTTAGCCATAAACTTGCTCGAAATCAGCCGAATTGAACAGGGTATTGTTCATTTTGAGGTTAAGCCAGTGTTAAAAACCCTTGACACGGACAATTTAATGTGTAACTTGCGGCCTCGTTTCCAATGCGCTCGAACCAGACTCTATCTGTGAGCAAAGTGCCCATAACCAGTAAGATATGCGTCAACTAAAAATCACCAAATCCATTACCAACCGCGAAAGCGCCTCTTTTGAGAAGTATCTTCAGGAAATTGGTAAGGAAGAACTCATCACCGCTCAGGAAGAAGTAGAACTCGCCCGCCGTATTCGTCAGGGCGACCAAAAAGCCCTCGAAAAGCTAGTACGTGCCAACCTTCGTTTCGTGGTTTCAGTAGCGAAACAGTATCAGACTCAAGGTCTTAGCCTTCCCGATCTGATCAACGAAGGTAATCTCGGCCTCATCAAAGCTGCCAAGAAATTCGACGAAACCCGTGGTTTTAAATTCATTTCCTACGCGGTTTGGTGGATCCGTCAAAGCATCATGCAGGCCCTGGCTGAACAAGCCCGTATTGTGCGCCTCCCGCTCAACCAGTTGGGAGCAGCCAACAAGGTGAAGAAAGCCTTCAGCGAACTCGAACAGAAGTATGAGCGTGAACCAAGTCCGGAAGAATTAAGCGCGGTCCTCGACCTGCCCATGGACAAGGTAGCCAACACTATGAAAATGCCCGGCAAGCACGTAAGTATGGATGCACCGCTGGTGCAGGGAGAAGACTCTACGCTGCTCGATGTACTCGAAAACGGCGATAGCCCCGGTGCTGACTCAGCGCTGATCAACGAATCTTTGCAGAAGGAGATCAACCGTTCACTGGCTACATTAAGCGAGCGCGAACAGGATGTGATCAAGATGTTTTACGGCATCGGCATTCAGCATGGATTATCACTGGAGGAGATCGGCGAGAAATTCGACCTCACCTCTGAGCGTGTGCGCCAGATCAAGGAAAAAGCCATCAAGACCCTGCGTCAGAACAGCCGCAACAAGCTGCTCAAAGCGTACCTGGGCTAATTGATAAAAATATTATTTGCCCAACGGCGGATAATAAAACCCTTCAATGAAACAACGCCGGAAGAAATTCCGGCGTTGTTTTTTTATCTGTGTACTTCAGCTAGAGATGCAAACAATTTTCAGTTGTAAATTTTTCCTGAATGATTTTACTTCAATAAGGACTCAAATCTTATTATTCAGTTTTTTCCAAACGGTCATTTATAGCCCCCTAAAAATACCCCCCCCCAACCCCCTGAAAATACTCTTTTAATCACATTGGCTCCGTATTACTTTTCAGTTGTGATAACTGTATAGGCATTTGCAGATGCGTTGAGTCAGGATAGTGAATGCTGCAAGTACGATATACGATTTTGAAAAAGGTTAGTGTTTAAGTTTTAACTGCAGGCGAAATACTCCGGTTCACCGGAAAGTGGTTCAAGTACCTAAATGCGATTTCTAACCTTTAAACATACATGCCATGAAAAGAATTTTTGCCTTAGCAGTTTTTCAGCTAATCACAGCAATTGTATCCGCACAGACGGTACAAGATGTCTCGTTTAAGACGAGACCTGATGCCTCCCCAGGGGTTAATTTGAGTAGTTTTATTATTCAATTAACCGACTCTACTCAAATTGATCAGATTGAAGTTCGCGTAGGTACAACTGATGGTGCTGCCGATGTATTGAGCCATGCATTTGTATTTGATCAAACCGTTGGACTTTCTAACGGGCTAGCCTTTACCAGAATTGGTAATTCCGTGTATTTAGAAGCAGGTACTATTTCCGAGCTCCCGACTTATTTTGGAGGTGTACGATTGAAGTTGTCCAATGGGCAATTTACCGACTATTTCTCCTTTATCTCCAACTAACCTACCAACCAATCTTTAATCTTCTTATTTCTATGAAAAATCTCATGAGATTTTTTGTGGTATGCATGCTATTGTCTGCCACAGCCTTTGCCGGAAACTACACCTGGACCGGCACGACCAGCTCTAGTTGGTCTGTAAGCACGAACTGGAGCCCTAATGGTGTTCCCGGAACTTCGGATTCCATCATCATTAATACCACAACTACCAGTTTGGTGCTCACCGGAAAGAAAACGGTGAAACGACTTACTATGACCAACGACACCTTGAATTTAGGTGGTGATACACTTGAAATTACAGGTACTGCCGGGTTTAATGGAGGACTCATCACAAATGGTGTCTGCTATCCACAAGCCACCGGATTGTTAAGTTTTGCCGGAACCACATTTGGCGCAGAGGTGAAAGCGAAGGGACAAATCAAGTTAAATGGAAGTACATTTAACTCTACAGCATACTTTGAACATATTGGCTCCGCTGCCGGAACGGGAACCGGAGGGAATACATTTAATGGACCAACCACCTTAAAAAACACCGGGACTTCTGTATTTAAAATTGCCAGTACGTACAATGATACCTTCAATGATGATGTAATCATTGCAAATGCAGGAGCAAGTGGAGCTGCTGCCATTCAGATATCCGGAGGAGCCAACTGTTATTTCAATGGGAACATGACAATAAGCGCAACAACGGTTTCAGGATTAACATTTGGAGTTTTGAATGGAGCGACCTATTTGGCATCCGGAAAAACCATCAATATCGGAAGTGCAGGTTTGGTAGGCACCTTGCTTTTAAAGAACTTTACTCAATACGGAAACACTGCTCAAACATTAAGTTTCTCGGGTGTTTTCAATATGGTGAACTCTACTTTTAATGGCAACCTTACGGTTACGGCCACCAATAACCTGCTTTCCACTTCAAGTTTTCATGGGCAGTG
The DNA here is from genome assembly GCA_046330075.1 of Bacteroidia bacterium. Taxonomy (GTDB): domain Bacteria; phylum Bacteroidota; class Bacteroidia; order AKYH767-A; family OLB10; genus JAJTFW01. Next base: position 8,706 of record JAXLTL010000015.1, on the reverse strand, counting down.
CAGCTTTACCAAAACGGGTAGCTCTACGGATATTGCAGCAGGCGGAAATCATTTTTATGAAAATGTAACTTTCACCAACAATGCCACCAATACAGCAGCCATGAGAATGGCCTCTACTAATGGAGATATTTTTGAAAAGGATATTACATGTAATACCACAACAGGCTATATCCAACTTGCGTATGCTGATACAACAGATATTTACGGAAGCATTTCAATCAATAATACGAAGGCGAATTTTAACAGCGGGACTGGGTATACGCGATTTGTTGGAGGTACCTCGCAAACACTTAACGGTTCTGCAAATTACTCTTTCGGCAAACTGTTAATGAATAAGACTTCATCAGGCATTACTTGTAACAAGTCTGTGACAATCGATAGCCTGCTAAACTTAACGTCTGGTATTCTTTATACTGATACAATTAATTATCTGACCATTAAGAATGGAGTAGTGGTTTCCGGAGGTAGTAGCGCAAGTTATATTGATGGACCAGTTAAAAAAATAGGGAATACAGCTTTTGAATTTCCCGTAGGCAAGAATGGAAGATACATGAAGTTCGGCATTTCTTCTACAAGTAATCCAGCAAATCAATTTATAGCAGAATACTTTGACCAAGGTCAATTATTAGGCGATTCGGTGACGGGTGGAATTACAGGAATTTGTTCAAATGAATATTGGAAATTGACAGGTGGTGTTTCAGGGCAAACCTATACCGTTTCTTTATCTTGGGACATGTCAAGTCGTAATCTCCAATCTAACTCCAACAAAGTTGTTTCTGCCTGGAATGGTGCTTCATGGATTAACAAAGGCACATCATCTATAAATGGCTCATCTTTGAATGGTAGTATTATGTCTTCAACTTCAGGAAATGAAAATTATTTTACTATAGCTGGCATTGGTAATGTTATGAATTTAGATTCAATTTCAATATCTGGGAATTTTGAAGAATTTGGAATCCTATGTGGTGGTAATATTAGCTCAGTAGATACCGTACTTGTATTTGGATCAATTGGTGCATATGGAACTGTTGGGTCTAAGGTTCTAGGAGATTCAGTGTTTCAATTAAATCATGCTAAATATACAGCAGCAATATCGGATTTTTATAGTGTACTGGAACAAGTAAATACACTCTCCTATGACTCTACACTTATATTAAACAACGACTTTCACTTAATTACCGCAGGAAAATATTTAATTACAGGCGCTGATACATTAGATGGAGAGCTTTTTTTAGATGGAGATTCCACTGATAAATTTATTCTTATATGTAATCAAGATGTGTATTTATCATACAAATTTATAATTCGCCATAAAGATGTCAGACCAAAGAATATCATTTTTATTTTAACTTCCAATTCCACTCTAGCAGAGGGTTTCAACTATCGAGGAATTCTATTCGGTCAAAACTTCAACATTGACAATTTACTAGGAGGTAGATGCCAGCTAATAAGCCCATCCGGATTAAACATTGAAAATACGAGTAACAATCTTTTTGGTGTCTTGTCTTCATATACAAGGATTTCGATGTTATTGCCATATACCTGCACCAGTCAGGCGACCATATGTAATTTAATAAAGAATTCAGGGTTCGAGAATGGCGTGATGCCATTGGGTACGAATGGAATTACGGATTATTATTGTGATTGCTGGTCTGCAGAAAGTTTTGCGGACAATACTTGTACGATTGGGAATCAAAATACTCCTGATTATTTAGATGTCAATGGCGCGGTAAGCGGTCCAGTACCATGCCAGAATCTGCCTGGATGGACAGGCATTCCAATTAATCATGTTGGGTCATCAACCAATGTACGAACTGTTGGTTCGGAAAATCACATACATGTCTTAGATGGAGAGGAAGCAGAAGGAGAAATAGATGGGAATTTTGAGATTCTGCCATATGTTCTATCAATCTGGCATTCAAATACTGATTGTGGAAATAACCTAACAAATGGTGGTTTTTGTGTTTCAGCACTGCTTCCTTTCGGCGGGCCAAAAGGCAGTGAACAACTTGCAACAATACCTTTTTCAAATACAAATTATTTACCGGGAGTTTGGAAGCAATCTGTCGGAATTTTAAGCACAAATTTACTTTCGAATCCTACATTGTATAATCGAATAGGAATTACTGCAGATTTTCCCGATCCCATTGTAAAAGGAGTGTACATTGACGATGTTGAATTGGTGAAATTGTATGATAAACCTCAACCAACTTCTTTGGCTTGTGGCACACAGTTGTATGGCATTGATCTGAATTCACCATGTATTGCCCCATATATCCAAGGGCCTAATCCATTAGTTTCATTTACTACGAATTGGTCCTCTAGTCCTACGTATACTGGGCCAGGATTTAACGGGTTTGGACAAAGTTATGATAACTCACCCATCGTTAATCCAACTGTTCCAACAGTATTTACACTTGAACTAATGGTTAATGGAACACAAAACACGACATTGTTTTTTTATACTTATGATTTTACTGTCAATCCAAACAATGGCTCTTTATCTTGTCCGATTACTGCAAACCCTTCCGGCTTCTGTTCAGGCCAAACTGGTAATGTAACATTGACATCCATACCAAGCGGCGGAATTATTCCCTATACATATCTATGGAATACAAACGCTACAACTTCTTCCATTTCCGTTTCCTCAGCGGGAACCTATACCGTAACAGTTACTGACAATGCTGGTTGTTCTGGTAATAGTACGATTACCGTTAACAATTACCCTCAAGTTCAAGCGACGCTGACTGCTTCTCCGGCTAATCAAATATGCGCTAATGGCGGCGCTGTAACATTATTGGCAGATAACGTAACAGGCGATGGTCCGTTTACCTATACATGGTCAGCGTCGGCTTCTACTTCGAACTCAATTCAGGTTACATCTTCTGGAACATATACAGTCACCATTACGGATTCGCACGGTTGTACTGCACAATATAGTCAGGTAATTGGCGTATATCCTCAGGTTGGTTTGAATATTACTAGTTCAACAGGCTCCTTCACTTATTGTAGTGGCTCTACACCAATTACACTTACTGCCAATCCAAGTAATGGTACGTCTCCGTACAATTTTCAATGGAATGGAGGATCTACGAATTCTTCGATCCAGGCTTTGAATAACGGTACATATTCTGCTACAGTTACCGATGCCAATGGATGTACGGCATCTGCAAGTGTGACTGTGGCTGATTCTCAGCTAAGCCTCAGTTTATCCGCTTCACCGGCTGCGATATGCGAGGGTTCAAGTTCAACAATTACAGCAAGTGTTTCAAACGGATCTGCACCTTATTCATTTCAATGGAATAATGGAAGTACTTCATCAACGCTAGTGGTTAATACCAATGGTACATACACAGTAACAGTGACTGATGCGAACAATTGCACAATTAGTTCATTTATCAATATAACGAAAGCGAACAATCCACCCCCAGCTACTATAATAGGAACAACTTCAGCTTGCGAGAATGGCGGAGTTAATTTGCTTTACACCATTTCCAACCCTAATCCGGGATATACTTATACCTGGTCAAGCATCGCAGCCCCTTTTGGATGGAATATTCAAAGTCCATTGACGATTGTCACAACTAATTTAATTACATCAGCCCCTCCGGGTACAAGTGCTGCAATTACTTACCCTGTATTTTCCGGTACTGCTTCAAATTACATTCTTCAGGTAATTACAACAAATACCTATGGGTGTACTAGTTCATCCCTTTTCCCTGTAAATGGTTGTATCTGCCTTGAACCAGAAGCTGATTACTCATGGTCGAATACTTCTTCATCTTCAACGGGTGCTCTGCCTCCTAACTCTACTTTGGTTATACACGGTAAATATACGGTCAATACCTTGGGGGTAGTGTGGTCGGGTGCCAATGTTGTTATGGACGCTGGTTCGGAAATATATATTAGTCCGTGGAGTAGTTTGAAATTAGAAAATTCAACAATACAACCTTGCAGCGTATTTTGGAAAGGTATTACAGTTGATGAAGGATTTATTGAAGTTGATAATTCAAAAATTATCGGTGCTCAGTATGCCATTGATATTAAAGGTAATGGTGGTTATAAAATTTCCAAAGGATCTGAATTAACAGATAACTATATTTCATTACAGGCGACCCAGTTAAGCTATTTTGCAAGAATTTTCAATAATACTACTATAAATAATAACCAATTTGCAAGCTATGTTGATTTCAATGGCCAATCACCGCGTACCTGTACTGGGGCAAACGATATTCCATATTGTGGTATCAATTTAAGGAATGCCGGTGTAATTCTGATTGGTGCGAACAATTACAATATGGAAACTACGATAGATGATGTATCGATTGGAATTAAATCCGAGAACACTAATTTAAGAGTAGTAAATACGAATATCAACGATTTAGGGGTGTTGCCATGCAATCCGGGTGATTTAGAAAGGCAAATCGGTATAATAAGCTTTGGTGCAGGATATAATGCTGAAATCGGCGGTCCTGGGTTGCAAAAATGTTCAATAGACGGTTGTCGTATTGGGGTTAAAAGCAATGATGCTCAGTTGGAGTTTAACGAAAGCCGAATTGCTGATTGCAGCAAAATCGGAGTTTTGTTAGTTGACCCGCCAACTTCATTCCCACAATTTAAATGTGTAGTTAACAATAACGAAATTTTTGCCGCACAATTTGGTGTTTGGTTGGAAGTGAAGCACAATGTCAATCATCATACTGCCATTGACGGAAACAAAATAAAAGCCATTCCTGGTAATTATGTTTTTGGAGGAGGCATTAATAATACTGATTTATATTTCCCACTAAAGGGTTGTAGTTTTTCCAACAATGAAATCGAGATGGATTATAGCTATAAGCATGGTATAAGAGTGTTGGGGAACAATTGGTTTGGAGCCGCAGGTAATAGAATTACCAATAAGGTAGGATCAGGTACGACCGCTGTCAATGGTATTACGTTAAATTCAGTAATGGATTATAACGTTAGTTTAAATACAATTGAGGAGACAAATTTAAACACGAATTCAAACGGCATTCGATTGGTAAATAGTGCTCTTGACGATTTTGAAATAAATACAATGTCATGCAACGTGATAAATAACTTTCAGAGGGATTTCTATCTCATAAATAGCAATACTGATATTGATTGGGCCTCTAATTATATGAATGATGGAGGAGTCGGTCTTCGTTTGGAAAATGCCTCCTTGCAACGGGGAGAACCCTGGAACTGGTGGTGTGGCAATTTCACGAATTGGTGGATTAATTCGGTGGGATTGACTAGTTTCGCAAACTGGTCGCAAAATGCTAATATCAATGGTGGATGTGTCTCTCAGCCTTCCTTTGCTCAGATAAATGGACCAAATATTTCATTCAGCTCTGGTACATTGTCAAACGACCCCGGCTGTTGGGGCACCTCGTATACTCCCCCTTTAGTAAATGATGGAGACAGATTTGTCGCAGATAGCGCTAACTGGTCGTCAACAGAAGCGTCAACACGTTGGCAATTCAGAAGGTATTTAGCAGATAAGATCCTGGCAAATCCGAATATGTTGGAAGAAGACTCGATTATCATTAATTTCTGGAATAATAATCAGGAGTTGGACGAAGTGCAGTTAGCCTATTTGTTTGAACATTTCGGGCAAGTAGATACGGTTGCCTCTTTCTATTGGAGCGAAATTGAAACCATTGAAAACGATTTAGATTCTGCATTGGATTTATCCTATTATAATGACAGCTTATTGAATTCCGGGTTGTCAACCAATGACAGTATTGCAGTAGCTTTAGAAACCGAAGCGATCAAAACTTTCGTATATGATAAACAAAATGAGAAGCTGGCACTGTTGGAAGACATCAATATTTTAGATAGCGCTCGTAAAACAGAACTAACGGATTTGTATTCCAGCTTTCAACCTGCAACTGAATTGGGAAGTATTGAAAAACAAATTATGTTACTGATTATAAAGTATAGCCTCGGGGTACAAACCGACTTGACCGTTGATGATAGCCTTGCTATGAGCAATTATGCTTCGCTATGCCTTTCTGAGTATGGTCATGCAGTGGGGTACATCAGATCATTGTATGAGTCTTTAACTGATACTTTGATTGATGACGTATCCGGCTGTGGTGGTGGTGCTCGGATAGTTCAGCCTGCAAAAGCGGGTCCTGTCGTACAGGATGAGTTCCGGTTAATTCCCAATCCTGCCCGTAATAGTGTACTGATCGTAAAAAAATCAGCTGTAGCTTCCAAGTTTGATCTGAAATTATTAACTTTGGAAGGCCGGCTGGTACTAAGTTCATCATTTGAATCAGATCAATTACTCTTAAATGTTGAACCATTGGCAAAGGGAATTTACTTCCTGATGTTTGAATCCAATGATAAGAGATATGTTAAGAAGCTGATATTGGAGTAATGCAACGGTTACGATTGATATTGATATTTCTAATCCTGAGCCGGACCATTTCGGCTCAGGATTATGATATCAACTGGCTGATCACATCAGGGCATGATTCAACTTTATATTTTAATACATTTGTTCACTTTCCTATAGGCGGAGGCAGTCCACAGTTTACGACGACCTCAGGTCATATTCCCTTCACTTATTCAAATGCGTGTATTTCGGATGAACATGGTAATTTTCTTTTTAGCAGTAATGGATTGAACGTTTACAATAAAACGTATCAGAAAATTGCAGGTGCAATCATTTCAACACCCCAAACACAAAGTCTTCAAAACATGGGGCTTAATCGTCCCCATTCCTCATTTTTCCTGCCCTGGCCTGATGACACCAACAGGTATGTGTTGATTTATAGTATTCCTGAGTTAACTTCTGTGAGTTCCGGACCTTGTGCTGGTGGCTGGGGTAATTTAGCTACGCATGTGTATTATACTGTCCTAGATAAGAATCTGAATGGTGGGATGGGGGGTATTATTACTGCTTCAAACATAGCTGTTACCGATACTTTGGCCCATGCATTCGGTTTAATCGCGTGTAAACACGCGAATGGAAGAGATTGGTGGATATTTGCCAAAGAACGGTGCACCAATGGCTATGACAGGTTTTTATTGACTCCGGGTGGAATTCAGTTTACAGGCAAAATATTTGCCGGTCCGGTAATAACAGTCAGTGATGCTGCTATTTCCGGTTTCTCGAATAACGGGAATTATATGTATAATATTATAAATGATACGGTATGTTATTTATACAAATTTGATAGATGTAGTGGTATATTTTTCGACACTACTTCGTTGCGAACACCTTGGGTAGGTGATGCGTATTCTGCATTTTCACCAAATTCGGAAATTTTATATCGTGCAGCTAGTAATCAAGGGTCAAAAACCGCTCAGTATGATTTAACAAAATGGAATCAGCCGGGCGGGGTCTTTGCCAGTCGTTTACTTGTTGACCCGATTGTGGATACCGTCACATGCACAAATCAATCGTTCGGTTCAGGTTGTGCTGCGTGTTTCCCTAAGCTTGCACCGGATGGTAAAATTTATTTCGGACATTGTTATCCCTGCAATTTATCTGTCATTAATTTTCCGGATAGTTTAGACACCATTTGTCACATGGAATACAACACCATTGTGCTTCCAACAGCGCATTCCGGTGCTTTGCCGCATATGCCTAACTACCGCCTTGGTCCGGTAACAGGTAGTATCTGCGATAGCCTTACCGCTGTTCACGAGTTACAAGCGGAGGAAGTGAGTTTGTACCCCAACCCGGCAAAGGATCATATTACACTTCAATCAAAACGATCTCTAAGCAATGCCGTGATTACTTTGATGAATGTGCAAGGTCAGATTTTGTTCAACCGGCAAACAGGAACCAGAACCGGTTTTGAAGTGGAGTTACCACGCGATATGGGCAACGGCATTTACTTTTTACGCATCCATAGTACCGAAGGCACGGTGGCGAAGAAGGTGGTGGTGCAGCGGTGAACTGTTCGCTCTTGTTGCAATTTATAGAACCGGTTCATAATTACCTTCCAAGTTTGATCTGAAATTATTAACTTTGGAAGGCCGGCTGGTGCTAAGTTCATCATTTGAATCAGATCAATTACTCTTAAATGTTGAACCATTGGCAAAGGGAATTTACTTCCTGATGTTTGAATCCAATGATAAGAGATATGTTAAGAAGCTGATATTGGAGTAATGAAACGGTTACGATTGATATTGATATTTCTAATCCTGAGCCGGACCATTTCGGCTCAGGATTATGATATCAACTGGCTGATCACATCAGGGCATGATTCAACTTTATATTTTAATACATTTGTTCAATTTCCTATAGGGGGTGGCAGTCCACAGTTTTCGACGACCTCAGGCCACATTCCTTTCAATTATTCAAATGCCTGCATTTCGGATGAGCATGGTAATTTTCTTTTTAGCAGTAATGGATTGAACGTTTACAATAAAACGTATCAGAAAATTGCAGGTGCAATCATTTCAACACCTCAGACACAAAATCTTCAACACATGGGGCTTAATCGAACCCATTCCTCATTTTTTCTACCCTGGCCTGATGACACCAACAGGTATGTGTTGATTTATAGTATTCCTGAGTTAACCTCTGTGAGTTCCGGACCTTGTGCCGGCGGCTGGGGGAACTTAGCTACGCATGTGTATTATACGATCCTTGATAAAAATCTGAATGGTGGGATGGGGGGTATTATTACTGCTTCAAACATAGCTGTAACTGATACTTTGGCTCATATTTTTGGATTA
>JAXLTL010000014.1:0-67704 GCA_046330075.1 Bacteroidia bacterium | reverse complement strand
TTGAATTAATTTAGTGACCGCTAAAATTGTCCGATCAATAGGGGGTCAAACCAAAAGATTTAGAAACGGATTACAAAATTCAATATCTTTCAATTCTATCAGGAGTCGAAGAAAGCGTAATTGAAAAATTAGAGCAAGAAGATTTTGACAAATTATGGTATTTGACTGCATGGCTATCTAAGGAGCCTGAGCCGGGTAAATTAAATCAGGTATTTAACATTAGCGGAAAGCATTACTATTTTCTGAATGATTTTACTGAAGATACTACAATTCAGGCTTTTGTTGATATGCTTCAGATTTATTCATCAGTACCTTCATTCTGGCACGCCGCCCCCGGTATATTAGCTGCTATAATTCGGCCAGTTAAACACATTAAATATGATTTTACTTTAAATCGTTTACGACAACTGAAAGGAAGGGAGAAATATAATAAGAATAACTATATAGTAAGAGTAATCTTAGAAGAACATAAATCCGAAAACATTGATGCTTATGCCAGTGAATTAAAATCATTAAAAGTATCAGATGTCAGTTCCATAGCTTTTTTTTTGAACAATTTATTCAACGAGTTGTTGAGTCAGATTTTAAACAACTATTCGAAAAAACAAAACAATCCACTGCTAGCAGCAAAAATAAAGGAGCTTCAAACAATCTGGAACAAGATTACCAACGAAACTTCGGATGGGATGAAGCTTTCGAACAGCTTTCTGGGGGACTCCCTTCCGAAATCGAAAAATTAAAACAGCAGAAATACTATATAGTTCTTCGCCGTTTAACTATGTTAGAACAGCGAAGGAAAGTTATGGACTATTTATTGGAGCAAGAGCGAAAGAAGAACGCTAAATAAATACAATGAGTCAAATTACATTAAAGAATACAATAGATGATATTCAATTATTTGCAACGAACCACAATTTAATTAATACAGTGGATTTCGGTGATATGGATAAAGTTCATTCTGCGAAGATTGTTTATCCATATTGGAGATTGAATTATTCTAATACAACCATAACGGACAAAAGAGTAATATACAATTTTCAAATTGTTTGCGCCGATAAAAAAGTACATGATGATTCTGATTTAATTCAAAAGTATGATTTGACTGAAAATATATTGTATGAATTTATCACTTATTTCCGGGCAAATCCGATTTACCATAATGTTTATAAAATTGAACTTCCTGTAAAGATATACGCTGCAAGTTCTAAATTCTTAGATGGTGCAGTAGCGAGTGTAATGGATTTATCTATAAGCGTAGATAAGAGATTGTGTTTATCGGATATTAATATTGAAGGCTAGGAATATGACTTTTACAGAACTACTAAATAACTATGGTGAAGATGCTGTTAATAGAATAATCGACACTTTATCTGTACATAACAAATTTGCAAGCGGTCAACTAAAGGAAAGTTTAAAACATGAACTATCCTTAGACGTGGATAACCTGAATTTTGAAATTGAATTTTCTGCCATAGAATATGAGCGATTTATTCGTTCAGGCCGTCGCGCCGGGAACGGTGTAAAACCACCTCCTTATCAGGCAATAGAAACATGGGCTAAATTTAAAGGAATACCATTACAATATGTTGTGCCAATCCAAAAGGGTATTGCTGTAACCGGAATTAAGAGTTTTGATTTCATTGATATTGTCTTTACAGATAAGAATGTAACTGAGCTTGGAAATAGTGTGTCTTCACTTTTGCAAAAGGAAATAACCGACAAAATAAAAACCTCAATTGAATAATGGCACTTACTTTACTCACATATCCGGCACAATTAAATCCTGTATATAGTCCTATTTGGTATAGGGTGTCTTCCACTCTATCCAGTGAAGCGAATTTCAGATATGTCTTTGACACCTATGTTTATAATTTGACAGCCCATACTTCGACGAAGGTACACCGCTCTAAACTCTTTCCACGTTCAGATGGAACCGGGCAATATTCACCTGCCAGAATTTTGGAAAATTATGTGTCATATGATTTTGACTTTTTCGGGGCTTACTTCAAACCTGCCATGAATAGTGTAACAGGATTTAATGTTAAGGTGGGGGAAGAGTATGAATTGACTGCAAGTACTTATTCGTTTACTTCGACAACATCAAATGCGGGTCTGGTTCAATATAATTTCCCGACACCAGTTACCTTTTATGTTGGGGACGAAATCAAAATAGATAAGGCTGACAAACAATATAATAGCACTTACGACGGTCTACAGACAGTAACGCAGGTAGTTAGCTCCACTGCTATAAGGACAAATAAGCCATATGGTGATGTTGTTAGCAATGAATCCGGGGATTGTACCTATAGACTAACCATAATTTCAGGTGTAAGCTATTCAGGTATAGCTATAAACTTTGCAGCTCAGTTCACAGACCGACATGATGGAATAGATTATCACACAAAGTATTCAATTACAACGCCTTCAATTCAAAGAGGCGAAGCGGAACCACTGACAAACATAGATTACAATATAAGGCTCCAGAGCGATGAATCTTACTTTATCAGTTGGTATGCTAACCATGCTACCGTTCGTGCGAATAACGCGGCTATTTTGACCTATTCAAACAATATAGCAGTTGGGGCATATCTGATTCCGAATTCATTCGGTACGAATGCAGATATTAAGCGTTTTTCATTTGCTTGTGGGCCACGTAATTTATCAGGACTATCTGCCTTCAATTATCTGGCAGGTGCCACTCAATTAATTCTTACAGGGGTATCCGGCTATTGGGATGTTACCAAATATGAGATTTATTTACAAAGCTCAACATTGGTTGACCAAGTAAGTAATAAACGAACTATTGAAATTGTCAAAGAATGTTCTGAATATCCCAAAATTCGACTTGCCTTCCTCAATCGTGTTGGTGGTGTGGATATATTTTCCTTCACTCTCAAAAGTGAAAGGTCATTAAAAATAGATAGGGAATATTACACGAAGAACCTTGCTTATAATTATGCAATACAAGATAGAGGTGAAGCCATTCTGAATATAAATCATCAGGAAGAAATATCTGCATGGAGTAATTATTTAACAGAGGATGAAGTTGAAATCATGAAAGAGCTATTCACAAGTCCAGAAGTATACGAAATCAATGACGCACAACAACGAATAATCCCGGTTGTAATAACGTCAAATGAGTACGTCCAAAAAACAAAATACAACGATGAAATGGAATTAATGTATCAAATTAAATACAGATACGCTTTTAAACAAAAACAACAACGTAATTAACAATGAACAAAATATTATTAGACAACCTTTATGAATTAGAGCTATCCGGACAGGAGCAGATGAGTTTGAATTATATGGTGTCAGATTATTCTGACTTCACTAAACGCGTTGGCTCATTCTCTAAATCATTTTCCGTTGTCGGCTCGAAGGCTAATAATATTGTTTTTCAAAATTATTGGGAAATCGGTGCTTCGTCGGAATCCACATACAACCCAAATAAAAAAGTTAAAGCACAAATTGAAAGTGACGGAACGGTGGTGTTTTACGGCTATATTCAGTTGTCGGAAATTGTTCGAAATCTGCAAAGTGAAGTGATTACATATAAGATTATTTTCTTTGCCGATTTAAATCGCTTTATGAAGGATATAAGCGGGTTATATTTAGATGATTTAACAACGCTATCAGCTTTCACACACGACTACACATGGGTTAATATAAACTCTACATGGGACGCGCCAAAAGGCCACGGGTATATGTACCCCATGATTGACAGGAGCCGAAACTATACTCTGAACGTAATAAACAAACCTACAACTGGAACGTGCGTAAATATGTCAGAATACTATCCGGCTATGTACGCACGTACAATATGGGATGCTATTCACAAAGAAGCTGGATATTCATATTCATGGGATTTTGCAAACAGCGACCACTTTAAGAGTTTAATATTTACGATTGATAAACTGACCCATAGTGATGAGTTCATTAAGGAGAATGAATACAAAGCCGTAATTAATTCACCTATAACAATCGACAGTGCAGGTATTCCTGAATATTTCTTTGGTACACTCTTATTTCAGGATGATTATTTATATGGATATGATAACGGTAATCACTATGACCCGGTTACCGGAATTTATACATTTACAGAGCGGGTTAAAGCTGCATTCGAAGTAAGATTGAATTTCACTTCGACGATGAGCGGGGAACTAGAATTAAAACTGTACAAGAATGGGACGCTACTTTGGAGCAGTGGCCAGTTTAGAAATTTAATGCTAAACGGAAACCCTGCCAACGTGCCGAACTTTGACAACTTCACAATAAGCAGTCCAGAATTTCAATTTGAAGATGGTGATTCCATCTATATGTACATGGCATTAATGTCGTTCAATCCGACGGCTATGCAAGTGGGTTCTTATATCAAAATGAGTATTAACACTGCTATCAGTCCGGGAGACCAGATTGAGTTCAGTCAAATTATGCCCAAAATGTCACAGACAGAATTCATTAAAAGCATTGTGACAATTTATAATTTATACATTCAGCCGTCTAAAGATTTTGAGAATGAACTGGAGTATTATACAAAGGATGATTATTATTCTGGACAGGGCTTTGTCGACTGGAGTGGAAAAATAGATATAAGTTCACCTATCACAATTAAACCTCTATCAGAGTTAAACGCCCGTACATTAAAATTTCACTGGCAATCTGATATTAGTTTCTTTGATAAATATTATGAAGATAGATTTAATGAGCAGTATGCCAGTTACGAAGTAACAATTGATAACGACTTCTTACCTACAAATAATGTTCAGGATATAAGCACTGTATTTGCGCCGTGTATTATGGGTAATGTTATTGGCAGTACAACGATGCAAATTCCTAAGCTCTATACAGTGGATGAGCAGAATAATTTTAAAAAAGGAAATCTGAAACCCCGTATATTGTTCTTTAATAAAAAATTGACTTGTGAAAAGTATTATGTACGTTCCGATAATACGGCAATGTATGCCACAATTACATATCCCCATTGTTCAACTTTGTATGGCGATATTGATTCACCAACTTTTGATTTAAACTGGGGAACACCAAAACAAATTTATTTCAGCTTCTCCGGTCAAACACAATACCCGGAAGCGAATATATATACAACTTATTACGAAAATACGGTTGATGAAATTTTAAACAGTAAATTAGTTGAGGCTTATATATATCTTACTCCTGCGGATATTTCACAGCTAAACTTTCGTAAGCAGGTGTTTTTAGATATTGACGGCGGTCACTATTTTAAGCTAATGAGCGTTGAGGATTATGACGGGTCTTCAAATGGACTTTCTAAGGTCACACTATTACTTAGTCAGAATCTTACACCTAGACCGCAAAGAAAAAAAACGTCATATTATATCAATAGCGAAGTTCTTTATACAGCGCGTTTAACAAATTCTTTAAACGTGTGTGTCTTGACCCAACATCAGCGTAAATGTGAGCGTGAAGTTGGATGCTGTACAAAAGATGGAAGCCGGTATTATGATCAGAATGATAAGTGCGAAGTCCGAGCGAACGGGATGGTCGGCTTACTGAAACATAAAACTGAATGGCCTTCCAAAGACGACTGATAGGAGTAGTCTTTAAAACACCTTATGCTGCATCAGCACGAAAGCGCTGATGTGGTGAGCGATAAGGAAAAACGGGAACACGATTTCCGAAGTTGATTGATAAGGAGCTGAAGAACTTAAATCTGTGATCGAAGCCTCGTAAGGGAAAGGCGGTACTGAAAATATCCGGCTACGTTTTCGGATATGAAAAGAAAGAGTGCAATGGACGACCTATTTGCCGATTGCGCAGTACCCGGGGTAAAGCAGGCAGGAACTTATCAAAGGCTTTTGTACGGAACAAGAGAAGTCGTTATCGACCTGTCAAATCGGGAAGAGGAAGCAGGCAGCATAGGATGCGCTGCGATAACGGCGGCAGACCAGAACGTAGTAGCGAAGAGCGCTGTGAAAGCGGCAGGAGCGAAGGATCTGGCTTGTTTGATTTCATAATTATTTACAACCGCAAAACGGGATGATTGATTATTATGAGATAAAGTCACAACCCATCACCCGCCTGATGGTATGGGCTGCGTACAAAGAAGTACGGAGCAACAAGCGGAGTTCAGGAGTCGATGGCATGACCTGGCAATGGCTGGAAAAGAACAGCGGCCGGGCCTTGTATCAACTCTGGAACCGACTTGCGTCAGGGAGTTATTTTCCGCAATCAGTAAAAGAAGTAGCAATTCCCAAGTCAGACGGAGGCGAACGGAAGTTGGGCATCCCCACGGTGCTGGACCGCATTGCCCAGCAGGTGGTCAGGCGTCATCTGGAACAGCATGTAGAGCCCCACTTTCACAACAGTTCGTTTGGCTACCGGCCGCACCGGAGTTGTCACGATGCCGTACGGCAAACCTGCAACAACAGTTTCAACCACGATTTTGCAATCGACATCGACATCAAAGGATTCTTTGAGACGATAGATCATTGCAAACTGATGAAAGCGGTGAGTCATTACTGCAAAGACAAGTGGGTGATTCTGTATGTGAAACGGTGGTTGCAGGCGGGCATTGTAAAAGGGAACGGCGAACGAATCAACAGGCTCACCGGAACTCCTCAGGGAGGGGTGATCAGCCCGTTGCTGGCGAATCTATATCTGCATGTGTGCTTCGATGGGTGGATGGAGAAACACCATCCGGAAAAGCCGTTCGAGCGCTATGCAGATGATGTCGTGGTTCACTGCAAAACCGAGAAGCAGGCAAAGTATGTGCTGGGACAGATCCGCAGCCGCATGAAAGCCTGCGGACTGGAACTGCATCCAATCAAGACGAAGATTGTGAACCTGCGCGGAAGGGCGGAACAGCCCTACCCGAAGAGTTACGACTTTCTTGGATTTACCATCAAGCCGAACTGGTGTTCGATAAATGGAAAACAGATGCTGGTTCCGAGTATATTCATCAGCCATCGGTCAGAACGGAGCATAGAGAAGAAATTCAGAGAGATGCACCTTCATAAGAGGCGTAAACCTTTGGAGCATCTGGCCAGAGAGATCAATCCGGTAGTACGCGGAATACTCAACTACTACGGGAAATTCTCAAAAGGACATCTTCGGTATGTCTTCAAACAACTGAACAGGCGGCTGATAAAATGGGCCAAATGGGAAAAGGGACTCTATACACTGAGAGCGGTAAGATGGCTTCGGGGCAAGTACCGGCAAAATCCGGCACTTTTTCCCCACTGGGCGGTGGTACATCCGTGAAGGTTGACTACCTTAGTGACTAGGCAAGAAGAGCCGTATGAATCGAGAGATTCACGTACGGTTCCGTGGGAAGGCGAGGGTGAAATTCCCTCGCCTGACCCGATTGGTAAAAGAAATCAAATACTCAGCAATGATAATTTTGCAATCGGAAATGACAATACTGTAAACGACGGAAGTACGGCGAACGTATTAGCCGGACAAAACAATATTGTAAAAGCTAACTCCAGTCTGGTATCTGGGGACTTCAATAATGTACAGGAAAATCTATCTTCAGTTATAGGTGGAAGCGGAAATACTATTCTTGCATTAAATACATCAATATTAAATTCCTATAATACCCAAATCCAGACCGGGGCTACATCATCCCTTATATTGGGGCTGAACAGTTTTACAGCAACATCTGCAAATACTGTATACCTGAATAGATTAGTGGTCAGAGACCTCACAGGAGCCACCACAAGGCTTGTTACAGTGGGATTTGACGGCTTACTATCAACAACGCCCATGATATCATCAGGTGGCGGCTCCGGAGAATACTGGACGGGTTCAACTGGATTCCAATCTCTGAAAAGAAATAACTCAGCAAACAACCAGCTGAGTGGTGAATATGGCATTATTACAGCGGGTAAAAACAACTATGTAAGTGCTGATTCTTCTATTGTAGGTTCTGGGGTCTGGAATTTAGTCTACAGTATATATTCCGGGATTTTGTCAGGGAAAAGAAATACTATCAATTCTTTTCAAAAATATAGTTCGATTTTGGCGGGTTCTGGCAATACAATTAATAGTTCCTATTCTTCAATTTTGGCAGGTCAGAGTAATTACATTGGCCACTCCTTTTCTTCAATTTTGGCAGGTAGGAATTTGACGAGTGTAAGTGCTGATACTGCACATGCCCAAAATTTGTTCATTAGAAATGAAGTAAGAATATCCGGTCTAACAGGTGTTGGGAATCGTATGGTGATAACCTCAGCAAACGGAACGTTATCAACTCAGGCTATACCAAGCTATTCAGGCAAGTGGACAACTGGCAGTGTCTATTCATCGGTTGTTTTAAATAACGGATATACTACAGCAGGTTCAGATTATTCACTTGTTGCAGGTAAAATAAACACAATATCATCAAACAATCCATATTCATCCATTCTAGGGGGAGTTGGAAATAAAATACAGGATAATTCTCTTTCATCCATAATAGTAGGTGGTCAGGAAAACTACATTAGAGATTATGGCAAATACTCATTCTTAGGTGCAGGGAGAAGTAACTATGTTTTAAACAGCAAACATTCTGTTATTACTGGTGGATACGGTAACCGAATTTATAACAATGCTTCTAATTCTGAATCTAAATACAATTCAATCATTAATGGCTATGTAAACAAAATTAACAGAGGGATAGGATGTACTGTAATCGGCTCATACAATTTAATAGGCAATGGTGATTTGATTAAGTATGGTTTTGTATCTGGAAAAGGCAATAGATTATATTCATCTTATTCCAACATTCTTGGCTGTTATGGGGTAACACTTTCCGATAATTATACCACACTTGTTGATAGATTACAGATTTCTGGCACCCAAAATGTTGCAAATAATTATCTGTTAAATATTAATCCTTCTGATTGGAAAGTTAATCGGACAAGGCTATCAGGTGGAACAGGAATTAGTATTACAACAACAAATGGAAATCTTACCTTCACTTACACTGGCTCAACTTCTTCGGGTGGAAGCTATGTATTAAACGGAATAAATACTTTTACGGGCGGCACTTCTAATGGACAATCTGTAAATATAACAGGTGCAAGTTTAAGTAATTTGACTGTTTCAGGATTAACCTCTCTTTCATCAGTATCAGCAACAACCATTTATTCTGGTTCCACAGATTTATCTAATCTGTTTGAACCCAGACAGACGAATTATAGACAGATACTATCTACAAATTATGTAATGACATCTTCTACTTCAACTGCTCAGTTTACTTTTCCTATTCTGGCAGGAGAAATATATAAAGCTGAAATGCTGAGTCTTTTTCAGGTCAATAACACAGGTGGAATGAAGTTAACATTGTCAGGTAATGCTCTGTGGAATGGTTTTATACAGGGCAACACAAACAGTGTGTTATCTGTTGCATTCAGGCCATTGTCAACTTCAGGAAATACAACCAATTTGGGTACAGCTGCCAATACCACATTCCAATATTATTTGTCCACAATTATTTCAGCCAGTACAAATACAACCATTGCCCTTGGTTTTTCGCCGCAAACAAACGGACAACAGGTTACTGTATATTCCGGGGCTTGTATGACCCTGCAAAAAATATAATTCTACTCTGTTTTACTAGCTATTTATATAAGTCATACTCCATAATCAGGAAAATGACTTATATACATGGCAAATAATAATCAGATTTTTCTAAAAATCTCCATTGATGGAAAGGACAGTATTTCCGTTATCCGTGAACTGGAAATTAAATTAAAAGCAGCAAAGAAAGAAATACAGGATTTAAATTTACAAGGTGAAGTTAAAAGCAAAACCGAACAAAGCATTAAAAATCTTTCTACTGAATTAGATAAATTAAAAGCAAACGGTGGTGGTGCAGGTTTAAATGCACTAAGGAAAGAGGCACAACTTCTGGATTTACAGCTTGGGAGTCTTACGAAAGGTACAGTCGAATATTCTTCAAAGTTAACTGAGCTTGGATTAAAGAAAAAAGAGATTTCAGAGCTTGGCAAAGAGCTTAAATTAATCGACCCAGAGAACCGTGTCAAAGCCATGATTGGAGCAGGTGCCGCTTTGACTGCTTCTTTTACGGCAGTACAGGGTATTCTAAATCTTGTTGGAAGTGAATCAGAAGAGGTTGATTTAGCCCTAAAGAAGGTTGTTTCTGGAATTGAAATTCTGGCCTCAGTTAGTGAAATTGCTAAACAGAAGGAAAACATAGGTTTGTTACTACGTATTGCCGGATATAAATCATTGAGTAAAGAAGTAGCAGCGGCGGGTACTGCTCAGGCAGGATTAAATACAGCTACACAAACAGCAGCAGGTGGATTTTCAAAATTGAAGGCCGCAATTATAAGCACTGGCCTTGGGGCTTTTATTGTTTTAATTGGCCTTGCCATTGCCAACGCTGATAAATTAAAAGAAGCATTTTCCGGAATTAGCAAAGCACAAGAAAGTATAAATAAATCACGTGTGGAAGCAGGTAAAGCAGCAGCAGAAGAGCAATCAAAAGTTGCGGCACTGGTTACCGAATATAAAAGCGCAAACACATCAGCATTAAGAAGGAAGGAAATTATTGATGAGTTGCAATCCATTAGTCCGAATTATTTCGGTTCTCTAAATAAAGAGAAAGTTAGCATTGAACAATTAACAGGAGCATATGATAAATGGTCAAAGGCCATTTTATTAAAAGCTCAAACTGATGCATTGGCAAAGAACATTGCAGATAATAATGTGAAGATTGCCGAAATCCAAAATTCACAGATAACTGACCAAGTATCAATCTGGCAAACATTAGGCAATGCCGTTCTTTCATTTGGGAATGCAGGAGCTTTTGCAGTTAAGCAAGTTGAGTCCGGTCTGGATTCACAAAAAGAAAAGACCGAAGAGCTAACCAATACAAATAAAGTTCTTCAAAAGGAACTGGAAAAAACATTCTCATTATTAAACAAAGCCGGAGGCAATACAAGTGGAGATGTTAACAAGGCCAATGAGGATTCGCTAAAATCAGCACAGGAGAAACTTTCTACTGAAATTAAATTCATTGAGGAAAGAAAAAAGCAAACTCTGGAGAACAATGAACAGGAATATAGCTCCGCAGTTTCTACACAAACCAGAATCGAAGAAGAAAATAGACTTTCCTATGAGCGTCAAAAAGCTGATTTATCAAAATTCACTGAAGAGAAAAAGACTTTACTTCTAACTCAGTCTACCGAAATTGCACAAGATACCACCCTTGGCAAAGATGACCGTGCGGCTCAATTAAAAATAAAGAATGAGGAATTAAAACAATTAGAGCAAGATTATCAGGACGGGCTTTTGCAACTAGACAATGAAAGTTTACAGAAGAGAAAGGAGTTAAACACAAAGTCAGAATCTGACCTGTTAAAATCCAAACAACAGCAGTTAGAATCCGGGCTGAAAGTTATTGAGGAAGCAAAACAAAAAGAACTAGCATTAATTAATCAATCTTCTGGCTCTGATAATGATAAACTAAAACAGAGAAATGCGGTTGTTTTACAGGCCGCCAAAGACAAGGCAGCTTTAGAGCAGAAAATTGAAGTTGACAAAAATAAAATCATTGAAGATTCTGCAAAACAAAGAGCAGAAAATGAAGCGAATATTATTAATCAAAGTGCAGAAAATGCCAGACAGACGAATGAAAAACTAATTGAGAATTTAAAGACTGCAAACGAAGCCCAGGCCGAATCAGCTCAATTATTGATAGAGCAACAGACTTCACTTCGTGATTCATTAGTGCAACTATATACTGAACTTAAAGAAGCCGTATTCACAATTCTGGATGAGGCAAAGAATGCCGCAATTGATTCCACAATGCAGGATTTGGCGCGTACTGAACAGAGTTTAATGGACAACAGAGATAGAGAACTTGCATCCGTACAAGACCAATATGATAGAGGGGTAATCAGTAAAGAACAATTTGAGAAAAAGAAATCGGATATAGAGAAAACATATAATCAGATGAACACTTCTGCCCGTGAATCGGCTGAAAGTAAAAAATTGGATATAGAACGCCGTTATGCAACTGCAAAGAAAATAATTACAGTAGCAGAAATCGGTATAAATACAATTAAGGAAGTTGCGAAGATACAGGCTATGGTTGCAACCATTGCGGCTCAGATTGCTGTATTAAGTTCAAATCCTATTACATTAAGTTATGTGCCTGTGGCAACGGGCGCATTAGTCACCGCGCAAGCTCAGGTGCCTATTACCATAGCTGTAGGGGCTGCACAGGCCGCCGCAGTATTGGCTAAAAAATTCCAATTGGGTGGTTCCGTGGATGATGAAAGCGCACCACGTAAAAAAGTTATGGTTTTTACGAAAAGAACAAAGGTCAAAGACATTATGGAATTTGAACGTATGGCTTCCGGGAAAATAACTAAAGGAACAACGTCCACGGCAGACGATGTTCCAATCATGGCTAGTAAAGGTGAATTTATGGTTCGGGCGAGTGCTGTAGAACGTAACTATGATGTACTAAATTTGATAAATAAAAATCCGAACGTTAAATTCCAGATTGCAAAATCCCAAAATCAAAAACAAGGGGTGGTTCTCAAATATGCTTCTGGTGGTTTAATCGGAAATACTAATCCGGTCTCATTAGACGGACGGGCTTTGGTTAATAATACTGTGAACAGGACTATGACCGATGAGTTGTTAAAAGAGCTTATATTACAAAATGAGCAGCTATTATCAATGACCTCTGACAATATAAGAGTGAATCAGCAGATAAGAGACACGGAATACAAAGCCAGAGTGGTTGAGTCCGAAATTACAAAGTCACAAAATAAAATGGCTAAAATCCGGGAAAGTACGACGTTTTAAGGTGCAATGTTTTTATATTTACACTTTAAATCTCTTCTATATGGAGCTTAAAATAAGTTGGAAGGACATCGAAAATCATGTATTCGATGATTCCGGAATTCACAACGAAGGAAAACCCAATGTTAAACTATGGTTTGTGAAGGGTTACGCTATCAATCATCTAACTGCTAAACTAGTATTGTTGGGCATAGGAGGTGTTGACCATTCTCAATATGAGAATTCAATTACGATTAATATTCCTGAACATGTTAAATTCAGCTATGATTCGGAGTTTGTGAAATTTGAAGTTTGATTGGATTTTGCTCTCTTTTTGAACGGAATTTACCCAAATGATTGTATTGCAATCATTTGTAATGTTCATTAAACTATCTGCAATTTCACCAGAATAGATTCAAAACTATATCTTTACAGTTGATTATTTAACCTAAAAATTGTAACAATATGGAAACGTTGGAAGCAGACATTAATGAAATCTTAAACAGGCCGATATTGAATATTTTAACAATGAATCGAAAAGCGGATGCCGATTTACTAGCAGCATCCATAAATGATTTATTGCTTCGTTTTCAAAAGGCCGGATTTCCTTATGAAGAAATTAAGGAACTTCACATCTGCTTTATTAAAGTTGATGGAATGGAAAATGAAAGAAAGAAAGGTGTTATTGTGCAAGATTATCTTATGCCCTATCGTGATAAAGCAAAACAAGAGGCAAGGAGATTGTTAAAATTTAAATAATATAATTTTAAATATTCAGATAATATGTTGATGGATTCAGTTAATTATAATATCAACAGAAACATTGATACAATAGTATATTCATATTTCAATGAACAAAATGTTCAATTAGTTGACAAAGTAAAAGATACTTTTAATTGGAGTCCTGTTATTGCTGTTTTAACATTCTTTGGAGGTGTTTTTGCAACATATATTGCTTCGAAAAGAAAGGAGTTTAATCGTTTGCATGAACTTAAAGACTTCTATTCGTCTTGGCTTTTAAGGATTGCAGAACAACTTAATTTAGACGCGTTTTATTTTAAAAGGAATATTGAATACATAACTAAGCGTTTGCCATTCTCCCTTTATCCAAATACTGATGTTTCATTTCCATTTGATAAAATACAATCAATACCTGAAGTTGACCAATATAAGATATTTGTGCGTTATTTAATTGGTGAAACCAGAAATAAATCAATTGTTCTGTTCGAAATTGATAGTCGAATTGAATCCGTAAAAGTTGTAACTGAAAACCATAAAATTAAATTGCAAGAAATAAAAGAAAAATATGTGTTGATGTCTGACCAATTTACCAATGACTATACTGCAATGAAACTATTTAAGTCTTCTTCTGAATTTGAGTACTATTCAGAAAGTGAGGAATTGGGAGCAGAATTTACACGGTTGTATTTTGAGGTAATTAAATGGATTGGAGAATTCAAATACGTCATAGGTTCGGCTAATGAAAGTACATCAATCAAATTGAACGAATTGCGGAATATTATTTTTAAAATAGGTGCTGGTAGTATAATTAACAATAGAAATAACCATCTACTGACATTAATCAATAATTTCACAAGTCGCATTGAATGGTTAAATTTAGAAAAATCCAGTTGGGTGTATTACTACTCTAAGATTTATGCAAATTATCATTCTAATGCCTACCGTTTTTTATGCATAAGTCATTATTTATCGAATAATAAGTTACAGGGAGAAAAATATTTTAAAATTTCCTCTAAATCCACTTATAGGAAACACCAATATTCCACAGATGATTTGAAGAGAGATTTAGAGTTAATTGACAACGAATTGTATTTTGAAATTAGTGCAAATGACGAGGACGGAATTTATTACTACGCTAAATGCAATAGTGAAATTTTATTAGCCGTGCAGCAACGAAATAAGAAAGGCCTTATGAATTTCGATATGCCATAAGCTGTGAATATTCAAAAATTATATCTCACCTGAGGTTTATAATTTTCGCTTCGAAAGCTGATATTATATTTATTGTCATAGGTTTGCCCCCCATCTGTTGAAGCTGACTCAAATCCATTATACAACATCTGCTTAACTCTTGTACTCAGTTCAACTTTAAACACCTCATTAATATTCCTTGCTCTCAACTTTCTAAAACTAACTTTCCCATTGTTTGCATCATAATTAAAATGGTCAATATAAAACTCTAATTTTTCGTTGACGTAATATTCGTTACCTTTAATTTTAATGCTAGGGTCAAAATCTGATTTCCATTTCCCTGTAAAAAACTGTGAAATTTGATTTATATTATCTTCTGAATATTTATGCTTAATAAGCAAATTTTCAATTAGCTTTTCACAGGCTTCACGATACTTCTTTCTAAATAATTTTTCATTTGCCTCAGTTTTATTAAAAGAGAAAGGAAGGTCTCGGTAATTATGAATAAAACCCTTATTCAATTTTCCTATAAGTGACTTTTCTACGATTGGGACAACATTTATTCCTCGTCCAATTGCATATCCTATTTCCTGATTAACCCATTGATTTGGCCAACTATTTTCAGTTAGAATTGGGATTAGGTAATAAGAACTGTTAATTCCAAAGCTTACTTTTTCCACAAAATCTTTCATTACATCTTCCTGTCTAACAATTACAACAGGAGTAAAAACATTGGTTTTGTTTATAACGGTTTGCAACGCTTCCATACAATACTTGTCTTCAGTTGAATGGCTGATAAATATTTTCATTCTTAGAATATTTGGGAATTTAAGGATAGAACAATGCTGTCAATTTTGGTGGACGCAAAGATATCATTTTTTCAATTTTTAAGAATATGATTTTAACCCTAAACAATGACTTTCAATATATTACAAGGAGATGCGCAATCTGAAGGAGGAACTCAATCTGTAAGATTCCAGAATTGCATTTTGTAGATTGAGAATGAAAATAGAAATTGACCTGACCCGGCTTTCAGAGCTAATAGAGGGTTTCCGGCAAGAAATGAAAAATGAGCTAGCTTCTATTCGTTCGGAAATGAATTCTAAGCCGGAATTTTACACAATAAATGAGGTAGCTGTACAACTGAAAGTGACCCGGCAAACTGTCTACAATTGGATAAATGAGAAAAAAATAAAGGCCACCTATGTTGGTGACCTTTTGAGGATTTCGGAATTCGATTTACGGGACTTTCTAAGCCGGAATCAAAAATCCGGTTAACTTACTTTCCTGAGCTTTTCCGGCTTGCTCCAAGCCTTATTAACCTGCTCCCGAATCATTGATTTATTCTTACCCATATAACGCTTAAAAGCTTCCTGACGTTTCCAACCACCTTGTGACATGACTATATCCGCTCTCATACCTTTGGCTAAACTAAGTGAGGCAAACGTTGCCCTTCCCATATGATGGGATACCCATGACCACAACGGAATTGAATTTTCTTTCTCTGTCTTAACTAACCTTTCAGTATCGTCCAATTCATAAAAGAAGGTTTTCCCTCCTGAGTAAATAACTGGGGTTATTAATCTGTTCAGTCCGATTTTCTTTCCAATTACTTTTAAACAGCGATTTATGTGCTGATTTGAAAATTTTGGTAATTCATAATTATACTTCTCCAAAATCTCATTAGCATAATCTGAAAGTTCATGTGATAACTGGCCGCTTGTCTTATATTGGATTATTTTCATTTCCCCGCGTTGTATATCAATGTGCTGTTTCTTTTGCCTATAGTAATCTGACCAACGTAACCCAGTGAAAGCCGAAAAGCAAAAAATGTCCTTAATTTCGTTCAAAGAGCATCCATCTAATTCTTCTTCCATAAAGTCGTAATTGTATAGTTTGAATAATTCACTCTCTTCCAAAAAGAATACTTCCTTGTCTGTTTTGGACGGGCATTTGAAAACTTTGATATATCCAACGTTAGTGTGGTATTCGTTTTCTAGACCCCATGAAATGAAGGCTTTCAGCATCGCAATTTCCTTAAAGTATGTTTCGTTGGATGCCCCCGCTTCCAATCTATATTGTATATATTTCTCATAAAATGGCTTTTTCATATTATCCCATGTGAGGGGGATTTTATTTACCTTAGATACAGCCACAATGTATCCCAAAACTGTATTGTACTTTTGGATTGTACGATGCTGATTACTAGCCCTTTTCATGTCAATATATTCATTCCAGTATTCCATAAACCCTTTAACTTTCTCTGGTTCAATTCTATTCAGAGCTAAGTCCAGAAAATCCCGGAATTTATCTACTGTGATATACTCAGAATTGAGAGTTGCCTTATTATAATAATCAGTGGTCAGACTTTGGATTTCGTCTAACCGGGTATTGACAGCCATATGGTCTCGATGGCTTTTTTTTGCTCGTCTGGCAGCAACATTCCAGTCCTTTGGGCTAATACTGTAACCTGATGGATATTTAAACCGCAGGTCATTGAAATGAACACTGGCAATAATGGTAGTTTGCCCGGTCGTTTTCGGGTCTTTGAGATAGAAGTTTGTTTTCATATTTAGGATATTTGAGTGTTATCGTTTTGAATTATGCCCTGTATTTGAACGTATAAAAAAAAAGATGTTACACCCCACATATGAGGGGACACTTTTGGGGACACTTTTTGCTTATAAGCCTTTATAAAGGGTTTACAACTGTTAAAAATTATGTGCTTGTTCATAGAGTGAAAACGCGTATTTATTTGTCGTTTTCGTAAAGTTAGAACAAGATTTATTTGGAGCTGTCCCCGCTACCAAAGAATCCTCGGAATTTTCCGGGGATTTCAACTTTAAACAAGATGCATTTCGTTTATTGTATTTATAGCCCGAAATTTCAAAAAACCTATGTGGGTCGAACCTCCAATTACAAGGGTCGTTTGAGAGCTCATAATCATTCTTCAAACAAAGGATATACAAAGCGATTCCAGCCATGGGAGCTATTATTTGTTGAGGAGTTTGAAACAATGCAAGAGGCATCTCAGAGAGAGAAGTATTTCAAAACTGGCGTAGGTCGTGAAGTGATACAAAAACGACTTGAGGCCGTGTAATTCTCGTTGGGCTCATATCCGCCGTGGCGGACACAGGTTCGAGTTGCGCCTGTTCGCCGTGGCGAATCCCCGCTACCAAAGAATCCTCGGAATTTTCCGGGGATTTTAACTTTAAAACAAAAGTGAATTTGAAAATGATCAATCAAATTGAATTCCCTGTAAATATCGTTGGGCTCATATCCGCCGTGGCGGACACAGGTTCGAGTTGCGCCTGTTCGCCGTGGCGAATCCCCGCTACCAAAGAATCCTCGGAATTTTCCGGGGATTTCAACTTTGCAACTAATTTTTCCCCTCTAAGAGATAGAGAGGTGAATATCGATTCCTTTTTGGGTTGAAGAAAATGATTAGAACGAAAAATCCGGATTCGCGTCAGGCACATACGCCAACTTGAATCCGGATCTTTAATGATGAATTGAAGTATATACCGCTATTTAGTTCTTTTGAACAACCTGTGTCTTCAAGCCATTTCTATCCGTCACCTTCACCAAATAATCTCCCTTACTAACTTCGGACAGGCTTACCGTTAGTAAAGAGGCTCCCTGAGTGAAGGTTTGGTTATATACCATTTTTCCTTCCAGCGTATATACTTCAACCTTTACATCTCCGGAAAGTCCGGTAGTGTTGATGTTGAATTGACCGTTGGATGGGTTAGGGTAGAGCAGGAGACCTTCAGCAGCTTCTGGAAAAAACAACCCTGTTGTGTTTACGGTGTAAATCTCGGCAGTTGCTACCGGAAATCCATTGCTGCCGGCACCTCCCGCGATAATCACTTTGTTGCCCACTGAAGTTGCAGCGCCATAATATCTTGAGGAAGAAAGTGTTGCGGTCGTCCATGTGCCGGTGCTGGTGTCAAGTATGTCTACGCTGTTGTAAGCTGTTGTTCCGTTCAGGTCCGATCCCCCGGCAAAAATCACATACTTTCCTACTGCTGCCGCCATTAAATTCTGTCTTGCTGTGGAGAGCGAATCGATGGTCCAGGTGTTGGTAGTGATATCATAGATATCTACTCTCCTTGAGAGGATTCCTGAGGCTTGTCCGCCAGCAAAGTATATTTTATTTCCGCATGCTGTAGCACCTAGGTTTGAACGGGCTATGGAAAGTTGGGCGGTACTCCATGTGCCGGTTGATGCTGTGTAGATGTCCACCACATTGGAGGATCCGGTTCCATTTTCTCCTCCCGCAAAAAAAGCGTGCGTAGGAGTAGATGCAGAGGCCAGATTTGCACGACCGGCGCTGAGATTGGCGGTCGACCAATTATGAGTAACTGTGTCATAGATGTCTACCATTGCATAGGCGGATCCGTTATTGTCGATTCCTCCTGCGAAGAGCACCTTGGTACCTGCCGATGCTCCTGCAAGGCTATATCGGGGTATGGACAGACTGGACACGGTCCATGAATTGGTAGCGCGGTTGTAAATGTCTACAACGTCATATACGGCGAAAATCCAGTCGTCGGCACCGCCGGCAAAAAATGCATAGTTTCCAAGTCCGGCTCCTGCCAGCTTGACACGACCTTGTGAAATAGAACCGCTGGACCAGATGCCATTCGCGTTGTTATAACTATCGAATACATTGGGCGGGATACTCATCATGCCGATTCCACCGGCAAATATTGCTGTGCTGCCTGCCGTGGCGCCTGCCAGAAAATACCTTCCACCCGAAGGAAGGGGCGCCGTTGACCATTGGGCATGAGCGGTAGAAAGCGTGAGGCAGAAGGCTGCCAGAAGAAGGTAGATGTTTTTCATAGTGGAAGGTGCGGTTATCACAAAGATATCCGCTTACACTGCTTTCCGGGCCGTGCTGACTAACAATAGGTAGTACAGGAGGATGCCGGAGGATGAAAATTCTTATTGCATCTTCCTTGCATTGGATCAGAAAATCCCCCTACATTTGCGCCTCGGTTGCTTCACCGTGAGTTCGCACTCTTCCCATCAGAAAATTACTGCCGCCGGCTTACTGGTGACATTGGGTATCATCTACGGTGATATCGGTACCTCTCCGCTTTACGTTATGAAGGCGATTGTGGGTTCACTGCCGATTAATGACGAAGTGGTGTTGGGAGGTATTTCCTGCATTTTCTGGACACTCACCCTTCAAACTACGATAAAGTATGTGTTCCTGACCCTTCGTGCCGATAACAAAGGTGAGGGTGGGATATTTTCTTTGTATGCGCTGGTGCGTCGCCGGAAGACTCCCTGGTTGGTCTTTCCTGCCATTATTGGTGGCAGTACCCTGCTGGCGGATGGAATTATAACACCTCCCATCTCCGTTGCGTCTTCTATTGAAGGTCTTCAGGCGATCAATCCCGATATTCCTACTATCCCCATCGTTATCGCAATTCTGGCGATGCTGTTTGTCATCCAGCGATTCGGGACAAACCTCGTGGGTAAGTTTTTTGGACCGATGATGCTCATATGGTTTGGAATGCTGGGTGTGCTGGGAATTATCAGCATTGGCGGCGACTGGCATGTTCTGCGCGCTGTGAATCCTTACTACGCCTATGATCTCCTGGTAAATCATCCGGGTGGGTTCTGGCTGCTGGGTGCGGTCTTTCTCTGTACGACCGGAGCGGAAGCCTTGTACAGCGATCTGGGACATTGCGGACGTGAAAACGTACGCGGTACCTGGGGCTTCGTTAAAACCTGTCTCCTCCTGAATTATTTTGGGCAGGGAGCATGGCTGATCCGGCATCATGGTGAATTGCTGTCCGGTAAAAATCCATTCTTCGAGCTGATGGCTTCCTGGTTCCTTCCCATCGGAATCGTGATTGCTACCCTGGCTGCCATCATCGCATCGCAGGCTCTGATCTCGGGCTCATTTACGCTCATCAACGAAGCGATACGCCTTAACTTTTGGCCGAAAGTGAAAGTCGTATACCCAACGGATCTGCGCGGACAACTGTATATTCCATCTGTGAACTGGCTGCTCTTTGCTGGTTGTGTTGGAATTGTGTTGCATTTCCGGGAGTCGTCAGGAATGGAAGCAGCTTACGGTCTGGCAATCATTCTGACCATGCTGATGACGACCTTATTGCTGACCTACTACCTGGTGCTTTATAATTTCCCTCGGTGGCTGGCCTATTCGGTGTTTATTACGTTTGTTACGATTGAATTCTCCTTCCTGATTGCCAACCTCAGTAAATTCTCGCATGGAGGTTGGGTGACACTGATGATTGCAAGTGTGCTGATATTGACAATGGTCGTGTTGTACTACTCGCGGAAAATCAGAAACCGGCTGGTCGAATTTGTGAAGGTGGAAGATTATTTTCCCTTGCTGGACACACTAAGCGCAGATACTTCCATCCCGAAATATTCTACGCATCTGGTGTACCTCACAAGTGCTAACCATACCAATGAAATCGAAGAGAAAATTGTCTATTCGATTCTTTACAAGCAGCCGAAACGGGCAGATATCTATTGGTTCGTGCATGTTGATGTACTTGATGAACCCTATACCCTCGAATACAAAGTTACTGAACTGATGAGAGGTCGCTTGATTCGTGTCGATTTCCGGATTGGTTTCCGTGTGGATCCGCGTATTAATCTCATGTTCCGTCAGGTGGTTGAAGATCTGGTCCGTAACAAGGAAGTGGATATTATCAGCCGCTATCCTTCGCTCGGCAAACGTCAGATGGTAGGAGATTTCCGTTTCGTGGTAATGGAGAAATTCCTCAGTCTCGATAATGAGCTTCCCTGGATCCAGAAAATCATCATGGATATTTACTTTTTCATCAAGAAGTTTTCTCTCTCTGACGAGAAAGCATTCGGACTCGATACATCTACTGTTACGCTTGAGAAAGTACCATTGATTGTGAAACCTATTTCCGGCCTCAAGCTGAAGAGAACAGCGTAGTTTTTAGAGTTACAGAGTTGCAGAGATACAAAGTTGCAATGTTGTAGTTTGCAGAGAAATGGAAGTTAAGCCTTGTGGTTATTTTGTAAAGATTGAATTTCAAATTCAGAAACTGGGAAACTAAGAGGATGATTTCTAGGGTCACCAGTCCTTTGGGTCTTTCAGTAATCAGCTTGTTATTCGGAGAGCATTATCTGTGATTAAACAGAAGTAATGAGTCTCAAAGACGCTTTATAAGTTTGTTATCCCGTAAACAGTGATCAAAAGGAGGATGATTATTCCAATGATGCGGGTTATTGCTTTTTGCATGATCTTGCCCCTTAAATTGCGAATTCCGGATTGGATGATTTTATTCCCTTCACTAAGGTCTTTGATTTCTTCTGGTGAAAAGTAACCAAGCTGATAGGCGATGAGAATTTGAGTTTCTATTTCAAATGATGACCCTAGGGCTATGTCTAAAAAATGCGCATACTCTTTTCCGGAAGGTCGAGAGCTGCCTTCTGCAATATTGCTGGGAATTGAAACAGCTGCCCGTTTCAATTGGCTTGAAAGGTTGAATTTTTCAGAATCAGGCAATTGGTTAGTCAACTTGTAAACTTTGACAGCATGATCCATGCTCTTATTCCAGATAAATAGTTTTTTGAAATCGCTCATTTTTTAGCTGCAAAAATAAAGTCGCAATGAAAATTAGCCGTCTTTTAAGCACTTGTATCCGTTTGTATCCGTTTATATCCGTTTATATCCGTTTATATCCGTTTATATCCGTTTAGTTATGTAGAAGTCTTCTACATAGTAAATCTTCGGAAATCTTCCACGCAATTTTTTACTTGACGCTGCTATGCCCCTTTACGTAGCTACCGTCTCAGGATTTAACCATGAGTTTCAGAAACTTGGTAACTCTGTAACTCTGAAACACTGTAACTCTGTAACTCTGTAACTCTGTAACTCTGTAACTCTGTAGCTCTGTAACTCTGTAGCCCTGTAGCCCTGTAGCCCTGTAGCCCTGTAGCCCTGTAGCCTTGTAGCCCTGCAGCCCTGCAGCCCTGTAGCCCCGCAACCTCGCAACTCCGAAACCCTGTAACTCTGCAACTCCGAAACCCTGCAACTCTGCAACTTTATCCCCTCCCCCCCCCCTAAAAAACAGGGGTCATGTTCAAAAAAAGTACTTTTTTCTTGCCATACCCCCTAAAATCAGCATATATTTGTCGCGGATTTAGCTTTTTTAGGTCCTAGCCCCCCGGTTTGCAACTAAATAGCCGGGAAAACGTAGAAGTCCCCGATCTTTAAAAAAGCAATCAACATAACTAAATCAACATGGCAATTCTTCGTTTCCGCGCGCTTGAAAGCAGTATCAACCGTGCTCCTGTAGTAGTAACTCCGCCTTCAGCGAAGGTATCGGATTACTATGGTGCTAACGTCTTCGATAAAGAGAAGATGCATAAGTATCTCAGTAAAGAAGTGTTCAAACAGGTAATGGAAGCCACCAATACCGGTAACCGCATTGATCGTAAAGTAGCTGAACTCGTTGCTGCGGCGATGAAGAGCTGGGCGGTAAGTATGGGGGCTACGCACTACACCCACTGGTTCCAGCCATTAACAGGAACAACGGCTGAGAAGCATGATGCATTCTTCGAATTAAGCGACGATGGTCGTGCGATAGAGGGATTCTCAAGTTCTGCGTTGGTGCAGCAGGAACCCGACGCCTCATCTTTCCCCAGCGGTGGTATCCGTAATACCTTCGAAGCGCGTGGGTATACAGCATGGGATCCAAGTTCGCCGGCCTTTATCATGGAAGGACCTTCCGGCCGTACGCTCTGCATCCCAACTATCTTCGTTTCCTATACCGGTGAAACCCTCGATTATAAAGCGCCGCTTCTGAAAGCGCTGCATGCGCTGAATCAATCTGCTGTTCCGGTGTGTCAGTATTTCGATAAGAACGTAACACAGGTATATTCAACGCTGGGTATTGAGCAGGAGTACTTCCTGGTGGATATCGATATCTACAATGCCCGTCCTGATCTGGAGATGACCGGACGTACACTCTTCGGTGCGGAGCCTGCCAAAGGACAACAACTGGAAGATCACTACTTCGGTTCTATTCCTTCACGCGTGAATTCGTTCATGGTGGATCTGGAAGTGGAGTCGTTGAAGCTGGGCATTCCGCTGAAGACCCGCCATAACGAGGTGGCGCCTTCACAGTTTGAGTGCGCTCCTGTATTTGAGGATATCAACCTGGCTGTAGATCACAATCAGCTCCTGATGGATCTGATGGATAAAGTGGCGCGTCGTCATAACTTCAAAGTGTTGCTGCATGAAAAACCTTATGCCGGCATCAATGGCAGCGGAAAGCACAACAACTGGAGTATGGGAACTAATACCGGTAAAAACCTTCTTTCTCCCGGTAACTCTCCCAAGAGCAATCTCATGTTCCTCACTTTCTTCGTGAATACCATCCGTGCCGTATTTGAACACGCTGATCTGCTCCGCGCATCTATCGCCTCTGCTTCCAACGATCATCGTCTGGGTGCGAATGAAGCTCCTCCCGCTATCATGTCAATCTTCCTGGGCGAGCAGTTAAGCGCTGTGCTGGATGAAATCGAGAAGTCAGTGAAGGATAAAAAGATGACGCCGGAAGAAAAGACAGCACTGAAACTGAATATCGGAAAGATTCCTGAGATCCTCCTCGATAATACCGATCGTAACCGTACATCTCCGTTCGCGTTCACCGGAAATAAATTCGAGTTCCGCGCGGTAGGTTCGTCTGCCAACAGCGCGTTGCCGATGACCATCCTGAATACCATCGTTGCAGATCAGCTGCGTAAGTTCCATACAGAAGTGGAATCGATTGCAAAGAAAGGAACGAAAACAGATGAGGCGATTCTGAAGGTGCTCCGTAAGTATATCGTGGAATCAAAAGCGATCCGTTTCGAAGGAAATGGTTACGGCGATGAGTGGAAGAAGGAAGCGAAACGTCGCGGACTGAGTAACGTAACAACAACGCCTCCTGCGCTGGATGCTTTCGTTACAAAGAAATCTACCGAACTCTTTGATCGCAATAATATTTTCTCGCACCGTGAGAATGAAGCGCGTCACGAAATCATGCTCGAGACGTATATCAAGAAAATTCAGATTGAATCACGCGTGATGGGTAGCCTCGCAGTGAACCATATACTCCCGGCTGCAATCAAGTATCAGACCCTGCTCGTTGAAAACGTAGAAGGTTTGAAGGATATCGGTATGCCGAAGGATACGTATGCCGCACAGATTGAACTTATCCGCGAAATCTCTACACATATTTCCGTTATCAAGAAGAATGTGGATGAGATGATCGAAGCCCGCAAGAAAGCAAATGCGATGACGAATGTACGTAGTCGTGCCATTGCATACTGCGATAAAGTGAAAGCCTACTTCGATACTATCCGCTATCACGTGGATAAACTCGAACTCGTGGTGGATGATGAAAGCTGGCCGCTCCCGAAGTATCGTGAAATGGTGACGATCCGTTAATCTGTAAAATTGTTAAGGTAAGGCTCCGCATCGCGGAGCCTTTTTTATTCGTAGTTGCCCGAGTCTATTTGTAATTCTGAATATTTATGTATAATGACTTTTGCTACCGGTTAAATCGGATCTTTTCATACAGGCGAATCAAAGAAGTGAAAAGAGCTTCTGTGGAGGATACAATTTGATAATGATTTTGTCCAAACATTTGTGGCAGGTAATACTTTGCCGTCGCTTCTATTGCTAATGCATAAGATTTAATATTTCTTGCGTTCATCTCCCTGTCGGGTGTCTTCAATACCGTACTTCCCTTCATATCGGTCATAATCATTGGGTTTTCCATCTGAAAGCAGAATCATCCATTTGTTTTGAGCCGGTCGAAGATGGAGTAAATTTGACGCGTGTCTGATCGAAGTTCCTATGCGGGTATATCCTGATGGTTCCAATCCTGAAATCTGTTGCTTTCCAATGTTCCATTCCATATCGAAATCTTTTAGTGAGATGAAGGTGGTATGGTTTCGTGTGTTTGAATAAAAACCGGCGATACTGAAATCAATATCAAATTCGTGAAGTGTTTCTCCGAATAACACGGCTATCTCTTTTTCAATTTCTATAACCTTGTTTCCATTTACATAACTATCACTTGACAAACTTGCGTCAAGAAGGAGAAAGACAGATAAGTCTTTTTCTTTTTTTCGTTGGTTGAGATATACGTTTTCTGAAGGGGTGTGGCCGGTAAAAATATCTTTGAAGTGATCCGTCACGGCGTCAATGTCTATCTCGTTTCCTTGATTCTGACGTCTTTGTTGTCGTAACCGGTTGTTAATATTGGCCATCATTTTCCTTAGTTCAGAAAAGAGAGCGCTGTGACGGGATAACACTTTTTGGCAGAATATTGAATCTGCAGTACTTACAGTTGCCGGATAAACGGTACAGAAATCTTTTTTGTATTTTTTCTTTTTATAGTCCCATTCATCATAAGGCATGCCTTTTCGTCCTTTTTCTGCGCCCTTGCTTTCAGGAACATTGGTGTTTTCCAGAAATTCTGATTGATATACCGAATGCACCGGGTCGTTTACACGGACTGTGAATCGTAAATTAAGTTCATCCAATGCGTTTTTGTGGTCTTTAAGTTCGTCTTCCCCATCAAAGTCTCTCCAAACTCCATTGAACTCATCGGCTGTATCAACTTTTTCAAAATTGTGCGTTAGTACATAGTCCTCTTGTGCCTTCTTGTCAAGTAGTATTGATTTTATTTCTTCAACCGCTTTTGACTTAATAATGGTCTGTGGCGTAATAGAGTTTTTATGAAACTCTGTTGGCTGGTAGTTTAAGGATTGATCTGTACTGGTTGGTTCTGGCGCCATCATAAGACGTCCAAATAGCAGATTATAGACAGGGGCACTTCGTTTGTCATCATTATTTTTCTCAACTTCTGCCAATAACTCTGAATAGATGGGTTGAACAGCTGGGTATTGACAGAAGAGTGTTTCCAGAATTCTTTTGGATGAAGTAATGGCAGCGGATAACGAATCCGTGGCTGCGTTTGCGTTAGTCGGCAAATAGATGTTTAATTCTTGTTGGACAGACAAGTATAAGACCCTGAAATAGTAAAATTTCAGATTTAAATTTGGTGATGAAAAGTAGTATGACTTTTCCGGCAGGAAGAAATTGTCACCTCTTACACCTCCTTCTTTTTCTGCGGGGTAAATATCAATTGGACGGCCCGAAACTGCACGCGCAAGAAGTGTTAATTTGTTGCGTATATCGGATAGTTGGATTTCGTTAACAGTCAGCGCGGATCTCTTTTTCTGACGGTTTTTCAGAATTTCATTAAAGCGTCCAAACAAAAATTCATCTACCGACATCAGTTAAAGAATTAAATTCGATAGCTCACATAATGCTTCAGAAATTTCTGGTTCATCCATCAAAGGCTCTATTATTGCGGATTTAACAGCTAATCGTTTGGGCAGTCCTGAGTGGATCAATAACCCTGCGTCTACCAGCAGACGTGTGGATGCTGTTTCTGTCAACCCCAGTTCCTTCAAATTGCGAATTTTAGAGGCTATTGTTACAAGTTTTGAGGCGGTTTGCAGATCTAGACCTGTTTCATTCGAGATGATTGTTGCTTCTGCTTCAGGGTTTGGATAGTTGAAGCTTAAACTAATAAAACGTTGCCGTGTTGATGGTTTAAGTTCTTTAAACCCTTTTTGGTAACCGGGATTATATGATGCCACTAGCATAAAGTTGCTGTGTGCAGTAATGGTTGCACCTAATTTGTCAATGTAAAGTTGTCTTCTATGGTCGGTAAGAGGGTGGATTACAACGATGACATCCGGACGTGCTTCTGCTACTTCATCAAGATAGACAATCGCTCCTTTTTTAACGGCTATAGTTAATGGACCATCCATCCAAACGGTTTCCGCACCTTTGATAATAAACCGGCCAATCAAATCAGTAGCAGAAGTTTCCTCATGACAGCTGATGGTGATTAATTCACGATCAAGTTTGGATGCCATGTATTCAACAAACCTGGATTTTCCGGTTCCGGTGGGACCTTTTAACAACACTGGTAATTTGTTTTCAGCGGCTGAATGAAAGACATCGGCTTCTTTGCCGGTCGAAAAGTAATAGATGTTGTTTTTCGCCATTTTATTTTCTATTGCTGTTGTGTATTCCATTTTTCTTTCTCCGATAGGTGGGTTATTCATGATAGGCAGCCACAATCTTTGATGGTGGCTGCCTGTATCAATCAAATGCTAATTTCTCGTTTATACACTTGTCATTGCTTCATCATTAGGCTGGCCGTATTTAATGAATTCAGCTATGAATAAAATAATTCCGACTGTAAACATGGTTGCACAGCATATCAAAATGAAAAAGTGAACCTGAATTTCCTTTTGTACTTCACCGAATTCAACACCCATAATCCTTTCCATATATACCTGGGCAACACCTGCTACACCGAATGCTACAGTCATACCTAACATTCCTATATTGGATAGCCAGAAAGCTAATGTTCCTCTATTGCTGTCAAATAATTTTCTTCCTGTTAAGTTGGGCATTGTGTAACTTATGATGGCCAAAACAATCATTGCATACGCTCCCCAGAAGGCTAAATGTCCGTGCATGGCTGTTACAAGTGTTCCGTGAGTATATAAATTTACTTGAGGAAGGGTATGTGCAAGACCAAGTAATCCCGCTCCTACAAATGAAGTAATGGCCGTGCCTAAAGTCCAGTTTAATGCAAGCTTATTGGGATGTTTTTTCTCTCCTTTGCGATACATTGCCAACGCGAATAGAGCCATACCAAGAAACGCCAATGGCTCCATTGCAGAGAATATACCACCAACGATTAGCCAGATCTTTCCTGCTCCGATATAGTAATAATGGTGACCTGTACCGAGTATCCCTGAAATAAACGTGAGGCCGACAATTACATATAACCACTTTTCGATTACTTCGCGATCTACGCCTGTTATTTTAATTAGTAAGTAAGATAAAATACCTCCCATAATGAGTTCCCAAACTCCTTCTACCCAAAGATGCACAACCCACCATCTGAAAAATGAATCCATTGTTTGATTATCGAACCAAATCATACCAGGCAAATACAGAAGTGCTGCGAAAACTAGCCCCATAGTCAATACCAGTGATGTTGTTGTTCTTTTTTTTCCTTTGAATAATGTAGCAAGGATGAGCCCGAGAAAAGTTAAAACGTTTATTGCTACCAACCAATCAAGAGGTCTTGGAATTTCAAGGAATTTACGGCCTTCCCAGTAATTTAAATGATAACCGATGATAGCAATTACACCTACTACAGCAAGCGAGATTAGTTGAATATAGGCAAGTTTTGTATTTACGAGTTCATGCTCTGCTTCTTCCGGTATAATATAGTATGCAGCACCCATGAATCCCGATAGCAACCAAACTACAAGCAGATTGGTATGTACTGCACGGGCTGTATTAAATGCAATGGCTTCATGTAATCCATCATAGCCCATATGGGCAAAACCCATAATGAATCCATATATTATCTGTAGGGATAGCAGGAGCATGGATAGTGCAAAGAACCAGTATGCTATT
This sequence comes from Bacteroidia bacterium, assembly GCA_046330075.1. GTDB lineage: Bacteria > Bacteroidota > Bacteroidia > AKYH767-A > OLB10 > JAJTFW01. The sequence goes on along the minus strand of JAXLTL010000014.1, from coordinate 38,453 downwards.
TTTTGAGATTTGTATTTCATAATGGGTTAGTTTGAAGTTGGTTTTGAATTATATTTGGTTTTTGCAGGGAAGCCATTGAGATCTGTTTCTCCGATCCATTTCAAAAATGCAACTACAGCGTCTGCTTCATTTTCTGAAAGTTTATATGCGACCATTTTGCGACCTCGTGGTGCCCATGGAACGGGGGACATTAGAGCAGCTTTGATATAAGCTTCTCCTCTCCTTTCTTATACTTTCGTTAATTCCGGAGCGTAATAGGCTCCTTCTCCGAGAATGGTATGGCAGCCCATACAATTGTTGGACTCCCAGATTTTTTTACCTTCCACTACCTGTGGAGTAAGATTCTCCTCATGTGTTCTTTTAGGAACCTCTTCGCTAAGCGTATTCCAGGATAGCCCCAGGAATATGGCAAACGTTACCACGGTACCACCGAGGAAAAACGTTCGCGCTTGACTTTTTGATAACATAATTGTTGTTTTATTAGGTTAATTAAAGTGGATAAAAAAGTCCACTAAATAGTTATTTTTTTTTATGAGCGAATATGCGTATTCAGAATATGTAAATTAACCACAGCTTCTTTGAGCGGAGTTTGATGAAGAAAGGATAATAATTCTGTTTTGATAGGTGAGTATTTATGATGAACAGGGCAGGGGTGTAAATCGGAACATGAATCTAAGCCTAGTACACATCCATTCATCGCATCTGTTCCGTCAATCGATATAATAATATCTGAAAGTGAAATTGTGTTTATTTGTTTATTGGTAAGTTCAAATCCGCCATTTGGTCCTTTTTTGCTTTTCAGAAGATCGTTTTTTATTAGTGCCTGCAGAATTTTAGCTGTAAATGCTTCAGGCGATTTAATCCCATTGGCTACTTCTTTGATAGATGACCTTTCACCATTCAGTGATTGGTTGGCTATAAATATCATTGCTCTGATTCCGTATTCGCAGGCTTTCGACAGCACTTGTAACCCTCCCTAAAATCCGGACTGGTTAAAAAAGGAAAAAACCTTAACTTTAATCAGGATATGAAAACGACCCGATTCACAGAAAGCCAGATCGTACAGGCATTAAAAGAGTACGAAGGCGGAAAGAAAGCAGAAGCCTTGTGCCGAGAGCTTGGCATAACCAAAAGCACTTTGTACAACTGGAAGAAGAAGTATGCTGGCCTTGACGGAGAGCAGTTACGACGCTTAAAGGAACTGGAGGAAGAGAACCGAAAGCTAAAATCTATGTATGCTGATTTGGCTTTGGACAATAAGATGCTCAAGGATGTTCTTTCAAAAAAGTGGTAAAGCCTGGTGATCGCAAAAACATGGCTGCCTACCTGATGGAGACATTTACGGTAAGCACCACCAGAGCTTGTAAGGTAATCGGAATGCCCAAGTCCATGTATTATTACCAATCGGTCAAAAGCGACCAACCGGTCATCGATAAACTCAATGAACTGGTATCTATGCGTGTTAATCATAAAGCGGGCCAGGACAAGCTATACGAGCGTATCCGCACCGAGGGGATCAAATGGAACTATAAACGCGTCCGAAGAGTTTACCTTGCCATGGGACTCAAACACCGTCAGAGAAGCCGTAAAAGAGTGCCCAAACGCGAGAAGCAACCATTGGTAGTGCCCATAGCTCGTAACATGAGCTGGTCAATGGATTTTATGCATGATACACTGATGAACAAACGTCGTTTCCGGGTATTGAACATTATTGATGATTACAATCGGCAGGCCTTGATTGTGGACGGGGACTATAGCTTTCCCAGTGAAGCGGTGATTCGCCAGCTGGAACGTGCGATTCATGAATATGGCAAACCGCAAAGTATCAGGGTTGATAATGGACCAGAATTTACCTGTTCAACCTTCCTTGACTGGTGCAACAAAATGGATATCAAGATCCAATTCATTCAACCTGGAAAGCCCATGCAGAACGGATACATTGAAAGATTCAATCGAACATTCCGTGAGAATGTACTGGACGCATATATGTTCAAGGACTTATACGAATTCAATGATATTAAAGACGAGTGGCTGGAAGACTATAACCATCACAGACCACATGAATCACTAAATAATCACTCTCCAATAAAATACGGCACAGCTTAAAAGCTATTGATATATTGAAAACCTGAAAAAGGTTTCCAACATATCAACAGCACATCATCAAATTAAATTAGTAATTTTGATTGCAGTCCGATTTTAGGGAGGGTTACAAGTATAATACAGGACAAAAAAGTCCACAACAATTTTTTATGACTTTTGTCAACTTTGCTTAAATTGTTAATTTAATGTGGCCTAATGACAGGAGTTATGTAACTTTTTGGAAGCCGTTTATGATAACCATCTTCACTATTTAATATGGGAGAAAATAGTTGTATAATTGTTAAAATAATCTTTAAAACTGAATAATATGATCCAGCCTGATGTAAGAATATTAAATTTTCTTAATGCACATCAAATAATTACCGTTTGCTTTCAGGATGATAGGTTTGGGGTACATTGCATAAACTGTTTTTATCATTTCGATGAAATGTCAATGTCATTTGTTTTAAAATCATCCTCTGGTACTTTGCATGATATTATGGTTGTAATTGGTAATATAACTGCTGGGACTGTGCTGCCTCGGTGTTTAGAACCAGATATAGTTCAAGGCGCACAATGGAGAGGCGTAATTCTCGACAGTCAATCTTTCAGTGCAATTGACCAGAAGTTTTGTTCCGCATATGAACGTAAATATCCGATGAGCCTGACAGTCCCTGGATATTTTTGGCTTATTCGTCTCGATTGGATTAAGTTTACTGAAAATATCCCTGGGTTAGGGGAAAAACTGGTTTGGTGTAGGGAGTGAGTCGCATCCTGAATTTTCAGGAGTGATTTTTATTTTCTGGAATTTTGTTTTTAATCTTATTCGTACCTTATATTCCTCAATAAAAATACCGACAGCGATTGTGCGAGCGCAACAACGGCCATTACCGGGAAAAGCATATTGGGATGCTCGCTTCTCAGAATAAAGAAGGCAATGAAGCCTTGTACGAGAATGAAGCCTAACCATAGCCGGATGAGGGCAAGTATCCTCCCTTCTTCCGTAAGTGCATGCAGCGTTGGAATGGTATAGTAGTGACTGAGCAGGATGATGAACTGTGGCAATACAACCGACATTCCTGCGATGTCTCCAATACAGTATTCAGAGAGAAATAATCCGCATGAAACAATGCAAAATGAAATAACGGTACCGCGTATGCCCAATGCCAGCGTTGCAGCAGTGAGTTCACTTTCGTTCATGCGTGGCCGCCCTGTACGGTAGTCGTTCCAGATGAAATAGGCAGGAACGAGCCCCAAGGAGAGAATGAGGAGCTGTATGTAGATTTCTGCGGTTGCCAGCATGGGCAGAAGCAGAGCCACCGGAATCATCAGATAATAATAATTGTACGTAAAGAGCAACTGTGCATAGAAATGCGGCAAGGCCTGATGCAGTTGTGTGAAGTCAATTCGTGGTGTAAACGGAATGCTGAAGCGGCTGATGCGTACAAATAGCAAAATGGCCGTCATGAGGGCTTCGGCAGTGGCCATTAGCTGAAGCAAGCGGGTGGTAGAGAACAAGCGGATACTGATCAGGAGAATAACGCTGAGCGTGACCAGTAAGAGTGTACGTACAAGAATCCATTCCTGGATGTTTTGTTTCAGTCTGGCACCTGCCAGCAGGATTTCATTGAAGAAGCGGGCAATTAGCCATAACATGGCAAAAATGATGAATTCGTTTGCATGGCTGGCTAACAGCAGAGTGGGTAAGATGGCAATCAGAATCGTGATGCGCGCTTTAATAGCTTTGTTCCAAACTTCAGTGGGCGTGTCTTCGCTGGTTTGAATTGCATGGCGCAGGTGGCCATGAAAGCCAAAGAGCGCAAGCTGACTCAAACTGTGTAACACAAAGAAGGGAACTGCAAGCTGCCCGGCTGCTTCCGGCCCGAATTGCAGTAAGGTGATGGCCAGAATGACTATGAAATAAAACCAGTCACGCCCTTCTGTATAAATTTCCAGAATGCGACGTGCGGTTTCCCGGGTATGATAGATTCCCTGCGCAAGCATAATAACCCGTGTATACGCATAGCCGTTAAAATGGTTTCTTATTGCTTTATACGGTATAATTCCCAGCCGTTGGGAAAGGATTTTAAAAACATCAGCCGCCCGTTGTTTCGTAAACGGTGGAAGATTTTTACCGGTTCTGCATCTCCAAATTGTTCGTCAAACCGGCTACGGTTGTAAAGGATCAGATCACCGGCATTGAAGAGCTGGTAGGAGGTGCTCCACATGTTGATGACTTCCTGCGGGACATTGTAGGAGCGAAGCGCACCGTCAATCGCAAAGGTGTTCAGCGTGGAGGCTGGCATCTTTTTTAACGCATTCGCAATAATGAGCTCTTCCTGCTGATACTGGTATACCGGCAGGATGACTTTTACCAGCAATGCCAGCTGTACAAGGATGGCGAAGAGGTAAATGACTACACGCTGGTTTCGGGTACTGAATTTAAAGATCAGGGTTTCATAGGCCGGATACAGTGCAAGCAGCGCAACCGGAAATGCAGGCATCAGCAGGCGAAGATCCTGTACCGGCAATCCACCAATAAAGAACAGAAAAAGGGCTATGCCAAAGGTCCAGGAATGTGGCAGGGCTATTTCAGATCGGATAGAGTATACGATGAATACAATGCCGATGATACAAAACCCGGGATGCAGAAGCAGGCTTAGTAAATAAATAATATTGGGCAGAGAATAGGTGACCAGATGACCGGATTGCGAAAATGTGGTCCGGAACAGATTCAATGGCGACCAGTCCAGCAACCAGGGATGCAGCAGTACTTCAAGCCCATCCTGCCCTTTGAGGAGTATACTCGGGGTGAGTGCGATGAGGATGGTGAATACGATGAGGAGAAAGAGAGATAGCCTTGATCGCATCGATATCCAGATCATCGGTAGCAGCGGGATCAGGAGGAGGCCGGTGGAGTAGCGGGTCTGTACAGCGAGTATGCCTGCAGTGATGCTCAGGATCAGACTTTGACTGCTGAGTGTCCGGTTCCATTTCCAGCATTCCAGTAATGCATAAACAACGAATGACATGCTCAGCATATCGGCGAGTCCGGTTACGGCAGCCCTGAAAAAAAAGGGCGACAGGAAGAGGATCAGGAACGCGAATCGCTGCCGTTGTGTGCCCTCCGGATACATCTGATTCAGTAACCTGCAGAAACTGATATAACAGATCGCAGCAGCAATCAGATTTACGAATTGCAGGCAGTATTCGGCAGGAATGACAAGGTGTACAATGGCTCCGGCCAGCGGAAATACAATGGGTATGTTTTGGGCAGGCGGAGCTTCTCCACCACTGAGATAATTGAAGAGCGCCTGCATGTATCGCTGGATCTCATGCGGCTCTTGTCCATATAGTCCATTGAAGTGAAGCCAGATCCCGGCGAGAAAGCTGAGGGGCAATAATACCAGAACCACCAGCCAGTTGAACTGGAGGTTTTGGCGACTGGCTTTCTGTGCAGAGGGCGTCATGGCTGCATAAAAATACGCATTGCCATGAATATGATCAGAAGGTCATGCTCACCCCGGCCGATGGCAGGAATGGAAGCTGGTTGACGCGCTGATTACGAATACGGTCGATGTAGAAAATATTTTCCCGGTCGTAGATATTGATGGCGCTGAGGGTGGCCTCCAGGTTGGAGTTTTTACCTACCACAAACGTTTTCTTCAGACTGCAGTCGAGACGGTGATAGCTGGGGAGTCTCTTTTCATTGATATCGCCCAGAATCACGTCCATGTATCCGTTTGCCGTATTGGGGTCGGTGTAGAGACCTCCGCTGAAGTTGAGGTATTCATAGAAGCCTTGTGTGCCACTAAAAGGGAAGCCGGAACCGAAATTCCAGCGTACATTGAATTCCCAGTCGAGTTTTTTACCAAAGGTGTACGAACCAACGAGGTTAACATTGTGGCGGCGGTCGAAGTGAGGATGGTAGGTGCGGATGCCGTCGTAACGGTCAACCCAGGTGAGTGAGTAAACACCCCAGAGGTAAATACGTTTGTACTCATATTTCAGTACCAGATCAGCACCATAAGAATGACCTTTTTCAATGATAAAGTCTTTTTTAAGATAATCCGATACATTGGCATAGGTAGCATTGTCAGGATATACCTTGTCGCGGTTGACGTTGGATAATTGCGAGAACCGCTTATAAAAGAACTCTACATTGACGTCGAAGTGCTTGAATACATCGATTTCTGCTCCGAGTATAATATCTCTTGCTTTCTGTAAGCGGGTTTTAACTGCTTTGCCGTCAAATTCAGTGGGCAGACTCTCCGGACCACTCAGGAATCCTGAAAAGAGGTTTACCACGTCGCGGTCTGAACTGGCACTGAGCAGGTTTTGTGAGTAGAATCCTCCTGCCATCTTGATACGGAAGTGTTCGGCGGCGTTGATTTTTATACCCAGTCGTGGTTCAGGAGAAAATTCGGAGAGTGAGGCATAGTATTGCAGTCGCATGCTGGGCTCTACGACAATCTTTTCACGCGATATACGGTACCGCATGAAAGCACCGAACTCAGTGGTGTTCTCAATTTGCTCGTATTGAATGTTGGTGAGTGTATTCTGAACGAATTCAGTGCGGAAACCCAATACTTCGAGTCCCATTTTAAACTCGTCTTTCTTGAAAAAGTTGGTGAAGTTGAACCCGAAGTTGAATCCGTTGATGGCGCTGTTACGGGGCGGACCATTTGCTTCCGATTGCTCTGCTTTGTACTGCGAGTAGGCAAAGATCCCGTCTACAAGCGTGTTGGAGCCTTTGGGTACCAGAATGAAGTTGGAGCCGAAACCGGTGGATTTCCAGTTAATTTCTGTAACATCTTTGAACAGCGCATTGTCTGTAAAGTCGAAGCCGAAGAGGTTCAGCTTGGATCCGTTTTCTCCGTTGAGGGATACCTTACCGTAGAAATCCTGAAAGCTGAATGGTAAACCGTCTTTATCTATATAACTGTACAGCGCTTTGGAGCTTTGATCGAGGTAGGAGTTTTTATACGTGAAGAGGAAGGAACTGCTGCCGCCGCCGTTTTCTTTTTGCTTTTTTATCGGACCTTCCAGAATCAGTTTGCTGCTGAAGGTGGTGGCGCTGAATTTACCACCATACCGGCGTTTGTTGCCATCGCGGGTGGTGATATCCATCACAGAGGAAATACGGTCACCGTAATCTGCCGGAAATCCGCCGGTGTAGATGTCGGCATTCCGCATGACATCGGTATCAAATACCGAGAATAATCCGATGGAGTGGAAGGGGTTGTATACCACCATTCCGTCCAGCAGCACTTTGTTCATGATGGGAGTACCACCACGAATATAGAGTTGTCCGCCCTGGTCTCCGCTAAATACTACGCCGGGTAATACCTGCAGGTATTGCGCAAGATCCGGTTCGCCGCCAATGCTGGGAACCGACTTAATTTCCTTGGGGGTGATCTTCGTTACCGAAGTGCGTACTTCGGTTTTCTGTGATTCGCGTTCGGCAGAAACTTCTACCGCCTTCAGGTTGACTGAAGCTTTCTTCACGTAGAGCTGCTTGGTAATCACCTGTCCTGCCTGAACCTGCACCGGAACAATCAAGGTATCAAAACCAATAGAGTTGATCATGAGCTCATAGCTGCCTGCAGGGACGTCAGAGATGCTGTAAAAACCGTTTACGTCGGTAAGTGCACCCATCTGCGTGCCTTTCAGGAACACCGGAGTGAAGAGTACCGGTTCGCCCGTTTCTTTGTCATAGACGAAGCCGCGCACAGTTCCTTTTTGCTGTGCGAGCATTGCCATTGGAATCAGAAACAGCAGTGCAATGAGAGAGAAACGCAGGTGGATAGTTTTCAAGGGTTGGTTTTTTTCTGTAATTCGTAAATAATGTCGTTTAGCTGCCCATTTCCAGAATAAGATCGAACTCTTCTGTTCGGATAGGCACCACCGATAGCCGGTTGAGCCGCAGCATCTCAATGTTCTTTAACCGGGGCTCGTCCTTGATGGCTTGCAGCGTTACCGGCTTTTTTAATTTTTTATGTGGCTTGAAGTCTACAGATACCCAGTTCGGATCATCGGTGGTGGGATCCTGATAAGCTTCTTTGATCACTTTCGCGATGCCCACTACTTCCAGACCTTCATTGCTGTGATAGTACAGCGCCAGATCTCCTTTCTTCATGCTACGCAGATTGTTCCTGGCAGCGTAGTTTCTGACGCCGTCCCAGAAGGTGGATCCATCCTTTACGAATTGATCCCAGGAGTACTTGAAGGGTTCTGACTTGATGAGCCAGTATTGCATAGCAGGAGTAAAGGGAGCCCGAAAATAAGGAATGGGAGGCAGACCGGAAAAGCTTGTCAGAATCTTTCCTTAATTTTACAAATGAATTACCAGACATCTATGCGTTACACACTGATTATCATGCTATTGATGGTGCTGGCCGGGACTTCGGTTCAGGCGCAGCGTTCGTGTTGTTCATCTCCCGTTCAGGCCTTTGCCGGTTTCGGTAGTGAAAAAGCCTTCGTGGCAGCCCATGAGCCGCCACCGCAGATCACCTATGAACCAAAGATTGGCCGCATGGTGAGCCTGAAAACAGACGATGGTAAAGAAGTGGCTGTTTTTGAAGTGAAGACCGGCGCTTCTATCGGAAAGATTATTCTGATGTTTCATGAGTGGTGGGGATTAAACGATCAGATGAAACAGGCTGCAGAAAAACTCCATATGGAAACTGGTGCAACGGTATTATTACTTGATCTGTATGATAAAAAGGTGACGTATAATCCTGATTCTGCCGCTAAAATGATGCAAGCTGTGAATCCGGAAAGGGTGCAGTCAATTATTCGTGCAGCCATTGAATACGGTGGAAAGTTCAGCCGTTTTCAAACCATCGGTTGGTGCATGGGTGGAGGATGGAGTTTGCAGGCGTCCATTTCATTAGGTGATAAAGGGTACGGCTGTGTGATTTATTATGGAATGCCTGAATTTGATGTGGCCAAACTGAAACAAATCAAGGGGCCGGTAGCAGGTTTTTATGGAACCCGCGATGGATGGATTTCTCCTGAACTGGTGAAGGAGTTTGATCAGAAAATGAAAGTTGCCGGTATTCCCTTTACTTCTTATTCCTACGATGCTGATCATGCCTTTGCGAATCCAAGCAACCAGAAGTATAACAAGGACGCTACTGCTAAAGCCAATGCCATCGCAGTAGAGTTTCTGAAGAAAAATTTTGAGACTCCCTTGCGTAAGACGGAAGGGGCGACAGAAGAGAAGACGGAGCATTAAGGTGAATTGCGGGAAGATGTTTTATTTAGCAACCTGAATGTACTCACCGCTGCACCACAACCTTCTTCGTCACAGCGCCTTCGGTACTATGGATGCGCAAAAAGTAGATGCCGTTGCCGATATCGCGTGGTAAGTCCACTTCAAAACCGGTTCCTGTTCCTGTTTGCCGGCTGAACAAAACCTGACCTTGCATATTCATCAACATGATCACGGCATTGCTTAAGGATCGTATTGACCGGAGTGTAATGTGATCCTTTGCAGGGTTGGGGTATAAACTCACGTCCTCCGCTTGTAACTCGTGAACAGCGGTAAGGCTATCACAGACGCTACCTTTCACCGGGCCTAATCGGTAGTTGGGGAAATAAGGCATTCCTGCAGTGTGTAAAACCGGAAAGCTGATCCCTACATAATTCATAGAGCTGGATAATCCTGTGGAATCCGGGTGTTCAAGAAAAGTTAGTTCATTGCATCCATTATTTGTAAAGTAATACAGTTTATTGTCTGGCGCTAAGGCCCCAACTGGGTAATACAACTTGCTTCCTACAAATCCTGAATCACAGGTTTCAGTTGTCCAGGCGGTATCTGCAACTTGTATCATGCTATTCTGTATTGCCCCGGGGGTGGTTCTGTCCTGCACATCAAACTGGAACACTTTAACTCTCTCATTTGCATATAAGTAGCGCGAATTAGAGGAAAAATCAATGTCTTCACATCCGTAGTTGGAGCTGGGAGGAGTATATACTAATTGAAAATTAGATAAGTTTCCGCTGCATCGGTCAAAATCCATAATGGCCAATGGATGGATTGCAGTGTTCTCCCCCACAGGTCCTGCCAATACATTTCCATCAGGGCTGAAAATATAGAGTTCACTATATCTTTTGATTGAATCAGGCCCAAGCAATTGAAAACCCTGTAAGCTGATTCCTGATGGTGTCAGAAGTAACTTATAATAACGATTCCGAAAATGTTTCTTCATCACAATCCACCAGTCACGTCCATTGGCATGCCGAGTGACTGAAAGGCCGCCGCCAGAGCGAGTCATGGTATCATTTAACACAGGAATGTTTTTGTATAACACCCCACCCAATCCTCCATTCAAGTTTCTATCTAAAACGGTTAAATATAAAAACAGGGGTAATGGTTGTCCGGTAGCCGCAGGATGTCCAGGCGGATAAGCATAATCATAGGTAGTATGGAGCAATGCATATAGATTAGTATCGCCAGGCCAAGGCAGAAACATGCACCCCTGACGCTGATTCAGTCCATAAGGGATAACGCTTGAACCGATAACAGGTAAAGCCAATTCACCATTGGGAATAGTGTCCATATTACGATTATACAGACGAATACCGTTTGTCAAAAATAGCAGGTTACCTGCTGCATCACTAATTGATGCATTTTCTAAGTCCATGGCCGCTCTTGAAAGCGGGACCGTATAATTTACCGGTCCCGCTGTGTCAAATTCAATTACAAGGTTTGCATGCATACCTGCACCACCACCACCTAATACCCAATTCGCATCGTGGCGCTGGGCTGCTCCTTTCCCGGTCAACAACAAAAAGAATATCAAAACGAAATACCGCATCTATCAAAGATAAAAAATCTAAATGAGATGATCTACAATTCTGCTTCCGTATTCACAGTTCACCGCTGCACCACCACCTTGTTCGTCACAGCACCTTGGGTACTATGGATGCGTAAAAAGTAGATGCCGTTGCCGATATCGCGTGGTAACTCCACTTCAATGTATTTCCTTATTCAATCGTGATTTAATAGTTGTTGATCCGTACGAATGGCTAACAGGTATTCGATGTTTTTAAGTAACGCATCCTCTACATCGGTTTCTACATAAGCAATGGAAGAGTTCCTTTTCGAACCTATATTACGGATAATTCGCTCCAACACCGCTTTTCTCATGCTTTCATCTTTCACAATCCCGTTCTTGAGGTTTTTACGTTCCTGCTGCTCAAACTGAGGCTTCACCAGTACAATCATTTCACCACCGGGTTTGCAGAAACGGAACAGGTCGTCGATGACTTTTTCCAGACTGATAAACGACAAATCGGCTACTACAACATCAAAGTCCGGTTGCGGAAGCTGGTCGGCCGATAAAGAACGGATATCAGTGTTTTCAAGGGAGATGACTTTTTCGTTTTTGCGAAGTGTAGCTGCCAGCTGATTCGTTCCAACATCTACCGCTACCACCAGTACCGCTCCGTGTTGTAAAGCGCAGTCAGTAAATCCTCCGGTGGAAGCCCCGGCATCAAGTACCGTTTTACCGTTGAAGTCGATGCCGAATTCGCGGATTGCTTTCTCCAGTTTGTAACCCCCTTTACTGACGTAGGTGTTGCCGGATTTTATAATTGTAATCTGGTCTTCGGAGCTGACACTAAAGGAGGGTTTGGTGGTGACGTTCCCGTTTACCTTGACCAGGCCATGTCGAATAGCTTCTCTTGCTTTTTCGCGGGACGAATAGAATGCTTTTTCCGTTAGAAACTTATCAAGCCGGGTTGTTGTCACATTACAAATGTAAAGATAAAGTACTTAAATGATGAAAGGCCGTCATTGCTGACAGCCTTTCTTTTATTGTTTGACGGATCAGAATTAATAGATAATTATTTTTCCGGTTTGTGTTGATTCACCGGTATTCAGTCGTACTATGTAAGTTCCCTCAGAAAGTTCACTCACCGATACGGTCACCTCCTGTAATCCGGCAGTCATTTCCAGGTTTTCTGTCAATACAAGTCTTCCGCTTAAATCATAGATAGTCAGCTGCCCGTTGGTGGCCTGTTGGTTGTTCAGGCGCAGATGAACGATATCGTTAGCGGGATTGGGGTAAACGGAAAAACCGTTTTCAGCCATTTCGTCTCCGGTTCTGAGTCCGTTGCTGGCAGATATATTTGATAATTGACTGTAATAACGTTTCGTTGGAGCATTGCTGTCGAAGAAGTTGGCAGCATAATGAACTTTAGAGTTATTGAGGAGATTGATGCACGATGCTCTGTAATACTGGGTAGCATCTGTTGAGGTAACATACGTATTCCATAAGCGTCCTCCGGTCAGATTCAGTTTGGTTACCAGTACACCGAGCGAAGTATGGGCAGTAGTACCAGTTGTATACGTGGAGTCGTAGCTGCCGGTCAGATACAGGTTGTTTCCGGAGGCCACCACATCCGTAATGGTGTATTCAAGAGTGCCGAGATTGAAAATACCTTTGTTGGTTATGACTGCACCGGTGGTGCCGTTCAGATTAATATACCGGTTTGGTGCACCATTAACAACTGAAATAACGTTGGAGGAAGCATCCGCAAACACTTCTGTAGCGAAGATATCATCGTTTGTCAGTTTGCGTAACCATAATCTTGATCCGTTTACATCATTGTATTTTGTAAAGAAAACACTGTTCGTTGATGTCGCTGTCTGATAGTTACCGGTAACCAGGATGTCGCCCGATGCATCCGGGTTAATGTCAATCACCTCGTCTTTAACCGAAGATTGAGAAGCATCAAACACTTTGTTCCACACTAAAGTTAATGTAGAATCGTAACGTGTGATAAACATATCACTGTTGGTGCCTGCACCATTTGCATTTTTTCCTGCGATGTAAACAGAGCCGCCTGCAAAGGTCATGCTCCTGATCGTCTCAATGGATGTTGCTCCGTTATTGTAGATTACACTGTTGATGATGGCACCATTGGAACGGGCGTAGTTAATGACGGCGCCGTCCTGGAATGAAACCATCGAAACCAGTAACCCGTTGTTCGGTCCTGCGAGGACTTCTATCCCGGCATCGTCTTTTGAATTGGGGTCATTGTAAAGTACTTCCCATTGCTTCACCAGTGCGTTGCTGTATTTCTGAATCAATACATCCACATCTGCGTTTGGTTTTCGGGTATTGGATACAACATAGAGTGCTCCGCTGATAAATTCAATGTCGGCGATTCCTGTTGTGGTATAGGTGCCTGCATTCGCCTGAACAGCTGTGCGGGAAATAAATGCGCCTAGCCGGTCAACTTTGGTGATCAGGTAACCTTCCCTTGAGGAGTTCTTGATGAAATAATGTGATGCCCAGTATGAATTTCCAATATTATCGGTGGTAACAAGATTTACACTTTCTGCCACCGTGTCGTTGGTGGCTAACAAGCTGTTGAGATCCCAGCTCTGGGCTTTTGCTGTCCCGCAGAACATCAGAGACAAGGCAACTGATTTGGTAAATGTTGAAAGTTTCATGTTTTGGTGATTGAAGCTGCAAGGTATGAAAAAAAATAAAAAATCAATTTTTTCTTTGATAAAAATTGATGTTTCGATGCTGGTCTCTAATGAGGTTGATTAAGTTCGCTTCTGCTTGATTTGTAACTGCTTGATGAGACTGTGACAGGATGAGTTCCACGAATAAAATTACGTATTCAGAAAGCAGTTGCGGTGATTTTTCACTAATTTTGCCGCCGAAAACAAGTCTCATCCTCTCATAAAATCAACTTAAAATGGTATTCGATCTCGACATGATCAGGAAGGTGTACACCGCCCTTCCCGCTAAAGTGGAGGCTGCCCGCAAACTGACTGGCCGCCCGCTTACTCTTTCTGAGAAAATCCTCTATGCTCACCTGACGGAGGCCCTGCCTTCCTCGCCTTTCGCAAGAGGAAAATCGTATGTCGATTTTAACCCGGATCGCGTTGCCATGCAGGATGCTACAGCTCAGATGGCGCTCCTCCAGTTTATGCAGGCGGGCCGCCCCAAGGTGGCTGTTCCTTCTACCGTTCACTGTGATCACCTGATCACTGCCCGCGATGGCGCTGCGCAGGATCTGGAGTTCGCGAACAAGGAGAGTCGTGAAGTGTATGATTTTCTGGGCTCTGTGTCCAATAAATACGGAATCGGCTTCTGGAAGCCGGGTGCTGGTATTATCCACCAGGTGGTACTCGAAAACTATGCCTTCCCGGGCGGAATGATGATCGGTACGGATTCGCATACTGTGAATGCCGGAGGATTGGGAATGATTGCGATTGGCGTGGGCGGTGCTGATGCCTGTGATGTGATGGCCGGACTCCCCTGGGAGCTCAAATTCCCGAAACTGATCGGCGTGAAGCTTACCGGTAAACTTAACGGCTGGACCGCTCCCAAAGATGTGATCCTGAAAGTAGCTGGTATCCTCACCGTTAAAGGCGGAACAGGGGCTATCGTCGAGTACTTCGGTGAAGGTGCAACCTCTATGAGCTGTACCGGTAAAGGAACCATCTGCAACATGGGTGCTGAAATCGGCGCTACCACTTCAACGTTTGGTTATGATGAGTCGATGGAGCGTTATCTGCGTGCTACCGGCCGTAGCGAAGTGGCTGATCTTGCCAATACGGTAAAAGCACATCTCACTGCAGATCCGGAAGTTTATGCAAGTCCGGAGCAGTATTTTGATCAGGTAATTGAAATTAACCTCTCTGAACTGGAGCCGCACCTGAATGGTCCATTTACGCCGGATCTGGCAACGCCGGTAAGTAAGATGAAGGAAGAAGCAGCGAAGAACGGCTGGCCTACGAAAGTGGAAGTAGGTCTGATCGGGTCCTGTACCAACTCTTCGTATGAAGATATCTCTCGCGCCGTTTCCCTGGCAAAACAGGTGGCGGAAAAAGGACTGAAGGCGAAAGCAGAATTCCTCATCAACCCGGGATCGGAGCAGATCCGGTTTACTATTAACCGCGATGGATTCCTCAAAGTATTTGATGAAGTAGGAGCGAAGGTCTTCACCAACGCCTGCGGTCCCTGCATCGGGATGTGGGATCGTATGGGTGCAGAGAAACAGGAAAAAAACACCATCATCCACTCCTTCAACCGCAACTTCGCGAAACGTGCAGATGGAAACCCCAATACATACGCCTTTGTTGCTTCGCCGGAGATGGTTACCGCCATCGCGATAGCAGGTGATCTGGGCTTCAACCCTATGACCGATTATCTCATCAACGAAAAGGGAGAGAAGGTGAAACTCGATCCACCTTCCGGTGATGAACTTCCGAAGAATGGTTTTGCAGTAGAAGATGCAGGCTATCAGGCTCCTGCGGCTGACGGAAGCAAAGTGACAGTAAATGTTTCTCCAACCAGCGATCGTCTCCAGTTGCTCGACCCCTTTGCTCCCTGGGAAGGTGTGGATCTGAAAGGTCTGAAACTCCTGATCAAGGCAAAAGGAAAGTGCACCACCGATCATATTTCAATGGCAGGTCCCTGGCTGAAATACCGCGGGCATCTCGATAATATCTCCAACAATATGTTGATCGGAGCTGTGAATTTCTTCAATGGTAAAACCGACAATGTGAAGAACCAGCTCACCGGTGCATATGAGAGTGTTCCCAAAGTGCAGCGTCAGTATAAAGCTTCGAAAATCGGATCGATCGTGGTAGGGGATGAGAACTATGGTGAAGGATCCAGCCGCGAACATGCTGCCATGGAACCCCGTTTCCTTGGTGTACGAGCTGTTCTGGTGAAGTCGTTTGCACGTATCCACGAAACCAACCTGAAGAAACAAGGGATGCTGGCACTTACTTTTGCGAATCCTGCCGACTATGACAAGATCCAGGAAGATGACACCTTCGATATCATCGGTCTGACTGCATTCGCTCCGGGAACACCATTGACCCTCGTTCTGAATCACGCGGATGGAAGCACTGAAGAAATTCTGGTGAATCATACCTATAATGAAAACCAGATCGAGTGGTTTAAGGCCGGAGGAGCTCTGAATATTATCCGGGCACAGCTCGCCTGATTAACGTATACTCACAGGGAGCCGGTAACATTTTACCGGCTCCTTGCATTTTGGGCCATTGCAATTCCTATTTTTACGGGTGTTATGAATCGCCTCTTCCTGATACTCGGCCTCGCTACCTTCATCGCAGGCTGTAAAAAAGATAGTGCTGATGATGAAGCAGCTCCTTCCATCTCTTTTACCGCCACCGGTAATTATTCTATAACCTTGCCCGTTACCGTAACGTTTACCGCTGCTGCAGCGAATGCCGATCAGGTTACCTGGGATTTCGGCGATACCACAACGGCCCAGGGACTCACCGTTCAGCATACGTATACCGCCTTTCGTAATTATAAAGTCAAGGCTACTGCGGTGCGTGGCGATCAGTCGACCACGATTACGAAAGATATTCCGGTTACTTTCTTCCGTAAAGTAGATGTGAAAGGAATACGGGTGATGCAGATTCCTCCCTTTAAGGCCGGGGGAAAAGAATGGGATGCCGGTGACGATCCGGATCTGATGTACAGTATTACCTTTCCGGGAGATACCCTGTATGAGTCTGCAACGGTGCTTAACAATACCACTACCGGCAATTTCACCATTGCTCCGCCCAGATCTACCTACAATTTTGTGGACGATGTGAAGATTCAGCTCTATGATAAGGACACCGGAAACGTCCCCGATCGGGAAAATATCGGCTATATCAAATTTAAGTTCTGCGACTATCTGCCTTCTACCGTGAATTATGTCGATTCCATCGACCTGAGCTCTAATTCATTGAGAGTGATAGTGAAATTCGATTTTATTTACTGAGCCGGTCAGGCTGTGGATATCTGGTAGCGCTTGATATTCCTCCATTCGCTATTTTCGAACCATCAAGATGCGACCCGAATACGAACTGGATAACCCGAAAATCATCAAAGCCTGGACATTCTACGACTGGGCGAATTCGGCGTATTCTCTGGTGATCAGTTCAGCATTATTCCCCATTTATTTCAGCGCAATCGCATCGTCAGGGGGTAAGCACTCGGTCAATTTTCTGGGCCGTGATTTTAATCCCGAATCGTTGCAATCCTATGCCATCTCTGCCGCCTTCCTGGTCATTGCAGCATTGTCGCCGATGTTATCTTCTATAGCGGATTACAGCGGTCAGAAGAAGAAATTTATGTTTTTCTTCAGTACCCTTGGAGCAATAGCCTGTTCTCTTTTATGGTTCTTTGAAGATATCAATACCTTGTGGGTAGGAGTTCTCTGCTCGATGGTTTCTGCTATTGGCTTTGCCGGGAGCATTGTGTTCTACAATGCCTATCTGCCTGAGCTGGCATCCCCGGAAGAACAGGACCATGTAAGTGCACGCGGATTTTCAATGGGCTATATCGGGTCATCACTGCTTCTGATCTTCAATCTCACCATGATCCTGTTTCCTGATCTTTATGGAGGCATCAGCAACGGATTGGCCATGCGCATCTCCTTCCTTATGGTTGGTGTCTGGTGGTTCGGATTCGCGCAATACTCCTTCAAGTGGCTGCCTGCTGATCCGCTGGCGAAGCCGATCGGAAAAGATATTCTCACCAAGGGTTATTCAGAGCTGAAAATAGTGTGGAACCAGCTCAAAGGTCTGCCACATCTGAAGATGTTCCTCTTTGCATTTTTCTTTTATAACATGGCAGTCCAGACAGTGATGTATCTGGCAACCTTGTTTGGCGTACAGGAAATTGCCTGGCCGGATGAAGACAGCAAACAAAGCGGATTGATTGTTTGCATTCTGCTGATTCAGTTTGTGGCGATTGGTGGCGCATTTCTGTTTTCAACATTATCTTCCCGCTTCGGAAATATCAAGGCACTCATCATCTCTATTGTTGTCTGGATGCTGATTTGTCTGGGCGTTTACATGTTTGTATATGTTCCACTCGATTTCTATATCACTGCTGCCTTTGTGGGAATGGTGATGGGTGGAATTCAGTCTCTCTCCCGTTCAACGTATTCTAAACTGCTCCCTCAAACACATGATCATGCTTCCTATTTCAGTTTCTATGATGTGTGCGATAAAGTTGGAACCGTAATGGGAACCTTTGTGTTTGGAGTCGTAAATGAAATGACCGGCAGCATGCGCGACTCCATCGTTGCCTTGATCATCTTTTTTGTTGCCGGCATCCTGCTGCTGCTGAAAGTGCGCCAGGAACATACTATCGTTGAAATGAAATTCGACCAGGAATCGTGATTGTAGATTTATTTATACCCTGTCATGTAGACCAGTTTCGTCCCGAGACGGCCAGAAATACCATGAAAGTCCTGCAGCGTGTAGGTTGTGGTGTTAATTATAATATTGAACAGACCTGCTGTGGTCAGCCGGCCTATGAAGATGGTTTCCGCGATCATTGCAAAGAGGTAGGTGAGAAACTTATTCGTGAATTCCAGGACGAGCGGTTTATTGTTTGCCCGGGTCCGGGATGCGTCAAAACAGTTAGGGAATACTATCCTGCATTATTTCATAACTCGGCCCTGCACAATGAATATAAACTTGTGCAAAAACATTTTTATGAATTGGGCGACTTTCTCACCAATAAACTCAATGTGAGTGAAATCGGATCTGCTTTCACAGCCAATGCCTGGGTGCTGAATTCATGCAGCTGCAAATCAGATGTGTCTGATGCCGCACTCTTGTCTTTATTATCGAAAGTAAAAGGATTTACCATAGTAGGCACACTTGCCGGGAATCAGTGTTGTGGCATGGGTGGCGGACTTGATCGTAAGAATGAAGAGTTAACCGTCAGAATGGGACGTGATCTGATAGATCAGGCTATCCGCGCCGGAGCCGATACCATGGTTTCCAATGATCCGCTTTGTTTGTTGCATCTGGAAGGAGTGATCCGCAAAGAAGGTTTGGAGATGAAAACGATTCATCTGGCCGATGTATTGGCATCGGGCTGGGAGTAACTTTCTCCCTTTATTCGTTTATCAGTAATTTCCTGCAATTCGTTTTGCCGTCCTGCCTAACCAAAACGAAATAGTATCCGCTTTTCAATGATTGAGGTAGTGTGATGCGTACCGAACCTGGAGACGAAATCATAAGATTCGTTTGGAATACAATTTGTCCCATGCTATTTGTAATCGTCAGGTTGCCTGAATGGCTATCCATGTTATCAGAGAAAATCAAATCTATATAATTGCCGGCCGGATTGGGTTGGATAGAAAAAGAAGTTTCAGACAAGGTTGATGATTCGCGACAAATACTGGTGATGTAAATGCTGTTAGAAGTATCTGTGCAGTTATCAGATGAAACTGCTACTACACGATAGCGTCCGGCTTTTTTTGCAAAGAGTGATGAACCAGAAGCACCGGATATTGGATTGTTGTATCTGAACCATTGAAAGGAACCCGCATTTCCATTGCAGGATGCTGTGAGCATTACACTATCCCCGTTGCAAAGATTCTGGTTTCCGTTTGCCTGAATAGTAGCAGTGAATACTATGGGATGGAGAACATTGCTGTATTTTGTACATCCTTCAATTGACGTAGCAAGTACTTTGTAATTACCCTGCCTCTTTGCAAAAAATTCACTGCCGGTCACACCTGTTGAAATACCGTTTCTGTACCATTCAAATTGAATAGCATTTCCGCTGCTAACCTGCAGAAGAACTGAATCACCTGTACAGATTTCATTCGAAGCAGCAGTTATCTCTGCAACAACCAAGGGGAAAAAAGTAATGCTGATCGGATTGGTGATTTTTTGACAACCGGAACCTGAAATTACTTTGCAGGTAAAAACCCCCGAATTGGCAGGGATGTAGTCGGCAGAAGTTGCACCTGGGATGGCTGACCCATTTCTGCGCCATTGGTATTGCCAGTTGGCAGGGAAACTAATCGCCGAATGACGTTTGACACTTAAAACGGACGATTTTTCGCCTCTGCACAGATATTCAGATCCGCTGAGCTCGATGAATACGTCCAGTAAGTCTGGGTTGCAGATACCGGTTAAATGAGCTTCATCAGAGCAGCCCGCAAAATTAGACACGATAATGTTCACATGGTTGTTTCCCATGGTGCATCCTGCGGTCGCGAAAAGAAAGGAAGAATTGCCACTCTGACAATTCGTTCCGTCAAACTGCCAGCAATAACTATTCCCGGTACCGGATGGATTATTGTTATCGTGTACACTAAACCACATGCCATCGCAAGTGGAGGAATCGGTTGTTACATGGATGTTGGGTTGGGGTGCAACGGAGATGTATGCGACAACAGTGTCTCGACAAGATGTTGTCGTTTCTGTGAAGATGCAGCGATACGAGCCGTTTTCAGCTACAGTGAAAAAGAGATGGTCAAGATTTTCTGTTCCTGTCCATCCTCCGGGAAGTGATGTCCAGGTTCCTGATCCGTTATCAGGAAGAAAAGACCATTGAATGGTGCCGGTTTTCAGCTGAGCCCTTAGTATTTCGATGTTAACATGGTTCTGATAGCCGGTATTCGGATCAGAACTGCATTCGCCGTCTTTGTTTACATTTAAACCTGTTAATTCTCCTGCAGTGCATATACACTGTGCTGAAGCAGAATTGAAGGCAATTACAGGTAATAGTAGGATGAGGGCAGAGAGGTTAGTCTTTTTCATGACAGTTCCCGTTAAGGGGTCATGTAAAGTTACCGCGTTTACATCCGGAGAAAGATGATACTAACTTTAAATCATCTGACAGAGATCAGACTTCCTTCTTCCTGAAAACCGGATCCGGATACTGAAGAAGGCCATTGTTAAAGGCTGAAACAGATGCTGGAAAGATGTGTCAGGTGATTACATACGGACAATTTTTCCAATGGCCGCTGAACGATCTGATTGTAATCTGACAAAATATACCCCGGGAGCCAGATGACGGATTATGATTTGTTGACTGGTGCTACCGGAAATATCCATGACGGAAATTATTTTTCCGGATAGGTCTGTGAGTTGAAGTATGCTGTGATTCCGGAATTCTTCTGGAATAGAAATGTCGATGAAATCGGAAGATGGAACAGGATATACGTGAAGATGTGCAGTTGCTTCGTTTGCCTCCCTGCAATTTACACTTACATCAATCTGGTTTGAATAACTGATGCAGCCGGCAGCACTTGTTGTCTTTGCACGGTAGAGCCCCGATTGTTTAGCAGCGAAAGTCGGGAATGTGGCTCCCGGAATACTTACTGCATTTTTCTGCCATTGCCAGGATACAGAAGTAGGGGTGTAGTTTTGAAGTACAACGCTGTCGCCGTTGCAGAAAATTACCGGACCGTTGGCGGAAGACACCGAGCGGTACACATTGACGTTCGATACTTTTGAGGTACTGCTGCATCCATAGGCATTGGTGACAATAACCTTGTAGTTTCCTGCCACACTAACAGCCAGCGTATCTGAACCTGAGGTGAGCGGTAAATTATTTCGGTACCAGTTGCAGGTGTTTCCGGGTGCAGCACCGGATTGAAAGGTCAGCGATGTATTCGTGCAGATTTGTGTAGTACCCGCAGGTTGCAGGTTAACTGATGGAACCGGATAGACCGTTACCGGGACAGGATTTGTTTCAAACGTGCAGCCTGCATTGTTGGTAACAACACACGAATAAGTTCCGGATACAACCGGTTTGATCAAATAACTGGTTGCCCAGGAGAGATTGCTCCCGTTCTTTTTCCATTGATACGTCCAGCCATTCTGGAGTGAAGCGGAGGAGAACCTTGCTGCCTGCAGACTTGCCGTTTTGGAACAAAATACCGAATCTTCATCGTTCACCTGAGTGTAGAGGTCCATGTATTCCTGATTACAAAGTCCGCTGGTGTAAATCAGGTTTTCACAACCGTATTGATTGGTCACTTTCACAGTCACGACTCCCGAAACCATCACGCAGCCTACACGATCAAAGAGAAAAGCCGGTGAAGTTCCTTCGCAGTTATTGGTTTGTCCGCTGAGATCAGGTTGCCAGCAATACGTAAGATTTTGTGTTGGATCATTAAACAGGTCTATCCCCAGATACATTCCGTCGCATTTCACGGAGTCAACACTGATGGCAATTTGCGGCCGCGGAAATACATTTACATTAACTCGACGATAATCCTTGCAGCCCGTAACAGTGTCAGTGAAGATGCAGCGGTATTGACCGTTGTCGGCAATCGTGAAGTCAGGGAGATATACCTGATCTGTTCCCAGGCCTTGCCAGGTTGAAGGGAGGTTTAGCCAAGCGCCGTTAATGGTGTCGAGCCGGTATTGCCATTGCAATGTACCTGTCCTTTGAAAATTGCGGATGGTTGTCAGTGTTACGAAATTGTAATAATGGGATGTTCCGTGATACGCTTCACAGGGAGAATCATACTGAACTGAAATGCCGGTCAGCTCGCGCGGCTGACAGGGATTTTGTGCCGACACACGAAGTACATTGAGCAATACCATCGAAAACGATAAAAACTTTTTCATGACGATAACGGATTGAATTTTGAAGCAAGTTACGGCGCACCGTCCGATCCGTTCTACTGCTTCACCAAATCGTTTTAAAAGTTATGAAACGGTGGTTGTTAAAAGCTAGAAGTCAGCGGACATGATTGTTTTGAGTTATCTATGATCCGGTAACTGATTAACGGATATTCCGGAATTTTGATGAAGGATAATAAAAGGTTACCTATTTCAAATCCTCACCGCTGTACCACCAGCTTCTTTGACACAACACCTTCGGTACTATGGATGCGTAAAAAGTAAATGCCGTTGCCCATATCGCGTGGTAACTCCACTTCAAAACCGGTTCCTGTTGCTGTTTGCCGGTTGAACAAAACCTGACCCTGCACATTCATCAAAGTGATTACCGCATTGCTTAAGGATCGTTTTGATTGAAGTGTAATGTGATCCTTTGCAGGGTTGGGGTACAAACTCACCTCATCGGACTTCAACTCATGAATGGATGTTAAACTATCACAGATGCTTCCTGTTACCGGACCTAAACGATAATGAGCAAAGTAAGGTAAACATCCAGAATGAGGCATTGGTAATAATACAGTATTATATTCCATAGCACATAACGTATCCAGGCTGTCAGGGTAATTAATGATCGATAAATTACAAGAATAACAATGCCCCCAGTATATCTTACCGTTAGGTGCTAAGGTTGGAAAACACGCTGCATTAGCTGACCCGGGAATTCCGAAGCCACAATCACTTGTATCCGGTACCGGAGGATCCACAAACAATTGACTATTCTGCACACCACTGGGTTGATAATATAAGCTTAAATCATATTGACTTGTCATTCCACCTCCACTCCCTGAACTTCTGTACACGAATCTTGAATCAGGAGAAAACTCCAGGTACCCATCCCCAATGCTACCACTATTTACCAATAATGGATCAGACAAAAATCCTGTACATCTATCAAACTTATAATAAATCGTATTATAATCATCTCTGATTAATGCATAAATGGTCCCATCGGGGGAAAATCTTGAAATAGCTGCATCCAATGAACTTGAAAAAACAGGGCCGATCGATTGCGTAAATAATAGTTGCACTCCACTAGGAGTGAACAAAACAATATTGTAGTTCGAGCTACACCTTTCTTTAACAACGATCCACCAGTCCCTGCCGTTGGCATGTTTTGTAACAGCTAATCCATTCGCATGCACCAAAGTATCAATTAATGCTACATTACTGGCAGAAACGATTCCTCCATTTCCACCATTTAAGCTTTTATCCAATACAGTATAGTAAAGATGCGTAGAAAGCCAGCCCCATCCACCGGCACAGGGACCGCTGGAAACCTGTTGCAATTCCGGTGCGCAATAAAACAAGATATATTTATTGCTGTCTCCGGGCCAGGGCAGAAAAATATAGTTTTGTGGCCTATTTAGTCCTTGCGAAGCATAGAGAATGGTATACGGCGTTTGTACTAATCCCCCGGCTAAAACCTGCAAATTTCTATCGTAAATCTCAATTCCATTGGTAAAAAACAAAAAGTTACCCTGTTCATCTGAGATGGAAGCATTGGTATAATTAAAAGGGATTGTACCAGCGGTAGAAGTGATTACAGGAGACGAACCACCAGGCAGAAATTGAATCAAGGTATTAGTACTTTGAGAATTAAAACTTGGCGAAACAATCCAGCTTGCATCATGGTATTGGGCTGCTCCTATCCCGGTCAACAACAAAAAGAATATCAAAACGAAATACCTCATCTATCAAAGATAAAAAATCTAAATGAGATGATCTACAATTCTGCTTCCGTATTCACAGTTCACCGCTGCACCACCACCTTCTTCGCCACAGCACCTTCGGTACTATGGATGCGCAAAAAGTAAATGCCGTTGTCCATGTCGCGTGGTAACTCCACTTCAAAACCGGTTCCGGTTCCTGTTTGCCGGCTAAGCAAAACCTGACCTTGTACATTCATCAAGGTAATTACCGCATTGCTTATGGATCGTTTTGATTGAAGTGTAATGTGATCCTTTGCCGGATTGGGGTACAAACTCACCTCATCGGATTTCAACTCGTGAACAGCGGTAAGGCTATCGCAGATACTACCTGTTACCGGACCAAGGCGGTAGTTAGGCATATGCGGTAGCCCACCTGTATGGGGGGTTGGAACCAATACAGTATTATATTCCATTTGACAAATAGTATCCAGGCTATTCGGAAAATTAATGACAGACAAATTACAAGGGTAATAATGGCCGAAGTATATTTTACCATCCGGTGCCAGCTTGGGATGTCCCGCCGCACTTCCTGAACCAGGGGATTGATTAGTGCAAGTCACAGTATCAACTACCGGATCAATAAGCAAGCGACTGGCTAAAACCCCGCCAGGTTGATTCCATTTTGTTAAATCATATTGTGATGTATTTGTCCCAGAATTTCCAGCTGCACGATATAAAATTTCTGAATTCTGTGAAAAAGCAGAATAAAATTCTCCCGGCCAGGGAATTCGTAAGGATGTAGTATCTAGAAATGTACCGGCACATCTGTCAAACTTATACAAGTAGCAAACAGTATCATTGACGATGTTATACATATAATTTCCATTATTCGAGAAACCGGATATTGCACCATCGCTAGCCGTTATTACCGGACCGGCAAATATTTTGCCTGTAAACTGAATTCCACCCGGAGTCAATAAAAACCTGTCATAGACGTTGGTGCATCGTTCCTTGGCAAATATCCACCAATCGCGCCCATTCGCATGCTTGCAGGCTGTAAGTCCAAAAATATGAGCCAAAGTATCAGTAACAGCTATGTTTGAAGCAGTAATAATACCCCCCATCCCACCATTCAGATTTTTATCAAGGACAGTATAATACACATGGGTGGCTAAATTACCCCAGCCGCCGGAACATGGGCCCGAAGCAACCGAAGTTAATTCAGGAATACTGTAAATTAGTACATATCTATTTGTGTCATCAGGCCAGGGCAGGAAAAAACAGGAGTGTGTTCGATTGAGTCCCAGATGCTGAGTAGGCTGCGTTTGCGGTGTTGAAATTATTGCCCCGGGTATTTGTTGATATAATTTATTGTACAAATTTACGCCATTACTGCTAAAAAGAAAATTCCCGTGTTCATCCGAAATGCAGGCATTCGCATATGAAAAAGGAATATGGCCCGTAGTAGTAGAAAACTGTGGTGATCCACCCGCGGGAGGGAAATGTACAAACGTGTTAAAGTAAATATTCGGATATCCGGAAGTAATAAGCCAGTTGATATCATAATCCTGAGCCGAAATGGTCCGGCTCAGGATTAGAAATATCAGTATTAATCGTAACCGTTTCATTACTCCAATATCAGCTTCTTAACATATCTCTTATCATTGGAATCAAACATCAGGAAGTAAATTCCCTTTGCCAATGGTTCAACATTCAAGAATAATTGATCTGGTTCAAATGATGAACTTAGTACCAGCCGGCCTTCCAATCAATAACTCATCTTATTGCATTCCTTCTTGTTCGGGAACACTTCGCTGTACTGAAGATTCCTTCATCATTCAGAGGAGTCTCTATCAAAACTCCTTCACCACCCCCGTATAATTGTATGGAGTAATGGTACGTAATTCCTTTTTGAGGTTTTCGGAAACATCCAGTCCTTCTATAAACCGTGCAATCGCTTCAGGATTCATTTTCTCTCCGGTCCGTGTCAATGCTTTTAAAGCTTCGTAGGGATTCGGGTAGGCTTCTCTTCTTAAAATGGTTTGTATCGCTTCTGCTACTACAGCCCAGTTGTCGCCGAGATCTTCTTCAATGGCGGCTTTGTTGACGTTCACTTTCCCGAATCCTTTTAACAACGATTTGCAGGCAATCAGCGTATGTGCATAGGGTACGCCGATATTGCGTAATACAGTGGAGTCGGTGAGGTCGCGCTGGAGACGGGAGATGGGTAACTTGGCACTGAGGTGTTCAAAGAGTGCATTGGCCATGCCGAGGTTTCCTTCTGCGTTTTCGAAGTCGATGGGATTTACTTTATGCGGCATTGCGCTGGAACCTACTTCGTTCGCGACCACTTTTTGCGTGAAGTAGTTTATGGATATGTACGACCACATGTCTCTCGATAAATCGGTGAGGATGGTGTTGATACGCTTCATCGTATCGAACAGCGCCGCCATGTTGTCGTAGTGTTCAATCTGCGTAGTGTACGGACTGCGTTCGAGTCCGAGCCGCTTGATAAACCGGTCGCTGAACCCAATCCAGTCGATTTGCGGATAGGCGATGGCGTGAGCGTTGAAGTTACCGGTTGCGCCGCCGAACTTCGCAGAGTAGGCAATTGTATTCAGTAATTCCAGCTGCGTGTGGAGGCGGTGATGGAAAATGTAAATCTCCTTACCCAAACGGGTAGGGGAGGCCGGTTGTCCGTGCGTACGGGCCAGCATGGGAATGTCCTTCCATTCGCGACTCATCAGCAGAATTTTTTCGCCGATGGCCTTGATGGCAGGAACGTAAATGAGGGTGTTCGCTTCGCGCAGACTCAGCGGAATCGCCGTGTTGTTGATGTCCTGCGAGGTGAGACCGAAATGAATGAATTCTTTGTACGTCTGCAGACCGAGTTTGTCAAATTGCTCTTTGATAAAATATTCCACCGCTTTCACATCGTGATTGGTGGTTTTTTCAATGCTCTTGATGTGCAGCGCGTCGGCATGACCAAAGCCATGA
This sequence comes from Bacteroidia bacterium, assembly GCA_046330075.1. Lineage (GTDB taxonomy): Bacteria > Bacteroidota > Bacteroidia > AKYH767-A > OLB10 > JAJTFW01. Next base: position 11,276 of record JAXLTL010000014.1, on the reverse strand, counting down.
TATATATTTCTCAGCGCCTTGTATTGACTCTTGTCGAAACTTTCAAGCTGGGGCAAGGGCAGTTCGCAAAGTTCGATGAAGTATTCGATCTCTACCATCACCCGGTACCGCATCAACGCTTCTTCCGAAAAATACAGTGCTAATTCTTCGCAATTCTTACGGTAACGACCGTCGATAGGGGAGATGGCATTCAGAGGATGTAATTCCATTATTTTAATTCAGAATTCAGAATGTAGTCCCGCTGTTTGCAACGGGATCAGAATTAGGGTGCAATTCAGAATTGGGGGCAATTCAGAATTCGTCTTTTTCAATACTAAGTTTCCACATCACTAATCAATGTCAGGACACCCCCGAGGTTCGCTTCGCTCACTCGGGGCCTTCGGCCATCGAGGCAAGCTCGGGGCCTTCGGCCATCGAGGCAAGCTCGAGGCCTTCGGCCATCGAGGCAAGCTCGAGGCCTTCGGCAATTTGCCAATTCACCAATTTACCTCCGAGGTTCGCTTCGCTCACTCGGGGCCTTCGGCAACTCACCAACACACAAATTTGCCAACTTGCCAATTTGCAAATTTGCCAACTTGCCAATTTGCAAATTTGCCAACTTGCCAATTTGCAAATTTGCCAATCCACCAACTCACCAATCCACCAACTCACCTATTCACCAATTCACCAACTCACCAACTCACCAATTCACCAATTCACCAACTCACCAATCCACCAACTCACCAATTTACCATCCCGCATTGCGAAGCAATGACGGGACACCCCCGAGGTTCGCTTCGCTCATTCTGGGCCTTCAGCAATTTGCCAACTTGCCAATTCACCAATTTGCCCCCGAGGTTCGCTTCGCTCATTCTGGGCCTTCGGCCATCGAGGCAAGCTCGAGGCCTTCGGCAATTTGCCAACTAGCCAATTCACCAATTTGCCCCCGAGGTTCGCTTCGCTCACTCGGGGCCTTCGGCAACTCACCAATTAAGCGATGGTCGCTTCCTTGCTGATCTTCTTTACCAGTCCCTGCAATACTTTTCCAGGTCCCACTTCGGTGAAGGTGCCGGCTCCATCAGTTACCATATGCTCCACACTTTGCGTCCATCTTACCGGCGCGGTTAATTGCGCAATGAGGTTAGCACGGATTTCGTCAATAGAGGTATGTGGAGTGGCAGTGGCATTCTGATAAATCGGACAGCTCGGCTGACGGAAGTTGGTGGCTTCAATCGCTTTGGCAAGACGTTCACGTGCTGGCTCCATCAGCGGACTATGGAACGCACCACCTACGTTGAGTAAGAGTGCGCGTTTAGCTCCGGCTTCTGTCATCGCGGCGCAGGCAGCTTTCACGGCTTCTACTTCGCCTGAAATCACCAGCTGGCCCGGACAGTTGTAGTTTGCCGCCACCACAACACCCGGTGTGGAAGCGCAAATCTCTTCCACTTTGTTATCGTCGAGAGCAAGAATAGCAGCCATCGTTCCCGGTACAGCTTCACATGCAGCCTGCATGGCGTTGGCGCGTTCTACAACCAGCTTGAGGCCGTCTTCAAACGTCAGGGTTCCGTTAGCCACCAGAGCAGAGAATTCACCGAGTGAATGTCCGGCTACCATGTCTGGTTTGAAAGCATCTCCCATCACCCGGGCTGCAATCACGGAGTGAATGAAGATGGCAGGTTGTGTTACTTTGGTCTGACGCAGGTCTTCATCAGTTCCGTTGAACATGATATCAGAAATTCGGAAGCCGATGATATCATTGGCCTGTTCAAACATGGCTTTTGCCAGATCCGATGTTTCGCAGAGGTCTTTGCCCATGCCAACAAATTGTGATCCTTGTCCGGGGAAGATATATGCTTTCATAGCTTTTGTTTTTTTTATCGTTTTTTTCTTTTTCAAGCGATACCGTTTTAGTGCAGTCGTCCCCTGATCAGAGAGATGAATTCACTGCGGGTTCTGTCGTTTTCAAATTCTCCGGTGAAGGCAGAAGTGGTGGTAACTGAATTTTGCTTTTGCACCCCACGCATCTGCATGCATAAGTGCTGTGCTTCTATCACTACCGCAACACCCAGCGGCTGCAGTGTTTCCTGTATGCAATCGCGGATCTGCGTGGTGAGTCGCTCCTGCACCTGTAACCGGCGCGAGAAAGCATCTACCACACGCGGAATTTTGCTGAGTCCTACGATGTACTGGTTGGGAATATAGGCCACATGTGCTTTGCCGAAGAAGGGCAGCATATGGTGCTCGCAGAGACTGTAAAGTTCAATGTCTTTTACAATCACCATTTGCTGATAGTCTTCTCTGAACTTTGCTGAGTTAAGAATACCAACGGGATCCAGATCGTAACCATGCGTGAGGTATTGCATGGCTTTCGCAACCCGCTCCGGTGTTTTCTGCAATCCTTCCCGTTCGGTAGTTTCTCCTACCTGCTCCAATACAGATTTGTACAAACCGCTGAGCAGTTCTGTTTTTTCTGTATTGTAGAGATCCAGTTTCTGGTAACTTTCGATCTCTTCGTCGTGTGGTATTGTCTTTTCTTTGGCCACGTCTTTTCTTATCCGAGGTATTCAACAAAATTGTTCTCTGTTTCGTAGACTCTTACCGAGTGCAGCGCGCAGCCTTCTTCACGAATTGGTGCTTCCAGCTGTTCCCAGATGGCTACCGCCAGTACTTCCGTAGAGGCCATTCGGCCTTTCATGAAGTCAACATCGAGATTAATATTCTTGTGGTCGAGCTGGTCAATCACTCGTTCCTTGATCAGCTGACTCAGGAACTTTAAATCAATGACAAATCCGGTTTCTGGATTGATCTCTCCTTTTACCGTTACAAATAAATCGTAATTGTGTCCGTGCCAGTTGGGATTAGAGCATTTCCCGAAAACCTCCAGGTTTTTCGTGTCGCTCCAGCCTTCTTTGTATAACTTATGGGCTGCGTTGAATCGTTCTCGTCGGGTGATATAAATCATGATTTTTCGGGGATGACAAAATTACGGCTTTTCTGTTTACCATCATAGGAAATATTTATAGAAACTATGTGGTTTTCAATATCTTTGGAGAGTGAATCAGGAAAGAACCATCTTATGGGTAACAGCCACCGGTGCAGAGGCTTCTGTTTTAGGGACTTCATCTGTATTGGATATGGGCTATTACCCTGGTTTTCAGCGCCTGAATGATGGACTTCTGATAACCGGTCCAGGATTGCTGGCGTCGTCTGCAGAGCTGACGGCGTTGCTGGCAACGTATCATTTTGATGCCATCATTCACTTTGGTATTGCCGGCAGTTTCCAGCAGGACTATCCGCCCGGAACGGTTGTTCAGGTGGTGACGGAAGAATTGGGTGACTTTGGTGCCGATAACCGGGGAGTCTTTATTCCGGCATTTGATCTTAAGCTGGCTAATCCGGATCAGCATCCTTTTCGGGCAGGAATACTTCAACCCGAAATTCCTTCCGGACTGGACACAAATCTGCCCCATGTGCACGGTACCACAGTGCATACCGTGCATGGATCAGCTGCTGCCATCGATCAGTTTCGCAACCGGAGTTCAGCAGCCGTTGAGAGCATGGAAGGAGCAGCTGTGTTTTATGCCGCCATTCGGAAAGGTGTTCCGTGTTTGCAATTACGTGCCATTTCCAATTGGGTTGAACCACGTAATCGTGATGCATGGGAGATTGGCAAGGCGCTGGAAGCATTAAAGTCTGAAATTATCGTGCTGCAGCAGAAAATCACAGCAGGCTCTTCATAACTTTTTTCAGGCTGTTTCATACGCTCGGCAGTTAAATTCGAAATTTGTTGTATGAATGTGCGCCGAAGGATTCTTCTGTTCTCTTTTCTGGGATTACTCTTGTTGTTGCCTGTGGTTTCTACCGCCGGTGACAAAGACAAGGGTAAGGTGTCGCAGTCAAATCTGAAACCACTCGATATTGTTTTCTGCCTCGACCTGAGCGGTAGCACCAATGGTTTACTGAATGATTTGCGTGATCATCTCTGGATGATCATTAATCAGGCCAATAATATGGAACCCAAACCCAGCCTGCGGATGGGTGTGGTTGGATTTTCCCGTCCCAGTTTTGGTAAAGAGAACGCATACGTTAAGGTGTTGGTGCCCCTGACTTCCAATTTCGATTTTCTTGCAGAGGAATTGTATAAACTGAAACCATCTATTGAAAAGGGTGATCAGATTGTGGCTGCAGCCCTGCGTGCCAGTGTGAATGATATGCATTGGTCGGAACGGACGGATGCTGTGAAGCTGGTATTTCTCGTTGGGAATGGAATGGTTTCGGGTACCGATCACGAATATGTACGTTTCTGTGAACAGGCGCGGGAAAAAAATATTGTAGTGCACCCGATCTATGTGATGAAGTCGGCCAATTGGTTCAAAGAGTTACCGGGCTGGAGGAGAATAGCAACGATGACCGGAGGAATGCAAACGGAAGTCACCATCAATAAACCGGATAATATGCAGGTGTTTGTTTCGGTAAAAAAAGATCTTACCGAATTGAACAACCGCATCAATGCGACCTATAACTGGGCTGGCGTGGATAGCTCTGTTTGCCGGCGTTCGTTGATAGCCGCCGACTCCGGAGCGATGTATGCCGATAACATCGACGTATTTCTAAATCGCCTGTATTATAAATCGGGCGAAGAGTATGCTTCCGTGTTCGCCGATTGCGACCTTGTTTCCAATGCGGTGATGATGCGCGAAGGTGTGGCGGCAGAAGAGACGGATGGTGCGTTCAGAATGAGATTGATGGAAATGTATCAGGCCAGGGAATTGTTGCGTTCCCAGTTACGCAGGGAATTTTCAAAAGCTGATCTGGATGCCATGCAAAAAGCGTACACCTCTGAAAGTATTGAAAATGCCGGTGTATTGCGCCGTTGTATTCTCAATATTCTGTTTAAAGCCTGGGGAATGCACTGATCAGAACTCTGCAATCACCGTTACACCACCAACGGTTTTTTGTCCGATGGAAACATTGACTTTAGCGTCGACCGGTAAATACAAATCAACACGCGATCCGAATTTGATGAAACCGAGTTCTGCGCCTTGTTTTACCATGTCGTTTTCATGTGGATAATAAACGATGCGTTTGGCGAGGGCTCCTGCAATCTGACGTACCAGTACATTGAACCGGCCTTCTTTTTCTATCACCATCGTTGTGCGCTCATTTTCGGTGCTGGCTTTCGGGTGCCAGGCAACCAGATATTTGCCTTCGTGGTAGCGGAGGTATTTAACCACTCCGCTGATCGGATACCAGTTGACGTGTACATTGATAGGCGACATGAAAATGGAGATCTGCTTGCGCTTTTCTTTAAAATATTCAGTCTCGATAGTGTCTTCAATTACAACCACTTTTCCATCGCAGGGTGCGATGATCAGGCGTTCGCCGATGGACTGATTGCGCGCCGGAACCCTGAAGAACTGAAGGATGAGCAGAAAGAAGGCCAGACAAATAATTCCGGCGATCAGCAGAAGTGGACCATTATTATTGAAGAAATAATAAATGGTTCCGTAGATGACACCAAGAATTACAATGGTTGTAAGCAGGATAGTGGTGCCTTCGCGATGTATGGTCATTGTCGGTTTGTTTTTCGGATAGACGGATCCGTGAGTTGATGTTGGTTAAAATACAAGAGAGTTTGTTTCAAAACACAGGTGAAAATAATTGGCTTCCGGATTATACCGGTCACCGGTGTTTTGTCACAAACTCTCCCGATAATGGTCGATTAATAACAGCCGCGTGAACGGATGGCTGTTGCTACTTTCTCCAGGGCGAAGATGTAGGCAGCAATACGCATCGAAACTTTATGCTTGTCTGAGACCTTCCAGACATTGTTGAAGGCTTGTTTCATCCAGCGGTCAGCACGTTTGTTGATTTCTTCTTCACTGTAATAATAACCGGTGCGGTTCTGTACCCACTCGAAGTAAGATACCGTTACACCTCCGCCGTTGGCAAGGATGTCAGGGATAATCACTACTCCTTTTTTATTCAGGATGTCGTCAGCTCCAGCTGAGGTAGGTCCATTGGCACCTTCCACAATCAGCCTGGCTTTGATGCGCCCTGCATTTTCTGCGGTGATCTGGTTTTCAAGCGCACAGGGAGCAAGCATATCGACATTCAGCTCCAGCAGTTCTTCCGGTTTGATGGAAGTTGCACCTTTGAAGCCTTTGAGCACGCCTCCGTTTTTGTGACAATGTTCAATCGCTTTATTGATGTCGATGCCTTTCGGATTATAGAATGCTCCTGTGTGATCGGAGATCGCCACTACTGTAATGCCATTTGCAGCAAAGTGTTTCGCAGAAATGGATCCTACGTTACCAAAGCCCTGTACTGCAGCTTTGATCTTTTTGGGATTCATTTTCATGCGGGAGAGCGCTTCGAGTGCAGCAGTACATACGCCGCGGCCCGTTGCTTCTACGCGTCCCTGTGATCCGCCCAGGTGGAGCGGCTTTCCGGTAACAACGCCGGGAGTGAAACCACCATTTACTTTGCTGTATTCGTCAACAATCCAGGCCATCTCACGACCGCTGGTGTTTACGTCCGGAGCGGGAATGTCTTTGTCAACACCGAAAATATCAGCCATCGCTGCAGTGTATGCACGTGTCATACGCTCGATTTCACCAACGCTCATTTTGCGTGGGTCACAGTTGATTCCGCCTTTCGCACCACCGTATGGAATGTCGGCAATGGCGCATTTCCAGGTCATCCAGGCTGCAAGAGCTTTTACTTCGTCAGCATCCACTTGTGTAGAATAACGGATACCGCCTTTTGATGGTCCGAGAGCCGTAGAGTGGATAACACGGAATCCTTCAAATACTTTGATCGTACCATCGTCCATCTTCACGGGAAGACTCACCTCAATCAGTTTCGATGGGGTTTTCATCATTTCGTAAACGTCTGCCTCAAGCTTGAGAATCTTCGCAGCAACATCAAATCGCTGAATCATCGCCTGGAATGGGTTCAGGGTGTCCTGTACTTTGGCGGAAGCAATGGCTAATGCACTGCTGCCTTTGTTGATGAATTGCATATTGCTTTCGCGAAGCGTCTTGTTGATCGATTCTACCCGATTGGCAGGATCTGACATCACAACGATTTCACATTTGGGGGCAAGCTTCTTCAGCTTTTGTCCTGCTTTCATACCATCCATCGCAGTCTTCACTTTTGAGTTCAGGTTGAGATCTATGAAAGCCATTGAAGGTTTGCGACTGCCCATCTTTGAAAAACACTCTTCGGCCGTACCGAATACTTTGATGTCGGCACCTTTGGTAGTGCTTTCTAAATGGTCTTTCAATATTTCAAGTTGTAGTTTATCATCTTCAATCACAAAAATCAAAGGGTTGACTTTTTGTGCGTTCGCAGCTTTCGATTTTTTCGAAATAGTCGTGATAGCCATGCTTGTTACGAGGTTGTTTTGTTGGGCGACAAAAGTAGGGAATATTTTAACGGGATGAAACAGCTTTTCCGCTAATGTTCAGTGTTCGTTCATTCTCTGGTTTTTGTGCGTAAATTATTGATCCACAGTTTCATATTGCTACCTGTTTGACGATAATCAGCCATGAATTCTGTCTGATTCTTCCGATACCTGCGGTAACTCATGAAAAAGCAGTTGTTTGGCAGCAAACTGTCTGCCGTGAAGGTGATGTAGTTTTCCGGATAATTCAGATTTAAATTGCTGATATTCTGTATTATAGAGCGTATCATGGAGGTCTTCTTCTGCTTGCTCATTTCAGTGTTTGAGTCGATCAGCAAGGTGCGGTATAAACTGTCGAGCCTGCTGCAGCCGGATAGCATATAGGCCCCAAATTTCTCTTCATCTGCTTGTTCTTTACGGTACCGGGTGTATTGCTCCGATTGCTCCCCGTATTTCGAGGCGAGGAATAGTAATGCTCCTTGCTCACCGGTGAATGTGGCGAAGTTTTCATTGTAGTCTACACTGCCCGGAAGATAGAGGGTGGCATGACTGAGTTCATGAATGATGAGTTCTGCCAGTTGCCCTTCGTTTTTTCTCAGCATATTACTGAGAATAGGATCTCTGAACCAGCCCAGCGTGCTCCAGCCTCCTGTGGGATGATAACTTACATCATATCCTTGTTTGCGAAGGTTTTCTGCTTCCGGCAACCCGCGTTCTTTTTCAAAAAATCCTTTGTAGGAAACGGAACCTAGTAGCGGAAATTCCCATTCGTAAGCGGTGAGTGAATAGGGTTGGCAGGCGGTAATGACCCATAAGGAGGGCTTGCCATGCTGGTCGTATAAGCTTGTATAGTTCTTCGAGTCGTCCAGACCCAGACTATCAGTTGCGTATTGCCGAACTTCACGGATGAAAAGGAGTTTCTTTTTCAGGCTGTCGGGTAAAGCCGGGTCGGATAAACATGCGTCTACCGGACGTGCTTCCATGATAATATGCAATTGCCCTTTCAGCTGATGCCATCCATATACAACCAGCTTGTAGTTCAGTACGGCGTAACCGGCAGCCAGAATAAGGATAGCCGCTACCGTTAGTTGGAGAAATCGGATGATGTAGCGGATCACGGTCGACGGAACAGGAACGCCATCTTTTTCTTCATGCGGTTTTGCATTTGCTTGATGGACCTGTAATTTTTTTCTGCCAGTTGCATACGCTGCTGATCTCCGGTCTGCTGCCAGTATGTTCGTTGAAAGTCAAATGCTGCTTCCAGATCTACAAGCTTGTCAGCCGCAGCAGGATCTGATAATACATGTGTATTGTGTATCCAGCGATGGTCGAAGCGGAGAAATGCATCGTTACCTTGTCCGGGTTGGTCGGATACATAACTGCCGCTCACATGAGTATTTGAAAACAATCCTTGTTGCGCTAAAAAGACGTACGCCTTGGGGTCGGCCATGAAGGGTACATGATGGTTCTTTGCATACGTCTGCAGGTCTTTCACAACCTGAATAAATGCTGCCACCAGTTCAGGCTGATCCAGTGTGCAGCCGGTGTTGTAAATCTCTTCAGGATGATATTGTCCGAGTAATTGAATATAACGGTCATAGCTGACCGAAACGGCCTTGTATACTTCCGGATAGTTTCTCCTGAATAAATCGTAGTGCGTGAACTTAAGGTCGTAGTTTAAAACGCAGAGGTCTTTCCTGAATCCATCGTGTATCCGTGCATAATTGTAGTTGATTACATTGGTCCAGTCGGCTATCAGCATGATGGCGCCTTTTGGTGCTGCAGTGTCAAGGTCTCTCATCAGCGCATTGCTGAGGTCCATATCCCGTTGGTCGGTTTTCGGGTAATGGATTACGGCCTGTATAGCCAGCAGTAAGGGGAGAAAATAAAATGCCCGGGCATACCAGGAACAGACGCGGGCCATGCCGAATGGCACCAGCGCAAAGAGGAGAAAAAACGGAGTGCAGAGATAAGCATCTGTGTCAGTGGTCTGGTCAATGCGCAACTGATAGATCAGAAGAAAGAAGTAGTATCCGAAGAGCGCCAGCCATAACCGGTTGCGTTTTCCGGTGTAGAGATAGATGATGGCCAGTACCATGAAAATTCCTGAAAAGAAAAACTGTTCAAAGGAAATCCGAAGAAAATACGGTGTCCGCATAGCGATGATACCTTTTACCACCGTTTGTGTGTTTTTGATCCACGCTCCGCCGCTCAGGTGATAAAACATCCTTTCTAAATTGTCAGGATTGCCAAAGACGAACGGTAGCCCGGCGGATGAGCGGAAGAACATCCATCCATAACCGAGCAGCGGAAGCAGAACCGCCGGAAGAAGTAAAAGGCGCAGGTCTTTATTGATGTATGTAAATGGTGCTCCGGTCGATTTTCTCTTTCCACTGAGAATAACCGGCGATAACCAGCCTGGTTTCCATAACAACGCTGCGAAGGGCAGCAGTAAGATCATCGTGAGGTGGTGATTCGATAATCCGATGCCGATACCGGCGCCAGCAAGCAACAGACCTGAGGCGTGCTTTCCTGTTTCCCGCAAGGTCATTCCATACAGTACCATCATCGCAGCCAGAATCTGCAAAGCATATACTTCAACTGAGTGTGACCAATGCCAGATCGTAGTTCCCGTCAGCGGAAGGAGAGCGGTGGTGAAGGAGATAAACCGGATGCGCGTAGTGTCGAGTCCCGTCCATCCGTATTGAAGTAATAGTGCAGAGGTGTGATATAGAAGGACTGCCGCCAGTGAGGTACAGATCGCACTGAAGGCTACCAGCGCACTTATGTGTGATAAGCCGAATCCTTCAAGTAGCATGGAAATGAATTTCGAAAGCAGGATGTAGGCCGGGAATCCGGGTGCATGTGCTATGCCGGCCAGATCACTGAGTAATGCAAATTCTGCTGCGTCGGCAAAGCCCAGACTGTTGAACGCAGCATTGCTGAGCAAGAGACTGATTGCACAGATGAAGACCAGTACAGGAAGGGTGATTTTTTTCCAATCCATATTTTAAATCGACTGCTAAAATAATGGATTTTGGTTGTCTGGTCAGAATCCTGCTTTGATAAAGCCTGTGGTAAATACTCCATTTCGGGTTTGTATCCGCAGTAAATAATACCCGGGGGAAAGAGTGCCGGTTTCGATTCCGGAGGATAATTCGTTTGGAGAGTGCTGTCTGATCAGCAGTCCTTCAGCTGTATAAATTGAAATATGAACAGGATCCTCGGGGAGGGTGGTTAATCGGATGGTTCCCGCAACAGGGTTAGGGTATAGCTGAATTTTATCCCCCGACATTATTTCGGGTGTTGAAGTAAACGCAGCATATGGCAGGTAAACAAACCATGGATTGCAATCCTGATCGCCGGCAAAAGCATAACCCTGATCTGCACTCATCGTTCCTTTGGTACTATGTATGGTGGCTGTTATGGTGTCAAGATACGTCTTTAATGGAGTAAAGCTGGTGAAATCCGAATCAGTCAGATACAGCGTGATGGTATCGTGACTGTATAAGAAGCAGGCCGGTTCAAAAGGTGATACATAGGTTTTGGTGCATTGAAGCAGTATATGATGATTAACTGTGGTCTGTAAAGATTTGATATGGCTGTGAACCGGAAATGGTTTTTTCCACAGTATATTTCCATTGGTGTCTGTTTTTATCAGACTGTCTTTTGAAGTGAGTAACAGCTCAGAGCCGGAGAGTGAAAAGAGGTTAGTATAGTATTCATTCGAAACAGGAATAGTGTCCAGTAACTGTAACGAATCATCAAGGATGACAAGGTTTGATACTTTTTTCCAGGGGACACTTGATGTAATATGGTGCATTAAAAATACTTTGTTCGCGACCGTTTTCATGCCATAAACAAACCCCGACCAATAGGTAATACCGGA
>JAXLTL010000013.1:0-86991 GCA_046330075.1 Bacteroidia bacterium | reverse complement strand
CACGGCATCCAGATTATTGGTGTCCGGCAGGAGTACAAAAAATACTCCTTTCACCATTCCACCCGTATCCGGTGTCAGACTCACGGTAGCGTCCGAAGGGGTTTGCGCGGATACATAGATCGGCGCGAGCAGTATCAAAGAGAATAAAACACCTCTTAATTTCAAATTGAATTTTTTCATGGTATTAAAAAATTTGGTTCACCGAATGTAAACAGAAAATTGATTTTCGCAAGGAAATTGATGTTAAATTTTGTTTAGGGAGTGAAAAGTGGGGTGGGTTTTAAAAGTTGATAGGTGGAGTTTATACAACCCGTTATTCATACATTAACGACTAAAAAGGAGGAACGCGGATCGCCTTCGGCTTACGCTAATCAGGCGAATGGTCGCTGATTTTATTTGACGCATGGCCGGTCACGACCGGATAATATTTGTCGCATGGCCGGTCGCGACCGGACACTACAAACTTTTCTATGTAACTTTATTTCTCCCAGCCGTATAAAAGGAGTTAATCTATCGGTATGTCCGAATCCCGTCCTTCCTTCTTACTTGTATTTCTGGCCTTTACAGGGTTATTGGCCGGATACTGTCTGACCAATCCAAAGGATTACCTCAAGGTAAACCGCATCCCCAAACGTGACCGGATGGATCTGGCGATGCAACAGGAATTCGATTTAACCCGCGATCCTGCTACCCTGACCATTCCACGTGAACGTTTATGGAAAGCCTATGCCTATGCCGAACAACTCAGAGCAGAGGCAGCTCAGAATAAAATTGCCGGTGCCTTGGCGCTGAACTGGTCGGAACGGGGACCCAACAACGTGGGCGGTCGTACCCGTTCTATTCTGGTAGACCTTAACGACGCTACACGCAAAACCGTATTCGCAGCCGGCGTTGGTGGCGGACTCTGGAAAACAACCGACATTACAGTTGCGAGTCCGACATGGACCGCCGTGAATGATTTATTCTCCAACCTCGCTATCACCACGATCTGTCAGCATCCCTCTACGCCTTCTATCCTGTACTTCGGTACCGGCGAAGGCTGGTTCAATGCCGATGCCATCCGTGGCGACGGCATCTGGAAAAGTACCGATGGTGGCGCTACCTTTACGCAACTTGCAGCAACGGCCTCTAACGGCAACTTTCAATACATCAACAAACTCGTAGTTCATCCGGCAACTGGTGATGTATATGCAGCTACCAACGGCGGACTCTATCGCTCACAAAACGGTGGCACTACCTGGACAGAAGTACTGGGTGCTGCCAATGGCTGCACTGTTGATTTTATCGCTGATGTGGAAATTGCAGCCGACAACAGCGTATTCGCCGCAACCGGACGTGTTTCGAGCGGTGCCGATGGTGTGTATAAATCCGCTAACGGTAACGCAGGTACGTACACCAAACAGAACACCGGCGCCAACGGTTTTCCCACCACCGGCTTTGAACGCGTAGAAATTGCCTGTGCCCCTTCGAGCGCTGCCACCATCTACGCACTGACTCAATCAACGGCCTATACCATCGGTGGTATTTATAAGAGCGTAAACGGCGGTACTACCTGGACCTCCTGCACCTTACCCACTGACGCAGATGCCGGTATCGGTACTGACTTCACCCGTGGACAAGCCTGGTACGATCTCATCGCCGGCGTAGATCCCAACAATGCCAGTACACTCATCATCGGTGGTGTCGACATCTTCAAAAGTACCAACGCCGGAACCTCCTGGACACAACTTTGTCACTGGTATGGCGGGTTTGGTTATCAGGAAGTACATGCCGATCAACATGCCATCGTTTATCAACCCGGATCATCATCGGTCGTTTATTTCGGTAACGACGGAGGCGTTTATCGTACTGCGGACGGTGGAACAACCATTGCACCAAAATCATACAACTACAACGTTACACAATACTATGCCTGTGCCATCAATCCGACATTAGGTTCCAATCAGTTTCTTGCCGGTGCGCAGGATAACGGATCACAGCAATACAGCACACCCGGTATCAATGCAACTTTAGAGGTAACCGGAGGAGACGGAGCATTTTGTCATATTAACCAAAGCAACCAACAGGTTCAGTTTACGTCGTACGTTTACAACAATATTTATCGCAGTACAGATGGCGGTGCAACTTTTACTTCCATCCGCGCCAACAACAACGGTTCGTTTATTAATCCCAGCGATTTCGATGATAACGGTAACGCATTCTATGCAGCTTACACCGCTGGAAATTATACACGACTGCTGACGGCCAACACCTCTACGACCTGGACCAACGTAGCCATAGCGGCTTTCAACAGCGGAAGAGTAACTGCAGTGCGTGCAGCGCCGGTGACAGCCAACCGAGTGTTCTTCGGACTTAACAACGGCAGAGTGGTACGTGTAGATAATGCCAATGCTGCTACGCCGACAGCCACCCATATCAATGCCAGCGGAGGTATGCCCGCTTCTGCATCCGTTTCGTGCATTGAAGTAGAAAACGACGACGACAATCATCTCCTCGTAACCTACAGCAACTACGGTGTTACCAGTGTTTGGGAAACGAAAAACGGAGGTACTACGTGGACAGCTGTAGAAGGTAATCTTCCGGATATGCCGGTCCGCTGGGCGCTCTTCAATCCAACAGACAGTTCGCAGGCACTCATTGCCACAGAAGTAGGTGTATGGAGCACCGATCTACTGAATGGTGCTTCCACCGTATGGGGGCCTTCCAATAATGGTCTTGCCAACGTACGCACCGACATGCTGCAAATCCGCTCCAGCGATAAAATCATCATTGCGGCTACGCATGGCCGTGGGTTATATTCCACCGATTACTTCTCACCGGCCCGGGCCGATTTTGTAGCTGATAGATTCATCACCTACACCGGTAAGCCCATAACATTTACAGATGGGTCCGTTAAATCGAATACCTGGAACTGGGCTTTTGGCGATGGGAACACAGGATCGGTAAAGAATCCTGTTTATGCTTATAACACACCCGGTGTATATACAGTAACACTGAATATCAACGGAGGCGGAGGACAGCTCACTGCCACCAAAACAGCCTATATAACGGTACTGCCTAACCGCGGAACACCCTATATGCCGGCTGCAGGTGGAAATTTTGATATCAATCCCAACGATTTTGCCGGAACAACAGGCACCACCAGCTGGCAACGGGGCAATAGTGCGGTCGCCGGTAAAAACGGTACCAATAGCGGCTCCTTCGCCTGGGTCACCAACCTTACAGGAAACTATGGTGACAATGCCAATGCACAACTCTATACACCCAACTATAATTTCTCAGCCGCCGGCACCTACACACTTCGCTTCTATCGCAAAAACTCAGTAGAAATCGGCTACGATGGATTCCGCGTTGAATACTCCACCAACAAAGGAGATTCGTGGACACCCATAGGTACTGTAGTGGCTGGATGGTATGACTTTGCAAATACAGCAGGAGGAACCGCATTTCCAACTAACGAACCCTTTTTCAACGCAACTCAGAGCGCATTCACACAGGCTACTTACAATGTAAGTTCGCTCGCCGGCAATGCCAACGTTGCATTTCGCTTTGTTTTCAGATCTGACGGATCAGTCAATGCTGCAGGCGTGGCTATTGATGATTTTGAAATTTCAGGTCCCAGCAACAATGTACTGCCTGTAACGTTGGCCACCTTCACCGGAAAACCGGAAGGATCTTCCAACAAACTCGATTGGGTAACGCTGTCAGAGCTGGGGAATGAAGGATTTTATGTAGAAAGATCTGCTGATACCAGGACCTTCACTGACCTTGGATTTGTAAAAGGAAACGGCAATTCAACCTACCAGCACAACTATCAATACTACGACCGGAGTCCGCTGGAACAACTGGTGAGTTATTACCGCTTGCGGCAAGTGGATTATGATGGCGATGAAGCCTTTTCAAAAGTGATCGCAATACGCAGGGGCGGCACATTAAACGGTTGGGTCTCGATGTTTCCTCAACCCGCTAAAGACAAACTTCATCTCCTCTTCGAGCGCGCAGGCTATCATCGTTTTCATCTCCGTTTGATGGATCTGGGTGGTCGTATCCTGATCGACCAGGACATCAACATGGAAGGTATTATTTACGAATTGCCATTAAGCAGCAACTCCTTCAGCAAAGGAGTTTATCTGATTCAGATCCATGAAGAAGGTGCGGAGTACAGCTCGAAAGTACTGATCGACTGATCAGCGACGCTTCTTCTTCTTACTTCCTCCGCCGTGAGCGTGCTTCTTACCCTGTTTTGATTTACCTGACTTCGAACCAAATCCTGAAGACGGTGGCGCATGATATTCCTTGCGGATAAATCCTTTGCCGAAATCTTCTGCGAGCATAAAATCAATCTGCTTTTTCATCAGGTCAGCCGATTTCAGGCGAACCTTTAACGTATCACCTAAGCGGTAAACTTTTTTGGTGCGGTGGCCAATGAGGCAATAATTCTCTTCATCGAGTTCATAAAAATCATCTTTCAGATCGCGGATACGGAGAAGACCCTCGCATTTATTATCAGCGATCTCAATATACAATCCCCATTCGGTAACACCACTGATCATGCCGGTAAACTCTTCATCCTTGCGGTCGAGGAGATACTGCACCTGTTTGAACTTCACCGAAGCACGTTCTGCCTCTGACGCACGGATCTCCATATCTGTACTGTGTTTACATCCGCTCTCAATCTCCTCAGCGTTCTCTGGTTTACCTCCGGAAAGATAATGATCGAGGAGGCGATGCACCATCACATCCGGATAGCGACGGATGGGAGAAGTAAAATGCGTATAGTAATCGAAGGCAAGTCCGTAGTGACCGATATTATCCACGGTATAAATTGCCTTCGACATCGAACGGATGGCCAGTTGTTCCAGCACATTCTCCTCACGCTTTCCTTTGATCTCCTTCATCAGTTTATTGATCGACGAGGCGATTTCCTTCTCCGACCTGGTGTTGATTTTATAACCAAAACGGCCGGCGAACATTGCAAATCCCTCCAGTTTTTCGGGTCGAGGCGAATCGTGGATACGATATACAAACGGATGCTCCTTTCCGGTTTCCTGTTGCAGTTTCCGTCCGACAAACTCTGCTACGCGACGATTCGCCAGCAACATAAATTCCTCGATCAGTTTATTGCTGTCCTTGTTTTCTTTCAGAAACACATCCACCGGATGTGCGTTTTCATCAAGGCGAAACTTCACTTCCACCCGATCGAAGGTAATGGCCCCGTTCGCGAAGCGGCGTTTCCGCATGAGTTGTGCCAGGCGTTGCAAGGGAAGAATCAACTCCTTCAGATCTCCTTCACCTGTTTCAATCACTTCCTGCGCTTCCTCGTACGTAAAGCGGCGTTTCGAATGAATAATAGTACGGCCAAACCACTCATTCAGCACATTCGCCTGCTCATCGAGTTCGAACACGGCCGAAAAGCATAACTTATCTTCTCCCGGACGAAGGGAACACACCATGTTACTAAGTTTCTCCGGCAGCATCGGAATCACACGATCCACGAGATAAACAGAAGTAGCACGATCAAAGGCTTCATCATCGAGGGAAGAACCCCGTTCCACATAATACGAAACATCGGCAATATGAATACCCACTTCGAGGTTTCCTGACGGCAGTGTTTGCACCGATAAGGCATCATCAAAATCCTTGGCATCTACCGGATCAATAGTAAACGTAGGTACATTACGAAAATCCCTCCGCTTGCTGATCTCCTTCCGCGGAATCCGGTATGGGATTTCCTCCGCCTCTTTCTCCACTTCCGGAGGAAAAGAAAGCGGGAAACCATACTCCACCAGAATCGCATCCATCTCCGCATTGTTATCTCCCGGTTTCCCGAGCACTTTCACAATTTCGCCCATGGGATTTTTGGCATCCGGCAGCCATTCGGTGATTCGTGCAACCGCTTTATCGCCGTTCTGTGCGTCGCCCAAAGCAGTCAGCGGAATAAAAATATCCACACCGCGCGTGCTATCGGATGCCAGGAAAGCAAATTTACCGCTCACCTGTACCGTACCGGCAAATTCGGTGCGGGCGCGTTGCAACACTTCCACCACTTCACCTTCGGGGCGTTTACCCGGACGTCGTGCAAAGAGATTCACCTTTACCCGATCGCCATTCAGCGCATTCAGCGTATTGTTCCGTTCGATAAAAATATCATCCTCAAAATCTTCATTCATCACATAGGCGTTGCCGTTAGTCGTCACATCGATCCGGCCCTCTACAAAGTGCGACTGTGGCCATAAACGGTACTTGCCGCGATCTGTTTCTTCCAGTTCTTCGGAAGTCGTCAGTCCTTCCAGCAGCTGCATCAGCGAAATCCGCAATTGATCTTCGCTGAACAGCATCAGCAGCGGCTCAGCCTCTTCTGCAAACGGCGACTGATTCAGCTTCTTCATCACCTGCTTATAATTATACGCTTTGTAAGGATGCTCACGAAAAACATCCAGCACTACTTTCTTCAGCAGGGCTCCGTGATCCACGGAATTCTTCTTTTTCGACATGCCCCGAAGGTAAGCAGGAAGTCAGGCCAACCCAAAGCTGATTGTGTAAAGAAATTGACAATTCACCGCTCATAAACGGTGATGATCAGCCTTTCAGGATAAACACAGCTTCTCCCAGTTGTCCGTTCACAGGGGGATTATATTTTATTACTTCAACGGTAATTTCATCCACAGCTGGAAAAGTTATCCGCAGACGCTTCAGAATACGACCGGCTACATGTTCAATCAACGCGGAAGGGATCGCCATTTCTGAACGGACGATTCGGTGTACTTCTACATAATCGACGGCTTCTGACAGATGATCTGTGGCAACGGCTTTTGAAAAATCCCCTTTGAAAGAAACATGTGTGGTGAAGGGACCACCTACGACGGTTTCCTCCGGCATGCATCCGTGAAAGGCATGGCAATGGATATTCCGGATATGAAGTTGCTGAGTCATGAAGCAAAATTAACGATTCTGTTCAAGCGCCGGCAATCCGTGAATCAGGAGAACAAAAGCCGTTGACTTATTAATAGTGGAATGTTTATATCACCTTAAAATCTTATCCTGAATGAAGGTCATCCCTCTCTACTTTTGCTCCAAATACCCGAATAATGAAAAAACTGTTACTGCTCTCCCTTACGCTGTTCACGCTGGGGGCGAATGCGCAAACCATCTTTCTGGAAAATTTCAATGATATCAGCGGTTCCACTGCCGGAGGCGCCGGTACTTACTCCTTCCCTGCCGGATGGTTCCTAAGAAACGTTGACAACCGGACACCGGATCCCTCAGTAGCCTATGTGAATGAAGCATGGGAGCGTCGCGAAGATTTCGCGAATGATGTGACTGATTCCTGTGCTTTCAGCACCTCCTATTACAGTCCAACCGGTGCCGCCGACGACTGGATGTGGACACCGGCCATAGGTCCTCTTCCGGCAGGTTGCGAACTGCGCTGGAACGGACTCACGTACGATCCTTCCTATCCGGATGGCTATGAAGTCCGTATTATGACGTCCGGACCTCCTACCGGAGGCAATGGTGTTCTTGGGAATCAGGTAAGCAACTCAACGCTGCTCTTGAGCGTCCCTGCTGAAAACACCACATGGACACCACACAATGTTTCGCTGGCCGCCTATGCCGGACAAACAGTGTACATTGGTTTCAGGAATAATTCGAACGATAAATTTCTCCTGCTGATTGACGATGTAGAGGTATTACAGCTTCTGAACTACGATGCGGTAATGAATGACGTGCCCGCCTGGTCAGAATACACGATCATTCCGGGGAATCAGCAACCATCACTGGATTTATCAGCGAATATCCGGAACAATGGCGTCAGTGACATCACCAACGTGGTCATGACTGCTGATGTATATGACATCAACGGAACTCTTGTACATAATTCATCTTCCGCAGCTCATCCGTTACTGGCATCAGGAGATGACATTACGCTCTCTGCCACCAATCCATTTACTCCCTCTGCAACCAATATTTATGAAGCGTATTACTCAGTAAGCATCACAGAAGCAGATGGCAACACCACCAACGATACATTATTGGGCAACACCATTTATATTGAAGACTCTACCTATGCCAGAGATAACGGTAATCTGAATGGTGCATTGGGAATAGGCGCCGGAGTAACCGGATATCTGGGCAATCAATACGAGGTTACACATGTGTCACGCCTGAGTTCCGTATCCTACTTCCTCAATGGTCAGGTAGCCGGCTCAACTGTTGGTATGGCGGTTTTTGAGATGTCAGCTGGTGTACCAACCAATCAGATTTATCTGGCCACGCCTTTGAATTTAACTGCTGATACTACAGGTCTCATTACGTTCATGCTGGACTCAACCCTGATTTTAAATCCGGGTACATACCTGTTTACAGCAGTAGAATATGACTCTACTCTGACCGTAGGCACCACAGCCTCCATTTTCACTCCCGGAACGTGTTGGGTAGACTGGGCCGGAAATCCATTCGGCACCTGGACAAATGTTGAATCCTTTGGCCCGGCCTATGAAAACACCTTCGTGGTACGTGCCGGATTGCTGGATGTGTGTTATGGCTTTAATGTAACCGCTTCAGCAACTGATAATGAAATCTGCATTGGTGATACAGTGACCCTTACAGCAGTAAGTACAGGTAACGGATTCACCTGGGACAACGGTAGCATAGGTGCAACGATTGATGTAACACCTGTCAGCGATAGTACCTTTATCGTTACTGCAACTGATACATATGGATGTGCCGACACCGCAATGGTATATATCATAGTAAATCCATTGCCAAATGTGGTTATATATTCTGCTAGTCTGACAGCCAACGAATGTGAAAACACCATCGACACGCTTTGGGTAACAGGAGGATCTTCTTATCTGTGGAATGATGGAACCTCCAATAATTACAATATCGTAACACATGCTGCGGGAACCACTTCATGGTCGGTTACAGGTACTGATGTGAATGGTTGTATAAACACAGGCAATATCAGTATCACCTCGGTATTACCATTGCCGACAGTAACTGCCACCGCCTCTGATGATACGGTATGTGTTGGCAACACTGTCACCTTGAATGGCGGCGGCGCATCCACCTATACCTGGACCAACGGTGTGATTAACGGAACACCTTTCACACCCGCTGTTACTGCGACCTATACGGTTACAGGAACCGACACGAGTGGTTGTTCAAATACAGCTGCCGTAAGTGTTGTGGTTGATGCCTGCATCGGTATTCAGGAGCAGACCGTGAATGGATTTATGAATGTATATCCAAATCCGGGAGCAGGCATGTTCATTATTCAGGTACAGCAGCGTGGAAATCTTGTTATTACAGATATGACAGGCCGCATTGTATTCAGCCAGCTGGTGCAGGTGGGCCGTACCGATGTTGACATGACCGGCTTAGCAGCAGGACGCTATACCCTTTCATTCACCAATGAAGCGGGTGAATACCACACCGGACTCGTAAAGCAATAAAATAAATTACTTAATAAAGAGGGAGTATATCGGAAGATATGCTCCCTCTTTGTATTTTTGAACGATGCAATACGTCCTACAGCCCGAAGAAACCGTTGCTCTGCTGTCGACTTTATCTGCCAACCAACAACCGGTTTTCGGCAAAATGTCACCGCAACATATGGTTGAACATCTTGCACTGATTATGCGCATTTCCAATGGAAGGATTCAGGTACCGGTTAGATTTCCTGCAGAAAAGATTGAAGCCTACAGAAAGAAAATTATTGAAGGTCCTGATCCGATTGCGAGGGGTGTACAGATGGAAAAGGGAAATGATCAACTGCCGGAACTACGCAACCCCGATCTTGCGCAAGCCATTGCCGACCTGAAATTACAGATTGAAAAATTCCATACTTATTACGACACTCATCCTAAAGCCACAAACGTTCATCCGTTCTTCGGAGCGCTCAATAAGGAAGAGTGGATTATCTTTCACCAGAAACATTTCACGCATCATTTTCAACAGTTCGCATTAATACCATGAATTTTCTAACTAAATTATCAGTCTGCATCATCATTGGCAGTCTATTTACATTGACCAGCTGCAGCAATCATTCAGAAAAGCAATCTATCATAACGTCTGCTGATACTACATCAGAAATCATACCAGCTCCTGCCAATGATAGTCTTTCACCTGATACAATACCTTCACTGGAGCATCGCGATGTAACACCTTCTGATACTTTCAATAAAACCAATACATCTTCACCCGGGAAAGATCACATACCCGTTGCCGGGTCCGGCAGTAAAAAGAAATCGCAACCTCATCGCACTGCAACATCCACTCCTACCACTTCCGAATCATTGCCGCCTCCTATCGATAAAGATATCTCTCAGTTTCCAATGACCGATAACGGTGTACGGCTTAAAAATAAGAAATGGCAATTATTCATTGTAAACGGAAAAGAGCCGGCCCCTTATCCGGTAACTCTTGTTTTCAAGGATAGCACATTTGGCGGAATGGGTGTATGCAATTCGTATGGCGGAAAAGTAAAATACATCGATTATACAGATCTCCGCCTATTTCAGCTCTCGAGCACAGAGATGGCCTGTGAGGGACTACAGTTCGAACAACAGTATTTTAAAATGCTTCAGAAAGTAAAAGACTATATGCTACTCAACGACACCTTGCGTTTATATGATGGCACAGGTATGTATCCCGCCATGTTTGTAAATGTTCACTGAGCGGACAGAAGGTTGACAATTCCCTCTGCAAGAACGTCGGCTGACGAAGGGTGACGGCGAAACCAAAGCTCAGGTTCGATCACTTCCAGTTCAGACACACAAGGATTTCCAGCGTTATCCCACATCACATCCACCCGTGCATACAACGGAAATTCGGGGCAATGCTTCACCACATTTTCCGCAAAAGCAATTTCCTCTGCCGTTGCTTGATAATCGTGTAAGGTCCCGCCGAAATCATCCTGCACACGAAAATCACCAGCCTTGGCTTTTTTGAGTACAGCATGGGTAAACTTACCATTCATGACCATGAAGGCTACTTCTCCGCGACTGATAATAGAAGGCTGATACTCCTGCAACAACATCGCTTCTTCATCAATTAGTGAACTGAACAGTCCGGACACTTCATTCAAATCAGAAGTGCCGAAACGATACGTATGGCGTGCTGCTCCACCGACCACAGGTTTTATTATTCCTTCAGACCATTGTTGTTGATGAAATAATTCGGGCAACGATTGCTTCTCACCTTTCTCCACAAAAACCGTCGGAGGAATGCGTATTCCCTTTTGCTGTAAATCGCGGAGATATCTCTTATCAATATTCCAGTTAATCAGCGCAGGCGGGTTTACCAGCCGGGTTTGGCCGGAAACAGTTGCAATCCACTTACTGAACTCCGGGTACCGGAAAAAATAATCCCATGGCGTTCGAAAGAGGACAAGCCGCACCGACGACCAATCGAAGTGCGGATCATCCCAGCTGACACGCAAAGCCGATATTCCTTGCTCATTCAATGCTTCTGTGAGAATATCATCTTCGAGAAAGATATTTGAAACATATTGATCCTCCGGCTTGCGCTGCAGATACCTGGAATCTGTCAGTAAGGCAACATCGGCGATCATGGCAGCATTCATCATTGAAACTTTCGGCAAAAATATTCTATCCTCAGCAGGCAACCAAACAGAAGGGGAAACGTCATAGAATCTCCTATTCAACAAAATAGTATCTTTATGAAATATTATTCAGAAAAAAATCACATGTCAAAATTTATCCGGCTTTTCAAGCAGGCTTTGAAAGGTGAAGAGTACGATTATACCGGCGGCAGTATTCGTAAAGCTGTCTTTCTTTTGGCTATTCCCATGATGCTGGAAATGTGTCTGGAAAGCGTATTTGCAGTGGTGGACATTTATTTCGTTAATCGTCTGGGGCCGCATGCAGTAAGCGTTGTTGGGCTCACTGAAGCAGTGATTACCATCGTTTATTCGGTTGCCATCGGACTCAGTGCGGCAGCGACTGCAGTGATTGCGCGTCGCGTTGGAGAGAAAAATCCGCAAGCTGCATCAGAAGCAGCCGTGCAGTCAATGCTAATCGCCGGTGTGTTTATCCTCATCATGAGCGCGATTGGTTATACGTATGCTGAAAACATTCTGCGGATGATGGGCGCTCAGCAGGAAGCGATCGACATTGGAGTTCATTATACACAACTGATGCTGGGCGGATGTATGGTGGTGGTATTATTGTTTCTGATCAATGGTATTTTCAGAGGTGCGGGCAATGCCTCTGTCGCCATGCGGAGTTTATGGATTGGCAATGGTATGAATATCCTCCTCTGTCCGATCCTTATAAACGGACTTGGACCAATCCCGTCCTTCGGTGTTACCGGTGCGGCGATGGCCACGGTGGTGGGACGGGGAACCGGTGTCCTCTATCAGTTATGGCAACTGTTTTTTGTTAAGCACGATATGCTTCGTGTAGGGACAATCAAATGGATGCCTGACCTGAAAGTGATCCGTTCGATTATTGGTATCGCGGGACCGGCTACTGTTCAGTTTGTGATTCAGTCGGCCAGCTGGATTTTCCTGGCTGCTATTGTTGCGAAATACGGAAGTCATGCCAGCGCAGGTTATCAGACGGCGATCCGACTGATTGTATTCTTTATTCTCCCGGCATGGGGGATGAGTAATGCAGCCGCGACACTGGTAGGACAAAACCTGGGCGCCGGCGCTCCCCAAAGAGCGGAGAGCTCAGTAGTGGTTATTGCGAAATACAATACCCTCTTCATGACCTTTGTGATGTTGTTCTTCCTGTTTTTCGGGGAGCAACTGATAGGATTCTTCATTCCCGACAATACTTCTGTTGAAAGCAGTTATGCAGTGTCGGCTTTGAAAATAATCAGCCTTGGTTATATTCTCTACGGAGTAGCCATGGTACTCATGCAGGCCTTTAACGGAGCCGGAGATACGAAAACCCCCACCTGGATCAGTTTCATCGGATTCTGGCTGATCCAGGTGCCTCTGGCCTGGGTGCTTGCCAATACCTTTTCGATGGGTGCAACAGGAGCTTTTGCAGCAGTGCCGTCGGCTGAAGCTATTGTTGCCCTGATGTACTATGTGATGTTCAAAAAAGGAAAATGGAAGATGGTGAAGGTGTGATACGGCGGTCTTCTCGATACAATGGTCTTCTCGATATGGCGGTCTTCTCGATACAATTCTGTCCATATGCTCTGCATATGGGCAGAATCACTCGAAGACCTTCGAAGAGGGTGGCATCACACGAAAACCTTGGAGGTGTGAGGATTCAATCGATTACCATCGGGGAGAAAAGCAATTTATATCTGAGATTCATATGGGCGGAATCACCCGAAGACCCTGGAGAAGGGAGAGCTTATTTTATACTAAGATGAATAGGCTATTTTGTCCTGCACCGACATCAATATTTTCTTTCAACGGTTTCAAAACGGTATTGATAGTAACCATCCAATAACCTACTTTTGAGATATTAATTTCGGAAAGCATGGAACACCATGAACATAAAAAAGCATTTCAGATAGAACGATTGATTTTATTCAGTGATGCAGTATTTGCCATTGCAATTACCTTGCTGGTTATTGAACTGCATCTGCCCGACCTGAGTGAAAACAGCAATCACGGACTTCTGGAAGCCATGGTACACACCATTCCTCATTTTATCAGTTTCGTGATCAGTTTTATGATCATCGGCATCTACTGGATAGCACACCACCGGATGTTTTATTACCTTACCGATTACGATTCACGTACACTCTGGCTCAACCTGCTCCTGCTCTTTTTTATTGCTATGATGCCCTTCAGCAGTAATATCTATGGCATACACTTCGATCTGGATGCAGCTTACTTTCTCTATTTCCTGAATATTTCAATGATATCATATTTCTTTTACAGGATGTACGTCCACATCAGCAAGCCGGAAAAGAAACTAAGAAAAGGACTGGAAAATCCGAGACTGGTAAGTTATTATAAATGGAGATCGCTGGTTGTACCTATATGCTTTGGAATTGGTGTCGGTTTATCTGTCCTTCTTACATCTCCCGGACTTAAAATGATGAGCAGGATGGCTCCCATGCTGATCTTCATCGGTATGCGCATTATCCGAAAGCGCTATGCCGATGTGGTAAACATAAGCTGAATAGGCGTGCACAATAAAAGTACTGAAATACTTTCAGGCTGATTAAACTTTAGGGGCTACCTCCCGCAATGCTTCAAGCACTTCCTGTTTTTTACGTCGCGAAACCTCAACGGTATCTCCGTTTTCCATTGTAATTATGCAGGGCTCGCCCTTTGAATAGGATTTCAGTTCGCGTACATTAATCAGGCAGTTCCTGTGAACACGGATAAATCCGGGAAAGGCAGAAAGATAATCATCGTATTCTTTCAATGTCTTGCTGGAACTGAAGGTTTCATTCTGGTCGGTGACCACGATGCTGTAGTTGCCATCGGAACGTACATGTGAAATATTCCGGATCGCAATATACCGAACCTGATCATTCTTATGAAACGAAATGCGCTGATCAAGAATATCCTTATCCAGATTATGAATAAGATTCTGCATGGCTGAGCTACGCAGCGATTTATCCCTGAGCCGCTCCTCTGCTTTACGTACTGCTTCCTGTAGTTCGGAAATAACAACCGGTTTAAGGAGATAATCGAGTGCATTGAACTTGATGGCATTAATGGCATACTCATCGTATGAGGTGATGAAAACAACTTCGAAAGGGACCTGTTGAAATTTCTGCAACAATGAAAATCCTGTTCCGGTCGGCATCTGAATATCCAGGAATACCAGATCCGGTTTAATATCTGTAATGAGCGGAAATGCCTCTTCAGGACTCCCGGCCTCGCCTGCAACTTCAACACCAGGGCAAAAATTTACCAGCAAGTTGCTCAAAACAATCCGGCTGTTCTTCTCATCATCTACAATAATGGCCTTTATCTTTTGCATAATCAGATTTGAATAATGACAACAACACCATCGCTGCCGTCAGTTTGCTTATCAATTGTTATTTTACCTTTTCGTTCGGTCAGTAATTCAATTCGTTTACGGGTAAGTTCAATCCCGAGGCTGGTATGTCCGCTTTTCCGGGGTTGCTGCGACGATTTCTCCAGTCCGATGCCATTATCCCTGATGATAATGTGCAGATGTTCATCCACCAGATCGATTTCAACCACCACTTTTCCCTTCCGGAGATTGTTTAAAGGCATAAGTCCGTGCCAGATCGCATTTTCAACGAACGGCTGTATGATCATCGAAGGAATCTGGATATCTTCTTCCTCTATCTCCGCGTTGACTTTCAGCTCAAAATCAAAACTGTCATCGAACCGCAACTGTTCAAATTCCACATACAACCGTAATGCTTCCAGTTCTTTTGAGATGGGAATATACTGCTGATTGGTACTGGTGAGAAAAAGACGGATCAGCTGAGAAAATTTTGTCAGGTAAGTATACGCTTCGTGCGGGTCCTGTTGCAGTATTTTCCGCTGGATACCATTGATTGCGTTGAATACGAAATGCGGATTCATCTGTGCTCTTAGTGCTTCCAGGCGAAATTCCGCAAGCTTTCGTTCAATGCTGGAGTTCTCCTCCTGCTTACGAAACTGGACATTCAAACGCCAGCGGAGATACAAGGCAATGCCTCCGGCAAGCAATGCGGTTATAGCCAATACAAACCACCATCTTTTCCAGAATGGAGGAAGGACAGTAAACCGGAGATCCACCGGCTTTAAACTTTCAACACCGAAATTGTTTACACCGTAAATTTTTAAACGATAATCGCCGGGAGGTATATTCTGCAACTCAAAGCTATTCCCATCGATGGTACGGTCCAATGAAAAACCATCTGAATTCAGAGTATAATGAATCTGCGCCCCACGTTGCCGTTTAAATGATAACATATCAATAAACAATGTAAGGTTGTTTTGTGTGTGTTTAAACATCATACCGTTGGTATAAACAACGGGATGGTTATCATTCAGCAATATATTACGCAGATACACCGGAGGCGGAGACAGATTAGGGGAGATACCTCCAACCGGAATTCTGTTTAAACCGGTAGAGGTCCCCACCCAAACCCAACCATTACTATAGGCCAGTGCGTTGACTTCATTCCCGCTGAGTCCGTTCGTAGCATCATAATTACTGCAACTAACCGTATCCCCACGCAAGGTGAACCGTGATAAACCGGCAGCAGTGCCCGCAAAATATACTCCGGGCTCCACCTCGAGTATAACATTACAGAGATTACTGATCATCCCATCCTTTGTAGTAACCGATTTCCAGATACCTTTTTCGCGATAGAACAATCCTTTGCCTTTTGTACAAACCCAAAGACGTCCGGAAAGATCTTTGTATAGGTAATTAATCCGTACAGTGGATCCCGGGAAATCCTTTACCAGCTGAAATCTGCCATCCTTGTAACTTTCCAATCCTTCCAGCAATCCAACAATTATAGTATTGTTTTCATCTCTGATGAAACAAATGCCACGACCGGGCAGATGGACCCTTTTAAGATGGTGTACCCCTTCGAACTCATACAAATGTGAATGTGACAACATCAGGTTGGTATCACCTGTACCTTCCATCATATCCTGAAGATAGAGCGGTACACCTTCATCCATCACAATATCATACAATGAATAATCCTTCCGCAGGCGGGCAGTATGCAAACCGATGATGCAGGTGCCATCCCTGAAGGGCTTTACTTTATAAAACCCGATCGTGATGTTGTTTCCAACCGCAAAAACCTCTCTGGATTCTCCTTTATCATTTACCAATATGCCTGAACCATTTTCATTAATGGCCAGCATTCCGTCTTCCATCTGCTTTAATGCAAGGATTTTCTTATTTAATCCGGGCAAATGGCCGTAATACTGTATCTGAAGAGAAGGCGAAAAATACATGCCCTTGTCGAGTGTACTTAGCCATAAACTTCCTTCATGATCAACAATCACATCCGATACTGATGCCTCCGTTAAAAAATGTACCGGAACCGAACGAATGGATCCTTGCCGGAGCAATACAACACCGTTTTTATCAAGGCATATCCAGACATCGCCCGATCGGTCTTTTACAATACGCAATATCCGGTTATCAAATTCGAGCGAATCATGAATGGCGCCATCAATTGCTTTATACAATTTGTTACCATAAGAAAACAACAATGACTTATCATCGAGTACTACGGCTGTAAGGTTGCAGATGGTCCCAAATTTCATCTTCCAGCTGATATTGACAAAAGAAGGATGCTTCCCATCGTCAATACAGATATTAGACATATAGGCCACACGGGCCGGATCTTCGTCAAGGGGTTTGGGCTTGGCGAAATAGGAGGAGGAACCGATGATATGATCACCTTCTATGTATTTTATCGTACGGATATTCTCTCCCATTGGAGGCCTTTGTTCCTCTACAAACCGATAATTGTTAGTTGGTGAAACTTTGTACATCCTCAAAGTAGTTCCCAACCAGAGTGTATCACCTCTGTCTACATAAATATCGGTAATAAGGCTTTGACCATAGAATAACTGTTTCCGGATATTATCATTGGCAGCGATTGTATGATATTTCGAATCGAGGAGATAACCGATACTGCCATTGGAACAAGACACCCAGATACGGCCTTTATGATCCTCATACAAACCAAAAAAAGTAAGCCCGGGCAATCCATCTTCTTCGGTAAAATGCTGAAACGTGGAGCCATTATACCTGAACACGCCTCCATCGGTAACACCCCAGATATAGCCTTTGCTGTCCTGAATGATTTTGTAGATCTCTCCTCCCAGCAGTCCTTGCTCCTTCCGTATCGTACGGAAATTAAAACTCTGTCCTGAAACCTTCAGACCGGTCAGGAACAGCAGGACCAGCACCAGAAAACTAACCGACCAAAGGGAATTCTTCATTTTGCCCGAATTTAACCAATGTTAAGGAGACCCGAAATTCCCGTGCAGGAAAATTATCCGGTGGGAAAGAAAAATGATGTCGGGGAAGAGTTCCGGGTTCTATTCATCTTCGGGAACATCTCCCGGCCGGGTATGAATTTGCCTGAGCACTAACACGCTTTCCGCCTCCTGCGCATATTTCTCGAGAGCGACAATATTCCTGCCCCGCTGTACTTGCCGGAAGTAGTCTTCATTGAAACGGATAAACCATTGCCGGTACTCCTCCTGCATTTTTACAAGGTCAACGGACTGCGGCTGCAATCCATATTTAAGTTCCAGGCGACGGCGAAAGATCTCACAGTGGTCGAAAAACACATTGACTACGATTCCCGAAAGTGAATCCTCAGGAAGCCGCCAGTAACTCTCGTAAGGATCCATTACGACGGATGTTCTGAGATAGCTTTCCCCGTTCATGGTATCCAGCTCGGCAAAGAGCTTCACGACCACCTCATATTGTTCCCGGTCCGTGGCGACCCCGGCTTTGCCTTGAATAGTGTCACTAACGGTTTGGCGTATCCGAATTCTTTTTCGCGACCAATGGACATAAGGGTGTTCAAACATCCCGTTCCGTATCATTGGTCCCGGCAAAAATGCGGCAGACGTTTGTACAACATCGGGGAGAGCATAGAATTTGCGGAAATCTCCATTATCTGTTAACCGGTATTCACGGTTTTGCTCCCAGAAGATCTTGTTGTATCCGAACACGTTGATCTTCCTGTAATCACTCAATGCGACCGGACCAAAATCGAAGGAAGGAAGTATAAACGGTTCATGATACCGGTACAGAAATAATACGGCACGGGTACTGACGTTGAATACGGCATTGGGTTGTGAAGGACGTAATCTCTTATAGGTAGTGGTGTATGCAAAATCTGTCATCTGCAGCCGGACACTATCTCCATCACCGGAATAGGTACGATGAATATTCCATGTAATCTGTATGATACTGTCGCCGGCGTAAGGAACAAAAGGATGGTGCCGCATAGTGGTGCCGCTCCAGTTTATCTCTTCAATAAAATGTCGTGTCCTGTTCATCGTTAATTCCGTTATAAAAAAGGATCCATCTTTCTTCTTAGGGATGCAACGCAGCTTCAGCATCTGATCGCCGGAAGCATTGGTATACGCTGCAACCGGATCTGCGATATAGTTTCTGCGCATCATTTCAACGCTCATACTTAAAGGCTGGGCCGGGAAAAAATCCGACTTCGATTTTACCGGCAACAAGGTGATCGCCCGGGCATTTTCATAGGAAAGAAAAAAATGACCATCTGCAGGACGCAGTCCGAATCTGCCGGTCTTCAGTTGCAACTGCCTGAGGTCGTAACCATCTGTTTCCGCATTGTAGTACGCTTCCAGCAGTTCCACCGTAGCCGAATCGATCGTGCTTTGCTGCCTGAAAGCTGCGCGGGCCATTCCTTTCATCATGTGCTTACCGGACCGGCAGGAATCAATGCAGCGGAAATAATACAGGTCATCTACCGGACGTATGACGACTTCTTTCATATTGCGGATCTCCGGTTGCATCTGCACGGAAGATGATATTGCTCCTGCAACAACCGTCCTTCGTCTGAAGCCTGTTGTCGTAAAAACAAGTGTATCGTTTGCAGCGCTGACGCCAATCCTGAAGCTGCCATGGAGATCAGAAACTACTCCTGTACCGGAGGCCGGGTAGTAAACATTTACATACGGCAACACATTACCGTTAGTACTGTCCGTGATGATGGCCTGAATCACCATCTGCGCCCGGAGTGAAAACGGAAAAACAACTACGGAGATCAATGGAATCCATAACAGTCGGATCAAACAGGTGGCATGCATTTTCATTGTAAAAAACAGGTATTCATCTGCTGTTAAATATAGCCAATCATAATATACGTTTCAAGGTTTGCTGTATGATACCGATGATTTCTTCCTGCTCTGCCGTTGTTGCCTGGTCACCCATCTGATTATGTGTAACATGTGCTGATCTGACGATTACCATATTGAACCGCTTTTCGGTTGCAATATCCGGCAATACCCCTTCATCTGCGGGGAGATCTGCCGACCGGACCGAGGCGACTCTGAACTGATGTGTATGTGGCAAAGGCATACGCCGGTTATCAAGGGTAAGGAGCGCTTTACAATATTCGGGATAACGGGTCGCAAATAATGCCGCGATATCTCCACCGTTGGAATGTCCGGCGATGATATACCTGTGTACTGCCAAAACAGGATGTAACTTATCCAGATGCTGAAGAACAAAGAGAATATTGGCTGCCCCGCGCTCCCAAAACGGCATACGGGTCTGGTAAAACGGTGGTGTCATAGAGATCAGCGAATCTGATTCCAGTTCCTGCTGGATGCTGATAAAGCCATACCCTGACCGGTTAAAATAATTTTTCAGATAAACATACCCCAGAAAACTTCCCGGTCTATTCTGACCGTATCCATGACTGAATACGACTGTACCTTTCAGATGATGGGTGTCGGCCGGCAGACTGATCAGCACCGGTATTTTCCGGGTGCGCAAGGTATCATACAGTTCCAGGGTATCGGAGATGCATTGCGATTGTGCCGAAGCAACGAAAATAAAATACAGAAGAAAGAAGCTGGTGCAGATAAGGTGACGCATCGTTCAAAAATAAACAAGAAAGACAGACTTCAATTGCGGCCAGCAAACATCCAGAGAAGAACAGGGCGATTACTTTTAATCAGACAACTGTCCAGATACTTCATGTTACTGTTGGAAACAGCCGGGCAACCCCAACCCTCTGCGGTACCATCCGGAAACACTTCTTCATCCGTTATCTCATCCCACGAGTGCAAAACGATGGCGCGTCCCAGTGCATTTGAGTTGGAAGCCTCCAGTCCGTGCAATGTATACTTTACATGAATTCCCCATTGGCTATAACCACGTTTTCCGATTTTGTATTTTCCAATTGATGAGCAATGACTCCCGTCCTGATTGCTGAAAACAGGTTTATCCTTGGTAAGGTCCCAGCTCCAAACCTTTGAACCGCAGCCATGCGATACAAGAAATGCGCGAACAATTGTATCCTTATCGAAATCCCATACAAACATCCGGCGGACACCGGAGTGCATACTCATATCAGCCAGCAGACAATAACGTGTTTCAAATTCATGGGTACGCACAAAATATGCCGCCTCCTGCGCTTTGGCACTTAGAATGGTGAAATCAGCAGCGGGCCGTGCTATCTCAATTCCCAAAACTTCCGCAGTACGTGAACGACCTCCACGACAAAAGCCAACCAGAAAAACAATCGTTGAAACAGCTGCTATCCACAGCCCATACCCTTTACGGCTCATTCCCTGTAAACGGCAATTTTGACCATATAGTACTTCCGGAATGATTTATTATTGAAGGACGAAAAACTATTGACGCTCTGCAATTTCCCTGACACGCTGCAAGGCAACGGGAAAAACAGAATTAAAATACTCCTTGAATGCTGCAGAAACATCCAGAGAGCAGATTAACACCGACTTGCCATCTTCCTCCTTTAACAGATAGGCTTCCTGTGCTCCCTTCCAGGGAATATCTCGCAGTGCACCATTTATTATCTCCTGCTGATGCTCAAATACCATCTCTTCGTTTATCCTGTTGCGTAAAATCACTGCTTTCATCCCGCTGTTCTTAGGAGACAAAAACCGGATCTCACTTCCCTCCCTCCAGTCACTTTCAGCATAGGAACCTTCAATAAACACAGAGGTCCATTCCCGGTAGTTTACATCCTGCCATAGAGCTGACCAGACTTTATCCGGAGAAGCATTGATTTGCATCTTAAAGGTTACTTTTTCCATTTTATTCAGATGCATCAATAAGGTCACTGATAATAAATTTATTCATCCCCATAAATGCTTTTACAACAGCTGGTGCTTTTACAGGATCGCTCATCAACGTTCCCAAAATTTTCGGAACCACTTGCCAGGAAACACCATATTTATCTTTCAGCCAGCCACACCGGCCTTCACGGCCACCTTCCGTTAACCTGTTCCAGTAATGATCAATCTCCTCTTGTGTGTCGCAGTGTATCACAAGCGAGACCGCTTCATTAAACGAAAACTGATCCGACAGGGAACTATCCATCGTCATCATCACATAGCCATTCAGTTTATATTGGGCATGCTGAATGGTGCCCGGTTTCTCATGTCCGTTATCTCCCCAGCGAAGGATCCCAACGAGTGAAGAATCAGGAAAAATTCCCGAATAAAACTGAATGGATTCTTCGGCCTTGCCGGCATTCGCACCTGTGAACATCAAAACCGGGGTAAGTGATTGACCGACTTCCGCCAGCTTGCCGAAAGACAATTGCCAGTTCGCGCCGAACCTATCTTCCACCCATCCATACTTCTCGCTCCAGGGATACTTATCCAACTCCATCCGTACTTCACCTCCATCAGACAAAATTTTCCAGGCACGATCAATATCTTCCTCCTTCTCCAGCAACACAAAAAATGAAATGGTGCCATTCATCCTGAATTCCGGCCCGCCATTCAATAGCATCAGCTGCTGTCCTTTCAGATCCAGCATGACGACAAACGGATTTGATGCAGTTTCTTTCAGGAATGGGAATGCCGTTTTGTAGAAGTCAGCACCTTCCCTTGCATTACCGTTAAACCAAAGACAAGGGTACATTGAATTTTTCATTTTGTATTCAGGAATAAACTCCGCAGATCGATGGTAACTGTTCAGTTCAACGACTCTGCGTAGCGCACATAATTATTCAGGATAGCCTGCCAGCCGGCTTTCTGCAAATCTACCGGATGAACAGATTCCGCTTCGAACGACTCTGTGATGACGGTACCTTCCGCCGATGATTCAAATACAACATCCACTTTGCGTCCATCGCCCAATGTATAGGCCAGGTGTTTTTCAGGCTCTACGACATCATAAACACCGCCAAATTCAAACGACATGCTGCCATCTTTCGCAGCCATCGTAGCTGAGAATGTCCCGCCCGTACGCAAATCACTCTTCGCAGCCGGACAATGCCAGTCATCGCTGGCGAAATTCCAGTTCATAATATGTTCCGGTGCATTCCATACTTGCCAGGCCTTAGCGGTAGAAACCTTTACGGTAGCAGTAATCGTTACCACTGTTTTAGGAGTTGTTTCCATATTTCTATTTTAAGAGAATCATGCAACGCAGATCCCTGGTACCGGTGTACCACTCAATGCAATAACCCTCCGGGTCAATGTCAGAAAGAGCGGTTAGCCGTTCAAAGGACGCTCCGATCAATGAAATATTATTCATGAAATCGGGGATGTTAAAATACGCATAATTTCCCTTCGGTAAAATCATACGCTGCATTCCTTCAGGAAAATCATCATCGGGCAAAAGTTCTACTGCGGCTCTGTAAAGAATATTGCCTCCTGCCTCCGGCCGGGAAAGACCATACCTGTTGCGGTATCCGGTTTCCGGGAAACGCTGCTCAAGCACCGAAAATGCAGCAGCGATCCCATCCGGAAAAACGACAGGGGGCAAACAGGCCAATTCAATATCCCGATCAACATACATGGTTTCAACAGATTGATTCATGGTGCAAACTTACAGTAGAAAGACCATTGGGCGAATGTACATAAACGACATTCGGAGGGTGTTTTGCGACAAGCTGTTTTTATATCTTTAGGGCATGAAAAACATTGTCATTGCAGTCCCGGAGCAATCGGTCATTCAGACGATATCAGGCCCGCAGTATTGCTTCAGCATGGTCAATCAAATTCTTGCGGCAAGAGGGAAGAAACCGATGTTCAGTGTACAGCTTACCGGAACAAAAAAATCCATACATCTTCAGAATGGACTATTCACAGTTCATCCGCAGCTCATGCTGAATGAAGTTAAAAAAGCGGATTTGATTTTCATACCCGCATTACTGGGAAATATGGAGGAAGGAATTGCCGCCAATACTTCACTGATCCGCTGGTTGCATGATCAATATCTGGAAGGAGCTGAACTGGCATCACTTTGCGTGGGAGCATTTCTTTTAGGTGCTACTGGACTGCTTGCAAACAAGAGCTGCTCCACACACTGGAGTTATGCCAGAGAATTCCGGACCATGTTTCCGGATACCGACGTTCAGGAAGGTACTATCATCACCGAGGAAAAACGTATTTACTCGAGCGGGGGTGCCAACTCCTATTGGAACCTGTTGCTATATCTGGTAGAAAAATATACAGACCGGGAAATGGCCATTACAATATCGAAGTACTTTGCTATTGACATTGACCGGAACAATCAGTCTGCCTTTGCTATGTTTCAGGGCCAGAAATCACATGCTGATACCGAAGTGAAAAAAGTTCAGGAGATCATAGAAGAGAAAGTTAAGGAAAGAATCACAGTAGACTTACTTGCAGACAAAGTTGCTGTAGGCCGCCGGAGCCTCGAACGCCGATTCAGGATCGCTACCGGTAATTCTGTTCATGAATATATGCAACGGGTTAAAATAGAAGCCG
Source organism: Bacteroidia bacterium (assembly GCA_046330075.1). Taxonomy (GTDB): domain Bacteria; phylum Bacteroidota; class Bacteroidia; order AKYH767-A; family OLB10; genus JAJTFW01. The sequence goes on along the minus strand of JAXLTL010000013.1, from coordinate 62,618 downwards.
CGAAACGAAGGTTTGAGAACAGCAGAAAGAACATCAACGAAGTAATGTATGAAGTTGGTTATTCCGATATCAAAGCATTCCGAACGATTTTTAAGAAAATAACAGGTCTTACTCCGGCAGAGTATCGTCAGAAATACAACAAAATGATCAGGGCCTGAGTCTGGAAGATTTTCGGATGATGCGCTCGCTCCGCCAGGCACGAACCAGCAGTACTGTGAAAAAGATAAATGGCAGGGTGGATAATACCATTTTGACATTCATTGACAACACGCCGGACAGCAGCACCATAAACACCAGCAGAGAGAGCAGAATATTGGAAACAAGTATAAACTTCAGCGGAAAATTCTTTTTGAACAAAGGAACCAGCAACAGCAACTGGCCAATAAAAGGCAGGATGATCAACGGGTGGGAAAAATTGTGCAGATTCCGTTTTTCTGACAAAAGAACATCTGCTTCCATCTGGAATAAAAACATAGATTGATGGCCCCATTGAAAATAGCAGATCAGGAAGGATAGAAAGAGTCCGAGTGATATCCAGCGCAGTTTCATACAGTACGAATCAGGTTCAAATATAAGACAACGATATCAAATATAGTTGCCTGTACCAGAGCTGATCCTGATCAGTTATCAATGGCCATCATAGTAATAATGACCTATAATACGGTATTTGAAAAGCATATCCTCCATCACTTGTCCTCCACCAATATTGTGCACCACCATAAATCGTTGCTGATCGGCTGATTTTTTATTTACCACAATACCGATATGATTAACGCTTCCATAGAGATTCCAGCATACAATTTCACCCGGATGAAAATCTGCCGGTACCTGAGTGATGGGTAACGACTCACCATTTCTTTTAAAAAAAACCATGAGGTTCGGCACTCTGCGATGATCGACATTGGCATCCGGCTTTTTCAGACCGAACACCTGCGGGTAGGATTGAAAATCTGAAACCATATCAAGATGAACTTTCTCCTGCAAATCTATACCCAGTTTCCGGTAGGCACGTATGACTACATCTGTACACACCCCGGTTCGTTCCGGAACATCACCCATCGGATAGCTGATGTTGTGATAAGACGGATCATATCGTATCTCCGGATTAATGATAGAGATAGCGGCTTCAGATAATCTGTCATTGAAGGTAAACCGTTCAGCAAAACCAAAAAAAACAACGATCGCCATTAAGACAACGCTGCTGAACTTAACGTTATGAATCCTCATGTTTTCGACTTAAAATCAATATTCAATTCCACATGCATTAAATCCGGATTTCCACGGCAGAAATACTCGTAAACCACATATTGTATTCCCGTAAATGCTATCACCTTATTTCCCCGATACCAGCATTCATAACGGAGCGGGTAATATGTATAAAATTCCGTCTCCCTGGTAGCATCGGCAAAACAAACATAGTTGATCACTGATTTCCTCCAACAAGGTAAAAAACATTTTTTTGTGATCTCAAACCGACCCATCGCATCTGTTTTAACCACCTCTAAATTATTGTTAGAAGGCTTATCACGATAATATCTTGAAACCAGCCAAAATGTAGTATCTGCAAGCGGTCGTCCGTTATAGGTAACGTTTCCTTTGAGAATATATGGGCGCTCAATACTGTCGCATACTATTGAACTGCAACACACGAAAAAGGCTGCTATAATCAGGGTGGACAGGATCGGTTTCACGAAAGGAAAACGGAATCACCGGCCGGATATTATTTAACGATGAGTATTTTCAAACTATCAAAAGCGCTACTTCTTCTTTTTAGACGCTTTGGCTTTAGGATTAAAATCCAGGCATTGCTGAATCCAGAAATCAAAGTCCTTTTCACTTTTCATGCCCGACTGATTTACCATCACATATCCTTTCATGGGACGGCCGGTAAAATCCATCTCCCGGGCGCCTTTCCGTTTCAGGGCTTCCGTATAAAATTCCGGATCGAGCCGGCACATCATCTCATCAGCAATAACGCCCACACACATCTTTCCATTCACCATGAAGGCGAGTCCACCCATCATAGCACGCTCTTCGACATTTTTCAAATCATTCAGCCGTATACGGATCCGGCCACCCAGAAGTGGATTGTAGGCCATGGTTTATCTCCCTGTGAATTTCATTTATCGAAAGTATTTGAATTATCAATGCACAAAGCGAACGCGCCCTCTTACTGTACCATTCAGCTCCAGTAAATACAACCCGGAAGGAAGCGTGCTTATGTCTACTACGGCACCGGCAGGTAAAGGCTGATCCGGTTTTATACATCGGCCATCTATCGTATAAAGTGCATAGGTAGTATTTTCCAATAACAGTGACGAACGGAGGTACAGTGCATTTCCAGCAGGGTTTGGATACACCGTGACCTTTGCTGTTCCGGCTGACCATTCCTCAGTAGCCAAAGAAGCAGCACTGTTTAGATAAACCTCCCAATGTGGTGAGCCCGGTACACCAAACTGTACAGGATAATACAATGCAGAATCCCATGCATTATACACCAGGAGATCGTTTATATTATCTCCATTCATATCCATCAGCTTCCAGCCTTCACTTCCCTGTACGGTGTATTGAAAAGTATATTCATCATTGAAGCCAAGGTTGATAAAAGACTGGTTGTTCATTCCACCTGCCGGTGTTGGCCACATGATTGGCCAGGTGTTAAATCCATTGCCATTGTTGTAATACACTTTCCAATAGGGTGATGAACCAATACCATATTGTTGGTAAGCATTGAGTGCAGCGGAATAGACTGAGAAAGAAATGAACTCCGGACGTTTATCTCCGTCAAGATCCATGCATAACCAGCGCTCACTTCCCTGATTCCAGTTATAGCCAAATGACTGGGGGAAATTATATCCCATCAGTTGACCATTGGCTGCATACCAGCCGCCAGATGGCGTTGGCCAGAGTTGTGGTATTGCATCGAATCCGCTTCCGTTATTATGATACACTCTCCAGTGCGGAGAGGTTCCGTTACCAAATTGCTCTGCCATATTGGAAGCGACATTATGATGTCCTGTGACTACCAGGTCGGGTCGCGCATCACCATCCGCATCGGCAATGGCCCACGACTGCGAGCTGTCGCATTGGCTGTAAATTCCATACGTGTAAACATATCCCAGCGAATTTGTATTGGATAAATATCGTCCTCCAACCGGTGTACTCCAGTTGATGGGCGTGGAACTGAACCCGGTCCCTGTATTCAAATGAACCTTAAAGTATGGGCTGACACCGGCACCAAACTGCACATGAGCACTAAGTGTGGTGTTATATTGGGAGGTAATAACCAGATCAGGTTTGTCATCACCGTTCATATCTTTCAGATCCCAGAACTGACAGTTTCCAGTGGCATTACAGCTACCGGAGATGACATAAAATCCAAGGGCTGTACCTGATGATGAATAGGCACCACCGTTTGGCGTGGACCAATTGACCGGTGAAGCCGCAAAGGAAGATCCTGTATTGAGATACACTTTCCAGTAGGGAGTACTCCCAGCATTAAACTGAACCGGCCAGCCTACTGAAGCGTTGTAAGCACCTGTCACAACCAGATCAGGCAAATGATCATTGTTCATGTCAATCATCTGCCACGACTGACTGATTGATTCCATGTTTGATTGACCATAAGTATTGAGAAAACCTTTGTTCCCGCTAACAGCAGAATATTGTCCGCCAACCGGCGTTGTCCAGTTTACGGATGTGGCAGAAAAGCCTGTACCGTTTCCGGCAAATACTTTCCAATATGGTGCACCAGGTACTCCATATTGAATAAATGTTCCGGTACTATAGTCGGATGTTTCTACCAGATCTGCTTTCCCATCACCTGTAATATCAACAGTGTTCCATTGCGTACTTTGGCTGCCTGCGTGTACAGCATTATAATGATAGGGATAACCAAGCGGTACATTCCAGGCATCGAATAGTCCGCCTGCCGGTGTGGGCCAGTTAAGGGGAGAAGCGGGAAAACCCTGCCCATGCACCCAATTCAAACTGCAACCGTAAAACAACGTCAGAGCAAGCGTTGCTATCCTAAGTATCTTTTGACTCATGAGTCAAAGATAAGGAAGCAGATTCTTCAGGAAAGCCGTATAGTAATTATTTATCCTGTTTGGATTGATTCATCACCTCACCGGTTCCATCTGCGGTCGATGGAGGTATATTGTCAAGTACGGAGCGTAAAACACCGTTCAGCAACATGGTATTCCAGTCGTCCAGATACCGGTAACTCCGGTTTAAACGGGCTTTGTCCTTTTTTGAAAAAACAACGAAATACGTGGCATAATCAACAGTGCCGACCTCTTCCCAGGGTATGAATAATTTCTGATCAGAAATAAATCCGGATTGTACAATGGTGACTCCGCTCTTATTGATCTGCACTTTATTGATTTCAATCTCTTGTCCTTCATTGAGCTGCTGAAGCATCTCTTTAACACGACTCACAAATATGCGATTCCATACTGTATTGATGACATCGGCGTAAAAACGATGGTATGCTTCTTTTTTTATTCCATAATAGCAGCGATAAGTAAAGGGGATCACCTTATTATTCCGGAGCAGTAAATAAAGATGGAAGTCGAGTGCAACATAACAATAAATTCCGCGAACCCATTTAACACCATAACGGAATCCGGCAATCTGATCTCCGGGAATAAACTGTTCGCTTTTGAGATGAGGAAGCCCGGTATCGATCTTAATACCTGAATCTTCCACCACGAGGTGTCGCTTCCGGAAGTCCAGCCAGCTCCTGCGGTATTCAAATCCTGTAGCTTCTTTCGTCTGAAAATCAGTTTTCATAAGGAGGTGGTGAGGTAGTGGTTATTGTCTTATACGCAAATATCGAAGCCGGTCGTATTCCGGCAACATACTTTTACGATTTGATTGCAAATGAATTTACAGGTGTTTTTCAAAACATACACTCGTCGCAACATCTTTATACTGTCCGTAATTGGGAATCACTTTATATCCGCATTTATGATAGAGACGCAGTGCTTCCGGCTGTTTCTGCCCGGTTTCCAGAACTAGACGGGAAAATCCAAGTTCCTGTGCCCAGACCTCCAGCTCTTTCAAGAGCCGTGCAGCAAATCCATTTCCACGCAGTGTTTCGATGGTATACATCCGCTTTACTTCCAGCGTATAATCGTCGAATTTTTTAATAGCACCACTACAGGCAGGTTGATTATCCAGATAACCAATTACACAATGTTTGATTGCATCAATCTTATTGAATTGTGCGAAAAAGGCATGGTCTGCACCATCCCGTATGGCCAGATCCTGATCCAGTTGCTTGACCAGAGCAATAAAGTCAGGATGAGCCGAATCGGAACGCAGTAATTTCAGAGTTTCCATCACGGTAAAGTTAAGGTATCTGGCCGAATCAATAATTTCTTCCACTAAAGTGGTATTTCCAATTTCCAGGCCCCGGACTAATTTTACGGAATGAAAAAGTGGTCTATGATCATTTTCCTGTCGCTGGCAGGATTTCAGTTACAGGCGCAACTGCTGGTGGCTAACGGGGTTTCGATTACCATTAATTCAGGCGTCTCCATGACTGTAAACGGCGACATGGAAATGCAGGGAACTACCACGGTAAACAATTCCGGCACAATCGCCCTGACCGGCAACTGGACCAACAATGCCGGTGCAGGAGTATTCGGTACATCGAAAGGTACGGTGCTGATGAATGGAATAAATCAGCACATTCAGGGTTCCTTCCCAACAACATTCTATCATCTCACTCTCCAAAACGGGACCAAGACACTACATACCAATATCTCCACCGGCGGAGGCGCAATACCTTACAATGGTGTGCTGAACCTGACCAATGCCGTATTATCCCTAAAATCCAACATGGTTTCTGTTTTCAATTCATCGTCAACTGCAATTCAAAGAACTACGGGTTATATTTTAAGCGAAGAAGCCACAAATCTGGCAAAAGTCTGGTGGGTGAATGTGAATGCAGGAGTGCATACCATTCCCTTCGGGAATTCTGCAGGCAACGACATTTCCTTTTCATTCACGGCGGCACCACCTTCCGGATTTCAGGAAAGCTCATTGAGAATCTCTACCTATGCGACTTTACCAGATAATACACCTTACCCGGTAAGTCCGGTTGTCATTAATCATGTAAATAATACCGCCGGCAGTGATAACAGTGCCAATACAGTTGACCGTTTCTGGCATATTGAACATACAGGCTCCTGTAGCTTTACCTTCAAATATGCTGCATCTGAACAGGCGGTAAACGGAAACACACAACTGCGGGCGCAGGCATGGAATACCCTGAATGCAGGATGGATGCCGCCTCCGGCAGGTCAAACCAATCCCACAGCACAACAAGTGAATGTCCCGTTGGTTACAGCTACAACTCCAGGAACGCTGCAGGGTACTACCTGGGCACTGGCTATGAATGCAACGCCACTGCCAGTGGAATTACTTGCCTTTACCGCCATTGCAGCAGGAGAGCATCAGGTTCGTTGTAAATGGACGACATTAACTGAAACCAATAACGATTACTTTACGGTTCAGCGCAGTGTTGATGGTATTACTTTTAAAGATATAAGCGTAGTCGATGGTAACGGAACCAGCAATGCACTGAACGCCTATTCTTTCGACGATATAAACGCATTTACCGGAATCAGTTACTACCGCTTAAAACAAACTGACTATGACGGAAATTTTAGCCTGTCTTCAGTTGCTGCAGTGCACTTACGGGGCAACGCCGGGCACATCCGTTTATTCCCGGTACCGGCTAACGAAGTATTGTATATACTGAATGCTCCGGGAGAAATAATCAGCTTTACAATATATGATCATACCGGACGTATAGCCGGAGAGGGAACCTGCCAGGCGCCTCTGTACAACGTCAATACCGCCGAACTCTCTGATGGTATTTATCATATTGAAATAAGGAATGATGTGAAACAAGAAACCCGTTCATTTATCATACATCATCCATAACTTTTATATATTTATCCGGTACAGATTATCCTCTTTTTCATTCATCAACACCTATAATCAAACCAATGATTCATTCAAGCATAAAGTCTGATCAAAAAAATAAGCGGATCCTAAACACTTCAGCTTTCCTAAGGATCCGGTATTTGACTTTTCTTTTTTTGATGATATCAGCACTCGCTTTCCAGAAGGCGGAAGCTCAGCAATATCCATCCGATAGTTTACGTACGCTAATTCAACACGACCGTTTCGACCAGATTTTCAAAGCGGATGATACGATGAAACTGGTACACTACTGGTATATCTGCGCTGCATTTTACAGAGAAGGTGAGTCAGACTCGATGCGGAAATACGCTGATCTCGGATTAAAACGAACCCTGGATTATAAAAAAGAAGCAAAAGATAAAATGCTTCGTTTTTATCTCGATAAGTATGAGATGATTTTCTATAAAAACATTGGCATCTCTTACTTCGACAAAGACAACTACACGGAACAAACCACGTATTTTCAGAAATATCTGGCCAAAGCAAGGGAGTTGCGCAGCGACAGCGATATTGGAACAGCATTGGCATATATTGCCTCCTGCTTTCGTGAACTCGAAGATTATGAACAGGCATTTTCGTACGCACAACAGTCATATGCAGTCCTGCAAAATACTAACAACATCAATGCAATGGGTGCTGCGCTGGCGATTTACGGTTCCTATTACTTTGATAAAAAGGTTGACTATGACAGTGCTTACTACTGGAAGAAAAAAGTACTCGACCTATACAGAGCATCGGGAAATCTGCCCTTATACAGCGGTGCCAACCTCGACCTGATTGAGATCTTTATTTATTTTCAGCATTACGATTCCTGCAAAAAATATCTTCCTGTTGCAAAAGAACTTGCTGCACAGCTGCAATTCCCTGAACACATGATGACCTATAACACCTATCAGGCGATAGTAGATTATACAGAAGGCAAAACAGATCAGGCTTTACAACTGCTGTATGCATCAATGGAAATGGCACGTGAAACAGAGAACAAAGAAGATGATTTCAACATTCACAAATATCTGTCTTTGGTATTATCCGCCGCCGGAAATAAAAAGCAGGCACTGGCTGTTCTCGACTCCGCATTCAACGAATATTCCGACGATGTGAACCTCGAAAAGGCACGGTCACTAACCAGGGCGCAACTCAATTTTGAATTCGAAAAAGAAAGGGCCCTGGCGGCTGCGGAGCAAAAACGACAGATACAACTACGGAATTTTTCTATCGCGACCGGAGTACTCCTGCTGCTGTTGGTTCTCTTTATCTTTAAACGTTACCGCGAGCGACACCATTACAGTCTTGAACTCCGGCAAAAAAACGATTCGCTTGAGGCCGCTTATGCTCAACTCAAAAACACACAGCAGGAGCTGGTGGAAACGGAAAAACAACGAGAGGCTCAGCAGGTAAGAGTGAGAATCGCGCGGGATATCCATGATGACATTGGCAGCGGGCTCACAAAAATCACCTTGCTCAGCGATATCACCCGAAAGAAAACCAACGATCCGGTAGCACAGGAAGCTCTGCAGAAAATCACAGGCTATTCGAAAGGTGTGAGTGCTTCATTGAGTGAGATCGTTTGGGCCATTCATCCGGGCAATGATCATGTGGGAAGTCTGGTGAATTACATGAAATCAACAGCATACCAGCTGATGGAGAATAGCGGGATCGGATATACCTGCGAATTTCCGGATGAAATAAATCAGCAAAGTATACATCCGGAAGTAAAAAGAAATATCTACCTGGTGATGAAAGAGGCTTTACATAACGCATTGAAATATGCAGAGGCAACTCATATTCATGTATCCTTCCGTATCAATCAGGGTCATTTCTTTCTTGAAATCCGTGATAACGGAAAAGGATTTGAAGTACATTCGCTGGATAGGAATGCCGAAATAAAAAGAAATGGAAACGGACTTCTTAATATGAGACAACGTATGGCCCAGCACGGCAATGCGCTGGAAGTGATCAGTAGTCCGGGCACCGGATGTATTATTACTGCCATGGGAAATCTCTTTCCTGCAACTGCCCACACCGCCGCATGAAAAACATCAAAGTTATACTTGTTGAAGATGATAAAGATATCCGCGAAATGACGGAAGGAGTATTGGCAGCTGAAGCAGATATTGAAGTAGTTAAGACATTCTCTAACGGCGACAGTTTTCTGAAATCATGGCTGAATCTGGAATGTGATGTAGTGCTGATGGATATAAATATGCCGGGAAAGAACGGAATTGAGTGCATTGCCATCGCCAAACCTCAGCGGCCGGCGGTCCAGTTTATGGTCTGTACCGTTTTTGAAAATCCTGCCTATATCTTTCAGGCGCTCTGTAACGGTGCCACCGGTTATATGCTCAAGAACAATACCGGTGACAGGCTCATTGCGGCAATCCGTGAAATTGTTCAGGGTGGCTCTCCAATGAGTTCATCCATTGCACGCATGGTGGTGGATTCCTTCTCGGTTAAGCAATCGGCAACTATTCACAATGATCTGCTAACTACCCGTGAAAAAGAAGTACTCGATCTGCTGGCGCAGGGACTGATGTACAAGGAGATTGCCGCTAAAAAAGACATTGGCGTTGAAACAGTCCGGAAACATGTATACAATATTTACGAAAAACTGCAGGTGAATTCCCGGACGGAGGCCATTAATAAAGTATATGGGAAACCCTCCTGACATCTTCCACTAAAGTGGTATTTCAGCGGCTCTGATGCAGTCTTACTTTTACATCAACAAACACATCAGACTGCGTCATGAAAAAATTAACCGTACTTGTCGGGCTGCTGCTAAATATTTTGCCGGTATCAGCACAGAATATTGGCGTAAATAATCCGGCCCCGCATGCCAGTGCTTTATGGGATATGGTGGCCACGGATAAAGGCATTCTTATTCCACGCATGAGTGCAGTGCAGCGTGCTGCTATTGCTGCGCCGGCAACCGGACTTCTCGTGTACGATTTAACAGTCAACAAATTCATGTACTATGATGGTACAGCCTGGCAACAGATCGGAGGTGCAGTCAATGCCTGGGGACTCAGCGGCAATACCGGAAACACAGCAGCGAACTTCATCGGGACAACGGATGATCAGCCTTTACGATTAAAAATAAACAATGTCAGCTGCGGGTATATTGACAATGTGGACGGTGCTTTTACGGGTAGATGTGTATTCCTTGGCCTGAGAGCCGGATTGAACAATACCGCTTCAGGATACGATAACGTATATGTCGGCTACAAAAGCGGAACGTCCAATACAGACGGAGAATTCAATACCGGGCTCGGCTCTTTCACACTTCAGAATTCGGCAAATGCGTACTCCAACACAGCGATTGGTGCTTATGCCATGCAAAATGCAGTAAGTAGTATTCAATCGACCGCTGTCGGAACCGGGGCATTGACGACTACCAGCAGTGGAAATTATAATCAGGCGATGGGCTATCATGCAATGTTTGCAACAACCAATGCGGGAACATCCAACAATGCCATGGGGTATGAGGCTTTGCTAAATAATACAGGAAGCAACAATTGCGCAGTTGGCAATTGGGCGCTTAAACAAAATACATCAGGATCATCCAACTGTGCCTTCGGATTGTCCGCACTGTTAAACAATACCATAGGCGTCTCCAATATTGCCATCGGTGAATCAGCATTGATGTCAAACACACTTGGCAATTATAACCTCGCTATCGGTCAGCAATCAGGGCAAACCAATACACTTGGAACCAACAATACATCCGTAGGTGCATTTTCGTTGCAGAATAATACGAGTGGAAGCAATGTTGCCATTGGTTATCAGTCCGGGGCGCTAAGGGCTTCGTATCTGGGTTGTACTATGATTGGTGTAAGTGCGGATATGTCGGTAAATCTGCTGAACAATGCTACTGCTATCGGGTACAACGCTGTTGCAACAGCCAGTAACCAGGTGAAAATCGGCAATGCCTTCGTGACTGCCATTGGCGGTGCAGTCAACTGGAGTGTGATTTCTGATGGAAGATTCAAGAAAGATGTGCAGGAGAATATTCCCGGCTTACAATTTATCAATGCACTGCGCCCTGTAAGCTACTCGTACGATCTGCAGAAATATAACCGGCAGATACTTCCGGAGGCAAATACTGATTCAGCGTACGCGTTTTGCAATGGAGCAGAAAAAGAAAAGGTACGATATTCGGGATTCATTGCACAGGAAGTAGAAGCTGCGGCAATGGCGATTGGTTATGCTTTCAGCGGGGTGGTAACTCCACAAAATGAAACTGACACGTACAGCATCAGATATGCCGAATTTGTTGTACCACTGGTAAAAGCAGTTCAGGAACTATCGGTTGAGAACAATTCATTAAAAGCCGCAAATACTGCGCTCGAACAACAACTTGCTGCTATAAATCTCCGGCTCGCTTTGCTCGAACAAAGTACATTAAATTCAGTTACCGTCAATCATTAATACTATTTACATGCTGATTAGCTTCAAAAGATACCTGAGCGATTTCCTCTCCCTCTTCCGGTGTTTTCCGGAAACAAAAAAAGCAAATAAAGCGCTGAACACTTGCGACTATGCAACGCTGATAAATACACTGGCCGAGAAACTGAATGAAGTCTTCCTCAGCTGACCGCGCTATGTTTTATGTTTCCGTAACAGTTTTAAAGTATGTTCGAGCGAATGGTGCTGCAACCAGCCGAAATGACCCGGAATAACAAAATCAGGATCAGGAAATTTTTGCATCGTCTTCCGGACCGACTCCGGCCATGCCTTCACATCGGCATGCGATAAGTTCCCCAGAGAAGTGCTTTCCACGCTCTTTACAAAACACCCTCCGATCAGAATTTTATACTTATCCAGCCATACCACAATATTATCCGGTGCATGACCCTTCCCGGGATAAAATGTCTGAAGTTTTGTATCACCGAAAACGAAACTTGTATCGTTGAGGAAGGTGTTTTCCGCCTCGGGAAAACCTTCTTTATGGCAGAGTTCTCTCGTCATAGCCGATGACCAGGTTGGAATACCCAATCTTTTTAAAACATCGATACTGCCGGTCCGGTCTTCGTGAAAATGAGTAGCAATACATGCAATGACCGGTACATGATGCCGGGTTCGAATGGAATCAATTAAAGGCAATACCTGTGTTGTATCCCAGGGAGCATCGACCAGCACAGCACCTGCTGAGGTTAATACATACACTCCATTGGCCGGAAATGGCACACCTTCATAGTTCTGAAAGGTCACAAAGACATATACACTTTGATTAACCTGTTGAAGTACCAGATGCCCGGCAGTGACAACATCTGGCAGAAGCAACAATAGAAAGAGGAGCCAACGATAAGAATGTTTATAACAATTCATATATTGTCGTTTTTATAAAAACGATATAGATCCGGTAATCGTATTCGGAGCCGGACTATTTTTTCGCACCAATCCGTCCACCCAGATAGGCCATCGGCAAATACGCCAGCAGCAGATCGGTCACGCAAAACCAGGTTGGTGCAGGTAACATGAAAACATTCATGATGCCACCCACCATAAAGAGTGCGCCTACTATCATTGCTGTTCTCATTTTATTGTTGACTGCAATCAACGCGGCAATAAATGCTCCGACCAGCGTTCCCACCGCATGTGCAAGGAAAGGCATTATAAAATGCCTCGGTTCAAAAAGATGAAGCGATGCTTTCAACCCTTCTACAGTAGTGACATCAGCTCCTGCAGGAGGAGGAATCAGGGATGGACTTAAGGCGATGAGTCCGCCATTTGCAAAACTGCCAATAACTGCACCTGCGATTACGGCGAGAATGTTTCGTAGTGTTGAGTTCATTACTTAGATGTTTTTAGTGCCTGCGCGGCTCGTTAGAAATGTTGTGAATGTTAGAAGTGTTTAAAAGGTTATTAATGGTATGGTTGTGTTAAGATGAACTGGATTCCAATGTTTCAATTTTAAGAACCTTAAAGAAACGGGTTGCTCAGTTTGGACCTCAATACCCGATCTGACTAATCAATAAGGAAAGAAGCTTATGAAGGATGCTTTATGGCTTACGCGATACAAGAATAACGGCTTTTTTTGAAAGATCAAAGTCTTTCATCCGGGTTGGATTTTACGAATTGCAAGATGCCCGTGATAAAAGGACCAGCGGAGCAGATGAACAGAACTTCATTTCAGATAGAACCAGAACAGGATCGTGTATCTTAGCAAAAAGTATCCTCATGATGGTTCGGCTCCTTCTTGCTTTCTTATTGATCCATACGTTTACAACTGCTCAATACACAACGGTTTGGGTGCAGACTGAATGCGACTCCCCTGTGACAGGCTATAGCCGTCTGGAAGATCTTCTGGTTGACGCCAACGGGCAGGTAATTGTAACCGGCTCAATTGATACTGCGCTTGGCATTGGGCCGGCGTATATAGCCTATGACAGCAATGGTCAGTTACTCTGGAAAAAATCGGTGGCTGGTCTAAACTTTCATTACAGCTATAGATTATTACCTGCTCCGACCGGACAATTTATTTTCGCAGGGGAATACGAAGACAATACCGGAACAAATAATATGTTGTACAACGTATTAGATGCTTCCGGGAACACGGTATCTGGTGCTATCTACAATACTTCCGGAACAAACACCGGAGATGACCTCTATGATATCTCAGTTGACAACAACGGGAATATTTATCTCGGCGGTCAGATACAACAAACGAGCAATTATTACGCAGCAATAGTCCGCTATCGGCCTGGAGGAGTATTTGACTGGATGAGTTATCATCCCTTGCTGACCGGATGGAATTCCGCGATCGGGAGATGCATTGAAATGGCCGGAGACACCGGTGTTTATCAGTTGATCTTCAATTTTACGGGCTATGGTTCACTCGCTTATTGTGATTCATCAGGTACGTATCAATGGCAAACCCCGTTGCCGGTAAGCCTGGCCGAATATCATACGCAACTAATCGTTGATGCAGATGGCAATGCGGTCGTTGGTGGCGATATGGGAGCAACCGGTGGTATCGTAAAAGTAAACGGACAGGGAGATACCCTGTGGAGTACTGCTGTAGCCTATCCCGGCCTATCTGGACTGGCCACTACCGTTATCAATCTGAAGTCCGATGCAGCAGGAAATATTTATGCGCTGGCCACCAACGCAGGAAATCCAGCATACAGTCTTATCGCAGCCATTGATTCGGCAGGAAACACCTTGTGGGTGGATACACTTCGCGGATATTTTACACTTTATAGTCGCAATCGCGAATTTTTCCATCTCGAAGACGGAGTTCTTACGATCGCCACCAATCGTGGCACACCCTGGTTATACCGATACACTACGTCAGGACAACGGATCACGGATGCTGCATTGCTTTTACCGGGAATAACCACCCCGGAAGTAAGTGCGATGGATTATCATAACGGTGATTTGTATCTGACAGGCACCGGCTTTGCAGGCTTCAATATCCGGCAGGGATTTACAGCACGTCTCGCGGGACTAACGACCGGCCTTACCGAAACTCAAATGAACAATCAGAATTTGGTTTATCCAGTTCCGGCAAGTGAATATATCCGCATCCATTCCACCATCACCCCAACTGCTGTTGCAATGATTTATGATACTTCAGGAAGGTGCATCCTTCGCCAAACTGTTTCTGAAAATTCTCCCTTGATACGGATTGAAAATCTTTCAAACGGCATTTATACATTGTTGCTGCAATCAAAAGACAATGTATTATCCGCAAAATTTGTGGTGTTACGGTAAACTATTTTGATAAAACGCCGGGACAGGTCGCGGCCTGTCCGTACATGTTCGCAGTTCAAAGACAAGTTTAAATGAGTAAGGACAGGTCGCGACCTGTCCTTACATATCAAATCCGGCGCAACCTGTCCCTACCTCTCGAATCCGGGACGACCTGTCCCAGCATCTTATCAGTTTGATTTCGTAAAGCTGTCCTTCAATCCCACTGTACGGTTGAACACAGGGGCCCCGGGCTTACTGTCAGGATCCGGAACGAAGTATCCTTTGCGAAGAAACTGGAAGTACATACCCGGCTTCGCATCGCGGAGCGAAGGCTCAACCATGGCATTGTGCATAACCTCCAGGCTATGCGGATTTATATACTCCTTGAAATCTCCTTCCTCACCGGAGGGATCCTCCACTTTGAAGAGACGGTCGTATAAACGGATTTCAGCCTTTACAGCATGGGCTGCACTCACCCAATGCATCACACCTTTCGGGGAAAGACCGCTGGTATCGTGACCGCTTTTCGATTCGGGGAAGTAACGGCAACGGATAACCGAAATATTTCCGTCAGCATCTTTGTCAAATCCTGTACACTCTACAATGAACGCACTTTTGAGGCGAACCATACGGCCCGGGCCCAGGCGGAAGAATTTCTTTGGCGGATCTTCCATGAAGTCTTCACGCTCGATGTACAGCTCCCGTCCGAACGGAATTTCACGTGTCCCTGCATCTTCTGCTTCCGGGTTATTTTCTGTCGGCAAGAGTTCGGTTTGTCCTTCCGGGTAATTTTCAATGATGAGTTTTACCGGATCCAATACAGCCATGGCACGCGTAGCACGTTTATTGAGATCTTCGCGAACGCAGAATTCAAGGAAGCCCACATCAATGATATTTTCGCGGCGTGCAACACCTACCCGCTCGGCAAAATTGCGGATACTCTCCGGTGTATATCCTCTGCGGCGCAGCGCACTGATAGTCGGCATACGGGGATCATCCCATCCGCTTACATGACCTTCCTTTACCAGTTGCAGCAGCTTACGCTTGCTCATCACGGTGTAGTTAAGGTTAAGGCGGGCAAATTCGTACTGATGGCTGGGGAAGAGTCCGAGTTTTTCGATGAACCATTCGTACAAAGGGCGATGTACTTCAAACTCGAGCGTACAGATAGAGTGCGTAATATTCTCAATCGCATCACTCTGTCCGTGTGCAAAATCGTACATCGGATAAATACACCATTCGTTCCCCGTACGGTGATGCGCAGTATGTTTGATGCGGTATAAAATCGGATCACGGAAATGCATGTTGGGCGAAGCCATGTTGATCTTTGCACGCAGCACTTTTTCTCCGTCTTTGAACTCGCCGTTCTTCATGCGGGTGAAGAGATCGAGATTTTCCTCCACGCTGCGATTGCGGAATGGACTCTCTTTGCCCGGCTCGGTGGGCGTTCCCTTCATCGCGGCTATCTCTTCCGCGGTGCTGTCATCCACGTACGCGAGTCCCATCTCTATCAGCTTCACAGCAAATCCGTACAGCTGCGGAAAATAATCTGAAGCATATAGTTCGTTGGCCCATTCAAAGCCCAGCCATCTGATATCGGCCTTGATACTCTCCACGTATTCTGTTTCTTCTTTCTCGGGGTTTGTATCGTCGAAGCGGAGATTTGTTTTACCGCCAAACTGCTGTGCGAGGCCAAAGTTCACGCAGATCGATTTACTGTGACCGATGTGCAGATAACCGTTGGGTTCCGGCGGGAAACGTGTCAGTACGCGTCCTCCGTGCTTACCGTTTTTTACATCCTCGGCAATGATCTCTTCGAGGAAATTGGGGCCTTTTTCTGTTGACATTCTCTTTACCTGAAATATCTGATTAAACGCAGCGAACGCTACGAAAAGTTATGTACTTTATAATTTGTTTAATGCAATCCGGATCCGTTCATTCACTTCCTGCTTTCCTAACAGTGATACCATACCGAACAGGTCGATGCCACTGCCTACACCACTCACCACCACACGGAAGAGCTGCAATACTTCGCCGGGTTTGAGACCCTGCGCCACTGCCTGTGCTTCAAACGCTGCTTTGGTACTTTCTGCAGAGAAATCATTCAACGCAGTGAACATCTCCGGCAGAGAAGTTATAAATGTTCTTGATTTATCGTTGAGGCGTTTTTCGATCACTTTCGCATCGTATTCCTGAGGAGCCTCGAAGAGATAACAGCCGGCTGCATATAATTCATGTTCGAACTGCACACGATCCTTCAGTAACTTCACGGCTCCTGTTGCAAACGCAACTGACGCTTTCGGATGATCTGCGCCAAATTTCTCCGCAATAACTTTCGCGAACCGTTCACCAAGTTCTGAATCGGATTTGGCACGCAGCCGTTGTTCATTGAACCATTTTGCTTTCTCAGGATCGAAGCGTGCACCGGCTTTCTGTACCCGATCGAAGCTGAATGCTTCAATGAGTTGCTCCATGCTGAAGAGTTCCTGTTCAGTGCCCGGATTCCAGCCCAGGAACGCAAGCATGTTCACAAATGCATCTGCATAGTAGCCTTTCTCTCTGTAACCGGAAGAAATATCTCCCGTTACCGGATCTTTCCATTCGAGTGGAAACACCGGGAATCCCAAACGGTCACCGTCGCGTTTGCTCAGTTTCCCGTTGCCTTCAGGTTTGAGAAGTAAAGGAAGATGCGCGTACTGCGGCATCTGGATGCCGAGGTACTGATAGATGAGGATATGTGCCGGCGCAGAGGGGAGCCATTCTTCGCCACGGATAGCATGCGTGATGCCCATCATGATATCGTCTACGATGTGAGCAAGATGATACGTAGGCATGCCGTCGGCCTTGATCATCACTTTATCATCCACCAGCGAACTGTCGAAGCTTACTTCGCCTCTTATCATATCCGTGAACGTTAGTGTTTGTCCGGGCTCCACCTTGAGACGGATGACATAGGGTGTTCCCTGATCGAGAAGATGCTTAACTTCCTGCTCAGGCAGGCTGAGTGAATTGCGCATACCGAGACGTGTGGAAGCATCGTATTGCCAACCCTGAACACCACTCTCTTCTGCATTCTTGCGGGACAATTCAAGATCTTCGGGTTTATCAAAAGCATAGTACGCCGAACCATTGCTCAGGAGGCGTTGGGCATACTCCATATAAAATCCCTTGCCTTTGCGTTCGCTCTGGCGATACGGCTCATGCGGCCCGCCAAATCCAACACCTTCATCGGGGATAATACCGCACCAGCGCAGTGACTCGATGATGTATTCTTCGGCACCGGGAACGTAGCGGTTCTGGTCAGTGTCTTCAATACGGAGAATAAACTGACCCTGATGTTGTCTGGCAAAGAGATAAGCGTAGAGCGCAGTGCGGACACCTCCCATGTGAAGGGGTCCGGTTGGTGATGGGGCGAATCGGGTACGAACGGTCATGATGGAATTTGTCCGGCAGCTAAACCGGAGGGACCACAAAAGTACGGAAAGAAGCGCAATGGGCTTTACCGTTTTGTAAAGGCGCAACAGGTGAAAATCACCCGTTTACAAAGTAAACATGCCTGTATTTACAGCAAAGATTACCAGTCCGGTACGTGAACGAATATCCAGCTTTTGAAAAACACTCTCGCGGTAACCGTTGACCGTATGCTGGCTAACACCCATATTGTCAGCAATCTGGCGATATGTTCGATCGCTGCAGCAATGTACAATAAACTCTTTCTCACGGGCGGTAAGCTGATTCATCAGCTCCTCGTTCCGCTGTTGTTCTTTATCTTTTCGCTCTCCGGCAGAGGAGTTGGTTGTTAAACTCTTCACGACTTCGGCGCTGTAGAAGAATCCATTTTCATATACCTCCCGCAGTACTTTCTCAAACATCTCAGGAGTGGAATCTTTGAACAGATAGGCATTTGCACCGGCTCGGATCATGTTACGGATATTTTCCATATCGGTATTCACGCTCAAAGCCACTATGCGTAAATCAGGATATTTACCCCGTAAAACAGCAACGGCTTCCGGCCCTTCCATCACCGGCATGTTCACATCCACCAACACAATGTCAGGGAGATGCTGTTCGTCGCGCGCTATTTGATCAATCAGCTCCTTCCCATTTCCGGCTTCGAACATGACCTGAAATCCGTTGATATTTTCCAGCAGGAGACGAATCCCTCTTCTTACGAGTTGATGGTCGTCGGTGAGCACGATATTAATATTCATCAGAGTTTGTTGACTTTATTAGGGAAACGGAATTCTACAATTGTCCCGCCTTCCGGAGCAGGTTTTATATCGAAGCTGCCCTGTATGAGCGCAGCCCTGTTTTTCATGGAGACGAGTCCGAGTGAAGGCTTCTTCTGTGCTTCCGCCGACAACCCTTTGCCATTATCGATGAACTGCATGGTTACAAATTCATCCTGTTCAAACATACGCAATTTTAAAACGGTAGCTTCCGCATGCCGCACAGCATTCGTTAATGACTCACGAATCAGATGGAACGTAATAATGCGGGCAGCAGGATCATGCACGGTTAACTGCTCCGGCATGTCTATTTCCATCTCGAGACCGGTACGTTTTGAGGCCCGTTCAAACAATTGCTCAATTGACGGGCGGAGTCCGAAGGTATTCACGATGTCCGGACTTAATCCACGCGAAATACTGCGAACGGCTTCCAGCGCATCCTTCACACTCGACTGTACTTCATTCATCATTCCCTCCTGTTTATCCTCCGGTGTTTTGCGAAGATTACCGATTTGCAGGATGCTGAACGTGAGTAACTGCCCAACCTCGTCATGCAGGTCCCGTGCGACTTCTTTGAGCGTATTATCGGCCACCTCCATACGAATAGCATTCATTTCCTCTTTAAAGTTCAATTGCATTTGCTGCATTTCACTCTTATAGCGGAGACGGCGGTTGCGGCTGGTGAGGAGCAGGTTGAACAACAACAGCACCATCACCGATATCACCCCTACGATGATGAGGATGAAAACCGAGAGCTGAGAGAGGTTGTGTTCCATAATATTCCAATTCCTATGATGACAAACCAGCCGGCAAAGATGGCCGACTGAACTGAGTTTAAAATCGTAAACTGTTCCTGGCCGAGTATTTCAAACATTTCCTTTGAATACACCGCTGTGGTTGGGATTGATATCACATTGTCAATGATCACTGCAAAGGCAAACCAGTTCAGGATATGGGATAAAACCGGTTCATCGAAATTCTCCAACCGATATTTCAGATAGTTGTAAGCTGCTATGGTATAAAATAACTGAAAGAGGATGATGGTAGCGGTAGCAAGATAGATGACCCCCTGAAAGAAGATCAGATTGATAATGTGTAATGAAATCACCAGCACCAGCAATTTACCCAGCCTTTCGGTTGTTTTGTTCTCCTTTTCCTTGATTTCGAATACCCGCCAGATTAAATAACCAAACAGAATATACATCAGGTTATAAATCCAGGTGGAATACCATCCGAACATTCCAATTTGTGCTGAAACTATAGTAGTAAACATATAAACCAATACGATCCAGGCTGCAGTACGGTTTTTTCCTGTGAGAAATTTCCATTTCCGGATAATCACAATAAGAGAAAACACCATACAGATCAGCAACCAACTGACCTCAGAAAAATAATTTATTTCCTTTTCAATAACCCCCATATTTACCCGAGAGGTAAATATAGATGATTACTACCAATCCAAAGTACCGCAGGATGGTGGGCAGGATTTCATCAGGTCTAAATAATTATTTTCATACACCCGTTGAGCATTTTCATCTACCAGCTGGTTTGCTTTAATTAATGGAATGCCGTTCTCTGTCAGAAGCGAGCACACCACACAGAAGCCGCGCAAATGATCGGGCATACTAACAGGTTGCCTGGTGAGGAATTGTGACTGCAGATAACTTGGGATGTAACCGGTTTCAAGTTTAATCAGGTAGTTCCCCAAACTTTGCGGATCCCGTAAATCTGCATTGGGAATATTCTCTTCAACAAATTCGCGAATATTGGTCCATTCAAGAGTCTTTGATTTGCGGATATGAGGTACACTCGTACCAATGGGTGGCTGAACATCACCTTCTACTTTTACCCGTGATATAAACAGGCGATGACAATCCTGGGCTTCATCAAACGAAACCAGAGGTGGAAGAGAATTAGGTTGCATAAAAAACGGATGGTGGAAGATCCTGTAATTAACCTCCTCATTGGAATCGCTGGACACTGCATCGCAGGTAATCATCACCAACTGATTATCCTGAGTGAGACCCGGATAAATGCGGATGGCATAATATTCATTTTCTACTGCATTCATATAAAGCGCTGAAAGCGTTGCAAGATGGAGGATGGGATCAATAAAAATGGGTGTAAAAGGTAAAACCCCATCTTCCGAGAAGGAAGAATAGCGGCTATTCATAATAAATCCGTATTCGCGATGATCGATGGCAGTTTTTGTTTGTGACATATGACTTACAAGTTTGAGCCACAAATATGATTCTATCCTTACTTCTCAAAAAGGGTAAAAACCACTTTTTAATACTTTTTTTTACCCCCCTAAAAATAACCCCCCAAGGGGGCTATTTTTCACCGGATATTTTTGCTTTTCTGTACGTTAATTTGACCCGGAAGAAAGATCGCTATCCGTTCTTCTTATCCAAATTTGAAAACGGCTCATCTGTAAGGGACTCACTATGAGTATGTAAACCTAATCTGAAAACAGCAATTTATCCCTTCCACCACTTTTAGGTTTTAATCGAACGGGGGCTTCTCCAGGGCTCCCGTTCTTTATTTAATGAACCCCTGAACAATGCCTCCCCATACGCGTATAATCCGTAATCTTGTACCATGAAATGGGTTATTAAATTATTGAAAGTCACCTCTATCACCTTCGCGGTTCTTTTCATTTTCTGTTTGGTTTTCTCCTTTACTTCAGGGCCCTTCTGGCTGTATTACTGGTTGGGCACCAGCGACAGTCATTATACATTCAAGCCCGATTATATAGTCATCATGGGTGGTTCCGGGTATCCCAGCGAATCAGCTCTGATGCGTTCCTGGTATGCTGCCGAAGTCTGGAAAAAAAATCCGGCCAGCTTTGTTATTGTTTCTCAACCCGCCGCCGCCTGCGTGCGTCCCGAGTTAAGTGATGCCTTTGGAATCCGAAATGACCTGATTATCCGTGGGGTTGACAGCACCCGTATCTTACTGGAAATCAAAGGTAAAAACACGCGGGATGAAGGTCTCGAGGTCATGAAAATTGCTCCGGAAGCGCCGGTAAAAAACTGTTTGATTGTTACCGCTCCTGAACATATGCGACGATCTATCCGGGTTTTCAGGAAACTGGGGTTCAGGAGTCTGGGCGGCGAACCAACCTTCAATGCATCGGGGCCGGTAGACCTGGACTATCAGGATAATCGACTGGGAGGAAATAACATTCCCTTACCGGAAGTAGGAGGAAGCGTACAACTCCGGTATCAGTTCTGGAATCATTTGCGCTATCAGGTGATTTGTTATCGGGAGTTGGCCGGACTTGCCTGGTACAAACTGCGGGGGTGGATATGACACTTCTTCAACCAAAAATCATCTGCGCGGCCTGACCTTTGCAGTATCCGAACATCATGAAAAAAATCCTTGCAGTTATCGCCATCGTTCTTACCACCTCCACCGTATATGCTCAGAATATATTGCTGGCCACCGGTGGTAAAATGAGTTTCTTTTCTGAAACTCCCCTCGAAAACATTGATGCTACCAGTCAGAGCGCAACGTCAGTGATCACCACCACTACCAATGCCATTCAGTTTACGATTCCGGTACGAACCTTCAAGTTCAAGAAAGCGCTGATGGAAGAACACTTCAATGAGAAATATGTTGAGAGTGAGAAATTCCCGAAATCCACCTTCAAGGGAACGATCAACGAAGCCATCAACTGGTCGAGAGATACGGTTGCCAACATTACAGCTACCGGAGTTATGGACCTCCACGGTGTCAACAAGATGATTACAGAAAGCGGTAAACTCACGATAAAAAACGGGGTGGTAACAATTGATTTCGTTTTCAATGTAGCACTGAAGGATTATAATATTGAAGTGCCGAAAGTGGTGACGCAGAGTGTGGCAGAAGTAATCAAAATCACCGGTTCGTTTACCTACAAACCCTACATTAAAAAACAATAACCGGAATTTCCGGAACCATAGCAGGATGCATGTGCATCCTGCTTTTTTCGTTTTCAGGAGTGGAGTACGGACCGATTTTCCTCGTCGTAAATCTGTAATATTGCAGTCACTACCGCGATGGCTGCTCCCTTAAAAGATTCTCTTTCAACGCTACGGAATGATTCGCTCACTGCCGGCAAGGATTCGCTGTTATTGCATCAGAACACCTTTCGTTTCAGTGATGACGAGGATAGTGTGGCCGGGTCCTCATCTTCCATTGATACCATTCCGCAAACGCTGGAAGGTCCCGGTATCTTCAAAGGCCATGCCCTGCGTCCTCAGAGTCCGAATGCAAGCCCGCTGAACCGTGAAATCACCGATTGGTTTACCATCTCCCTGATCATTCTGGTGGGATTCTTTACCTGGTTCAGAGTGTTCTATTACAGAATTTTCCGTCAGCTGTTTTCAGCCTTCTTCAACATCACCACTACCAATCAGATTGTCCGTGACGAGAGCGTGCTGCTGCAACGTGCTTCGCTGGTATTGTCAGTGATTTCGTACATGCTGATGGGGTTATTTGTCTATCAACTCAGCGTGATCCAGAACTGGAGTATCCCGTATCTTCAGGGCGGGTTGATGCGGTTTATCTTTCTCTCGGTTGCCATCGCGGCTGCCTACTCGATAAAAATGATCAGTCTGCGCTTCTTCAGCTCTGTATTCGGACTCGATCGACCGGTCGCACTCTATATCTTCAATATCTTTCTGATGGTCATGATGGTAGGGCTTTTATTATTGCCAGTCAATATTTTAATAGCATACGCCCCGGTATTTATCCGGCAATGGGTCATCATGGCGGCACTTACGATCATGGGTCTTTTATTTCTCTACCGGTTGGTACGTGCTGCCGGTATCTGGACAGGAATTCCGGGGTTCTCTCTGTTTTATTTGTTTTTGTACCTTTGCGCTTTCGAAATCGCACCTCTTCTGATCATATGGAAGGCCGCTAACCTATAGTGAAGCGAATCGGAAAACAGTCTGGAAATTACACCTACCCCATTCTGCAGCCCTTGAAAGTAAAATCCATACTCGTTACGCAACCGAAACCTGAATCGGAGAAGTCGCCCTATCACGATTTAGCCAAGAAGTACAATTTAAAAATTGACTTCCGCCCTTTTATTCATATTGAGGGTATTCAGGCTAAGGATTTCCGCAAAGACAGAATCAATATTCCGGATCATACTGCCGTGATACTCACAAGTCGTCATGCTGCGGATCATTTTTTCCGTATTTGTAACGAAATGCGTATCACGAACATGGAGGAGCTGAAATACTTCTGCATCTCCGAGTCAACGGCTTTCTACCTTCAGAAATATATCACGTTCAGAAAGCGAAAGATATTCGCGGGCAAGCAGAACATCAACGACCTGCTGGAGATTCTCAAAAAACATAAAAAGGAAAATTTCCTTTTGCCCTGTTCCGACATTGCAAAGCAGGAGATTGCCGATAGCTTGTCTGCCCACGGTATCAATTTTACCCGTGCGGTGATTTACAAAACGGTATGTTCCGACCTGAGTGACCTCGCCGATGTAAAATACGACATGATTGTATTTTTTAGTCCGGCCGGAGTAACTTCCCTCTATAAGAACTTCCCTGACTTCGTTCAGAACACTACACTCATTGCTGCTTTCGGATCACAAACCTCTCAGGCAGTACTGGAAGCCGGCCTTCGTCTGGATATTCAGGCTCCTGTTCCTGAAGCTCCTTCGATGACGATGAGCATTGAAAACTACCTGAAAAAGAACAAATAAGCCTTCGGGCTCTCCCTTTCCGTACTGGCAACCCTTCTTACGCAAATATCTTTGCCTGCTGTTGTCATGAACGTCCCCTTGTCATTTACCCATCCTGCATCCGAAAGGCTTAAAAGCCAAAAGGAACTGGAAGAACTTTACGCCCGGGGCCGGTCACTTTCCGCATTCCCGCTCCGGTTGGTTTTCCTGCCTGCAGATCCGAACCGGAAGATCCTGCTGCAGGTGGCCTTTAGTGCTCCCAAGCGCCGGATGAAGGCCGCCCACGACCGTAACAGGATGAAAAGACTGATGCGAGAAGCCTGGCGGCACCGGAAACATCCGCTGGCCGATTTCTGCCGGGTGCACAATAAAACCTACAATCTATTGTTCATTTCCCAGTGTAATACCCCTTCTGACTACCCCCTCGTTGAAGAAAAATTAACCCTACTTTTGAATCGACTCATACAGGATGATCAAAAAAGTGCTGAGTAAACTGATGCTGGGAGGAATTGCCTTCTACAAGAATGCCATCTCCCCGCATATTGGTCCTGCCTGCCGCTATACGCCAACCTGCTCGGAATACGGAGCCACGGCTATTCGTAAATACGGCCCCTTCAAAGGCGGATGGCTCGCACTGAAACGCATCCTCTCCTGTCATCCCTGGGGTGGCCACGGCTACGACCCTGTACCATAAGCACACTATGAAAGGTAAAATAAAAGCATTCTTCAGCGGATTTCGTATATGGGCACTGTTAGGCCTCTCAGCCCTTGGCCTTGTTTCCTTCCGCGCCGTTGACGACAATTACTTCGAGCTCTCCCGCAATCTCGACATCTTCACCACTGTGCTGCGTGAACTAACCATCTACTATGTTGATCCCACCGACCCAAAGCTGCTCGTGGAAGAAGGTATTCACAGTATGCTGGATGGCCTGGATCCGTACACCCAGTATATTCCTGAAGAAGAAGCCGAAGACTATCGTTTTATGACAACCGGTCAGTACGGAGGTATTGGTGCACTCATCGGGCAACGTAAAGACGAAGTGATTATCACCGATCCATACGAAGGTTTTCCGGCACAAAAATCCGGACTGCAGGCAGGAGATATCATCCGTAGCCTCGACGGTAAATCGGTGAAAGGCAAGGAATACGACGAAGTGAGCAGAATGCTGAAAGGGACACCGGGGACTCCTATCACCATCGTTGTGGAGCGTCAGGGAACGGAGAAGCCGATCACTTTTAATCTGATGCGGGAAGAAATCACCATCAAAAATGTTCCTTTTTATACGATGGTGGATTCTAAAACCGGCTATATCCGTCTGGGCAGTTTTACCGACGATGCCGCGAAAGAAGTGAAAGCCGCTGTTGAAGATCTCGTACAGAAACAAGGTGCCAAAGGACTCATCCTCGATCTCCGCGGAAATCCGGGAGGACTCCTCAACGAAGCGGTTGACATTGTAAATGTATTCATCGATAAAGGGCAGGAAGTAGTCAGCACAAGAGGCAAAGCGAAGGAATGGGATAAAGTATATAAGTCGACACACCCTGCAACCGATACCAAAACTTCGCTGGTTGTGCTCGTTAACAGCGGGTCTGCTTCCGCGTCGGAAATTGTAAGTGGATCATTGCAGGATCTCGACCGGGCTGTAATTATCGGTCAACGTACATTTGGTAAAGGACTGGTACAGACAACACGTCCGCTCACCTACAATGCACAGCTGAAAATCACCACAGCAAAGTATTATATCCCCAGCGGCCGGTGCATTCAGGCACTCGACTATACCCACCGCAATCCCGATGGCAGTGTTGGAAAAGTTCCGGATTCGCTGATCTCTGAATTCAAAACCAGAGGCGGAAGAAAAGTATTCGACGGTGGAGGCATCACCCCCGACTATGTCCTGGTGCCGGATACCCTCAGCAGTATATCGCAGGCACTGATCAACAACTATATTATTTTCGACTACGCCACATACTATAAAACCACGCACCCCACCATTGCCAATGCCCGCAGTTTCTCTCTTAGCGATGCCGAATACGAAGACTTTACGAAATGGCAATCGACGCGCAGTTACGACTATATTACCGAGAGTGAGAAGAAACTGGAAGAACTGAAAGAAAAGGCAGAGCGGGAGAAATACTTCGATCATATCAAGGCACAGTACGAAGCTGTAAAGAAAAGTCTGGAACACGACAAGCTGACGGATTTACGACTGAATAAAGACGAAGTGAAAGAAATGCTGGAAAACGAAATTGTATCCCGGTATTACTTCCAGAATGGCCGGATTGAAACTTCCTTCGATACGGATCCTGAAGTACAGGCTGCATTAAAAGCTTTGAACGATCCCGCCGTCTACCGCAGCATGTTCAACCGCGAATACAAACCCTGAGATATTCACAGGGCACAATAGCTGCTGAATACAGGCGTTAAGACTCCACCTGACCACCTATCATTGCCTTCTTCACCTCTCCATACTCTCGGGCGATATGCCTGGTTAGCAGGATTACTGCTGACAGCGTTCAGTATGCCGCTCTGGAATCTGGGGATGAGTTTAGGGCAATTTGTAATGGCCGGTGCCTGGCTGATAGCCGCCGATCTGCCCGGGCGTGTTAAATCGCTGGTCCGACAGCCTTTTTTCTGGCTGGTAAGCGGACTCTTCTTTCTCCATCTCCTTGGCCTGTGGAATACGGAAGACTTCACATACGGGATGAAGGACATCCGCGTAAAGCTTCCGCTCCTCCTCATGGCCTTAATGTTTGCAGGAGGACCGGTTCTAACGGAGAAGGAGTACCGAAGTGTGTTTTTCGCATTGCTCACCGGCGTTCTCATCAGCACAGGATATGGATTTGCCACTTTTGCCGGCTGGACCCATCTCCCGGTCAATGATTACCGTGACTACAGTCATTTTATTTCCCACATCCGGCTCAGTCTGCTCATTGATTGCTGCATCACCTGGATTATACTGAAAGGAGTGTTGGAGTCTCCGTTGCCCAACCGCATTTTATCCATATTGCTGATCTTATGGCTGGCGGGTTACCTGCTGCTCATTCAAAGTGTCACGGGCTTGCTGATACTCTTCCTTCTCGGGTTAATTTTTTTCATCATCCGTGCGCTCGAAATCAGAACACCGGTTCGGATGGTACTCGCCGTTATGGCACTGATGGTTACTATTGTTGCAGGAGGGAAGGTATACCATTACATTTTTGTTGAATCAATCCGTTATGTACCCTATCATCCCTACGCTGCAGGCCATAAAACCGCGAGAGGAGGAACATACAACAGTAAGGTGACGCGTCAGGATCTGGAGGAAGGACGATTGGTGTGGGAAAACTATTGCGACGGAGAGATGAATGAAGCCTGGCAACAACGGACCGGGAAAAACATCTGGCAATCGGATCAGCGGGGGCAGATGTATCAGGTAAGTCTGCTTCGGTATCTCACCAGCCTTAATCTGTCAAAAGACTACAATGGTGTTATGCAGTTAACGGATACCGATATACAAAACATTCTGTCCGGCCATCCCACACCGCATCACAGCCACCTGCGATCCAATCCGCTTCAGCGGCTGGATGATCTTGCTTCAGAATACAGAAGCTGGTACTATACTGGCTGGGCCAACGGTCAATCGATGGTGCAGCGGTTTGAATATTTGAAAGCCGGGAAATATATTCTTGAACAACACCTCCTCACGGGTGTAGGAACCGGTGATTTACCGAAAGCCTACGATCAGGCTTACCGCGAACTGAACTCATCCCTGACGCCGGAGTGGAGATTACGGGCACATAACCAATACCTGAGTTTCGGTGTTGCCTTCGGCCTGCCGGGAATGATCTATTTTATTTTCGTTATGGCGTGGCTGTTAGTATCCGCCTGGAAAAGAAAACAACTCCTGCTGTTTGCATTTTTATGGATTGCCGCCATATCCTTTCTGAACGAAGACACACTGGAAACCCAGGCCGGGGTGACCTTCTTTGCATTTACATTGGGGTGGTTGTGGTTTGAAACACCCAAAGCGGAAGCCGTTTAACGTCTGATCAGGGTACAAATACTTTTTTTGTAAACGATCCGTGTTCCGTTTGCACTTTCAGGATAAAAACTCCTTTCCCTGAAAAAGTATAGGTGCAACGTCCTTGTGGAGCATCCAATACAGCCACTTCAGTTCCCAATAAAGTGTAAATACCGGCGTTGAACGAATTTTGTTCAGGTGAGGAAACGAGCAGTTCGCCCTGCAAACAGTTGATGGTAAAGGCCGATGAAATATCTTCCAGACCGACATTGTAGTTCAGGGTTCCGGCGGGTAAGGAAGTAGTCACAGTATCACAATATGCATAGTCTTTGAGGATCAGGATATCATTTAACTGAACATATCGAAGCCAAGCCTGACGGGTTCCGCCATTTTTCTGAAACTTGAGTCCAACGTAATAATCAATACCACTGCTGCTTCCATAAATCATCTGACAGTTACAGCTATAGTCACGAAAGAAAAAACCGATAGTGGTACTTATTGGGAAATTAAGCATCACCTGATTGATTTCAAACCTATGCAGTTCCGGAAAATTATTGCAAGTGCCGGTAGGGTCAATACGGATTGTATTTCCGGAAGTTAACCCCTGAATACGGATATCATTTACCTGCATAGTATAATAGCTGGAAGAAAAGCCGGAACAAGAGCTGGAGGTGAAAGCTGCCTCCAGTTTAAACTCGTTGATACCGTCATTATCCAGATCCAGAAAAAATACCTGTGATCCACCACTGAGTGGAGGTGTAATCAAGACATCCGGAAAAATATCAGTGTAAACAATCTGTCCCTGAACTGTACCAGCGACCATTGCGAGTCCGGTAAATGATAAATATGATTTCAGTTTAGGATGCATAACAGGTCAAATAAAAAGTAAATGTACGAAAACAAAGGAATAACCGCCGCAACTTTAAGAAAAAGTTCAACCAGGGTTTATAATGTCAACAAGAAGGCAGGTAATCAACTGCGATTATGATTCAGTGAAGGATCCACTGTCCCAGCCATTTTATGAACATCGAGATCCCGTTCAAGGAAATCCTGAACCAGGAGCATCTGGCTGAAAGGTGCTTCCAGCACTTCGTCGTATCGCAGAGAAAGCACTTCTATGTTTTGCTTTCCGCCTAATGACAATGCTTTATCCATTATCTTTTTCTGATGTTCACCGAGTATCAGTCGATAAGCTCTGCCTTTTCCATCCGTTGCGTCGGTTCTTAACATTTTATCCTGCGACAACATCACAGCAGACAGGTCACGTTCCATCAGGATAATCTTATACTGATAATTCGCAGGAAGAAATGGCAGAAGGTTGGCGATAATTTTAACGGCCTTCCCGGAAGCCTCCTGCAACCAGTTGTGGTTCGATGGCATAAATTTTACCTTCTCATATTCCATATACCCTTTCGGATTGTGTTCATCGGCTGAACGAATACCATCTGTAAGTACAGGAATACCACCGGCTGCCAGGGCCTGCATCATCATACTTGTGCCTGAACGGGGCAAACCGCTTACCACGATAATCTGCGGCAGGAGTTGCGCTTCCAGATACGTCTGATGAGGAGCAGCTCTATCGGGTTGATGCAGATGTTGAGTATAGATCGAAACAAGTGTTGTGCGAGCCATCTGGTGCCGTGGATAAAAGGACAATGCACGTTCATAAGCAGATGCGGCCAGTTCATATTGCTGCGACTGAAACGCTGCTTTACCCATCATCAGGTGCAATTGAGGATATCTGCATCCGTATTGTATCGCCTCAAGTCCGTAGCCAAGTGCAGCTTCCCAATTCCTTTGCCTGAAAGAAATTCCAGCCATAAGAAAATAAGTATCCGGTTCCTCCTCGTTAAGAGATGCAGCCTGAATTGCAGCTGAAAAAGCCTCATCATACCGTCCCGATTGAATATAACAACGACTTACCAGTCGCAGAAACTCCTCATGATGGGCATATTGCTGACGATATCTACCGATTAACTCCAATGCTTTCAAAAATTTCTGCTGTGCCATCAACAGCCGAAGCCGCATGTTGATCACCGCAACCTCAGCTGCACTCATTTGCTGAATCAGTTCAACCGTCTCTGTAGCGATATCAAATCGCTTCAGTGCAAGAGCAGAAAAAAACAGTCCGGATAAAAAACGTGGTTCCTTCTCATCCTCGCTCACCAACGCTGTAAAATATTCAAATGATTCAGTGAATCTGTTTTCCTCCATCAACGACATCGCGGTAACATACGTCGATTCCTGCAACATACGCTGCTGCTGCTCATTAAAATTTCCGCGCAGGCTGATATATCCCAGGTCCTCCAGTTGCTTCAACATAGCTCCTGATTGTGCAGGGTTAAACATACTGTATTTCCTTTCAGAACGGGCAGATTCATACGTTTCCGTTCTTTTCACAACTTTCCGGTCAGTAAAGGCCTCCGTCAGGACGCGTCCGACCATATCATTTGCCACGGGAAGATCCATGGCATATAATACCGTAGGGCAAACATCCAGCAGAGAAACATCGGTAAGCTGTGTACCTGCTTTAATCCCAGGACCACTTAACAGGAAGATTCCGGTATCACGGTGATCACTCAGCGGACGGAAAAGCATCTCGGGGAGCTTAGCCAATCGATCCTTACCTGATCTGAAACCATGGTCACTCATCAGCAATACTGTAGTGTCATGGCCTGCATGCCGGATCATTTCGCCTAGAAGGTTATCCTGTACTCTGTAGATGTTTGTGACAGCATGCCGGAACATTTGAAAATCAGACTCCGTAACAAAAGATTGCTGAGGGGGCTGGTAGCGCATAAACATATGGCAAAACTTGTCGATGGCATCAAAATAGACTGCATGAAAATTCCAATCGTTCATTTGCATCAACCAGTTTGAAACTTCAAAAACGGACAGCATTGTAGCAACCACCTTCGGTGCTTTTGACATCCTCTGCATTTGCGCAGGAGAGGCAGAAGTAAAAAGTGGAAAAAACATTTCCATCCATTGCAACGGCAGTTCATCCGGGTCCTTGATCAGATTTATGATGCCCGGTTCGTGTAACGCCGGATAAACACCTCCGGTTTTTGAGAAAGACTGCCTGACCGCGTCCACATTCCTCTGAAAAAAATAATCAGAGACCATACAGCCATTGATTTCTTCTGCAGGGTGGCTTGGCCACCAGTTGACAACATTGGTGCAGTATCCGTTTACTGAAAGAATATTCCACAATGCCTTCACCTTTCTGGAAGCACCCAATACAGGAATGAAACTCTGCTCACCGGGCACCTGCTCAAAAAAATTGCAAATTCCATGCTGCCAGGCTCTCTTTCCCGTAGCGATAGAAGTCCATAACATCGGTGAAACAGGAGGATGGAGAGTTTGAATATCAGCCGTTGCTCCACCCTTGATCAACTTTGCGAGATGAGGCATTTGACCGGAATTCAACAACGGACGGATTATCTTCCAGTCAGCAGCATCCCAGCCAATAAAAAGAAGTTTTTTTACCATCGGTTACAATCAGAGTATATTGCGACCCACAAAATTTTATCTGATAATTGCTAAAGTAACACAAATAATTATAACTTTACCTGAGTAATTTCAATTCGGATGTATAAAATTTGTATCACCATTCTCCTTTTTCTGTCTTTCACTGCAACTACTGCAGAAGGACAAATTATACTTAATAAGCAAAAAACGATAGGTGGAAGCCTTGCTGATCTTGCATCCGGAATGGTAAAAACTACTGACGGAGGTTGGGTCATAGCCGGAACCAGCACATCAGGAATATCAGGTGATAAAACAGAAGCCTGCCGGGGCAGCTCCGATTATTGGGTCATCCGCACGGATAGTTCCGGCAATATTTTATGGGATAAAACATTTGGCGGAAACGATGAAGAAATCTGTAAATCTATTTTGTCGCTTCAGGATGGAAGTTTTGTAATAGCCGGGTATTCTTCGTCAGGCATTAGCGGTGATAAAACCGAACAGGGCTATGGATTTTCAGACTACTGGATTGTTCGCATCGATTCGGCTGGTAACAAAATCTGGGATAAGACGCTGGGAAGTTCATTTTTGGATTACCTGACCTGCGCTATGATCAGTTATGACGGAAAAATAGTGATAGGAGGATACTCAAACTCCCCCAATAACCTTATTAAAAATGAAAACACGAAAGGTGGATTTGATTTCTGGATATTAAAACTTGATACAGCAGGAAATATAATCTGGCAGAACACCATCGGCGGTTCTAATGCTGATAAGCCTTCTACGCTGTTGGAGCTTCCGGATAATTCAATTCTGATTACCGGAAGTTCTGCAAGTCCGGTTAGTAGTGACAAAACCTCAGCTGGCTATGGGCAGAATGATTTCTGGATTGTGCGGATTTCCTCTACAGGTACTTTGCTGGGGCAATTTTGTTATGGAGGTTCACTGAATGATGAAGCTAAATCAGCTGTATTTATGCCGGACGGCAGTTTCCTGTTTACTGGAGAATCAAACTCCCCGGTAAGCGGTGTAAAAACCATAAACAGTTTTGGAGATATAGACATTTGGGCCCTCAGGGTCAACACCAGCGGAGTAGTGCTATGGCAAAGTCTCTGGGGAACAAATTTACCTGATCAGAATGCAAGAACTTTCGAACACCTGGGGAAGATATATATCACAGGAATATCGTCTGCCAATGGAAGTGGAGTAAATGTGTCGCCTTCAAAAGGTATGAAAGACACCTGGTTGATATGTGCCGATTATTTGCTTCAGGAAATTTATCAGAGTTCACTGGGTGGCAGTGAAAACGATATCTTAACGAGCGCTTTTGCAGATTCATCAGGTATGCACTTTCTGATGTCATCTGACTCTCCCAACAGCGCAGATAAAAATGAAGGGTGTAAAGGAGATATGGATTTTTGGCTGGCCTCAGGGTATCTGCAGGAAAATTTCAGCCGGGTTGAAGGAAGCCTTTGGTATGATCTTGATAGTAATATGATTTGGGATTCAAATGAAGTCCCCGTAAAGTACCATCGCGTCACTATTAATAACGGCAATGGTTTTGCTTTTTCAAATTACTACGGACGTTACCTTTACAACGTAATTGATACCGGTACCTTTATTATTGAACCGAATTTTCTGACCTACTTTGACTGCCAGCCTTCCAGCGACACGGTTCAGATTGTTCAGCCTAACTCAACGATCAGTAATATTTCATTTGGGTATGTACCCAATGATACGATCTCCGATCTTAGCCTTGAACTCATTCCAATTGGCCCCTTCAGAGCCGGGCAAGACGCTAAGTTTCTTATTCAATATACGAACCAAGGCTTTATTCCGGCTATTCCTGTTATTCATTTTATTGATGATCCTAATTTACTGAACCCTGTTGCAAGCATCACACCATCTGCGATTAGTGGAGATACGATAACCTGGTCACCCGCCACCATTTTACCTTTTCAAAGCCAATCCATCTTATTAACGTTTACAGTCGACACCTCAACACCAGTGGGTGAACACCTGCATAATTTTGCATACGTTGAAACATTGTCATCCTATGACATCAACCCTTTCAACAACAGTGCGACCTGGGAAATACACACTACCGGATCGAATGATCCGAATGACATTACTCCGAGCCTTGACTCCATTCCGGATTCATTGATTACACAACCGCCTGCGCTTACCTATCTGATCCGTTTTCAAAATACAGGTAACGATACCGCATTCTATGTGAACATCAAAAACACGCTTCCCTTCACGTTAATCGATACGAGTCTGGAAATTTTGTCTTCTTCACATCCGATGGAAATTCACTACGACCCGTCTACCCGACTGGTGGAATTTACGTTTGATGAGATTGAGCTACCGGATTCCAATCATAACGAACCGGAAAGCCATGGCTATGTTTTATATCGCATACAACCGGTATCAACTTTATCGTTGTCTGATACCATTAAAAATACTGCAGGTATCTATTTCGACTATAATCCGGTTGTCCTGACCAATACGGCAACAACCGTTTTCTATCATCCGGTGAGTGGTGTCGGACTTGGTGAACAGAATCTCTACCCGGCAATACTGTATCCGAATCCGGCGAAGGATCAGGTTCACATACGATTTGATCCTCGTAACCCTGAAGCAAAACGGTGTAGTATCACTGATCTTTCAGGTCGAATGATAAAACAAACGAAGGTTCAAGATAAAACTGAATTCAGCATAAGCATTTCCGAACTATCAGATGGCATTTATTTCATGCAAACTACTTACGACGGCGGGTTTCAAAGCTCGCTCCTGTTTACAGTGGATCGCGATTAAACTCTGATTGATTGGCCATCGCATCATTAAAAATTACTTTTACCGCCTGATGGAGTCGATATAACTGTAGATGGCATTGATTTGACTATCCGTAAAGCGATATCCCGGATGTCCAACCTTTTTATAACGATTGTAGATGGCAACCGCGGTTTCATCGCCCGAGGCTATCATGTTCATCGCTTCGCGTGTCCATTGATACAGCCAGGTACGTGAATAACGTTCGGTAGCACCGGATAGTCCGGGGCCGACAAGGGTTATGGTACCTTCGCTGTGGCAGGCCGCACAATTACTTCTGAACAACTGTCTTCCCTCTGTGAGTACACCACCGGAAGCACAGGGAAATACATATCGCCGGAGGCTTTCGGTAAATAACGTTTCGGATCGTCGCTGATCTTGCGATTTCTTCAGCTCTGAAAATTTACGCATATAATTCAGGTCAACCAATATACTGTTCTCATGGCTGAAATTTCCAAATTGATGCAGCAGATATCTCAGGTCCTTTTCTGTTGAACTATTCATCACCAATTTAAGATCAGTGGCATGATGCTGATCTATCGGGGAAAATCCCTGATAAAGTTTCTTCCCTTTATAACCTACCGCAATAAGAAAACATCTTTCATGTTCAGGAATGGGCATCAGCTTTTTCCTGATGTCACCGAAATAATACAATTGCTGATCTTCCGAATTGAGTCTTCCGATACTCTTTAAATCTGCAAGTAACGTATATACATATAGCCGGTCGTAGGTGGCTCCGTCTTCAACATGTACGCTTATCGGATATTCGAAAACGTTAGGTGGACGATGAAATAAATTCACCCAGCCGGTATCCGTCCATTCACAGTTATACTTCTCCATCCTGAAAGATTCACGCTGTAATAAGAGTTCTCTGTATTTCTCCTGTAGTTTTCCGGCTTCTGCCCGTTCTTCTGCCATTGCCTGACTGACTTTTCTCTTCACTTCTTCCAGTTCCTTCTTCAGTTTCTGCCATTCATCCTGATAACCCTTGCGTAACAGCGATGCGTACCGGCCTGCCTCCTTTACATTCGTCAGTTTCAGGGCAGCAAATCTCATAAAGGCATCTTTAACAACGGGATCATTGGTTAAGGTTGCTGCAATGCTATCTGAAATATAAAGGGGCTCCGTAAGGTGCTGCAGATACACTTCGAGAATTTTATTATTGCAGGATTTAAAGATCATCCTCAACCGTTCGTCGAAGGCGCTGGTAAAAATAAATGACTGATGGTATTTTGGTGATCTGATCATTTTTATCAGTGCAGGATCAATTCCTGAACCATAACGTGTACCGGATGAATCAGAAAGACTATCTTTATTGCTACGTTCATAATAATAAGAAGAGGCTGTGTATTTTCCGTCCACAATCTTCTTGTCAGGATGATAGTAAGGTTCATTCAGCTTCTCTCCGTCAATCACCGATGGTGTTTCCGTTTGATCAGAAGCCGCAAATGAATAATACAGACTGTCGGCGAGTGCAGGAGAAGCAACTGAATGATTACGGAATGGCATGCCGGCCTGAACGGCCAGTTCAAAACTATCCGGAAGAAAATGCATCAACGAAGGGTCTACATTTTCCAGAAACACTTGTGCCGGCACAGGATTCGTCCATACCATACTTCCATCGGACTTCCGTACGCCCTTCATCGCCATCACATCTGCCTTCGGCAAGGTTGCCAATACCTGGATCAAGACCGGCTTTTCTTTGTTTATCTGCAAGGCCTCACCGTTAGCCTTTGCAGAAATATACACTGCCCCCTCTGACCCCATCACTGCATTGGAATTTCCTGTATTTAATCCTGACAGCAACTGTTCCTCCGTTGACAACGCTTCCGCGATGGTAACTTCAACAAGGTCCTTCACTTTTTTGCCGGAAGCTGATATAAAACAACCTTCCGGAATCACAAACCGGGTACCCTTACTGCCTGTAATAACAGTTGGTTCTGTAGGGTCAATGAGATGGGTTTCTCCGCGAACCATGGTAGCGCGGAATGGATCTGACGGGTCGACTAAAACATCTTTCGAAATTTTGCCCCCCTGATTATTGGTGTCGTTACATCCACAATTCAAAACGATAATGAGAAAAAGCAGGATATCAGTCAGATGTATTTTAGGCGTAAATGTCATGGTCACTTCTGGTTTCCTGAATGACATAAAGAAAGTGAATTTCCATAGAAAAACACCTAAGGCGAATCTGTTATAGGATTCCCTAAAACCACAGCCCTGGCATCCGCACCGGCTTTTTCGCCCGTCCGCACCTGATTTTCACCCGAAATTGACCCTTTTTCACCATCTTCAGGGCCCGAAAACCTCCCCAAAGCCCCAAATTTGTTCCCGGAGTAATAGGTTCTCTCCACGGCATGGCCGACACACACGCACTCGCACTCCTTCAGATTCAGGAACATCTGGCCCAGGGCCGGACGGGAGCTGCATTGTCGGAATTACAATTGCTGTTGGGACGCCAGGCTGATCATGGACGAGCGCAAGCCCTCTACGGACGGATTCTTTTTCGTTACCTGAATGATTTCACAGCAGCCGAAGAAGCTTTTCGCACTGCTATGCGCAATGCTCCCGCTGATCCGGAGTTATATGTTGACTATGGCGAGTTGTTACTACGACTTGACAAAGCCACCGAAACCGTTGCGATTCTGAACCGTGCACTGGAAGTGCCGGGTGTTGAAAAAGATAAAATTTTCAGGATATTTTCGCAGCTGTATGAACGCCAGTCCAAATGGGATGATGCCCTTGAATACAATGCTAAAGCACTCATGTTCACCCTGAACGATGAGATGACCCAACAATGCCTGCAGGATCAGGAACGCATCCGCAGAAAGATGGGACAACAATAATTTTTGAACCGACCTCGGCGGAGCCTTTCTGGCTTCAAAACCTCATTGTACATTCGTGGAAACAAACATCATCACATGTCAGACTTCCACAACATCCTCAACTCAGTAAAAGAATTTCATGAAGTTTTTGGTCTTGACTACCATGAAACACCAAAAACTGATATCAGCGACCGCATCATTGAATTGCGGCACCGGTTAATGGCCGAAGAGAATGATGAATACCTGGAAGCCGCCAAAGCCGGCGATCTGACACAGGTAGCCGATGCCTTAGGAGATAAACTCTACATTCTTTGCGGAACCATCATTGCGCATGGCTTGCAGCATAAAATTGTAGAGGTCTTCGAAGAGATTCATCGTAGTAACATGAGCAAGCTGGATGAAAACGGAAAACCGATTTACCGCGAAGACGGCAAAATCATGAAGAGCAACCGTTATTTCCTGCCGGACATCAGATCTATTCTGGAAAAGGAAACAGTATAACTATACGATCTTCTGCTGGATCGCTTTGGCGACCGCTTCGGTCATACTGGCTACATGCAGTTTGCCATAAATATTTTTCATATGGAAACGTACTGTATCATAGGAGATCGAACAATGATCGGCGATCATTTTATAACTCATGCCATTGACGAGGCATAACAACACATTTTTTTCCTTTACTGTGAGCGGCTCATAATCCTTGGCCTTCACAGGTTCTGTTCGCTGAAAAGTCGCCAGCACTTTCATGGCTACGCTAGAGGTTAATGGCGCACCACCATTGTAGGCTTCCCGTATCACTTCCAGGTACCGTTCAAGCGGAGTTGTTTTCAGAATATAGCCTGATGCGCCGTTACATATTGCTCTGAAGATGGAATCCTCATCTTCGAAAACCGTCTGCATGACAATCCTGATTCCCGGAAATTCATTCCGTAACAGGAGTACAGCATCGATTCCCGAAATCTGGGGCATCTGAATGTCCATCAATACGACATCCGGATTACAGGATCTGGTATCCTCCACCACATTTCTGGCATCTGCAAAGGCTCCGGCCAAGGCGAAACCTTCCGCATTCTGAATGATAAATCCTAAGGATTCCCGCAGGTGCTTGTTATCCTCGAAAATGCAAACTTTAATATTTCCTTCCATAGGTTTTACAAATTTCCCGGCAATGCAATTAAATACCACTACCAAATCAGGTAGTGCGGAATCGGAGTTTTACACAGGTACCCTCCCCTGGAGTGGACTTCACTTCAGCTGAGCCACCCATGAGCAATGCCCGTTCCTCCATATTCTGCAACCCGTTACCATGGCTGACTCCTTCCCTTTCAAAGCCTATACCATTGTCACAAATTTCAAGTTCCCATTCGCTGCCCTTCCGCTGCAGGACGATACGAACTTCTGTTGCTTCCGAATATTTTGCAATATTAGTAATTGCTTCTTTATAAAACAGATATAATTGCCGGCGCGACTCCATGCTGATATTGATATTTTCAGCATGCAGATCATATAACGGCTTCATCCCTAACTGAGGAAGGATCGCATCGCTGAACTGCCTCATTCGTGCAATTACCTTCTCCAGCTTATCATTTTTTGCATTGATACTCCATACGATATCACTCATATTTTCCAGTGACTCGCGTGAAGTATTCTCGATTTTACTGAGCACCTCCCGTATCTGTGGTTGTACCGAGGTTTCT
Organism: Bacteroidia bacterium; assembly: GCA_046330075.1. Classification (GTDB taxonomy): domain Bacteria; phylum Bacteroidota; class Bacteroidia; order AKYH767-A; family OLB10; genus JAJTFW01. The sequence goes on along the minus strand of JAXLTL010000013.1, from coordinate 23,183 downwards.
GTTTGCATGAATCCGGAATACAACCGAATACTGCTGAGCGCGGAACCCACTTCATCATGAAGATCGCTGGCAATTTTATTCCTGATCTGTTGCACCTTTTCCAGCTGACGGATCCGTACTGTAATTACGGCATTAATGATCATAGCAAGAACCAATACAACGCTGAAAAAGAACCAAACCGTTTTATAATAAGGAGGATTAATCACAATTGGGATGGAAAGGTTGCGAAAGTTCGTATTGCCGTCACTGTTATATGCCTTCAGCAAAAGACGATACGACCCATGAGGAACTTCCGACAGCAGTATTTTATTGCTATTCCCGTTATCCCTCCATTTGTTATCCAAGCCTTCCAGTTTATAAAAATACCTGTTGAACTGAGGATGAATATAACTGAATGAAGTAAAATCTACTTCAAAATCATTTTCATCATGGGATAAGGTGAGGCCTTCCAGGCCGAATGTACTCACCAGCTCATTGTTTACTTTCAGATAGTTCAGGCGTAATACCGGTGTTTGAGTCTGAAGCTTTTCCTGCATCGGATCTACTAGGCTGAATCCAAAATAATGCTGCACCAGCATTTTACCTGACTGAAGCAGAATGATTCCACATTGCAGTTTATTGGTTTCGAGGCCGTCTTCCTCTGTCAGCAATTTGGATTTCTGTGTGATCGGATTGTAGGATACCAGACAGCTGTTGGTACCTATCCAAAGTGTATTTTCCCTGTCGGAGGTTATGGTATATGCAGTATTGATGGTAGACCCTCCAAAAGCAGAATAATGATAGATCGTATTGCGGTTGATATTCAGGCGATAAACACCGGCACGCAGCGTTGCGATCCAGATATCGCCATTCACATCTCTATTAATATCCATGATATCATGCAGGGGCAAGTCTCCGTATTTGTCAATCTGCCATAAGATTTTTTTACGATGCCGGTCAAGCATTAGCAATCCATGTCGATATGTACCTACCAGCATTCGGTCTTTATCTAGCAACAGGATTTTCCGGGTTTGCGCCAACAATGTATCCTGGTCAGGAATACCGGTAACTATCGGATTTAATCCACCCGACTTTGTGTTCAGCTCCCATGCATTTCCCATGGTAGTATATAAAAAAACCAGAGAATCATTTTGAACATCATGATCAATGATTACACTCGGAATATGTTTATAGCATAAATAACTGAAATCAATTTCCGGGGCGTAAATCAGAATTCCCTTATGAGAACAAAGAAAAATAAGATTACGGCTGTAGAACATCGTTTCAACGAGACCTGTTTCAGCGGAGGAAAGTGTATGTACCGGTGTCACCTCATTTGTTTTCTGATTCCAGGCCCAGACTCCGTTATTATAAGTGGCGAGGTATACCAGTCCGGTGTTTTTATCCTCTGCAGCAGCAATGATTTCATTTGAAACAGCCGGCGGAACATTCTCCTGCAAACGAAAATAACGCACACTGTTACGTAAGGGTACATGCAATTGCAATCCGGTATTCGTTCCAACCCAGATGTTTTTTTCATGGTCAGCATATAAAACACGTACAAATGCATTATCTACGGAATGGATAGAGTTGTTAATCTTATCCGGGAAAAGAAAAGTATGTGTTATATAATTGTATTTACCCATACCATTGTCGCCGGTGGCCACCAATACTTCACCCGGTGCACCGTAAGCATCAACGATGGACATTATGATATTCTTTGAACCCGGTTGTTCACCATTTGCTGAATACAAAACCGTACGAATCTGTCCGGTAGCAGGGTTGTATTCCTTCATTCCTGAAGCCCATGTTCCGAAGAGATGCAAGGTGTCGTTTACCTTATAGTGAGCACATATCAGGTTCTCCGACAAGTCCTCAATGTCGGCCTCTGTGTTAAACTTCAGTCGGAACCACTTTCCGGTTCTCGTATTAAAACGACTCACTCCGTCACCGGTACCAAGCAGCAATTCATGTTCTCCATCGGCATGTATAAAATTCATGTATCGCTTAAAGGCAGGTATGTTGAGGCCATCGTATACCGGGAAATTTACCACAGGACCTTTCCCCGGCAACCACGCGTTAAGACCGTAATGATTCGCGAACCATAGAACTCCTTTCTGATCGAAATACAGTTTATGTACCCATGGTTTCTCCTGAAGCGGCAAACTGTCCTCCGGCCTGGGAAACATCCGCTCCACCTTTTGCATGGTAGCATCGATCCGGTAGATCCCCACTTGATTGGCTACCCAGATGTTTCCTTCACGGTCTTCGGTGATATCAAAAACAAAAGAGTTAAAGTAGGCTGACTTAGTTAGCAGTTCATTAGCCGGGACTACAGATTTACTGTCATATCGGTACAATCCGGGTTCGCCGCCAATCCACAGGTACCCCTTTCTGTCGCGATAAATGGCATGGATCTGCCCAAGCTTCTGACCGTTTTCGCGATAAATGTTATCTACCCGGAATTGTATCTGTGCCCGCACTGCAAAAGGCGGCAGAAACAAGCTCAACAGCAATACAAACATTGTATAACGGCTTCGCATAACCGAAGAAAGTTGAAGCCGAAAGAGAAAACGCATAATTACCGGCAGATATCAGGTTTTGAATAACAGTTTCTGAAATATAAGGGTAACAAAAATGTTGTGCAACAATAGTAATCAACAGAACCGCCGGTGATTGTTAACAGCAGACTATCCCCGGGAGGAAATAAAACGGTACAGATTAAAATTATACTCCTTCATGGCCACGGAGAGTTCTTCCTGCAATTGAGAAATACTGATATCTCTCATACGGTAATGTTGCAATAAACGATACGCCCGCTCGGCGAGGAGGCGCATGCGTCGTTCCGGATGCGGATGTTGTCCATGACGGAGTATAGCATCCGCCAGTTCAGGGATACCTTCTCCGTTACTGGCCACCGTCTTTAATACCGGAATTACCCAGCCGTCGGCAGTGGCAGGACGCTCGTGCAAAGTCCGTACAAGTCCGGCTGTAAATAGATCCGCGCCATCGCGATCGGACTTGTTGACAACGAAGATGTCGCCGATTTCCATAATACCGGACTTCAATGCCTGAATCTCATCTCCGGCTTCAGGCACCAGCGTAACGATAACGGTATCTGCGAGTGAAATAATTTCTACTTCGCTTTGTCCTACACCTACCGTTTCGATAAAAATATAGTCGAAGGGTGCTGCCCTGAGTAAATCACAAACTTCAATGGTTTTTGCCGATAATCCGCCCAATGCACCTCGTGTGGCCAGAGAACGGATGAAAATCTGCGGGTTATTGAAATGTTCCTGCATCCGCAGACGGTCGCCGAGCAGAGAGCCGTGTGTGAAGGGAGAAGTAGGGTCAACAGCGATCACCGCAATCTGATTCGGTTGTCCCTGAGCGTTAGTCCCTGCCGCCAGTTGCCGGAGTAAGGCACTGATCAACGTGCTTTTCCCTGCTCCCGGCGGACCGGTGATCCCGGTTACCGGTACATTCCGGAACTGTAACTGTCCGAGTAAATCTGCATATCCTTCCCCCTCGTTTTCCACCATGGTTATGGCACGGGCAATCGATCTGCGGTCGCCGGAAGTAATCTGAGGTGCAACGTGCATGGGGCTAAAATACAAAACCTGAGGATTGGGATGAAGTGAATGACATGGATGTAGCCGCAGCTTCCGGGTACGGGGTCCTGGAATTCCGCTGTTTCACCACCCTTCTTCCGGCAGATAGCGTCCTTCCGGTCATAGATATATTCGTACTTTTGCATCGTGGTTTCCGAAAGGAATGAAAAGGGAATGCCGTGAAAACCGGCAACAGTTCCCGCTGCTGTAAACGAGTTCGCTCCTGCGAATGCGGTTCAACACTGGGAGATTATCTCCCGGGAAGTTCCCGCTGCAAGTCGTGAGTCAGAAGACCTGCCACCCAACATATCTTCATTGTCTTCGGAGAAAAGACAGGAACATCTGAGAACCCGGCACGGGATCCTCATTTCCCTGTTCTCCACCCTGCCGATGTTCCGACTTACTCTCATTCTGATCTTTTATACTGCTGCTGTTGCTGCACAGCAGGATACGGCGTCTGTCACACTCCGGCCAGCTGAAATAACTGCCGCCCGTACAGCATTCAGGCAGGCTCATCTCTTCTCTGTACAGCTCGATACCGGGTCGCTGTCCAAACTCGAGGCACATGCACTGTCAGATCGTCTGGACCTGGAAGCCGGACTTTTCGTAAAATCGTATGGCCCTGGCAGTCTGTCGACTTTATCGCTCAGAGGAACCGGAGCTGCGCAGACGGCTGTTGTCTGGCAAGGACTTACTCTTAACTCACCCATGCTCGGACTGACCGATGCCGGACTCCTGCCCTCCTTTCTTTCAGATCAGGTAACCATACAGTATGGAGGGAATGGCCCCCTTCACGGTAATGGCTCGGTGGGAGGAACCATCACGCTTTCCAATCAGCTGAACAGAAACCGCGGAATGGACATCCAGTGGCTGAGCAGTGCAGGGAGTTTCGGTGCATGGCGTACCGGTGCCGGGATACGACTATCTAACGGCAAGGTAGTAACGCAAACGAAATGCTATACAGAACATGCAGATAATAACTTCCGATTCACCCGACCCGATGGCACCATCATTCATCAGCCTCATGCCGGCTTCCATCAGTATGGAATCACAGAAGATATCCGCTGGGGGAATGACAGAGACTATGTGGATGCACATCTCTTTTACCTCTTGAACGAACGGGATATTCCTCCGCTCATGATCTCCGAACTCAGTCAGCAGGAGCAACGGGATGAAGCCCTGCGTGCAGCCGTTCACCTGAATTTTCTGCGCAACAACCGATACCTGAGAATCCACACAGGATGGAGTGACGAAAAAATACATTATCGGGATCCTGCCGTACGTCTGGATGAACGCAGCCGGGCCCGTACCCTTCAGGCAGATGCTGAAGGTGGTATCGTTTTCAATAAATATCTGAAGACCTTCCTGCAGGCCGGGTATCAGTATGCATCGGCCACTGTACCTTCCTATAGCGGAGCAGCAACCCAGCATCAGGAAAGTTTGTCAGGGAACATATTGTACGAACAAGGCAGGGTTAAACTACAGGGTGCCCTCAGGCAGAGTTTGTTTCAGGGAAGATGGATTCCGCTGCTGCCATCTGCATCATTTTCGCTACTCCTGCACCGTTATATTACCTTGCGTGGAGATTATTCGACCGTGTATCGTTTGCCAACGCTGAACGATCGCTTCTGGCAACCGGGTGGTAACCGCGGATTAAAACCTGAGAGTGGCTATCAGTCGTCTGCAGGTATATGTTTTACTTCCGGCGCAGGTACCCTGCGTGTGGAAACCACAGTAAATGTATTTCTGGTGCATCTTGCCCAGGCGATCGTTTGGCTGCCCGGCTCGGATGGCATTTATACGGTAAATAATATTCAGGTACTCGATAGCAGAGGTGTGGATCTGCTCCTGAACATTAAATATCAGAAACGGCAATGGAAAGTAATGATGTCGGGTGGCCCTGTTTATACGCAAGCCCTGATCACCAAAGCAGACCCTTCCTATGCAGCTTCATTGAACAAACAGATCATCTATACTCCGCTGATCCTCTGGAAAGGAACATTTGAGTTAGGGTATAAAACGTGGACTTTGCGGTATCATCATACCTATACCGGTTACCGCTATATCACCACCGATCATTCACATTTTCTCGATCCGTTTGATGTGGCCGGATGTTCGCTGAGTCATGGTATAACCATTGGCAAACACCGGTTTCTCGTCTCAGCCAGTGTAAAAAACCTCTACAATGAAAATTATCAGGTAATTGCCTGGAGAGCTATGCCGGGACGGTCAATTGAAGCCGGAATATTCTATAGATTTGAACACCTAAAGCCATGATGCGATTCCCTTTCGTTTCCAATAAGTACTTCCGCCTGATTATTTCATTGCTGGCGGCGGTGATAATAGTAAAAATGCTCTTGCATCCCGACAAGAATGAAAAAATGCAGTACTTCATCCTGGCAATTGCGGCTGTGATTTTCGTACGTGGGATCTATTTGTTCATCCGATCCGGAAACAACAGTCAGGAATAATAAATCGATATTACAGGAATACTAAAAGAGACGGTGGCTGACCGTCTCTTTTATGAATATTTATTTATCTGACCAGGGACACCCTGCCTTTGTATTCCGTTGGTTCCGGTTCACCGTGATGTACTCTGAAAAGATACACATATGTTCCTTCCGGACAAGGATCACCATTATTCCAGTACGTGCCGTTCCACGGTTTATTCAATGCGTCTGATTTGTAAATCATCTTACCCCAGCGATCGAAAATGAAAAACTCAGCCCGCTCAATTCCGACGCCATACCCTGTAAAGCCTTCGTTACGTCCGTCGCTGTTCGGTGAGAAGGCATTCGGCACATAGAACGAAACTTCATCGTGCAATACAACTTCGTTGAGGAAAGTATCTACACAACCTTCATTGCTGATGACCACCAGCTGGACCCAGAATCTGCCGGTATCGCTGAAGGTGTAAACCGGATTCCAGTCATCGGTAGTATAACCTTGTGTGAGGAAGTCCCAATGCGATATGGAGGCACCTTCGCTTTCGTTGAGGAACTGTACCTCGGGATGCAAAATACTGAGATACTGGGGCTGTGTATTATAGAAGGCTACTGGCAACGGATATACGGTCACAGCAGCTTCTTCCGTATGCGAGTCGGTACAGCCGTATTTATCGGTGACTGTCAGTGTAACATCAAAAGTTCCGTCCTTCATATAAATATGCGAAGGATTGGCCCCAACAGCCGTAAGCTGATCACCAAATTGCCACTGATACTGCGCATTCGCTGTAGTTACTCCGGTGAACTGGAAAGGAACAGTAAGCGGTACACACCCTGCTGTATCCATCGGATTAAACACAACCTCCGGAAGTGGATGTACCAGTACCTGTGTAACCGCCATTGGCTCAAGCACTGTGCAACCATCGCTGAGCGTGACCTGATATAAAGTGGTAGTGTCCGGTTGGGCACTGAACCCTGTACCCGTTAACTGAGCCGGGGTCCAGGAGTACGTATAGGGACCACCGTTACCTCCTGAAGCGGAAGTGGTAAGATGTACGGTTTCTCCTTCGCAGATTGTATCCTTGTCAACAGCCACTGTAATATTCAGTGCGGGGAATACAGGGACTGCTATATTACTCACCATTTTGGTGCATCCATGTGCATCCGTTACAATAACAGTAAAGGTGGAAGACACTGCAGGGCTCACTGCAAGCGGTGACCCTGACTGACCATTGTTCCACAGGTAGGAGTAAGCAGGTGTACCGCCAGCCGCGTTTACAGTTAATGATGCAGTTTGTCCGATACAGATCGTATCCGGATTGATCACTGCTGCTGTCAATACAGGCGGTTGTGAAATAATAAATGTGGTATCCGCTTTACAGTTATTCGCGTCGGTAACAGTTACACTGTAAGTTCCGGCGGGAATAGCAGCGAGGGACGCTGAAACAGCACCCGTGTTCCAGCTATAGGAATACGGAATAACACCGCCGTTAGGTGATACCTGAATGGAGGCATTACTCTGTCCAAAACAGAGCACGGGGTTTACCATTGACTGCAGCTGCAACAAGGCCGGTTGTGTTACACTTACAGATGATAACTGAATACATCCGTTATCATCTGTCACCGTCACCGTATAGATTCCGGCCGGCAGTCCGCTGGCAGTATTTCCGGATGTACCGGTCGACCATTGATAAGTATATGGAGCTGAACCACCCGCTGCATTCACCGCTGCTACACCATTATTTCCTCCGAAACAACTTACCGGAGTTACATAGGCAGTGCTGACAGCAATCTGTACCGGTTGAGTTATAGTAACGGAAGACACCTCCGTACATCCATGCTGATCCGTTACCGTCACAGAATAGGTTCCCGCGGAGAGGGCCGAAGCGGAAGATGAAATAACACCATTTGACCAGAGATATTGATACGGTGCCACACCTCCGCCGGCATTAAAGGAGGCGCTGCCATCTGCAACACCATAACAGGAAGCATTCACAGCAGCTGTATTGGTGACTACCAGATCAGCAGGTTGGGTAATCGTTGTGGAAGATGTGGTTGTACAGCCATTGGCATCCGTGATAGTCACAGTATATGTACCTGCTGAAAGCTGGAGTGCCTGCACATTAAGATCGCCATTGCTCCATTGATATGCATAAGGTCCAACACCACCTGAAACAACAGCCTCGGCAATACCATCACTTCCACCATAACAATTGACCATGCTTACGGGTGAAGATTGAAGATTGAGAGGACCTGGCTGCTGTATCGAGAATCCTTTCTGATCCGCACAACCATATGCATCGGTTACGGTAATCATATAACTGCCGGCGGAAAGTCCGGAAACAGCGGCAGTGGTGTCACCACTTGACCAGTTGTAATTATAGGGAGCTGAACCATTGCTAACGCTCACCTGTGCAGTACCGGAAGCAGCGCCGTAGCAGCTGACATCGGTGGTCGATACATTATTAATTCCAGGGCCCGGAAGACCTGCAATCTGTGTTGACGTAACAGCAGTACATCCATGTGCATCTGTTACAGTAACCGTATAATTACCGGCATAAAGAGCAGAAGCAGTTGCGAGACTTTGTCCGTTATTCCACTGATAACTGTAAGAAGGTGTTCCGCCAAGTGATTGCACATATGCGCTACCGTTAGCTGCATTACAGTTTGCCGGGCTTGCATTTACCTGCAATAAAAGTGCTGCAGGCTCCTGAATAATGATTCCCTGCTGTGCCGTACATCCGTTTATATCGGTAATAACGACGGTATAGTTTCCTCCCGCCAGGCCGGATGCGGAAGCACCGTTACCTCCGGAAGGTTGCCAGCTGTAGGCATACGGTCCGCTGCCTGAGATCACAGCAACTCCCGCTGTACCATCTCCGGCACCGTAACAGGAAACACCGGTAACGTTGTTAACGGCAACTACCGGTCCGGCGGTATTGGTAATCGTAGCACCGGATGAAACCGTACAACCATTAACATCACTTACCGTAACGGTATAAGTACCGGCGGCAAGCTGCGTAGCCTGTGAATTTCCTGGTGAGCCATTGCTCCATGTATAGTTGTATGTACCGGTTCCTCCGCTGGCAGTAGCGCTGATAACACCATTGGGTTGACCACAGGTAGCCATTTGGGGAGTAAGCGTCACTGATATTGCTGAAGGTTCGCTGATGGTCACCGTTTGCTGCGAAATACATCCGTTGTTATCCGTAACAGTAACAGTGTAGCTGCCAGGGAAAAGTCCTGACGCAGAAGTGCCACTGCCATTGGGTGTTGACCAGAGATAGGTGTATGGTCCGTTACCGGCATTCACGACCACTGAAGCGCTGCCATCGGATCCTCCGAAACAGGAAACATCTGAACTGGCAGCAATGCTCAGCTGAGGTCCGCCCAGATTGGCAATCGAAGCAACAGCTGCTGTAGTACACCCGGAGCCGTCTGTCACAGTTACAGTATAGGAGCCGGCTGCCATTCCCGTAATGTTTTGTGTGGATTGCCCGCCTGACCAGCTCCAGCTGAATGTGCCGGTGCCTCCGGTGATATTCGCCTGTGCGCTACCGTTAGATCCTCCACAACTGGCATCCGTCACGGCGAACTGAATCTGAATGGCAGCAGGTTCTGTTATATTAAAGTTACTCTGATAGGAGCATCCGGTGGCATCAGTCACAGTTGCAGTGTACATACCGGCAGTGAGATTATTCTGGACAGATGTAACGGCACCATTGTTCCATAAATACGTATAAGGTGTACTGCCACCACTGACGCTCACAGATGCTGTTCCATCATTTCCGCCGTTACACAGAACATCGGTTGAAGCAGGCGTTACACTAAGGGAAGAGGGTTGTGTCACCTGTACCGAAGATGCTGCAGAACACCCATTGGCATCTGTTACCGTTACAGTATAATTACCGGCCAATAATGACCCTTCTATAGCATTGGTACCACCACTCGACCATAGATACTGATAGGCTCCGGTACCTCCATTTGCCACAACAGAAACACTGCCGTTGGCGTTGCCACAGCTCGCCTGTGAGCTGCTGACCGCAAGACTGAGCGCCGACGGTTCATTGATCTGCACATTGACGACGCTCTGACATCCGTTATTATCCGTAATGTTTACCACGTAAGGTCCGGCTGAAAGTCCTGACGCAGATGCAGCATTTCCCCCTGACGGCGACCAGGCATACGTGAAAGGTCCGTTTCCGGCACTGACATTTACACTTGCACTGCCATCTGTTCCGCCATTACAGCTAACATCCGTCTGTGCCTGTAAAGCTGCTACCGGGCCACCCAGATTACCAATTGCTGCCGGCATGGATTCCGTACAACCGTTGGCATCTGTTACCGTAACTGTGTATGTACCCGCTGCAAGATTGGAAACGGATGAAACGTTTTGCCCGGAAGACCATGTGTACGAAAGTGCACCGGTTCCCCCATTGGCGACTGCCGACAAACTACCGTTAGACTGACCACATGTAGCATCAACAGAAGCCACCTGGATGCCAATCTGTGCGGCCTGCTGAATGGTAAAGTGACTCACAAAGGAACATCCGGTACCGTCGGTAACCGTGGCGGTATATGCGCCGGCTGAGATATTATTGAGAGCAGATGTCGCCGCACCGGTATTCCAGAGATAAATATATGGCGCACTTCCGCCGCTGACATTCACCGCTGCTGCACCGTCGTTTCCATTGTAACAGGAAACATTGGTTGAAGACGTTGTAACATTGAGTGAAGAAGGTTGCGTAACGGACACAGCAGCATTCGCTGAGCAGCCATTGGCATCAGTTACCGTAACTGAATAATTTCCGGCTACAAGTCCGGATGCCGTTGCATTTGTTCCTCCACTCGACCAGAGATATTGATAAGCCCCGGTTCCTCCATTGGCAATTACAGAAGCACTGCCATTCGCATTACCGCAACTCGCCTGCGAACTGTTTACAGCGAGGTTAAGTGCAGAAGGTTCGTTGATCTGCACATTGACGACGCTCTGACATCCGTTATTATCTGTAATGTTAACTACGTAGGCGCCTGCCGTTAGTCCGGAAGCTGAAGCTGTATTGCCTCCCGAGGGTGACCAGGCATACGTGAAAGGTCCGTTTCCGGCACTGACATTTACACTTGCACTGCCATCTGTTCCGCCATTACAGCTTACATCTGCCTGCGTCTGTAAGGCCGCCACTGGTCCGCCGAGATTACTTACGGCAGCCGGTAACACGCCGGTACAGCCATTTGCATCAGTAACCGTGACCGTATAGGTGCCTGCGGAGAGATTGGAGATAGAAGAAACATTTTGTCCCGTTGACCATAAATAAGACAGTACCCCTGTACCACCATTGCCGGCTGCGGATAAGCTTCCGTTTGCCTGTCCACAGGTAGCATCTGTAGGCGTAACCTGAATTAGTATCTGACCTGCCTGCTGAATCGAAAACTGACTCACGAATGAACATCCGGTACCATCGGTTACAGTTGCGGTATAATTACCCGCACTCAGGTTGTTGACCGAGGCAGTTATATTTCCATTGCTCCACAAGTAACTGTAAGGAGCACTACCACCGCTAACACTCACAGATGCGCCACCATCGTTCCCATTATAACAGGTGACATCCGTAGAAGCGGTGGTGACACTGAGTGAAGAAGGCTGAGTTACAGCAATACTTACACTGTTGGAGCAACCGTTGGCATCTGTAACGGTAACAGAATAATTTCCTGCAACAAGGTTATTGGCCGATGCAGTGGCCGTTCCGTTTGACCAGAGATACGCATATACTCCGGTACCACCGTTTGCAAGCACAGAAGCACTTCCATTGGCATTACCGCAGGAAGCTGGATTACTGCTCGCCGATAAATTGATTGCTGTGGGTTCGTTGATCTGCACATTGACAGAACTCTGACAACCGTTGTTATCAGTAATATTCACCACATAAGCACCAGCTGTTAACCCTGAAGCTGAAGCAGCATTCCCGCCTGAAGGGGTCCAGGAATAAATGAAAGGTCCGTTTCCGGCACTAACAGTAACACTTGCACTTCCATCAGATCCGCCATTACAGCTTACATCTGTCTGTGCCTGAAGTACAGCAACAGGACCACCCAGATTGCCAACCGCTCCGGGCATCGTTTGCGTACATCCGTTACCGTCAGTTACGGTAACAGTATAGGATCCGGCTGCAAGTCCTGATACCAATGCTGTATTCTGTCCGCCTGACCAGAGGTAAGATAATGCTCCGGTGCCACCGTTCGCCAGCGCTGATAAGCTGCCGTTGTTCTGCCCACAGGTTGCATCTGTCGGGGTAATCTGAATATTGATCGCTGCAGGAGCTTGTATGGTGACAGTTTGTGAAGTCGTACATCCGTTTCCGTCAGTTACCGTACAGGTATAGTTTCCGGCAGAGAGGTTATTGGCATTGGCATTGACTGCTCCACTGGACCATTGATAAGAATATGGTGCTGTTCCGTTATTGACCTGAACAGAGGCAGCTCCATTGCTACCACCGTTACAGGTTACATCGTTGACCGAAGAGGTAAGCGTTGGCGGCAAAACAGCCGCAACTACGGCAGATACACCGGTTGAACAACCATGTGCATCGGTGATGGTTACCGTATACGTGCCGGCGGCCAGTCCGGAGGCATTACTGGTAACAGCTCCACTGGTCCAGAGGTAGGAATAGGGCGGAGTACCTCCGTTTACATTCACACTGGCGGTACCATTGGCACTGTTGCAGGTTTCCTGTGAAGCAAAGGTAACAGGGACCAGAGAGGCCGGCTCCTGTACTACTACGGCAACAGTACTTGTACATCCGTTTACATCGGTTACATCTACTGAATAATTTCCGGCAGCCAGACCATTCGCCGTCGACCCGTTTCCTCCGGCAGGCGACCATGTATAGGTAAAGGGGCCATTGCCGGAAGTAACATTAACGGCTGCAGAACCATCTGCAACAGCAAAACAGGAAGCATCAGATACTGATTGAAGATTTACAACAGGACCACCCAGATTGGAGACAGCAGCTGTAGTGGAAACAGTACAGCCATTTCCATCTGTTGCCGTAACAGTATACACTCCGGCGCCAAGTCCGGTCGCTGAGGTTCCCACATCGCCGTTCGACCAGAGATAGGATAATGCTCCGGTTCCTCCTGCTCCATTCACCTGTGCGGTACCATTCGTGGATCCGCAGGTAGCATCCGTAGAGGAAGTATTGAGCACTATGGCAGGAGCTTCACCAACAGTTACCTGATCCTGATGTGTACAACCGTGATTGTCAGTTACCGTTACTGTATAAGTCCCGGCAGAAACAGCATTTACTGTACTGTTCAATCCTCCCGTACTCCATTGGTAAGTATAAGGGGCAGATCCGCCAGCTGCTAACGTTGTTGCCTGTCCGTCATTTCCGCCGTTACAGGTAGCGTCAGTGGCATTCATGGCGGTAGTGAGATCTGTAGGTTCAGTGACCACAGCCTGCGTGATAGCAGAACATCCGTTGGCATCGGTTACCGTAACTGTATAGGTTCCTGCGGAGAGATTTATTCTCGCTGCAGATTGAATTCCACCCGGGTTCCAGTCGAAAGTATAGGCAGGAGTACCGCCCTGTGCATCGATGGTAGCTGTTCCATCTGTGCCACCAAAACAGTTGACGGGAGTGGTGAGGTTATTTACAACAAGGGCGGTGGGCTCGCCAATAACAAATACCAATGCCGAAGTACATCCGTTGGCATCCGTTACTGTCACCGTATAGTTACCTGCAGTTAAGCCGGTGGCCTGTGCGGCATTTCCGCCGGAAGGAGACCAGCTGTAAGAATAGGGACCATTACCGGAGTTTATGATCACTTCAGCACTTCCACCGGCAGCGCCATTACAAGCCGGAGTGGTGATTACACCCTGGCTGAGCACAGGAGCTGAAAGATCGCTTACGGATGTAGAACCGTTAGCGGTACATCCATTGGCATCGGTTACTGTAACTGTATAGGTTCCCGCAGCAAGGCTTGTGGCAGTAGCAGTCACATCTCCGCTATCCCATACATAGTTATAAGGCGCTATACCTCCTACTACATTCACAGTAGCTGTGCCGTTATTGCCTCCGCAGGTGGCATCAGTATGCGAGAAGGAAAGCTGAAGAGGCGCAGGCTCGTTGATCGTAACAGCTAACGTTGAAGTACATCCGAAAACATCAGTTACCGTCACAGTGTAAGTACCGGCAGAGAGGTTACTGTTGGTGGCTCCCATCCAGCCGTTTGACCAGCTGTAGGAATACGGCGCGGTGCCTCCGGCAACACCCACATCAATACTGCCGTCTGCTCCGCCGTTACAGGAAACATCCTGCGCAGTGTTCAGCGATACCACAGGTCCCGGTGCATCCGGAACAGCAATAGTGACACTTGCCGTACATCCATGTGCATCGGTTACGGTGGCCGTATAAGAGCCTGCTGCAAGACCTGAAAGAGAAGTGGTAACCGATCCACCGGCAGACCATGCATAGGAATATGGAGCGGTGCCTCCGGCAGCTGCTATGCTGACCGATCCGTCTGCTTGTCCGCAATGTGCAGTATTGGCGTTTCCATTGAGTGTAAGCTGAACAGGCTCATTTATAGTTGCAGAAATCACAGCGGTACATCCGTTGGCATCTGTCACTGTTACAGTATAAGTGCCGGCGGTGAGTCCGCTGCCGGAAGTGCCTGATCCGCCTGCCGACCATTGATAACTCATCGGTGCAGTACCACCTGTTACATCGATCGTCAGTGTACCATCTGCTCCGCCGTTACAACTTACATCCGTAGATTGAAGTACTGAGGCCACCGGGCTATTGGCATTGGACACGGCAATGCTGCCCTGCGATGTACATCCGTTGGCATCCGTTACCGTCACTGACCAGGCGCCCGGAGTAAGTGAGCCTGCTGTGGAAGTCACATCACCCGAATCCCAGAGATAGCTGTATCCCGGCGTGCCGCCATTGGCGGTTACCGTAGCTGTGCCGTTGGCATTGCCACAGGTAGCATCGGTGGAAGAGAAGGAAAGCTGCAGAGGGGTCGGCTCATTGATCGTAGCTGATAACGTTGAGGTACATCCGAAAACATCGGTTACCGTTACGGTATATGTGCCGGCGGCGAGTCCGCTGTTGGTGGCCGTATTCCCGCCATTCGACCAAACATACGAGTATGGCGATGTTCCGCCGGCTACGCCAACGTCAATGCTGCCGTCTGCTCCACCGTTGCATGATACATCGGTGGTGGTATTCAGCGATACCACAGGACCTGGTGCATCTGCAACAGCCAGCGTCACTTCTGCTGTACATCCGTTCGCATCCGTTACTGTGGCAGTATAAGATCCGGTGGCAACACCGGTAAGATTTTGAGTAGAGGAGGTTCCTGTTGACCAGGCATAGCTGTAGACAGGAGATCCGCCGGCGGCTGTAATATCTGCTGATCCGTCAGCTTGTCCGCAATGTGCGGTATAGGGTGTACCACTCACTGTCAGCAAAGGTGGTTCATTGATGATGGCTGTAACGGTGGATGAACATCCGTTTGCATCTGTCACTGTTACAGTATAAGTACCGGCGGTGAGTCCGCTGCCGGAAGTGCCGGATCCACCTGCCGACCATTGATAATTCAGCGGTGCTGTACCTCCTGTAACATCGATTGTCAGCGTACCATCTGCACCACCGTTGCAGCTCACATCCGTAGATTGAAGTACTGATGCTGAAGGGCCATTCGCACTCGGTACAGCAATCACATCCTGCATGGTACATCCATTCGCATCGGTTACCTCCACCGTATAACCACCTGAGGTGAGATTATTCGCTGTTGCAGCATTTCCACCGGAAGGGATCCAGTTGTAGGTATATCCGGGTGTACCACCATTGGCAACCACCGTTGCTGAACCATTGGCGGTTCCACAGGTGGCCGAGGTAGCGGAAAGCTGCAGCTGCATAAGTGAAGGTTCTGAAACAGTACCCTGAATGGTAGCTGTACATCCGGATGCATCTGTAACGGTAGCAGTGTAGGTACCGGCTGCAAGACCGGTGGCTGTCGTTCCGCTGGCGCCCGACGACCATGCAATGGAATACGGAGTAACACCTCCATTCACAGAAACGGTAATGGTGCCATCCGCTCCTCCGCTGCAGGAAGCATCTGTACTTGCAGAAACAACAATAACAGGGGGAGGATCATCCGGAATAGCTAGCGAAGCGGATGCTGTACAGCCATTCGCATCGGTAACGGTCATGGTATAGGTACCGGCAGTAACGTTCTGTATCTGTTGGTTGGTTGATCCATCTGACCACAGGTAAGTATATCCCGGTGTTCCGCCTCCGGCAGTAAAATCCCCGCTTCCGTCAGCAAGACCACAGTGCGCAGTATTGACAGCGGGAGCAAGTGTGATAACTGGTGGTTCATTCACTGCAGCAGATAACGTCGATGTACATCCGTTATCATCGGTAACAGTAACCGTATAAGTTCCTGCACTCAGTCCGGTAGCAGGATTGGTATTCCCTCCGCCTGACCAGCTATAGGTATAGGGAGCAGTTCCTCCGGCAATACTGACATCTATCGTTCCATCACCTCCGCCAGGACAGCTGACATCGGTAACCGTGTTGAGTGAAACCACAGGCCCCGGAGTATCGGCAACACTCACCGATCCGGTAGCGGTACAACCGTTGGCATCTGTCACAACAACCGTATAACCGCCGGCTGCAACGCCATTGGCATTGGCACTGTTTCCTCCAACAGGATTCCAGGTGTAAGTATAACCAGGTGTACCACCATTGGCTACTACGGAAACAGAACCATCTGCATTGCCACAGGTAGAATTGACAGATGAAAGATTGAGTTGTATAGGCGTTGGTTCACTGACCGTTGCTGTTGTGATGGACGTACATCCGTTTGCATCGGTAACAGTTACAGTATAGGTTCCCGCAGCAAGACCACTGGCTGATGCGGTATTGTTTCCATTGCTCCAGAGGTAAGTATATCCCGGTGTACCGCCATTGCCGGCAGCTGTTGCCGTTCCGTCGCTGCTACCATTGCACAACGCATCTGTTGTTGCTGAAACAGAAACCGTGACCGGTGTCGGTTCATTTACGGTGCCGGTGGTCAAAGCCGTACAGCCATTGGCATCGGTAGCTGTTACCGTATAGGTGCCGGCTGACAGTCCATTTACGGTTGCAGTGTTACCACCGGAACTCCAGGCGTAGGTATATCCCGGTGTCCCATTAGAGGCGGATGCAGTGAGTGATCCGTTCGCACCACCATTACAGGTTGCATCGGTAGTGGCTGTTATGTTTACAGCAACCGGAGTAGGTTCAGAAATCACAACGGATGCGGCTGAAGTACATCCTGCACCATCCGTCACAACCACTGTATAATTGCCTGCACTTAAACCGGATGCCGTTGTCCCGTTTCCACCGGAAGGTGACCACGCATAGGAAATTGGCGCAGTACCACCGGCAACAGAAACTGTTGCCGATCCGTTATTCCCACCGTTACAACTGACATTGGCAGATGCCGAAATGCTGGCAGTAGGTCCACTGCTGTTCGATACCACTACATTGCCGATAGCGGTACAACCGTGGTTATCCGTTACCGTTACATTGTATCCACCGGCAACAAGTCCGCTCGCAGAGGAGTTGGTACCTCCGGATGGCGACCATTGATAGGTATAGGCCGGACTACCGCCCAATACCGAAACTGTTGCAGTACCGTTGGCATTTCCGCAACTGGATGCGGTTGAACTCATATTCAGCACGAGAGCCGAAGGTGCAGAAATTGCAACCGTCATGAAGGCAGTACATCCTTTTGAATCTGTTACAGTAACGGTATATGCACCTCCTGTAATGTTGTTGAGTGTAGCGCCTGTTGCTCCGGTATTCCAGGCATACGTGTATCCCGGAGTGCCTCCGTTGGCAGTGACTGAAATACTTCCGTTATTACTGTTACTGCAGGTAGCGTTGGTGGTGGAGGTAGTCGAAAGCACAAGTGCTGCAGGCTGAGTAATGGTGCCGGTGGCAGTAGTAGTACAACCTCGGTTATCCGTTACCGTTACTGTGTAATTGCCTGCTGCAAGACCAGTAGGATTGCTTCCGGCTCCCGCAGGAGACCAGACATAGGTATAACCTCCCGTCCCTCCGGAAACCAGCACTGAAGCTGTTCCGTTATTGCTGCCATTACACGTTGATGGTGTAGTGGTCATGTTGGAAGTAAAGGCTGCAGGAGAATTAATGGTTACCGCTGCATTCGACGTACATCCATTGTTATCCGTCACCTGAACGGTATAGGTACCTGCTGCGAGGTTGCTGATCGTGCTCGAACCGGCAATATTATTTTGCGTGAGAAGTACCAGCCCTACGGAATTCATCCAGACATAATCAAAAGGCCCGGTACCCTGACCCTGCGCGGTAGCAGTACCGTTTGTTGAATTGGGACACGTAGTGTTGGTTGAGCTGATGACGGGTGCCTGACAACAAGTGAGCGTTGCGAAAAAATTGTTGACCGCATCCTGAGTACAGGCCAGTGATGTCCATGATCCGGATTCACCATCACCTGTCGTGTTAACGCTTACGTTGAGGCTCGCTCCCTGAATGCAGGAACCGATGGGCAATGTTTTAACCGACCAGCAGAACGTCCAGTCGCAGGAGTTTGCAGCATTGTTATCACCAAAGTTATTTCCCGGGTTGGCATCGGTTACTCCATTGATGTTCCCCAGTGCTGATTCATAGTAGAATCCCGGACCGGTTACAGTTCCGGTGGCCGAACTGGTGACATTGGTGTTATACCAGTTCCACGATCCCTGTCCGGAGCAATTGGTAGCGGAGATAGGGGTGAATGTGCTCATATCCCATCCCGGACCGAAAGTTGGGATAACACCATGCAGCCAGTTGGCTGAAGTCTGGTTGTAATCAGAAATGGTAAAACAGAAATTCACGGTTTGCCCGGCATTATAAGTGCCGTTTACCGGAGGAGGGTTCGCTGTAAAATTACTCTGAATGACACAGCCGGCACAATCGTAGTTATTTTGAAGTGTGAGTGAAAAATCACATTGATCGGCCAGACTTCCACCGCTTACCTGCAGGTAATAGGTGCCTGCTGCCAATCCTCCGAACGTTGTATTCAGTGAACCATTACTACCAATGGCACAACCGCGCGCAATCAGGTTCGCACACGATGAACCTTCGTACAATCCTACGTTTGGATTTGCAAGTCCGCCTGAGATATTTACATTCAGACTGGGGCCGGTAATGTCAAACCGATACCAGACATCCGCTGCAGGGCTCGCCATATTTCCTGCCGGCTGACAACCCAGCATTGAGGTATATGGTGATGGTGCAGTGGCGCAGAGATTGGTAGTGTTAAGTGTGGCCAGTGCTCCGATACCTCCGGGACAAGCAGACGGAATCGGAAGAAGTCCCAGATTAGTGGCACCGGTACAAGCATCGTTTGCCGGAGGTGGTCCTCCGTTACAGGTTGTAGGACAAACACCTGTTGCACATGTCACACAGGAGATCTGGGCAGACCAACCGGTGTATGTAAATACCGCGTCAGAGGTAAATCGAATGGTTAAGCATCCGCTGCTGGATGTAATAAGTCCGGGACCTGTATTTCCTGTAAATGTCCCGATCAGCGGTGAGCCGGTTGTCGGACCATCGTAGATCGAAAGAAAATCAAAACCTGTTTCAAGATCAAAGCTGGTAAAAACCAAACGCACACATTGTCCTGCAACTCCTGAACAAATTGTCATCGTGCTGTTCTCGCTGTTGGCGTAATTGCCGGCACCACCACCACTATCATAAAAATTCCCTGTACAGGAATTGATCGTGCCGCTGCTCATGTTATAATTCTGAGCATAACCGATACCGGTCAGGAACAAGAGAAACTGAGTAATAAATAGTATTCGTCTCAGCATAGGCATTGGCAGGCAGAATAACAACATCCCCGGCAAATGTCACGCCTTGCCTATGGATGTTGGATTGTTTTGGTTGTCAGGATAATTCTCAGGATAAATATAAGTTTTTCTAATGAATATCATATCAATAATTTTCAGCCATAAGAGACCATTTATTAAAATTTGCAGGTGAATAACCGGAAGAACTGACCGTAACAGAAGTTGAAAACACACTACAGGCTGAAAAACAGGCGGAGCGAATTTTGGATTTATCAGAGAAAACCCCAACTTTACCTGTGTTTTACTCATATTTAACCCGAATATGCCTGTGTTTGACAGTGCTGGTTTTCTGCTCTTGCGGGGAGAAACCCATCACTGCTGATCATGTTGCTCAACGGGAAAAAAATGATG
This sequence comes from Bacteroidia bacterium, assembly GCA_046330075.1. Taxonomy (GTDB): domain Bacteria; phylum Bacteroidota; class Bacteroidia; order AKYH767-A; family OLB10; genus JAJTFW01. The sequence goes on along the minus strand of JAXLTL010000013.1, from coordinate 2,871 downwards.
CTGAATCGGACATAGCCCCTGTGCAGGTAAGGATTTGCCAGGTTGAACAGTCGGATTTTAACGACGGAACTTACCAGCAATTCGGATTGTACATCGACAATAATACCCCTGATACACTTTGTCAGCTGGAAGGAAGGCTGGTGTACTGCGGGCAATCCGGAGATACGCTGGCGTTCATCGATTTCAGGAAATCAGAAAACTGCAGCACCGATGTAGTACTGATTACCACGCGTGATACATTCAGCAATCAGGAATTATTCCATCTGAATCCAAAAGAAGAGACGCTGGAAACGATCTCCTTCAGCCTGGGCGCTTCTGATCAACTCGATCCTGCCCTGCGGTCAATGCCGGACCGGTTTTCCTGCCTATGGTTTCCAAAAGAAAACTAAAGATCAGCTCAGTTTTTCAGTGAGCAGTTTCATCTCTACTCTTGCTGAAATTTTCTCGTAAATGATGTTATAAACTGCTTCGCAGATGGGCAAATCCACCTTTAGTTTTTTGTTGATTTCATGAATACAGGAAACCGCATAATATCCTTCCGCCACCATATTCATTTCGAGTTGTGCACTCTTGACAGAATATCCTTTCCCGAGCATCGATCCAAAGGTGCGATTCCGGCTGAATTGTGAATAAGCCGTTACCAGCAGGTCGCCCAGATAAGCACTGTCGTTGATATCCCGGTGAAGCGGCTGCACGGCATCCACAAACCGTTTGATTTCACGAATTGCATTGGATATCAGCACCGCCTGAAAATTATCTCCATACCCCAATCCATGTGAGATACCGCTGGCTATAGCCATTACATTCTTCAGTACCGCAGCATATTCAGTACCATAAATATCATCGGAACGAACAGTTCGTATATACCTACACGTTAGTAGCGCTGCCATGTGTGCCGCTGTACTCGACTCCGGGCAGGCAACAGTCAGGTAACTGAGCTTTTCCATGGCCACTTCTTCTGCATGACAAGGTCCTGTAATAACCCCTACATTGTTCACCGGCACATTGAAAATTTCATGCATGAAATCGCCCACAATCCTGTTATGTTCCGGTACGATTCCCTTGATGGCTGAAAAAACCACCTTCCCTTCAAAGTCAGCCGCAGTTACCGGCTGAAGTGCGGTTTTCAGAAAGGCAGCCGGGATAGCCAGCACCAGAACGGGGGCTGAGGATAAAGCGAGCTGCAGGTCCGTTGTAGGCGTAACTTTCTGTAAATCAATATCTACATCACTAAGGTAGTTAGGATTGTGACGATATTGGCGGATAAAATCGACGCTTTCTTCGCTCCGCAGCCACCAGTAAACATGTCCGGCATTATTGGACAGTATTTTAACCAGGGCTGTTGCCCAGCTGCCGCCGCCCAGAACACATACGGATGTCATGCCACTAAAATAGACGAAAAAAACCAATCTCCCCTGCAAGCCGGCGAGGGGAGATGGTTACGGGGAGGGGTTCAGCGATCTGAAGTTCCTTTTAACTGAAGTAATACCTGTTCTGCTGTTGTCCGCTTGAACACACAGGTGTTGCAACCGGCATTCATCAAGGCTTTTACGCGGGTATGATCATCACCTGAAAGCATTCCAACAATTTTCATTTCGGGATAATGTACTCTTGCAAACTGAATCAGGGAAAAGATGGCCACACCCGGCATATCTGCATCAATCAGTAATACATCCACCCGCCCTGAAGAAAGCTTTTCGATAAACTTTGATGCGCCGGTAAAAACGCCCATGCAGCGTAATTCGGGATCGGTATCGATCAACATCTCCAGCATGTCGCGGATTGTTTTTCTTTCCACGAATGCGAGAACCCGTAAAGCGGACTCCTGAGTTATGCTATTCATCGTTGGTTGTGTATAGAACAGATCAATTGATATTTTATTGCGTATATGGTAGTGGTTAGTGCCGGGCAGTTTTTGCAGGCGAGGAGAGCTTGTTTTCAGTTTGCAGTTTTTTGTTTTTTGTTTTTAGCTGATGGTCCCGGTCTGCCTTATTGATGGATCGGGGAGCGGAGTCCGATAGCTATCGGACAAAGGGCAGTTGTTGTTTAGTAGTTATGAAGGGTGAGCTGATATTACCCGTGAGATTTTTTTTATTGTTTCTGTATGGGAACCTGCAATCGGTTTGCCAAACGCGAAAATCTTACAATAACAAATCGGGGGCGCCTTACAGGATGACAGCATAGCACCAACGGGGAAAAGAATGGTTTTATCCTGAAATTCGCCGTTTTTATCGGACAGATCCCTGTTAAATGGTAGAGAAAATATGCCATTTCTTACAATTAATGCTATAAAAATCAGCAGCTGTCACGGAAGGAATGCCGGACTTGATTTGTCAATGCTAAATTTTTCTACTTTCACTAATTCAAACAACCTCTGCTATGAAACTGCTTAAAAAAATTCTGCTGTTGGTCGTGCTGTTACTGGCCATCGCAGCTGTGATCGGGTTTTTACTGCCCGGAAAATTAACCCTTGAACGTACTCTTGTTATGAAAGCGCCGCCATCTGTTGTTTTCAATCAGGTGAATACGCTAAAAAACTGGGAAAACTGGAGTCCATGGTATAAAATGGATCCCAAACAGAAAATGGACTTCAATGAAATTGCTGCCGGTGTAAATGCATCTTATCACTGGAAAGGTGAAAAAACCATGGAGGGTACCATGACAATTATCGATTCAAAGTCGGATGAACTTGTAACCTGTAAGCTTGAATTTGCTGGCGATGAAACTCCGGCCTTTGCCAGCTTTATTCTCACGCCCGAAGGAAGCGGAACAAAAGTCGTTTGGAATTTCAGTGCTGAATCCGGCATGAACCCCTATAAAAAGATTTTTATGTTTACAGCGATGAAAGCCATGCTGGGTGTTTCTTTTGAA
>JAXLTL010000012.1:0-88377 GCA_046330075.1 Bacteroidia bacterium | reverse complement strand
TATGCACACGGATCGTGATTTCCCTGGCGATTGCTTTTTGCAGGATGCGGAGATGAGGCGCTGCAAGATGTTCCTGTTCCAGGCCTTCGACTTCTTCCCGCGTCATGGTGGTGAAGATGCGGATATAATTTTTGCTATCCTCATCAGAGCCATTCAGCCAGAACTGATAAAATTTATAGGGAGATGTTTTCTTCGGATCCAGCCACACGTTACCACTTTCTGTTTTTCCGAACTTTGTTCCATCCGCCTTCTTGATCAGCGGAGTCGTCAGCGCGAATGCTTCTCCTCCTGCCATACGGCGAATAAGTTCGGTACCGGTAGTGATGTTTCCCCACTGATCTGATCCACCCATCTGCAGCTTCAAGCCTTCGTTTTTCCAGAGATAATAAAAATCGTATCCCTGTACCAGTTGATACGAAAACTCGGTGAAGGAAAGTCCGGTTTCAAGCCGTTTCTGAACGCTGTCCTTCGCCATCATATAATTCACAGTGATATGTTTACCCACATCACGGATAAACTCGAGGAAGCTGAACTTCTTAAACCAATCATAATTGTTCACGATAAGGGCACCGTTGCTGCCGGTAAAGTCGAGGAACTTTTCCAGCTGTTTGCGTTGACCGTCGAGGTTGGCCTGCAGCACTTCTTCGCTCAGGAGATTCCGCTCCGCAGATTTCCCGGAGGGATCGCCAACCATACCGGTAGCACCACCTACCAGCGCTACAGGAGTATGTCCGCACCGCTGAAAATGCAGCAATGTCATTACCTGCACCAGGTTACCCACTCCCAGGGAATCGGAAGTAGGATCGAAACCGATATAACCGCGAACAGACTCTTTCAAGAGCAGCTCTTCAGTTCCCGGCATCACATCCTGGAGCATATTTCTCCAGCGCAATTCTTCAATAAAATTCAATTTCGGTGTTGTTGCTGACATACGTATAAACTTCTCATTCAATTCCAGGAGGGACTATCCTCCGGAAGCGGTCACGAAATTACGAAACAGGCCGATACAGCCCCCTCCCGAAGAACGGGGATTCCTTTCCACCCCCCTTTCTCCGTCACATTGATAATCAGCCAGTAAGACAATGTCTAAAAAACCGAAGATGAATGCTGTATCTTCGCCGCCATGATTCTTGTAACGGGGGGTACCGGAATGACAGGCGCCTGTTTGCTGGCGATGCTGGCAGAACAGGGGCATCAGGTGCGTGCGCTTAAACGGCCCGGCGCATCACTTTCGGTATTTGAGATGTTCACCCGGCATAATCCGGCATTACGCGAAAAAGTGGAATGGGCAGCAGGAGATTTACTCGATCCCGGATCATTGGAAGACGCATTGGAAGGCATCGACACCGTTTACCATACAGCAGCACATGTATCCTTTATCCCGGCAGAAGCTGCTTTGATGGAAAAAACCAATATCAACGGAACAGCCAATCTCGTTAACTATTGTCTTGACAAGCCTGATTTTCGGTACTTCGCACACGTTAGCAGTGTTGCTACGCTTGGCCGTTTTTCGGGAGAACAGGCACTCGACGAAAACTCACACTGGGACCCCTCTTCGCACCCAAGCAATTATGCCATCAGCAAATACGGAGCAGAACGGGAAGTCTGGAGAGCCATCTCTGAAGGCTTACCGGCTGTTATCGTCAATCCCAGTATCATTCTTGGACCCGGCGACTGGAACAAAGGCAGTGCAGCACTCTTTCAGAAAGCCAGAAACGGATTTCCGTTTTACACCGACGGTGTGAGTGGATTTGTAGATGTACGTGATGTATGCAAAGCCCTGCTCTGGTTGCGCGAAAAAGAAATCACCGGCGAACGATTTATTCTGAACGGAGAAGATCTGGCTTTTCGCAAATTATTCGAAAAAATGGCTGCATCACTCGGCACCCGACCACCGTACATCAAAGTTCATGCATGGATGGCATCGATGGTATGGCCACTGGAAAAACTGCGGTGTATGTTGTTGCGGACAAAACCATTCATCACACGGGAAACAGCAAGGACAGCGCGGAGTAAATATCATTACTCAGCTGCAAAAATCATGAAACTTGGATTTACGTTCAGAACAGCCGACGAAGCAATTGGCTACACAGTATCATTTATGAAGCCGTAGTTCCGGTCACCAACGATTTTCCTTCACGCACCTGTTTACGGATTTCAGGCTTGAATTTATTGAAGAAATTCAGCCAGATCACTCTTGACGTACGGAAAGTATGAGGTGCAAGCAGCGCCAGCACCACGCTGAGGAACACCAGGAAAAATGCAATTCCTTTCTCCCAGAAAAACAGGTAATCAGCAATAAATACGGCCACAGAAATAGCCACTGTAAAGGCATAACTCACGTACATGGCACCGTAAAAAAATCCGGGTTCAGGGATATAATTCAGATTGCACTTCGGGCAATGCTGATGCATATGTGAAGTCTCCTTCAGATGATACGGATTCGGATCCGGAAAGATTTCTCCTTCCAGACAGCGTGGGCACTTATGAAAGAGTGAACTATAGAACTTGGCAAACATAGCGGCAGGTTTAATTATGGATACAAATATCTTAAATTGTATCAACCCCGACTGTAACTAAGGTTACAATTGGAAGTGACATAGGTCAGGAGCATGTTATAGGTTATAGGTTGTAGTTTATAGGTTGAGGCGAAGCCGATCCCGCATTGACATGCTGATCATGCGGGACTGAGTGATCGAAGGGAACCTCAGGGTTTTAGGTTTAAGGTTTAAGGTTTAACGTTTATTGTTTTTTCCTGATTATGAAATCAGGATTTAGAGATTGGGAATCCGGTAGCTGGGAGTTGCAAGTAAACAACTCGCGCCGGGGCAAGGAGCGGATAAAGTTAGCGGAACGGGGTCGGATTGCTGCGTATTTCGCTGAGCATGGATGCCGTAACCACTAAGCTTTTTTCAATGATCAGGCATTTATTGGCGGTAGGCATATTCCGATCGGGGTCGGGTAAACCAATGATATAGCCGAAATGAGGCATCGATTTCATCTTTTCGCCGAAAGAGGCATCATTCACAGTTACAGGAAGTTTCAAATGAAGGTTAATGATGGATGTTTGGGTTTTGGTTGTTTGGCGCTTAGCACTTTTTTTCGGTACTTGCAGTGAAACCTGCAGAATAGTATGGGAATTTATTTCTGCACGGCCCATATAGTTATCCTCACCCAGTTTAATTCCCAAAACAGTTGTGCAGATAAAATCGGACAACGAATCATCCTCCGGCGACATTTTCAAATCGATGGATTGTTTTTTCCCATTCTGATCGAAATATACCAACACATAGTCGCCCCAGGTTTTGCGCAATCTTCCATCCATCTCGTCCTCACGGAGATGATCTGCCACCCAGTTCTGAAGCGAATTCGCAAGGTCCATGTTATCAATTGAATCAATCCTTCTATCCGGCATTGGCAGTCGGTTCGGGCATTTCTCATACAGGTAACGACGGATTGATTTATTGATCTGCATAAACGCTTTCCGATCTGAGCGAAAAATCTCCTTCGGATCCGGCATCCGTTCTGGTGAGAAGCGTGTTCTTTCAGCAACCACCATTTTGGTCACATACTTACCGAAACGAATAGCAAAGTAGAGCATTTGCCCTACACTTGCCTGCTGGATCTTATCATTATATGAATCCAGCTGAAGTATTAAATTCAGATATGTATGCGGATGATCTACTCTGAACATCTGAATCTCCAGAAAATCGCGTCCGCCATCAGTACCACCTACACCATGATAACGGAAGATCTGATTTTTACCAGCCGCTTTATAAATCGTTTTCATTCGCGCCACGATATAACGTCCAATGCGCTGAAATGAAATATATGACTGACAGATCCCAGCATCCGTCCGTTCGTTAAGGCGCCAGACCGTATCGATAAATCCCTCCGGAAAGCGAACCACTGACCATAATTGCCGATGATGCTCCAACACCTTTTCATCATCCGGCAACCCTTCACTCTTATTCCGCGAAATCTTGTTACTCTCAAAAGCCTTCTGCACTTCCTTTCTCCACTCGTCAAATCCCTGAATCTGTTTATGCAGATTCTTTTCCATCACATAGTCAATTATACAACCGGCCACCCTTTTTGATACCGGCACACGGGCATGTTGCGGCTGAAGGCTCACGCCTACATGGGGATTCAGCGACAGGGGCCGCATGTTCCGGTAAAAAGAATAGAGCTCTCCTCCGCGTTCATTCTTCCTGCCTGATTTCTCCGGAATTTTCAATTCCCGTGCGAGCACTGACACCACTTTTTGAGTAAGTCCGTGTCGCGCATAGGCATAAACATCTGTCCCCTTGAAGGTAAACACTTCCAGATCGGACTCATCCAGCAAGTTATTTTCAACAAGATTCCGGAGGAGGGCGAAGAAGACCGGCTGCATACTTGCACGCTCGAATTCTCTGATGATTGCAGGCATTTGTTAAATATATATTATTATTTATTTTTTACGATACACATATTATTAATCACATTTATTAATAACACAACTCCATCTTTTATTCACAAGTCGGAGATCTAATTTAGAAATTTATAAATAAAAAACAAGACTTAATTTTCAACAAAACAATTTTGTCGGTTGGTAAAAACCCTCCTTTACTTTGTCCTGCCGCTTCAAACGGCATCGGCCGATTCAACCATCACTTCTAACCCTCAAACGGTAAATGAAAAGAAAACTACACCCCATCCTCCTGTCAAAAGACACACAGGATCCCCTCAAGACCACAAAGATTATTGGCTTCCAGAGAGGAACCATCTCAGGTGAACTTCCTGATGCATTCCGGCTCGAATACACAGGCGACAAGCATCTGATTACGATCGCTCCAACAGGATCCGGAAAATCCACAGCATGCATTGTCCCTAACCTCCTTATATACCAACATCCGGTTGTAGTATTTGATCCAAAAGGAGAGCTCTATAGAGTAACAGCAAGGCGCCGGCGCGAAATGGGCCACCGCGTGGTGTTGCTTGATCCCTTTATGGAAGCGATCACCTCGCGGAAACGCGATAGTCTGAATGTTATGGAGATCATCAGCATGAGTGACGATCCGTTCCTCGAATGTCAGTCGCTGGCGTATCACCTTTCAGGAAAAGGATTCGCGAATGATCCATTCTGGGACGACAATGCCCGTGGACTGCTCAGCGGCATCATTTACTATGTATGGAAGTACAATAAGGAAGAAGAGAAAAACCTGCGGGCTGTTATCGCTATGGTCATGGGAGAAGATCTCGATTACAATCTGGCGGTCATCCTCGACAACAACAAAGATCTGCCCAGAGAAATCCGCGAAAGCTTTATATCGTACCTGTCTATACCGAGTGATAGAACCCGGCCATCGGTGCTCAGCACCGTACAAAGCTACCTGCATTTGTACATGTCGAAGTCGGTATCACAATCGCTCGACGAAACATCGTTCCGCCTGAAGGACCTCATCAATGGAAAACCAATCGACATCTTCATTGTGTTTCCGCAGGACAAACTACGCAGTCATTCCAGGTTGTTTGTGCAATGGCTCACCCTGTTGATGCGTGCAGTAGCATCGCGCAAACACCTGGTGCCGACCGACACCCTGTTCTTGATTGACGAAGCGGCGGTAATCGGGCCCAACGAGTACATTGCCAATTTCCTGACCATCTGTCGGGGATATAACACCCGCCTCTGGCTGTTCTTTCAGGATCTGCAACAGGTTTACAATTGCTACAAGACCGAATACAAAACGATCATCAATAATTGTGGCATCTTCCAGACGTTCGGCATCAACACGTGGAATGCAGCATCGGATCTTAAGCAGATCATCAATGTGCTGCCGGAGGTGATCCGCAACCTGCCGGCAGACCGGCAGATTGTTATCAGCGAAAACGGGGAATACATCGGTTGCAAAAAGATCAATTACCTGACCGATCCTGAATTCGATGGACTCTGGGACCCGAACCCGTTCTACAGGCATAAATAGATTCCATGTTCCCTTCCCCGTAAGGAAGTTTTATCAGGGCGGAGCCGGCTGGCTCCGCCCGCTTTGTTTCCATTTCTTTTATCAACACGACGGTCGAAAAGCAGCTGAAAAAATTATTTTTACCCAAACATATCAAGTGCCACGGTTTTGCGTTTACCATCAAATCTCCTGACCAACATGAAAATCCTATTTAAAAGCCCGGGCTGGTGCCTTGGGCTATTGCTGTTTGTAGCAGCCTGCTCTCCCCGTAATCAGGTTTCCGTATCTGATACCAATCTGGGCGATACGATTGATGTTAAGCAAAACCTTGTTTTCGACTTCAGCCATGATCTGGCACCAGATTCGGTGTTGCAGAAATGGGACTCTACGGCTTTCTTCACCATTCAACCGGAAGTCAAGGGCTTGTTTAAGTGGAATTCTGCACGTCAGCTGGTCTTCAGTCCATCGGCGGGATTTAAACCTGAAACAGACTATACCCTGCATTTATCTACCGCTTTATTAAAGTATACTGCCGGTCATCTGACCCTGGAAGCAACCGAATATACCATCGCCACAGAGGCTCTGAAGATCCAAAACGTTCAAACCTGGTGGACCCTTAACCCGGGTTCTTCCGAACAGCTCATTTTTCATGCTTCGCTGAATTTCAATTATGAAATGAATCCGGAGGAGCTGAAGGGAAAAGTGAATGCAGTCATCAATGGCAAATCAGTGACCGTAAAGGTGGACGAACAGAATTCGTCGGCTAACCTGCAAATCAGTGCTGAAGGACTTACCCGTGCCGACGCGGTGAAAGGTGAATTTTCCATAACAGTGACCGATGGAATTAAATGTGTGGAGTGCTCAAAGGGAAGCCGTTCACTGACCTACTCCGGTAATATTTATCCTGTGACTCAGCTGGAGTTCACTTCCTTCGAAACCGGTTTTGAAAACGGAGATGGATTTATCCGCCTTTACACTAACCAGCCTGTGAGTATGGCTGGTATTGAAAAACTGATATCCCTCTCTCCTTCTCCGGCCTATAAAATAGAACAGCATGAGTCAGGTATTACCCTGCGTGGTGCGTTCAGTGCCGGCTATGGTTACGAAATTACGGTCAACCGCAGTTTGCAGGGCCTCCTGGGTGGCAGCATGGCCAATGACTATTATACAACCGTCAGTTTTGGTGAACAGGAACCAGGTATCGCATTTACCAACAACAAAGGCATGTATCTTACCTCGAAAGGGAACCGAAAAATCGGGATACAGATTGTCAATATGCCAAAGGTAAAAGTGTCAGTGTATAAGATCTATGAGAACAATATTCTTGCTTTTATGAACAGCAACCGCTACAATGAATGGTGGAATGAGGAAGACGGCAGCGGCTGGGTATATAACGATTACGATCTGGAAAGATACGGCAATGTTGTGCTGAGTCAGGAGTATAACACCCGCGACTTACCGAAAACAAAAGGCATGAGTCTGCTCAGCATGAATTTCGACGACGAAATGCCCTTCCGCGGTATTTATCTGATCACGGCACAGTCCACGGAGAATCAGTGGATCAAGGCTACCAAACTGGTATCTGTATCGGATATCGGACTGATCGCCCGTACCGGTTCAGATGAGGTGATGGTATTTGCCAATTCGGTGAAAGAAGCTTCTCCACTGCAACGCGTGACCGTAAGCGTGATCAGTTCCAACAACCAGGTTTTGTTCAGTGGTGCCACTAACGGCGAGGGCATGGTGAAGTTTAGCGGACTTCAGTCGAAGTACAAAGAATTCAGCCCGGCACTCATCACTGCCCGAATCGGAAATGACTTCAATTATATGCTGTTGTCCGACACGCGTGTAGAAACCAGTCGCTTTGAAACCGGAGGTTACAGGGAAAACGGTCCGGGCTATATGGCTTTTATCTACGGTGAACGGGAGATTTATCGTCCGGGTGAGATCATTCACTCGAATGTGGTTGTCCGCGACCGGAAATGGAAACCACTCAAAAATCTCCCTGTAAAACTGCGTCTGCTGCTTCCCAACGGAAGAGAGTTAAGTACGCTTCGAAAGACATTGAACGATCAGGGAGCCTCTGCACAGGATTTCGCAATACCCTCCGGTGCCGCTACCGGTACCTACACCATTGAAGTTTATTCAGCGAACGATGTTTTGCTGACAGAGAAACCAGTATCCGTAGAGGAGTTTATGCCCGACCGCATCAGCGTGAAAGCTACTACTGATCATTCCGCCTACGTGATTGGTGACACGGTAAAACTGACCGGTATCGCCAATAACCTTTTCGGCACACCGGCCACCGACCGTAATTACGAAGTACAATTCACACTCGACAAAACCATTTTTTCTCCCAAAGGATACGATGACTATAATTTCAACATCAGGGGCATGGATCATATCAATCCGCCGTCATCCTTCAGTCAGGGAAAAACCAATACCAACGGCGAAATAAATGATGCCATGCGGATTGATCCTATCCTTCGTGAAACCGGGAAATTATCCGGTAAAGCTTTCGTTACTGTCTTCGATGAGACCGGACGACCCGTTAACCGGATGGCAGCATTTGAAGTGATTACACAACGGGTGTTCTTCGGAGCTAAAGTGAGTGAATATTATGCGGGCATCGGACAAAATGTACAGGTTTCGATGGTCGCCCTCAATCCTTCCGGAGCACTGATTCCATCCATGGCTCATGTACGTATCATCAAAGTGGATTATCACAGCGTACTGACAAAAAGCTCCGGTGACCGGATGTACTTCACCTCTCAACGACAGGAACGTTTGCTGCAGGACAAGCAGTACAGTCTGCAGGGTCGGCCTTCACTGGTGAATTTCAAACCGACAGAGTCAGGAGAATATCTGGTTCGCATTGGACTCCCCGGTTCTGACCGTTACATTGAAGAATCTTTCTACGCTTACGGCTGGGGCTACACCGGATCCTCGTCCTTCGCAGTAAATACCGAAGGCACGATTGACGTCACTACGGACAAAGCGTCTTATCAGCCTGGGGAGAAAGCAAAACTGCTCTTCAAAACACCCTTCAATGGCAGACTTCTGGTGACAGTAGAACAGAATTCGGTGTTGAATTACTATCAGCTGACGACTGATAAAAAGGCCGCTGAACTGGTTCTGCCCATCTCCCGTGATTATCTGCCGAACGTCTATATAACGGCGACCCTGTTCCGAAAAGTGGACGACGGATCGATTCCACTGACCGTAGCACATGGAGTGATTCCGGTAACCATCGAAGCGAAGGAAAACAAGATTCCTGTCACAATAAAAGTCGCAGAAAAGTCAAGAGCGAACACGCGCCAACAGATCACAGTGAAGACAACTCCTTCGAGTGACGTGGAAGTGACCATTGCGGTAGTGGATGAAGGTATTCTTCAATTAAAAAACACGAAGACTCCCGACCCGTACAATTTCTTCTATCAGAAGCGTGCATTGATGGTTGATCAGTATGATATCTATCCGTATCTGCTTCCCGAGCTACAATCCAGAAGATCGAGCACCGGAGGCGACGGATACAGTCTGGCGCAACGCGTAAATCCGATCACCAACAAGCGTGTGCGTCTGGTGTCAGCATGGAGCGGCATTCTGCATACCAACAGTGCCGGCATAGCGAGCTACAACATTGATATTCCTTCCTTCAGCGGCGATCTCCGTGTCATGGCTACCGCTTATAAAGATCAGTCGTTCGGTTCTGCCGAAGCGCATATTAAAGTTGCAGATCCGGTTGTGATCAGTGCTGCCTTGCCGAGATTTACAAGTCCGGGTGATACGGTGATTGTACCCGTTACCTTCACCAATACAACAGCCAATCCTATTCAGGCATCCGCCGGGTTCAGCGCAACAGGCGCCATACGCATACTCACATCCGGTGATAACCGTCTTTCGCTGGCCGCCGGAAAAGAACAGCGCCTTCTTTGTAAAGTAATTGCACCCTCCGGAACAGGCGAAGGATCCTTCACGGTGAAAGTGGTAAACGGGAATGAAAACTACAGCGATAAAACAGAAATAACAGTTCGGCCACCGGCTAGTTTGCAGGTACGAGATGGCAGTGGCATGATCAAAGGCGGAACCACAGCTGCCATCGATCTGCATACAGGCTTCATAGCGTCCTCTGCACAGGCTGAACTGATCATCAGCAAATCACCGCTGGTCAGTTTCGCAGATCAGCTCAGTTACCTGCTCGATTATCCGCACGGCTGCGCTGAACAAACCATCAGCATTGCCTTCCCGCAGATTTACTATGCTGATCTGGCACGATCCATTACAAACAAACCCGGTTACAGTATCAACACACAATTAAATGTACAGGCGGCCATCGGCAAAGTACTGAGTTTACAACATTACAACGGCGGCATCGTGACCTGGGAAGGAACAGCCACCGCCAACCAATGGACGAGTGTTTATGCCGCGCATTTCCTCTCTGAAGCGAAGAAAGCAGGTTATGCTGTAAACGAAAGCGGGTATAACAAACTGATGGAATATATCTCGAAGCAGGTGAAGGAGAAAAGGACGGAGGAAGTCCGCTTTTATGACGGCAACAACACGTATGTAAAAGCAAAGCGTCCGGCCAAAGATATTTTCTATGCCCTGTATGTACTTGCCATGAACAACAAAGCTGACCGAAGCACAATGAATCACTATCGGTCACGGTTTACCGAACTTTCACTTGACAGCAAATATCTGCTGGCCGGTACCTATCTTGCCATTGGCGATCGCCGGACCTACGACGACCTGCTTCCGAAAGCATTCGCCGGTGAACGTGCCGAACAATGTACGGGCGGCAGTTTCTACAGTTATGTGCGTGACATGGCCATCACACTGAATACACTGATCACACAAGACCCTGACAACGAACAGGTGGGCCTCCTCGTAAAACAACTGAGCGGCGAACTGAAAAAATCCTCTTGGCTCAACACGCAGGAACGTGCTCTTAGTTTCCTCGCACTCGGAAAATTCAGCCGTCTTGCAGCGCAAAGCACTGTCACTGCTGCCATCGAAACTGACGGAGGAAAAAAATTCAACTTTGACGGAAAAGACCTGGTACTTCGTAAAGAAGTGGTTAATGCGAATATCACCGTGAAAGCCAGTGGAAGCGGCAATCTCTATTACTTCTGGAAGAGCCGTGGACTCACATCCGACGGATCATACAAGCAAGAGGATAAAAATCTCCGCGTTCGAAAAACATTTTACAACCGTAGCGGACAGGAAATCCCGGGTAACCAGTTCCGGCAAAACGATCTTATCGTAGTAAAGATTTCACTCGAGAACCTGAGCCGTGAATTTGTGGAAAATGTGGTGGTCACCGATATGCTGCCTGCCGGATTTGAGATCGAAAATCCACGCATCAGCACGATTCCGGACCTCGACTGGATCAAGAACAATCACACTCCGGAATACATCGACATCCGCGACGACCGCATCAACTTCTACTGTTATGCCGCCACGCAGCCGCAGTATTTCTACTACGTAGTACGGGCGGTGAGTCCCGGCAACTATGTGATGGGACCTGTGAGCGCCGATGCCATGTACTCCGGCGAATACCATTCGATCTACGGATCCGGACGCGTCCTTGTAAAACAATAAGCCATGTGGAACGAAGAAAACAATAGCCTGACACGACTGTTCATGTTCGGGGATTTCAGTGAAGCCTTTGCCTTCATGACCCGGGTTGCGCTTGTCGCAGAGAAGATGAATCACCACCCGTTATGGACCAATGTCTATAACCGGGTGGAGATCCGTCTCAGCACCCACGATGCCGGCAACACGATCACCGACAAAGACCGGAAACTGGCGGCTGCCATCGATCGCATTTACGGACAGGCATAAACGTTAGCATGCATCCATTGATCCGGAACATCCTCTTCGTTGCAGGTACAGGGCTCCTTGCCTTCCTCCTGCTCGACCTGAGTTTCCCGTTTCACCCGACTCCGAACTGGTCATCTACAGTTTATGACCGGAAAGGACAATTGCTGAACGCTTATCTGAGCAGCGATGACAAATGGAGGTTTCCCTGTACGCCCGAGCAGGCTGACACGCTGCTTACGCAAACCTTCATCGCGAAAGAAGATAAACTTTTCCGCTACCATCCCGGTGTGAACCCGTTGGCGATGATCCGAGCGGCATTCAATAACCTTGTTCGACACCGCAGAACCAGTGGAGCTTCTACCATCACCATGCAGGTAGTTCGGTTGCTGGAAAAGCGTCCGCGCACGCTGCCGAGTAAACTCATCGAGACATTCCGTGCCTTTCAGCTCGAAGCGCATTATTCAAAGCGTGAGATCCTGGGCATGTACCTGAGTCTGGTACCTTACGGCGGAAACATCGAAGGGGTGAAGGCGGCGAGCTGGCTATATTTCGGTAAGGCTCCGGCGTTATTAAGTCCTGCCGAAGCCGTTACCCTCACCATCATCCCCAACCGGCCTTCTTCACTCCGTCCCCATGCAGGCGGCACTACCAACTATATTGTACTCGAGCGCAATAAATGGTTGCGCCGTTTACGGGACGACGGCATCATCAGCAATCATGATCTGCGCGAAGCGCTGGATGAGCCACTCCGGATCCGCCG
Source organism: Bacteroidia bacterium (assembly GCA_046330075.1). Lineage (GTDB taxonomy): Bacteria > Bacteroidota > Bacteroidia > AKYH767-A > OLB10 > JAJTFW01. The sequence continues at coordinate 75,852 of JAXLTL010000012.1, read as the reverse complement.
TCAGGCATTACCCGATGAAGCACCGCACCTCTCCAGAAGGCTGACATTGAGCAGCAGCAAAGCGGAAATCTATTCGACCATAGACCTGAACATTCAACAGAAAGCTGCACAACTCTGCTTCAACCATCTGCAACGGCTGCAATACCTTGGCATCCGAAATGGCTCTGTATTGATTATTGATAATAAAAGCGGTGAAGTACTCGCCTATGTGGGTAGTCAGGATTTTCACAATGCAGCGCTAAGCGGACAAGTAGATGGTGTTCGCGCCATCCGATCTCCGGGAAGCACACTCAAGCCCCTGGTATATGCACTGGCCATCGACAAAGGAATCATCACACCTAAAACGATGCTGGCTGATGTCCCTGTCAATTACAACGGCTACAGCCCCGAAAACTTCGACCTGCACTTTCACGGAGAAGTCAGCGCGGAAGATGCCCTCTCCGCCAGTCTCAACATTCCTGCAGTACAACTCCTGGATCAAACCGGAGTACCGGCTTTCCGGAGCGCATTGATTGCAGCCGGCTGTCAGTCTTTCGAGAAGCAGAAAGAGATCGGACTGAGCGCGGTGCTGGGTGGCTGCGGCACCACACTGGAAGAACTCTGCGGCATGTACCGGATGTTCGCCCGTGAAGGTGCGTATAGCCCTATCCGTTATACTACCGGCAAGGTGCCGAATGAAACAATTAAGAAGGTAATAAGTCCATCAGCCGCATTCCTGCTCAGTGGTATTCTCACCCGGCGGGATCGCAGTGACCTTCCCCATCTCTTTGACAACACGTTGCACGTCCCTCGTGTGGCCTGGAAAACGGGAACATCTTATGGGCGGCGCGATGCCTGGAGTATCGGTTACAATGAGCGCTATACGGTTGGAGTATGGATCGGAAACTTCGATGGAAAAGGTGTGCCTGAACTCACCGGCGCCGACATGGCCACACCGCTACTGTTCCAGCTCTTCAATACTATTGACTATAACTCCAGCGGAAAGTGGTTTCGTCCTACCCGTGAGCTCGACTTACGGTATGTATGTCCGAAAAGCGGACTTCCTCCCGGAACTTATTGCAGCGAAAAAATCATCGACTACTTCCTTCCAGGTATCAGTTCAGTCACACCTTGTGCGCATCTGGCTGAATACTTCACAGATGAATCAGAGAAAATCAGTTTCTGCACCGCCTGCCTGCCCGAACAAGGCTATCGCCGAGGGATATACGAAAACCCGCCCGCCGAAGTGCTGCGCTACTATCGTGAACAATCGTATCCTGTACATATTCCTCCGCCGCATAATCCCAATTGCTCACGTCTCTTTGAAGGAAAGAAACCAGTCATCCTGAGTCTTCATGAAGGAGAAGAATACTTCATTGAAAAAGATGATCCACGACCTCTTGAACTCAGTGCAGCGGTGTCGGGTGATGTCAATACAGTAAGCTGGTTCATCAACGATGTGTTTTATCTAACAGTAAAAAGCAACGAAAAAGTTTTCTTCCATCCGTCAAAAGGGAAATCAAAGATCTCCTGCAGTGACGACAAAGGCCGTAATACCGATATCACGATACAGGTTTCATTCTACTAAGAAGCCGGAGGAATTATTTCACCATCACCCAGGCACCTTTTTCGAAATTGGTGCGGATTTCGGTCAGTTGTGTCTGCACTTCGCTCATCTTCGATGAAGAAAACAGGCTCACTACATGCAGTCCTTTTTCATTCACCCCCAGCATTTCCGCCTGGAATCCCAACAGATTGGCTTCTTCTACCAGTTTACGGGCATTCTCTTCAGAGCGGAAACAACCACCGATAACATGGAATGTAGAACCGTTGGAATTTGTTGCTGCAGGCAACGACTCCACCTCAACGGCCACAGGTTCCACATGAGTTGAATCTACCGGAGTGGTTTCTTCAGGCGTACCAGAAAGAAGGGCTGCTGAATCAACCGGTGCTGATGGTTGCGGAGCTGCAGGCTGAACCGTGTAAGCGGGCTTTGATTCTTTTGAAAGACCTGAATAATGTACTTCAGGCTCTGTAAAAATTTCCTTTAAGGGGAGGATATTCGCGAGACCAGCGTTCAAGGTCTTGATAACATTCGGATTGAAAGCCAATAAGGCAAGTACAGCAGCAGCGGGAATCAGTTCAAGGAGTTTCCAGCCCTGACGTTTTCCTGTTTTCTGCTTCGGCTGCAGTTTTCGCACCTTCGCAGGCTGCTCATCACGACGAATGGCCGGTGAATGAATGCTAACTAACCCAAAGGCATCAGTGAGGTAATTGTTTGTGAGATCGGGTTCAAACTGAATCCGTTGTTCAGCATCAAAGGAAAGTGAGCCGATTTGATGGATCCATACCTGCTCATTGCTCTGCAATCGCGACAACACATCTTCCACCCAGATTTTGATCGCAGCCAATGCTTCGCCATAGCTAAGTCCCTCACGGCGAGACACATAATGTACCAGCAACCCATCATTCGTTCGCAAACTTGCATTAAAAGCTACTCGACGCGCAGGCGGAGTGAATGTATGCTGGGCGGGATTCAGGAAAGCAGTACGGGTATTTGCAACAAATCCGCCTAATCCGGGGATGATCACGCAATCGTTCGTGTAAAGTAATTCGCTGATATATAGGTCGGTACGCACTATCGGGCAGATGTTACGGTGTAAAGATAAACTAATTGGGAAAAAATGTCAAATGGAGGGGACCGAGGCTGGGGTTTAAGGTTTAAGGTTTAAGGTTTAAGGTTTGAAGAGTTGAAATGTTAAAGGGTTGAAATGTTAAAGGGTTATAAATGTTATTAGGGTTATAAATGTTTTAAGGGTTATAAATGTTTTTAGGGTTATAAATGTTTTTAGGGTTTTAAATGTTTTTAGGGTTTTAAATGTTTTTAGGGTTTTAAATGTTTTAAGGGTTTTAAGGGTTGAAGGGTTGAAGGGTTGAAGGGTTGAAGGGTTGAATTGATTTGAAATTTGACGCTTTCCGGTTTAGCAATTGTTTACCACTAACTTCGGTTAGATTCAGCCAAGGGTATTCTTGTGGAGTTTCTATTCGTGTGGAGCGATGTACGATATCGTGTGGTTAAGGATTAATGCTTTTCTCAATTCAAAGTGATGACAGAAATCCAGGATTTATTTTGCAGGACTTTGATTGACTTCCTTTCAAAATTATCTCTTTAACAAAACCCGGTTTATTCCAGAACCATATCTAAACAAAAAAATTTACGAACGATCTATCCCACCGTTGAAACTGCCATCGCAAGATCCTGACTACGGTTCAGATTTTTCTCAAATAATCTTCCGCAGCCTGTAAATCATCGGGAGTATCTACTGCAATTGTTTCCATTTCGGTAATACGTGTACGTATACGAAAACCATGCTCGAGCCATCGGAGCTGTTCGAGTGATTCTGCTCTTTCGAGTTTACCCTGCGACAGCCTAGTGAGGCGGGGCAGCACATCAGCACGGTACCCGTAAATACCGATGTGCTTGTAGTAGGTATGCTGCTGATGCCATTCGTGAAAGTCAGCACCTTTGTAAAACGGAATGGGTTGCCGGGAGAAGTACAAGGCATCACCGTTAGCTGCCACGACTACCTTTGGCGAATTGGGATTGACGAGTTCATGGTGATACATCACCGGCTTTACCAACGTAGCAATCTCAACACCTTCTTCCAGCAAAGCTCCGCAAAGCAGATCGATTTGTCCGGGATGAATAAAGGGCTCGTCGCCCTGAATGTTAACGACAGCATCGAAGTGCGCACCAAGCACTTGCAGCGTTTCCGCACAACGGTCGGTACCGGAGGGGTGATCTTCACGGGTCATAACAAAGGCACCACCGAATGCACTTACGGCATCGGCTATCCGCTGATCGTCGGTAGCAACAACAACATCTGTAAGTGACACACACTTCTTCGCCTGAGCATATACACGTTCAATCATGGATTTGCCTCCGATCATCGCAAGCGGTTTCCCCGGAAAACGGGTGCTGGCATAACGGGAAGGGATAACCCCTAACACTTTTCGGCTCATGGCTGCTTACCTTCTCCTCTGTAAAGATGAATGACACCTTTCAGGATACGCTGTTCCGTTTCACCGTTGAGGCGAAGCTCGTTCACTTTACAGACGTAGAAATATACTCCGTCAGGCATTTCCGGACCATCGTTGTTACGCTTTCCATTCCAGCCGATAGCAGGATCTGTTGTCTCGAAAACCTTGGATCCCCAGCGGTTAAAAATTACCATATCCACATCTTTTACATCCCTCCATGGCGTGATCGGATGGTAAATATCGTTGAGTACATTTCCGTCAGGCGTGAAAATATTCGGCAGTTCATAGAGCGGACAAGTTTCTGTACAGATGATGTTGCTGGAGTCACTTACATTCCCAGTAGAATCAGTAGCCGTTACATAGTAACAGCCTGCAATAGAGGCCGTACCCTGGTAGAGATACGTAAACGTTCCGTAGCTGACTGTTCCTACCAGCTGATACGTAGTGGATCCCGGAGGAGCATAGTATAACTGATACGTAGCCACATCGGCCGCACAGGAATCGTAGTTGGTCCAGTAGAGGGTATCAATCAGTGCAGTGCAGTTAGGTCCATTGGCGAGCAAGGGAGGACATGGCGGTTCGTTGTCGACCGGGATACTGCAGGCCTGTTGTGATTTATTGATAATCGGATAAACGAGGCCGGTATCCTGGTAGGCGCCGACACTTTTCACATAATAGCAGTATTGCTGACCGTTAATGAGCGAATCATCAGTATAATTCAGTCCGGTGGTAAAATCAATTGAATCAAAAACACCAGGAAGGTTTTCGCGGTAAATAACATAGTAGTTGTTGGTCCAGGGAACATTTACATTCCAGCTCAGTTTATTCTTCTCGTCTCCCGGAGCAATGGAAAGGAATACGGCATAAGCGGTTTGCGAAAAGCCAATCTGAAACGTATTGCCGGGAGTGTCATTCCAGAACTGAACTCTATAACGGTACTGGACAGCCGACGTATTGAGTCCGGCGTCATTAAATGTCGTATCATTCAGGTTAGTGTAGGTTACCACATCTGTAAAGCTTCCACCGGCATCAGCCCGCTGCAATACATATCGGTATGGTCCTGGTGTTTGAACCGGGTCGAGTTGAGTTGGTTTTCCCCAGGCGATGTATATCTGTCCGTTGGTGGCATCCGTCGTATTCACATCCACATTGGTAATCACCGGCAGATCGCGGTTGAGTGTGTTACAGAACTCGACGGAAGCATAACTTTCGGCTTCATCCGGGTAAAACGCGGTGACCATATAACAATACTGCACAGCCGGAGCGAGTCCTGCGCCGTTATTGTTATCGGTATATGTAGTTGAAGTGAGCCCGTTCACAGAAGCGATTCTTACATAACCCGTATAGGCCGGCACTCCGGTTTCACAATAACCCGGGGTATATCCGTAGGTAGCAACGCGGCGGTAGATATGATATCCTACTGCTTCGCTGCAGGCGCTCTGATCCCAGGTAAGAATCATAGAATTCCCGAGCGGTGTCGCCAGCGGATTCTTGGGGGAAGGCCCCACAACGGTGATGAACATTGACTTCAGATCAGCCAGTGGTATCTGTGCATTGTTATCTTCTGCCTTGAACACCACGGTATACGGCGATTTTCGTACATGCGCACACGTTGTATTCCAGCTGAAATCACCGGTGGTGGTACCCAGGCTGGGAGTGGTAGTGAAAGTAGACGGAGAATTAGAAAGCGTAAAAGGTCCGCCGGTAGCAGAAAGGGTCACCAGTTCTGTTACAGAAGGATCCGTGGCTGTTACCGTAAAAGCGAGCAGGTTACCGGCCTCTACACAGGTATCTTTCACTCCGGTAATGACAGGTGGCTGGTTGAGCGGGGGATAGATGGTGATCTGCATGTCGCGGGTGACATAACCGATATTGATCATCCCTATGCCCGGAATATTTCTCCATTCCCGTATGATCATCGCTACGTTGTATTCACCTATAGCCATAGGTTTATCCCAAACGAGATCGCCCGTAACGGGATTCAGGGCAAATGAGGTACTGGCCGGCGGGTAGAAATAATTGGGAATGGGATTACCTCCAAAACCTTTGCAGAAAGTGAGTTCGTATGAGAGGCTGTCACCGTCCGGATCGAACGCATTGGGATTATGAATGAACACAATGCCTACTGCTCCGTCGTCGATAGGAGGTTGCAGCAGCTGCGGTGACGAGTTGATGGTAAATGCAGGTGAAATGATCAGCTGAGTCTGTACGTAGAACGGGATATTTACAGATCCCGGAATATTGACAACGGCTGCATTCCGGTTCTCATCGAGAAAATACATGATGTAGTTCCCATTGCCGGGGTAAATATGCGAGCCTTCGTAAATGTTTCGCTGGATATCGGGACCAACGTTGAAGTCAATACTAAGCCGCGGAATCGTATCCCGTTGACCATCTCCCCACCAGAATTCAAGTTCAGGGCGGTCGGCCGGGCTTGAGGTCTTGGTATAGGTTACGATGCGCACCCGGTATTCATAAGTGCCAAGTTTCTGGTACGTAATTTCACCCGCTCTGTTATGCGTCGCCATGGCTGACCATGCCGTTATACAAATCAGCATCAGAGAAAGGAAGGTTTTTTTTAATTCTGTTCGAAGCATCATAGAGCGATACGCGTCGTAGTGACAGTAAATTGAATTTAATAAGTAATTACCTGTTCTTCCATCATTTCAGGCAGAGCGCGGTACTCATATTGCTGATTGCGCAAACGGGGCTCGAAGCCGGCTTCGCGGATCGCATCCTGGATCCCTTTGCTGGTAAACCTGTGCGGGGCGCCTGCGGCACTGACAACATTTTCTTCAATCATGATCGAGCCAAAGTCATTGGCGCCGGCGTGCAGACATACCTGTCCGATGGCTTTTCCAACAGTTAACCATGATGCCTGAATGTTGATGATATTGGGCAACATGATTCTGCTGATAGCAATGGTCCGGATATATTCATCACCGCTAACGTTATTGCGTATACCCTTTACTCGCTGAAGCATCGTTCCTTCGTCCATGAAAGGCCAGGGAATAAACGCCACAAATCCCTTCGCATCCTGTGGCTTCTCACTTTGCACTTCGCGCAGCCATACCAGATGTTCAAATCGTTCGTCCACAGTTTCCACATGCCCAAACATCATGGTGGCCGAAGTGGTGAGCCGTAACTGATGCGCCGCACGCATTACATCCAGCCATTCACGTCCGCTACATTTGCCTTTCGATATCATCCGGCGCACACGGTCGTTGAGAATTTCAGCCCCTGCTCCCGGCAATGAATCGAGGCCGGCGTCAATCAGTGCAGAAAGGACCGCTGTATGTGATTTGCCTTCGAGTTTGGAAATATGTGCAATTTCGGGAGGGCCCAGTGCATGGAGTTTGAGATTCGGATAGAGTTGCTTCAGCTCACGGAACAGGTTCACATAAAAACTCAGGCCAAGATCCGGATGATGTCCGCCCTGCAACAGCAGCTGCTCTCCGCCATAGCGAAACGTTTCATCAATTTTAATTTTATACTGATCAATGCTGGTGATGTACGACTCTGCATGACCGGGAATCCTGTAAAAATTACAGAACTTACAGTTAGCGATACACACATTGGTTGTATTTACATTCCTGTCGATGATCCAGGTAACAACCCCGTCCGGCTTTTGCTTTTTCCGCAGTTCATTACCTACATACATCAACTCTGATGTAGGCACATGTTCAAAAAGATATTTGCCTTCCTGCGCGGTAAGGAAGTCAAAGTTAAGTGCACGCTGTAAGAGCAGGTCGCTGTTCATTGTATTTGTTTCTCCACGATCTGCCCCCCTTTTCCCGCTGCCGTGGTTGATATCATTTTGCAGCCGAAGTTGAGGATGAGCAGGTCTTTCTGTAATTTCATGCGCTCAAATTTACGCAACTCTATGCAGATCACACTCAAGCGCTTGTCAGCGCCCCGTAAAGATGGACATCAGATCATCCTTTTTCATGATAAAAACGACATTCCTTCTGCCGGTCTCACCAAACCTGAGCGAACCTGGGTACAATCAGAACTAAAAGCTGACCGGAAATTTATCGCTGTAAACCAGTATAAGCGAATGGTTTATCTACAATTGCTGGACGGGAGCGAGAAAGAACTGCACCTGCGTCTGGAGAATGCCCGTAAAGCCGGTGCCAGTCATTTCAGCCGCTGTCAAGCTGCTAGACATGAATCGATTACACTTGGCGGAAACACAGATCCGGAAATCGCCCTGGCGTTTGCAGAAGGGTTCGTACTGGGAGGGTATCAGTTCCTGAAATACCGGAGTGGAAAGAAGAAAGAAGAGCATGTTGTAAAAACCCTGAACCTTTACATTAAAGGGCTGAATGACAAAGATGTACAGCGACTTAACATACTGAATTCAGCGGTTTTCAAAGCCCGTGATCTCGTGAATGAACCGCAGTCGTTCCTGAATGCTACTGAGTTTGCCCGTCAATTTCAGAAGATGGGAAAGGAAGCAGGTTTCCATGTAGAAGTTTTGAACAAAGCCAAAATCACCGAACTGAAGATGGGTGGTTTGCTGGCTGTGAATCTGGGAAGCCCTCAGCCACCAACTTTTACGATCATGGAATGGAAGCCTAAAAATGCAGTTAACAAGGATCCCTATGTATTGGTGGGCAAAGGGGTAGTTTATGATACGGGAGGTATGAGCCTGAAGCCTACGCCCAACTCCATGGATTACATGAAATGCGATATGGGTGGCGGCGCAACAGTAGCCGGCACCTTGTATGCGCTTGCAAAAGCGAAAGTACCGGTGCATGTTATCGGTCTGGTTCCGGCCACCGACAACCGTCCGGATGGTGACGCTTATGTGCCAGGTGATGTGATTACAATGATGAGCGGTAAAACCGTTGAAGTATTGAATACAGATGCGGAAGGGCGACTTATCCTGGCAGATGCACTGCACTATGCAAAGCGGTTCAAGCCGCAACTGGTGATGGAATTTTCAACTTTAACCGGAGCTGCAGCTGCTGCGATAGGTCCGCAGGGCATCGTTTGTATGGGCAGTGTTGACGAAGCTACCCGCCGGCAGCTTCACGACTGCGGAAACCGTGTATACGAGCGACTCGCTGAATTCCCCTTCTGGGATGATTATGACGAACTGATTAAATCTGATATTGCGGACATAAAAAATGTCGGTGGTCCCTCAGCGGGTGCCATTACTGCCGGACGTTTCCTCAACCATTTCGTGAACTATCCTTACATGCACTTCGACATTGCAGCACCGGCCTTCAGCAAATCTAACGACAGTTACCGTGGAAAAAACGGAACCGGTGTAGGTGTCAGGCTGATGTTTGAATTTTTCCGCCGGGCTGCGGAATAACGGCAGGCATATCCGAAAATAAATTCTGAGTAAACAATAACGCGAACGATACTAATATGAGTACAGAACAGGAAGGCAGAATACGGGTAGGCATCAGCATCGGTGATGTGAGCGGCATTGGTCCGGAAGTAGTGATCAAGGCGCTCTCTGACAACCGCATGACGCAGGTATGTACACCCGTGATTTACGGCAACAGCAAAGTCATCTCACTGTATCGAAAAACGCTGAACCTTCAGGAATTCAACTTCAACACCGTAAAGAGTGTGCAGGAGATCATTCCACGCAAGGTCAACCTCATCAATTGCTGGGAAGAAGAGATCAAGGTAGAGATCGGCAAAGCGTCCACCATCACCGGCCCCTATGCGCTCAAGGCATTGCAATCGGCCGTGAGTGATCTGGCAGCAGGACATATCGATGCGCTGGTTACCGCTCCCATCGACAAACATACCATTGCTCCGGAAGGAGGATTTACCGGACATACAGAATTTCTGGCACGTGCTTTCAATACGAAGGACTATCTGATGTTTCTGGTATCAGGTGAACTGAGAGTTGCACTGGTAACCGGTCATGTTCCGGTATCAAAAATTGCATCGCTGATCACAAAGGAAAACATACATCAGAAACTGCAGCTGATGGTAAAATCACTGAAGCGTGATTTCGGAATCCGCAAACCCCGCATCGCAGTACTGAGTCTCAATCCCCATGCCGGTGATCAGGGTGTCATCGGCAATGAGGACAACGATGTCATTGCACCAAGTATCCGTGAAGCCTATGAGAAAGGCATGCTGGTCTTCGGCCCCTACCCTTCTGATGGCTTTTTCGGCTCAGGACAATACCGGAAATTTGATGCTGTACTGGCCATGTATCATGATCAGGGACTGATTCCATTCAAGACCCTGGCATTTGAAAACGGCGTCAATTTTACAGCCGGACTACCTGTTATCCGCACATCGCCGGATCATGGCACCGCCTATGATATCGCAGGAAAAGGAGTGGCCAGTGAAGCCTCTGTACGTGATGCCATCTACATGGCGGTTGATATTCACAACAAACGTGCGGAGTACGATGAAATCACCGAAAATCCGCTCGCCTTCTCAAAACTCAGCGGCGACAGATAATCGTCCGCATTAAAAAACAACGCCGCCAGGGAGTTTCCATGGCGGCGTTGTTTTATAACGGCAAAGTGTTACCGCATCAGGTACATCTTACCCCAGCCCTTTTTAAAATATGCATCAGCAGCGGACTCTCTCTTTTCAATTTCAGTACCGTTAAAACCTACGTTGACTCTGTACAGATACACGCCATTCGCCAGCTGATCACCAAAATCATCCTTACCATCCCAGGCATACTCAGTAATGTTGCGTCCGATGTGAATAGCACCCAGCTCATCACGCTGTATTGTCTTCACTATCTTTCCTGTCACCGTCATAATCTGAATCCGGAAATCACCCGGCACCTCTGACCCTGTCAATACAAAAACAAAACGGGTACTGGAGCTGAACGGATTGGGATAATTCACCACCTCTGTAATCGTGCTCCGGTTCACCACTTCGAACTGGATCCTGTAATCATTTAAGCCGCTCAGGTTCCCGCTTTCATCCGTAGCCTGCACCGAAAGTTCATATACACCATCTTCAGAAAGCAAAGGGTTATAGCCGATACGGAAACTATTGGCTGGAAGACTGGCCGGATTCCACGACAGCAGTTCATTGCTGTTGCTGTTACCCGGTGCGGGCTCAAAGTAAAGGTACTTCGACGTACCGGAAGGCGATTTCAGGCTGACCCGGAAGTTGGCCGTATCATTCAATGCGATGAAACGGTTCTCATCTTTCAGACTGATCTGAATAGCAGGCCGGGCAGAAACGATATCGCCGTTCAGGATATGTACACCGTCGAACGTCACATCCAGCAACGGATTGGTAACATCTCTGAATACATGGAACGGCACACTGGTAATATTATTGAAATGATACTGCTCCGGCTGATCCTTGCGTGGATTCACTTCTATCCACAGGTGATTATCACCCAACATGGCCAGAGTGGAGAAGCTGACATTGCACATGATGGTATCACCGGCCGGCAAATCACGGTGAAGCCTTACCGAAGAAATATTCCTGCGTACGTTGTTGGCATCGTATACAAAATAATCCACCAGCAAGGTATCCATATCGGAGCTGCTGATATTTTCAAATGCGATACTTAATCCGGTATTATTTCCCTCCTGCACACTGTCGTTTGCAAGCGTATAGAACGTGGGATTCAATGCGCCTTCCGGGACCGGATCATAATACACCTGCCACTTCAGCAGCTGAGGCGGAGTACGCAACTGTGAATCCTGATGGTAGGTTCGGAGCCGCAGATTCGGATACTGTGATGCGTTCACTGAACTGATGTCAATGGGGTTGGACGTATCCACAATGGTATCGTACAGCAAGGCTTCCTGCCCCGATGTACCTATACCCCAAATCTGCAGGTAAATACTATCTGCACTCGGCCCGGTCTCGATAGAAGTATAATCCCAGTGGACCTGACTCCATGATTTCGCCGGACCAATCACTGTAGAACTTTGAAATCCTTTGTCCCAGTCGCGGGAAAGCAGATAGTCAATTCGCAGGATACTGTCAGGGAAATGCCCCTTTTTCCAGATCAATGATGACGGGTCACCTTTTTTCATCATCATCATGTATTTATCTCCGGAATCGAGGGCTGCAAACAGCGACACACCCAGGGAAGCAAAGGCAGATGATAAAGCCGACATTGTATCAAACTTGGCAGTAAATACTGACCAGCTCAAAAGATAATCACCATTCGGCACCGAGTCGAGCATCATATTGATCATGTGCTGAACGCCGGATGGATTGGCGGCATCAAAAAGGAAATACTTATCAGGACGTGTTCTGAATGCACAGCCGTCATTGCTGGTACACACGTAATAGTTATAGTTTCCGTAATAACGGGTACAGGAATCTGCTTCCCAGGGATACTCAAACTGAATGGAATCGAGTACGGCAACTGCAAGCTGCTGGTAGCCATAACAACCGCCATAATCCATGTTCACCCCGTTAATTTCATAGCTTGGACGTGCACCTTCATGCGACATATTCAGCGAATAGTTCGAGGTAATAAACTCCGTTTGCCGCAACGGATCCACCCAATTCATATTGCTCAGGGTTCCCTCTCTGAACTGATAATAATGCGCCTGCGACCATCCTGTCACGCCGGGTTTACAAAGGAATGAACTGCTTTTCCACTGGAAATGATTTGAAATGGCCGTATCAGGATTCATAATTGAATCATTGGCGACACGCCAGAAATACGGCACGTCCGACTGCAGGTTATTGGGCACCTGCCACGATACAATACCGAAGCTGTTCACTGCGGTATGTGTAATCTTGGCCGGACTATCAAAGAAAGGACTTGTATCCACTTCAAAAATATAATTCTTAGGTGCAGCAAACAGGTTCGCTGTTGTTGCTTTCAGCACAGGTTGCGTTGAAGGCACGATTGCATATTTAGTAGGGAAAATCGGATTGATATCGGTGGAGCCGATCTGTATTGTAGCAGTGGCCACATTATTTCCGATATTATCCACCTCATCCACTTCTTCATAGTTATCAACGGTCACTTCAAACGTGTTGAGTCCGGCACCATATTGAAAGTCCACCGGAAGGGTAACAGAGAAAGTATCACGGTAAGTGACATATGGCAACTGAATGATCGTATCTCTCTTGGTACCATCCGGCATTTTCCGTGAAATAAGCACGTGCACTGAATCGCTGGTATTTTCACCGATATTGGTCACCACAAATTTGACATCAAATGTTTCCATCTCGGTAGTTACCACAGCAGGTTCAAAAAACACTCCGGCATTTTGTATATCATAATCCGGCTTGTCAAATGTATTCATGTGAATGGCAGGATCACCGTGCAGTGTCATATTCATACACACACTTTTCCGGTCCATCGACGGATCGATGATATCCTTCACAGTTTGCTGCATCGACTGTCCGACTGAATATCCATAATGATCTCTGAACGCTACTTCATGGAACCGCAGCGAATAATTATCAAGAGGTTCAATAATGCCTTTATCAGGAACGGCGATGAACGCGATGGAACCCTTCTCCGGAGTCAGTACAAAACGCTCGTTCAGCAGCTTACTGGTTGTATGAATATCACCAACGAAACACGATTGAGCCAACACCACCGGATAACGGTCTTTGTTATGATAGTTCTCCGGATCATCGGTGGCAATATCGAAGGAAGTACCGGCTGCGTGACCGTAAAAAGTCATCATAGAGCAGCCTGAGTCAATCAGCTGCTGCACGTATTGACTGAGATTGATCTGTATCGGATCAGTCGAACTTTTGAGAATGGTCATTACATTGCCGCCAAACAACGTATCCTCGATGATCTGTTTATATTGACCCAGTTTATTCGCGAGCGATTCCTGCTCAACGATATCAGTACCACCTCCAAAGTGCAGCACATTTTTCATCCACAACGACGGAGGATTGTCTTGCTGCGATTCGAAGGAAGTCAGTTTATTGAGATAAGCGATCACATCTGCATCGTTCTGTGCAGCGATCCTTCCGGTTGCGAGCTCCTGTACAAAATCGGCAGAATTCAGCTTCGCAGTGAACATCTGATCAGAAGCCGGTTCACCATAGGTGGGAATGAGATTCTGCTCATACGCTGAACCGGAACGGGCATTTTGTGAAAGCACCGACTTCCCTAACAGCAACAGATATTCGGGTTTCACAGTATTATGGTCAATCAGAAAATCTGCAAAATTGCGAATCGACAAGACATGTTTTTTGATGCCCCATGCAAACTGATCGTAAAGCTCATCTATATCAGCCAGCAGCACATTGTAACCTTTCGATGTCCTGTAGGTGGCATAAGCATTCGCCGTATTCCAGATTTTTTTATTCGACACCATCAGGAAATCCTTGCCCACCCCCTGCTCTTCGAAATTATTGAATCGAGCATAACGATTAGGATCAGGATCGGTATTCACCGTACGTATCGACAGATTACCAGTGGCGCCAAACACCTGATTATTATCGAGAATATAACACTTTACATTTTGTCCGTATACCGGAATGATTGCATCCACATTGCCACCGGCAACTGCCAGATTAACAATTTTCACGGAGTCGCCGGAGATCACATATAATCTCGGATTGGCAGCCGTAACATTCGTGAGATGAATATAAATTTTATCAGGATTTCCTTCGAAGATTAATTTCTGAGGGAAACTCTCACCGGTAAAATCAAAACTGCGTGGATAACGTAAACGGTTATACGCAATCTGCATATAATTCATATTATTGAAAAACGTGCTATCGGTAAGCGGCACAAAACTGAACGTGTAATTTCCAGATGCCGGTAAATTCGGCAGGTTCAGATTATGCTGTACGAGTTCATAGGAGAAGAAGGCTGTATCCAGCAGGACCTGTGATCCGCCTTTTAACTGATACGGATGCATATTTTCGTTGGCACCCATCACCCGCGTTTCCATGGTGGGAGCCGGTCCCAGCACATTGTATTTCTCAATTGTAAACTGAGCATCCTTGGGATAGCTCTTGCTCAGATATTCTGATAAATAGCCCTCTCCTTCCGTAAATGAATTATCGGCGATATCATTGTAATCTCTGGCACCTATATTATAGGTGGATCCGTACACTTTGATATCTTCCCGGATAAACCATGGTTCAGCCACATAGGATGAATAATTATTATCTGTCACCACCTGCATCCTTCTGTTGGACACCGAGAACGGCGAATAACTCAGAAAGTACGCAGCAGTATCGTTGTAAAGACTGTAGTATGGGTTAGGCTGACTAGGCAAGGTATCATACAATGCCGCGTCATACTCCCCATCGTTGGGCCGGCCGTAAAATTCAATATAGTCACCGGGACCAAAGATGTTATCACCATTTGCATCCTGAATACGGATAAACTGCTCCTTGCCTCGGGAGAACAACTGATAACGATCCGGGCTAAACCAGGTAGATACAGGAACGCCAACATTCTGCATATCATTATACGACACACGGTAAATTCCTTCCTTCCAGATATTGATCCGGAAATACTGCTGCGAAGAATGCGTTTGCCCCTGAGCAAAAGCAATCCATTCATTACCGTAAGGCTGAGCGAATGTTTCGGTACCGGCTATAAAGAGAAGAAACAGGAATGCGCAGAACTTTCTCATAGTGACAGGCTGTATTATTTTTTAGGAGCACCAGCTTCTTTTTTGAAGATAGCAAGGCGCAATGAAAACACATTCGAGTACAAGGAACCCGAACCACTTCCGATATTGGTCAATGCATAATCGATGGTCAGATTTTTCAGTTTCAATCCAACGCCTATGTTGGGCTGAACCGTGGTAGAAGTGCTGGCATCAATGTTTTCCACTTTCTGAATATTGCCTACACCACCTCGTAGAAAAATAAAATCATCATAACTGAATTCAACTCCCAACTTAGGATCGATACTGACCACATCTGTTTTAACCGGAACATTCCGTTTACCATCGAAGGTTATATCGAGGTCAAGAGAAGGCTGAAAGGTGATTTTCTTTGTAAGCGCGGACTTATGTGCTGCACCCAGAATCAGCCGCGGCAATGTGACTTCCAGTCCGTTCTCGGGAATTTCGTTTCCGGTCTGATTAAACACCTCCTGCAAACTCTCCGTATTATACGACCAGGCATTGAACGTTGAGGTAATATCTTTTCCAACTGCGGCAAAACACCATTTGCCTCTATCGAGCTGTGCTCCCAAATCAAGACCGAATCCCCAGGCTTTGGCATAATCACCCACTTTACGGTGGATGATCTTCACGTTACCGCCGATCCGCAAACCTTCGATCTTCATCTTCTGAGCATACGAAATCAAAAAGGCATTATCGGCTGAAGAAAAGGATTTCAACCGGTCATAATCGATATTTCCGTCTTTGTCAATCAGCTCTGTTGTATCGAGAATATCATCAACGGCAAAGCGGATAACCGAAACACCAACGGTACGAGTTGCGTCAATTGCAGTGGCAAATGAACCGTAATCGTATTTTGCAATTCCGGCAAAATATTCACTATGCATTAATGCGACCTGAATATTTCCCTTTACACGTGTTAAACCGGCAGGATTCCAGTATCCGGCAGTCGCATCATCGGCAACAGCCGACATCGCACCGCTCAGACCAAGCCCGCGTGCTCCGACACCAATGGCCAGAAATTCATTACTGTATTTTGGTGCTTGTGCGCCCGACGAAAACGGCAGGGCCAGCATCGCGAGGATAGAAAGATGTTTGAGTTTTAGTTGCATAGCGTTGAGGATTCCGCATCCAAACGTTTCAGAGAGAAATAAAGTATCTCTTTGAATTGATTTTGTACGGGTTTACAGGTGTAAAGGTTCTGTAAATCAAAAGTAAGCAGCATTGTTTCGTATCCGGTTGAACGTTCGCCAAAATATTAACAGTTGCAACATCGGTTCAAACCAACCGCTCCTGCAATTACTTCCTCTTGATTCCGGTGCAGGAACCTCCCTTAATTACCCGTGTAATTATCTGACAAACAATATCATAAGAAATTTAATCGCAATTCATAATAACCGGCTTTAGGATAAATCCCCTATTTTCGCCGGATGCGCCATATCCCCAATCTGATTACACTCGCCAATTTATTATGTGGTTGTCTGGCGCTGGAAGCCATTTTTCATTCCGATCTTTTTACCGCTGGAATACTGGTACTGATTGCACTGGTACTCGATTTTATGGATGGATTTACGGCCCGGATGTTAAAAGCATACAGTGAAATCGGCAAGCAACTGGATTCACTGGCCGACATGGTAACTTTCGGCGTAGTTCCCGGCATGATGTTGTATAGTATTTTCAGGCATGAAAACGCTCATGTACTCACGCCCTTCTGGCTGATGGCCGGTCAGTATTTTATGCTGATCGTAACCTTGTTTTCGGCATTACGTCTGGCCAGATTCAATATCGACACCCGACAATCTGAATCATTTATTGGGGTACCCACACCGGCCAATACACTGATGGTGATCTCGTTTGGCTTCATCCTCGCCCACGACGAGTTCGGGCTGACCCGGATAATCGGCAATCCGTTTTTTTTAACAGCTTTTGCGCTGATCAGCTCCTGGCTGATGGTAGCAGAAATCCCTCTGATCTCTTTGAAGTTTAAAACCTTCGGGATCACCGAAAACAAAGCAAGGTATATCCTGCTGTTAACATCTCTGGTTTGCATTCTCCTCTTGCGGTACGCTGCTCCGCCGGTGATCATCATTTTCTATGTACTTTTGTCCTTAATATTTCCTCCTAAAACCACGACCACATGAAATTCAACGCACATATCAATGTGATGCCACAAAAAGCGCTCCTCGACCCACAAGGACGTGCGGTTTCTGCCAGTATGAAAAACCTGAACCTTTCCGAAATTGAAAACGTTCGTATCGGTAAACATATCACACTGGAAATAGATGCTGCAACCGAACAGGAAGCGACCGAGAAAGTGGATACTGCGTGCAAAAAACTGCTGGCGAATCCTATCATGGAAACCTACGAGTTCCGTCTCGAAAAAGCCTGATGCCATGCGGCTGCTTTTATTTTTCGTTTTTCTTTTGCCTTTAGAAACCGCGGCCCAGCTGGACTCTGTTTCGGCCATCAGTGAAATTGAAATGTTTCGTCAGACACTAAATGACGAATACAAAAACCCAAAGGAGAGTCCACTCGAAGCAGAGGCCAAATCCTTTACCGGACATCCGTTTTTTCCTATCGACTTAACCTACCGCATTCTCGCCAAAATCGAGAAGCTCCCTGTTCCGGAGAAATTCCTGATGGAAACCACCTCTTCCCGCCGTCCGGAATACCTGAAAGAATATAAAATCACCTTTACACTACGTGACACCGTCTGCGTGCTTTATGCTTACCGGAACATCGAGATTTCAAAACGCGAAGGCTACGAAGATTATCTCTTCCTCCCCTTTACGGACCCCACCAACGGTTTTGAAAGTTATGGCGGTGGAAGATATATCGATCTGCATACTCCAAAAGGCGACACGATTCTGATAGATTTCAACCAGTCTTATAATCCGTACTGCGCCTACAGCTGGAAATATTCCTGTCCCGTTCCTCCCAAAGAAAACGCATTACCTCTGAAAATTCTGGCCGGAATCAAGAGTACCCCGCACTGAAAATATTTTTTCCGGCATTGCGTTTTTCAACCTGCAAATTCCTGCAGCTAACACTACCAGCAAAGGATTTCAGGGTATAAACCAGGATCACGCAGCCATAGAACAAATGCTGATGTACATTCAACCCTTCAACCGATCACTTACCTCAATTCAAAATTTTTGCCGAGATAAACACGACGGACCTGCTCATCATTTGCAAGATCTTCGGCTGTGCCTTCTTTAAGGATACGACCTTCAAAAAGCAGATAAGCGCGATCGGTAATATTCAGTGTTTCGTGAACGTTATGATCGGTAATTAAAATGCCGATGTTTTTTTCCTTCAGCTTATGTACAATTCCCTGAATATCTTCAACAGCGATGGGGTCAACACCTGCAAAAGGTTCGTCCAGCAGGATAAACTTAGGATTGACTGCCAGACAACGGGCTATCTCTGTGCGCCGGCGTTCACCGCCTGATAAAACATCACCTCTGCTTTTGCGGATTTTCTGCAGTCCAAATTCGTTCAGCAGTTCTTCTACTTTCGCTTCCTGTTGCTGTTTCGGCTGACCGGTCATCTCCAATACCGCTTTGAGATTATCCTCCACACTAAGCTTACGGAAAACAGAAGCCTCCTGAGCCAGATAGCCTATACCCATCTTCGCTCTTTTATACATTGGCTCATGGGTAATCTCAGCATCATCGAGAAAAATCGCACCATCGTTGGGCTTGATGAGTCCTACGGTCATATAAAAAGTGGTGGTTTTTCCGGCTCCGTTCGGGCCCAGCAACCCAACAATCTCGCCCTGTTCTACCCGAATGGACACCTGATCAACGACCGTACGGCGCTTGTATTTCTTTATCAGATTTTCGCTGCGGAGGATGGACATTGGGCAAAGGTAGAGTATAATTCAGAATTCAGAATTAAGAATTAAGAATTAAAAGGAATGGGAGGTGTAGTGCAGATGGAATGAACGAGACCGGGCTGTGGATCAGAAGGTGATCTGGAAGCTTCCGCGGAATCCAAAACGGGAAATATTTGGATTCTCGAGATAACTCAACCTCCAGAGGAAGTCGACGCGGAAGATTTTGAAGATATTCTCTACTCCAACGCCGGCCTCAACATAGGGTTTCTTGTTGAGTGAGTAAAACAAGGAGTTATTGGTTTGCAGGTTGAGATTATCCTGTTTCAACTCGCCCCAGACTGCTTTTACCTGAGCTACCTCTCTCCATTTCAGTTTACGCAACAGCGGAATTTTGTCAAGGAAAAACCCGTCAAAGTGATGCGTGGCGTATCCCGAGAAATAATAATCACTCACAAACTCAAAGAAGTTCATCATGTTGAATGCCGCATAATCATAGAAATACGTTTCGTTGCCCGGATGAATCTCGAGGAGCGGATAGGGTACTTTGCCCCAGGTACGACCTGCACTTAATACCCAGTAGGTATAACCGAATGGTGCGAGCGGCAAACGATCATCCACGCGAACAGAGAGTTTATGATAATCAAAATCACTGTCGAAAACACCTTTCAGCCCTTTTGTGAAATAAACCTGCACGATCGGAAAATCGCTTCCCAGACTGATCCGGTCGACCTTCCCTGCCACAAATTTTTCGCGATAAGCAAACCGGGTAAACAAGGTAATCTGTGAAACCCTGAAATCATTCCTGACATCTGTATGCTCGTCGTTGGTAAAATATGCAATATCCAGATCGCCCAGTGGAACAAATTCCCCGTGCTGAAAGGTTACTTTATTGCTGAGTCCCGGGAACCATTCGATTTCATACCAGAGTTTTTCCGACTCAAAACTATTCAGCTTGGTGGCCGGATTTCGCCTGAACAACGAAGAGAGTATGTTATCATCCTGAAAGGCATTGTCGCTCTGTCCCAGCTGCTCTACATCATAACGGTACTGCATACCCGCAAACTGACGCGGCTTATCATCTATTTTATAGCGGAGCTGTGCTTTGTACTTGAATTTTTCATCCTTCAGTCCATAGGCCAGATACCCTTCAAACTGAAAACGTTTACTAAACTCATCGCTCGTACGGAAGCCGACACGGAAACGGTTTCCTTCGATCGGATTGTAGCTGTAGACGGTATAATATGGTCCGAGTTCGATGAGGCCGATATCTTTATATCCGGTAAAGAAAAGGGTGATCAGTTCAACATATGTTTTGAATGCAGGCAGGGTTTTGATGGTATCTACCATATGATAGATTTTCTTCTCCCTGTCGGCCAGCGAATCATGCCGGGCAGTATCCCAGTAATCATTATCTCTTTTCAGGGCTTCATCACTCACGACAATATTCTCTGTCCCCTTGAATACAGCATCCGGAATATCCAAATTAATTTTAATGTCTTTATAGGAAGTGGTCTTGCGTCCGATAAAATTCATGCCTTCCTCTCTGGCAGCAAAATCCAGCACCAGCATATCCTTGGTCAGCATCCATTGTTTGTTTTCGATACGGGAATATTCCTGCACCACCGCCATGTCCTCTACCCAGTTAATATTTGCATCTCCTGCAATGCGCATCGAAATTTTCTTCACCGCCCAGGTTGTATCATGCACCCAGAAATCTCCTACAAAGGTGAGTTCCTGCGGCCGGCGTGGTTTAAACTTCAGTTTATAGCACCATTGGTCGCCGATGAAGGTAGAATCAACGAGATAATATTTGTAGTACACCAGACCGATATCTGAAATCGGACTGATAAACCCTTTTCCAAACAGATCAATAAAATTCTGATAGACGTTAATACGCTGATACATATCGCCGAGGAACTGGGTCACCGATGCATTTTCGAGGCCCGACACCTTGCTCGCTTTGATTACTTCACGTTTATTCTGCGGTGAACTTCTGAAGTAGACATCCGACATGGTTTCAGAGATGAAAAAAGGAAGAAACGGCTTGCTGTTGGTTTCGGTGCTGTCGATATTATCCCAAACAAAAGCGAATGGCTTCAGAATCTTCTTGTTTTTCATCTTATCCGTAATATTCGTCAGGTCGAATTCCAGTTTATTGTACACCTCGTACTGATAGGATTCGAGTTTCGACGGATCGTTCTGATCCTTATTGCGGATAATATTTTTGAGAATGATATTGGCCGGATTCTCGCCCGCCTTGATCACCACTTCCTGCAAATCGGATTTGGTGGCTTTCAGACTGAAATTGATCACCTGCTCCTGACCCTTTCGTACTCTCAGCTTAACACTTGTATAGCCAACGATGCTACAGATTAACGAATCTGAAGGTGTATCAGTCGTAATCTGATACTTCCCGTCGAAATCCGTATTCGCACCAACCTGCGTCCCTTTGAATACCACGGCAGCAAACGGTATTGGTTCGTTGGTAAGTTCATCCGTCACCTTTCCGGTCACAACAGTAGTCTGCGCGTTTACATGGCCGCACAAAAGCAGCAGAACGAATGAAAATATTTTCATCAAACGGTTGGACATACGATTCAGGAAGGGGTGACTTTTGTACGCAGAAATCATTCCAAAGTTTGTAATTCTTCCCAATATTCCAGGGCTCTGCGGGTATGTGGAATAACGATACTTCCTCCTACCAGATTTGCCACCGCGAATACTTCAAACAATTCCTCTGTTGTCACTTTCTGTTCGTGACATTTCCCAAGGTGATATCGGATACAGTCGTCGCACCGCAGCACCATAGATGCTATAAGGCCGAGCAGTTCCTTGGTTTTTACACTCAACGCTCCTTCTGTATACGTTGACGCATCCAGCGCCCAGAAGCGTTTGAGATTGGTGTTTCCCTGAGCGAGAATTTTCTCGTTCATTTTCTCGCGGTATGCGTTAAAATCGGCGACAATAGACATAGGCTACGGGCGAAAGTAAGGGTTTTGTTTTGTTTGGCGAATATAGTGTGAACAGCGGTTCTATTTTGACATTTTACCGACGAAACGTCAAAATCAGTTGCCGGCACTTTTCAGCTTCCCACGCACCACAACCGCCGACACATAAATACTGATTTCATAGAGCAGAAACAGCGGGATAGCTACCAGCAACTGCGAGGTAACATCGGGAGATGGGGTAATCAGAGCAGCGATGATCAGATTTACCACCATAGCATGTTTCCGGTATTTCCGCATGAAATCGGGTGTGATAAAACCGATTTTGGAGAGGAAATAAACCACCATCGGCAGTTCAAACACAATTCCGGTGGAGAGCGAAAGTACCGTAACCGTGTTGATGTAGGAGTCCATGCTGATGGAATTCGATATCTCTTCACTGACCTTGTAATTCCCGAGGAAGTTGATCGACAAGGGCGTGATGATGAAATATCCGAATGCCACACCCAGCAGGAACAACAAAGTGGTGAAGAAAACGATGCCCGTACTGTAGGATTGTTCTTTTTGAGAAAGCGCAGGCTTAACGAAACGCCAGATCTCCCAAATGAGATAAGGGAATCCGAGTACAAAACCGGCCATGAAGGCAATCCACATATGGGTGGTGAATTGTCCGCTCATGTTCAGATTCACCACATTAAAGTCCACTTTATCGAGACACATGTCCAGATCAAAGCGCTGACTGAGATCACAGAGCACGCGATACGTCCAGAAATCGGTGTTCTTCGGAGCCATGATGATGCCATCGAAAATGATCTCTTTATTCATAAAGGCAACAATGGCGAGCACCAAAATGGCTGCCGCAGCACGCACCAGATGCCAACGCAAGGCCTCGAGGTGATCGAGGAAGGTCATTTCCGAGTTTGGATCTTTGGCCACAGTTGCAGAGGATGAATGTAGTTCAGAAGCAGGCTGCGAAATTAGCCATTAAATGATACCCTCTTTGAGGAGATCGTGAAGATGGACAAAACCCTTGTAAACAGCTCCATCTGTAACCACCAGCTGAGTAATATTGAAAGCCTTCATCATGTTGAGTGCTTCCACTGCCATGGTATCCGGACTCACAGTTTTTGGCGCCTTCGTCATGACTTCTTTCGCTGTCAGATGATCAAAACGTTTTTGCTGCTGCATCATCCTCCGCAAATCACCATCGGTAATGATGCCTGCCAGTTTTCCTTTCTGAACCACAGCCGTTGCACCCAACCGTTTGGATGAAATCTCCAGAATCACCTCATTGATCGTCGCATCCGGTTTCACGACAGGTTGCGGATTGGCCCCATAGAGGTCTTCAACTTTCAGGTACAGCCGCTTGCCCAGCGCACCGCCCGGATGATATTTTGCAAAATCACCGGCCGTAAAGCCTCTCATCTCCAGCAAACAGACCGCCAGTGCATCCCCCATCGCCAGCTGTGCGGTGGTGGAACTCGTGGGCGCCAGATTCAAAGGACAAGCTTCTGTTTTTACTGCTGTGAGCAACAGATAATCAGCCTGTTTGGCCAAAAAAGAGTCTTTATTGCCCGCCATGGCGATCAACACATTTCCACCGCTTTTAATCAGTGGAGCCAACACCTTGATTTCCGGTGTATTACCCGAGTTCGAGATCAGTACCACCACATCATTGCGCTGTATCATGCCCAAATCGCCGTGAATGGCATCAGCTGCATGCAAAAACAGCGATGGAGTACCGGTAGAATTGAAAGTAGCCACCATTTTACTGGCGATAATGGCTGATTTGCCAATACCGCTCACCACCACCCGACCCTTTATTTGGTGAATCAGCTGACAAACAGCAACAAAATCCTTGTTAACCGAAGAACTCAGCCCCTGAATGGCCTCAGCTTCAATCGCAAGTGTTTTGCGTGCAATGGATTGAATTTTTTTATCGCTCAGCATGAAGAAATAAATTATAGATGAAGAACTCTATGAATGTCGTAAGAATGTAACAACCGGTTGCATATTTAATTGTTTTATTTAACATGAAACAATATCTTCACACAAACCAAGTTATCAAGGTTGCTGCAACTCCGAAAACGACAAAAATCACTCTCGATTTTATTTTGTTTTCACTGTTGCAGCAGCGCAAAAATAACGTAAATTTGCCGTCCTTAATTTCCCCAATTAAATGTTAGTTGCAGAAAACACGCTGCTGGAGGCGTTAAATAAATATTTTGGTTACGAAGCGTTCAAAGGTGAACAGGAAGCGATCATTCGCAATGTCCTGGAACGGAAGAACACTTTCGTGATCATGCCCACAGGTGGTGGCAAGTCTATGTGCTACCAGCTTCCTGCTCTGATGAGCAAGGGTACAGCCATTATTATTTCTCCGCTGATCGCCCTGATGAAAAATCAGGTAGATGCGATTCGCGGTTTCAATACTGACGATGGTATTGCTCACTTCCTGAATTCTTCGCTGACCAAGGCTGAAATTGCCCGTGTCCGCAAGGATATGAAAGCCGGTAAAACAAAACTCCTCTACGTTGCTCCTGAGTCACTCACGAAAGAAGAAAACGTAAAGTTTCTGAAAGAGGTCAACATTTCATTTTTCGCGATTGATGAAGCCCATTGTATTTCTGAGTGGGGACATGATTTTCGTCCGGAATATCGCCGGCTCCGTCCCATCATTGACCAGATCGGAGATGTGCCCATCATTGCACTGACTGCTACAGCGACAGAGAAAGTACAGGCGGATATTCAGAAGAATCTGGGCATGATGGACGCTGCGGTATTCAAAGCTTCCTTCAACCGTCCGAATCTCTACTACGAAGTGCGTCCGAAGATGAACGTGCTGAAGGAGATGATCAAGTTTGTGAAGCAGCATCCGGGTAAATCCGGCATCATCTACTGCCTCAGCCGTAAGAAGGTGGAAGAGGTAGCACAAACGCTGACAGTAAACGGTATCCGTGCTTTGCCTTACCACGCCGGACTCGACGCTTCTACCCGCGCATCACATCAGGATAAATTCCTGATGGAAGAAGTTGATGTGATCGTGGCGACCATCGCATTTGGAATGGGAATCGATAAGCCGGATGTGCGTTTTGTAATTCACCACGATATTCCAAAGAGTCTCGAAGGATATTACCAGGAAACAGGTCGTGCGGGCCGCGACGGACGCGAAGGACGCTGCGTTTGCTTTTACTCGTACAAGGACATCGAGAAACTCGAGAAGTTCATGAAGGGCAAACCGGTAGCCGAACAGGAGATCGGAAAACAATTGTTGCTCGAGACCGTAGGGTATGCAGAGACTTCTGTTTGCCGCCGTCGGGTGCTGCTGAATTATTTCGGTGAACGTTACGATCAGGACAACTGCAACAGCTGCGACAACTGCCTGCATCCGAAGCCACTCATCGAAGTGGAAGACGAACTGACGCTGCTCCTCGAAACCATTTTACAGATCAAGGAAAAACATCAGGCCGAACACGTGGTCAACATTCTCGTTGGCAAAGTGGATCAGCAGGTGAAAAATTATAAGCACGATAAGCTGGAAGTCTTCGGTGATGGTGCTGAGCGCGGCGATCGTTTCTGGACCGCGCTGATCCGTCAGGCGGTGCTGGCAGGATTCCTCACGAAAGACATCGACAATTACGGTCTGCTGAAAGTAAGTGAAGGCGGACACGATTATATCAAGAACCCGACTCCGTTTAAAATCGCCCTCGACGCCAATTTCGACGATACCGAGAGTGATGACGATGACGAATTCTCCGGCGGTGCCGGTGGTGGCGGCGCAGCTGACGAGCAGTTGTTCGAGATGCTCAAGACCCTGCGGAAGAATGTTGCGAAGCAGAAAAACCTTCCTCCGTTCGTGATCTTCCAGGATCCATCACTCGAAGAGATGGCTACCAACTACCCGATCAGCATCGATGAGTTAAAAAACATCACCGGTGTAGGAGCAGGAAAAGCCACCAAGTACGGGAAGCCGTTTGTGGATCTCATCAAGAAATATGTTGAGGACAACGAAATCGAGCGTCCAATGGATCTGGTGGTGAAGAGTGTGGTGAACAAGAGTGGTCTCAAGGTGTATATCATTCAGAACATCGACCGCAAAATTTCACTCGAAGATATGGCCGATGCAAAAGGGCTGAAGCTGGGTGAGATGATTTCAGAAATTGAAACCATTGTTGCTTCCGGAACCCGTATCGATATTCAGTACTACATCAACGAAGTGATCGACGAAGAACGTCAGGACGAAGTATTCGAATATTTCCGCACGGCAGAGAGTGATTCGGTGAGCGATGCACTGAAAGAACTCGGCGAAGATGATTATACAGAAGATGAGATCCGCCTGATGCGTATCAAGTTCATGAGCGAACTCGGAAACTGATACATCCCGATAAAAACACGAAAGCCCTCCGGAATCCGAAGGGCTTTTTTTATGAAATGTAACGTTGCAATCCGATGGTCAATACTCGTCTTCGTTGAAGAAGAAGTCATCCTTGGTTGGATAATCAGGCCAGATCTCCTCGATATTCTCGTAGGGCTCACCTTCATCTTCCAGTTCCTGAAGATTTTCGATCACCTCCATCGGAGCACCGGAACGAATAGCGTAATCAATTAACTCATCCTTAGTCGCCGGCCATGGGGCGTCTTCAAGGTGTTGGGCAAGTTCCAGGGTCCAGTACATATTTGAAAGATTTGATCGTTTAACGGGTGAATGATTGATAAGTTATACCCCTTCGGAAGGGGCGCGCAAAAATAATAAAATGAAATCCTAATAATCCAAAATTTTGCACCTCAAATTTTTCACATTCTCGGCTGCCAGGGAGTTTCGGCCACTCCGAGCAGCTGTGCGGTGAACCGGCTCAGCACAAAGAGATAGTCAGAAAGCCGATTGAGATAAACTGCAATACTCTCATTTACAGAAGTTTCCTCCGAAAGATGGGTAACCAGACGCTCACATCTCCGGCAAACGCAGCGGGCAATATGGATATATGAAACGACCGGATGTCCACCGGGAAGAATAAATGATTTTAGTGCGGGAAGGGCTTCATCCATGCGGTCTATCTCCTTTTCGAGCTCTTCGATGTCCGAAAGATGCAATTCAGGAAGTTTCATCTTACCCTTTTCAGGATCAGAGGCCAGCAACGAACCGATGGTAAAGAGGCGATCC
The DNA here is from genome assembly GCA_046330075.1 of Bacteroidia bacterium. Lineage (GTDB taxonomy): Bacteria > Bacteroidota > Bacteroidia > AKYH767-A > OLB10 > JAJTFW01. The sequence continues at coordinate 48,351 of JAXLTL010000012.1, read as the reverse complement.
TGAATATCAATCAGCATGGTGATGGTATGATCGCCGATGGGATGATCACGCAGCAGACCAATCCATGAATTTAATTCATCCACAGTACCATATGCTTCGATACGCAGATGATGTTTTGGAACACGTGTTCCACCAATCAATGAAGTTTGGCCTTTATCGCCTGTTTTCGTGTAGATTTTCATACGCCTGCGCTCTGAATTTTAGAGATACGTTCGCTGTTGACATTATCCGACTCCACCAAACCATCCCGGAGGCGCACTATGCGATGTGCATGCCGTGCAATATCCTCCTCGTGCGTTACCAGTACAACGGTATTGCCTTTCTGATGAATCTCCTCGAGCAAGGCCATGATTTCGTAAGATGTTTTCGAGTCGAGGTTTCCGGTAGGCTCATCGGCGAGGATGATGGCGGGACGTGTCACCAGGGCACGTGCAATCGCCACCCGCTGACGCTGGCCACCCGAGAGTTCGTTGGGACGATGGGTAACACGATCGCCGAGTCCGACATCCTGCAGCGACTTCATCGCTCTGGCTTCCCGCTCCTCCTTGCCAATGCCCGCATAGATCAGTGGCAAAGCCACATTATCCAGCGCAGTACTGCGGGGCAGGAGATTAAAGGTCTGGAACACGAAGCCAATTTGTTTATTTCGGATTTCAGCCAGCTCGTTATCCGTCATGTGCGATACATCGATGCCGTTCAGATGATAGGTTCCACCAGTAGGTGTATCCAGGCAACCCAGCACATTCATCAGCGTAGATTTTCCGGAGCCTGACGAACCCATCAGCGCCACGTACTCGTTCCTCTGAATATCCAGCGAAATCGAACGAAGAGCATAAATGGTTTCGAGGCCCACTTTATATACTCTGGAAATCTCCCTGACTTTAATAATTGGTTCCGCCATCTTGTTGCTTTGCTTCAAAAATAGCGAAGAAACACGTTGCTGCGATACGTTTAAAGCGTTTAAAACGACGGTTGGGGAAAGCGACCTGCAATTCAAGGGCGGGAGATGAGTTCAAGGAAGGCATTTGTTAGTTTAAACGCAACGAACGCAGCGTCGCGAAGCCTCGCGATCGCAACGGGCGCGGGGAAATTCTCATAACTCTTTAATACTTTAACATTTATAACCCTTAAAACTTTTACAACCCTCACCTTAGTCGAGAAGCAGATTGATGCTGACTAAAAGAAAATCAATAGCGGATGATAAAATTTTCCTTGCTGAGGTCTTTGTTGGTGAAGAGAAGTCCCATCATGAATACATCGATGGATTGTGTGAAACGAGCGTCGGTTTTGAGCTGTTGCCAGGCTTGTTTCATCTCCTCCGACCAATTGATATCATCTACCACAATAACAGCGTCGGGGCTCAGGTGCGGATAAATCATCTCCACATACCTGAGCGTTGGTTCGAGGCGGTGATGTCCGTCGAGGTACACATAGTCGATGGCTTGTTGCTGTGCGAGCACTGATGGCAAGGTTTCGTCGAATGGGCCTTCCACTACTTCGATCTGACAATGCGGAAACAGGGAAAAATTTTCGCGGGCTTGTTGCGACGTATTGGGACAACCTTCCAGCGTGTGCAGCTTGCTTTGTGGTGCACCGGAAGATTGATAGAGCGCGGAGATACCAAATGAGGTGCCCAACTCGAGCATTATTTTAGGCTGACGGTGCTTTACCAGACGATACAGCATCCGTGCATACCTTGGAGGTTTCGCACTGTGTTTGGCAATGTATGAAACCGTACGGGCTGTATAATTCACTCCGCCAAAGCCTGCACCGAAATCGCGCACCTGAATGGTACGGGTGTCGGCCAGCATCTTCCTGCGCAACCGTTCAATGGGAAGAAACGATTCCTCCAGGCGGTCGCGGCGGAAAACGGCTTCGTTGAGCGCATACGCAAATGGCCCCTGCAAACCATGACGGTTGGTAGATTTCACATAGTAGCTTGCAAAATCCCAGACCAGTTGTATGTTTTTCAGCAATGACATTCCAGAGACGAAAATAACCGAAATCGGTGCAGGTTAAGGGTCACGCGCATGACTTCCTGCAAACTGACTGTTACTTACTGCTAAAAAAACTGCGGAGTCGCCGTTTCAACAACCGGAAACGCACCAGACCAATAACCAGCGTAACGCTGCTCATCACGAGGCAAAACACACCGAGCCAATATAAATCCTTTACCGGAGGTAATGCCACCAGGGCCACGCCGGTAATCAGCAGATAGAGCGTAGAACGCAGATACGTCAGCAAGGTGCGTTCATTTGCCAGCCGCGTTCGTTCGAGCGCCAGATAATCGCGCAAAATCAATTCTTCATTACTTGTAAACGGACGATCAATATTCTCAAACATGGCAGTTTATCTAAGTTGCAAGGTTACAAAGTTACAATGCGGCAAAGCTAACCGGATGAAGAACTTATCAAAGTCCTTTTTTTTGTCAAGTATCCGGCTCTTGCCGGCAGGGGAATCACATCAGCAGATCAATGCAAAACCTCAACCTTCAGATAACGCTGATTCCTGTTCAACTGTAAGATATAAATTCCATCTGACAAATGCAGATATCCGGAATCTCCCCCAACCCAGCTGGCAACCGTTTTCCCGGTTATATCCAGCAATTCAAACTGATCATTTGCATTTGCATGCACAACATGTATCACATCCTGCACCGGATTGGGATACAGTTTGTAAGTAACCGGATTATACTGCTGGAGTGATGTCGCTAACGCGGAGCAGGCGGTTTGTGGCACCAATGCAACCAATGTATCCAGCAGTTGCTGGTAATTCAATGAGTCCGTCGTTGACATGCCCTGCACCAGCAGATTGACCTGCTCGGCGGGGTCATTTACCAGATTATAAAATGCACAGTTACCATTGTCGAAACTGATCAGCTGATAGGTTTTATTCCTGATTGTTTTTCCGTCGGTAGCTGCCGGCACCGTTTGAAACTGATCTGTAAAAATCCATGAGCGGATATCGGTTGTATCGTTGCTCAACACCGGCATCATGCTTTTGCTGTCATTGACCGTGCCCGAAGGCAGATACTGATTCCAGCTCCCGATTCCTGACCACTCGGCCACCGTTGCGAACACATCTGCTCCGGAAACCAGGGCATCACTATAACGGCCACCCTGTACGATATCAGGACCGGCAACCAGGAGTGGTACGTGTACTCCGTAATCATACAAGGTTCCTTTGGCATGAGTGGTATCTGCGATCTGCGCTACGCGTTTGTCGTTTCCATTATCTCCCATGAACACGAAATTGGTGCTGTCGATGAGTCCATGCTGGTTCATGTAGGTGATCAGACGTCCGGTTTCCGCATCCAAAGCTTCAATCGCTGCCTTGAAATACAATTCAGGATTCGCGTTGATATGTCCCGGTGTACCCGGTAATCCCGGATTACTGATCAGGTTAGAAGGTGGTTTATGAAACGGCGCATGCGGAGCGTTGAAGGCCACCCAGAGGAAGAAATTGGTTCCCGGAGACAACGTATCCAGAAAAGCAATAGCATCATCAATCGTTTGAGTTGTAGCATAGGTAGTAATCGTATCCACGATCCCGTTTTTTATTCGTGTCCAGTTGTAATAATCTGCCAGCTCTCCGCTGAAGTTTCCACTGTAGAGATCGAAACCCATCTGATTCGGATAGCTGCGATGAGCAGGCGGAGCAGCACGTTGCACATGCCATTTTCCTACACAAGCTGTTCGCACTGGTGAGGAGGAATGATCTTTCAACAGGGCCGGAATGATATACTCAGCGGTATCCAGCTCGGGCGTTCCCTGAGTCACCACCTCTCCTACTCCGGTTCTGAACGGATAACGACCTGTAAGGATTTCCGAGCGTGTGGGAGAACAAAGTGGCGAGGTCCAGTAATTCGTAAAAACTACGCCATTCGAAAACAACTGCCGGAGGTTTGGTACGCCGACAGTATCGCCGGTAGTTGTGTACCATCCGAAATAATCAGTACCCACGTCATCCGCAATCAGCAGCACGGTGTTTCGTTGTGCAAACAATGTAAACGGAAGCAGCAGCAGCAGGAAGGTCAGTTTTTTCATCATAGAGATCAGGTCAGGGTTGGATGATGAAGAAACCGAAGGGTTTAATCAGCGATCCTTCTTTGCCAGTGAAATCATGATGCTGACCGCCAGCACCATCACCACCACGAATAACGCCCACTCAACCGGAATGTGAATATAGTGCGAAATCAGCATTTTCACTCCCACAAAAGTGAGAATGATGGCCAGCCCGAATTTGAGGTATTTGAAAATATCCATCATGCCGCTCAGCGCGAAGAACAAAGCACGGAGGCCGAGAATAGCAAACACATTGGAAGTATAAACGATAAACGGATCACTGCTGATCGACAATACGGCCGGAATAGAATCCACGGCAAAGATCAGATCGGTAAAGTCAACTACTACCAGCACGATGAACAAAGGCGTAGCCAGCCATTTGTTGCGGTGACGTACAAAGAAATTTTTACCGTGGTACTCTTCGGTAACAGGAAATATTTTCTTCGACAAACGCACAAAAATATTTTTATCCAGTTCGGGATCTTCTTCTTCGCCCTGAAAAAACATTTTAAAGCCGGTATAAACAAGAATGCCGCCAAACACATAAATCATCCATTCGAATTTCTGGAAGAGGGTTACTCCGACAACGATAAATGTACCCCGGAGAATTAACGCACCCAGAATACCCCAGAACAGGACGCGGTACTGATATTGCTTCGGGACATTGAAGTAACTAAAGATCACGATGAACACGAAAAGATTGTCGACACTCAGCGACCATTCGATCACATAGCCGGTCAGGAATTCGAATGCTTTCTGTGGCCCGAACCAATAGTACACGAGTCCGTTAAACGCCATCGCCAGCGACGACCAAAATGCTACCCAGGCAATCGACTCCTTGAATGATATGGTTTTCTCCTTCTTGTTGACAAACCCAAGATCAAAGGCCAGCATGGCGAGAATGAAGGCATTGAAGCCAATCCAGAAGGAAGAGTTTTCCATGGTGCAAATTTACCCAATTTAACGATAGCGATCTATGGAAATCCTGCCGGTTTCACTTTCCAATGCTGTCATCGCCACGACGATCGGCAACAGCAGTAAAATACCCGGAATTACCTTTGACGATCAGCTCAATGGTCCCGAAATACGAACGGTCTTTGAGTGTGTAACCGTATTTTTCCAATGAAGCTCTCATTGATTGGTCAATTCCGGGCTCCAGATAAATCAGATCAGGCACCCATTGATGATGTACACGTGGTGCATTAACTGCATGCTCAGGTGAATGTCCTAATTCAACCATGCGCAAAAATGTAAGCATCACCGACGAAGGAATGGTGGTTCCGCCGGGCGCGCCCAGCACTGCAAACAACGAATCGTTCTTCAGTACGATCAATGGCGACATACTGCTGAGCATCCGCTTCCCCGGTGCAATAGCATTCGCGGCTCCGCCAATAGCACCGAACTGATTCGCTACTCCCGGCTGAATACTGAAATCATCCATTTCATTGTTGAGGAAGAACCCGGCTCCGGTCACCACTGTTTTAGATCCATAGTTACCGTTCAGCGTAGTCGTAATCGACAAGGCATTGCCTTCCGCGTCTACCACACTCAGGTGCGTCGTTTCGTCGCTCTCGAACGTACCGGGACCAATGTCGTTGCTATGTCCTGCCATTGCCGGATTAAATCCGCTTAATCTTTTCGTAAGATAATTTACTGAGATGAGCGAATCCACCTGCACCTGTACAAACGAAGGATCGCCCAACCAGCGGGAGCGATCGGCAAACGCGCGACGCTCTGCTTCGAGAAAGCGATGGTATAAATCAGTTTCATTTCCTTCATCACCATACTGCTGCTCGAGCAACTGCAACATGGTTAACACCTGCTGCATGATGATGCCACCGGAGGAAGGTGGCGGCATACTGATAAGGGTGTATTCTTTATATCGGAACTGCAGTGGTGTACGACGCACAACTGAATATGCAGCCAGATCACCTGCCGAGATAAATCCACTTTGTCGATTCATCTCTTCCAGGATGAGCTGCGCGGTTATTCCTTTATAAAATTCATCACGGCCTTTATTTCGGATGCGCTTCAGTGTTTCCGCCAGTTCCGGTTGCCGCAAGGTATCGCCTGCCTGCCACAAAACGCTTTTGCTGAAAACAGTTGCAGTTTTATTGTTAGCGGCAATTAGCAGTCGGTTCGCATTGAGTTTCTCCGCTTCAAGTGCGGTAATACGAAAACCATTTTCTGCGAGTCGTATTGCGGGATTGATCAGTGAATCGAACGGCAGCTTTGCATATTTATACGTTTCGAAAAGACCGGCCACTGTCCCCGGAATTACACACGACGAAGGACCATTCAGCGAACGGCTGGTATCCGCTTTTCCGGTTGCCGGATCCACGTACATATCGCGGTGCGCAGCCGAAGGTGCTGTTTCACGAAAGTCGATGGTGAACGAGGAGTGGTCCGCCAAACGTGCAACCAGAAATCCACCACCGCCAAGATTACCGGCGCGTGGATACACCACAGCCAATGCCAACTGTGTGGCAATCGCTGCATCAAAAGCATTCCCGCCATAGAGAAACATCAGCTCACCGGCATTCGCTGCCAGCGGGTGCGCACAAACTACCGCCTGTCGCAAATCATCCTTCACCTTCACCGGCTCATATCCCGGCGACACCTGCGCCCTTGCACAATGACCCACCAATAAGAAGGCAAGGAGAAATTTATTCATACGGTGAAAATAGTTGTTCTGAACGATAACCACCAACAGGAAAAATCAATTTCAAAGAATACAGGAATGATATTAACCAATGAAACCAACTATTGTCCAACCCTCAGCCTAAGCTCGCAGAAAAACCTCCAATCAAATAAGCACTTTCCTTCTGCCACCTGATTAACGCAACAACACACCTGCCGCCCACAATAACATGGCCTTGCTTTTCTCGTATTTCGCAGTGAGTTCAGCGAGTTTAATGCGTGCATTCACCAGCGCATTTTCGCGGGTATTTACAAGAAAGATTGAACTCTCTCCATTATTAAAACGAAAAAGTTCGGCGTCCAGCATCTTTGCAGCATTTGAAGTTTGTTCTTCCTGAATGGTCACCTGATCCTTGAGCGTATTCAGTTCGTTCCATGCGGTATTGATATCTGTAAGAATTTCGCGCGTGATTTGCTGCTGATCATAGCTGGTTTGCTGAATTTTCAATCGGGTGAGTCCGAGTTTACCGCGTTCTTCCCGCAGTAACAAGGGCATACTGAAGGTGAAGCCCATCTTATAGTTATTATTCAGCGAAAACTGCTGTACATCGGCCGACCAGGGCTGAGTTCCGCTCAGGAAGTTATAATCGAAATTTAATTTCGGGCGGAGTTTTTCCTGCGCCAGTCGTTTCTCAATATCCAGTTGCGAAAGTTTAGCCTGCAGCTTTAACAACTCCGGATGGTTCACTTTTGCCAGTTCGAGCAGCATGTCCCGCTGTACGGCATCCATGGTATCTTTTTCCAATGCATCAGCAGCAGGAATCAGGTTAGCACTGATCTCTACCGGTTCCTGATTTTCATTCCAGAGAAAATTAGAAGCGATGAGTCTTGCATTCTGAAACTCCACCTGGGATTGCAGGAGAATCCCCCGTCGGTTCTGTACTTCGATGTACGCCTCCAGCGAATCGATGGCCGGAAGATCGCCGAACAATACTCTGCCCCGCACCGCTTCAAACCGCTGCGTAGCCAGGCGGACACCTTCCTCATGAAACTGCAGTCTGCGATAGGTGAACTGCCAGTCCCAGAAAGACTTTGCCGCATTCAACAACAGTTTATTGATCGCCTTCACCCGCTCCGCTTCTGCCATCTTCTCCAGCTGCTGTGCCTGCCGCAGGCTCGCTCTGCGCTGGTCGATCAACAAACCTTGTCCTAACGGTACCGATATACCGAAATACGACAATCCATCTTCCGGCACCAGGAACTGATCATCCAGAAATCGTCCGTTGTTCTGATCATAGGCTACTTTCAGGTCGGCGCCTGTCCACACCGGCACCACGAGTCCCGACTCCCACATGGACCAGTAATTTTTCCGATCAAACTTTTTCTCCTCATACACCGACTTCAGTACCGGATCAAAAGCGCCACGTGCGGTGCGGATCTCTTTTCTGGCCATCTCCGGAAGATTCGCCGCCTGTCGTGCCAGGGGATGATACTGCAGGATGAGACGATAATAATCGGGCAACGTCATCCGGAGTGAATCCTGGCTATACGCGTTGACAGCGGACAGGAGCAACAGGAGAAGAATACGGAAGCGCATCACTTCTCGTCCTCCTTCTTTTTCTTCTCCGGCTTTGCTTTCTCATACACATGCAAGTCCTCATCTTTCATCTCACCCATATAATCAGGAGGAAACCCATTGAACTGACGCCAAAGTTCATACCATACCGGAACATCCTTGAGCATCACCCAACCATACACACCGGAACCCACCCGCAATTGAGTCGGCCAGGGATCATCCTTCGGATCGGGAATAACGAGAATCCGGTAATGACCTTTCGTATCAATATTATCAATCACAGCGATCACGCCACCAAAAGTACCAAATGTATAATTCGGCCAGCCGGAAAATACCAGCGCAGGCCAGCCATCAAACTGGAGGCGTACTTTCCGGCCTTTTTCCAGCAACGGAATATCCATCGGACGAACATACAATTGCACCGCCAGTGTTGAACCGCTCGGCATAATGGTGCAGATAGCATCCCCTTCATTGATGTTCTCTCCTACTCCGGACACTCTGGTTTGCACCACGTATCCATCCTGCGGAGCGGTTACATAATAATATCCGCTACGGATGCTGAGATTTGCATACTCTGTGTTCATTTTTGCAATCTCACCCTGCGTCTCGTAAAGATAAGAAAGTGCACTTTGCAGGTCCGACTCCGCCTTCGAAATCTTGGTGGTATATTCCGCCTCAAGGGAATTCAGCTCGATGTTAGCGTTGATCAGTTCGTTGCGTGAAGTCAGTAATTTATTCTCCACCGCGATCACTTTTGCATTCGACTCCTGCACTTTGAGATTACGGCGTTCGAGATCAACAAGAGAGATAAGTCCCTTTTTAAAGAGCGAATCCGCCCGGCGCGACTGATACTTCGCGATATCGAGATCCACCAGCATTGCTTTCATCTCGGCACTGTCGCTCGAAATTTTCAACTTCGCTTGCTGCACTTTGTTCCGGGCTTTATCAATGCTGAGGATTTTCTCCTGCTGCAACGAACGCACCTGCTTAGCGAGGGCCTCCACTTTATCCGCAGTACTCGATTGCGAACCTTCTTTGGCGCGGATCTGATCGGCATAACGTTCCAGCATTCTGGGATCAAAAAACTTTTCTTTGATCTCAGTAATTTTTACAATCGTATCTCCCTTCTGCACCAGCTGACCTTCGCGCACATACCATTTTTCGATTCGTCCGGCGATAATCGTCTGTACAGTTTGCGGACGATCCTGCGGAAGATAGGTTGTCATGCTTCCGTAGGAGCGGATGTTTTGCGTCCAGGGCAGGAAGAGCAATAGAAACAATACGCCAAACACGATCGCACAAATGCGAGCAAACCGTCGTGCATGACGAACATCACGGATCAGGCCCACCGCTCTGAACGGTTTATTTTCCAGCATCTGATAATACTTATCCATATTCATGACCTGATCAGTTTAAATTAAAGTCGCGGATTAACTCCTGTAAATCTTCGTTTCTGCGGGCCAGCTCGTGGAACTTCCCTTCGTCAGTCACGGTGCCATTGCGCATCAACACTACTCTCTCAACGGCATCCATAATCATCGGATCATTGGAGATCAGCACAACGGTCCAGCCAAACTGTTCATCGAGGAGCAGATTCAGAATCCGTTTCTTCTCCCTGCGTTCAATACCGAGGAGGAAATCATCCAGCACCAGCAAACCGGGACGCTCCACAATATTCCGTGCGATGATGATCTTGCGCGCCATGCTCTCTGAAATCCTTACGGTTCCCCCAATCAGCCGTGTATTTAATCCTTCCGGTAAAGTTGCAATGTAATCACTGATACCGGCAGCCTCCATCGCCCACTGCACATTTTCGATGCTGCAGTTCGCGCGACCGATGGTGATGTTTTCATACACCGTTCCATCAAAGATCCCTTCCTGCGAAACATAATCGCCGAGGTGATTCATGAGGCTTGCCTTATTAATATCACGCAGTGAAATCCCGTTATAGGCAATTGTTCCTGAATAGCTGTCATAAAGACCGATCATCAGGTTCGCCATGGTTGTTTTTCCAGACCCATTGAAGCCGGAAATACACACTCTTTCCCCTTTTGCAATGGACAGATTTACGTCTTTCAGCACATCATCAAGCCGATCGGGGAAACGATAACCCACCTGCTTCATCGTCACTGCGATCCCCTCATTCTCATTTACAGGAAGATCGATACCCTTGTATTCTTCCATCGGCAATGATGTCACATCAGTAATTTTCTCAACACTCACGAGCACATCGTAAACGGTATCGAGTTTGAGAATAATTTTCTCGATTGAATTCATGATGAGGATGATCACAATTTCCGCTGCAACAAATTGGCCGAGGTTGATCTGTCGTTGAGTAATCAGTACTGCACCCAGAATCAGGAGCATGGCTGTGATCAGCGTTTTGAACACAACAAAGCTGTAGTACTGGGTTTTCAGTACCTTGAAATGCTGTTCGCGGGCGGAGATATAGTTGCTGACATAATGATCAGTTTTATCGATTGCAAAATTGGTATTTCCCGCCAGCTTGAACGTGCTCAGCGAACGGGCAATTTCCTCGAGCCAGTTCGCGGTCATGTATTTGAACGCTGATTCTTTCAAAGCGGTCTTCAGACCTTTTGGTCCCGTTGCGCGCAGTATCGCATACAATACCAACACCAATACTGCACCCAATGCAAGGAAAAGCGGATGGTAAAGAGAAAGCAATACAATACCAAAGATGGTTTGCAGCAAGGCCGAACTCAGGTCGATCAGCATCACCGACATTCCTTTCATCAATGTGAGGGTATCGAAGAAACGATTCATCAGTTCAGGAGGATAATACTTCAGCACAGACTCCATACGGATACGCGGCACACGAAAAGCAAACGAGAAAGCCGTTTTGGCGAACAACCGCTGATGGATAAACTCCACGAGATGCAGCTGCATGATGGTCATCACGCCTGAAATGAGCACGCCGAGAACAATAAAGGTGATCAGAATCACGACGGACGTCACTACTTGTCCGCTCGAGATAAAGCCGATAAGACTTTGAACACCCAACGGGAGAGTCAGGGAAATCAATCCCACGAAGATGGCGTACAGCAGCACGAAACCGATTTCCTTTTTTTCTGATACCAAAACATTCAGAAACTTTGAAATCGTTTTAAACCGATGCAGCCAATGTGCATGATCTTCTGTTTCCTGATGACCAATATTCTGGTTAGGAAAGCAGGTAATGACTCCGGTCACCCTGGTACCGGTGCTGTTCACCTCTGAAAGAAAATCGTAACCCAGCAGGCTCAGTTGATCCGGACGGATAATTTCCTCACGGTCCTCATGAAATACAATTGCGAGTGCTTCTTTCTTCCGGGAAGCAGGAATAAACATCACTGGTACTTCAGCCTCCGTATTCTTATGGCGAACCAAAGCGAGAATAGGATAATGTGCATCCGCTGCCATCTGATCCACTTCAGCAACCGGGATTTCATTCTGCAGATAAATCAGTTCGACCAATGCACCGAATTCTACCAGTGCTTCAAAAAAATGAGCGGGACTAAGACGGCGATCATCGCGGATCAGTTTCCGCGTGGCATTTAACAGATCGCGGGAGTCCTCCAGGCCATACACGCTTAAAAACTGGCGGGAAACTGCAGAAACAATAGCATACTTCATGGTGGTTCAGATTGTTGACACCCAACCATCCGGACAGTGCGAGCGACAGGCGCACAACTCCCCTTTCAGGCGGCTTCAGGTACCGTTACAACACGCAAAATTCGCTTTAGTTTCTGAAATAGGAATGAAAGTATTACTATCATTTATGATTGTAATTCTATATTATTGAAAATCAGGCAGATATTTAACTTTTCTTTCAGTTAAAGAATCCGGCAAGTCACCCAAAAACCGAGCATTGGACTCACTTGTACTGCTCTTCCAGCAAGGCTTCCCGTCTCCACTGGTGTAAAAAATCAACCACCTTTTCTTCGCTGTATCCTTCGCCAGCTTCGAGGTAAGCTGAGTTCTGCGTATGGATCAGTTTTCCATTACCATCGAGGACAACAAAAACCGGAAAGCCGAATCGCTGAGGGAATGATAGAGATTTCAGTATATCAAGATTTTTATTTTCCTTACTGTAATTCACGTGCAGCCATACAAAATCACGCTTCACAGTTGAATCCACTTTTGCATCACTCAACCGGAATTTCTCAAACATTTTACACCAGCGACACCAGTTCCCTCCAATCATCAAAACAACATGTTTGTTCTCTGTTTTCGCCTTCGCTACTGCTTGAGCAATTTCCTTCTTTGCATCTGCTGACGGGTGATAAATCAAACTATCCTGCTGCGCAAAAGCGGAGCTGGAAATGAATAAGAAGAGAAATAAGTAGCGCATGATAGTTTAAGGTTTAAGGTTTAAGGTTGAGGCGAAGCCGAAATCCTGAGTGATCGAAGAGAACCTCAGGATTTTAGGTTTTAGGTTGAGGCGAAGCCGAAATCCTGAGTGATCGAAGAGAACCTCAGGATTTTAGGTTTAAGGTTGAGGCGAAGCCGAAATCCTGAGTGATCGAAGAGAACCTCAGGATTTTAGGTTTAAGGTTGAGGCGAAGCCGAAATCCTGAGTGATCGAAGAGAACCTCAGGATTTTAGGTTTTAGGTTATAGGTTTTAGGTTGAGGCGATGCCGAAGGCAAAGAGCGGTATAAGGGTTAAAATATCAAACTTTCAACCGAGACCTTTCAATTGACAACTGACAACTTATTACTTATAACCTATAACTTATAACTGACAACTGTCAACTGTCAACTGACTCAACGGTATCAATTGACTTTCTCCACACGCATTCCAACATCCATAATACCGGGCAGTGGATCCAGTCGCATGGCCTGCGTGATTTCGAAGCGGTATTCTCCGGTCTGTGGGAACGCCACGTTGCGTTTGAAAAGAATGCGGTTATCCCATATATCGCCCAAACCTTCACCCAGCCATTTCCCGTCGGGTCCCGCAAGACGGATCTCGAGGGTATCGCGATCCAGTTTTCCATCGGGGAAGGTTGTATTCATGAAGAGGAAAATATTACTGAACGGATAATGACTTGCATTCCGCAGGTTAATGTAAACATTGTGCGGATTCACGGTATCTGTGATATGCATCTGCAAGACCACCGGCTTTTCTGAAGACCATTTATTGTCATCGATCTTCACATTTTCATCGAAAACACGATTCCGGTCGCAGGAGGTGAACATCACCAGTGAGAGCAGAACTAACGTAAGGGATATACGAACTTTACTCATGAAGCATTTCCTGAATCCGAACCCGGCGCCCTGCGTGGAGGACGATTACCTGATGGTTTATCGCTATCCGGCGCCTGTTTATTGTTTTCCGGTGCGGGTTTATCATTACCCGGTGCCGGCATCTGTCCCCGATTTGCTCCCGGTTGATCGTTTCCTCCACCGGCTGCCTGACGAGGCGGACGATTACCGGTTTGTTGCTTCGGTCCCTGAGCGGAGCCATTGCCTGTTTGAGGTTTCGGACCCTGAGTGGAGCCGCTGCCTGTGGCAGGCTTCGGTCCCTGAGCGGAGCCGGAGGAATCGTTTCCTACAGGCTGCCGAGGAGGACGGTTTCCGGAATTTTGCTGAGCACCGGCGGGCTGCTGCGGACGGTTTTCTCCACCCGGCTTTTGGCCCTGTGGTTTATTGCCGTCGGGTTTACGGTTTCCGTCATTCCGTTGCGGACGTCCATCACCTTGCTGCCTTGGCGGACGATTACCCTGTTGCTGTGAGGATGGCTGCGAAGGTCCTTTAGCACCATCTGCAGTACCCTGTGCGATTGCTTTCGGGGCAGTTGCACCGGGCTTATTTCCCCGGTCGTCTTTTTTCTTCTTCTTCTTTTTCTTCTTACGATCCATACGGGTAAGACTATCCTGTCCTACCACATCATCATAACCCAGATCATCCTCATCTTCATCCAGGTCCATTGCACCGAAATCATCCGGGCGCTGGCCGGCCTTATTCATGGCGATAATCTCCTTCACACGATCCACGCTCATCGGCACCCACTGCTCCGGCACAAAACCTCTCTCCTCACCTTCCTTCACTTCAGGAATCAGGTTATACCACATGATGCGTTTGAAAATATCGGTTTTGCGATGCACCATGATACCTTTACCGGTTTGAAGTTTCACATTCGACTCCGGAATATCTCTAACGGCATCCATATACGTATCCAGCTCATAGTTGAGGCAACATTTGAGCTTACCGCACTGGCCTGCCAGTTTAATCGGATTAAGACTTAAGTTCTGATAGCGGGCAGCAGAAGTGCTCACCACTTTAAAATCGCTCAGCCAGGTAGAACAGCAGAGCTCACGGCCACAGGATCCAATACCGCCCAGGCGTGCCGCTTCCTGCCGCATGCCGATCTGACGCATCTCGATTCGCACTTTGAACTGATCGGCCAGTCGCTTGATCAACTCGCGGAAATCGACGCGATCATCGGCTGTATAAAAAAACGTAGCCTTCTTTCCATCGCCCTGATACTCCACATCACTGAGTTTCATTTTCAGACCCAGCTGAAGAGCGGTTGTCCGCGAGCCATGCATCGTGGTAAACTCCAGGTTCTTCACCTCTTTCCACTTCTCAATATCTGCTTCCTTCGCTAAACGATAAAGCGTTTTTATCTCGTGCGAATCTTCTTTCAGACTACGTTTGCGAAGCTGGAAACGCACCAGTTCGCCCACCATACTAACTTCCCCGATATCATGACCGGGATTTCCTTCAACCGCCACCATATCCCCGACGTGTAAGTCGAGGTTGTTGCTATTCCGGTAAAACTCTTTCCGGCTGCCTTTAAAGCGAACTTCCACAATATCGAAAGGCTTTTGCCCTTCGGGAAGATGCATATCAGCTAGCCAGTTATAGACGTTTAATTTATTGCATCCGCCGGTGCCGCATGTTCCATTATTGCGACAGCCGGCAGGGGATCCGGATCCGGTGGCAGTTGAACATGAACTGCATCCCATACGTTTGCTGTTTAATGTTCCTGCCTGTTTGGCTGTATATGTAGATTCCGCATGTTAACCGGTCCATCTTTCAGGAGCCGGATTTCCGAAGCGGAAAGTAATGCTATTTAATCTGAAGAATCGAATGGATCTTCAATGACAAATCTAAGAATAAGATTTTACCATGCGCATTCCGTTCAAGATGATAGGTTGCCTCAGAGAGCGCCGACATAAACGGAGCGGCATTCACCTCGTTCACAAAAGGCAGAAACTTCTGAACCACAGTGCGTTGCGCTGAAGTCATCTTCACCAGTGGACCATCCGCTACATTTATCAACAAGCATTCACGCAATACTTGCAGTGAAGCGGCCAGAAACTGCTTTTGCTCTTCCTTTGATTCGGTTGCCATACCATCCACCCAGGCCTGAAGTTTATCCATTGTCTTGAACGGATTGAAACAGAGGCGCATCCAGTTCAGGAAAGCTTCTTCATGTGATCCGGTTCCCTTTTCACGTCCGGCCAGTTCAAGGGCCAGATTGAAATCACCTTCAGCAAGGCGGGCGATATCGTAGGCTTCGTTGTTGGATAAATTTTCGGAAATGGTGAGGCCACTTACCACCTCTTCCTCGGTCAACCGGTTGAGTTTTACCAATTGTGTGCGGCTGAGAATGGTTGTCAGCAACTGGTCGCGGGCTTCAGAAGCCAGGATGAACAAGGTATCGGCTGGCGGTTCTTCGAGGCTTTTCAGGAGTTTATTGGCAGCAACGGCGTTCATCCGTTCCGGCATCCAGATGATCATCACCTTGTACTTTCCTTCGAAAGCCTTGAGGTTGATTTTGTGGATGATATCCTGTGTTTCCTCGGCAGGTATAATTGGCTGCCTGTTTTTGGCATCGCCATTGGTGATATAATTCACCCAATCGGTAAGATTGGAGTACGGCTGATCGAGTTGAAGTTTACGCCAATCCTCAATAAAATCAACGCTGCGCGGATTTTTTACGATCCCCGTCACTACCGGATAAACATAATTGATATCCGGATGTACCATCCGTGATGCCCGCCGGCAGGCACCGCATTCGCCGCAGGAGTCTGTTTCAGAGGGATTTTCACAATTCAGAAACTGAGCATACGCGCGCGCCATTGGTAAGACACCTGCACCCGGCTGCCCGAAGAACAACAAGGCATGAGAAATCCTCCCTTCCCTTCCGGAAGAGATAAGACGCTCTTTTACTGCCTGTTGACCAATTACGGATGCGAACTGCATGCTGCAAAGATAGGGCAAAACAGAGATTAGCGAAACCACCTGAGAGAACAAGAAGGAGATGCCGGCGGGTACCTGCAATACCAACAACATGAGTTATCAGACTTCTGAAACATAACCTGTTTCCGGAAAAATCTGCATACATTTGGGGATCAACAGATCCGATGAGACTTACTTTATTCTTTTATCTAATCCTTCTTTCTCATTTTGCCGCCGCTCAGGAAAATTCGGCTATCCACCGGTTTTACTCTCCTATAGGAGAAGTAAACGCAATGACCAGATATCAGGACACCTTATACATCGCAGGAAAATTTGAAGCCATCGGACGAAATATCGGGTCGTTCTATTTATCAGATAAAGGAACCGACCAGCCTGATACGATTATACAAGGTTTACAAGGACTGATGAACTGTGCCATTCCTGACAGCCAGGGAGGATGGTATGTAGGTGGTTTATTTCGCTATTACACTCCCACCTATTATATTTCATTCGCACTGGGACGTATTGATGCTACCGGAAAATTAATCGATTGGGCGTATGCAGGCAGTTCTCCGATAAATGCAATGGTCCGCGCAGGAAACAAAATATATTATGCCATCAACAATATCCTTCACGCATATGATTTAAACACAAAAATTTCCTCCGTTTTTTATTCAGGACTTAACGGAACGGTAACAACAATAAAGGCAAAAGACAGTCTGCTATTCATCGGAGGAAATTTCAGCAATGCAGACTATCAGGCCAGTGTAGGATTATGTGTTTTAAATCTGAATACCGGACAACGCATCAAAGGTTATCCTGCCACCAACGGAGGCATCACTGACATAGAGGTGATCAACAACAACGTGATTGTTGCAGGCGCCTTTTCGAATACAGGATTAATACAGGGCGCCTTTTCAAAACTCTCAGGACCCGGACTTACTCCCGAGGAATCTCTTCCTTATGGATATAACAATGCCTATTGCGCGATTCCAGATGAAAGCGGCGGATGGTATGTTGGTGGAAACTTTTACACAACAGGGATCACCTACAGAACCACACTGGTTCGCTTCAAAGCTGATAATTCTATAGATACCATTTTCAAGCCAAATGTATACGGAGATGTAAGGTACCTTTATTTAAAAGACTCCTGCCTTTATATTTCAGGAAACTTTACGCAGGTGAATGGAATCAGCCAATCGGGGATCAGCTGCATTAACCGATATACGGGAGAAATTATACCCTGGCACATCACCATCAATGGACTTGTTTCCAGTTTTCATGCCAACGATTCCGTCATTTATCTTGGAGGAGGCTTTTCATACATTAACAACAAAAGAGTCTCCTATCTTGCTTGCGTGAACAGAGATTCAATGGCAGAACTGAGGGATCTGACCTTTCAGGTAAATGGTTATGTATCCAGTATGATTGCACAAAACAATTCACTTTATCTGGGAGGGAACTTCACTTCGACCGGCAGATTCAATCCTGGTCTTGCCCGGCTTGAATTAAGCAATCCTGTTACTGACTTTAACTTCCCGGGAGTCAATGGAATTGTAAAAGCGATTATTCCTGACGGCTCCGGTGGCTATTATATCGGTGGCAAATTTTCCAGCATCAACAACACAACCCATCACAACATAGCCCACATCAATAACGACTTCAGCATTGACAACAATTTTCAGGCTGATGTCACTGATACGGTATATGCACTTACACTTGCAAACAACACGCTCTATGTAGCCGGTGCATTTGATTTCGTAAACAGCTCCACGAAAAAATATCTTGTCGCATTGAACAAGACTACCGGCGCTATCCAATCCGGATTCAATCCTGATCCAAATGCTCCCGTTCATTGTCTTTCATACAGCAGTGGAATTTTATATTTCGGAGGGAGATTTACAACTGTCTTTAATCAATCACGAAACTATGCAGCAGCAGCCTACACACTAACCAATCAGCTTTCGCCTTGGAATCCTGATCTGAATTTCAAGGTGCTTGATATCCTGAAAGACAATATCAACGGAAGGGTGTATCTGGCAGGTGGATTTACCACGGTTAATGATACGATTGTCAGAAACAGGCTGGCCGCTGTAAACTCATTTTCCGGAGAAGTATTGCCATGGAATCCCAACCTCAACAACTACTGCAACAAAATAATTTTACATGGCAGCAAACTATATGCAGGCGGGATCTTTACATCCGTAAACAATACACAGCGGATGCGTCTTGCAGCGATTGACACGATAACTGCAATGCCCACCGCCTGGAATCCTGCTCCTGACGGAGAAGTTCTAACGATCTGCATCGGCGATTCGACACTCGCTGCCGGTGGACTGTTTATGACCATCGCCGGTCAGAATAACAGGCATCTTGCCATTTTCGATTTATCAGGAAACATCAAACCCATCAATCCTGAACTGGACAATCACGTTCATAGTCTGCTCTATGATAACAATACGATAATAACAGGAGGTGAATTTCAATTTTCTCAAACACAAGAAAGAAAACGCCTCTTCTCCATTGACCTCCTGAACAAAGGAATTCCAACATTGTTTAACCCTAACCTGAACAGTAACGTCACCCAACTGGTCAAATCCGACAAGGCACTCTACGTTTGTGGTTTTTTCACCTCCATTGGCACGGTTAGCCGTAATTATGTAGCTGCATTTGATTTAAACAGTGGCGCACTCCTGCCCTTTAGCCCGAAATTAAACGGGATTCCCTATTGTATGGCTTTGCGGAAATCCAACCTGATTTTAACCGGTGGTTTTACAAAGGCTGAACTGACGATAAGCAGGAAATACATTGCCTCTTATAATCTTGTCACCAATACTTTGAACTCCTGGAATATGGATATCTCATCCAACATCTTCGGTGCAAGTTTCAGCGGAAACAACTTGTTGCTATACGGAAAAGATCTTACGATAAATAGTTCCAGGAGGAACAACCTCTTTGCATTTGATCTTACAACACAGAAAGTCACCAACTGGAATCCGGGGCCCGACAAAATCTGTACGGCACTGCTGAATGACAACGCTACACTCTACGTAGGCGGAGCATTTACTTCCATG
This sequence comes from Bacteroidia bacterium, assembly GCA_046330075.1. Lineage (GTDB taxonomy): Bacteria > Bacteroidota > Bacteroidia > AKYH767-A > OLB10 > JAJTFW01. The sequence goes on along the minus strand of JAXLTL010000012.1, from coordinate 28,806 downwards.
AGAGGAAATCCAAGAAACTGCCTCGCAGCGTTCAACACCTCAACACTTAGCCTCAAACCCTGGGCACCTGCGGTGCTCACCAACGATACCGTTCGTGACATCGCTGCTTCAAACGACACCATTTATATTGCCGGCACATTTGAAAACTCCATCTCGAACCACTTACTCTCGATCGACCCATCCGGAAATGCAATCTCCTCCTGGAATCCAAACCTGAACAAAGACGCCAATTGCGTCAATGTACAAAACAACAGGGTCCTTTGCGGTGGCTACTTTACACACTCCAACCTCATCTTCAGGAAAAATTTCTGTGGCATCAACCTTACAACGGGAAAGCCCACTGAGCTGAATATTGCTTTTGATAACCGTGTTAATACGATGCAGCTGCAACACGACACTATTTATCTTGGAGGAGATTTCACACACGCCAACACCTCGCTCAGGTCGCGCCTTGCTGCTATCAATATCTCCAATTATGCCCTGCTGAGCTGGTCACCGGCAGCCGACAGCTCAGTCAACGAACTGGTGATAAAAAATCAGGACCTGTATGCCGGAGGAGCCTTCTCTACGATGAACAACACCGGCAGAAACGGGCTTGCAACGCTCAATCCAAAAACCGGATCCTTGAACAGCTGGAATCCGAATCTGAATGCCGGCGCCACTATCCATGCCATTTATCCACACGATACCTTGGTGTATATTGGCGGATTGTTTCAATCCATCGGAGGCATACCCATTCAGCATCTCGCGGCATTGCAATCAAACGGCACTCCTTTGAACTGGACACCTCATCCGGACTCAACCGTTCTTGATATAACCGGAAACGCCAGTCATCTTTATGTGAGCGGACGATTTACATCGATTTCGTCTGCAGCCAGGATGAACATAGCATCCTATGATTTTACAACATCCACACTGCGCAACTGGGATCCATTGTCTTACCAGGGTACGAGTACATCAGTGCATAGCATTTCCGTTTTAGGTGATCGCGTGTTTATTGGCGGCAATTTTTATTATGTCAACGGATCCTACGGGAGATCTGTTGCCGAAGTCAGTGACAGCAACAGTATAAACATCTACCCGTGGAATCCCAGACAAGAAGGAATTATCTATCACCTATTGGCTGATTCAAACTATATTTTTGCGGCAGGAAAGTTCACTGATCAGGACACCCTGTTCCACCATGCTAATCTGAAAGTATTTGACGCAACCGGCATACCTCCGGTAAATTTATCAACGCTTCGCAAGGCCAATCGTCCGGCGCAAACAGGGCCCGCCAAAAACCAAACGAATTTTGCTGCTCATTCCGCATTTCCAAATCCGGCTGAGGGCTATATTTTTATTCCGGCTCTTGCTGGTTACACCGGAAGTTACACCGTTTATGACGTAAACGGAAGAACGGTTTATACAGGTTTCCTCTCCGGAGCAGCAAATGAACAGACAAAAATTGACGTCTCTATGCTGGAGAACGGAATATACTTCCTCTACCCGGCCGGACTTCCCGGAAATACTGCAGTAAAATTTATCATTGAACGGAACAACAAATGATGCTGAGTCTGATTCAGAAAAGAGTCGTGTGATTAACTTCGGTCCGATTCCATTTTAAACACGAAACCCACCTTGAACACATTCTCGATCGAGACAGAAGCATCCTCTTTCAGATACTTCCGCATTTTTGTGATAAAAACGTCCAAGCTTCGTCCCAGAAAATAATCGTTCGTCCCCCAAAGTTCTTTCAGCATATCTTCCCGGCGGATAACGGTGTTACGGTGTGAATAGAGATAACGCAATATCTCACTTTCCTTTTCGGTCATGCGTCGTTGTTGATCTGCGTACACCAACAGCTGATTTCTGAATTGAAAACGATAACTACCAATCCTGACCTCAAGCGGGAATTCTTCATTTGAAAATTGCTGTGAACGACGGAGGAAAGACCGCAATTTCCACAGTAACTCCTCTTCATCGAACGGCTTTGTGATATAATCATCAGCGCCTGCTTCATAGCCTTTCAGCTTATCTTCTTTCAACGACCTTGCCGTAATGAAAATAACCGGAATCTGCCGGTTCTTATTTCGGATGACGCGTGCCAGTGAAAACCCGTCGAGCTTTGGCATCATGACATCCAACAGACATAAGTCGAAAACCTGAGCCTCCAATGCCCGCAGAGCTTCTTCACCGTCCCGGCACAATGTAACATTAAACTCCTCTGCTTTCAGATAATCGGATAACAACTCTCCAAGATGAAGGTCATCCTCAGCCAGCAGGATATGTGGTTTGCTAACAGGCATAACGGAACCGAAGAATAAAAGTAGCACCTTTTCCCTTATCACTTTTCACCACAATCGCTCCCTCATGCAGTTGCACAACCTGTTTTACCAGTGACAAACCCAGACCAAATCCCTTTGTTTCGTGCACATCCGGATTACTCATTCTGAAATACCGTTCAAATACTTTTTCGTGGTATGCAGGAGGAATGCCGGGTCCATTATCCTGAACCTCCAGTTCAACTGAATTACCGTTCTTCCGGATATTTAATGTGACGACAGGCACTTGACCTGCATATTTGATGGCATTATCAATCAGATTACCAACAGCCATTTCCAGGAGCTGTCGATCACCTCTGATGCTATATACATCATCACCGGAAACCACCTTCACACTCCCTCCCATTTGTTCTGCCTGCAGTGCGTATCGCTGAGTTGCAGCCGCTGCAATATCTTTGAGATCTGCATTCTCCTTTTTCACATCAACGCGGCCGTTTTCCATAGCATACATGGAAAGAATTGTATCCACCTGCCCGGACAACCTGTTGTTCTCGTCCTGAATCATTTGCAGGTACTTTTCGCGATCGACTCCCTCGCGCTGCAGCATTTTTCCGGCAAGTGAAATATTGGTAATCGGCGTTCTGAATTCATGCGCCATGTTATTCATAAAGTCGCGTGTTTGCTTCAGGAGCAATTTTTCCTCCCTCCACCTCTGCACGGATTTATAAAACACGAAAAGTACAATACAAACCAGCAAGGCGGAAATGATGGTGGGTCTGGTGAATGAATACCAGCGATTTTCTCCCGGCTCCATGACCTCTAGCTGCAATATCCATAGATGCGAATCGGCGTTTTCCTCAAGACTCTCCGTATAACAAGCCTCTGTTTCTGTTGCAGGGAGAATATTCTTCAACACCGAAAGTTTACTTTGAGAAGCAGGATACACAACATTAAAAGAATAAGAGGACTTCAATCCATAATACTTCAGATAGTAACGGATCAGCGAATCGATCTGTTTCCGTTCCTCCGGACCGCAGGAAACTGCCAGCCGACGGCTCAATGCATCATCATTTGAAACATCCTCCGTTACCCGCGCCAACACCATCGTTTGCTTTTCGAGAAAAATACTGTGCTTCAGAGAACCCGCATGCAGCATCCATCGGATCTGAAAGACCAACAAGGTCAGTAATGCGAGGGCAGCTATGCCGATCCAGACACGAAGAGAAACAGACTTCATCAGGATTCAAAAATACAACAATGGCCGCCTCCTGCCATGCAATAACAGGCCATTAACAAGTCAATAACGGGAGAATAACAAGAATATCCACAACTACCCCGTACTTTAGCATCGTTCAAAGGAACCAAGATTCTTAACAGCTGCACCAACCATGAAAACGATGAAATACATTTCCACGCTTGCCGGACTAGTCTTTGCCATCATTTCCTGCACCGGAGGAATATCGAAACAACAAGTCGATGAAGGTGACTTTAAAAATCTATTCTCCTATAACAACGGATTAAAACCGCGAGGAAAATTTCTTGAACGCACATCAGCAGATACCGCCTTACAATCGAGCAGGCATATCCGGCAATTGCTTTTTGATCAACAAGGATATCTCTGGTACGGTACCTATTTGCTCGGCTTTGGTGTTTACGATGGAGAAAAGCAGTTTCAGTTTGAAACACCGGGAGGAACGAATGGAAACATAGTACGGAAACTGGCAGAAGATCAACTGGGAGATATCTGGATGGCCACCAACTTTGGATTATTGAGATACGACCACACTCAACCCGCTGATTTACCCGACAGCTATAAACGATACACTACAGCTGAGGGTCTGCCCTCTAATCAGATCTGGTCGTTATGCAATGATGAAAAAGGAGGGATCTGGGTTGGGACAGAAAACGGACTCCTACACTATGACGGAACACATTTTCACACGTATCAGTTAACCGGCAACTCTGATTACAAACCCGCCGAGGCTTATGCAACACCAGATGCAATCATGGCCTTGCACCTCGACAGAAACGGCAAACTATGGATCGGCACCAACGGTCGTGGTGTATTCACATTTGAGCCGGAAAATCCGGCAGCAGGATTTCAACGCTATACCACCCAGCAAGGGCTCTGCGACAACACTGTACTCTGCATTATTTCTGACAAAGCCGGAATTATCTGGGTGGGCACGCGCGAAGGTGGAATCAGCAAATATGATGGTGCAAAATTCACCAACTATAACGTCACCAACGGGCTTAGCAGTAATTTTATCTGGACGATCTGCGAAGATCGATTCGGACAAATCTGGATGGGCACTGCAGGAGCAGGAGCGCTGTGCTTCAACGGAGAAACTTTCACTTTATTCAATGAACAGGATGGATTATCGAACAACTACGTTCAATCCATCATCGAAGATAAAAACGGAAACATCTGGTTTGGCACAGGGATGGGTATCACCCGATATAACGGAAATCATCTCATGGATACAAACACGATACGAAGTAAAACGACCAATGAGGCGAATCAGCAACATATGCAATCATTCCCGGAGCCCATGGATGGCTGCTGACCGCTTGCCATTAACATTTTAGCAGACAAGTCAACCGGGCCAGGCAACGACTGAATCATTCCGGCATTTTACTTCATCCTTACCTCAGAAAAAACGGTTACATTCACTTCTTCAAAAACTGTTTCTTCATGAAGTACTTGTTTCTGTTATTGCTCCTTCCGGTTGTTGCCACTGCTCAAATTGATACAGTGACCCTGCAGGTACAATCTTCGCATTTGTTTCCCAGTTTCCCCTGGAAATCATCCTATAGTTCGAAATTAGACCAACGGCCAGGTGTAAATTATTTATACTCCGCCAATATGGAATTTGGTCTGGGCATTTATCAGTTTCCGGCACCCGGCACACTGAACAATGTGACTGACCTGCCCATCAGCACGTTTAACAATCTTGACGTATCGACCGTAGAAATCCGGGGCAATTCGCTCTTCGCTGGTATCGGGGACTACCATGTCAATAACAACACTGCATCCGGCTTAGCCATTCTGGACATTACAAATCCTGCTGCGCCCGTGATGAAAGATAGCTGGGACAGTACAGCTTTCCTGCATGGCGTAAACCACATAGTCATTGATGGTGATTATGCCTACCTCAGCACGATGGGAGACGGACTTTTCATCCTCAACATCGCTGACGAAAACAATATATTTTTTGAAGGCGCATTGGGTCTGGATTTAAGCTGGCCCGCTCCATCCACCAATGCCCATAATGCGCGGGGCATGATGATCAAAAACGACACGCTGTATGTATGTTTTGATCGCGGAGGATTGCGGGTTGTGGATGTCACCAATAAAAATACTCCGGTTGAAATTTACAAATACATCAACACCTCACTCACCTCCATTGCAGCAGCAGCATATAATGATATCGCTATCAAGGGGAATTACGCTTTTGTCACCGTAGACTATTGTGGACTTGAAATCATCGACATCAGTAGCATTCCTTTTACTTCAGTTCAATGGTATAATCCCTGGGGCTGTAATCTGACCAACTGGAGCGGAGCGGCGATTCACACCAACGAAGTGCGGTTAGGCAATAACGATAGTCTGCTATTTGTAACCGGAGGTCAATCAGAACTTTTCGTGTTTGATGTGACCGATCCGGCCAACACACATAAAGTTGGGGAACTGGTTAACTTAAACGACTCACTCGCCACAAACGGTCTGGACGTGTACAATGGCAAAACCGCCTTAAGCTTTATCAGAACACCCTTTCATCTTCCACCGCTCACCCCTTTTTATGCAGATCCGGGCGGGCTGAAGATTCTGGATTACCAAGTCCTGCTTCAAAACGTTGCTATCCACGAAATGAATAACAACAGCAGAATTACCCTTGCACCTAACCCTGCACATTCCGTTTTACAAGTGAAATTCAATACGGCAATGCAAGAAAGCTATACGATTACTCTGATGAACGCGATTGGAAAAACGATAGTTACAAAAGCAATAAACGGAGATGGTCTGCCGGCATCGGTTGCATTTTCACTCGAAGATTATGCTGAAGGGTTATATTTTATCAGCGTTAAAGGAGAAACGTTTAACACAACGATGAAATTCATCCGGGAATGATTTTCGGAAGGGATTTGAATGATGAACATGAAACCCCAAGTTAAACGTGGAGCTATAAATTTACACAATCTGCTTAGGGTTAAAATCCGTGGCAAATTGAATTTTGGATGACGATAAAATCATCCCCCGAAATATTCAATCACTGCTTGTTTCAGGAGATAATCCTGTTCACCAAGGGTCATGACAGGTAATTTCTGGACGAGTTTCCAATGCGGCCAACCTTCTTCGTCGAGGCCTTCGAGTTCGTAAAAACCATATTGGCTTAACAGTTTGCAGGTAGCGATGTGCATGAGATCCTGCTTTTCGTCCTTTGAAAATTCGCGGGCTCCTTGTCCGAGCTCCTGCACCCCAATTAAAAAAATTATACCTTGCAGATCAAGGTCAGCATCAAACTGTAGGTTCATCCGCTCTACAAGGGCATTCCATTCAACTTTCAGTTCTTCAATATTTCGGAGGTGGAGCATAATATGATCTGGAAATTGTTTAAATCAACTCACATGTTTTGAAAACTCCTGCTGTACATCTTTCAGCGCAGGAAATAAATATTGCGAAACAGAAACAACCGGCTGATACAACCAGGATTCAGATTTCGTTTTTGCGGAGAGCAAACCGAGTTGCGCATCTACCGGGCGAAACACAGACAGCACTACACTCACCACAAGCGCAAACTTGAGCATTCCAAATACAGCGCCAGCCACCTGATTAATGGTATTCATCTTTCCGATTTTCAAAATCCCCTCGAGAAACTTTGCGAACAAGACCATAATCAGCACCACCGCGATGAACACCACGAAAAAAGTAATCATGTGAAGCGTATGTCCGCTGGCATCCACCATTTTCGCTACAAGTCCCTCAAACAAACTGCTTACTTTAAACGCCAGATACAACCCCAGCACAATACCGATCAGCATCGCGATTTCAAAAATGATTCCGCGCTGCCAGCCTTTGTAGGCACCCCAGACTAAGGGGACGGCGATGATGAAGTCGAGGTAGTTCATTAATTCAGAATTTAGAATTCAGAATGCAGAATGTAGAATGTAGAATGTAGAATTCAGAATTTAGGATGCTGAATTCAGGGTTTAGGATTTAGGATTGGGAATGTAGGATTTAGTTTCGCGGCATGCTGAGAGTTCTGGTTAGATGACCCTGAATTCAGCATGTATTCCTGCAGCATCAGAAGGATAAGAATTTTGAATCGCTAAGCGCACCGTATCGAGCATTCAATCCATAGCTAATTCTGAATTCTGCATTCTGCATTCTGAATTAACCATTTGCTTCCATTACCATTTTCACACCGGGGAGTTCCTTGCCTTCGATGTATTCGAGGAGGGCGCCGCCGCCGGTGCTGACGTACGATACTTTATCAGCCATATGAAACTGGTTAATCGCTGCTGCGGAGTCGCCGCCACCGATCAGCGAGAAAGCACCCTGAGCTGTTGCCGCCACAATGGCTTCAGCTACGGTTTTGGTACCTGCTTCGAACTTCGGCATTTCAAATACGCCCATCGGTCCATTCCACAGCAAAGTTTTACTATTACGGATCACATCAGCGAAAGCCGCTGCTGATTTCGGTCCGATATCGAGTCCGAGCCAGCCGGCTTCAATAGTTCGGATATCCGTAACGTTAGTATTGGCTTCCTTGTCGAATTTATCACCGTTCACAGAATCTGTGGGCAGATGAATCTTGACGCCGCGTGCCTCTGCTTTTTTCAGAATTTCCAGCGCAAGATCCAGCTTATCGGCTTCACAGAGTGAATTGCCGATCTCTCCGCCCATTGCTTTCACAAAGGTATACGCCATACCTCCACCGATGATCAGGTGATCTACTTTCTCCATCAGGCGCTCGATGATGAGAATTTTGTCGCTCACTTTCGCACCACCCATGATGGCGGTAAATGGCTTCTCGGCTTTGCTGAGCACTTTCTCCGCATTTTCGAGTTCGCCAGCCATCACATACCCGAACAGGCAGTTGTTTTTGAAGAACTGTGCAATGACAGCCGTGCTGGCATGGGCGCGGTGCGCTGTTCCGAATGCATCGTTCACATATACATCACCGTAGGATGCCAGCTTCTGTGCAAACTCAACATCTCCTTTCTCCTCCTGTTTATAGAAACGCAGATTCTCCAGCAGCAATACTTCACCCGGTTGTAGTCCGGCAGCAAGTTCTGCAGCACCAGCACCAATACAATCGTCGGCGAATTTCACCGGACGACCTACCAGTTCACTCAGGGTAGAGATGGTATGTTTCAGGGAATATTTTTCAGCCGGACCTTCTTTCGGTCGGCCTAAATGCGACATCAGAATCACCGACCCACCATCCTTCAGAATTTTCTGAATCGTGGGAATAGCTGCTTTGATACGTGTAGGATCTGTAACGTTAAAATCAGCATTCAGCGGAACGTTGAAATCCACACGAATGAGGGCGCGTTTGCCAGAGAAATTATAATGATCGACGGTTTTGAATGACATATGCGAAGAATTTCCGCAAAAGTAGTCAAGGGTGGTGGGTTGGACAAGGAAATGAGTTTACAGTTTACAGTTGAAAGTTGGCAGTTAGTTCCGCTCCGGGCGGTATGACCAACTTCCGGCTTATAACCAGAAACTATAGTCCCGTCGTTCCAACGGAAGCAAACTGTAAACTGATAACTGTAAACCGGGAACTAACAACCGCTCAGTAAGAAGCAAAAAACTACTTCAAGACTACTGTTTTACGAACTGTTTCGCTTTGTTCGAGGCGGATATAATCCTTAGCATTTTGGGTGAGGTAAGTAACCTCCACATTCAAAACGGCTTCCCATGAAAACTTGAAGATTGCCTCACCATTTCCGGCGGTAGTTTCTTCATCGAAAATATTGGCTCTCACGCCGGTTTCGGGGTTGATCACACTATCCTGGCGTAAAACCACTTTCGCACCGGCAATTGCCTTTCCGGTTGAATCGGTAACCGTGATAACCGCTTCACAAGGTTTGGTTTTCTTGCAGGATGATACCACAATAAGGCCGATAATGGCGATGAAGAGTATGGGGAAGATGCGTTTCATTCGGGTTTGCATGATAGTCCTTATACGGAACAGGGTGAAGGATTGTTCAAATTTAACTAAACTTGCAACAAATTCCGGAAAATTCACCGGGAATGTTACACCCCAAAAGTAAATAATTCAACAACATATGAAAAAAGGACTCCTCATCTGCCTCACAATAATTGCCTTACTGGCTCAGGGAGCCTATGCTCAAAAGAAGAAAAAACAGATGGAAAAGACCCCCACAGACACTCTGGTGGAGATTACCACCGATTTTGGAACCATGAAGCTGAAACTCTATAAGGAAACCCCGCTCCACCGGGCAAACTTTATCAAACTGGTGAGCGAAGGGTTTTACGACAGCCTTCTTTTTCACCGGGTTATAAAGGATTTCATGATTCAAGGCGGTGATCCTCAATCTAAAAACGCTGCTCCCGGCCAGATGCTGGGGGCTGGTGATGTAGGCTATAAAATCCCGGCGGAGCTGGTAGACACCCTGTTCCATAAGAAAGGAGTGTTGGCCGCAGCACGCGACAATAACCCACAAAAGGCCTCCAGCGGGTGCCAGTTTTACATCGTTCAGGGCAAGAAAATGTCTGAGCAAGAGCTGACCATGGCTGAGCAACGCCTCGGTTTCAAACTCAGCGAAGCACAGCGTCAGGCCTATATGAATATAGGCGGATCACCTTGGCTGGACCGCAACTATACCGTTTTCGGCGAGGTAGTTGAAGGACTGGATGTAATCGACAAGATTGCTGCTGTTGAAACCATGCCGGGTGACCGTCCCAAGCAGGACGTCCGCATGAAAATAAAACTGGTTTACGAATATTGATTTAGTACAGATTGTCAGGTGATGAGTGATTCCATCAACAGTTTAATTGAAGAAGCGAAAGCCTTCACTCCTTCCAATAAAGAGGAACTGGAGCAATATCGTTTACGGTTTCTTAGCAAGAAAGGCGTACTGACGGATCTTTTCGCGAAAATGAAGGATGTTGCACCGGATCAACGGAAAGAATACGGACGCCAGGTGAATGAACTGAAAATAGCCGCAGAGGATACGCTTGCCCGCTTTAAAGAGCAATTTGAGCAACTGGATTCGACAGAAGGCCCCCGTCAGGATCTCAGCCTGCCTGCGTACCCGATGGAATCCGGCGCCCATCATCCATTGAGTATTGTGCGACGTCAGATCATCGGCATCTTTGAACGGATAGGCTTCAACGTTAGTGATGGACCTGAAATCGAAGACGACTGGCATAACTTCTCAGCACTCAATTTCCCGCCAGAGCATCCGGCACGTGATATGCAGGATACTTTCTTTATCGACCTTGATGCAGCTCAGGATATCTACAACGGATCACTGGCTCTTCGCACCCACACTTCTTCCATTCAGGTGCGGGTAATGGAAAAACAAGCACCACCTATCCGTACAATTTGTCCGGGCAGAGTATACCGTAACGAAGCGATCTCCGCCCGCGCCCATTGCTTCTTTCATCAGGTAGAAGGATTTTATATCGATGAAGGGGTTTCATTTGCCGACCTTAAACAAACCCTGCTGCACTTTGCACAGGAGATGTTCGGTAACGATACCAAAATTCGTTTACGTCCCTCCTATTTCCCATTCACCGAGCCCAGCGCCGAAATGGATATCAGCTGTACAATTTGCAAGGGCAAGGGATGTAACGTTTGCAAATACACAGGCTGGGTAGAGATTCTCGGATGTGGTATGATTGACCCTGCTGTTCTCGAAAACGGAAAAATCGACCCGAATAAATATACCGGTTTTGCATTCGGAATGGGAATCGAACGGATCACGATGCTCAAATACTCTATTAAGGACCTGCGTATTTTTTCTGAAAACGATGTACGGTTTTTGAATCAGTTCAGGGGAGTGAAGTAGAGTTGCAGAGATGCAGAGCTACAGAGGCACAGAGGCACAGAGGCACAGAGGCGCAGAAGCATAGAGGCACAGAAGCACAGAGGCATAGAGGCACAGAGGTACAGAGGCACAGAGGTACAGAGTTTTGATAATGAAGATTTGCCTGGCTACTATGTTACCGGTTCACGAAGTGCATGTGCTTTGAAACCGTGAAACCACGAGCCTACGCTCGGGGCGCAAGCGCTCTGCACCTTTGAAACTCAAAAAACTATCCTTTCGGTTTACCGATTACTTTATAGTTTCCGTCTCCTTTTAAAATCGAGGTATATAAAGTAACATTTCCGAGTACAGACAGCGCTTCTTTTATAACCGGATCGTGGGCGAACATATACTGATATTTACCTGTGTGAAAATAATACCTTGTCACTATTTCTTTCTCAAGCATACTGCTTATCTCCTTTTTGAAAAGCTGGAGATCGGCTGATTTATCGTGTTTAAGTTCGTTACCGAGTGATTCGAGTTCCCTGCTGATGGTATTGTAATACTTTTCCCGCACTGCAGTTTCCTTCAAGGAAGCAAAAGCCTTCTCGGTTTGTGTACTGTAGGTATACGTTTTATTATTCAGCCAGGCGACGAACTCACTGAAGTCGGCTTCCGTGAAAACGAATTTATCTACAGATGGAATGGATTCATGTTTTTCACGGTAAACAGTTGCATAATCAAAGAGGAACAGATTTCTGTTCAGGCTTCGTGCGATATTGCTGGAGTCGACCGGGTCGACATAACGATCAGGGTATACCGCTGATCCGTCAAAAACGGTACGACCGTTTTTCGTTTTAAATGGCTTCATCAGCGAATCCGGCACTTCTGTCACGGTTCCGTTTTCATCGCCTCCATGGTGGTACATCTTAGTCTGGACACATCGTCCGCTGGCCGTATAGTATTTCGCTACGGTGAGCTTCATCTGCGCATTAAAAGTAAGCGGACGTGTTTGCTGAACCAGCCCCTTACCATAACTGCGTTGGCCAATGATGACTCCGCGATCAAGGTCCTGGAAATTACCGGCAGTTATTTCGGATGCAGAAGCCGAATTTTTATCTACCAGAACCGCCACCCGGATATCAGGAGCAATCGGATCAACTTTGGCATAATAGACATTATTGGAACCTTCTGTCTTTCCTTTCTGAGTCACAAGCAACTCTCCTTTCTTCACGAAGAGGTTGAGAATCTGCACCGATTCCTCGAGCAATCCGCCGCCATTGCCGCGCAGGTCAAAAATCAGGGAAGTGAATCCGGGATTTTTCTGAAGATCCACCAGCGCTTCTTTCACTTCATTGTAGCAATTCTGCAGAAATTTATCAAGCTTAATATACCCTACGCTGTCATTCAGCATGGCATGGTAGGGGACATTATTGATTTTTATTTCTCCGCGGGTAATATTCTTTTCTAACGGCTGTGGCTGTCCGTAACGCTGAAGTCCAAGACGCACCGTTGTACCTGCCTGACCTTTGATCAGCTCATCGATCTCATCCGGGCCGAGTCCTTTGATGTTGCGTCCGTTCACCGACATCAGCACATCACCAGCACGCACATCCGCCTTTTGCGCGGGAAATCCTTCGTATACATCGTAAATCACGAGGCTGTCACCGGTACGAAAGGATGAAGCACCAATCCCCCCGTATTCAGTGCTCACATGCTTCATCTTATAGTCCTCAATCTCCGACTCAGGATAATAGTTTGTATACGGATCCAGTGATTTCAGCATGCCGTCGATACCATCCTTCATCAGCTCACCTGGATTTACATCATCTACATAATACCGGTTGACGTCACGGTAAACACTGGAGAAAACATCTATCTGCCGGGTGATCTCAAAGAAATCATCTACAAAGCTCCATGAAAGGAAGGCTGTTGGCAGCAACATTAAGAGAATCAGGTAACGGCGTGAGCGAGATTTCATATTCTGAACGAGAGTCTCAAAGATAGACAGATTTCCTCCTGAACGCTGTTCAGTTGCAACATGTTGTGTTGCAGGAAATCAACATCCCGGGAACAGCGAAAAGGATAAAAAAAACAATTCTTCTGAATGATGCTGATGTACTGCCCGTATCGTTTCCCGAAGCATCATCTACAGCTAACTCTTGGCAATACAATCTTTTAGAATAAAGTTTCCCATCGACCTTCCTCTCGCCAGGCCATACCGGATTCAGACAGTGGTCCCGAGGTTTGTTAATAAGTCGGCACCTATTACCTTTAGGCCATGAATTTAAAAGATTACAGGCGTACCGCTTCACTGCTTATCATTATAGGTCTGGGAATTTTTCTGGCCTATTCGCTGAGTACATTTCTCACTGCATTCCTTTCAGCTGTCATATTTTATGTGCTGATGAAACCACTGATGAAATACTTTGTCGTCAAGCGCCGATGGAGTAAAACATGGGCAACTGTCCTTTTGCTGCTGCTTTCACTTATTTTATTCCTCGGTCCTGCCTGGACATTATACGGATTGCTGGCATCCAAGATCAACTATGCATTGGTACACAGTACGGAGTTAATGGCCGGACTGCGGCAAATGGATGATTATATTTTTAACATGACCGGCATCCGGGTACTCAGTGATGATATGCTGAAAAAGATACAGGAGATTGCCGCGAATGTGATCCCACAGATTCTGGGTGCAACCGCCGATATGCTCGCTACCATCGGTATGATGTATTTTATGTTGTACTATCTCCTGATGAACTTCGGAAAAAATGAAAAGATGATCGGAGATTTGCTGCCGGTGGAAGAAGAAAAAGCCTTACGGTTCAGCGGCGAGCTGGAATCGGCTGTGTTTTCGAATGTACTGGGTGCACCTGTACTTGCAATTCTTCAAGGATTATGCGCTGGCCTTGGATTCTGGATTTTCGGCCTGGAAGAACCATGGTTTTGGGGAGCAATCACCGGCTTTATGTCATTCATTCCCATTGTAGGAACAGCCATCGTATGGATCCCCGCCGGCATATATCAGCTGGTAAACGGTGATAACTGGCAAGGCATCGGCATTCTCATCTTCGGTGGTATTGTGATTACCAACATTGATAACGTATTCCGGTTTACCCTGCAGAAGAAATTTGCGGATGTTCATCCGATCGTAACTGTACTTGGTGTAATCGTGGGATTAAACTACTTTGGTATCACCGGCATTGTATTCGGACCATTGCTTATCTCCTATTTTCTGCTGATGATAAAAATGTATCGGGAAGAGTATAATGTTTAGAGTTTTCAGCTTAGAGTTTTCAGTTTAGAGTTGTCAGTTGTCAGTTATACAGCTAATTTCTTAAATTCTGTTTAACATCTTGACCAATCATCCCTCAACACTATCCTTAAACAATCATAACATTTAAAACATTCACAACATTTAAAACATTCACAACATTTAAAACACTTTAACACTTTAACTCCCGCCTTGCGGGATTAACACTTTAACACTTTAACTCCCGCCTTGCGGGATTAACACTTTAACACTTTAACTCCCGCCTTGCGGGATTAACATTTTAACACCCCCCTGCTGATATAAGCATTTACGCGAACCGGTTAAAACGCAAAAGACCCGAACAATTGTCCGGGCCTTTTACAACCTAAAACCTACCTATCTGTATTTCTTATGCATGAACAGAGAAACCGTTTTCAGTTCCATATGATTCAAGCATCTTTTTCAAACGCTGACGGGCAACATGTATTCGTATTTTAACAGTACCAAGAGGAACGGCAAGATATTTTGCAATTTCCTCGTATTTATAACCCTGGTACGACATCAGGAAAGGTGTCCGCAGGCTATCACTCAGTGATTCCACCGCTTCATTAACCTCTTTCATAACAATGCGGCTATCCCCGTCGTTACGAACAGAATGTCCGGCATGATTGATGTAAAACTGATTTTCGGTATCGTCAGTCATCACATTCCCCTTTACCATCCGGCGATAATTATTAATGAAAATATTTTTCATGATGGTGTAAAGCCAGCCACGCAGATTGGTCCCGTCAGCAAATTTGTCCTTGTTGTTGAATGCCTTCAGCATCGTTTCCTGAACCAGATCATTGGCGTCCTCCGGATCCTGCGTAAGTTTAAGGGCATAGCCCCGGAGCGGTCTGTAATGTTCTTTTACTTGGTGGTTGAATTCCAGCTGTGTCATTTTGTTTAATCTTTGGGGTTAAAAGCTGAACAAAAGTACGGCGACACCCGGTTGCCTGCAAATCTTTTTGTTTAATTTTTGTAATAAAAACTTAAACAAAGCATAAACAACTGATTCTCTGTGAGAAAAACTATTATTTTAAAAAAATACATTGTTAGATTAATCCAAAAAACTCTTAAAAACAGGCTAATTCAAGCGCAGTTTCGTTAAACTTTAAATACAAAACATTAAACAATAAGGACAACTTTCTGTTTTCTCAAAACAACTGGATCATATGAAATTCGACACATCAAAACCATCTCATAAAAATAACCTTGTTAAAAAGACGGCAGACGGAATACCGGGCCTGAGCGATATACAGAACCTTGATTTTACGGAGGACCTGCTTCATCATGCCTTCAACAGTGCCGAGACTCCGCTCAGAAGTGATGCTTTTGAATTATCGGATGCAGAGAAAATACAAATCATCCGCCATCATGTGCAGGAGATCCTCTATACGCTCGGACTGGATCTTAATGACGAGAGTCTTAAAGATACTCCGTTGCGTGTTGCCAAAATGTATGTAACAGAAACGTTCAAAGGACTGAATCCATCTCACCGGCCCGACACAACGCTTTTCACCAATCAGTATCAATATGCTCAGATGCTGGTAGAGAAAGATATCACGCTCTATTCTACCTGTGAACATCACCTGGTGCCAATCATCGGGAAAGCTCATGTGGCTTATTATTCATCCGGCAAGGTAATTGGCCTTTCCAAGTTAAACAGGATGGTAGATTATTTTGCAAGGCGACCACAGGTGCAGGAACGACTCACCATTCAGATCGCCAACGCACTCAAAGAGGCGCTGCAAACGGAAGATGTAGCCGTAATGATTGAGGCATCGCATCTTTGTGTTGCCTCCAGAGGAATCCGCGACATCCAGTCGGGAACCATCACCTCAGAGTACAGCGGAAAATTCAGAAACCGCGACGTGCGCAATGAATTCCTGCACTATATAAAACAGCACGGTTAATCTGTAAATACCACCAAGTGGAGAACTATCGGCGATGAAGTGATTCTGTCAGCTGAATCAGCTCATCCATAGAGTGTAAAATCCTCACGTTGCGCGGAAGATTGATATTTGCCTGCATGAGCTGACTTCCTGCCATGAGAATCTGCGCTCCCGGAAAATCGCCGGATAATTTATTGGCTACAGCGAGCGGACTCTGTGTAATCACTGCAGTTGTGAGGACGGTGAGAATATAATCAGCCTTGTACACTGACATCACCGGCACAAGGTCATCCATCGGAAGGTTCGGGCCAAGATAGGACGTATGATGTCCGCGCGAACGAATCACATAATTCGCAAACAATAAACCGATTTCATGAGGCTCATGTGCCGGAAGGAACAAGAGGAACTTCTTCGCCTCCGGCGATTGCACTTTAGGCTGTGCATCAATCGCCACAAACAGTTTCTGACGGATCAGATTGGTGATGAAATGCTCATATGCAGGATTGATGGATCCTGTTTGCCACAACACCCCCACTCTCATCAGGAAAGGGAAGATCAGATGAACGAATGTAGACTCAAGACCAAACTGCAGGATGTTTGTACTTAGAATTTTTTCAAATGCCGATTCATCCAGCCCGAACATCGACCGGGTCAGTGACTCTACCTGGATATCAGTATCCGAAACATTGAGCGTAAGATCCATCACCAGCCGGTCGAGTTCACCCTTGCTCATTTTCGTGAGGCGGGAAATTTTATGACCTTGCCGGTTGAGCATGGCAACGCTCAGCAGCATTTTTATATCCTCATCGTCGTAGTATCGGATATTGGTTGATGTACGCTTGGGGCTGGGAATTCCATATCTCTGTTCCCAGATACGCAAGGTATGCGGTTTGATGCCTGTTAATGCCTCAACATCTTTAATAGAGAAATGGTTCATTTTACTTTTTGATTAGGATAAACAGAGACCTGTTCTTCCTTATAACACTTCACGAGGAATAATGTTTTCGCAAAATTACTTTAATAAGTTCTCGTTGTAAAATCAGGTCGGCGAGCAGCTCAGTATCCTTGCAGCCGTACCCGGGTGGCATCAGATGTTCTGGAAGATCAATGTGATATAAAAGCGAAGGAATACGTTCAGGGTCCCGTTTGCACCAGTTTTTCAATTGAGGCGCCAACTGCAGTTTATAATTCAGAAAAGAGACCGGGAGGTCGGCATTAAAAATCAGGTCATATCCGAAACGGTCGAAATCGCGAACAGCCTGATCAGCCATTGCCTGCAGGTAAGCAAGATCGTGTCGGTATTTCTCGGGAATTTCCTGCATGAGCGTTTATCTTCGCAGTATGAAGGCCATGAAATTACGGTTTACCCGTTCAACAACCAACCTCCTTGTCATTTTTCTTGCGTCGCTCAGAATGGCGGTGGCTCAACCCCAGGGTGGTTATCGTCCTCATCCGCTGTTATCGCCAATGTGGCAGGCAGAAGTGGAATATATGGATCCAACACAGGTAGAAGATACGACCATGGACAATGGTTTCAGCGGAGCGAGTTTCACCTATCGGTTACCGTTATATCTGGGAAAAGACTGGCTGTCGGCAGATGGCGGTAAACCTTTCTATGCCATCTTTGCGCAAGCCGGAGCCAATATCCGTCAAAGTCAGATTGACTTCATCGAACCTGACCGTCTGCTGACGCAGGCGAAAATCGGCGTAACGGGATTAATGGCGAAAGGTTTGCGGAACCTCTACCTGATCAATCTTACTGCTGCTCTTCCAACCGAATCATTCTATTTTAAACCCAACTATGTGCGGCCATACGGCGCCTTCGTATGGAGAAAACTCTATCACAACAATACGCTCTGGCATACTTTGGGCGTCATCTATACACCTATCAGTGGTCGTGAGCTTCCATTGCCGATTGCAGGACTCGGATTCAAGATGGGGAATGATGATCAGCTGCAGTTTACCTTTCCCTTTAATGTGGCCTATACGCATAAATTCAACAGGTATTTTAGTCTGACAGCTCGCATACAGAACATGGGCGGCTTCTATTACCTGAGAGCCGATTCTACCTACCGGCAAGAACCCAATATCTACCGCTTCCGGTATCCGCGTCTGGGCATCATGGCCAGAATTTACACGTTGTCGCATGTGGTTATTTCGCCCGAAATTGCATTGACCGGGCGTGGAAGACTTACACGAAACGATGATAAGTTCCGGCAATTGAACTCTCTGTATTTCCGGCTGAGTATTCAGGTGCGGTTCGGAAAGCGTCCTGCGGCAGCTCCGATTCTGAACTTCGACCCGGGAGATTCGGGCTTCGATCCGTCTTATCTGGTTGAATAATGCAGGTACCTTCAGGAACAGAAACTTTTTATTATCCGGTTTGTTATTGACTCGATGGCAGAAGTACTGATTGCAGGTGGTTCGGGATTGGTGGGCCGGCGACTGACGCTCTTGTTGCAGCAGGAGGGTCATTCCGTTTCCTGGCTGAGTCATTCCGGAAGTTCGTCCGCCGGGGTCCGCACCTATGCCTGGAATCCACACCTGCGCACCTTTGATCCGGAAGCTTTCAAAAATGCAGAAGTAGTGATTGCACTCTCCGGTAGTAATATCGGTGATCAACGCTGGACAAAGTCCTATAAAAAAGAAATTATCGAAAGCAGAACCGATGCCGCTTCAACAATTTTGCAGGCGCTGCATACTACACCTCATCGTATCCATAGTCTCATTGCCGTTTCTGCAACCGGATATTACGGCGACCGGGATGATGACGTCATGACCGAGGAAAGTGGTCCCGGCCACGGATTTCTCTCTGACACGGTACAGCAATGGGAAGCAGCGTACCAGACTTCACCGGTACGTACAATACTGTTACGGGCCGGTGTTGTACTGACACCTAACGGTGGCGCATTACCGCAATTGGTTCGTCCGCTGCAATTCGGTATTTGCCCTGTCACCGGCACCGGATACCAGCACCTGAGCTGGATACACATCGACGATCTTTGCCGGCAATTTATCTTCGCGGCAACACACCACACACTTTCCGGAGTTTACAATGCAGTGAGTCCGGTACCCCTCAAACTCAATGTATTCATGAAAGTACTGAGCAAGGAACTCTCGCCCCGTGCTATCCGCATAGCAGTACCGGGATTCCTGATCCGTCTGTTCCTGGGAGAGCGCAGTGCTCTGGTGCTGGAAGGAGCAAAAGTAAGTCCTTCTAAAATCATGCTGGCCGGTTATCGTTTTCAGTTCACCGACCTGGCGCATGCGATCAGAAATCTCTATGGCCGTTAAACCAGAAGTTGTTATCCACTGGTTTCGCCGCGACCTTCGTCTCGACGATAATGCAGCCTTGTACCATGCGCTGAAATCAGGAAAGCCGGTTGTGCCTGTCTTTATCTTCGACCGCAACATTCTCGATCTTCTCGAGGACAAAAGCGATAAACGGGTAGATTTCATTCATCGTCGCCTAACGGAACTGCAACAGGAGCTTGCGAAAAAAGGCTGTAGTCTGGATGTACGCTATGGAACGCCCGACACCTGCTGGAAGGAATTGCTGAAAGAATATGCGGTAGCAGCCGTATATACTAATCACGATTATGAGCCATATGCAAGAAAGCGGGATGAAGAAATGCTGACCTTCTTCGGAAAGCATAAAATTGCATTTCACACCTTCAAGGACCAGGTAATTTTTGAGAAAGAGGAAGTACTGAAAGATGACGGCAAGCCCTATACGGTTTATACTCCCTATTCAAAAAAATGGATGGCGAAGCTCAACAGTTTTTACCTGAGCTCCTATCCTTCTGAAAAATATTTCAATCGCTTTCTTCAGCAATCAACACATCCTATTCCATCTCTTGAATCGATGGGCTTCCACCCTACGGATGCTGCTTTTCCTCCTTCCAAAACGAATGAACAGCTGATCAGGAATTATGCAGAGACCCGTGACATTCCCGGCATTGAAGGAACGTCAAAGCTGGGCCTTCATCTTCGCTTCGGCACCATCAGCATCCGCAAAGCAGCACGCCGGGCGCGCGACCTCAGCTTCTCCTGGCTGAACGAACTCTGCTGGCGGGAATTTTACATGATGATCCTCTGGCACTTTCCGCATGCAGCAACCTCTGCTTTTAAACCTGCATACAATCAGGTACAGTGGCGAAATAACGAAGCCGAGTTCGAAGCCTGGTGCGAAGGGCGTACCGGATATCCGATCGTGGATGCCGGCATGCGCGAGCTGAATACAACCGGCTACATGCATAATCGCGTGCGGATGATTGTAGCCTCATTTCTCACCAAACATCTGCTCATTGACTGGAGATGGGGAGAGGCCTACTTTGCGAAAAAACTCCTCGACTTCGATCTCAGCGCTAACAATGGTGGCTGGCAATGGGCGGCAGGCAGTGGCTGTGATGCAGCTCCTTATTTCCGCATTTTTAATCCATACGAGCAAACGAAAAAGTTCGATCCTGATTTCAGATACATACGAAAATGGGTTCCGGAATTTGAGGAATTCTCCTATCCGAAACCCATCGTTGATCATAAGCTGGCCAGGCAACGCTGTCTGGCGGCATACAAGCAGGCGCTTCCGTCTGCCGGGGGGAAATAATTTACTTCAGATAATCGTTGAAGTAGCGGGTGATCTTGTCATTCAGATGCACGCGGTCTTTGCCCAGCACATTGTGTTCATGTCCGGGATAAACGAAGTAATCCACCTGCACACCTTTCGTCACAGCTTTTTCCAGGTACATCAAGCTATGCTGCCAAACCACCACAGGATCACTGGTGCCGTGTATGAGCATGAGCTTTCCGTTTAACTGATCCACATAATTCAGGAGGTTATTGAGTTTATATCCGGCAGGGTTTTCTTCCGGCGTATCCATGTATCGTTCAGTGTACATTACTTCGTAATAACTCCAGTCGATAACGGGACCACCGGCTACAGCCACTTTGAAAATTCCAGGATAGCGTGTCATGAGGGAGGTAGTCATGAATCCGCCGAAACTCCATCCGTTTATACCGAGACGATTATTATCGATATAATTCAGCTTGCGCAGATAGTTCACACCGGTGATCTGATCCTTCATCTCGGTTTCGCCGAGATTTCTGAAAGTAGCCTGCTCAAATGCTTTTCCACGATTGCCACTGCCCCGGTTATCGAGCGTGAAAACAATATATCCCTGCTGGGTGAGATAATGCAGCCAGAGATCAGCGCCACCGAGCCACGAATTGGTCACAAGCTGAACATGTGGTCCGCCGTACACATAAACGATCGCCGGATATTTCTTCGTTGAATCAAAGCCGGCCGGCAGAATCATCCGGCACCAGAGCGGCGTTCCGTCTTCAGCCTTTAACTGCAGAATGCGGGTAGTTCCGGCCGTGTACTCTTTCAGCGGATTATCGGCCTTGAGCAATCCGGTAATCACTTTTCCAGCTGCTGTATTCCGGATCTGAATCACACGGGGCACCGTAACGCTGGTATAGGAATCGATAAAGAAAGATTTATCATCGTTCAGCAAACAGGCATGTACGCCGTCTTCTGTCGTCAGCTTCATCATCTTTCCGCTGCCTAGCTCCACACTCCATAAGTCGCGGTTAAGTCCCGTATTACCGGTAGCATGAAAATACGCTTTCGTTCCTTTTGCATCAAATCCGTTAAACTCTGTCACCTCCCAATCACCGCTGGTCAGCTGACGCAGAAGCTGCCCCTTCGTATCATAGAGATAGAGATGGTTATATCCATCGCGGCGGCTTTGCCAGATAAACTGAGATGGCTTGCTGCTGACAAATTCCACCGGATGCAACGGCTCGGTATATTTCGGATCCTGCTCTTCAAATAAAGTTTTCACCCACTCGCCGGTTGAAGCATCGTATTGATTCAGTTTCATGTGATCCTGGGCTCTGTTCAGCACTGCGATGTATATATACTTATCATCCGGACTCCAGGCAATATTAGTCAGATACTGATCTTTGGGCTCACCGGTTTTAAGATAGATGGTTTTACCCGAACTTACTTCGTATACACCTACCGTTACTTCGTGGCTCTTCGAACCGGCCATCGGATATTTGACGGCCTTTTCTTTCGCAGGACGCTCTGTAAAGTCCACAATCGGATAATCGGTCACCATCGACTGATCCATCCGGTAAAATGCAAGCTTCGACCCGGTCACTGACCAGAACAAACCTTTCTCGATACCGAACTCTTCCCGGTGGACTGATTTACCATATACCAGTTCATATTTTCCATCGGTCGTAACCTGCTTACGCTGACCACCAGCTTCTACCCATACATTGTATTCCTGCACCCAGGCACGCTGTCCGCCCGGACCGGCTTCTTCCTTCTCTGCATTCTCCGGCAACGAAGCAACCTCTACAGGATTCAGTTTTTTGCTGACCGCATTCCATTTCCATGATTTTCCACCTGCATCGAAACCGAAGGCACCTGCATCCTTCCATTTCAAAGCCGGGAATTTTGGCAGGGTATCTGTTTTAGCATCTTTCAGTGCAGCATTGATGACAGAGAGTGACACCACTTCTGATTTTCCTTCCTTCGTTGCTCCTGCTTTCACCAGCACCTCTCCGGCGGAGGCATTTTCTACATAGCTATACAACGAAGTTCCCGGAATCCATTGAAGCTGAGGAAGACGTTTAGGTGCGAGAACGGTACGTTGTCTCAGCACCGCATCTTCCAATGTGATTTTTTTATCCTGAGCCTTCAGCTGAAGGGTAAGCAGCAGCCCGGCTGCAAGCAGTACAATATGACGCATATTAATTCTTTGAAAGACAAAGGTAGGTCTTCCGAGGGTACCTGCCAATCTGTTCGACCTCCTCTGTTATTTCATCGACGAATTGACCCAATCGGGTCCGGCTCAGGAAAAATTCTTCTACTTTTACAGCATGTTTACCGGTATCATCGAAGCCCTTGGAACTGTTGTGGCGGTTGTTGAAGAAGGCGGCAACAAAACCTTCACGATCGATTGTTTATTCTGCAGTGAATTGAAAGAAGACCAAAGCGTCGCCCACAATGGCGTTTGCCTGACCGTGACCGGTTTCCGGCCCGAAGGTTATATTGTAACCGCCATTGCAGAAACGCTGCGCAGAAGCAATCTGGGCAATCTGCAAACGGGCGATGAAGTGAACCTTGAGCGGTGCATGCTGATGAACGGAAGGATTGACGGACACATCGTACAAGGCCATGTGGACATGACCGGCATGTGCACCAGTGTGAAAGAAGATGACGGCAGCTGGCTGTATCATTTCGCGTATGATCCTGACGCGGGCCATGTCACTGTACCCAAAGGCTCGATCACTGTAAACGGTGTAAGTCTCACCGTAGTTGAATCAAACGCCGGCATGTTCAGTGTTGCCATTATTCCGTATACTCTGGAGCATACCAACTTCAAACACCTCAAAGCCGGATCAATGGTCAACCTCGAGTTTGACATCATCGGCAAGTACGTGAAAGCCTATATGAATCGCTAAGTTGCGTTCGTTTTGTGTATCATCATCAGTCTGACGCCGGCCAGCAAAGCAACGACTGCTGTAATCATGAAGACAGGACCGGGCCCGGATATTTTCCACATGATTCCTGCCCATACACCGGCAATCAGCGATCCGATACTGTTCGCACTGGCGTAAAACCCCAATGCTTTCCCTCTCGACTCCGCAGGCACCAATGTGGAGATCATCGCCTTCACCACCGACTCAATGCCTGCCATCGCCAATGCATACAGTACAAACAGCAGGAAACCGGCAAGGACCTCCGGCAACAACGACATACCGCCATATGTAATGGCAAAAAAGACAACAGCCAGCGCCAGTATTTTTCCGCGCCCGACACGATCCGCCAGTTGTCCGACCGGAGCTGCCAGCAATGCATAAACCAGATTATACAACACATACGCTCCGATCATCTGTACATCCGTTGCACCTGCTTCTTTCAACCCCAGCAACAGGAAAGTATCCGGAGAGTTCACCACTGCCAGCAACAGCAAGGGCCCCAGCAGCCGGCGATACGGCGAACCGGCTTCCTTCCAGAATCCCAAATAACCAAAGAACCCCACGTGCGATTTACTAACGGAAGGCATATCCGAAGATTTATCATTCACCAGAAAAGTTACAACGACGCTCAAGACGGAAGGCACAAACGCCAGGATAAACACCGAACGATAATCGCCGGGATGCATCTGCAGCCACCAGAGTGCCAGCAATGGACCGATGGCTGCGCCCAACGTATCCATCGACCGGTGAAACCCAAATACCGCTGCCCGCGACTCGGGAGAAGAAGAGGCTGCCAGCAATGCATCCCGTGGTGCTGTCCGCACTCCTTTACCCAATCTGTCGACGGCCCGGGCGAGGTAAATCCGGAATAAGTCAGGGCTGCCAAGCATCAGCAGTTTACCCAACGAAGACAAGCCATAACCCCAGCGAACAAACCAATGTCGTTGCCCTTTTACATCTGAGAGATGACCGAAATAACCCTTTGAAATACCGGCGACCACATTGGCCAGACCTTCCAGCACGCCCAAAGCGAGCATGGAATAACCTGCTTCCCGAAGGTATACCGGAAGGACAGGGTACAGCAATTCGCTCGACACATCGGCCAGTAAACTGACAAAGCCAAGTACCCAGACAATCCGTGAAAACCTGCTTTTCATACCGGCTAACATACCGAAAATATCTACATTTGATAGGATAATAAATTTAAAAAAATGAAATGTCGCTCCATTCTGCTCATCTGCCTGTTGATTTCGATGACCACTCAGGCACAACAATTTCTGCGCAGTGAACTGCCCACCTCCGTCAGTACTCCCTGGGAAATTCAATATGGTCCTGACGGTTACCTGTGGCTGAGTGAATGGGGCGGTGTCGTATCAAGAGTGGATCCAACTACCGGAGCGAAAACCATTGCGTTTGCGGCAGCGGATTATTTCGCCGGATCTGCGCTGGAACAAAATCCGGTATGCACACAATTCGCTATTGGACAAGGCACCTTTGGTCTTGCGCTTGACCCTGACTTTGCTATCAGTAATCCAACGTACATATACCTGGTATATTCCTACAATGCCGGCACCACCATCGCTCCCTTCACACGATTCAAGATAGAAAAAATCACCTGGGACAAAACCATACAACAGGCCACAGGAAGCACTGCGATTGTGGACAGTTTGCCCAATGGTTACGATCATTTTGGAGGAAGACTGCTGGCTGTAAAACGAAACGGCATCAACTACCTGTACTTTTCTGCCGGCGACAATGGGATTTCGGAAGTAAACTCTCCCAATTGTTACTCACCACTATCAGCCAACCCCAACAATCTCGCGCAGGATCCCTATGCGATGAATGGCAAGATACATCGCTTCCTCACTGACGGGTCAATACCGCAGGACAATCCGGTTTCCGGCAACTCATTTTATACACGAGGACACCGCAATCCGCAAGGCCTGATCTACAACAGCAGCGCGGATGTATTGTATGATGTAGAACATGGTGACCGCACTGACGATGAAATCAATATTCTGTACCCTGGAATGAACTATGGCTGGAAAACCGTAAGAGGATATCATGGCGATAACAATTACCCCGGCGAAGACAGTATCATTGCCAACTACATTCCGCACCCTGCCATTCCCGGTGATTCTCTTGTTGCAGCATTTTACTCCTGGTGCGATACGCTGCAACCTCCTGCATCGCCCGTAACACCGGTGACGTGGTGCACCGTGGCACCTTCTGACGGACTCTTCTACAGCAGCACGGTCATTCCCGAAATGACCAACTCATTGCTCATTACATCGTTGAAAAACGGAAATACCGTAACACACGAAGTATACTGTTTCCATCTGAATCCTGACGGAAAGAGCCTTGTTCCTTCCACTCCCAACCAACCGAATCCGGTAAAATACTTTGAAGCGGACGAAGCACTGAATGGACGACTGCGCGACATCGCTATTTCCCCTGACAGTGCAAAAATCTACCTGATCAATAACGGTGGGACTACTGCTGATAAAATCATTGTTTATTCACTGATGAACGTAAGTACAGAAGAGAATACGCCGCTGGCAACCGCCATACACCTTTATCCTGTTCCGGCAGATCAGTACTTGCGCATTGAATCTGGTCTTGATCTGACCGAAGTCACCATGAAAAACTATGCTGGTGCTGAAGTTCTTCCGCGGCAATCCTACATCCAGACACTTGATGTTTCGGCTTTGGAAGCGGGTATTTATATGCTCGAATTCAAAACCAAACAAGGCAGAAGAATCTTTAAAAAAGTTGTCATACATTAAAACAAAGAAGCCATCACTTTCGGGATGGCCTCTTTGTTATTTTGTCTCATCAGCACTGGGCCCGTACATACCCGGGATTTTTACATCCAGCAGCCGGAGATAAACACTCAGTTGAGCGCGATGGTGGATGATATGATTGAACACCATATCCCGTAATACAAGATGACGTGGAAGAGTAAAGAAGATATGCTCACCATTTCGCAAACTCCAGTTACCATTCATGCAGGCATCATCCGCATTTGCCAGATCTTTCACTGCCTGAGCAACGTATTTGTCCAGCTCAGCTGATAATGCCTCAGCATTATTAAATGCAGGCATTTCCAAGTAAGGCTTCTGAAAATCGAGTTCGTCTGAAGTTGTAACAACAGATGCCCAGCGAACCATATCGACCACATGCAAGGTCAGTTTTCCAAGCTCCATTGATTTAGGATGGGGTTTCCAGGTAGCCTTGTCAAACGGGACTACCGCTAACATTTTCTTTGTTTTTTCCGCCTCGTATTTAACCTCAGCGATGAAGGGTTGGTTGATTGCCATATAATCAGTTTTATGATGCTTAAAATAGCGATTCCGCTATTTCCTGTACAAGAAAAAAGGAAATTATTTATCATCCCTCCTCCACCTCCCTGATTGTACGCTCTATACGTTTATCAGGAATCAGCCAGATGACCGCGACCAATGAAAACAGAAAGACTGAAAAAAAGGTATTGTAAAACGCCAGAACAATGGCCAATGCATATAACAAGGGTGAGATTTTCCCTTTATAATCCTTGCCCACTGCTTTTGACAATACTGAATCAGGTCCATGAACTTTCAGGATGACGTTCTGCAAAATAAAATAGGCTATCGCTGCGCACAACATCACTGCGCCATAGGCAGCAACCGGAACCGGCTCACGGTAATGTTCACTTACCCATCCTGTGAAATAAGGAAACAACGACAACCAGAATAAGAGATGAAGGTTAGCCCAAAGAATACCGCCACTGACTTTTTTAACGGTATGAATCATATGATGATGATTGTTCCAGTAAATACCTACATAAATAAAACTGAGTACATACCCGGCAAAATGAGGCAGTTGCTCACAAAAGTCACTGAATTGAACACCGTGTGGAATCTTTAGTTCCAACACCATGATGGTGATAATGATGGCGATAACTCCATCGCTGAAAGCTTCAAGGCGGTTTTTATTCATTCGCTTAAATTTTTGACGTTATTTTTTCCCGAGCCAGAATTCATCCATCCATTTTTCGCACACCGGAGCTGCACCGGTTTGCTGTAAAGCGTTAAGGATTTCACTTTCGCTTTTCAACTCTTGAATTTTCTGAAACAAAATCCGCTCTTCGAACCGAATGTGATCATCGAGCAGATTGGCAAACGTTAAGAGTTCGCTTTCGCTCAGATTATCTTTATTGAAAAAGGTCCGCAATCTTTTATGTTCACTGATGGTTCGTTGAACCAGCTCTGCTTCGTTTGCTACCATTGGCAACAACTGATTTTCCTCTGCAAGAAAGTGGGCATCCAGATGATGACCGGCAAACCAGTTTACATAACGGGAAATCCGCCGGCAGTCTACCTGTGCTTTTATTCCTTGCCTGATTTTAAAACACAGCATCAAACCATCGTGGTGTTCGTGACTTAGCTGCTGAAGCGAAGGATTTCGTTTCAATGGTTGTAGGCTCATGAGTTCAGGAGATTATCAGAGTATCACCAATACGAATCGTTTGACCGGCCGACCCGGGTACTATCCGGCAATCCACGCAAAGAAAGTAACCATGTTCCCAGTCGCGCAGGTTTGAGCCATCCGGCATTTCATTCCAGCGTTGAGTTGCGAATTTCTTTGCGAAGCCCGGATATACGTCCCCTGTCATTGAATTGCGCGAAGGAACCACACATCGTTCTCTTGGTCCGACACATTCTAGTTCCACCGCTCCCAGTTTGAATCTGATCGCTTCGCCCGGCTTTCCGAACAAGCGATCTTCCCAGAAAGCATCGACACCATCTACTTCCACATTCGCACGAAAACGACGGCGGACTTCATCGGTGTCTGGTAATCCCATCCATTC
>JAXLTL010000011.1:0-105434 GCA_046330075.1 Bacteroidia bacterium | reverse complement strand
TATAGTGTACCCCATTCTTAGAACGTCTTACGGTCAAAGTTAAGTTTGTTTTTGATGTTATAGATTTTTCTTTTTTGGTTCTTTTTTCTTTTGTTAATTGCTGTTAATATGTTCATAACTCAGGCGGCTGTTCGATACATATCAGCTGGGGTTTGGTATCCCAGGGATTGATGATCACGTTCATGGTTGTAAAAATTGAAGTAGTTTGAAAGCCCTTCGTATAGTTTTACACCGTCTTCAAAGGTATGAAGGTAAACACATTCGTACTTCACCGTTTTCCATAATCTTTCGATGAAGATGTTGTCTATAGCTCTGCCTTTGCCATCCATGCTGATTTGAATCGGATTAGCCCGGTCCAGCAGCAGGCTGGTGTATTCGAGTGAAGTAAACTGACTGCCCTGATCTGAGTTGATGATCTCAGGAGCTCCATTTTGTAAGATCGCTTCTTCAACAACTGTTCTGCACCATGCTGATGTCATTGTGTTGCTAACGCTCCAGTTCAGTACATAGCGCGTATGCACATCTATGACGGCGCACAAATACATAAATCCTTTTCGCATGGGTATATAGGTGATGTCGATCGCCCACACCTGATTAGCACGTTCAATGTTCAAGCCTTTGAGCAGGTAAGGGAAAACGGGGTTGGCCTTATTGGGTTTACTCGTATTCCGCTTGCGATAGATGGTCTGCCAGCCCATCAGATCCATGAGTCTTTTGACGCGCTTACGGCAGATCACATAGCCTTTTTTACATAACCAGTTATGCATTCTACGTACACCATAGAACGGCGTTTTAAAGTATTGCTGATCCATCTGCAACATAATGTCAAGGTTCTCCTGACTTTCCGCTCGGGGGCTATAGTATAATCCGCTGCGATGTATCGATAGCAATTCACATTGCCTGTATACACTGAATTTACCCTCCGGCTTGCTCTCAATCATTGCCCGACGCTCTTCAAGGGGTCTCATTGCAGCTTTTTTTTTAGCCAGTCGCGCTCCATTTCCAGACGGCCGATACGGGCATAGAGCTTTTCTACATCTTCCGTCTTCTCTTTATCCTGAACAGTTGTAACAGAATCACTGAATGCAGCAGCTGCATTGGATAAAAACTCCTTCTTCCAGGCAGTAATCTGATTTGGATGCAGTTCGTGCTTCTTAGCCAACTGCTCAATGGTGTTCCGTTCTTTTAAGGCTTCAATAACTACCTTGGCTTTGAAGTCTGCGCTGAACTTGCGCCGGGTGCGTTTTTCCATTTTTAGGTACGTTAAGTTAAGGATTTTTCCTAACTTAGACCACTGCCCTAAATTTGGGGTACATTATATAGAGATAGACAAAAACAGAAGGATCAGGTGCATATTGAAACATCACCGGAAAGTGCCCGAGTGCAAATAAAAACGATGAAATTAGGATCGAGAGAATATAAACTGCAGCTGTTAGCTGATGTGTAATTTTATATAACACAAAGGTGATTCCACTCATGATGCCAAACCGGATCATCAATTCTTCCGCCACACCGCCGTACATTATTTTTGTAATCAGATGCATATCCGGGCCCTGAGTATCATCTGCAAACGCTGCCGGAAGGTATGGAGTGAAGATTTTTGAAATGATAACAATACTGATTCCGGCCAGCATTCCGCCCAGTAAACCTTGTAAAACAATTTTGGAGACCGGATCATTCGTGCTCCGTGATGTATCGATGATCTGTTCCAGCAGCGGTGCACGGAAGTTAACACGGTCAAAGCAGGAAACACCGAGGCCGGTGAAAAGCAGGATCAGTATCGCGGGATTAGCCATGATGATCCATCGCAACGTTTCTTTTGAAATCCGCTTTAATACTTCCGGAGGAAGGTTATCAAGCGGAATTTCTGAAAAGAGAAGCGACAGTACAGCAATAAGTCCAAGTGATGAGAGGATCATCCACAGACGGAAACGTTGTCGGGTATTCATGATCATTAACGCAATAACCGATCGAGCAACCGGCGGGTTTCATTTTGATAATTTATCCAGGCATCACCGGTGGCAGGGCCACTGAATCCGGTATGTACCTGAACGATATTTCCTTTGCGATCGATATATAACGTGGTGGGATAGGAGAAAAATCCTTTGATGGCAGGAAGAACTTTTTCCACTTCTCCTTTACGGGCAACACCGGCTATCAGGACGGGGTAATCCACCTTTAATCGGTTTTTCATCCTGGTTACATTGGCGGCAGCTGTTCTGAAATCTTCCGGACGTTCAAAGGAGAGTCCGATAATTTCCAGGCCTTCATCCTTCCGCGCCGCATATACACTGTCAAGAAACCGTGTTTCATCCATGCAGTTAGGGCACCAGGTACCCATGATCTGAATGATCTTCACTTTGTTTCTGAATCTGTTGTCGCTGATCGAGACCAGATTGCTGTCCGGATCCGGGAGGCTGAAGCTGACAGTTCCTTCCGCTTTTGTGATCGAAGAGGGGTCGCGGAGTTTAATCTCCTGATTCCGTAAAGCCGTAAACCGTCCTTTATAGCTAAGTCCGGAATATTGATATCCTTCCATCCGGTCGCCATCCATCCGGGCAAGATACAGCCAGGCATGCGTACCGTCAAATACACTCAATTTCAGACTATCTCCGTCCAGCACTCCTTCGAGATACCGGTGGTCGCCTGATTCGCTGAGAAAGGTACCGGTAACCACACCGTTTTTCTCCTGAAAGATACCGATAGCCAATGCAGAGTCGGGAGTACCGGCATCAAACCATGTTTCCCATTTGCCGGACGGGTTTTGCGTATAGGCCTCACGTTTAGTAACCGGGAACCTTGAATATTCACCGTGCATGGCGGTAAATGGAATCACCACAGGCGTCTTCCGGGCATTGTTGATCCAGTTGCCGTTTAACTTTTCTCCTGTGGCTTTCAGCCTGAATTCTGAATTATATAAAGGCATCCGTACGAACACAGAATCTCCTGCTATGCTGATTTCATCACACACTATTTGCTCTTCAGCATTATGAATGATCATGACCGGCTTACCGTCGTGGTTAACAAATTCGAAGCGAAACGGTAAGGTTGTGCCTTGCATCTGCAGCAGGCCCAGCCAGAATCCCATGAGGAGACTAAAGTTCATTTTTCAGGCGAATTTTCAGGAGCGATGAATCGTCCTGCGATGATGAATTTTGTTTCTTTTCCGATGGCCATCTTCTGCTCACCACTAATACGGTATCCTTCTCCCGGAGTATAGGTCATCTCCTGTTTGAGCTTAAACCATGCATTGGACTTTCCTGTTTCCATATATACACTATGCAGGCGGTCTTCCTGAAAGGTCAGAGATACTTTGCGGATGGGCAGTGATCGTTCTTTGGCGGAATAGTGAATGGTATAAGCTCCGGTTGTAAAAGCTGTATCGATCGTATAGGCGCCTGCATAGGCAGGTTTGTTGAGATCGCAATCGAGGAAAGGGCGTATTTCTTTTTCCCACTCTGGTTGCTGTATCTGCATCATTTCCTCCTTTCCGCCGTAATTGACTTTCTTCAACAGGGTCATATGAGAGGTGTTCAGCAGTTTGCATTCATTCTTAAAATAATCGGGAGCAGAAAAATATCGTGTCTGGGCCACAGGTGATTCATCCCTGCAACCGGTCAGTATAAACAACAGAAAAATCAATGTTCCTGCTCTCATATATTCAGCCCCATGGCTCTTGCTTTTGCGATGTATTGATTGGCAGCTGCCGTATCACCGATGCTTTGCAGGGTGAAGATAAGATTCTGTATGGCCTTGGTATTTCCCGGGTTTGCCTGTACGGAACGTTCGAAAAATATTCGCGCACTGTCGGGACGCTGTAACATAATATAGCAGTTGCCGCTGTTGTTGAGTGCATCGGTGTAATTGGGATTTACCGCCAATGCAGCTCCATATTCTTTGAGTGCGTTTTTAAAGTCGCCGGCTTTTGCATAAGCATTGCCTTTGTTATACATCGCTTTTTCAAACCCTGGTTTTAAAGCGATGGCTTTGTTCAATGCATCCAGCGATTCATTCAGTTTTCCGGATTCCCCGAGATAGAGTCCGTAGTTGTTCCAGATGTCCGGATCATTGGGATCCAGTTTTACAGCCTGCGCAAGATCAGCAACGGATTTATCGTATTGTCCGTTCATTCCATAGGCAACACCGGCGGAGGATAGTCTGCTTGCTTCTGTAAAGGCTTTATACCCACGGGCTGTTTCAAAGGCGTGTACCGCATTCTTAGCATCGCCTTTTTCTTTATAGGCGATGCCCAGATGATACCATGCATCGTTGTAATTCGGGAGGATCGTAACACCCGCCGTCAGTTCGCTGATAGCCCGGTCGAGGTAGTTGTTTCTTTCCATCGATCCTTCCGGTGCCTTGAGCGCGTGTTCAACCAGCAGGGTACTGCCCAGCGCATAACGGATCCTGGCGCTGCCCGGTGCCAGCTTCACATCATGCTGCAGCAATGTCAGATTATCTTTCCAGTCGGCGCTCCTGCTGATGGTTCTTCCGGTAAAGAGTACAAGGATGATCAGCAGAGGATAGAAGACAGTTGATTTTCGTATGTCCGATAACGTTATATTCCCGTCTTTCCGCTCCGGCGCTTTCATCATCTTCCGGAGTGCATATCCGGCGAGTATGCAGAGGCCTAGAGAGGGGGTGAAGAGAAAACGCTCTGCCATCGTCGCTTCAATCAGAAAAAGCAGGTTCGATACCAATATTACGGTTCCCAGAAAGAACAGTATTCCGAAGGAGAAAGGAGACCGTTTCGGGAGTTGTAGCAAGGCATATATCCCGCCGCCGATGATCAGCAAGGCCGAAATCAGTGCGGGCAGATTGCTGAAGCCCACATTGGGAATGGTATTATAGGAATAGTCGAAAACGAGGGTAGCAGGGAAGAGGAATAACAGGAGATATTTTCCCATGATATAAAACGCGGTAGCATACCGGCTCATGCTGTCAGCCGCCCCGACCATTGAGTTGTTGATTAACATCAGCTCATATCCTCCTGCTACTTCCCCGATGATGGCAATACGCATCAGGAAAAAGATTCCGATGAGCATAAAATAGACCGATGTGGAGGTAATGGTTTTTTTCAGTGAGGCATCGGTGAAACACCAGATGGCCAGCGGGAAGACCCCTGCCCAGGTAACGGAACTTTCTTTCGACAGCAGTGCGATGAAGAAAAACAGGGACGACCAGAGCATGGAAACTGATTTTTGTGTACTGATATAATTCAGCAACTGATCCAGTGCAAGTATACCGAATAGAAAACTCAGCAGTTCATCACGGCTTTTGATGTTGGCGACCACTTCTGTATGCAGCGGATGAAAGATCCAGAGCAACGTTACCAGAAGGGGAATCAACGGATGTAATTTATGCAGCAGTTTGCGCAACACTTTCAACAGGACAACAGCCGTTAACGCGTACATCAGGATATTGATAAAATGACCGGGCATCGGATTGTCGGGGGCGAGTTGCCACTCAACCGCAAACATAGCCACTGACAAGGGCCTGTAGAGTCCTTCTTTACGTTCCCAGAAGCCGGCCCTGTAGGAATGCGTGAAGATATCCTTCAGTCCTCCAAAGCCTTTAACAGTGTATTTATTGCTCTTGATGACCGTTCCATCGTCAACGGTGTAATCATGACCGATGGTGTTGGCATACAGGAAGAAAGTAATCACTGCAAGAACGATATACATCCGGTTCCACGAAATCACATTGGAGGTGGAGGCGGGAGGTACAGGTTTGGTAACCGGTTTTCCTTTAGCTGACATAGGTCAAATATAAAACTAAAAATTGTTCTCGTTCCTGTGGCCGGCTGCGCCCTGAACTTTCCAGGCACGGACAAAAAAAAGCCACCGGTTCCGGTGGCTTTTCATATACTTTCGGTTTTTGTTATCCTTTACAGCAGTCTTTGGATTTTCCTTCGCATTTCATGCCATTTGATTTACAGGCATCCATGCAATCGTGATCACAACCATTGCTGCAATTATGCATGGAAGTCTTATGTTCCGGGCAGGCTTTACCATGTCCGCAGTCGACTCCTTTCTCCTTACAGTTTTTCATACAATCATCCGAACAACCTGCTTTTTTCATCGGACAAGGTTTACCGTTTCCGCATTCGATGCCCTGCTCTTTGCATTTTTTCAGGCAATCATCTTCGCAACCGCCCATTTTTTCGCAAGCGGAAGATTTGATGTGGCATTTGCCATTCTCCATCTTCACACAATCTGTGCTGTCGCATTTACCTTCAGCCATCCATTGCGCACAAGTAGCAGAATCAATGATGCAGTTTCCTTCGGCATCCATCTCGCAACCACTTCCCATCTCTTCATGGCATTCCATCTTCGCTTTACCGGCGCAGCAATCATCCATCATTCCACCTTCGTTTCCGCCATGGTTTACAGCGATCAGCGGAGCAATGGTCAGTCCCACCAGAGAAGAAAGTTTGATCAGGATATTCATTGAAGGGCCCGAAGTATCTTTAAACGGATCACCAACGGTATCGCCAACAACAGCAGCTTTATGCGGTTCAGATTTTTTATAGAAGATTTCTTTCTTGCCGTTCACTTCAATCTCCACACCTTTCTCGAATGATTTCTTCGCATTATCCCAGGCGCCACCGGCATTGTTCTGGAAGATCGCCCACAATACGCCACTCACGGTAACACCGGCCATATAAGCGCCAAGAGCTTCCGGGCCCATTACCATTCCGATGATGATCGGAGAAACGATGGTGATTACACCGGGCAGGATCATTTCACGGAGCGCTGCTTTGGTAGAGATCTCTACACAACGACCATAATCAGGAGTACCGGTACCTTCCATGATTCCGGGAATCTCACGGAACTGGCGACGAACTTCGTTCACCATATCCATCGCTGCTTTACCTACAGAATTCATGGCAAGTGCTGAGAAAACAACCGGCACCATTCCACCGATGAAAAGGGCAGCAAGCACCTTCGCATCGAAGATATTGATCCCTTGAATACCGGTGAACGTTACATAAGCCGCGAAGAGTGCAAGAGCGGTCAATGCTGCTGAAGCGATAGCAAACCCTTTACCGATCGCAGCTGTTGTATTACCCACTGAATCGAGGATATCGGTTTTCTCACGGACATCTGAAGGAAGTTCACTCATCTCGGCCACACCACCTGCATTATCAGCAATCGGTCCAAAGGCATCGATAGCAAGCTGCATTGCCGTTGTCGCCATCATCGCAGAAGCGGCAATACCTACACCATAGAAACCGGCGAGAGAGTATGCACCCCAGATAGCACCGGCGAAGAGAATCACCGGAGTAGCGGTAGATAGCATACCTGTTCCGAGTCCGGCAATAATATTGGTCGCGGCACCGGTAGCAGATTTCTGTACGATAGAAAGAACAGGACGCTTACCGAGGCCGGTATAGAATTCAGTAATATAAGAGATGGCTCCACCAACGAACATACCGATCAACACGGCCCAGAAAACATTCATGGAAGTCGTATTCAGTTCGCCGAATGCACCTTCAGAAAATGCGCTCATGGTCATTTGTGCGGGCAACATGATCTGGATAAGGAAATAAGAGGCGATAAGAGCGATGAGCATTGAGATCCAATTACCACGGTTCAAGGCGCTCTGTACAGTATCGGTATTGGCAGTAGCATTATCACTAACGTTCACCAGCCAGGAGCCGATGATAGAGGCGATAATACCTACTCCGGCAATAGAAAGCGGCAGCAGGATTGGACCGATACCACCGAACATATCATCAATACCACCCATATCACGGATCACATAGTTACCGAGCACCATAGAGGCGAGAACAGTAGCGACATAAGAACCGAAGAGATCGGCGCCCATACCGGCTACGTCACCCACATTATCACCCACGTTATCGGCGATAGTAGCAGGGTTACGGGGATCATCTTCAGGGATACCGGCTTCCACTTTACCCACGAGGTCAGCACCGACGTCGGCAGCTTTGGTATAGATACCACCACCCACACGAGCGAAGAGTGCGATAGACTCAGCACCTACCGAGAAACCGGCGAGTACTTCCAGCACTTGTGTCATGTCTTCGTAGCCGGTCATCTGACCGCCCATAAAGAAATTATAGAAGACGATAAAGAGGAGGCTAAGTCCGAGAACAGCAAGACCGGCAACACCGAGACCCATTACGAGTCCGCCCGAGAAAGACACCTGCAGTGCTTTTGCGAGAGATGTTCGGGCTGCCTGCGTAGTGCGGACATTGGCTTTGGTAGCGATACGCATACCGATGAAACCGGCGAGCGCACTGAACACACAACCGGTGATGAAAGCTGCCACGATCAGGATATGAGAAGTTTCCACAACCTGGCTCAATGCGCCGAGACCGATACTTGCGATTACCATATAAATCGCGAGGATCCGGTATTCAGATTTCAGGAAGGCCATTGCGCCTTCAGCAATTGAGTTAGCGATGCCCTGCATTTTGGCATCACCGGCGTCCTGTTTATTCACCCAGCTGGCTTTCACGAACATGTAGAGAAGGCCAACGACACCGAGAACAGGTACGATATACAAGAAATTTTCCATAGTCACTATTTAAGGGGTGCGAAGGTAGTTCTTTTCGGGAAAGGAGGCAAACGGGATGTGGTAAATTGCTGATTCATAAAAAATTGACAGGGCAAAGGAGCGAAGTTGGGGTAGGCTCCGACAACCCCGGCTGCCCCGGCATAGTGAACGACCGCGAGTACTAGGATTCGCGTTTCTAGTACTCGCGGTCGCCACTTAATTAGCTGATATACAATTGTTAGTAGTGTGTTTTTTTCGACTTTCTTTTTGTTTTTCCTTTATTCTTTTCTTTCCTGACCTCCTTTAACTGCCCTATAACCAAATTGTTACACTCGATTTTGGGTTCGTTTTTTTATTTTTAATTTAATTAATTGATAATCAAAACAATGTGCAATCGACTAAACGTTTAAAACGATTATTAACGGATAGGGGCGGTTTTTTCATCCTAACCACCGACCTGTGATCCCCGTTCTATGTATCCAGCGATGGACATTTTCCACGGTTATTTTTATGTTATTCTTATCGTCCCCCGGTTTTCTTTTCGGGTTAGCCATGGTGTTTACTGTTGTACTATTCATACAACCTGATATAACGTTGTTCGTTTATTACTACAACTTCAACCTCCGGATTCGATTAAATAAAACCAACCGCCTAACCATTCGAAGAATCTGTTGTTTTGCATTTCTATATTTAAAACCTTTTACTGATATCTATCGAAGCATTACTGCTTTTTCCGTATTTTTGATTCAATGCGCCTCTCCCGGATTTTATTCATCATCCTCTGCTGTCTCACCGGTCCGGTGTTGGCACAGTCGGCTCCCGGATCTTCACGGCTGTCGGTCCCTATCGATTTCGAGGTGGTGAATGGCGATTTCTCAAGCGCGATTGTGTATATGCGCCGAGAAGGCGAAACGGTTGCATCTTTCAAAGGAGCTCCGGGCATGAAGGTGAAACTGGAGTATAATGCGGAGTATCGCCTCGATTTCACAAAACCTGGTTATATAACAAAGTCAATTCGGATTAATACCGGAACCCCGGAGGATCGAAGGAAGATAGGATTCGATCCTTATAAAATCGGGGTCAGACTCTTTAAGCAATATGAAGGTGTGAATATCGTAGTGTATAATCAACCAGTAGCCTTTATTCGCTTTCTTCCTGAATTTGATGAGTTTGGTTATGATACGGATTACACCAAGTCAGTTCTTTCTGAGTTGCGTGCCGCAGAGGATCTGCTGGAGAAGAAGGCGGCAGAAGAACGCAGACAGGAAAAGATGATGAAAGCACTGAAACGGGAGGAAAGAAAGTCCGAAGCCAAGGTGGATGCTGCTCCGGTAAAGTCTACAGTCAAAAATGCCGGCCCCCCTGTTCCCGAATCTGCAACAGCGCATCCTTCTTTGAATGCGGCAGTTTCTGAAAATGTCCCTTCCGGAATGATCGCCGGTAGTGGCAACGGAGAAAGGCAGATGGCGAAAGGTGGATTTGGA
Source organism: Bacteroidia bacterium (assembly GCA_046330075.1). GTDB lineage: Bacteria > Bacteroidota > Bacteroidia > AKYH767-A > OLB10 > JAJTFW01. The sequence continues at coordinate 95,427 of JAXLTL010000011.1, read as the reverse complement.
GCCGGCGGTGAGGATCCGCTGTCATCCGGTGGTACGGCTGCCGGCGAATCACCCATGGGTGGGTATTCAGGGACTAACGGTGACGATGTGCCGAAATCAGGAGTGAATCTGACCGTAGCTGCAGACCCTGTTCCCTCTGTGATTGAAGTCCCCGTATTGGAAGAGCGGAGTATGCAGGTTGTCCGCGAAAAGAATCGTACAGTAACATTTTATTTTGTGCGTAAGGGTGATCAGTTGCATACGTTTAAAATGGTGCAGTATGATTGGGGCGGACTCTATTATTTTGTGAATGAAACGCAAACCGTTTCGCAGCATTTGTTCGACGCGCTGCGCAACCGTGAATCAAGGTAGCTGGACCTTGCCAGGACCTTTTCTGAATTTCCGAGTAGTGATCATGATCACCGGCGCAAGAATTACGGTTGGAAGTAACCATGAAATAAATGCAGGATCCGTTTGAAGATTATTGACACAGAATGCGGTGATGGTGGCGATATATCCTCCCATCATCCCGGTGATGTGCTTGAGCAGCCAGTGATTTTTTTCTGTTGGCGGTATCGTAAACCGTTTGTAGTCTTGCCTTACGCCCGATAACATCACCGCTCCGAATACAATCGGTACCAGACCAAAGTTATTGCCTTTGCCGGACCAGATCCATGCTCCCATCAAACAAAGTCCGAGGCCCGCAATACCCGAAAGTACAAGAATGAACCAGTCAATCCGCGCAGCTTTTTGTCCACGGTGAAGCATCTTCAGCTTCAACGCTCTATAACCGGTTAACACAAGATGCATACTGAAGATGCCAATCAGAAACAGAAAAATGTTTCCGCGGTAAATACTTAGAATAATAGAAGTGGCGAAGATGACGGTCATTGACCAGAAATAGATTTTACCGGATTGCCGGTGGAGTTGTCCGCCGTCCTGATTGAACATGGCGACAGGACCGGAAAGTAAGGCAAATACCCCGGTGATGATGTGAATCCAGCGAAGGGCTTCAATGGTGAATTGTTCCATGACTTCTTTTTTTCTGCAAATGAAAGGTCGCCGTTTCGGTTTTGCAAGAGTGAGGGGAGGAGCAGCCCATTTATGGGATAAACGGCAGTTTTTGTGGCGAAATCACCGTTTTCGGGATGAATAGATAGGCCTTTATGGAACTTTCTTTCTGAAAATCCTATTTCGCGAGCCGGTTGTTGAGCTCCTCATTGAGATTTCGGGATACCGGAATAATGATGTTCGTGCCTTTTACAATGAGTCGGTAACCCTGCGAGTTACCGGTAACCGATTCTACCCGATCAAGGTTGACAATCCATGCCCGGTGACAACGGTAAAATGCCGTAAAGTTACGGAGGTCTTCCCGCGCATTTTTTAAGGTGCCCCGCAGGAGTTTCTTCTTTTCTGTTTCACCTTCCAGATAATGTACTTCAATGTAGTTGTCAGCACTCGTAATAAACAAGAGATTTGACGCTGCAAGTGTGAGGTCTTCTTTTTTGTTGTCGGAGCGTAGCGTGATCTGCTGCCCCGGCACTGCGTCAAGCCTCCGTTTGTGGTGCATATGTTCTGTGAGATCCTGCGCGGCTTTGAGGTTTCTGCGTGCCAGCAACAACTGCATGGTCATCACGTTCAGGGTTACAGGTATTATGGCTACCATCATCGTGATCAGCTGAAAGGTGATCAGATAATCAATACTAAAGGTGTCGTTGAAGATGAACAGTGAATAGGCGCTGTTGGCCAGTCCAACACCAAAGATGATCCAGAGGATGAAGACGATTTCTTTCCATACATTCCATTTGGATTCATCGAAAATACCGGTGAACAGAGGAACTATCAGGAATACATTGAGCATTACGACCAACAGCGTAACAACGGCATATCCGGCACAAACAATGGCCAGCGATTGATTGTCGAAGTGATGGAGACCAAAGGGCCGGAAGGCAAACAGAAATCCAAATACGAATAGTGCGGGAATAAACGCAGAGCGTAATTTATGACTCAGCGTTTCGTTAATCGGATAGGGTCGGGTGAGGAAACTCGACATGCTACAAACTTAATGAATCGGCTTTACTCGAGATATTTTGTCCGGAAAAAAGCGGTGTAGGCTTTGATGTCCTTGGTTCGGGTTAACTCAGTCAGGTTTTCCTGTGAAATTATAAAGTAGTTGACCTGTTGAGGATCAAATTCACTTAGCAGATTATCCTCTGCCACAATGGTCTGATAATAGGTCATGGCGTCATCCTTTGTCGGGAACGACATCACCGCAATGTATTGTATGGTGAGATCGATATTTCCTTTCATGACCTGTAGATTCTGTTCACTGAATTCAAGGTTGTCAAAAGACCGGATTTTATTAATGAGCTCGTCGGGATTAAGAACACCTTTTGGATATAGAATCATGAAAAACTGAGAGGCTTTCATGTCAAAAACATACTTAGCTGATTTGGCAAAAGGATCTACCATATTCACAGTGTCCACCGGTGTGGTGTCAATCGCTGTCGCTTGTACATTGTTGCCTTTGATGTAGTCGAGAATTTCTTTCGCACGGAAGCTGACGGAGTCTTTTGGGTAGCGGCGGATCACATCTTCCAGCTCAAACTGAAAGTCAGTAATCGCTCTTGTTTTACCAATGGCCAATGCTTTGAGATAGGCAAACTTGGGTGTTAGTTTGTTGTCGGCCGGGAAATCGTTGCTCGCTTCAAGGGTACGCTCAATGACTTTGTCGTACTGACGGTTCAGATAAGCACGGTAGGTGTTCTCGTAATATACTTCCATTACTTCGCTCTTCCGCTTGAGTTCTTTGAAGAAGTTCGGGTTCAGAATCAGACGTGCATAGTCGGATTCAGGGAAGTTGGTAAGGATGTAATTTTTATAAAAGTCCGACTTCGCCGTATCGCCAATCTGCAGATAGGTTCTGTACAGATTGTAATAGGAGGGTTGCTTGTATTTGTTGTCGGGATAACGTTTGTCCAGCGTCTCGAAACTGTTGATGCTCTCCTTGAAATTATTCAATTGCTCCCGGTAAATGACTCCGCAGTTGTAGTATGCTTCGGCAATTTTCAGATTGGATTCACGGATCTGTTCGGGCGAATTAGGGATCTGTGCGAGATAGGCTTCTTTACGCGCCTTTGAGTCGAGTTTGGCAATGGAGTCGTTGAGATTTTGCTGCTTGCCGGCACTGCTGTCAACGGTGGCCGTGTCCACAACATCTCCCATAGAAATTTCTTTTTCACTACGACGCCAGTTGTCTTCGTTTTTGCGTGTACCCCAGCGTTTCTGGAATTCACTAAATCCAAAACTGATGGCCGATTGATTATAAAAATACCAGGCTCCCTGTGCTGCAGATCCAGGTTGTATGTTGCTGCGGGGCTGACTCTTCAGGTCTTTCTCTTCCTGGATCTCTAATTCTTCCAGACGTTGCTGTTCTTCCTGCGCTGCTTTCAATCGCGCTTTCTCTGCATCTTCTGCTTCTACCAGTTTGCCGATGGAGGCTTCGCGTTCTGCGGGCGACATGGCTGCAAGGTGTTGCAGACTATCTTCCGTCATGATAACCTTGAGGTTTTTCACCAACCGGTCGAGACTGTTTCGCTTCGCCTGTATGTCGATATAATCGGGATGTTCGTTGTTGAGATTCGTTAAGCAACTGTCGTAGTACGCCGCAGCAGGAATGTATTCCGGTCGCTTGAGGTAGATGTTGCCGAGTTCTTTATAGCTGAGTGCTTTCTGCGTGTTGTTGGAGGAGGACTCGCGGATCGATTTGTTGAGATAGTCAATCGAAAGTGGTTCGTCTTTCTCTTGAATCGCTACACCGGCCAGCGCATAGTAGATCTGATCACGGAATTCTTTGTTCTTCTCGTCCTTCAGCATCTTGTTGAGCTCGCGCTTTACAATGGATGCATTTCCGCTGCTCACATCATAACAACGTGCACGGTTGATGCGCGCGTTGAAGGCCATTTCGTAATTCGGATTCAGCTTGATTACTTTTTCATAGGCGCTGAAAGCTTTCTCGGTGCTGTCGGTTTTCTGATAAAGTTGTGCGAGGATGAAGTAATACCGCGAACGATCGTCTTTCTTTTTAGAGGTAGCGGCGGCTTTCTGCAAGGCATCCATCGCTCTCGGAATATCATTCTTCTGAAGATGATATTGCGCAACTACGGCATTATAAAAACCAGTGAGCTTCACCGGGAACTTTTTATCAGCTTTTAGATAGTCGATCAGGTATTCGGCGTCGGTGGTTTTGCCGAGTTCGAGGTAAGCACGGGTGAGCCAGATGAGCGCTTCGGGACGAATCGGATCGTTCTTGTACTCTGAACTGACATATTGAAAGGTCTCGATGGCTGTCCAGAAATCATGCTTGTAAAACTGACTTTGTCCTACTACCAGATAACATTCAGGAATCCACGGATTGCGCTCCTGAATCGATTTGTCTTTCTTCCCTTTCACCACCATTGAGTGTCGGGTGATAGCAATGGACGCTTTCTTGATGGCTTCGTCGAGATCAGGGAAAACGGATTTCGCTTTGTTGAGATCGCCGATTTTGAAGACCGATAAAACCCGGTCGTATTTGTCTTCATGCGCTTCCGCCAGCGTAGCCGCCGCCGTCTTCATCCGCTCACGAGCATTGAAATAAAAATTATAATGTGTGGTAGTACCGTGGTAACTGCGGCTGAGAATATTGTTCTTCCGAACGCTGCACGACCAGAAAGCAAGGCCGATAAATACTAGTAAGAGGCTGATTCGCAGGTTTTTCACAATCGGGAGGTCCGGAATTCGGTTAGCGGTTGGTCTTAAACGGCAAATATAAGGATTTAGGAGAATGGGAGATAGCGTTTTGCTGTCTGTCCTTTCCCTGAGCCGGAAGAGGCCGGGTTGCCGGCAGATTCAACGTAAACTGCGGGAGATTGTTGTATGAGGCCGGTGGGGAAGGGAAACCGTTTAACTTTTACGATATTTGCGGAGATGCCGGTTACCAAACAGCGTAGAAAAAAGATTGTCAGGAACTTACGAAGTATCTTCCGGCTGGTTGTGCTCAACGACCAGACCCTGGAGGAGAAGTTTTCGCTACGCCTCACGCCGATGAACATCATCATCTTCGGCGGTACGTTTGTAATTAGCCTGATTACGCTCACACTGTACCTGATTGCTTTCACCGGACTTCGCGAATACATTCCCGGTTATACCGATGTCAATATCCGCCGCAACCTCGTGAACGTAGCGCTAAAAACCGACTCCCTCGATTATAAGATGGGTGCGCAGGAACGCTATCTCGCCAATCTCCTCAATGTGCTGAATGATAAAGTGGATACCGTGAAACCTCTAAAGGCATCGGGTGATGGTACGCTTTACGATTCCATTCGTAAACTCGATAAATCGGAGGAAGATGCCCGGCTGCGCGAGCAGATGGAAGCAGGAGATAAATATGAGTTATCGGAAACACCGGCCAAAACTTTTTCCTCCGGTATCGGTAGCACGGCGTTCTTTACACCACTCAAGGGAACCATAACGACGAAATTCAACGCGATACAAAAACACTATGGTATTGATATCGTCGCCGGACCCAACGAAGTAATAAAATCAGCCCTCGACGGCACCGTGGTGATCGCCAGTTTTACCTCTGAAACCGGATACGTGATTGGCGTGCAGCACGGCAACAATCTCATGACCCTTTACAAGCATAATTCAGCCTTGATGAAAAGTGTAGGCGATTATGTGAAAGCCGGTGAAGTGATCGCCATCATCGGCAACACCGGCGAATACAGCACCGGACCCCATCTCCATTTTGAACTCTGGTACAACGGCAGCCCGGTAAATCCGCTGGAGTATATTTCGTTTTAATTAGATGCTCATTTCTGCCGGACCTGCTGTCAAGACCGGGTAATTCAGAATTCAGAATTACCCCCCCCGTAACTCAGCAACCCCGAGGCGCAAGCGCCTCGAAACGCTGCGACTCTGTAACTCTACATCTCTTTAACCCTCTGCCGTCCGCTGTACAGCGGAGGCGGATAACATTTTAACTCTCATAACATTTTAACCCTCCGCCGTCCGGCGGACAACATTTATAACTCTTACAACATTTCTAACTCTCATAACATTTATAACTCCCGCCAAGCTTCGCTTGCGGGATTAACTCCCGCCTTGCGGGATTAACCTACCGCCTTTGGCGGACTTAGGCAACTTTTCGCCGTACCTTCGTCTTCTCTATGTCTATGGAACCTGATAAGGCGCTGATCAGGGGCTGCCAGGATGGTGATCTTACTGCCTTCGACCGGTTATATACCCGGTATTCGTCGGCGATGTATGGTCTCTGCTTGCGCTATGCCCGCGACCCGGAGGAGGCACAAGACCTTCTCCAGGAGGGCTTTATAAAGGTGTATGAGAAGATTAAACAGTACAGCGGTGAGGGTTCCTTCGAAGGATGGATGCGGAGGCTTTTTGTTAACCTGGCCCTGGATCAGTATAAGTCGAAGAAACGCGAAATGGAGCGGATGCAGACCTATGCCGAAGAGGGTGGTGCCGATACCGATGATCCTTCTCCCTGGCCCGATGTCACCGAAAAGGAACTCATCGACCTCATTCAGCAACTCCCCGAAGGCTACAGGATGGTGTTCAACCTCTTCGCCGTGGAGGGCTTCTCCCACCGTGATATCGCCCAACAGCTGGGCATATCCGAAAACACCAGTAAAACACAATTCTTTAAAGCACGTAAACAACTCCGACGGATGCTGGATGCCCACCTCCGCCGGAAGGAACTGAAATCAATATGAGTGAAGATCAGCACAACGACCGTGATTTCTTCTCGCGCCTGAAAAGGTACGAAGAAACACCGCCGCCGCAGGTGAGGGAAGCCCTGCAGGAAAAACTGGCAGAGAAAAAGAAACGCCGCATCGGTGCTTTCTGGTGGAGTACTAACGGCGCTGCCTATGTGTACCGGATTGCTGCTGTGGTGGTGGCCGGACTCCTCCTCTTTTATTTCCTGCGCGACCGTCATCAGCCCGATCTTCCCGCCATGGCTGAAAAATCCACACCCGCAACCGTTCCTATAGTAGAGCCTTCCGGTGTTACACCCAAAGCTGCTACTGAGCCTCCTGCTGATGCTACTCCCGGAAACACAGTCCCGGAAAATAATACTTCTACATCGCCACTGCCCTCAGCTGATTTTTCTGCACCCACTCCGAAAATGGCGCATATATCTCCGGTTCATCCTTCCCGGAAGAAAAAAATAGTTCCGGCATTGAAAGAAACGATTGAGGTACCTGTTGCTTCAGAGCCTGTCCCGCAACGGGAGATTGTTTACGGAACAATTGCGCCGGGAGAAGAGAATCCTTTCCTCCCTGAAGAAACCGGCAGCATCACACCTCCAGCTGGCACCGGTTGCGAAGATGAAACGGTGGTTGCTGTATCCCTCGCTGAACCACCTCCGGTTACTTCAACTGCACCGCCCTTGTTTCCGGATTCCATGAAGGCTGGTCGCTCAAATAAAGTCAGTACAGCCTTCGGACTGGCGCTCTCTGCAGGTGCTGCATCATTTACCAATACGTATGCTAACGGTAACGCCAGTGTGCAATCTGCATCGCTGGAAAATGCAGAACAAAAAGTGATTTCATTCCTCGGTGGAGCAGAAATCAGCGCATCACGTGGAGGATGGGTTGTTACGACGGGGTTCAACTATTCCCGGCAGGAAGAAGACTGGTCGTTCAAGCGTCTTCAAAATGATATTGGTGAAACCGGAGTGGCGTTTGCATACGGCGATACCACATTCGGCACTTTTACCCTGCAAAACGGATACACAGCCGCCTGGTCTGATCCTGCCTCTCCCGGAGCAACATCCACCCTCGCTACACTGAACGCAACCGATACGATGGTGCGCAATTCCTATTCCCGCTGGAGTATTCCGGTATTGATCGGATATCGCCTCAAAACCGGAACAAAAATCAGCATCGGACTTCATACCGGTATCGCCTATACGAACTTGCTCAACGCCGACGCATGGGTGTATAATATCGATGATCAACGTGTAGAACAAACCAACGAGCGCAGCGACCTGTATCGCCGTAACAGTTTCGATGCCCTTTTCCGCCTTGAAGCCGCTTATGCGGTTACCGATCGCTTTTCCGTTATGTTACGTCCCGCTGGCAGCCTTATGCTCACCTCCCAGTACAACGACAACTACGCCGCCAAACGGAAATCCTTCCGACAATCTGTTGAAGGCGGAGTGGTGCTGATGTGGTAAGTTAAAGTTGCAGAGCTTCAATGTTACAAAGATCCAGAGGTTGATTGACGCAATTGATGGTAGTGTCCGGTCGCGACCAGACATGCGAAAAACCTTTCCTATAGAGATAGTTGTGGCCGTCAAGTTCCGATATTTAATCCGCGACCATCCGCTCAATCCGTTTTATCCGTGTTCCCTCCTTGTAAGCGAAGCTGATCACAGAGGAGCAAAAGGGGCTATAGCCGAAGAGTGAATTCTGGACGTTACGCACAATAGTAGGAGAAAGAATATCTCAATTACTAAAACAATTCTATTCTCCCTCTGGAGTGGGCTGGGGTGAGGCATCAATGATTTCGCAAGACAAACTCACCCCCAGACGTTTGCTTCACTTAGTTGGGGCCTTCGGCCATCGAGGCATGCTCGAGGCCTTCGGCAATTTGTCAATTTCCTAATGGAGGGGATTTGCCAACTTACCAATTTGCCAACTTACCAACTTGCCAACTTACCAATTCACCAATTTCCCCCGGGCAACCTTTCCCATTTCATTCGTCTACTCTTTACAAAACCCCCTTACTATGTTACGTTACATACAATATCTTATTCTGATTCTGGCCTTGCTCATCTTTCATAAACAACATGGTTATGCGCAATGCCCGTTTACCGCAACGGTGAACACACCTTCTCCGATATTATGTCCGAACACTTCAACGGTGGTGAACACCCAAACGTACGATGCGTATCAATGGTATCGAGATGGTGTAATTCTTCCCGGCGAAACCAATCCAACGGTGAATGTATCTTATAATACAGGCTCTGGTTCGTATTATTCAGTGATGGCAACACTGAACGGTTGTTCAGAGATGTCGGATTCTGTGCTGGTAGATGGTTGGGTCTTCCTTCCTGTTACCGTGATGAGCTCCGGTTCCTATAGTTACGATCCCAACTCCGGTTTTTTTATCCTCTGCGATAGTACTGAGGCCGATGGCGCAGATAGTATCGTTTTTGAGCTGATGATGCCGTACGATACCAATATTACCTGGTATCTGAATGGAAATCCGATTCCCGGTGCAACAGGAACTTCCCTCGTGGTAAAGTCATCCGGTTCGTATATGGTGAGCGGCGCTCCTTCATTATGCCCTGGCTATATTTCTTATCTGGGCGTGAGTCTCGATGTACTGGTGAAGGCTCCGAACCATCCTGTGATCTCCTGGAACGGATCACAGCTGGTGGCGAACCCTTCCTGGCTCACCAACTGGCAATGGTATCTGAACGGAACTGCAATTTTTGGGGCCAATAGTGCGACCTATTCACCATTACAATCCGGAAATTATACCGTGGCCGCGCAGGATTCGTTCTGTTATACCATCTCGCAGCAACCGTATTTTTATAATCTTACGGGTATCCCCGACCGTTATACCACTTCTTTCTCGGCCTATCCCAATCCCGCCACCGATATCATCACCATCAGCACCGAATCGATCGTAACTGATGTTGAATTATTCGATATCAGCGGACGACTGGTCCTCACCACGCATCCAAATACAAAACAACCCACCATCTCCCTCCGCGACCTCGCCCCCGGCGCCTACCGGATGAGCGTCACTGCCGCCGGGTTCCGTGAAATTGTGCCGGTGTTGATTCAACGCTGAGGTCACAACGTAATTTTATTATTCCCCGGCCGGCTTCCCGCGAACACAGCGCCAATCGTTCAAAGGAGGACCGGCCGGATTATTTCATGTACGGACATTTCGTAATGTAGGGACAGGTCGCGACCTGTCCTGCGGAAAGATTCAACCTGTCCTGAGGAGAAGTCTTGCCTGTTCCTTCAGCCAGTTCACAGAACTTTGTGAATTTTTAACCTTTTAAATCAATTTTCGGAGGAGATTTACGTTCTATCTTCGTCCGGTGAGTAAAAAGAAACGTTGGTTGCTGATTCTGCTGGGGATTCCTGTATCCCTTTTTCTGCTGGCTACAGTGGCCGCATGGCTGTTGGGACCAAGGATCAAGGAGCTGGCCGTGCAGCAGATCAATACATACCTGGTGGTGCCGGTGAGTGTGGACGATATCAATTTTTCACTTCTCCGTAAGTTTCCGTATGCCAGCGTCGATTTTTCCGGGGTTCGCACCAAAGGCGCTCCGGTGGCCGGTACACGTGAACAACTGCTCGATGCCCGCCACGTATTTCTGCAGTTCAGTATCTGGGATGTGTTCAGCGATGATGTGAAACTGAAGAAAATCGCTGTTGAGGATGCCATTTGTAATCTGTATGTGGATGCCGGTGGAAAGGAGAACTACGACATCTTCCGGAAGGGAAGCAATAAATCGTCGTTTTCATTGGGTCTTGAGGAGATCATCCTTCATGAAACCACGGTGCATTATCGCAGTGTGTCCGGGAAGCGCGATTATGCTTTACACGCAAAGGAGATGAAATGGGGCGGCCGTTTCAGTGAAGATATTTACGACCTCACCGGTGACGGCGACCTGTTTGTGGAGCGGTTTAAGTCAGGAGATGTAAATTATATACCTGCCAAGAATACCCGTCTGCATCTCGCTGTTCGCATCGATAAGCGTCAGGGCCTGTATGAAATTAAAGAGAGTACACTGAGTGTAGCTGATCTGAATCTGGGTGTAGATGGTTTTTTCAGAGAGAAGGGCGAAACAACAACGGTGGACCTGAAAGTGCAGAGCAAGGATGCCGGACTTCGTGAGTTATTGTCACTTATCCCGGGTGTATATACTGAGAAGTTGCGTCAGTATGAGTACGAAGGAACCATTTATTTTAACCTCCGTCTGAGTGGAAATATCAGCAATACGGAGCAGCCACTCGTAGCCTGTGAGTTTGGTTCGCAGAATGCCTCCTTGCGTCCTTCGGGAAGCGATTATTCATTGAGTAATATCCGGTTCAAAGGTAATTATACCAACCGCATTTCACCCTCTCAGCCACATGAGCGTTTATCGCTGAATGGCGTGGAGGCCCGTCTGCAGGGTCAACCGCTGAAGATGGACGTTGTGATGGAAAATTTCGCACAGCCGACGCTGAGCCTCTCCGCCAAATCACGTATCGACCTCGAAGTTCTGAGTCGTTTTTACCTGCCTGATACGCTGGAGTCGATGAAGGGATCCTTGCTGGTAGATGCACGTATCAAGGGCCGGGCCGGTGATCCCGTAGGCTGGGTATCCGAAGGTATAGTGGAGGCCGCACATGTATCATTGAAACTGAAGGAGAGTCCGGTGGTCGTGGAGGATATCAACGGCCGGCTGACGCTGTTCGGAAACCGTCTAACGGTGACGCAGCTGAGTGGTAAGGCTGCAGGCAGCGATTTCAGTGTTGATGGTACCTTTGACAATGTATATGCCTTCGTGTTAAGCGAGCAGGAGTCGCTGAAAGCAATAGCTCATCTCCGTTGCCGGAACCTTGATCTCAACGAACTGCTCGAAGATAAATCCAATACTTCTGCCGATACTTCCTATCGTCTTGATTTCAGTAACCGTATCCGTATGGAGCTGGGTGTTGAAATCGGAATACTCAGCTTCAGAAAATTCCAGGCCTGGCAGGTGAACGGTAAACTGTTGCTTTCGGATAAAGTACTGTCAGGAAACGCCATCTCCTTCAAAGCGTTTGAAGGGTATCTGCAACTGAATGGACGTATGGATGCTTCCCGGGGAGATAGCTTGTTGATCGCCTGTGATGCCACGTTGAAAAATCTCGACGTGACGGAGATGTTTACGCAGCTTGGTAACTTCGGTCAGGAGGTGATGCAGGATAAAAATGTAAAAGGAAAACTGACGGCATCTGTGCAGTTCGCATCGGTGTGGAGTAAATCGCTGCATTGTAATTTCAATAAGGTCTACGCAAAAAGCAAACTGACCATCGACAAAGGCGAGCTGAACGATTTTCAACCGATGCTGGCCCTCTCCCGTTATCTGAAAGGAGCCGACTTGCAGAAGATAAAATTCGAAACACTGCAGAATGAAATCGAGATCAGCAATCAACTGATTAACATTCCAACGATGGAAATCCGCTCCAGCGTGATGGACCTTACCATGTCGGGTACGCATAGTTTTAGCAACATGGTGGATTATAAACTGCAGCTCTATCTTTCACAAATACTGGGAAAGAAGGTACGCGACAGGAACACGGAATTCGGAACCATCGAAGATGACGGTCTGGGACGCATGAAGCTCTTTCTCACCATGAAAGGTCCGGTGGCAGATCCAAAAATTACGTACGACCGCAAGGGTATTGAGCAGAAGATCGCCACCGACATCAAACGTGAAAAACAGGACCTGAAATCCATCTTAAACAAGGAATTCGGATGGTTTAAAAAAGACTCAACGGTTACCAAGAAGGTTGACAACCAGTCGAAAAAGCAGGAAGAACTGGAACTGGAGCTGGAAGAGGAGTGATCATTCCTCCGAAAGCCGTATTTTTACAGTCCTAATTTGCTTCTGTGAATATCTACACCCGAAAGCAGCGCTGGAAACTGGTCCTTTTATTCATTGCCCTGGCTATTGGCGTTGGCTCCCTTCTGTACACAAACCAACTGGTGAAGAAGCTCTCTGCCGAAGAAAAAAAGAAGGTAGAGCTTTGGGCAGAGGCTACACGACAGATTTCCGATATCAACGCGGAACCGGGAGATATCAGTTTTGCACTTTCTGTATTGACCGATAATACCACCGTTCCGGTGGTACTTACCGATGAGCATCATGTGGTAATTTCTACCAGGAATCTGGATAGCCTGCGACTCGATGATTCGATTTATGTAGCGGATGAACTGGCGGAGATGAAGGAACAGCATGAACCCATAGAGATTGCCTTCGCAGAGGATCAGAAGAATTTTATTTTCTACAAGGATTCGTACCTTCTTGCTCAGCTTCGGTATTATCCGTATTTCCAGCTGGCTGTGATCGCACTTTTTCTCGGTGTCTCTTATCTCGCGTTTTCTTCCAGCCGTAAAGCAGAGCAAAACCAGGTATGGGTGGGTATGGCCAAGGAAACGGCACATCAGCTGGGTACGCCACTCTCTTCATTAATGGCCTGGCTTGAATATCTCAAGTCGAAACCGCAACCGGAAGAACATCTGCCCGAAATCGAAAAGGATCTGATCCGCCTCAATACTATCACCGAACGTTTCTCCAAGATCGGCGCTGCTCCTGCACTGAAGAAGGAGAACATGACACAGGTGCTCCAGTCGTCGGTGGATTATATCCGTACCCGCACTTCTTCCCGTGTTAGTTTCAGTCTGCAAAACCAACAGAATTACGACGTGGAAGCTCCGGTGAATGTGCCGCTGTTCGAGTGGGTGCTCGAGAATCTGTTCAAGAATGCCATCGATGCCATGAGCGGCGAAGGCAGCATCTCTATCCGCATCGCCGATCAGCATCAATTTGTGTATATCGATGTAACGGATACCGGCAAGGGCATTCCGAAGTCAAAGTATAAAACAGTTTTTAAACCGGGTTATACAAGCAAAAACCGCGGTTGGGGTCTCGGGCTTTCGCTCTCAAAACGTATTGTGGAAGAGTATCATGGCGGACAGATTTTTGTGAAGAGTTCAGAGCCGAACAAAGGCACTACCTTCCGTATTGTACTCAAGAAATCCTGAAGAGGGTCGGGTCTTGCTTTATAAGAGTTGGGATTATTAAAAGAGTTTTCTGTATATTCGGGTCACACGCAAATTGACCGATTATGAAAAAAATTATTCTCTTGTTTGCCGGACTGCTATCCACAGTCGCGGTAAACGCACAGCAGGCGAACCTCGTCTGGGCGAAAGCTTTCGCCGCTTCCAATGCAACCGGATATCCTTCCGTGTACAACAGTGTGATTGAACCCTCGGGTTCCGGTGTGCTCGTAGGCGGGGATTTCAAAGGGGCTATTGACTTTGATCCTTCAGCAAACAGTTTATTTCTCTCCGGTACAGGAGTGTCGACTGGTTTCCTCGCCTACCTGAATGCGGCTGGTGACCTCCAGTGGGCAAAAAGTTTTCAGGGTTCTTCCGAAGTGAGGGTTCAGGCAATACAGGAAGATGCTGCAGGTAATATTTATATTGCAGGTGTTTTTAAAGGCAGTGTTGATCTGAACCCTGATACCGTTCTGTCGAATCAGGTCACTTCAACAGGCGATAACGATGTGTTCATTGCGAAATTGAACGGCCTCGGAAATTTTATCTGGGGAAGATCATTGGGCAACGCCGGCTCAAATTCGCAGAGTACGATGATGGTGGATGGATCAGGCTTCTTATACCTATCCTTTAACTTCAAGGATTCTATCGACGCAGATCCGGGTACCGGTGTAAGTATGATTCAATCAAATGGGATGGACGATGCGATCGTTGTGAAGATGGACGGCAATGGAGCGTATGTGAGTGCGTTCAACCTCGGTGGTCCGTATGTGGATGCCATCACAGATTTAAAAACGAACAACAATGGTGAACTTTTAATTACTGCCCGCGTGCTGGGTACGCTGGATGTCGATCCGGGAGCAGGAACACAACTGGTGACCATCAGCAGTGGAAATGTAGGCGGACTCGTTTTGAAATTGAGTTCCACCGGCCAATTTGTTGCCAGGTATGTATTCGAACCTACTACTTCGCCTTCTGCTTGTCAGCTGGATGGTATTGGAGTAGATGCGGCAGGCAACATGTATGTGAATGGAAATTTCAGCGGGACCATCGATTTTGATCCGGGAGCAGGCACCGCGTCAAAGCAATCATTTATGTCAACAATGGATATGTTTGTTGCGAAGCTTTCTTCAGCCGGAGTTTATCAGTGGTGTGATGTATTCGGCGCAAACTATTCTGATTATTCAGGTCACCTCGCAGTGTTGCCTGACGGACATAGTTATATGCTCGGACAATTCGGTGGCACGATTGATCTCGATCCTGATTCTGTTGGAACGTATAATATTACCGCTACAACCGGAAATTTTCCAATGTATGAATGCATCGTTGGATTGAATAGTGATGGTTCACTTAGCTGGGGCCGGTTGATAAACGGATATGGATCCGGTAATGCAGGACGCTCGCTGGTTGCAGATGGGAATAATACGATTTACGAGTGTGGTTATTTCGGCGGAACGTTGGATTTTGATCCGAACAATACGATCTACAATTTAAGTTGTCCGTTGTTGACTTCAGGCTCGTTTGTGCTTAAGCTTTCTAATGCTGTAACAGGTATAGAAGATATGCAGCCGTTTTCAGGAAGCCTGTATCCGAATCCTGCCGATGATTGGTTGTGGATCAGCACAGATGAATTTCAACAAGCTGAGACATTGCTGCTGTATGATGCTAAAGGCACATTGGTACGTACTCCTGTCATCCGGAACGAACGTTCATTCAAGGTGGATGTCCGTTCACTGCCGGCGGGACTTTATCTGGGCGTGCTCTCCGGAAATCGCCCCTCATCGTTTCGGTTTATCATATCTCATTAAATAAAGAGCAGATCAGCCGGGATACTGCAAAGGTATCCCGGCTTTTTCTTGCACAGGTATTTTTCCGACCTTTGAGCCATGTCCGGTATTTACCTGCATATCCCCTTCTGCAAGCAAGCCTGTCATTATTGCGACTTCCATTTTACCACCTCTCATCGTGGTAAGGAAGATGTTTTATCGGCCATGCTGAAGGAGATCTCTATGCGCAGTGGAGAAGTAGCCGGTGAAACCATCCAAACCATTTATTTTGGCGGTGGTACACCTTCTCTGTTAAGTTATGATGAGCTGATGGCTTTTTTCGAGAAGATCTATACGACGTTCAATGTCTCCCACGACGCAGAAATCACACTCGAGGCTAATCCCGATGATTTATCGAAGGAGCAGCTGAAGATGTTTAAGCGGACACCGGTGAATCGTTTCAGTATCGGTATCCAGTCGTTCAGAGATGAAGACCTGAAGATGATGAACCGGGCACACAATGCTGAGCAGGCCGAACGCTGCGCACTGGATGCTGCAGATGCCGGCTTCGAAAACCTTTCGGTTGATCTGATCTTTGGTCTTCCCTCGCTTTCCTTCGATGCCTGGAAGGAGAATGTGAAGATGGCTCTGGCCTTGCCGATTACGCATATCTCCTGCTATGGACTCACCATCGAGCCCAAAACGGCGCTTGCCTGGCAGATTAAAAAGGGAATGGTGAAAATTCCCGATGATGAAATTGCTGCGGCACAGTATCAGTGGCTGTTGGATATGGCGGAAGATACCGGATTCCCCTGGTATGAAATTTCCAATTTCAGCAAGCCGGGATTTGAGTCGAGGCACAATACCAGCTACTGGAAGGGATTGCCTTACCTGGGTATTGGTCCCTCGGCACATTCGTATGATGGTAAAGTCCGCTCGTGGAATGTAAGCAGCAATGCCATGTATGTACAAGCACTTGCAGAGAACAGGAGAGAAGCGGAGACAGAATCACTGGATGTGAAAGAGCGTTTTCACGAGCTGGTGCTTACTTCGCTGCGGGTCCGTAAGGGATTGTCAACGGATGATGTGCGCGAAGAATTCGGCGATGCCGTGCTCGGTAATCTCCTCGAAACAGCCGGGAAATACATTGAATGCGAGTGGCTCATCCACCGCGACCATCATCTTAAACTCTCGCGGCAGGGACTCCTCTTTGCCGATAAAATCACCTCCGACCTCTTTGTGATCTGATGAAAGCAATCGTACACTATAACGGGAACGACTATACGATAAACCTCGGCGAACCACTGGATATCTCACTGCCGCTATCACCGGAGGCAGGCCATGTGCTGGCCTGGTATCTCTCTCCGCTCACCATTGAACCCGTGCGCATGGGCGATTGGGTGGGAGAAGTGAAGAGCGGTGCTTCTGTCAATTTCCGGAATATCTTCTTTAATCCTCACGGACATGGTACACATACTGAAACCGTCGGACATATTACTGCCGAAGATGTTTCCGTTAATCAGCACTTCCGTGAGTTCTTCTGTTTCGCAACATTAGTGACCATCGCACCCGAACAGCGCGGAGAAGATTTTGTGATTTCATTGGATACTCTCACAGCAGCCTTGCCGAAGGTGAGTGAAGCAGTGATCCTGCGTACGATGCCGAACGGAAATGATAAAACCGGAAAAAATTATTCCAATACCAATCCTGCCTATCTCGAAGCGGAAGCTGCTGCATGGCTGCGGGAGATGGGTGTACGTCATCTCCTCATCGATCTGCCCAGCGTAGATCGTGAGCAGGATGGTGGTGCGCTCGCGGCACATCATGCGTTCTGGAATCATCCGCAGCAAACGCGCTACGATGCTACCATCACTGAGCTGGTGTATATTCCGGATTCCATCACCGATGGACTCTATTTTATGAATCTGCAAACAGCACCCTTCGAAAACGATGCGAGTCCTTCACGTCCCCTCTTGTTCCGACTTCAAAAACCTGCCTGAAATGAAAAAAATATTCCTGTTTTGCTGTATGGCACTTTCAATAGTTGCCTGCAAACACGAACCCAAAGAAGTAATCGTAACGAAGGAAATCAAACCCGGCGATACTCCCGATAACGATGGCAATATTAAAATTGTTGATCAATTTTATGCGGCATTGACAGGTCGCGATTCGGCAGGAGTGCTGAGTTTGATGGCTCCTAACGCTAAGCTGTACGGTTCTGATCCCCTCGAAGACTGGAATCTCGACCAGATCAAAACATATATGAGCGATCGCTCGAGAGATACCACCGTAAAAGCAGTCTTTACCGTGAAGAAACGGGATGTGCGCATGCTCAACGAATTCATGTATGTTACCGATATTATCGATATATCTACCATTCATGTTCCGTTTCGGGTGGTAACCATTACCGAGAAAAAAGACGGAGTGCAGAAGATTGTCTTCTCAGAGTTCTCGGCATTGGTCCGCAATGACGATATCCGCGCCGTAGAAAGCTTATTCGACAAATCAGCGGCGAAGTAAACAATCAGTAGCAGCATTTGTTGTAGTCAGAAAAACCATGAAGAAAATCTATCACCTCAGCACCTGCGATACCAATCAGCGTATTCTGAAAGAAATTAAACCGGGTAAGTCAGTGGAACTTCAGGACATCAAAACCGAGCCCATAACGCCGGCACAAATTGATGAAATGAAGAAGCTGGCGGGTTCGTATGAGGCTTTGTTCAGTCGTATCGCACGGAAGTACCGTGCCATGGGATTGCATGAAAAGGAACTAACGGAGAAGGATTACCGTAAACTGATTCTCGAAGAATATACATTCCTCAAGCGGCCGGTGATCATCTCCGGTGATCAGATCTTTATCGGAAATACCGCTAAGGTAGTTGCTGCGGCGAAGGATGCCCTCAAATGAAGAATAATTTCCGTTCACACCTTGCCGTATTCACTGCCAATGTGATCTATGGCGCCAATTATTCGATTGCAAAGGGGCTGATGCCAACACATATCCGCCCCTTTGGTTTTATTGTGATCCGGGTGTGTACGGCTACCATACTGTTCCTGGTGACAGCGCAGTTGCTGTTCAGAGAAAAGATCCACCGCGCCGACTGGCCACGGCTGCTGGGATGTGCTGTGTTTGGTGTGGCGATTAATCAACTGTTTTTCTTTAAGGGATTGTCGCTTACGAGTCCGATCAACAGCGGACTCATCATGGTTACCAATCCGATTTTCGTGCTCATTCTGAGTGGTATTTTCCTTAAAGAAAAGATCGGCTGGCGCAGAGTGTTTGGTATTGCCAGCGGTATCTGTGGCGCGGTGATGCTGATTCTTTATGGCAATCGCTTCAGTTCCGGAGTCGGTAACAGCACCGGTGATCTTTGCATCCTCCTCAATTCGTTCAGCTACGCCATATATCTGGTGATGGTGTTGCCGTTGATGAAGAAGTATCATCCGGTTACCATCATGCAGTTTATCTTTCTCATAGGCTCCTTGCTGGTGCTCCCGTTTGGCTATGAGGAATTCACGGTAATCAAATGGGAAACCTTTACTACCGGCATGTGGCTGGCTACGGCTTTTGTAGTGATTGGCACTACTTTTCTGGCGTATCTCTTCAACACGATTGCTCTCCGTGAACTCAGCGCCAATGTGGTGAGCGTGTATATTTATCTCCAACCGCTGCTGGCTGCAGGCTTTGCCATGATCCTCGGTAAGGATGTCCCTAACATCCTGCATTTTATTTCTGCTGTGCTGATTTTTACCGGTGTATGGTTAACCACTACGAGTGGAAAACGGGATGCGGGAGAGCTGATTTAACGGTATTGAATGAAGATACCTTCTGCACGAAAAGGTCTTTCATTCCATGGTTTAATTCCCTACTTTTGCGCCTTAATTCTATCTTATGGTACGATCCATGACCGGATATGGTAACGCCAAGGGCCTCGTAGGAGGACAGGGTGTTACAGTAGAAATCCGTTCGCTGAATTCAAAATTTCTGGAACTCAATGTGCGTATGCCGATGCAGTTCCGTGATCGTGAACTGGAACTCCGCGCCGATCTCGGTAAGCAACTGGAACGCGGCAAAGCCGACCTGAATATTTCTTTCGATAACAACGACCTTGCAAAACGCAGTTCGGTAAACAAGGAAATCTTCAATGCGTATTTTGAGGAGCTGACGAGTCTGGGTAAGGAATACCACCTCAGCGATGTGAACCTGATGGATATCATCCTGCGTATGCCGGCAGTGATGAATGCGGATAAAGCAGAGTCGGATGAAACGCAGTGGAAGGAACTGAAAGCGTTGATTGGAGAGGCGATTAAAAAATTCAATCAGTTCCGCGACAACGAAGGTGCGGTGTTAGGAAAAGATACCACAGACCGCGTTACCGTAATTCTGAATTCCATTCCGAAGCTGGAAGAGTTTGAACAGGTGCGGGTAGAGAATATCCGTCAGCGGATCATGCGCAGCATCACCGAACTGCAGGAGCAAAGCAATATTGACCATAACCGGTTCGAGCAGGAACTGATTTATTACATCGAGAAACTGGATATTTCCGAAGAGAAAGTCCGCCTGCGTAGCCATTGCGATTATTTTATGCAAACCCTGAACAGCGTTGATGGAAACGGAAAGAAGCTGGGTTTCATTGCGCAGGAAATCGGACGCGAAATCAATACCATTGGTGCAAAAGCAAATGATGCGCAGATGCAGCGCATTGTGGTAGAGATGAAGGACGAACTCGAGAAACTGAAAGAACAACTGGCCAACGTACTGTGAAAATTAACCCGAATTTTCGTCACAAACTGGTGCTCTTCTGTGGTCCAAGCGGCAGCGGAAAAACCACGATTGTGCATCATCTCATGGAAGTTTTTCCGGCGATGCGGTTCAGTATTTCAGCCACCACGCGTCCCGCCCGTGCAAATGAAGAACATGGAAAGGATTATTATTTTCTCACTCCTGATGAATTCCGCGCACGTGTGGAGAAAGGTGATTTCCTCGAGTGGGAGGAAGTATATACCGACCGTTATTACGGCACCCTTAAAAGTGAAGTAGAGCGCATTCTGAACAATGATCACATCGCTTTGTTTGATGTAGATGTGGAAGGTGGATTGCAGATCCGCAAACATTTCGGACGACAGCTGCTCGATGTATTTGTAATGCCACCTTCGGTAGATGATTTGCATAAGCGGCTGGTGGCCCGTGCCACTGAAAGCGAAGACAGTCTCTTCAAACGTCTGTCCAAAGCAGAAAAGGAAATGCAATATGCGTTTCAATTCAATCATGTGATCGTAAATAGTGTGCTGGATGATGCGAAACGCGAAGCCGTGGAGATGGTACGTGCCTTCCTCGCGGAAGATTTCCCTGAACCCGATGAAGATTAAGATGCTGTCATGAAGATCGGCTTGTATTTCGGCTCTTTTAATCCTGTGCACAACGGACACATGGTCATTGCCCAGTACCTCGCCGAATTCTCAGACCTCGACCAGATCTGGCTCGTTGTTTCTCCGCACAATCCATTGAAACCAGCCGGCACCTTGCTGCAGGACTATCACCGTTTTCATCTCGTGGAACTGGCCATCGGTTCGTACCGCAAACTCAAGGCTTCTAAAATAGAATTCGAGCTCCCCAAGCCCAGCTATACGGTGGTCACGCTGGCCTATCTGCAGGAGAAATTCCCGACGCATGAGTTTTCACTTATCATGGGCGCCGACAATATCGAAGGATTGAGAAAATGGAAAAACTACGAACTCATTCTCGAGAATCACAATATTTACGTATATCCGCGACCGTTACATGACGGCGGTGAATTCAAAACCCATCCCCGCGTTAAATGGATCGACGCTCCGCTCATGGAGATATCTTCCAGTTTTATACGCAAGTCAATAAAGGATGGAAAAGATGTCAGCTTTATGATGCCGGAATCCGTAGCCAGCTATATTGAGGAAATGAATTTTTACAGGAAGTGATAGACGCCCCGGTGGCTTCGTCCGATAGCTATCGGACGAAGCCACCGAAGCATCACTCAATACGCCCTCTCATTCTGCCCCGTCATGTAATTGATAAAGGCTTTACAGGAAACGCGGTTACCGCCGGGTGTAGGATAATTACCACTGAAATACCAGTCGCCGGTATGTCCCGGACAAGCCTGATGAAGATCTTCTATTTTCTGGAAGATCACTTCTACTTCGGCATGACAGTCGGGTGGTGTCACCAGCTTCGCGATGCGTGCGGAAATTTCTTCGGCTGTGAAGGGTGCATAAATACGTTTCACCACATTTTCTGCATCTCCACCCTTGCTGATTTCTGCTTTACAGGCTTCAAAAACTTCGTCGAGCAGGTGTTCCATGTTGCGTTCTTCGATCAGACTGATCGCTGCTTTAAACGCGATGAGATCGCCGATCTTCGCCATGTCGATGCCGTAGCAATCAGGATAACGAATCTGCGGTGCCGAAGAAACGATCACAATCTTTTTCGGATTCAAACGGTCCAGCATGCGGATGATGCTGTTGCGTAGTGTGGTGCCGCGGACAATACTGTCATCAATCACCACGAGGTTATCCACGCCGGCTTCAACGGTGCCGTATGTAATATCATACACGTGCGCCACCATATCACTGCGATCGGTATCGTTGGTGATGAAGGTGCGCAGTTTGGCATCCTTGATGGCGATCTTTTCAGCGCGGGTATGTATGGCGAGAATTTCGGTGAGCTTCTGCTCGTCGGGGTTGGGACCGAGGGCGAGAATCTTCTGTTTCTTCACACCGGCCAGGTATTCTTCCATGCCCTTGATCATTCCGTAAAAGGCAACTTCTGCGGTATTCGGAATATACGAGAACACGGTATGGCGCAGGTCGCGGTCGATGGAGTTGAGAATGGATGGACAAAGATTTTTTCCAAGTTGCTGACGTTCCCGGTAAATGTCTTTGTCACTTCCTCTGGAGAAATAAATGCGTTCAAAGGAACATGATTTACGCTCGAGTGGTTCTTTGACCATCTCCTCTGATACTTTTCCGTTTTTACGGATGATCAGCGCATGGCCGGGTTTAATTTCACGGATCGACTCAGCAGGAACGTTGAAAGCCGTTTGTATCTGCGGACGCTCAGAGGTAACCACTACCACTTCATCATCTGCATAATAACAGGCGGGACGAATACCGGCAGGATCTCTCAATACAAAGGCATCTCCATGTCCAATCATTCCGGCCATCACATAACCACCGTCCCAGTATTTCGAAGAGCGGCGCAGAATATTGGCAATGTCAATTTTTTCAGCAATAATCGGAGATATCTGTTTTTTCGTAAAGCCCTCTTGCTTGTATTGATAGTACAGTAAATCGTTTTCTTCGTCGAGCCAGTGTCCGATATTTTCCATAACGGTTACCGTATCCGCTTTTTCGCGCGGATGCTGTCCGATCTCCACCAGGTTATTGAACAGCTCTTCCACATTGGTGAGGTTAAAATTACCGGCCACCACGAGATTACGTGTCATCCAGTTATTCTGACGCAAAAAAGGATGACAGCTCTCAATATTGTTTCCGCCATACGTGCCATAGCGCAGATGTCCTAACAATAACTCGCCCAGAAAATCGTAGTTTTTCTTCAGCCAGTTGCAATCCTGCAGTTTTGCAGGATCCTTCTTTGCCAGCGCCTGCAGCGGGTCGTTGATGACACCGAAAATCTCAGCAATCGCATTCTTGGCCACCGAACGGTGACGGTTGATGTACTTCTCACCCGGAGCCATATCGAACTTGATACAGGCTACACCGGCGCCGTCTTGTCCGCGGTTATGCTGCTTCTCCATCAGCAACGACAATTTATTCACCCCGTAGAGGGGCGTGCCGTACTTTTCGAGATAATAATCGAGGGGTTTAAGGAGGCGGACTAAAGCAATTCCGCACTCATGGTAAAGAGCATCGCTCATGGTTCTCTTCTAAGTTGCAAAAGTACGGAAAGGATGCCGATTTTGCCACACCCTGACGCTTTTCCGGCCCTATTTTATGTGGTTTTGACCTGAAATAGACAGCAAATTGTTGATGATTTAATAATGAAATCCCTGAATTGGCTGAAAAAGCAGTGGAAATACCAATAAATTTGCCCAAATCTGCCAGAGGAAATGAAAAAATGGATTGTAGGAGGGTGCCTCCTTGCTTTTACAGGCTTTAGTTCCTGTTCCACAGAACCCGATCTAACCGGCGTACCGGAAATCAGTTACAGTAACGATGTACAGCGAATTATCTCTTCGCATTGTAATTTCAGTGGTTGCCATGCCGCAGCCGGTGGAGAGTTTTCTCTCGAAACTTACGAAGCAGTGATGGGATATGTGAAATCCGGAAATGCTCACAGCAGTGAACTCTATAAATTGATCACAAATAAAGGCATAGTGGTTGAGGAGCGAATGCCTCCCAGCGGGTATGAGCAGGTGGCACCCGAAGATGTGAAACTTATTTATTGGTGGATTGAGCAGGGAGCAAAAAACAATTAATCGGGCGCAACACATGAAAAAATTTATTTATCCGGGAATATTTGCAGTGCTGGCATCGATGCTGATGTTCAGTTCCTGCTATTACGATAATGCGGAGGAGCTGAATCCCAATTTCGGACAAAACGGCAATTGTGATACGGCGGGAGTGATCTCCTACAGCGGGCGAATTGCTCCCCTGATGACGGCCTATTGCGGCAGCACCGGGAGCTCTGCCTCTTCCTGTCATGGCAATGGTTCATCCAGTGGTATTCCGTTAGTGACCTGGCAACAGGTTTCAGATGCTGCATCCGATAATCTGATGGATGCCATCCGTCACGAAAATGGAGCATCTCCGATGCCCAAGGGAGGTGGTAAACTGGATGATTGCAGTATACTGGTGATTCAGAAATGGATTGACGAAGGAAAACAAAACAACTAACGGCT
The DNA here is from genome assembly GCA_046330075.1 of Bacteroidia bacterium. Classification (GTDB taxonomy): domain Bacteria; phylum Bacteroidota; class Bacteroidia; order AKYH767-A; family OLB10; genus JAJTFW01. The sequence continues at coordinate 70,949 of JAXLTL010000011.1, read as the reverse complement.
ATGAATTACCTAAAATATACATTCGCTCTTTTGCTTTCTGCCTCTTTGATGCCGGCATTGGCTCAGGATGATGCGGATAAAATTCTCGCTGAGGCAGAGCATAAAGATAAGACCCTCACCATCGCGACTTTTAAAACTACACGCGTTGTCAATTTTCATACCATAGAAGTATGCGGCCCGCGTACACTGGACGTGCGCATCTCACCGCTTCGGTGATATCAATGGTGGTACCTACGAGTGGTTTGGTCTGGATGGTGGTGCGACGATCCGCCTCGGACTCGAATACAGCTATGATGGTCGCCTGATGGTGGGTATTGGTCGCTCCAACTATGAGAAGATGTTCGACGGTTTTGCCAAATACAGAGTACTGCGCCAGACAGAAGACGGCAGCATGCCGCTGAGTCTGACCTGGTTTTCGGGTATGTATTATACTGCTATAAAAGATCCGGGCAAGAACTTAACCGGTTACGATAAATACCAGAAAGGATATCAGCGATTGTCGTATGTGCATCAGGCCATCTTCGGAAGAAAATTCGGAAAAAATTTCTCGCTCCAGGTAGCACCATGGTTTGTACATTACAACATGGTGAATGATATCAAGGATGGCAACGATATTTATGGCATCGCAGGTGTTATTCGCTATAAGTTTACCCGCAGCCTCGCTGTCACAGCAGAGTACGCAACACATTTCAATAAGTACAGCGACAACGATTACTACGATAGCTTCGGTATTGGTTTTGAAATTGAAACCGGCGGACACGTTTTTCAGGTGCATGTCACCAATTCCTTTGGCCTGAACGAAAATCAGTTCCTCCCGTACACCACCACGAAATGGGGCGATGGCGGCATCCGCATCGGATTTAATATTTCGCGGGTGTTTACGATTTGATTCATTGCCGTAGGGTCGTTGCATGCAACGACCCTACGGCAATGAATCACCCCATCAGTTCCATCAACACTTCGTGCGAGCGGATGGAGAATCCCTGGGTGTGGTGCAATTCAAAATAGGTGATGAGTCCTTGTAAGAGCTTACGGCGTTCATCGGCGCTCATTTTTATTTCATGGATGTTTTCGAGCGATAACTGCAGGAGTTCATCAAAACGCTGACTGAGTTCGTGCTCGAGGAAATAAGGATGCATCGGACGACCTTCTCTGAAGACACCTTCTTTTAAATCAAACCAGGGGGAGAGTGCCGAGTATCTTCCGCTGGGATAGAATCCTAAATACCGACTGAGTTGGATGCAAAAGCAGAGATGAAACCGGCTGGCCGTCTCCGGATGTAAGTCGAGCATCTGTACCGCATGATCAATGAATCCGAATAAGTCGGGATTGGCTTCTTCTTCCTTTACGCTTCTGTATAACACTTCCGCCATGAATAAGGCCATGGTGGTTTTAATCGTGTCGTAGGGAATGTGTACGAGCGGGGGAGAGGCCGCCACTTCTGCGACTCTGTGCAGACCTCCTGCTTTTTTGAAGTAGGCGACTACTTCAATGAGCGTGAGCGGCTGGAAGAGGTTGTTGGCAAAGCGTGCTTTCTGTTTGCGTACACCATTCACGAGGAAACTCTGCAGTCCATGCGTGTCGGTGTAGGCTTTCACAATAACGCTGGCTTCCGCATAGGGCGTTACGTCAAGAACAATGGCACGGGTTTTCTGCAGCATCTTGCTTAACGCTTGTTGTTCATGCGAGCGCCATCAGGTCGAGGCCAATGTCTTTGCGGTAATAAGCATAGTCGAAGTTGATAGCGAGTGCTGCCGCATACGATTGTTCTCTGGCTTCTTCGATGGACTTGCCGAGCGACGTAAGCGCCAGCACACGTCCGCCGCTGGTCACCACTTTATTTCCGGATGCTTTTGTGCCGGCATGAAATACGACGGTGCCACCGGCTTTGTCGAGGTGTGTGATCTCAAATCCTTTCTCGTAGTTGCCGGGATAACCGCCCGATACCATTACCACCGTGACGGAAGTACGCGGATCAATTTCCAGTGTAATCGTATCGAGTTGTTGCTTCGCAACCGCATCCATGAGTTCAACAAAATCTGTCTGGATGCGCGGCAGCACGGCTTCTGTTTCGGGATCACCCATGCGGCAGTTGTATTCGATGACATAAGGTTCTCCGTTTACGTTCATCAGACCGATGAAGATGAATCCGCGATAGCCAATTTTTTCTTTCGCCAGGCCTTCAATCGTTGGCTTAACGATCCGCTCTTCTACTTTTCGCATGAACGTTGTGTCCACAAACGGAACGGGAGATACGGCACCCATGCCTCCGGTGTTGAGTCCTTTGTCGCCATCACCGATGCGTTTATAGTCTTTTGCTTCTGGAAGAATTTTGTAGTTTTTTCCGTCAGTTAAAACAAAAACGGATACTTCAATACCGTGAAGGAATTCTTCGATCACCACTTTCTCTCCGGCTTTGCCAAACTTCGCATCGCCCAGCATCGATTTTAATTCAGCTTTGGCTTCTTCGAGTTCATCAATGATGAGTACGCCTTTTCCTGCGGCGAGTCCGTCGGCCTTTAATACATACGGCGGACGAAGGGTCTCCAGAAATTTATATCCTTCTTCCAGGCCGGCAAAGGTGAAACTTTCATAGGCCGCCGTCGGAACATCGTGACGTTTCATGAAGGCTTTCGAGAAGTCCTTGCTGCCTTCCAGGGTCGCACCGGCTTTGGAGGGACCAATCACTGGAATGGATTTCAGTGAAGCATCACCTTCAAAAAAATCGGTGACGCCATTTACCAGCGGATCTTCCGGTCCAACCACCACCATTGAGATGTTTCGCTCCAGACAGAATTCTTTCAGTTTCCCGAAATCATTCGGTGATACGTCAACGTTAGTTCCGTGCAAGGCTGTTCCGGCATTGCCGGGAGCGATATAAGCTGGTACAGCGGGGACTGGCAGCCAGACTTCGTGCGAAAGCATGTTCGCGGCCGCCGGATCCGAGTAGGAGAATATTCATAGCAGATATAGTTACTTTACTTCCACGCCCATGTTATGGAACATGAATGCGTAAGTGTCGGCAGTTTCTTCAATGGTTTTGCTGAGTGGTTTTCCTGCTCCATGTCCGGCTTTTACATCGATCCGAATCAAAACAGGAGCCGGTCCTTTCTGATTTTCCTGTAAGGTAGCAATGTATTTGAACGAATGTGCAGGCACCACACGGTCGTCATGGTCGGCGGTGGTCACCATTACCGCAGGGTAACTTACCGGTTTGATGTTGTGAACGGGAGAATACTTATAGAGATAGCCGAACTGCTGCAGACTATCACTTGAGCCATATTCAACAACCCAGCCCCAGCCAACAGTAAACTTATGAAAGCGGAGCATATCCATCACACCCACTTGCGGGAAGGCAACTTTGAATAAATCGGGACGCTGATTCACCACAGCACCGATGAGGAGTCCGCCATTGGAACCACCCTGTACAGCCAGACGAGCCGGTGAAGTATATTTTTCTTTTACCAGATATTCGCCGGCCGCAATGAAATCATCAAATACATTTTGTTTTTTCTCGAGCATACCACCACGGTGCCAGGCTTCTCCGTATTCACCGCCTCCGCGGATATTGGCCATCGCATACACTGCTCCTTGTTCAAGTAAAACCACACGCGATGCACTAAAAGACGGAGTAAGGTTGACGTTGAATCCGCCGTAGGCATACAGCAAAGTGGGGTTCATACTGTTTTTCTGAAGCCCTTTTTTGTAGATGATAAACATCGGCACTTTGGTGCCATCCTTACTCGGGTAGAAAACCTGTTCGGTGGTATAATCATCAGGATTGAATTTTACGTTGGAACTACGGAACAGCGCAGCTTTCCCGCTGGCGATGTCATACCGGTAGATGGCCGGAGGATAGGTGAACGAAGTGAAAGTGAAGAAAACTTCTTTGTCTTCCTTGTAACCGCCGAAGCCGGCTGCTGTTCCAATGGCGGGCAGGATAATTTCCCGCTCTTTCACTCCTTCATAAGTGTATTGATACACATGCGAAGAAACATCCTGCAGGTAATTGAGGAAGAGTTTTCCTCCGGCAGTATTGGCACTCTCCAGCAGCGATTTCGTTTCAGGTACGATCACTTTCCATTGTGATTCATATGGTTTTATCCGGAGTGAATGTATTCAGATCCAGACTCACGATATGATTATTCATCGCACCATGATTGGTGCTCACAAGGATACGGCTGCCGATGTTATCGATAATTCCGTATTCGTGTTCAAATCCTTTGAAGAGGAGCTGCAGTTTGCTTTCGGGTTTGGTGAGATCTTTCCAGAAGATTTCTGTACCGTAAGTGCCTTGTGAAACATACACGAAGAGATAATGTTCGTCTTCTGTCACTCCGGTGCCATAGTAGCGCAGGGGTTGTGTTTTGTCTTCAAAGATGAGCTGATCCTTCGATTGAGGAGTACCCATCTGATGATACCATACCTGATGGAATTCATTTTTCCCGCTGAACTCTGTTCCTTTTTCGGGGGTGGGGTACCGTGAGTAAAAGAATCCGTCTTTAAACCACGAAGCGCCGCTGAATTTTACCCAGTCGAGCTGATCGGGCATATCGGTGGCGTCTTCGATCCGGCGCACTTTGATGGTTTGCCAGTCGGAGCCGCTCTGGTTGATGGCATAGGCAACATACTTATGATCGTTGCTGTAACCAAGCATGCTCACCGCTGCCGTACCATCCTTGGTAAGGGTATTGGGATCAAGGAATACTTTCGGTGTTCCCTCGAGGCCCTTCTGATAGTATATCACCGATTGATTCTGCAGCCCGTCGTTCTTGCTGAAGAAATAATATTCGCCTGCACGGCTTGGTGCAGAGTAGCGTTCGTAATTGAGAATTTCGGAGAGACGGTTTTTGAATTTTTCTCTTCCCGGAAGTTTGGAGAGATAGTCGAAAGTGACTTTATTCTGTGCTTCCACCCAGGCTTTCACCTCTTCCGCGGTGTCTGCCTCCAGCCAGCGATAGGGGTCATTTACAAGAGTGCCGTGATAATTGTCCTGTTGATCTGTTTTGCGTGTAACAGGATAGCGCAGGGTTTGTGCCTGGGTCATAAAGAAGGTGCAAAGAAGGAGGAGGATCGCTCCCGGTTTCATGAGGTACATGTGACGTCGGATTGAGCAATCAAAAGTAAAAAAGAACTCCTTACGTCAGCGGAAAAAAACGGGACGTAAGGAGTGACGTATTGCTTACTCAATTATTTCATCTTCAAATCCTTCTCGCTGATCTGGAAAGAGGCATGGATGATGCCGGCTTTGTCGATCGTCATCAGTTTAAGAACACGGTCGCCACGCGGGCCACTGATATCGAATCGTGTGAAGCTGTTGTTGGTGACCAGCGTTTGTGGTACACGGTTAGGATTGTCTTTCTCTTTTCCAACCGGCTCCCAGGGTTTGGAGGAGATGGCAGAGCAGGTAATATCGTACATCTTGTATCCTCCCTTTGGCTGCCAGAAGTTGATTTCGGAGAAATGACGGTCTCCGGTGATGAACACAACTCCTTCTATCCGGTAGGCTACGATGAAATTGATGAGTTCATTGAATTCGCAGGGATAATGACGCATGCCTTCATAGTCGTTGAGCGGATTCAGCACCTGATTTCCTACTACGATGAACTTAAAGGTGGACTTTGAACTGATGAGTTTATCTTTCAGCCAGTTGAGTTGCTGATCGCCGAAGAATGTTTTTTCACAGTTCGGTTTGCCTCCCACCGAGTCCTTGATCTGATTGGGCGCACGATGGGAACGATCGTCGGTGAGATAGAATTCGCAATCGCCCCAGCTGTAGGAACTGTAGATGCCGTTGTCGTTATCCATCCCGTAGGTTTTATTCCCCCAGTAATCGCGGAAGAGCCGTTGCGCAATCGATTTCAGCTCGAAGGAACGGTCAGCATCGTTATAGCCGTAATCGTGGTCATCCCAGATTGCATAATTGGGACGCGAACTCAGCAGCTCTGAAAGCTCGGGCGATTTACGGTGCATGCTATAACGGTAACGCATACCCGCTTCAGAACCGTAGTCGGAGGGACGCAGGTAGAGGTTGTCGCCCAGCCAGAGCATGAAATCGGTTTTCATACTGGCCATGGTACGGAAAATATAGGGATCCTGACCGTAAGGCGAACCGTTGGCGTCGAGTACCGGATCATTGATGTAAGCACATGAACCGGCAAGGAAGGAAAAGTTGAACGGTTCAGCATCGGGATTGGCCTGATGTGGTTTCGTGGTGAACTCAAAGGGATGGGGATTAGGGACTACCTTTCCGTTTAATACGATTTCATAATTGTAGGTCGTGTTGAGTTTCAGCTTCACCAGTTCGAATCGTATAGGATTGTATGGTTTTTCCAGCTGGCCCAGATAATCCATCTCGTAGAAGTAACTGGTATTGTCTTTTTCCCAGTACCGGAGCATGGCTGAACGAACCGATTGACTCACTTCAAACCATACAAGTACAGACCGGTGTTCACTGTAACCCAGCATCGGACCGGAAACCAATGCGGGTTCCTGCTGCTGTGCCTTCAGATGTCCTGAAAACAGGAGTGATACAAAGAGTACAGGAAGTACTAAACGACGGAGATAATTCATCATACAATTTAAGTATTATCGCTGGTAGCGCAGTGTAAAGTTACGTTGTTCTGCCATCACCTGCAATCCTGTCCTGGAGATTACCCGGTATTGGGTAGGCAAACGGCAGAAATGTATCGGCAGGGTTGCGGATTTTTATTCTGCTGAGATTGTTGATGAATCCGCTGAACAGCAATGATGGGACACTGCAATACACCTCATTTGTTAAGACAGGCGAACACCATGTGTTCTAAAAATTTTGAGACTTCTTTGGTGTCTTTCTTTGGTGCAAAATCGGTAAGCGATGGAAGGTTCTGCATGAAGAAGGTCTGATAATGCGCCATTTCAATCAAGGTGCTCGCCAATGATCTGCTGTATTTATACTTCGGATTGTATTCCTTCAATACGGCGGCAATACGTGAAGTAAGGTCTTTATATGGCTTGAATAATCTGGCCTGGTTATCTTCTGTAACATGTCGGGTCAGGTAAGCCTTTGATCCTTCCCAAACCACAATATGATACAGCGCCTGCTGATCAATGCCATCCATCCCCGGCGATTCATCAAATTCTTCAATCAGCAAACGGATGATGCGCTTTATTTTCAACTCTACATTATCCGTGTTCATGCCACTCACCATCACCCGGTATTCAAGCCAGCTCCAGTACCAGGTAACCATGTACACCAACAGCCGGTGCTTGTTTTCAAAATAGCGGTATACACTCGCTTCCGTCGTTTCGATTTCCGTGGCCAGTTTCTTGAAAGTGAACGATTCAAAGCCCATCTGGCCAATCATCCTTACACTTGCACTGATAATTCTCCTGCCTAAATCACTCTCCTGCGGGTTTCGGAGATATAATTGTTCGTTCATCCGAAACTTTAATTGTAGTTCCATGTTAGTGAAGTTGAACCGCGAAAGTAATACTTTTGCAAAAGATAGTAGCTTATTATGATGAATATGTTGGATCCGGTAGTGCTCTTCTTTTTGTTGGGCTGGCTGGGCGGCTGGGTGAAATCAGGCCTTAAAATCCCCGATTCCTTCTATAACGTATTGAGTATTTACCTGCTCTTATCAATTGGTATCAAGGGCGGAATTGAACTGTTTCATGCGGAGGCCGGCAGGCTGCTGATTCCTGCGATTACCACCTTGTTGCTGAGTCTGGCAGTTTGTACCATCGCCTGGTTTTATCTCCGGAAAGTGGGACGTTTTACTTTGGAGGATGCCTGTGCCATGGCTGCGCATTATGGATCGGTGAGTGCGGTCACCTTTGCCGTGGTGATTACCTGGCTTAAAGACCGTAAAATGCCTTATGAAGAGTACGTTACGGTGTTGCTGGTTTTGATGGAAGTTCCTGCAATTGCGTATAGTATCCTTTTGTACCGGAGTCTACAATTGAAAAAATCAGAAGGAGGGAAATTGTCGGCTGTATTGCAGGAAGTGTTACTCGGAAAAAGTATGATTTTATTGGTCGGAGGATTATTGATTGGGATGTTTACCGCATGGCAAAAGAATGACCAGCTTAACACTTTTTTCTTTGGGATGTTTAAGGGGTTTCTGGCAATTTTTATGCTGGAAATGGGGGTGGTGACCAGTGGAAGAATGCAGGATCTGCGGAAAACAGGTTTATTTCTATTGGTTTTCGGGATTACCATGCCTTTGATTTCGGCTATGTTGGGTATCCTGGCGGGTAGTCTGGCTGGAATGTCAGAAGGTGGTACAGTGATCCTGGCGACCATGGCGGCATCGGCTTCCTATATCGCCGCGCCTGCTGCTATTCGGGTAGCGATTCCGGAGGCTAATCCTTCTTATTACCTGACCACTCCACTGGGAATTACCTTCCCGTTTAATATCATGGCGGGAATACCCATTTATGCCGCTATCACCCATTATGTTTTCCAGATGAATGAACAGGCGTTTGGTCTGCTGTAGGGATTATCAAACGTTTGGCAGAAGTCGGTTAAAAGCCGTATTTTAGCAACCTATGTTGAACAACCTGACGCGACTGCTCTTCGTCGCTTTCCTATCGTTAACCGCGATACCTTCCTATAGTCAGCAATTCGTGGGAGTTGGAGGATCTATCCCCGACGATGGTACGTCTATCCGTTTCAATTTGCCGGTTTCAGGATTGCCATCTTCCCTCGATTCTACCTTCGGGCTGAAAGCAGTTTCGGTCAATATTGTCCACACCTATGATTCAGATCTTGAAATTTTCCTGATCGCGCCGGACAGCACCTATATTGAACTGTCTACCGGTAATGGTGGTGGTGGAAATAACTACATCAATACCTTCTTCGTGGATACAGTACCCAGCTTTATCACCAACGGCAGTGCACCGTTTTCCGGTTCATTTCGTCCCGAGTCACCGCTGTATTCAGTGAACAACGGCCTGGATCCCAACCAGACCTGGCAGCTGCTGATTCATGATAATTATCCATTCGCTGATGCCGGCATTCTGCTCAACTGGGCCTTGTATTTCGGCGCCAATCCTCCACAGGGACTGATGCTGCAATCGTCGAATCTGCCGATCGTGAAAATCTCTACGATGGGTCAGGTGATTCCGGATGATCCCAAGATTACCGCAACAATGAAAATCATTGATAACGGTGCGGGTATACGAAATTATGTTTCTGATACAGTATTTGCATATAATGGCTATATCGGAATAGAAGTGCGTGGTTCCAGTTCACAGATGTTCCCTAAAAAATCGTTCGGTGTGGAAACCCGCGATTCGCTGGGAACTGATCTCGATGTTAGCTTGTTTGGAATGCCGGCAGAGAGTGATTGGGTGTTGAATGCGAATTTCACGGATAAAACACTTATGCGGAATGTGATCAGTTATGATCTCTCCCGCTCGATGGGACATTATGCGTCGCGCATTCAATACTGTGAACTGCTCGTGAACGGACAATACCAGGGGGTATATATTTTCATGGAGAAAATCAAACGTGATCCCGGTCGTGTTGACATCGCCAAACTTACACCCGCCGATACCAGCGGTGATGATCTTACCGGCGGATATATTCTTAAAATAGATAAGCCAACAGGTACAAGTGGCCCGGGTTTTTCATCCGCATACCCACCGCCTAATGGTGGTCCCACTCCAAACATTCAGTTTGAATATCCTGATTATGCCACTATACTGCCGGTGCAGGCCAATTATATTCAGCAGTTTGTTGATAGTATGGAACAGGCCTTGCACGGACCCAATTTCTCGGATCCGCTTACCGGTTACCGGAACTACATCGACATCAACAGCTGGATCGATTATTTTATCATCAATGAACTGGCCAAGAATGTGGATGGATACCGTATCAGTACATTCTTTCATAAGCCCAAAGACAGCGACGGTCGCCTGATGCGGATGGGACCCGTTTGGGATTACGATATCGCCTGGGGTAACGCCGATTATTATGGCGGGGACAGCCCTTCCGGCTACTCATACATCTTCCCCAGTACCTCCGATGGCAATCAGGTGCCGTTCTGGTGGAACCGGTTGATGCAGGATCCGTACTTCAAAAACAATTTACGCTGCAGATGGGATTCACTGCGCAGCAATTTACTGTCGGATGCTTCACTCAATGCCTGGATTGACAGCGTGGGTGCGTTGCTGGATGAAAGTCAGGCCAGAAATTTCACGCAATGGCCCATCCTTGGTGTATATGTATGGCCCAACCCTCAGCCGTTCCCTCCTGATTATGCCGGTGTGAAGCAGGAGCTGAAAAACTGGATTACTGCCCGGGCCGGATGGCTGGATACGTTTCTTCCCGGCACCTGTTCACTTGCCGGACTGGACAATACAGCTTTATTAGCTAACGGTACTGTCTATCCGAATCCTGCCGGGGATGATACCTGGCTGTTGTTTCCGGATGATCAGTTCCGCCGTGGCGTGTTGCATGTGTATGATGCAGCCGGCAAATTACTATCGTCGCAAGGTATCTCTATTCAACATGGAAGACATCCGCTTGATCTCCGTGCATATGATGCAGGGTTGATCATTGTTGAGTTTGTAACCGAAAAGGAAACTACACGATTTAAATTGGTAAAACGATAATTCAGCCGCAAGCCACAGGCTTCAGGCTTCAAGGCTGCAGGCTGTCTTGCCCCTCTTGCCCCTCTTGCCCCTTTTGCCCTTCTTGCTCCTTCCGCACGAAGTGCGGAATGCCCCTCTTAAAAACAAAAAATCCGCCCGGAGGCGGATTTTTTGTTTTGCTGAGTTAATCAAGTTTCAAAACGGCCAGAAACGCCTGCTGCGGAATTTCTACTGAGCCAACCTGCCGCATTCGCTTCTTACCTTCTTTCTGCTTCTCGAGCAGTTTTCGTTTACGCGAGATATCACCACCGTAACACTTCGCGGTAACGTCTTTACGTAGAGCTTTCACCGTTTCACGGGCGATGATTTTTGCACCGATAGCAGCCTGAATCACAATTTCAAATTGCTGACGCGTGATCAGCTCTTTCAGTTTTTCGCAGATCTTTTTTCCGAAGGTAAAGGCATGGTCACGGTGGATCAGGGCGGAGAGGGCATCTACCGGTTCACCGTTGAGTCGGATATCAAGACGCACCAGCTCAGAGGCACGATAGCCGATCTGATGATAATCGAAGGATGCATAACCTTTGGAAATCGACTTGAGTTTATCGTAAAAATCAAAAACGATTTCAGCGAGTGGCATATTAAAGATCAGCTCCACACGGTCGGTGGTGAGGTAACTCTGATTGACAATCTCTCCGCGTTTTCCGATACATAAACTCATCACCGGACCAACAAACTCTGCCTTCGTGATGATCGTTGCCTTGATATACGGCTCTTCGATGCGGTCAAGCTTGCTCGGATCTGGGAAGTCGCTGGGGTTGTTCACCTGAAAGTCTTCGCCATTCGTCAGGTAAGCCTGATACGAAACGTTCGGCACGGTAGTAATCACCGTCATGTTGAACTCGCGTTCGAGACGTTCCTGGATAATTTCCATGTGGAGCATACCAAGGAATCCGCAACGGAAACCAAATCCCAGTGCAGCAGACGACTCCGGCTCAAAGACCAGCGAAGCATCGTTGAGCTGCAGCTTTTCGATGGAGGTACGCAACTCTTCGTATTCATCCGTATCTACCGGATAAATACCCGCAAAAACCATCGGCTTCACATCTTCGAAACCGGCAACAGCCTGAAGACAGGGACGGTCTACATGAGTGATGGTATCTCCAACTTTAACTTCTTTCGCTTCCTTGATACCCGAAATAATATATCCTACGTCGCCGGTTTTCACCACATCGCGGGGAGATTTATCGAGTCGGAGAATGCCGATTTCATCCGCGTGATAATCGGATCCGGTGGCGACGAATTTTACGTGATCGTTTTTATTGATCTCTCCCTCCATCACCTTGAAATACGCAATGATGCCACGAAAAGAGTTAAATACAGAATCGAAGATCAGGGCTTTCAGCGGAGCTTTCGGATCTCCCTTCGGAGCAGGAATACGTTCAACGATTGCACGAAGAATATCATGTACACCCATGCCGGTTTTACCCGATGCCGCCAGAATCTCTTCACGGTCGCAACCCAGCAGATCTACGATCTGATCCTTTACCAGTTCCGGCTCTGCGCTGGGAAGGTCGATTTTATTCAGGATAGGAATAATGGTCAGGTCGTTCTCAAGAGCCAGGTACAGGTTGGAAATGGTTTGCGCCTGAATACCCTGTGCAGCATCCACAATCAGCAAGGCACCTTCGCAGGCAGCGATGGAACGGGAAACCTCGTAACTGAAGTCCACGTGTCCCGGTGTATCGATCAGGTTGAGGATATATTTTTTGCCGTCCAGTTCGTAATCCATCTGGATTGCATGGCTCTTAATGGTAATGCCCCGCTCGCGTTCAAGGTCCATATCGTCCAGTACCTGGGCCTGTAAGTCCTTCTTCGACACGGTGTTAGTATACTCCAGCAGGCGGTCGGCCAGGGTCGATTTCCCGTGGTCGATGTGGGCGATGATGCAGAAATTGCGGATTTGCTCCATAGTCGCGCAAAAGTACGAAATCGGGGTGGGGTATGAAAGGAAAAGGAGATACACGGCACTTGGGAGGATAATTTAAACACTGAAACGTGGAGGTATTGAAAAGATGGGAGTTGGCAGTACCTGATTTTCAAGGTGATTGAGGTTTGGAAACGGGCAGATGCAACCATTCATCCGGATTCTGCATCTTTTTCAATGAACGCACGCTTCTGCCGATCCTGGTTGCTGTGAATCAGGAAATATGCGGTTAAAGTTAATTTGCAGGAGCAATCCGGTTATCTGCTAAAAAATCACCAACTTTAGTGAAGGGGAGGAGTATGCCCTTATCTGAAGGAAAAAAAATTTCAGTTATGAAAAATTATCGCTTCTTCTTTCGTCTTTTTTATTGGTTCCTGATGTTGTATTCTTCCAACGTATCAGCCAGCCATCTCATCGGTGCTGATCTTACCTATATCACTACAATGGTGCCGGGTGAATACCTGCTCCGGCTCAGGGTATATCGCGATTGTACCGGTATTCCAATTAATAATCCGGCTCCGCTTACATACTATTCAGCATCGCTGAATCAATGTATGACGACCACCATGCCTTTGTATTCATCTCAGGTAATTCCGCAGTTTTATTGTTTGACCTCGATTCCCACTTGTACAGGTGGAACCGGAAGTATTGAGGAATATGTTTATGAGTTATTGGTTTATCTGCCTCCGGCGAACGATTGGACCTTTCATTGGTCAGAGTGTTGTCTGAATAACAGCGGGAATCTGGTCAATGCATCGATGTATGCCAGCTGTACGATCAATAATCTGAATGGTATCCTGAACAACTCACCTTATTTTACTGATCTGGATTATCATATTTCAGCAATTGGAATTCAGAATGATTTACCATTAAACGCTGTGGAAGATGATGGGGACTCTCTGGTAAATACTTTTGAAGTACCGGATGCGTATTTTGCTTGTCCGGGACCCGTTACTCCGGCGGGTTTTTTGCCACAGTATAGCCTGGCTGTACCGTTTTCGAGCTCCGTTCCGATCATCTTTGATCCATTAACCGGTGTGCTTCATTTTGTTCCGTCAGTTGCGCAATTTGTGATCATCGCGATACGTACCGATGAATATAGAAACGGTGTACTCGTTGGTTCCGTAAAGAGGGAATTGCAACTGGAGTTCTTTCCGTTCCTGAATCCGGTTACTCCGGCGTTTGATGACCAGATTCTGAAAGCCAACAACGGATTTGTTGCAGCACAGTGCGGGGATAGTACCGTGATGCTCACATTTGATACGTCCTTCAATTGTGCCTCCGCTGTACCCAATGATTTTCACACCCTCGATCCGCAGGGTATCCCTAATCCCGTTGTTGCTGTTCAGCCTATCGGATGTATTAGCGGATATGCGGATACGTTAGTACTTACGTTTTTAAATCCTTTGCTTATCGGTACTACCAGCATCTGGGTTAAGAAAGGCATCGACGGGAATACCCTGGTTTCTGAATGCGGATATGAAATGCCGGAGCTGAGAGATACAATTCCGGTGATCGTTCAGGATGTTTCCGGATATAATCCGGTGTATGATTCCCTTCCCTGTTATAGCAGTCAGGATACGATCAATCTCACTGATCCATTGTTCTGCTGGACCGTGGCGGCGGATGGCAGCGATCTCCGGCTGAAAGACGCTAACGGCGTGGTATATCCGATAAATGCGACAACAATGGTATGTCCGGGTGGAACGATCAGCAGCCAGCTGATCCTTAACTTTCAATTGCCCTTTACAGTAGTCAATCCACTGATTCTATATGCTGACTCCTCCGGAGCATCTGACGGAAACAGCGTATCCAACCGCTGCGGTCATTTTCTGATCCCGGCGGATACGATCGCTGTTTTGTACCACCAGACCAAAATTCCGCTCGACCTTATCTCTGACACCGCGATCTGCGATGGTGAAGTAATTCCTCCGCTTGTCTGCACTTCCATCGGAACAGTGGCTTACAGCTGGTACCTGAATGGTCAGCCGATTTCCGGTGCTGTTCAATCCGTTTATCAGCCTGCATCAGGTGGAATATACACAGTGATGGCCAGCGGTGGAGGATGTACCGGCGTAGATTCCATGACACTGACCATCCATCCCCGGCCATATGTTGATTTGCACGACAGCATCGTTTGTGACGGAGATCCCTGGCCGTTATTAAGTGCAGGATCCGCTCAGGGGCTCATTTATAACTGGGGATACTACAATACATTTATGTTTGAAGATACCTTGCCGGTTTATCAAACGTTCGGAAATGGAATGTATACGTTGATTGCCACGGATACCTTCGGATGCGAAGGAATTGACAGTATGAATCTCATCAGAAATGCTTCACCCGGATTTACGATAGATCCGCTCATCCTGTGTACCGGGCAAACAGCACTCATGGATTGTGGAATCAGTAGCGCCATTTATCTCTGGTCAACCGGTGATACAACACAAACGATACAGATCAGCAATCCCGGAATCTATACACTGACCGTAACTGCGAATGGTTGCAGCAGCTCCGATACCGCCGCAGTGGCGCAATCCGGTTATCCTGCCGCACCGGAGGTCACCTGTGTAAATGGCACTGCCGGATACAGTGATATTTATACCTGGAATCCGGTCCCTTCAGCGATATCCTATCAGGTCAGTGAAGATGGCGGATTCACGTGGATGCCTGCGAATACACCGGTCGGCGCAACGTCACATGGTGTCAATAATGCTCCTCCTGTATTTGTGGTCAGGGCAATAGGACCACCTCCCTGCGATACCGGTCTGGTTTCCACACCTACCGGCTGCGCACTTGCTATTCCCAATATCTTCACCCCCAATGGTGATGACATCAATGACTTCTTCGAAATCCGCAACATAGCACAATACCCTGAATGCAAGGTGAGTATACATAACCGTTGGGGTCAGGAGGTATTCCAGGTTAACAGATATGACAACCAAGAGCGCAGATTTGATGGAGCTTCGCTTCCGGACGGAGTATATCTGTTCACGGTAGATTTGGGCAATGGCACTGCGGTATACAGAGGTACAGTCGCCATTTATCGATAAGCAGACGAAATTCTCATTATTTCATTCTGTAAATCAATAAATTCCATTAATTCTTACCTTCGTATGCAACCGCAACCGGGAAAATCCCATCTATGTTTCTACCGACCCATAGCGCAATGACCGATGAGCAACTGCTTGAAGCTATACTTCGTCAGGACGCCAAAGCTCAACGGCTTCTGTACGAAAGGTTTGCGCGAAAAATGTTCGGGGTTTGCCTACGGTACACCCGGAGCAGGGAAGAGGCGGAAGATTACCTCCAGGACGGATTCCTGAAAATCTTCCAGAAAATAAGTTCTTTCAAAGGCGAGGGTTCCCTCGAAGGCTGGATCAGGAGAGTAATAGTAAATACCTGTCTGGATCATATCCGGCAGCAGAAATTACTCTGGAACGAGCTTGACGAAGTCAATGAGCCATCTGAAGATGCTGAAGTGCTGGACAAGTTACAGGCATCTGATCTGCTGGAACTCATCCGCCAATTGCCACCTGGATTCAGGACAGTATTCAACCTGTTCGCCATAGAAGGGTACTCGCACAAGGAAATAGGAGAGATGTTGAGTATATCTGAAGGAACCAGTAAATCGCAATTTGCCAGAGCCCGCATGCATCTGGTAGAAAAAGTAAACAGATTACAACAGGAAAAAGGCCTCCTTACGGCCGGAAAAGAATAAAAAATGAATCGCCTGGAAGATAAATTCAAAGACGCCTTCGATCACTTCGAGCCTGAAGTGGATCCGGGTGTCTGGACGAAGATCAGCACACAGCTGCCTTCGGCTCCGGCTTCTGTTCCCGGAGGTTCATCGGCAGTCAAAGGCCTTGTTGCCAGATTAGGCGTTAAGGGGTTGTCGGCCATTATCGCTGCTGCTGCTATAACCGTTACTGCAGTTTATTTCGGAGTGGTGAAGCAGGAAACGCCGGTACAGCCGGTCGTAAGCGGATCCTCCGTTCAGGAGCCGGCAGAAACAGCCGTCGTTTCAGCACCTGTGCCAAGTCAAAATTTTGACAATCAAATTGATATAAAACCTGAAGCGAATACCGTTAATGAAAAAACAACGGTTGTTTCAGGAACTCAGGAACAACATACTCAGGGCAATTCCAATGATCGTTTGATCAGCCCAACCGCGTCGACCGGTACAACCGTTGTGGCGAGCGGGGACGCTGTAAAATCACAGCATCCCGCTCAGCCGGCGGTGAGTACTCCAAAAATCATTGATAATGAACCGGCTAAGTCAAATCCTGCCCCTGTGCAGACGCCGGTTCAGGTGAATACAAATCCCTCGCCTGTGCTGATCGTCTCCACTACCACGGGTTTTGCTCCGTTCACGGTTACGGCACTTACCAATCAGCAGGGCAAAAAAGCCGACTTCGACTTCGGCGATGGCTATGCAACCGGTAATCAATTCTCTACATCTCATACATACGAAAAGCCGGGCGATTATACTTTACAATGTCTGGTAGATGGAATCACGCTGACACGTGAAATTCATGTAACCGGAACCGTGCCTTCGGCTTTCAGTCCCAATGGCGACGGTATCAACGACATCTTCGAAATAGAAAACACTGACGGTTTTCAGCTGGAAGTTAAGATCTACACCCGGAGCGGACGTCAGGTATACTCTGCGAAAGGAGATAAAATAACCTGGGATGGGCGACTGCCGGATGGCAGCGTAGCCGAACCGGGTACCTATTTATACGATATATTTGCAACCTCCGGTGACGGCTCCTCCTGGAAGCAGAAAGGATCCCTGCATCTCTTCAAATAGAAAAAAATCAATAATAGCAACCTTATAAAAACAGCCTCAATCATGAAAAAACTGTTTACGCTGCTGGTCGTATCGCTCCTTGCGATCATGATGGTGCCCACCACAAGCCGGGCCTCCCACATGGCAGGTATGGATATTACCTATGAGTACACAGGTACTCCATTACAGTACCTCCTTCGTTTGAAGTATTATCGCGACTGCACCGGTATTCCTGTACCGACAACTGCAAGCATTTGTTATTCATCCATCTCACTGGGTGTATCAGGAACTGTAACAGCGTCGATTATTACCTCTGCGCCAGTTCCAAACACACCTTGTGTTCCACCGGCTCCGGCTACATGTCCGGGTGGTGTAGGTGACTTCGAAG
The DNA here is from genome assembly GCA_046330075.1 of Bacteroidia bacterium. Taxonomy (GTDB): domain Bacteria; phylum Bacteroidota; class Bacteroidia; order AKYH767-A; family OLB10; genus JAJTFW01. The sequence continues at coordinate 53,204 of JAXLTL010000011.1, read as the reverse complement.
AATATATCTACGAAGCCATTGTTACACTTCCGCAGACCGCCATCGACTGGCAATTCTCCTATTCAGAATGTTGCCGTAACGGTGCTATCACTACCATCGTTCCGAACAACCTCTTTGTAAGTGCGTTCCTTGATAACGTGAATGCACCTACGAACTCTTCACCCACCTTCACCAATATCGCATACACCCGTTTCTGCGTAGGAAACTCTTTCTACTATGATCAGGCTGCAACCGATATTGATGGTGACTCGCTGGTGTTCTCACTTACTACTGCCGAAGATGGCGGTACCCAGTGCCCACCACAGTCAATTCCTGCTACGTATATCGCACCTTATTCTGCGTTGAATCCTCTTTCATCTTCCACACCGATTACAATTAATCCTCAAACCGGTGTAATCAACTTCACGCCGAATCTGGTGCAGGTAGGTGTACTTGCAGTACTTGTTGAAGAATTCCGGAACGGAACGAAGATCGGATCAGTAAAACGCGATATCCAGATCAATATCGTATCGCAGTGTAATCAGATTCTGCCTTCATTCACCAACTCTTCGCTTACTACCGGACCCGGTATCGTTCAAACAACCTGTGGTGGTAATGAGTACACCATCATCGTTCCTTTCGATACTACGTTCCAGTGTGCGTCTGCAGTACCTACCGATTTCCACGTAATTACCCCGATTGGTATTCCTGACCCTGTAGTGACTGTAACTCCGATCAACTGTACCAACGGTCAAACGGATTCACTCCTGCTCACGCTGCTTAATCCGCTGATCTCCGGAACTACATACGTTTATATCAAGAAAGGATTTGACGGAAACACGCTCCTTTCAGAGTGCGGTTCGGAAATGCCTGAACTTGTGGATACCGTGAAGTACATTGTACTTGACAGTAACATCGTATGGTATCCGAAGCACGACAGCGTTGGTTGTGTATTCAACCAGATCATCGTTGACCTGATGGATAGTGTCTATTGCTACTCCATTGCAAATGATGGTTCTGATCTGGTACTCGTAGATATCAATGGTAATAATTATCCGATTGGATCGGTGTATGGTTTCTGCCAGCCTGGCGGTCTTAAAACCAAATCGCTCATGGTAAATATGCAAGGTCAGGCTTCCGGTTCAGGTCCGTTCTACCTGCTCATGGTGAACGGTGGAGGATCAGATGGTAATACCATCGCCAATACCTGCGGACGATTTATGTTACCTACCGATACACTGGCCATCTTTGGTGTCGATACACTGATTCCGATTAACCTCGGCTCAGATCCTACTATCTGCAGTTTCGATCCGATTCCAACGCTTGATTGTGGTTATACCGGACTGAACTTCCAGTGGTATGATCAGAATGGTCCGATTGCAGGTGCTACCGGTCCAACCTATACACCAACGGCTGCCGGTACCTATTCAATCTACATCAACAATGGTCCTACCTGTAACGGAGCTGATACTTTAACACTAACAATCATTCCTGCTCCGGTAGATAACCTTCCTGCTGATCAAACCCTCTGCCTGAACGATCCGATGCCCATCCTGGATGCAGGCAATACAGGTGCATCTTACCAATGGTATCAGAACGGATCATTGCTCACCGGTGAAACCAACCAGACCTACACTCCGGCTCCTTCTGCTGCAGGTACCTATACCTACACCGTAGAAGTTAATACCGGTGTTGCACAATGTATCGGTTCATTTGACATTCAACTCACTGTTACAGCACCATTCCAGGCGCCATCACTTACAAATGCTACGATCTGTGCGAACGGATCCTATCCTTTGCTCGATGCAGGTAATCCCGGAGCAACCTATGTATGGACACTCGATGGTAACATCATCCCTGGTGCTACCGCTCAAACACTCCAGACTACACAAGGCGGAACGTATGCAGTTACCATCGGAACCGGCTCCTGTGCTGCTAACGGATCTATGGTCCTCTCAGTAGTGTCAATCCCAACTCCGGCGCTCTCTGATGTATCCATCTGTGATTACGATACCTATCCTACCCTCGACGGAGGAAGCTTCACAGGTGCCACCTATCAGTGGTTACAAGGTGGTAACCCGATCAGCGGTGCTACTTCACAAACTTACCAGCCTTCAGCTGCGGGAACTTACAGTGTAGATGTAACCGTAAATCCGGGTTGTACAGGCAGCGCACAAATGGTACTCACCGTTAATGCCGCTCCGACACCTGCGGTTAACGACGAAGATATCTGTACAGATCAAACTGCTAACCTCGATGCAAACGTAGCCGGTGCCACTTACCTCTGGTCAAATGGAGCCACTACACAAACCATCTCAACTACTGCTGCCGGTACTTACTATGTAACTGTAACACAGAATAACTGTCAGGCAACTGACAGCGGTGTGGTAAATGTGTTCAACTATCCGGAAGCTCCTGTTGTAGCATGTAATACCACCAGCGGTGTGTTCAAATACACCTATACCTGGGCTGCTATTGCAGGTGCTGCAAGCTATGAAGTAAGTGAAGACGGCGGAGCTACCTGGATTCCTGCCAACACACCTTCAGGTCCTGAAACACATGGCGTAAATAATTCTATTCCTGAATTCATGGTTCGTGCAATCGGTACCGGCCTCTGTAAAACAGGTGCTGCTTCAGAGCCTGTTGCCTGCGAGGTGGTAATCCCGAATATCTTCACACCGAACGGTGATAACATCAATGAGTTCTTTGAACTCTCTAACATCGAACAGTATCCGAATAATACCGTGCAGATCTTCAACCGCTGGGGTAACGAAGTGTACAATACAACAGGTTACAACAATGGTACCCGCAAATTCGACGGTAAAGATTCGCCTGATGGTGTCTACTTCTACATCATTGACCTGAAAGATGGTAAAGATGCGAAGTCGGGTACGGTGACCATCTCCCGCTAATTGAGCTAAATTCCATATTGAAAGCGTCTGTTCTCCGGAACAGGCGCTTTTTTATTTCCTGAAGGATTCTTTTGAAAAGGCCAACGGTATGAAATTTTGCCCGGACCCCGTCTTTTTGAGAATACTTATGCAATTTTGCACGATATCTGCCGGAACCGAAAACGGCATCCTCACGTATAAAGGCTCTCTATCTACGCCCCATGAAAGTAGTTGAACACATCCGCAAAGCCGAAGGGAAACCCCTTTTCTCTATCGAAATACTTCCGCCCCTGAAGGGTAAGAGTATGAATGAGATTTACCAGGCAATTGATCCCCTGCTGGATTTTAATCCCAGTTTCATTGATGTTACTTATCACCGTGAGGAATATGTGTACAAAAAGCGCCCCGACGGACTCCTTGAAAAGAAATCGGTGAAGAAACGTCCGGGTACCGTAGGTATCTGCGCAGCCATCATGAACAAATACGGTATCGATGCGGTGCCCCACATCATCTGCGGCGGTTTCTCCAGAGAAGAAACGGAGAATGCGCTGATTGACCTGAGCTTCCTCGGCATCGATAATGTTCTCGTGCTGCGTGGTGATTCCATCAAAAGCGAAGGCAGCTTCGTCCCCGAACCCGGCGGTAATGCGTATGCGTTAGATCTGCTGCAACAGGTGGTATCGATGAATCACGGACAGTACCTCGACGAAGATCTCCAGGATGTGGCTCCTACAGGATTCTGCATCGGCGTGGCCGGCTATCCCGAGAAACACTTCGAAGCACCCAATATGCGCAGCGATCTGAAATACCTGAAAGCAAAAGTGGATGCCGGTGCGGATTATATCGTTACGCAGATGTTTTACGATAATAAGAAATACTTCGAATTTGTGGAGGCTTGCCGCGCTGCCGATATTACTGTGCCGATCATTCCGGGTATTAAAGTGATGACGACAAAAAAGCAACTCACCGTGTTGCCGAGTATTTTTCACATCGATATTCCGGATGAACTGGAAGATGCCATGAGTAAGGTGGAAGGCAATGACAAAGCGAAAGAAGTGGGTATCGAGTGGTGCATTCAGCAGTGTAAAGAACTGAAAGCGGCCGGTGTGCCGGTGATTCATTTTTATACCATGGGAAATTCCGATACCTGTAAACGGGTAGTAACAAAAGTGTTTTAACAGAACAATAAAAAAGAGAGGAGCCTTAAACAAAGCTCCTCTCTTTATTCAGGGTGATATCAGAACAGGTACGCAGCGCCAAAACCAAAGTCAAGGCCGCGTACTTTTAGGGTTGCCTCGTAATTATCGAGTGAGACATCTTTTCCGTTGTACTCGTAGTTTTTGAGTTTGAAATTATGCGAGTCCCAGGCCAGATTGAAATTTAATCCGAAGTGTTCGCCGAAAATGATCATGACCCCGGAACCAATTTTAAATCCGGCACCTCCATATGACCATACATATTTGTTAGCTGTATACGATTCTGTTTCCTGTAATACAAGACTGCAGTAATTTATACCGAGTCCGCCATACCAGCGAAAGTGCTCCAGTGAAACAAACGCATATTCCACCGCCGGACCAATAGCAAAAAAACCATTGCTTTTTCCATCTCCACTGTCCGGTTCATAGAGATACGAGCCAATCTTGAAATCAAGTCCGGCATTTAAATGCTTGTTAAACCCGTAGCGGAATTCCATGGGAAAATGGAAAGTCACGGCGCCGTCGGTTTCCGAGTCGGTCCAGTCGCCAACAGGTGTGTTGATGGTAGTAGTTGACTTGGTGCCATACACCGCGAAGCCCATACCGGCGCGGATCTGAAATCCGGTTTCGCTTTGAGCCTCAACAAGGTAGCCCGTAAACAGGAAGAGGAGAAGAGGGAGTATTTTTTTCATAGCCGTTCAATTTACCGGTGAAGATAGCAAAGCCTGAAAGTTATAAAATGCCGTCAGGGATACTTTTTTAACGTGTACCTTTGCATAAGTTAAAACCTGCTCCCATGAAATTCGGCGTTGTCATCTTCCCCGGCTCTAACTGCGATAAGGACCTCATCCACGTGGTAAGAAACGTGATGAAGAAGGAAGTTGTAGAACTATGGCATAAAGACCATACCCTGCAAGGCTGTGATTTTATTTTGCTGCCGGGAGGATTTTCTTACGGCGATTATCTCCGCTCCGGTGCCATCGCCCGTTTTTCACCCATCATGCAGGAAGTTTGCGAATTTGCCGATAAAGGCGGATTTGTATTCGGTATCTGTAACGGATTTCAGATCCTTACCGAATCACATCTCCTCCCCGGTGCATTGCTGCACAACAACAATCACCAGTTTATTTGTAAGAATGTAAATCTTCGTTGTGAGACCGATGAATCGGTGATCACATCAAAGTTCAGCGTTGGACAAACCGCAAAGGTTCCCATCGCGCACGGTGAAGGCCGTTTTTACTGCGATGAGTCCACCTTGCAGCAAATCAAGGACAATAACCAGGTGCTGTTCCGCTACTGCGATGAGCAAGGTAATATCACAGCAGAAAGTAATCCGAATGGCGCGCTTGATAACATCGCCGGTATCTGCAACAAGCAACGCAATGTTTTTGGTATGATGCCCCACCCGGAACGTGCCAGCGAATCTGTTCTCGGCAATACCGACGGCAAATTGATTTTCGATTCGATTCTGAATACGGTTTTGGCCTGAGAGGGGAGTTGCGAAGTTTCAGAGCGCTTGCGTCCCGAGCGTAGCCTCGGGATTACAGAAGTGGTAGTGGCCGGTCGCGACCGGCCATGCGACAAATATTATCCGGTCGCGACCGGCCTAAAGACAAATAAAATCAGCGACCATCAGCAAAATCAGCTTCATCCGCGTTCCATCTTTGGCAACGTGGTTTGTCGAAAATGCAGGCGAGATGTAGCATGTGCAAGGGTCCTGCATCCCGAGGCTTTGCAGTTCAAGCAGGGCACGTCCGTACACGATTGGTATTGTCCGGTCGCGACCGGCCTGAAGACAATATCAATCAGCGACCATCAGCCTGATCAGCGTAAGCCGAAGGCGATCCGCGTTCCCTATTCGATGGCGATGCGTTTGAGTTCGTAGCAAAGCTCCGGGGTTTCTGAGTTGCAGAGGTGGTGGTGGACGATCGGGATCAGCCTGAACCGCTCCTGCTTGTTTTGGAACGCGGGATATCTAAAATACAGTGGAGCTAAAGATGTTCGGGATTAAACATACACTGCATGATCAGCCTTAAATCCCTTTGTCGTGGTTTATGGAATTGCCGAATACTAATTTTTTCTAGCCGGATACTCAAAATTCCATGATAAGCTTAAAGGGTTTTTGCACTTTTCATGAAAATCATCAAAATGAAAAACACTAAAAACCTGATCTTGTTCCTCATAACCATCAATTGTTGCTGGTCGAGTCTGATGGTTGCGCAACCAGTGAGAGAGGAAGTTGTTTACTATAGCGATTATGTATCTTCTGTAGATTGGAGCTATCTTCATGGAGTTGCAACATCTGATAATGGGTTGCTTCTGGCTGAAACGGCGGAGTACTATAATCCGGGTGGATTGTTGTATTCAAAGATGAATCTGACAAAACGTTGGGGCAGCTTCCAGACCAATTTCGATTTTTCAAACCCAATCGCAGTTCCTGATTATACTCAAAGCGATAAAACAACATGTTTAGAAGCGGATGGAAGTGGTAACTATTACGCTGGAGGTAAGTATTATTACGATAATGTATATAAACATGATGCCGTCCTGATTAAATACAATTCTTCACTTGTGGAAGTATGGCGTCAATACTTATACAGTGGCCCTTCTGGTGGAGGCACAGGACCTGACGACTATACTATTTCAGTATATGCTAAGGGGAATAAATTATACTGGTTGGGATATCTGGGACAGACCGGTTATTTTTTAGCTTGTTATTCGGATATTGGCGCTCAGCTGTTCTTCACGAACGTCAGTACGTTTACTCCACAGATGGTACGGGTGAATGCATCGGGTGATGTGTATGTATTAGGATCATCTACGTCAGGTACAAATGGTTCACAGGTTGTACTTCAAAAACTGAATAGTTCCGGAGTGCAGGTGTGGAAGAAAACATATAATGCTTTAGCCGGTCTGAACGCTGACCTGCCGGCCCATATGGAAATTGATGCGTCCGGAGATATATATTTCACGGCTGCTTGTGAAAGAACGGTAGGTAATAGTGATGCCATGCTGGTAAAATATAACAGCAGTGGCACCCGTGTTTGGTCGAAGTATATAAACGGATCTGCAAATTCAAATGATGGTGCCGGAAAATTATGTTTTGATGGCTCAGGAAATATTGTTGTTGCTTATACAGTTCTGAATTCAAACCTTGGTGTTTACAATTATGATGTCTGTATGAGAAAGTATAGTCCTACAGGTAGTACCCTAGCCACCAGGTATTATAAAGGCAGTGGGAATAAGCATGATTCTCCGGAAAATATTTATTTTGCTCCCAATGGCCGTTTTTATCTTATAGCTCAGACTTCAGTTGACAATGTCACTGTGAAAAGTGTTGTAGCGCAATACGATCCTTCTCTGAATCTTGAATACACGGATGTTATGACGCATAGTTTCAATCCCTATGGTTTCCCGGACAATGTCTATATCGGTGTAACAACTTCGGTATTGGATCGGTCAGGAATGTTTTTATACTGGATCGGAACGAAATCGAGTGTTACATATGCCATGGGACTTGATAATATCATTGCTCCGTTTATTATCAAGTATTCTTTGCCTGTTGTTCCCCGTATGAGTGAAAGTGAATCGACTATGGAAGATTCAAAGCTATCGCTTTTCCCGAATCCAGCCAGTGATCAGGTGTTCATCAATTCTAAGAATGAAATAAGGCAGCTGGAAGTATATGACGAGAGTGGCCGGTTAATCTGGCAGGAAGAAGACCTTGGTCAGAATACACAAAGACTGGATATCCAGCTATGGAGAAATGGAGTTTATGTAGTTCGTGTCACCGATCAGGAAAATCAGGTTGAAACCAGCAGGTTAGTGAAGCAATAAATAATTCTGAGAGCAACGGCCGTACTCATTAATGTGAGCTACGGCCGTTCTTTTTTTATTCGTTGATGATGGCTCAGACTCCGGAAATGCAGCTGCAGAAAATTGAATCTGATCATAATAAATAGAAATCATCTGAGGAGGAGCAAGAGAGTCAAAAGTGCAAGAGGAACCAGTGGTGCAAGAAGGGCAAAGGGGCAATTCCGCTTGCTTTGCAAGGAGGGAGGGGCAAAAGGGACAATAGATGGTAGTGGCCGGTCGCGACCGGCCATGAGACAAATAAAATCAGCGACCATCAGCCTGATCAGCGTTAGCCGAAGGCGATCCGCGTTCCCCCTTTTGCCAATGTGGTGTCTCGAAAATGCAGGCGAGATGTATCAGGTGCAGGGGTCTTGCATCCAGAGGCTTTGCAGTTCACGCAGGGCACGCCCGTACACGATTGGTAGTGGCCGCTAACGACCGGCCATGCGACAAATATTATCCGGTGGTGACCGGCCTGAAGACAAATAAAATCAGCGACCATCTGCAAAATCAGCTTCATCCGCGTTCCTCCTTTCGACAATGTTGATTCTCGAAAATGCAGGCGAGATGTATCAGGAGTAAGGGTTCAGCATCCCGAGGCTTTGCAGTTCACGCAGGGCACGCCCGTACACAATTGGTAGTGGCCGCTAACGACCGGCCATGCGACAAATATTATCCGGTCGCGACCGGCCTAAAGACAAATAAAATCAGCGACCATCAGCAAAATCAGCTTCATCCGCGTTCCATCTTTGGCAACTTGGTTTGTCGAAAATGCAGGCGAGATGTAACTTGTGCAGGGGTTGAATCCTGAATCGGTTGACCAAGAAGTTCTGCCTCTAAATCAGGGATACCTCGGCACTAAGTAATGCCTGAAATTTTTAGGCAACGTTTAGTGCAGTTTAGCTGCCATCTGCTTTATATATCTGACGACCGGGGCATTGAATGTACTCAGGCAGCACAATTCCAATACAGCAATTAAACTTTAAGGTAATTGAAGAACCATCAGCGTATTCGAACTGAATTGTAGCGGTTTTGTACCATTTAATCAGAGAAATCTGCCACATACTCAAAAACTCATTCCCGAATCTTTGGAATTTTACAAATTTGAGTAAAACCAGAAATATGAAAAAAGACGTATCCAGATTACTGATGGCGATTTGTATTGCCATTGGCATGGCACTTCCGGCAAAAGCCCAGCCTACAAGGGATAGTATTTACTATTACTCTGACATGGCATCTTACATGGACTACTCTTATCAATATGGTGTTGGTACACCGGATCAGGGATTATTATTGGCTGAAACCGCAATTAATTATAACCCCGGAGGGTTACTCTACTCGAAAATGCAATTCAGGAAGTTATGGGGCAGCTCACAATCGATGTTTTACTTTTCCAACCCTTCGCCTCTTCCTTACCCTGATTACACGCAGAAGGATTATACAACATGCCTCGAGAAAGACGGTAGTGGCAACTATTATACCGGTGGAAAATACTATTACGATGAGGCGTACGGTCACGATGCCATACTGATCAAATATAATTCCGCACTCACTGAAGTATGGCGAAGATATTTATATAGTCCCTCGAGTACGCTCGGAGCAACTGATTATACCATCGCGGCTCATGTAAATGGCGCCAAAATTTATTGGTTGGGATATTTGGAGTCTACCGGTTATTTTCTATCCTGCTTTTCAGATATCGGCAATCAATTGTTCTTTGTCAATGTAAGTACTTTTGTCCCTGTAATTGTGCGTGCAACTGCTGCAGGGGATGTCTACCTCCTCGGGACGTCTACTTCTCCAACCAACGGATCGCAGATTATACTGCAAAAACTGAATTCTTCCGGTGTACAGGTTTGGAAGAAAACGTTCAATGCTCTGGCTGGTGTGAATGCAGACATCCCTTCCAAGATGGAAATTTCACCCGCCGGTGATATCTATTTTACCTGTTCAAGTGTTCGTGTTGCCGGAGCAGAAACTGACGGAATGTTTGTAAAATATAATAGCGCGGGAACACGCGTCTGGACAAAATACATGAGCGGCACAGCCAATCTGGGAGATGGGGCCGGGTCAATCTGTTTTGATAATGCAGGAAATATTACGGTGGCGTATGATTTGCTGAATACCTCCATGGGTGTAAACAACAATGATGTTTGTCTTCGGAAATACAGTGCCGCCGGTAGTACACTGGCAACACGGTATTACAGAGGAAGCTCTAATCAGAACGATCATCCCATGAATATTTTCTACGCGCCTAACAACCGGTATTATCTTACTGCATATACTGAAGTTAATTCTACAAAGGTGAAAAGCGTACTTGCGCAGTACGATGATTATTTAAATCTTGAATATACCGATGTTGCCTTACATAGTTTTTCTCCTTCACAGTTTCCTGTGCCCGACTATACAGGGATCACGGGTACTACTTCCGTGCTGGATGGTGATGGTTTACATATCTACTGGATTGGTACCAAGGTGAAGATTATCTACTCTAACGGGCTGGATAATATAGAGGCTCCCTTTATTGTTAAGTACTCTATCCCTGCTGTGCCCAGGATAGCTGGTGAGACCAATGAAAAAGACGGAGTAGCAATTCAGATGGCTCCCAACCCCGGAACGTCGGTGGTAACGATTGGAATTTCTTCTGGTATACAAACCGTTTCAGTATTTGACCTGTCAGGTAAGTTGGTGTATGAAATGAATGAACAGCATCAGCCTGAAGTGAAGTTAAATGTTGAATCCTGGAATACCGGAGTGTATCTGATACGTGTACTCGATGAAAACGGTAGCCAACACGCTGCAAAATTTATAAAGAACTAATACCATAATATCAGCGTCGGCACTTCATTTTATTGAAGTGCCGACGCTTTTTTTAAACAAGTTCGTTGGCAGGCCCTTTGTTTTTTCGGACGTTATGAATTTCAAACCAGTTTATCTTCCGGGAAACAAACATGGTAATGGCCAGTACCATAAAGATACCTATACTTCCCATGAGTAGTGCATAATCTTCTTCCTGAATGATGATGAAAATAAAGGCATAGAGGATAGTGATGATTCCTCCCAGCATACTTCCCAGCGCAGTGGAATGAAGAATCGATTTTGCATACAGCACGATCAATGCGATTGTGGAGAGCGCGGAAACAAGAAAGGCCGGATTAAAACCAATATGTTCCGACAGCGATAAAAGTAAAATGTAAAAGATCACCAACGCAATTCCTACCAGGAAGTATTGAATAGGGTGTATCATTATTTTTCTTATCACTTCAATGAAGAAGAAAACAAGAAATGTAGCAGCAATGAACAGAATGGAGTAATGTATGGAACGATAGGTTTTCTGATAGTTGTCGACCGGAGTGTATAAATCCACCCCAAAAGCCGATCCTGCTACTTCATAACGGTTGCCGGTCCACCATTGCGGATAGTTTCTGTTGAGATGCTGAATGTTCCACATAGCACTGAATCCTTTGTCGCTGACTGTACGCTGATCGGGCAGAAAGGATCCTGCGAAACTCGGACTCGCCCATTGTGAAGCCAGCTCAACATTTGTTGTTTTCCCTACCGGTACAAAGCGGATGTTTTGACTCCCTTTCAAGGCAAGTTTAATACCGAAGGTGTAATTTGAATCAATGCGCTGACCTTCCAGATTTACATTCGCGTGAATACCGGATTTGGTGAGTTCCTGATCTGTCAGCCCGGAATTGAAAGCCACCTGTTGCTGGTTCCAGTTAATAGATACTTGTTCTTCAATACCGCGCAGGTCATCGATTCCCAGATTAACTTTTGCATGCTTAAGGTCAAGTTGGGAAGAGGGAATGCCGGTTTCATCGGGATTGGGAAGAACAAATGTTCCTGATAGATCCAGCTTTGAACCATATACTACAGCATTATAAATACCACGGTGTCGGATTTCATGACTCATATTTCCGTTAATCTTCAGTGATTCAGGCAGCACATGAAGGATACCGGTTACAGCGATAATTTTCGATGCGGAATCCTTGGCAGCTGCCTCCCTGACATATTTTGTGTAGGGAATGCTGAGATAAGGGCCGTTTATTGTTTGAGCACCGGCCCATTTCGATGTTACATCCCTGATGACTTCTTCCTGTTTCAGCTCCCGTTCATGAATCAGGGATTGAATCATATTGGTAGGAATAAGCAGCAGCAAAGTGATTAGAATAATTAATCCGATTTTCAGGTAAGTTTTAAATTGGTTGTTGAACATAGAATAAATTGTTGGTTTGGGAATTCAAACGATGGTTTTGTCAGAAAAGTGTTTCTTAACCAAACTTTAAGTAATCAATATTTGAGAAAGGCAGATAAAGTGGTTCACCAAAACCCTTTGTATTTGCACCGGAAAGAAAAGGATGATCACTTGCTGGAAATGGTCATCTATTGAATAATGCCACCTTCTTTGGTCATCGGGAAATTATTTTTTCTCTTTCAGCAAACGCTGAATAACTTTCATTGCATTCGGACCAATACCGTGGAGGTTTTGGAGATCGTTGGGTTTGGTTTTGGAAAGTTTGGCGAGCGTGGTGATGCCGGCGGATTGTAAGGCCCTGCGGGCGGGAGCTGCAAAATGAGAGAGGAAATCGTCAGCTGCTTTTAGTGATTGGGAAGCCGCAGCTTCGCATTTCGGACAGGTACGGCAGTCGGAGCTTTTGTAAAAGGTATGGCCGTTGGGACATACGATTTTCTTTTTTGCTGGAGCTGTTTTTGCACGGACCTCTTCGGCTTTGAACAAAACGATTTTCTTGATCAGTGTTAACGGTAAGGCGCTACCGTGAGGGAACTGAACGGAGCCTTTACCTTGTTTATAGATGGCCAGCTCTTTTGCAAAGGCGGTGTGCGCAGCAGGTGTGGCGTAGAGTCCGGTGTGTTGCGCAAAACAGGCAAAATACACCAGCGGCTTCCCGTTGAGCTTGTAAGCCGGCATGCCATAGGAGAACTCTTCCGCCGCATCAGGAACCGCTTTCAGAATCAATGCGCGAAGCTGCTCCAGGCGCTTCTGTAGCTCTTTCGGCTGCCGGAGGATGTATTCCTCAACTTTATTGCCTTTTGCTGCCATCGTCCTCAGGAACCAATCGGATGCCAGGTGGTTTTTACTTCCTGCGCTGCGAGAATACGATAGGGATTGAGTAAGGGCTCCTTGCTGAAATCAATTACACGCTTTACATTGAGCGCGGCGTTGGTCTGTACGAGTTTACGGTCATCGGCGCTGAGGTCGCTGTACACAATCGCGTTGACATCCATGTGCGAGCTGGCATGTCCGGTAAACTCTTTCCTGTAACCGGTGATGATGTTGATGATTCCACCCGGCACATCAGACGCATTCAGCACTTCGGCGAAGTCAACGGCCGTGAGCGGATATTTTTCAGAAGCGATCACCGTGCAGGTATTGCCACCCACGATCAGAGGAATCGATGCGGATACAATGCCGAGGAGTCCGCTGTTTTGCTCAGCGATGATGTTCACAATACCTACCGGCTCGTGGTAGCTGAAATTAAAGTGCGAACTCTCAACAGGGTTCACACTGCTGAACACCTGTGTGTATTTATCGCTCCAGCCGGCATAATACACGAGTAAATCCACCGACGCATCTATTTCTTTCTGCGCCGCTGCAGCTGTGTAACCTTGTTTCACGAGGGTGTCGGCGAACTGTGCACGTCGTCCTTCGAGGGTTTCGGCGATGCGGTAGAGGATTTGTCCGCGGTTGTAGGCACTGCGCTTCGCCCAGGCTTCCTGCGCTTTACGATTGCTCACTACACTGTCGCGCAAATCCTTCCTCGAGCCGCGGCATACATTGGCAATCACTTCTCCGGCTGCATTCTTCAGGGCGTAAATACGGCCCGATTCGGTACGTGGAAATTTACCGTCGATGTAGATCTTGTAGGTTTTCTTTACCTCCAGGCGCTTTTTCGTTACGGCACTGCCGTTAGCACTTCCGTTGAGGGTAGGTGCTGCTCCGTTTTTTGCTTTATTGCCGGCAGATTTTTTCGTTGCTGTTGTGGTGGCCATGTGGAGGATTATGAAAGATGAACATAGGGGGAGAGTCCGTGGAGGCCGCCTTCGCGTCCTACGCCGCTCTCTTTGTAACCACCGAAGGGACTGGTGGGATCAAATTTGTTATACGTGTTCGCCCAGAGCACGCCGGCCTTGATTTTTCCGGTGATCTTGAAAATCTTGGAGCCTTTGTCGGTCCATACGCCGCCGCTGAGTCCGTAGGGCGTATTGTTGGCTTTCTCTACAACCTCTTCAAGGGTACGGAAGGTTTGTATGGCCAGCACGGGACCAAATATCTCTTCCTGTACAATACGGCTCGACTGTGCTACGCCGGTGAAGAGCGTGGGGCGGAACCAGTAACCTTTCGACGGAACGGCGCAATCACTCTGCCAGCAGTCACCGCCTTCTTTGATACCGGCCTGCACCAGACTCTTGATTTTATTCAGCTGCGCTTTCGAATTGATGGCGCCGATGTCGGTGTTCTTGTCGAGCGGATCACCAACGATGAGGGTGTTGATGCGGTCCTTGAGTTTACGCAGCACTTCCTTCGCTACACCTTCCTGCACAAAGAGCCGTGAGCCTGCGCAGCACACATGACCTTGATTGAAGAAGATACCGTTGATGATACCTTCTACCGCCTGATCAATCGCAGCATCTTCGAAGATGATGTTGGCGGCCTTACCACCAAGCTCGAGTGTATATTTTTTATCCGTTCCGGCGAGTGCGCGTTGAATGAGCTTTCCCACATCGGTAGATCCGGTAAACGCGATTTTATCAATGCCGGGATGATTCACGATGGCTGCACCTGTTGCACCGGCCCCGGTGATGATGTTCACTACACCCGGAGGTAAATCCGCTTCCTGAATGATCTCCGCGAGCTTTAATGCAGTGAGCGGTGTCGTCTCAGCAGGTTTCAGAACAACTGTATTTCCGCAGGCGAGGGCAGGAGCGATCTTCCACGCTGCCATGAGTAACGGGAAATTCCAGGGGATGATTTGTCCAGCCACACCAACAGGATGTGCAGAGTGTCCGGGAAAAGCGTAGTCGAGTTTATCCGCCCAGCCGGCATAGTAGAAGAAATGCGCAGCAGCCAGCGGCACATCAATATCTCTCGATTCACGGATCGGCTTACCGCCATCCATGCTCTCGATCACAGCCAGTTCTCTCGCTTTCTCCTGAATGATGCGGGCGATGCGGTAGATGTATTTGCCACGTTCTGCAGCAGGCATCTTCGACCAGGTTTTGTCGTAAGCAGTACGGGCAGCTTTCACGGCTTTGTCAACGTCTGCCGTGTTGGCTTCTCCTACTGAAGCAATTTTCTTCTCGGTGGCGGGATTGATGGTGTCGAAGTATTTTCCTCCCGAAGGCGCTGTGAATTTACCGTTGATAAAGAGTCCGTACCGCTCATTGAGCTGGATGTGCTCGGTTCCTTCCGGTGCGGGTGCATAGGTCCACGCGGTGGAGAAGTTGAGGGGTTTACTCTTGCCGTTGTTTTTCATAACTGAAAATTTTCACGAATTTAGTTAAATCATCAGAGAAATAACTCTTTCTTCAGTCCGAGCCATTCGAGAGCGGTTCCGTTGAGAAGGCGTTCTTTGATTTCGTCGGTATACGGCATGGAACCGATCAGTTTGCCGGGTTCGAGTTCGCCGAGGGGGAAGGGGTAGTCGGTGCCGAGGGCGAGTTGCTTCGGCCCCATTACCTGCATGAGGAAATCGAGCATGAGGGGATCATGTACCAGGGTGTCGAGGTAAAAGCGATCGAGGTATTCGCGTGGGTTGACATTGTTGTCAACGGCCACGAGGTCGGGGCGCACGTTGAAGCCGTGTTCGATGCGTCCGATGGAGGAGGGGAAGGCGCCGCCACCGTGAGCGAAAGCGACCTTGAGTTTGGGGAGACGTTCAAACACACCACCGAAGATCATCGAGCAGATAGCGAGGGAGGTCTCCGCAGGCATACCGACGAGCCAGGGCAGCCAGTACTTGTTCATCTTTTCCTTCGCCATCATGTCCCAGGGATGTACGAAGATCGAGGCGCCGAGTTTTTCTGCTGCTTCGAAAACGGGAAACAGTTCGGGTGCGTTGAGGTTCCAGTCGTTGACATGGGAGCCGATCTGTACGCCGCGTAAGCCAATCTCCATGCAGCGTTCGAGTTCTTTGATGGCGAGGTCCGGTGCCTGCAGGGGGATGGTGCCCAATCCGATGAATCTTTTCGGATAGGCGTGAACGATAGCGGCGATATGATCATTCAGAAATTTGCTGACGTCGAGGGCGTCGTGTGGCTTCGCCCAGTAGCTGAACATCACGGGAATGGTACTCAGCACCTGTACGTCCACATGGTGATGGTCGCATTCCTTGATGCGCGTTTCCGGCGACCAGCAGTTGTCCTGTATCTCGCGGAAGAAACGGTCGTCGATCATCATCTTCGCGCAGCAGGGCTTGTGATGGTCCAGTGAAATAAATCCCCCGTAGCCGTACTTCTCCTTAAAGTTCGGTAAATGCTCGGGAATGATATGTGTATGTATGTCGATTTTCAGCATATGCTCGCTTCCGTTTTGGCCACTGATTTTTTATGACCATTAAGATTTTTTATGTTTTTTATATGCAGCTGTTAATACCCGCCGGATGGTTTCGGGTTTCTTTCCAAAATTAAATAATAAACCGACTTCTATTTCAGAAGCTTTAAGATAGTTAATTAACTGGGCCTCATGAGCGGGGTTTAAGGCTTCCGCTGCTTTTACTTCTATGATTACTTTTCTGTTAACGATGATATCAGAGAAATATACCCCGATTTTATTTTTCTCGTAGAATACATCTATGGGGACCTCTCGCATAGCTTCCAACCCTGCTTTTTTCAATTCCAAAATAAGAGCTGCAACGTAAACTTTTTCCAGGAATCCATGCCCCAGATTATTATAAACCTTGAAGAAAGCGTTAATGCAAATAGAGGTGATGTCTGAATGTAAGTAGTTAGTATTATTCATAGAAATTGAGAAGTATGTAAATCAGTTTAAATCATAAAGGGCATAAAAAATCAGTGGCCCGACAAAGGTATGCCGGACCACTGATGTTAGTCGTATAATAAACGTTTAATTAGACATCGAATTTGATGCCTTGCGCGAGGGGCAGTTCTTTGGAGTAGTTGATGGTATTGGTTTGACGGCGCATGTAAATTTTCCAGGAGTCGCTGCCGGATTCGCGTCCACCGCCGGTTTCTTTTTCACCACCGAAAGCACCACCAATTTCTGCACCGGACGTACCGATGTTCACATTGGCGATACCGCAATCCGAACCTTCATGTGAGAGGAACGCCTCCGCTTCCTGCAGGTCGCGGGTGAAAATAGAAGAGGAGAGTCCCTGCGGCACATCATTCTGAATCGCGATGGCTTCTTCCATGGTGGAGTATTTCGTGAGATACAGAATCGGCGCGAAGGTTTCTTCCTGCACGATGTGATAATGATTTTCGGCTTCCATCAGACAAGGCACTACATACGTCCCGCTCTCGTAACCTTCTCCGCTCAGCACTTCTCCTCCGAACAGCACTTTACCGCCTTCGTTGCGGGCAGCGGCAATGGCATTGGTGAAGTCATTCACGGCGTTTTTGTCGATCAGTGGTCCTACCAGTGTACGACTATCTAACGGATGGCCTATACGAATATGCTCATAGGCGGCTTTCAGCTTCGCTGTGAACTGATCATATACGCTGTCGTGGATGATCAGACGGCGGGTAGAGGTGCAGCGTTGTCCCGCAGTTCCAACGGAACCGAAGAGTACCGCGCGCAGCGCCATGTCGAAATCTGCTTTTTCGCTGATGATGATGGCGTTGTTACCACCGAGTTCGAGGAGCGAACGTCCGAGACGCTCTCCAACAATTTTACCAACGCGCTTACCCATGCGGGTAGAGCCGGTGGCAGAGATCAGGGGAACACGTTTGTCGGCGAGGAAATTATCACCTACGTGTTTAGAGGAAGCCACCACCAGACTCAATACACCTTCCGGTACATTATTATCGGTGAGTACTTTCTCCATGATTTTATGCACGGCAATGGCGCAGAGCGGAACTTTGGAAGAAGGTTTCCATACCACCACATCTCCGCAAACCAGCGCGAGCATAGCGTTCCAGCTCCATACCGCCACCGGGAAGTTGAAGGCAGAGATAACGCCAACTATGCCCAGCGGATGATATTGTTCGTACATGCGGTGACGTGAGCGTTCGCTGTGCATGGTTAATCCATACAGCTGACGGGATAGCCCTACTGCAAAGTCGCAGATGTCGATCATCTCCTGCACTTCACCCAGACCTTCCTGATAAATTTTGCCCATCTCATACGAAACCAGTTTGCCGAGCGGTTCTTTGTATTCACGGAGTGCATCTCCCATCTGGCGAACGATTTCTCCGCGCTTTGGTGCGGGTACCA
Source organism: Bacteroidia bacterium (assembly GCA_046330075.1). Lineage (GTDB taxonomy): Bacteria > Bacteroidota > Bacteroidia > AKYH767-A > OLB10 > JAJTFW01. Next base: position 34,863 of record JAXLTL010000011.1, on the reverse strand, counting down.
TTCTCCAGGATTTAAATGCTTCCTGTGCTGTTTCAATAATACGCTCGTAATCTTCTGTTGTCGCCTGTTGAACTGCACCAATCAGCGAACCATCAGCCGGAGAAAAAGATTCGATGATTTCTCCCTTGGTTTGAAACCATCTGGTTCCTGTTGTAGCTCCGTGATTGATTTGTGCAATGCCCAGGGTTTTCAGCATTTCGCTTACCTGGTAGTCGTTGGCGACCATAGCTTCGTTTTTCATGAATGGATCAAATTGAGGTGCAAAGTTACAAAGAAAGAACCCCTGAAAGCAAGGGTTTTGAAGGTAGTTACAAGGTATTAAGGTTCAGATATACAATAAGTTAAAGGTTTTATTAGTCAGACTATTTGAAACCAAACCTTACATCCTGCGTACAAGCCATGAAAATCTAACCAATAAACAGGTAACGTATGAGAATACAAAAACGCTTAATTCAACACGTGGCAGTGTTTTTCGCTTTTCTCCTTTCGACATTCACTTCCTTCTCACAGGGTTTTGATCCCTGCTCGCCTCCGGGTCCGGGATGTTCTGCTGGTCCGGCTGTCATGATGTTTTCACCGCATTGTGGTGATACCTTATCGGCATTGCAACCTGATACACTCTTTGTGGGTGCGATGGATGTGAATGGTAAAATTGATACAACCTTTAATGGTCCGCTCACGCTGACCGTGAACAATGGTCCCGGTACCATGAATGGCAATTTGAACATGGCCTTTAATAAGGGTCTTGCTGTTTTCATGGGAATAACGGTGACTGCACCTGGTTTATATGATGTGACATTTGGAGGAGGTACTTTACCGGCTTTGAATTGTCAGATTATGTTTGATACAACGTTCGGGAATCCGGGCGGCCCCGGAAGCGGACCTTGCACTGGTGGCGGTCCTTCTGTTGGATTGATGTTCACGAATTACCCGCAGAATGTGGGCGTAAATGGTCCTTTTAATGTGGAAGTAAGTGCCATGAACGCAGGTAACTGTACCGACACTACTTACACCGGATTAATCACCATCACAAAAATGGCAGGTCCGGGCAATGTGGGTGGAACACTGAGTGCAAATGCCAACAAAGGTGTTGCTGTTTTCAATAATGTAACCGTTGACATGGCGGGCGCATATGTATTACAGGCATCAGCAGCAGGTTTACCAAATGCCAATTCATCCAACATTAACGCTAATGGCGGATCAGGCGGTGGTCCCGGAGGCGGATGTCCTCCCACCAGCACCGCAGGCGCACGTACCAACATGGGTCTTTATGGCGGCTCTTCGCTCGACTTAACCTTCAACTATACCAATCGCCGTCTGTTTGCCGCGATTTCTTCTCCTGCTTCGCTCTTCTATACCGACGATACCTGCAAAACATGGTCGCGTGCATTTCCGGATGACTCTCTCGAATACGGCTGTGGTCGTGGCTGGGGTGGTCGTGCAGTTCGCGTGCTCACCAACCAGAATAACTGGGTTGCTGTACAGACTTCACAGGAAGCCGGTACGCTTAACGCTCTCGTGATCTCTTATGACGGCGGAACTACATGGACAACTGCGATGGATGGCTGGATGATGAATCAGCTCGGCTTTCAGGGTATGGGTAATGTATCAGGCATGACACTTACCGACTATTATATGTTCTGCCTCATGGGTAAACGTATAGTGAAGGTGAGCAACGCCGGACCGGTTAATCCTTCAACCGATGTAGTGGATATTACTGCTGCTATTGCCGGGATGAATTCCAATGCAACGGTAAAAGGAATTGCTGCCGGTAATAACAGTAACGGCTATCCGTACTATATCCTTGTTGATTCAACAGGTCAGTTTGGAAATAATCCATGTGATATTTACCGTTACGACGGTACTACATTTACCCGTATCACCTTGCCAATGGGTGTAACCGGTGCTACTTCCATCTTCACCCATCCGAATCAGGCGAATGCTGATACGCTCTTCTTCGTTTCCGGCGGCGGACAGATCTATCGTTCACTGAATGGTGGTACCTCCTGGACGCAGTTGACTGCACCGGCTACCAATTTCATGCTGAGCGATGTGGATTATAGTCCCGACTGGGTCAGCTCCATGCCGTTGAGTAATGGTATGATCATGATCATTCCGGGTGTAGCCATGTCTATGGATATGGGAGATAACTGGACAACTATTGGTCTCCAAAATAACGGCGGCGCAGTTCATCCTACCACTCCTAATATTGTAGTTGGTACGATGGGCCGTGGAGTAGTAGTCAGTACTACCGGCCCTGCAGGTCCTTATTCAATTGCTCCGAACTACGGTCTGGAAGCAGTGACTATCAAGAAAATTTCACGTACCGCTTCGAAGAGCGTCTTCTATCTGGCTACACGTGCCGGGCTGGCCTATACTACCGCTTACACCAATACGGCTGTAGCCGGTTATGATAAATGGAATACTCCGTACGGTCAGTTTCCGGTTCCCAATGTAGGCGACGATGCTGGTATTTCTGCTGTTGCTATTGATCCGGAAGACAGTCTGCATGTCATTGCAGGATATTCTAACGGTTTCGCCTTAACGACAACTGGTGTATCAGGATTCGCAAATGTGCAACCTGCAGGCTGGAATGCCGCCGGTGCTGACCCAGCTGTCAACGATATTCTCTTCGTGAACACCACCACTGTACTGGCTGTTACCGGAGGAGATAATCAGAGTGCATCCGGTAAAGGAAACATCTGGAGAACTACAGATGGTGGTACTACCTGGACAAAAGTTTCTCCAACCGGATTTACCTGTGGTAATTCGCTTGCCAAAGGATCGGTCAATGGAAATAATGTGATTTACTGCGGTACCGGTCTCTCCGGAAGTATGGCGGATCCCGGCACATTGTGGAAATCAACCGACGATGGTGCAACATGGACCATGGTGACCTACGGTCCTACAGCTTCCAACAATCCTTCAGTTTCACAGTTGCCGATTTATGATGTTGCAGTGGATCCACGCGGTACAGATACACTTTATCTGGCCTGTGGTTCCAATCTCGATTATGCTTTTGTGAAATCAACCAATGGCGGATCCACATTCTCTGCGGTCAATGCCGGTGGTGAAGGCGCATTCACTTCCGTTTGTATTAATCAGACTTATCCTGATTCCGTCTATATGGCTATCCGCCGTGACATTCTTGTGTATGATGCAGCAACGGATTCTGTGATGTACATCTATCGTGGCCTTCCCGGCGAACTCGTTCCGGATCTTGCCTTCGGTTCAGTACTCGCAGGAACATCCATGGGCTTCTTCAAAGTGGAAGCAACACCCTTCAATACAACTGGTATCAGTCAGGCAACACTACAGGAAGCGGGAGATCTGATGATTTATCCGAACCCTGTGCACGATGAAGCGACCATTGTGTTCAAGTCTTCAAAAAGATCAGAAGTCACCATTAAGGTGTTTGATATCATGGGTAATCTTGTATGGACCGCTCCCGTTCAATCTTCGGGTATGGAATCACAACGGGTAACCATGAATACCACTGAACTTTCTTCCGGCACTTATTGTGTCAGGATGCAGAGCCAGGATGGAACAGTCGTTCGCCGATTTATCCGTATCAATTAATACTTTTTAAAACACAGCGAAGGCCTCTCTCAAACGGGAGGCCTTCTTGTTTGTATATGAACCATTTTTCAACTGAAAACGGTCCTTCACGGCCAGTATTTTTACTGTTTTCTATCGAGGGAAGATGCAGATACTGAAAATCAAGGTGAATATGTAAGATTTCAGGGTTTCTACAGGGGAAATGCAGTATATTCTGATTAAAATTGTAAGAATCCGGTTAAAGACCCCTTATCTTCCCGTTGGGAGAGATTATATTGCAGGTGTCAGGTACATGGCGGATTTTTGAATACAAATGAATAGATTTTGGGTAGTCGGTAAATTAGTATGGTTCCTGATGTTCCTGTCGGAGATGCCGTCATTTGCGCAGCTGAGCAGTTGTGCCAATGCCGACTTTGAGCAGGGCTCTTTTGCGAACTGGACCGGTACTACCGGAATCTGTTGCCCAATCAATTCCATTACTCCGGGAATTGTACCTGGAAGGCATACTATCATGACAGGACCTGGTACTGATCCCAACACCAACGGGGCTTTAACGGTTGTGGCACCCGGTGGCCTGTTTTCTGCGCGACTGGGCAATGATCAGGTTGGGGCGGAAGCTGAGCAATTGTCGTATCAGATTCAGGTAGACCCAGGCAATGCACTGTTCATTTACCGGTATGCTGTTGTACTCGAAGACCCCAGCCACACCGTGGCGGAACAACCCCGGTTCGAAATCAAAGTGTATGACGCCAATGGTTTACCCGTAGGCTGTGGTACCTACAATGTGGTGGCCAGTGCGGGTATCCCCGGTTTTGTGACCATCACCAATCAGTTCGGAAGTACGATTCACTATAAAGACTGGACCACAGTAGGGATCGATCTCTCTCCCTATATCGGACAAACGGTTACCATTGAATTTTCTACCGGCGACTGTGCACTGGGAGGACATTTTGGTTATGCCTACGTGGATTGCTATTGTAGTCCATTGAGAATCCTGAGTGATTTCTGCAATGGTTTCAGCGCTACCATTCTTACTGCGCCTGTTGGTTTCACAGCTTATCTCTGGAGTACCGGAGAAACAACGCAGTCAATTACCATTCAGAATGCCGTGGTTGGCAGTCAGTATCAATGTACCATGACATCGGTAACCGGATGTACCATGACGCTTACCGCAGTGCTCACGCCTACTGTCATCGCTTCATCGTTCGGAGAGGGCCTGGCCTGCCAGAATGCTGCTCAGTTTTATGATTCCTCTGTAGTAGTAACAGGCACACCTATCACCGTCTGGGACTGGGATTTTGGTGATGGTACCCATGCTGCTTCACAAAATCCGGTTCATAATTTCACTACACCCGGAACGTATGATGTGACACTAACGGTAACGAATATGGGTGGTTGTAAAGATACGATTACTCAGTCCATCACCATTGATCCGCCTCCGCTGTCAGCCTTCTCAGAAACTGCAGTATGTCCCGGAGCACAGACATTGTTTACGGACAACAGTTCTTCACTGAATGGACCCATTGTGCACTGGAACTGGGATTTCGGTGACGGGAGTCCGGCCGATACATACTTGCCAATCCTGCTCATATTTATCAATTACCGGGTACCTATGCTGTCACACTGAGTGTGGTCGACTCTGTCGGATGCCGTGATACCGTAGTTACGAATATTAATACCCTGCCGGGCCCGGTGGCCGGATTCAGCTATCTCTCTGCCTGTGTCAGCAGCCTTATTTCGTTTGCAGATACTTCTCTTTTATCGGGAACTTCTGTTGCTTCCCTGGGAATGGAATTTTGGCGATGGCAGTGCAGTTGTAACGGGCATTTCAATCCGGCGCATAATTTTCCCGCCTTCAGGTTCGTATACCACCAGCCTCATAGTAACAACTACTAACGGTTGCGTAGATACGATAACCGGTCCGGTGGATGTGCAGTTGGTGCCGCAGGCAGCCTTCAGTGTTACGCAGCCCTGTGCCGGACAATATACACAGTTTGCCAGCCAGTCAACCACAGCGGTGGGATCTGCTGCCGGCTGGAATTGGTCTTTCGGTGATGGCAGTACGCTGAACGGAGTTGAAAATCCGTCTCATGTTTACACGGCTTCGGGTACGTATAATGTACAGCTGATCGTGACCGGTTCCAATGGTTGTACCGATACGGCAGACGGCCAGGCGGTGGTACTTGCCGCACCCCTGGCAGATTTTAACTTCTCTTCTGTTTGTCCGGGCGTTTCTGCTGTCTTCTCTGATAACTCGACTTTCTCCGGCGGAGCACTGACAGCCTGGAACTGGGATTTTGGTGATGCTTCAGCTGGCGTGGGAGGAAGTCCTGCATCGCATGCATTTGCGGCAGCCGGTACTTATACAGTCACAATGGTTGTAACTGCTTCAAACGGATGTGTGGATACTGTGCAGAAACCGGTCCCAACCGATCCGGTACCACAAACAGCATTTTTTATTCCTTCCGGTTGTGAGAATACCGCAATCCTCTTCCCGAACCTGAGTTCAATATCTTCAGGTTCCATCAGCAATTATATATGGGATTTCGGCGATGGATCACGTGATACATTACAAGCCAGTCCTTCGCATGTATTTACTGCACCGGGAACTTATTTTGTTCAACTGACTGCTGCTTCGGACCGGGGATGCCTTTCTTCGGTTACCAACGAGGTAGTAGTTCTTCCTGCTCCTGCTGCTGCATTTACAGTGCCGTCTGTTTGTCCGGGTGATACAAGCCGGTTCAACGATAATAGCCAGCCGGGTTCCGCATCATTGATTGACTGGATCTGGAATTTCGGCGATGGTTCACCCGAAGAATTTGGTATCACGCAACCGGTGCACCTCTATTCCGGAACCGGGAATTATCCGGTGTCATTGGTCGTGGTGAATAGTGCCGGATGTATGGATACAGTTACTGCTCCAGCTGGAGTAATGGAACTGCCGGTGGCTGCATTCGGTACGCTGACACCACAATGCGAAGGTAACGGTGTCGCCACTACGAACCTGAGTACTCTTGCCGGCGGGACAATAGTTTCTTCCTTCTGGACCTATGGTTCCGGTAACACTTCCACTTCGGCTGATCCTGTATTGGTTTTCGCGCAAGCAGGCGTGTTTCCGGTAACCCTCGTTGTGACCGGCAGCAACAGCTGCGTGGATTCAGTGACCCGTAGCCTGGTTATTCATGCAAATCCGCACCCGTCGGTAACCGCTGCCAATGCCTGTGTAAATTTGCCTGTTCAGCTAAGTGGCATTGCTGGTACAGCTCTCCCTATTATTGCATGGTACTGGCAGGCCGGCAACGGAACGACCGGAAATCAGCAGGTGTTTAACCCTGCATATGCTGTTGCCGGAATTTATAATCCTTTCCTCCAGGTCACTGATTCGAACGGATGTAAGGGAGATACTACAGCAACGATCCGTATCTATCCGCCTCCGGTGGCAGATTTGTCAGTTGCCAATGCATGTCCGGGCGAAACTGTGGTTTTTCATGACCTCAGTACAATACCAGCCGGAGATACGATCAGCCAATGGTCGTGGAATTTCGGTGATGGGTCGCCGTTAGATGTTGTACAGAACCCTTCTCACCTTTATGGCACATCTGCTGTCTATCCGGTTACTCTGATGGTGACCAGTCAGAAAGGATGCAGGGATACAGCTTACGGAAGTGTTGCTATTCATCCGTTACCTGTAGTTATTTTTTCTTCAGATACTGTTTGCGAAGGATTGGCCACATCGTTTTCAAACAGCAGTTCTATCAGCGCTGGAAATATAGTAGCCTGGAACTGGAGTTTTGGAGATAATACCAATGGAAATGCTTTTGAACCGGTACATGTTTATCCTGATGGTGGGACATACACTGTGCAATTATCGGCCGTTAGTGACCGCGGATGTGCGGATTCTGCTACGCTGCCGGCACGCGTCTGGTATGCTCCTCAGCCAGTATTCGATGCTCCGGATACTGCAGGGTGTGAGGACTTTTTTGTCAGTTTCAATAATCAATCCTGGTCACAGGATGGTGTGATTGACGTCTGGCATTGGGATTTTGGAAATGGTGATGAAGATAACGCTCAGCAAACTGCATATACCTACACTGATCCGGGGACTTATGATGTTACACTCACAGTCACTTCATCCAAAGGATGTTCTGCTGACACCATCCGTAACGGATATATCAGCGTATATGCCTTGCCGGTAGCTAATTTCAGATATGATCCGGAAAGGCCCGGTGTATATATGCCAACCGTTTATTTTTATGATCAGAGTACCGGTGCAGATCACTGGTGGTGGAACTTCGGAGATTCGTCTCTATCAGTCATCCAGAATCCTGAACATTTTTACCCGGTTGCCGGATCGTACACGGTTGCCCTCATTGTTGAGAGTCCCGAAGGATGCCGCGATACTACCTGGAAAGTGCTCGAAGTGACCGATGATTATGCCATCTGGATTCCCAACGGCTTTACTCCGAATAACGATGGAAAGAACGATGCTTTCATGGTGAAAGGATTCGGATTTACTGATTTTACCATGAGTATTTTTAACCGCTGGGGCGATCATATTTTCTCTGCTGCCGATGAAGCCAAAGGTTGGGATGGAACCTACAATGGTGCAGATGCTCCTTCCGATGTGTACGTTTATCAGGTCAGCATAAAGGATGTTTTTGGCAATCCGCATACGTATAATGGCAGAGTGACACTTGTGAGATAATAAATCCGGAAGCCACTTAATTGCGCTGTAGCCCCCGGATCTGCCTTAACCTGCATTATTAAAACTCAATTTTATAACTCAGCACCGGTATCAATGGTGTCTGATAGAACGTTTTTACCTTATCGGTCAGCGGATCATAGAACTGCGCCCAGATGTTTTTATGATTGGTAGCATTCTGCAGATCCAATGAGAGGGTATGTGTCGAATTCGGACGATTGCGTTTCATGCTGAATCGTAAATCAGTGCGGAAGTAATCCGGTTGCTGTACGGTGAATGCGTTATTGTTATCGTAAACGGTTTCGCCAAGATCTCGGGATGCTTCCACATCGACCGGACTCTGCCGTTGTCCGCCGGAGTACATCACTTTAATGTTGACTCCGATAACTCTGTTTTTGAAACGTGGACCTGTCTTGAATTCTTTTCCGGAAGTGAATGTGAAGTTATAACCTCCGTTGTAACGCGTGTTTCGCCATTTGTTGTCGTTGGCTTTGTACGAGGCATCATAAACCGATGCAGATAGCAAATAGTAAAAATCCTTGTAGAGATATTGCTCCAGGGTCAGTTCGATTCCCTTGTTGATGCCCTCGCCTTTATTGATGAGCGGATCTGTGATATAATCGAATTGTTGATTCACCATCGAGAAGGTATTGCCGGCTTGTGTGCTGATGGGAATGTTGTTCAATTGCTGATAATAAAGTTCCGCCTTTACATGTGTATGATTTCCCAGCATCCGATCGTACGAAAGCACATAGTGCTGTGATTTTGTAAAGCCAAGATCTTTGTTGGGATGTGTGACCACGCCGGTGCTGTCTTTCATTTCTGCGAAGTACACGCCGATGGGTTGAATTTGTCCGTGACGGCCATAACCAAAAGTGAGCGATTGTTTTTCGGTCATGTTGTACCGCAATGATGCCCGTTCTTCAGGAGAAGAGGTGTTGTTGTAATGGAAGTACAGATAGTGAAATCCTGCGTTGGCTGTAAATTTTTCATTGATCCGGAAAGTGTAACCGGCAAAGGCCTGTGTAAGCATAGCGGTTCCTGAGGCATCAATGGTTTGCACCAGCTGTCGGGTGGAATTGTCGTAATCCAGATAATCGATTTTATATCCCAGCTGATTTACGATGACTCCGGTACGGAAACTATGACGACTGTTGATTTTATGTGTGAGTATGGTGCTGAGTGTAGCTTTCGATTCTTTCGCGATTCCGTCGAATCGTTTTTCATCCTTCAGCTCATTATCGAGTCGATAGGTTTCGTCAGATGCATTTTTCGTGCTAAGTGCGAATACGGATTTTATGTAGGTATTTTGACCGGCCAGATAGGTATGGGTGATTCCTGCCGCACTGGTGAGTGTCTGGAAGTGGTCACTGTAGCGCCCCCCTTCGTCTTCCCATACCAACGAATCTTTCTTCGCATCGTATTTGGATGAACTGAGTCCGCCGAAGCCGAAGAGACCAAAATTCCCGTAACGTTTGGTTGGAAGATAAACGTTGAAGGAGAGATCCTGGAACAAGGTCATGGCATCACCGATGGAAACCATTTTCTGTATAGCCGCGAGCGTTGAGTACCGGTAGTTGATAAGATATGATCCTCCGTAGTTTTTCGCGAAAGGTCCTTCTGCCGCGAGATCAATACCAAGAAACCCGGTTTGCAAGGTGAACTCTCTCTTCTCGTTGTTGCCTTTGCGCAACCGCAGATCGAAGATGCCGCTTAATGCATTACCGTATTCAGCAGGGAATGCTCCGGTCAGGAAATCGGAGTTGTAGAGCAGCTGAGAACTGAGAATGGAGATGCCGCCACCGCTAGTGCCGGGTGCAGAGAAATGATTTGGGTTCGGAATCTCAACTCCTTCCATCCGCCATTGAAGGGTGTAAGGTGCATTGCCGCGAATGGAAATATTATTGTTGCCATCATCCGTAGAGACTACTCCCGCAAAGGCTGTTGCCATCCTCGCGGGATCATTCACTGCCGCTGCATATTTCTGTGTTTCTTCTACGGAGAAGGTGCGTGCACTCACCAACGCCATCTCGTTCATGGGTTTGTTTTTTTCTTTTTCTGCAGTAATCACCGCTTCCTTGCTCATGACGATTTTTTCATCCATGTTGACCTGTATCACCAGCTCTTTTCCCGAGGTAACGTCGAGGTTGGGAACGACCAGCTCTTCGTATCCTATAAAACTGAACCTTAATGTTTGTTTACCTACCGGTACTCCTGTCAACCGGAAGATGCCGTTTTCATCTGTGGTGGCTCCTTTGAGTGGTTCGCTGCCAACAAGAATGACGACAACACCGGGTAAGGGTGTCTGAGAGATTTTATCGGTGACAGTGCCGCGAACTACTTGTGTCAGCGGTTGCGCGGTAAGACCGCAGTGTAGCAGGAGGAGGAGGAAGAGGATTTGAATGGTTTTCATAAACTGAATTTTGATATTAGACAGGCGGATTCGTCACTACCCCTATACATATATGAAATTGTTTTCAGAGATGTTTTATTTCTTCTTAGTGGTACTTAGTGCTCTTAGTGTCTTCGTCTTGAACCAGCCCCGTACTACACGGCATCAAGCGAATCGAAGGAGGGACGCGGATGAAACGGATCCGGCTGATGATCACAGATTTCATTTGTCTTCAAGTCGGTCGTGGTTAGTCCCGGAAGTGACTACCTTCCTGTCATCTGACACATAGAAATACCGTAGAAAGTAGAATTGAATTTTCTTAGTGGAGCATCGTGTCTTCGTGTTGAACCAGCCCCTTATACATTACAACTAACAAACCGAAGTCGGAACGCGGATGAAGCGGATCCAGCTGATGGTCGCGGATTGCATTCGTCTTCAAGCCGGTCATGGCTAGCCCCGGAAGTGACTACCTTCCTGTCATCTGACACATAGAAATACCGTAGTAAGTAGAATTGAATTTTCTTAGTGAGCATAGTGCTCTTAGTGTCTTCGTGTTCAACCAGCCCCGTATATCCTACAACTAACAAACCGAAGTCGGAACGCGGATGAAGCGGATCCAGCTGATGGTCGCGGATTTCATTTGTCTTCAATCCAGTCGTGGCTGGTCCCGGAGGTGACTACTTTCCAGTCATCTGACTCATAAGAATAGCGTAGAAAGTAGAATTGAATCTTCTTAGAGGTGCTTATAGTGTCTTCGTGTTGAACCAGCCCCGTACTACACGGCATCAAGCAAATCGTAAGAAGGAACGCGGATGAAGCGAATCCGGCTGATGATCACAGATTGTAATTGTCTTTATAACAGTAGCATTGCTTTTCATTTACTCTGCGTCTTTGCGTCTCTGCGAGAAACCTTTTCCCTACTGATATTAGTGGTTCAAAAAAACTTCAATCCGAATTTCCAGCCGATCCACATCTTGCAGTCGAACTTTTTATCCTTCGACTGATCATGATAGAATACATTGGGTTTGATATCGCCAAAGAGTGAGGGATATTCTTTATATTGAGGATTGATGAACCATGCGTTTAGTTCAGGCCCGGTGGTGATGGCGAATTTCTTTCCCAGTTTCACTTCAATACCGATGTAACCTTTATTGAGGAGATTCATCTTCGGCGTGATGTCGGTGCGGCTGACCTGCGAAGAGGTTACATTCAGCACAAGTGAAGCATGCCTGGATATAACGAAATTGCTGCCGAAGCCATAGCCAATGCACCAAACCGGATTGCGCGAACTGTCGGGACGAATACCCGCAGTAATAATGTTATGAAAACCCGTTGCTCCTGTGTGGAAGGCAGCGTTGATGTAGAAGGTTTCATTGGCGGAGATTTCAAGCTTATGATAGCCATTTCTTGCATAGCTGAATAAACCGACCGGAATACCGTTGATGGAATCTGAAAAATTGAAGACACCGATTTGCGTCCCTTCAATTTTATTGGCAATGTTAACGAACCCTGAAATCTGCGTCCCGCGATGTACGCCATTGGAGAAATTCGCAAGACCTGCAATCTGTACGCCATCCATGTTTTTATTGGCCATATTGGTGAGTCCGCTGATCTGTGCACCTCTCAGGTTTCCTTCCTGATGATTAACCAGCCCTGCGATGGAAACAGCGTTGCCGGAGGATAAATTGTTATTAATGATACCGGCGATCTGAACACCATCGCTGGTATCGTTGTTCTGATTGATGATACCGGCACATTGAATACCGGTCATGTGTTGCTGACTCATGTTGAAAATTCCCGCATATTGCACACCGGTACTGGTTCCTCGTACCATGTTACCGATACCGCTGACCTGTGCGCCATATAATTTGCCGGAGACGATATTGATGCAGCCTGCCATTTGAAATCCGGTCACATCTTTCTCTACGAAATTGCCGATACCGGCCATCTGTACCCATTGCACATTGCCCAGATCAGCGTTGAAGATGGTGCCTACTTCCATGCGGCGGATATTGCCATTGTATCCGCCGATAAGGTTGACAGCGTAATCGACAGTAGAAACAGTATTGCGTCCTGTACTGCTCACGAAGGGAAGAACCGAAAAGCGGAATGGCTGATAAGTGGAGTCGTTATCGAGGTTGAGTGGCAACGGCGTTGCACGTTGCAGGGAATCTTCTGCCGTAGTAGCAGCGTGCGAAGCAGGGTTGAACAGCAGCAGGAGCAGGGTTAGGTTGATCAGTTGAATGATGACTTTCATACAATAGTGGACTTTATACCTCTATGACCGTCGTAATCCACTTAACCCCTATGCCGGATGAAAATATTTCAGAAAAGTCTCAATCCCACATTCCAGCTAAAATGGGAACATAAATAAAGCCGCAGATATATTATGAGTGTTATGATTTTATTAAGATTAAACTTATCATAATAAATCCTAATTATCAGTCCAATCAGTGGCTAAAATGGGTGTTACGTGTTACCTGAAATGACTATTTCAAAAGAACCTCAACCCCAGCTTCCAGCCGATCCACATCCTTACATGGGTGGATGCGTTCAGATCGTTTGAATAAAAAATATGTGGTTTGAATCCGGTGAAGATATCAGGATAGTTGGAATAGTTCCGGTTGGTGAGTTGTGCAGATAACACGGGACCTGTGTTGATATGGATGCCTTTGGTTATTCGCTTTTCGATGCCCACACTGAATTTAGAGAGCAGATTGATTTTCGGACCAACATTGCCTATGTTGATTTGTTGCGCACTGAGATCGAAATCGAGCAAGGTTGTTTTACCAAGCTTCACCGATGTGCCAAGTCCATAACCGAAGGTCCAGAGGTTCGTGTCTTTCCGGGTTGGATCCATCCCGGCGAACAGAATGTTGTGGAAGGATGTTGTTCCGGTGCGCAACGAGGCGTTGAGATAAAAAATCTCATCAGCCGAAATTTCGAAGCGATGATAGCCGGTACGCACAAAGCTTAATAATCCGACAGGAACACCGGAGCATGAATCAGAAATATTGATGAGTCCAACCTGCGAGCCTCGGACGTTGCGTGCGTAATTCAGAATCAACGAAACTTGTGTTCCCTGCAGATCCTGTACGACAGTGTTGAAGATGGCAGAAGCCTGAACACCTTTGAAGTTTTTCACGACCACATTTCCAATGCCCGCAATCTGCACACCTTGCATATCCTTCACGGTGGTGTTCAACACACCGGCAATTTGTACGCCATCTACTTCTTGTATAGCGGCGTTTAAAACACCGGCCAGCTGGACACCCTTGTAGGGTTTCAGATCAGCATTTAACACACCGGCCAATTGGAGACCTACAGAAGTGTCCATGTTTGCATTGAAAGTTCCGGCGACTTGTACTGCATTCGTATATCCACGGTTGAAATTAAAATAGCCGGCAGTTTGTACTCCGGTTACAGTGTCCCAGGCAATATTTCCGAAACCTGCGACCTGTACACCATCAACTTTTTTCTTCACCATATTGAGCAATCCTGCAGTCTGTACACCGTTGAATTGCCCGCCGTCGGCATTCACGAGTCCGGCAATCTGTACATATTGTACGTCATCGCGGTTGATGTTGAAGAGTCCGGCCAGCTCAGCTTTGCGTGTCCCTCTTGAATAACCGCCGAGGATATTGAAACTATAGTCGTTGATAACGTTACCGGATAGCCGATAGTTAGTTCCCAGCACCGGAATAAAAGATACCTGCCATTTCCGGTATAGTGTATCGGAGATGTTGCGGGTATTGATGAACGATTCGGAAGGAATCAGAAATTCCATGGCGGGAAAATCTCCGCTTAAAATCGTATCCCGTTTTATTTCTTCAGGTACCGGATGAATCATGATCTCGATCGACTGATTTTCTTTCCCATTGATGGTGATGAGGGTATCCTGATACGATTCTTTACTGACTTTCAGGCGGAGACGAACTCCTGGTTCGTCGAGTTTGATGGTAAAAAATCCGTATTTATTGGTAACGGTAGAGATCATCTTTTCTCCTTCGTAAATACTTACTGAGGGGATTTTCTCTCCTGTGTTTCCGTCAATCACATAACCACTGAGTAAAACGGTTGTTGGTTTCGCCGTGGGTGGTTTTACCGGAGCGGGGGAGAGGATGAGATAATTTCCGCGGACCTTCCACTGGATTTTATCCCCGAACAGCAAGGGAAGGATTTCACGTACGGTTTTTTTACTGACGCTGAACGAGATTTTCTTTTCTGCTTCTATCAGTGATGATGGGTAGGAGAAAGTGAATTGTCCCTGCTGCGCGACTTTGTCCATCACCTGTTTCAGTGCTTCGTTCTTCACGGTGAGGGTGATGATGCGTTCGGGCAGGGGACGTTTTGTTTCCTGCGCTTGTACGTTGACGATACAGCCGGAAATCAAAAGAAACAGAAAAAGAAAACAACGGTTCATACTTTTCTACTGCCTGCAGCCCGAGCCTTTGAGCTGAATATGATTATCGATCCGCTCATACTGGATACCGAGTGTTTCGCAGAGGACATTCAGCACCGTTTCGAGATCTTCTTTGTTGAACGTAACGGTAATGTTGCAGTTGGCGATCGCGGGATCCACGTCGATGAGTACGCCGTAGAGTCCGCTGATGGCCAGCGCCGCATCGTTCAGTTTCGTATTGTTAAAGCGGAGAATGCCGGTGGTGTAAGCTGTACGCGTACTGTTGATGTTCTCCAGTCGTGTAATGGTATGCGTTTGCGAATGATAGATGGCGCCTTGTCCTTTGGTGAGATGGAGCCCTTCCTGACCTTCCAGATAGAAGTACACTTCGCCTTCTTCTACGATCACTTCTACGTACGAACTATCGCCGGATGCATCCACATTAAACGCCGTACCGATGTCTTTGATGAAAGCGCCGTTGGCTTCGATGATGAACGGCAGCTCATCGTTGTGTTTTACATGGAAGTAGGCTTCACCTTTCAGTTCCAACGTACGGTTGTTATGCCCGAAGGAGGATTTGGTGGTGAGTGATGCATAACGGTTAAGGGTTACCGAACTTCCATCGGGTAGTGTATCACGGACAATATTCGCGGAAGCAGTGATCGTTACCGGTTCGGCATATTCGTTGAGCGAATTCAGCCACCAGGTCACCCCGGCGATGATAGCGAGGATAGCTGCGATGCGGAACGCGGTTTTCCAGTCGGTGGTGACCGGTTGTGGTTTCATCTCTACCACTTTGGCTTCACTGATTTCTGCTTTAACCTTTGTCCAGGCAGCATCTATATCGTACGCAGCAGTATCATTTTCGGCCTGCACCCCAAACACCGCCGCGCATTGCGTGAAATACTGCTCGTGCAATGGATCGGCTGCACGCCATTGGCCCAGTTCAGCTACCTGTGTTTGGGTAGCTTCACCGGCGAGGCAGAGCGCGATCAGTTCATCGATATGTTCAGGTATTGGTTGCAATCAGGAGAGGAGATAAAGATAATAAGGGATGAGCAGGAGGGCCGGCAGATATTCTTTTAATTCTTCACGCATCAGCCGCAGCGCTTTTCCCATCTGGTTTTCTACGGTTTTTACAGAGATGCCGAGGTGTTCGGCGATTTCTGCGTATTTCATTTCTTCGAAGCGGCTCAGACGGAAGATCTTTCCGCATTGTTCAGGCAGGCGATCGATGGCTTCACGGATCAATGTCTGTAATTCTTTTTGCCGTTGCGGAGCATCAGCGGGCATGGCTGCGGTTTCTGGCTGTTGCATGTGATCGGCGGCATACTCCCGGCGGACCTTCAGTTTTTCGATTTCATTGAGACAACGGTTGTGCACGGCACGGTATAGATAGGCCTTCAGCGATACGGTGAAGTGGATACCCTCCCGTTTCTCCCAGATAGCGATGAAGGTCTGCTGTACCGCTTCCTCCGCCGCTTCGGGCTCTTTCAGCATCGACCCGGCATACCGGCAAAGTGCAGGATAGTAGCTACGAAAGACCTCTTCGAAGATCTTTTCGTCGCCGCTCCTGAGCGCTGCTGCTATGTCGTGGTCGGTGTACTGCACAGGGTGAAATCTCCTGCGAAAGTACCAACTCTTTTGATCCATGACCGCCAACTTTCCCTTTACCCCTATGCCGGAACAAGGTTTTTTTCCGGATCCGGGGTTTTAACGTAGGAATTACCTTCCGGAAAGTCAAAAATGATGACTGAAAATGGGCATTCCCGATACATTAGCTTCATATTGGGCCGCAGATTTATTATGCAGATTATGATTCGTTATGATGAAAAATTGTCCACCGTCCGGCGGATCATCAGTGCCAATCTTTGGCTGAAAAGGGAACGCGGATGACACCGATAATGCAGATCCGCCGTACGGCGGATCGCGGATTACATTTGTCTTCATTCCCGTTGAGATCTGTTCTATAGGTCTCTTCTCCCAGGTTAACCGATTAGATGAAATGAAGAGCAGAGATGTAACCTTCTTAGTGGTACTTAGTGCTCTTCGTGCCTCAGTGTTTAACCAGTCCCGAAATATACAGCCCTAAGTATGCTGAAATTGGAAAGCGGATAAAGCGGATGAAACGAATAATCGCGGATATTATGTAAACTCAGGCCGGTCGCGACCGGCCACTACAAGCGGTTTTGGCAGATAATATTTTGGCCAATACAAAAATCCTAATTCTTAATAACAAATTCTGAATTCTACATTCTGCATTCTGCATTCTGATCCCGCTGCCCGCAGCGGGACTGAATTATCAATACACTTCTACGCTCCACGAAGTCTTGTAAAACTCATTGGGTGGGAGGGAATGAATGCCTTCTTTCTCTTCCAGATTGCCGCTTGCGTTTACAGCATCCGCAATGCCTTGCCAGGGTTCGATGCAGAGGAAGTTCGCGTCTTTGGCAGCCCAGAGTCCAAGGTAGGGACAACGATAAATCCCGAATTTCAATCCGTGTGCATGATTATCACTGCGCAGTTCGATGTAATCTGACTGAAGCTGTTTGAAGACGAGTGCATCCTGTTGAAACAGACCTTTGCTCAAGCGTAGCTCCTTTCCGGTGAAAAACGGAGTGGGAGTGGAGTCGATGAGTCCGTCTCTGAGCGGCCAGCGCCCGGAGGTTTCATCCTGATCAAAGTGTAGGGAGTAATCGTCATATTGATCGCGGATGTCGAGCGGCACCCGAAAGGCAGGATGAGCACCAACACTGAAGTACATCGTTTCATTCCCTTTGTTCTGTATCACGTAGGTGACATGCAGCCGGTTTTCGATCAGATGATAGTCGATTTCGAAGCAGAAGCTGAACGGATATACGTTGCGGGTGTTTTCATCGTCCAGCAACCGGAAGAGCAACCGGCCGGGACCTGCCTCGTCAACGCGGAACATCCGCTCTCTCGCAAAACCGTGTCGGGATAGCGGATAGTCATTGCCGTTATAACGGTATCGGTTATCCTTCAATTGTCCGACAATCGGAAACAGTACCGGCGAATGTTTGGGCCATGCTGTTCCGGCCTGCCAGATGTATTCGAGTCGGTGTTCTTTGTGGTATAAACTGTTTAACTCAGCGCCCATCGGGTTGACGCTGATCTTCAGCACTTCGTTTTCGAGATGAAGCATATACGGTGATCAGAGCTTGATACAGACGTTTTTCTCTTCAGTGAAGAATTTCAGTGCTTCAAATCCGCCTTCGCGTCCCACGCCGCTGGCTTTCACTCCGCCAAATGGTGTGCGCAGATCACGCAGCAGCCAGCAGTTGACCCATACAATACCGCTGTGCAGCTTCGCTGCTACACGATGCGCTTTGGTGAGATGCTGCGACCAGACAGTAGCCGCTAAACCGTAGGTGGTACTGTTAGCGTATTTCAATACTTCTTCTTCGGTATCGAACGGCTGCAGGGTCACCACCGGACCAAAAATCTCTTCCTGGTTAGTACGGCAATCGTACGACAGACCTTCAATCACTGTTGGTTCGATGTAATAACCGTCCTGCTGCAATCCGCCGGGGTGAATGCGGTTGCCACCGGTGAGCACAGTGCCGCCTTCGCTCTTCGCTAAGTCAATGTAGTGAAGAATTTTTTCCATGTGCGGCTTCGACACGATCGCGCCCAGCCAGTTATTTTCGTCCATGGGATCGCCTACCTTCAGCTTCTTCACTTCTTCCACAAAGGTAGCTTTGAATTTATCGTAGATCGAACGTTCTACAAACATCCGCGAACCACAGAGACATATCTCTCCCTGATTCGCAAAGGAAGAACGCACACTTGTCTTCACTGCTTTGTCAAAATCACAATCGGCGAAAATGATATTCGGGTTTTTACCGCCTAATTCCAGCGAGAGTTTCTTGAACATCGGCGCAGCAATGCGCGAAATTTCCTCTCCGGTTTTTGTTCCGCCGGTAAACGACACCGCCTGAATCTTCGGATGCGATACAATCGCTTTTCCCACCTTCGTCCCGTAGCCGTGAACGATATTGAGCACTCCTGCAGGAATACCTGCTTCGATGGCCAGTTCGGAGAGAAGAAAAGCCGTCATCGGTGTAATCTCCGAAGGCTTTGCCACAACGCAATTTCCACTGGCGAGGGCAGGAGCAATCTTCCAGCTGAAAAGATAGAGCGGAAGATTCCAGGGAGAGATACATCCTGCAATACCGATAGGAGTACGAAGCGTATAGTTCAATGCGGTATCGCCCATAACATGCGTCTCGGTGGAGAGATGTAAGGCTGCAGTCGCATAGAAATGAAAATTGGAAACAGCGCGGGGAATATCTACCGAGCGGGATAACCATACCGGCTTACCGTTATCAACGGATTCTGCAACTGCAAAACGCTCGAGATGTTTTTCGATCAGCTCACTGAGTTTGATAAGCAGGGCTGAACGATCGTGTGCCGTCATCGCACTCCACTTCGGGAACGCGGCATCAGCGGCCTTCACGGCTTCTTCCACATCACGTTCATCACTATCGGCGATGAGACTGTACACTTGTCCGGTGGAAGGATTGTAGTTATCGATGTATTTTCCGGAAGCCGGTTCAACCAGTTTGCCGTTGATGTAATTGAGAATTTTCTGCATGGCGCGTTTCAGACTGTAAAACTACAAGAGGAAATCCACATGGAGAAAAATTATCATATAGTACCGTGTTTTGTTTGAAAAACGGACGTTAATCAACCTTCTATCAGTACATTACGCAAATGCTTGCAGGGTCCGGAAAATCGTGGTAAATTGCGTATCCGGAAGATCCCTTACAAGCCTTCCGTCCCGTTTTTCATTCGGGGAACCTGTGAGTCCATGCATTCAAACTTCAGCAGTCGGGTAATCCTCTGCCTGTTCATACTTTGCGCATCGCTGCTACCGGCTTTTGCGCAACAGCATGATCAGGTGAAGGTGATGGCATATAATCTTCTGGCTTATCCGGATCAAAGCGGGGTTGTAGCAGATACAACGTTGCGCAATCCATATTACCGGACCATCGTACAGGCAGCAGATCCGGATATTATGGCTGTGGAAGAACTGAATACGCAAACGGGTTATCTGGGTTTCCTCAACAATGTGATGAATGCGAACGGCGCGGTGTACAGTGCAGCTACGTATATGTTCAGCAATGATACGGAGCGGGGACTCTTCTACAAAACATCCAAATTCCAGTTTATCTCCAATACCCCCATCGTTACTGATTTGCGCGACATCAACGAGTTTAAGCTCGTCCATCTGCTGAGTGGAGATACCTTGCGTGTATATGTGGTGCATCTGAAAGCCAGCAGTGGTGCTTCCTTCGAACAACAGCGTGCGTTGGAAGTAGATTCATTGCGCAAACGGACCAATGCCTTACCGGCTGGATCCAACTTCATTGTATGTGGAGATTTTAATTTATACAGCTCATCCGAATCTGCCTATCAGAAATTGTTACAAGTAACACCGGGTGTGCAGGGCCATTTTATAGATATGATCAATCTGACCGGTGTCTGGAATAATTCAGCTTACGCCCCATATCATACACAAAGTCCGCGCATTCGTTCCTTCGGCGGAGGTGCTACAGGCGGAATGGACGATCGCTTTGATCTGATCCTTTATTCATCTGCAATCGCACAGAGTGGTGGAGTAACCGTAGTTCCGAATTCGCTCGTAGCATATGGCAACGATGGCAATCACTACAACGACTCCATCAACAAACAACCGAATACTGCAGTGTCGGCAGCAGTCGCTAATGCATTGCACAATGCATCGGATCATATTCCGGTGATGATGACACTCGATTTCGAATATGGTGTTTCAGCAACGGTGGATGCCGGACTCTCGGCCTTCATTCAGCCTGCTACTTCATGTCCCAACGGCGCCATTAATCTGCAGGTACGGCTGAAGAATTATGGAGCCACTACTCTCGATTTATCCGCTACACCGGTTACTGCAGTACTTAAAGTGACCAATCCGGGTGGATCAGTCACCACGTTGCAGCAGAATGTGACGTCCGGTACTCTTAGTGCCGGAACGGATCAGGTCGTAACCTTCTCTACCTCTTATAACATGAGTACAGGAGGTACTTATGTGTTCAGTGGATACACGGTTGTGGCCGCCAATGATGCCAACGCAGCCAATGATTCGTTGCCGGTCGCGAATTTCAATGTTGTTTCTGTTGTGCCTGCCGCTGTATCTCCGGGCGGACCTATTCAACTCTGTAACGGGTCCTCAGCTACTTTAACTGCATCCGCCGGATCAGCCTGGCTTTGGTCGAATGGAGCGGCTACACAGGCGATCACCGTGACCGCAGCCGGCAGTTATGTAGTAACAGTAACCTCTTCAGGCGGATGTTTCACAACTTCGGTACCGGTAGTCGTTAGTTTGTCGAATGCTTCCGGTATCAGTGATACGGTGTTCTATGAAAGCATGGGTACCGTTACGGCTACAACCACCATTGCGGCGCATGAAACGGCGAATGGATTTCTTCGTGATGATTTAACGATGAGTGGAAACGGAGATGTGCGGGTAACGCAAATCAGCTCCGGTTATGCCGGTGTGAGCGGACAGGCCAATGTGTTTATCACGAATATTGTTGGACGCAATTATGTTATTTCTGATATCAATACCTCCGGGCGGTCAAATCTCTCACTGAGTTTTGGCGTTTACAAAAGTACGACAGCTGCTACCGGCGCTGATTTTAAAGTGCAGGTGAGCAGTGATGGGGTGAATTATACGGATCTTGGTTTTACAGCTCTACCTTCGGGCGCAGCCTGGTATTATCGTACCGCAACAGGAACAATTCCTGCGGTTCCCAACCTGCGGATTCGTTTTCAAAATACGGGAACCACTACACAATACCGCGTTGACGATGTATTGCTGATGGCAGCTTCCAATCTGCAGATCACCAATACCGGCAGCGATACGCTTTGCGGTGGACAAACTACCGTATTGACAGCTCCACAGGGCACCAACTATCTCTGGAGTACGGGCGCCACCACTTCGTCGATTTCAGTAAATTCGGCAGGTGTATATTCGGTCAGTGTGGATTGCCGTGCATCGGTACCGGATACCATCTACGCCTGTAATTCAGTGAATTTGCAGGTGCATTTTTATGTAGAAGGATTGTATCTCGGAGCTAACACCTTACGGTCGCGGCTATACGAAAACGGATTAAGCACGGATCCTGCGGCCTGTGATTCAGTGGTCGTGTCCTTGTATTCACCAGCCAGCCCGTATGAAGTAATCTATCAGCATTCCGGCGTTTTTAATACCTCCGGTAACATAACGGTTCCGGTGCCGCAGAGTTATATCGGACAATCTTTCTACATTGTATTGAGCGGAGGTTCCATGATACAAACATGGAGCAGTACACCGGTTACCATCACCGGCAGTAATACGTTTTTCGATTTCGGAAATCCCTGATCAGTTACATTCACACTCGAAGTCATTTTCGAGGTCAATTACGGTCACAATACTGGCCTGCGATGAGCAATCACCTACAACAATACGCACATGCTGCCCATCGTGTGTTGTTCCCTCTACTGCATACGTGGGACAAGGTTTATCGTGCAAGTTGCTCTTCGCATAGTTGATCGTACCGTCTCTTAAAATCTCCTTTACCTCCGATTCGTCAATATGCCGGCAGTCCATACGGCAGCGACCATGCTTCGTGTAGTAAATTCTGTTGTGACGGAAATCCGCTTCACGGTGATCGACCTGCTTTCGTGTGGTTTTCGGGCGGGCCGGACGTCTGGAAGAATCAGTATCTGTTTCCTTGCGGAAGAACAGCACATACACCAACAGCAGAATACCGAGGAGTATCGCCGAATAGAGTTGTTTTCTTTTTTTATCGGCCATGCAGCGAAAAATCAGAGACAGGAAGTGCGGCCACCATCTACGGGAACATTGATGCCGGTGATGTACGATGCAGCAGGGCTGGCGAGGAAGGCAATCGCATTGGCGATCTCGGCAGGTTCAGCAAAACGTCCCATTGGAATTTCACTCTCCATTTCCTGAATGATTTCATTCTCCGACTCACCCGAATTCTTCGATTTATTCTCGATGATGGATTGCAAACGCTGGGTATTGGTAGCGCCGGGCAACACGTTGTTCACAGTAATATTGTAACGGGCAACTTCTCCCGCAAGGGTCTTGGCCCAGTTCGCTACGGCAGCGCGCACAGTATTCGAAACGCCGAGCCCTTTCAGCGGTTGTTTTACAGAGGTAGAGATCACATTGATGATGCGGCCATACTTCTCCTTCTTCATCCCATCGATCAAAGCCTGCACGAGGATATGATTGCACACCAGATGATTATTAAAAGCCGCAAGAAACTCTTCGGTTTTGGCATTGGTGATGAGTCCGCCGGGAGGTCCGCCCGTATTATTCACCAGAATATGAATCGGATTACCGGTACGCACCAGCGTCTCCACTTTTGATTTCAGTTGCTGCTGTTCGGCATAATCGACCACCAGGTATTTATGCTCCTGACCATCAGTTTTTGGCAAAGCGGCCAGCGCCTCCTTCAGCTTATCCTCACTGCGGGCCAGTAAAATCACATTGGCGCCCAGCAAGGCCAGTTCAACAGCCGCTGCGCGACCGATGCCCTGCGTACTTCCGCAAACGAGGGCGGTTTTATTTTTCAGATTCAACTCCATGACCCTGCGAAGATACCATCTTCTGCCTGAATTTTACGTGCTGAGCAATCTCAGGCAGCCGCAAATCGCAGTTTCCACAGGAATATGTACTTTTGATGATCAAATCTTCATTCCTATGGCAGTGTCTGCACCCTTCAATCTGAAAAAATGGATCGATGAAAACCGTCACCTCCTCAAGCCACCGGTTGGCAACCAGCAGGTATACAAAGCCAACGATGACTTTATCGTGATGGTGGTTGGCGGACCTAACTCCCGTAAAGACTATCATTGGGAAGAAGCAGAAGAATTATTCTACCAGCTCGAAGGAGATATCACCGTAAAAATTATCGACGACGGTGAACGCAAGGACATCCACATCAAGGAAGGCGAAATGTGGTTACTCCCGAAATGTGTTCCGCACTCACCACAGCGCGGACCCAACACCATCGGACTTGTTATTGAACGTTACCGCAACCCAAAGGAAAAAGATGCGTGCATGTGGTTCTGCGAAAGCTGCAACAACAAACTTTACGAAGAATTTTTCGCACTCGAAGATATCGTCAATCAACTGCCCGAACTCATGAACCGTTTTTATGCATCGACAGAACTTCGCACCTGCAAAAAATGCGGGGCGGTAATGGATCCGCCGAAAGCGGTTTAAAACAACAACGGGGCATCGAATGATGCCCCGTTGTTGTTTTAAGTGTTATAAGTGTTAGAAATGTTATAAGTGTTTTAAAAGTTAAAAGGGTTATTGATGTTGTAATTTTGTAGCTCGTGTGTAGGTTATGGTGGGGGTTTAGAGGTTCCCGATGGTGTTGTGCGGGGTATCGTCGGTTGATGAGTCCCAGGGAAATGATAAAGCATCTGGTGATTCAGAATGAAGTTTTTTATAGGGCTCTGATTCTTCGCTTACAAAATATCTGTATCCCCTGATTTTTGTTTTGTTCAGGTATGCAATTAGGTTGTGTATTTTATTGCCCACATATTTCGTCTGTTGTTGTAGTTTATCGTGTTGTTCTATTGTTAAATATCCGGAGTCGAAGGCACGGAATAATTGCGATCGAACTTCATCACACGAACCTACAGCATATCCCAGGAAATTGATGAACTCTTTATTGTTTCCTCTGCCAAATCCTTCTGCAATATTATCCATTGAAGAACCGGATGATCTTCTGATTTGATCACGTAAAGCAAAATCTCTTCTGAATTCATTGTGGTGTATGTAGGCTTCAAAAATATCTTTTGATAATTTTCTAGATAGTATCCAACATTCAAGTTCGGTAAAGGTTGTGATAGTTGACATGGTTTTTTTATGACAAACCTATTGTCTGTATTTCCTGCTAAACGTTTAGTAACGGATAGCAATTCACAGTAAATTGTTAATTACATCTACGCTTTTTTGCCATCAGTTTCATCCATTCATCCAAATATTATCCCTCTTAAAACATTCAAACCACTAATAACCCTTAAAACATTTCTAACCCTCAAAACAATTAAAACCCTCAAAACATTTATAACATTTATAACTCCCGCCTACGGCGGGAAAAACAATTTAACAAATTAGAAAAGCTGAAACTACAGTTTCAACTTTTCTAATTTGATATGTGTCCGTATCCATCTTGGTAAAATAAAAGCGCCAATGATGAGGTAAGGATAATAGCTGAGCATCCGCCAGAGGATAGAAAGGGTAGGTGCGAGTCCTTTCGAGATAAACTCTCCGAGAAAATCGGTGAACATGAATTCTGCTAAACCGCTGCCACCCGGTGTGGGACTCAATAAGATGATAATGCCCATGATGACCTGTTTGCCGTAAACGATGAAATCGTGGATTGAAGCATCGCCGTGAAATGCATGTATAATACAGTTCACGATAGAATAGCGTGCAGTCCAGCTGACGAAGGTGGTGCCGATGCACCAGAACCAGTAGCTGCGGTCTTTGTCTTTTAATCCGTTGGAAGCGATCACGAGCTGGTCTCCGGTCTCTGTTGCGTTTTCCTTCCATCTGCGCAGCACAGGAATAGAGAAGGTGCTGGTGAGAATTTTCTTGATCAGGTATGGATTTACAAAGAGTGCATAGGCTACGAAAAGTTTATAGGCTACGATAAGGAAGTAAACAGTCCAGAAAGTATAAAAGATGCTGTTGCCGAAACTGGTTTCGAGATGGATGCCGGAGAAAAGTGCTTCCTTGCTGGCGAGAAAATAGACAAAGGGAGCCATCACCGCAAGAAAGATTCCGTCGAGGAAGGAGGAGTTCATGATGGCCGTGATGCTCTTGCCCATGTGCAATCCTTCTTTGTTGAGGATATAGATGGCGAAGATGAATCCGCCGCCGATCATGCCGGGCGCCAGTGCAGAACTGAATTCCCAAAGCATAATGACGATAAAGGCTCTCTTCCAGTCGAAGTAATTATCGGTGAGAACCCGTATACGCACCATGTAGGCCCAGTCGCGGATAACAACCGATACGATAGCCAGGAAGAACCAGAAGGTGGAGGAGAGGGTCCAGTCAACGGCGCGGAAAGCGGCTGCATCAAAATCTTTGAGGAAGAGCCAGAACGTAACTCCTACGCCAATCAGTACCGGAAGCAGAATGCGCTTCAGGGAGAAATGACGGAGTAGTTCGCGCGGATCAGTTTGCATCCTCTGTATCGCCGGGTTGATCAGGTTGTTGTGGTGCTGCTTCGGGTGTGCAGATCACAAAATTGTTGAAACCTTCACCCATGAATATGAGGAGCGCTTTGTTTTGCAGTAACTCGAGCAGCGCAAGGAATGTGAATACCGCATGCAGCCTGGATGTGCAGTCCTCAAATAAGTCGGCGAAACTCGACTGAGGCTTCTTCATCAGCACCGTGCGGATATGATCCTTCTGTGTGTCGATGGTGAAAGGAGGCTGTACAACTGTATGAGAAAGCCGGTTTTGGTTGATCTCAAAACGCGCCATCACTTTTTCAAAAGTGGCAATGAGCCTGTACAGGGTGAGCTGATTGAGTTCGCCGGCATATCCGGTGTCGCTGTTGACTGTTGTGACCAGCTTCGCGAGTTCCTGCTGCAGATTGCCTCTCTGGAAACGCATGAGGCGATCGTCTTCCATTGCCCTGAGGTCTTCTGCCGCTGCTTTAAATTGCTTGTAATCGAGCAGCTGGCGTACGAGGTCCTGACGCGGGTCAATGTCGTTGCCCTGATCGTCTTTATCATAACGCGGCAGCAGCAGTCGTGCTTTGATCCGCATCAGCGTAGCAGCTACCAGAATGAACTCACTCGCCAGTTCAATATTCATCGACTGCATCTGATTCATGTAGTCAAAGAAATCGTTGGTGATGCGGGCAATCGGGATATCGTGAATGTCGAGTTCGTCCCTTTCAATGAAAAAGAGCAGCAGATCGAAGGGGCCTTCGAATTGTGGTAACCGTATTTCAAAACTCTCGCTCACAGCTGTATAGTTCTTTCAATGAATGGATTGGTCGTTCAGGAATAGCTTGCTAAAGATAATTGTTTCTCCTGTATCCGTTGGTGGTGTATTGCCGAATGGCTGAGGTACAGGCAAAAAAAAGTCCCGTGGGTTACACGGGACTTTTTTTGAGTGGGTTCGATTAGAATTTGAAACCGAAACGGAGACCACCTGTAGTTCCTGCTACGAGACCACCTGATTTAGCACCAGGAGATGTTCCAGAAACAGTTGTTCCACCTGAAGAGTAGGAGTAGTCAGTGTCTTTTTGTTTTTCGCTGTTGAAGCCCCAGCCAACTTGTACACCCATGTACATGCCTGGAGTGAACCACCAATCAGCACCACCTACGAGGGTAAGACCGAAGCTGGTAGAACCACCTTCTTCAGACCAGTTAACGTCTTCAGCATAGTAGTTGCCAGTTTCATCGAAATCAGCGTTTGCACCTTCATCAGTGTAAGAGTTCAGAGCGATCGGAAGTTCGAAACCAACATAAGGAGATACTTTCTCAGTACCAGCAAAGTGCTTCTGGTAACCAGGGCGGAAAACAATGGTAGAATGTTTCATTGTTACAGTACCTGTTGCACCAGTACCATCAGCATTTTCAGTAACAGTTTCTTCTGTTTTGTCAGAAAGAATTCCGAAGCCGAGAGAGATAGCTCCTGTTTCGCTCAGGAAGTAACGGAATGAAAGACCACCACCAATAAGGTCAGTCGTGTTACCAGTAGTCAGGTTGAGGTTTACCTCAGTTGTTACACTACCAGCAGCAGGCTTCTGTGCATATGCAGCAGAACCTACGAGTACCGCAGCAGCGGCAAGAAACATTGTGAAGCTTTTTTTCATTGCTTTTTTTGTTAAGGTTGGACGCAAATTTATTGTCAAATGAAATACATCTCCAAATATTCAGAGTTTTAATGAACAATTTGTTGTTTATAAGCCAGTTGCAATGCGTTTTAGATGCATTTTCGGGGTGTTTTTTTGCTGATTTTAATCACGAAAAGCATCATTTTCTTCCTGAAACGTCCTTCATCGACCGGATTTCTGATGAAAAACGAGCCCGGATTGCCTTTCAAAAGCCAAGTTTCGGTACTTCTATACTGTTATAGGTATCGGCTCGTGTTCGTTAAAAATGGTAAAGAACAGCGAGCAGGATGCCGGGCCTGATCGTGGAGGTTTGGCCCCGACCGGTTGCATATTCGTATTGAAAAAAGGCCTGCGGATTCAGGAAGATCTTTTCGGCCATCTTGTTAATGGCTCCTATGGATATACGTGTGGTGTAGAGCGTGATGGTTTCTTTTTTTCTTGTTCCTGAAACAGCAGTGCCTGAAAGATCCATCGTTATTCGCCCGGGATTGAAGCGCAGATAGGGCCCGCCGCCGATCAGTGTATAGGGCGATACATTGTTGTCATCCAGCATCAATAACTGCAGGTTAAGCCCTGCCTGCCAGAGTTTTCCCAAATCGTATCCGGCCTTGAGATCCAGTCCTGAGAAGATTTTTGATCCTGTTCCGAATTTGCTGTACAGAATTCCGGCATGCATCGACCATGCACTGTCACCCCCGGCTTGTGCCTGGGCAACTTTTATTAAAACGAGAAAAAAAATGATCAGAAGGCGCTTTTTCATTTTCCGGTCTTGATGCCTAGCGCTTCTTCTGCTTGTTTTTTCATCTGCGCGGCCAGCAAAGGAAAACACTTTTCTGCAATGTCTTGTTCCCGGTTTGAATTCGATGGAAAGAATTCCATGAGATAGTTTCCACGTATCTGCTTGCCGTTAGGAAGGAAGATGGAGTAGTGCAGAATGAGTTCGCGGCGGTATACTTTATTGGCGATGTCGATACAGGAATTGTAGTTGGTTTTAATCTCGAACTGATTGATGGAGATGATGAGACCGGAATGGTGTTTGGCTGCTAATGCTGAAAAGAACGCAGTGTCGCCCGGTATCGCTTGCATGTATTTGGTGTCGCCACGGGTGGTGATGGTTTGCGGGGCCGCATGCTGGTTGTTGAAGAGTTCATATTTCTTGTCTTCCTTCCTGATTTCTTTTTTATCAGGAACCCTTGGACCTACCGGATCAGCATAGCTGAAGCCCGTGGAACCAAAGTAGCGCTGCAGGTCCTTTCGTCCCGCGGCACTGGTGTCCTGCAACATACTGTACACCGGACCAATGGTTTCCAGCTCGGCCATGAGTTTCAAGTCAAGTACTTTGCGGAAGTAGGCCCTGTACTCTTCAGGGGTGCGGGTGCTCTGCGCCATGATGTCGCGCTCGGCATCGCTGAGGTAAAACTCCGGCTGATAGGGAATAAGCAGGATGGAGGTGTTGACGGTTTCCTGGCTTTGAGCAATGCGGGCAATCAGGAGCAGCAGGAGAACGAGAAGAGGACGCTTCATGTGCCAAAAGTAGGAGCGCCGAACGATGGATAGATCTGCTGCCCGCCTTAAATGTCAACACCCCGGATTGAATAACCCGGGGCGTCGCTATTGATATCCGTTCAGGAAGTGTTTAGTTGAGAATGTGTTTCCACACGTCGTTGCCGAGTGAGAAAACCATCAGCGCCATCAGGATCACCATGCCGACTATCTGCGCACGTTCCATCACTTTTTCGCTGAATTTGAACCGGAAAATGGATTCAATGAGCAGGAAGACCACGTGTCCTCCGTCGAGGGCCGGAATCGGTAACATGTTCATGAAGGCCAGTACCATTGACAGTAATCCGGTGATGGCCCAGAATCTCGCCCAGTCCCAGGTACCACCGTAAATGGTGGCAATCCCGATCGGTCCTTGTACGGAATCAGTGGCTTTTTCTTCGCCGGTGAATAACTTCGACAGACCTTTTGCATTGGAAATCAGCGACTCCATCGCATCTCCCGAACCAAAGTATAGCGCACTGCCAAGGGTATAGGGCTCCATCTTATAGCCATGATTATCAATAGGATGGTTGCCGTAGGCGATGCCTAATTTCCCTTCGGCGTTAATCACCGGACTAATCTGAATGGTTTGTTTTTCACGTTGCAGGGTGAGATTAAGTACCTTGCCTTTAGAGGATTTTATAGCGTTGTTCAGCTCGTCTTTGTCGGTAAGGGGCTGGTTGTTGATGGCGATAATTTTATCACCTGTCCGGATCCCGGATTTTTCGGCCGTACTGCCGGCCACCACTTCTCCTATTTCCAGCTCTAACGGGGCATATCCGATAAACGACCATCGTCCTTCAAGACCGGCTTTGCGGTACATATTATCGGGTACTTCTACCTCTAACGTCTGGTGATTGCGTTCTACCGTTAACGTAGCTCCGAAAAGTACACGGGTAGAGTAGGCATCTTCAAAACGCTCGAATGGTTTTCCGTTGATGGCGATGATCTTGTCGCCGTCCTGTAAGCCCACTTCCTTGCCCAGTTTATAGGCTACAATTCCTTTACCGGCATTGAGCGTGTCGTTGGGGAGATAGTCGCCTTTGTAATTGAGCAGCGTGAAGGAGAAAATGAGGAACCCAAGGATAACGTTCATCACTACGCCGCCCACCATTACGATGAGACGCTGCCAGGCCGGTTTCGCACGGAACTCCCAGGGCTGAGGCTCGGAAGCCATCTGGTCGGTGTCGAGACTCTCGTCAATCATACCGGCAATCTTCACATAGCCACCCAGCGGAAGCCAGCCAATGCCGTATTCGGTTTCTCCTTTCTTGAAGCTGAACAGCTTAAATCCCCAGGCATCGAAGAACAGGTAGAACTTTTCTACCTTGATTCCAAAAGCACGGGCCGCCAGGAAGTGCCCGAGTTCGTGAAGTGTAACTAAGATCGACAGGCCCAGAATTAACTGCCCCGCCATAATAAGTGCTTGCATCTGACTGTTTTAAACGCTTTGTTAAGCGAATTGTTGGTTGGAATTGTTGCGAAAGTACGAATTCGAAGATGAGTCGGGGATTAACAATGCCCCTGAACCTTGCAAAACGAGGGATAAACCGGTAGTTTGGAGAGATGATGTCAGTTGACAGGGCTGTTTCCGCAGTTGGATCAGTTTTTTTGTTTTCAGTTGCTGGAGTGATTCGATCCCCGAATGTGCTAGCTTTCAGGAAGCGAACCCGTGGTCAAATCTTTGCCTTTTACCTTTCTTTCCAACGGCCTTCCAGGCTCATGAAGTCTTCCAGATGATAAATTGAGTCGAGGTACGTAAACAATACCGTTCGATCATCAACGATTGTATATTTCTTGCGTTTGTCAACTGAAAGTTTCTTCAATTCGGGAAAGTATTTCAATGGAATGATTAATATTCTTCCATCTTCGAGTAATAATGTCAGTTTTCCTGGCCTATCGAATTTCAATTTCTCTATTGAAATACTGATGTTTTTAAGCTTTGCCGACATTTCTTTACTCCGGAGTTTCAACTATTAATTTTTAGTTTATTAATCTGCGCAGTCGTCATCATCCTCGCCTGCGCATCGTAGCCGCGGTAGTCGTCGAGGGTACATTCGTTTTTCCAGGCGATGGTACTCATGGTTTCTTCGATGACTTCTGCAATCTGCAAAAACCCGATTTCGTCTCTCAAAAATGCGGCGACGGCTACTTCGTTGGCCGCGTTCATCACACAGGGAAGATTGCCGCCTTTGTCCATAGCGATGCGGGCGAGCGCCAGACAACGGAACGTTTCTTCGTCCGGCGCTTCGAAGGTGAGCTGCGGGAAACGGCTGAAGTCGAAGCGGGGAAAATCGGAGGAGATGCGCTGGGGATAAGCCATCGCGTACTGGATCGGCAGCTTCATGTCGGGCAATCCCATCTGGGCCTTCATACTGCCGTCGGTGAACTGTACAATGCTGTGGATGATACTCTGCGGATGCACGATCACTTCAATCTGCTCCGGACGCAGGTCGAACAGCCATTTGGCCTCAATCATCTCGAGTCCTTTGTTCATGAGCGTGGAGGAGTCGATGGTGATTTTGGCGCCCATGGTCCAGTTAGGATGCTTGAGCGCCTGATTTTTCGTAATTCCCTCTAAATCAGCTCTCTTCTTGCCACGGAAAGGGCCTCCCGAAGCGGTCAGGACAATCTTTTCAATGGGATTATGCATTTCACCGGCCAGGCATTGGAAGATGGCCGAGTGCTCTGAATCGACCGGGTAGATGGGAACACGGTGTTCGTTGGCCAGCTTCGTGACGAGATCACCGGCTACCACCAGGGTTTCCTTGTTGGCGAGGGCGATGGGTTTTTTGTTGCGGATGGCCGCGAGCGTAGGTTCGAGTCCGGAGAAACCAACCATGGCTGTGAGTACGAGGTCGATGGTCTCCATGTCCATCACCTGTGCAATGGAACCGTGTCCGCCATACACCTTGATGTCGTGCGGTTCCAACGCCGACTTCACCTCCTCCAGCTTCGACGTATCTGCGATCACCACCACATTGGGAAGGAACTTCAGACTCTGTTCGATGAGCAGAGCGGAATTGCTGTTGGCGGAGAGGACTTCCACCGCGAACTTGTCTTTATGCGACGCTACCACTTCCAGCGCTTGTGTGCCGATGGATCCGGTAGAGCCGAGGATGGCGATACGTTTCATAAGAGGATAACAGCGCGAAGGTAGCAAAGGTTTAGCAGTGGTGGTCAGCCTGAATTTTCTACTTTCGTGCCCATCAACGTATGACGAAATTTCTCTTCCGCCTCTTCTTGCTGACCATGGCAACAATGGCAGTCTATCATTTTGCCGCACAAGTGATTCCCCCGAAATGGTATTATGCTGATTTCTGGTGGCTGCCGGTGTTCATCGCAGTGGTGACGGCGTTGCTGCACAGCGGACTCCTGCAGCGCAGGGACGACAACAAAAAATTCATCCGTTTTTACATGGGCTCCACGGGCATCCGCTTGTTCATCTATCTCACCACCATCATCGTAGTAGCGATGGTAAACAAAGCGGTGGCGATGCCATTTGCACTTTGTTTTTTCTTCTTCTACATCTGCTTCACGGCTTTCGAAGTGAGTGGAGCGATGAAATATTTCGGTACGGGAAAAACCGCCGGCAGCGGATCAGATAAACAATGATTTGATGTACGTCCATATGCGGGACGAGAGATAGCCTTCGTTGGGTTCGGCGCCGAGTTCATATCCGCAGGCTTCGTATTCGGTTACGATGGGATGATGATGTGCGTAATAGAATACCGATTTGATTCCCATGAGACGATACATGATGTGCACGTTGATGCCTCCGATAAGCGATCCGGCGAAGAGTCCCGTAAAAAAATTATGATCATTCAATAACGCCCACGCCATACCGAAAACGAGGAACATGATCTTCATGGTTCGTCCCACCTTATGATACCAGGCGGCGAGATTACTGCGCGGAATCACCACGAGCCGCTGGTGGATGATGGTTTTGCGGTATGCAGAAGTGCTGGTCACCTGTGTGCGGTGCATAGAGATTAAACACGGACTGCTTCCGGCCTCCTGTCGGGGATCGAAGAAGCATCGGTTAACCTCCACACGCACAAACATCGCATCCGACTTCACCGGTTGCCGATGAAACGAGATGCTGGCCGGAGGAATGGTGAGTGTACCTGTTTTCAGCGGGCAGATGGTATAATGCAGCACTGTTTCGCGGAGCGGGACTCCGGCATGTTCAGTAAAGCGATACTCCACGGTAGGTCCCGCGGTGATGATCCACCCATGCAGTTGCGGTTTACGGAACGAACGACCCTCGCCGGGATATGAAAACATCAGTTCCACCTCCTCATTCAGCTTCACCTGCTGCAGATCCGTTTCCACGTGGAGGTACTCCGCCTGAATTTCCTGGTGATAGGTCTGGTAGCCCGTAAGCGTTCGCAAATCATACGCCGCCCGTTTCCCTTCGTCGCTCAGCACGCTATAAGCCTCAGATATCTCCTTGAATTTCTCTGCCGCGGCGGGATCACCATTATTGCGATCGGGATGATACAACAACGCCAGGCGATAATACGCCTTTTTGATCTCCTCCTTCGTTGCAGCGGGAGACACCCCGAGTAAAGCATAATACGACGACATGCACAGCAAAGATAAAGATAGAACGGGGAAGGGTTATAAATGTTATATCCCGCCTTCGGCGGGAGTTAAACTGTTTGTTCCGCCTTCGGCGGGAGTTAATCCCGCAAGCGAAGCTTGGCGGGAGTTAAAGTGTTAAGTTTTTTATGTTGCTTATGGCCCGAGAAGTCTCGGGGTGCAAAGGAACAGAGATACAAAGGGGCAATGGTAGTGGCCGGTCGCGACCGGCCATGAAAATAAAGATGCGATTACACCCTGAAGCGTGCCGAAGGCTCTGGTTCAGGGTAACTCGAGAGGGATGTTGTGTTAAGACAATCTTATCTGTAGCATCGTAATCACTCCGTACATCAACCTTGAAGCATGCCGTAGGCGTTGCTTCAAGGATCAATCTTGTAACCCGAGAAGGACGTTTTGGGTGGCAAAATGCCACCCCTAAAAATGCCCCCCCCCTAAAAATAACCCCCTCCAAAATTTTGACCTTACAAGTTTGAATCCTAATTTTGGGAAACTACATTAAACCGAATTTTAATTCCACTTCTTTAGATAATTGATGCTTCCAATGCTTAACAGAAGTTTCCTGCCTAAAATTATTATTGCCGATTTGATCGGGATTGGCGCGACTAACCAATTACAACAAACTTTCTCTAAGCCCGCGGGAACAGATGGGGTTAAGGATATAAATGGGATATGAAGGTTGCGCAAATAAGTAAGTTGATCCAAAATCCTGATGCAGACT
>JAXLTL010000010.1:0-114822 GCA_046330075.1 Bacteroidia bacterium | reverse complement strand
AGTGAGGAATTTGATTTTCCGGAAATTTTCCATTCTTCATTTGGGGGTACAACCAACCCCCTTGGGTATCCTTGACAATGGGAATCTCTCCATTGTCTCCCGGGCGTGTTAGTTGTCAATGAGTTGTAAATTTTATCAAAAAAATCGCCCTGTTTTGTTCATAAAAATAGACTGTCGTTTTTTTCATGACAGCCTCCGTTTTGACCAAATTTGTAGTCCCGTTCCGGAACTGTGCCGGATATAAATTTCACCTTACAACTCGCAAAAAAATTATGGGCAACAATTACATGGCCGATGAGCTCCTCCTGCAGGAGAATAAAGATCGTTTCGTTCTCTTCCCGATTAAGTATGATAAAATCTGGGAGATGTATAAAAAAGCGGAGAACAGTTTCTGGACCGCAGAGGAAGTGGATCTCTCTGCCGATCTGAAAGACTGGGAGCGCCTGAACGATGGCGAACGTCATTTCATCACCCACGTACTTGCTTTCTTTGCTGCCAGCGATGGTATCGTGAATGAAAACCTGGCGGTGAACATGATGAATGCGGTGCAGCTTCCCGAAGCACGTTGCTTCTATGGTTTCCAGATCATGATTGAAAACATCCACTCTGAGATGTATTCACTGCTGATCGATACATACGTAAAAGATCCGGCTGAGAAACACCGTCTTTTCCATGCCATGGAAACTGTTCCCTGCGTAAAGAAAAAAGCAGAGTGGGCATTACGTTATATCGAGAATGGAAGTTTTGTGCAGCGACTCGTTGCATTTGCAGCGGTGGAAGGCATCTTCTTCAGTGGTTCTTTCTGTTCGATCTTCTGGCTCAAGAAGCGTGGATTAATGCCCGGTCTTGCTACCTCCAATGAATTCATCTCCCGCGATGAAGGTCTGCACTGC
Organism: Bacteroidia bacterium; assembly: GCA_046330075.1. Taxonomy (GTDB): domain Bacteria; phylum Bacteroidota; class Bacteroidia; order AKYH767-A; family OLB10; genus JAJTFW01. Next base: position 113,929 of record JAXLTL010000010.1, on the reverse strand, counting down.
GATTTCGCCTGTCTCCTGTACAGCATGTTGAAAAACAAATTGACACAGGAAGAAGTAACTGCGATCATCACCGATGCCGTACGCATCGAGCAGGAGTTCGTTACCGATGCTATTCCGGTGAATCTGATCGGTATGAATGCGAAACTCATGTGTCAGTACATCGAGTTCGTAGCCGACCGTCTCCTGAATTCACTCGGTTACCCGAAAGTTTACAACAGCGAAAATCCATTCGACTTCATGGAAACCATCTCCCTCGAAGGAAAAACCAACTTCTTCGAGAAGCGTGTTTCTGAATACAAAAAAGCCGGCGTTGGCGTCGACCGCGAAAGCCAGGAAGTAAAATTCGACGAAGACTTCTAAGAGTTTATTCTCCAATCAACCCGGGCACTGTTATCCTATGCGAGAGGATTTCGGTGCCCTTTTTAATTTCCGACGAAGTCGGAAATTAAAAAGGAGTCATGAAGCGTGACTTCGGCAAACGGGAGTTTGCCGGAGTCTCTGCTTCATGGCCCAAAAACGCAAAGGACTTCGTCGGAAATTAAAAAGGAGTCGTCAAGACTGAAAAACATAGAAACAAGAAGAGCGTTTTCGCTTCGTGTGGATTTCTCCGCAAAGAGTATATTAAAATTTTATCGCCAGTTCCAATTGCCCGCCCAATCCCAGTTCTACAATTTTTTGAAGTGTAGAGATGCGTACTTCTTTGATGTTGTTTTCTATTTTGGATATATAGGATTTGGTAGTCCCCACTTTTTCAGCAAGTTCCTCCTGTGTCAATCCTTTGGCCAGACGAGCTTGTTGTAATAAGACGCCAATAAAGTAGTTTTCAGAGGCTGCTTCTAACGCCTCACGTCGTTTGGTACCACGCTTACCGTAGTTCTTTTCTTTGAACGCTTCAAGGGAAATCACATTCCTATTTTTCATTTTCGTATGCAGTTTTAATTGTAAGGGCTTTTTCAATTTCTTTTTTTAGGGTCTTTTGTGATTTTTTTTGAAAACCATTTGCAACCACTACCAGTTGTCCGTCGTCGAAGAAACAGAAAATACGAAAGATGTCGCTACTGAACTGAACTCTGATTTCGTATAATCCATCTGTATCTTCAACATGTTTGAGATAGGTTTCGGGTACTCTTTCTAACTTTTCTACCAGGTCGAATGTCCAGATAATTTTATCTTTTACTTTATTGGATTGCAGATTGAAAAACTTCTGGAAATGGTCCTTGTAAAATACAATGGTCCTGTATTTATTCATATCACAAATATACACTAAGTTGTCCTTTAGTGCAACTTACGATCAATTAAAGACCTATAATACAGTTAAATATAATTTAAAGCCTGGATTAATTCCCTTTCACCCTGCGTAAAAATTCGGCGTTCAGCACATCTTCCACTTTTTTCATACGTGGAATCAGCACATGATCTTCGATGAGTCCGTGTACGGTCAAATCGCGTTCGAAATTTTGCAGTTGCTGCACAAGAATACGATACGGTGTTGCATTGGTGGCAGGTGGTTCGTGACTTAAAATCGTTTCACGAATCTGGTGGAGGTCTTTTTCCGTATTGTCGTGGTGATCGTGCGCAAAGGTATCGAGTGAATAGTTGCTGGTGCGGCGATAAAACGTGTACGTGTCGAGGCCGTTTTCTTCGGTGTCGAGGAGAAAATCGACATAAGGCAATAACTCTTGCTCTTCTTCCAGGATATGGTGACTTAAATCTTTCTTATAGTCACAGTAAAAGTCGAAGAGGATACAAAGGAGCGGATGATCGTCAGAATAATCCTGCAGCAGGAGATAAATGCTTTGTTCCATCTCCGGCAATTTGCGCAGCAGATACAGCCGGTGTGTACGGCGGATGTAATCGATGATGAATTCGATGGGAAATGAATCGAAGGCCATTGCATCAAACCCCGCCGGCATCTCAAAGGCATGCGCCAGCTCGTGCACGAGATCATCCAACAGCAGAATCTGCTGCTTCCCTTTGTAAGGAAGCGCATAGCGCTGGAGAATTTGTCCGGTGTAGGGTGCGGGAAACATGGTTTGCAGGAAATGCAGTGGGAAAACAAAAATAAGATTTACAGATTGCTGTCAGACTGAGAATTGTCAAATTGGCCATCGGGTTATGAACAAAGCCACATCTTTATTCAGCCTTAATTCATTGGTAAATACCGTTTTGCAAAATTGTCAGTTGAAAACATGGATGAGTCCGGCTATTATTGGCCGGGCGACAGTCGTGATCCGTGTATTAAGAATTTCTTAATTTTTCTAACGCCCCGCCTATCCGAAGTATGGCTTGCCTGATTTCTTCTTCTGTCGTTTCCTTGCCCAGACTAATCCGCACACTGCTGTAAATTTCTTCATCGCTGAGCCCCATGGCTTTCAAAACATGACTTGGCTGAGGCAATGCAGAGGAACAGGCTGAGCCCATGCTGATGCCGATCTCCGGAATTGCTTTGATTAATTTTTCTGCTTTAATTCCGGGAAATGTAATGTTTGTAGTATTCGGAATGCGCGCACGGATGCAGCCATTGATGAATCCTCTTCCATCTTCCGTTAACTGCTGCTCAAGAATCGTTCTCCATTTTGATGTATGCATGCCATAGTCCCAGGTGTTCTGTTTCGCTTGAACAGCAGCAGCACCGAATCCTACAATAGCCGGTACATTCAAGGTGCCGGAACGGAGTCCGCGTTCATGTCCACCGCCGGTGATCTCCGCAACCAGTTTCACTCTCGGTTCCTTTCGCCGTACATAGAGCGCACCGATGCCTTTCGGCCCGTACATTTTATGCGCAGAGATCGTGCAGAGATGCAGACCTAGCTCCTGTACATCGACCCGTGTTTTGCCAATCGCCTGTGTGGTATCGCAGAAGAAAAGAGTTTCCTTCGCTTTGCAGATACGTGCGATTTCTTCCACCGGTTGCATCGTTCCGGTTTCGTTGTTGGCCATCATCACACATACCAGCACTGTATCGGGCCGTATGGTTTGTTCCAGTGCGGATAAATCAATTCGCCCTTCGCGATCAACGGAGAGATAATCGACGATGGCTCCGTTGCGTTGCAGATCTTCGGCTGTATCCAGTACGGCTTTATGTTCGGTGGCCGCTACAATCAGATGTTTTCCTTTCACGGCATACACCTCCATCACTCCACGCATGGCCAGGTTGATAGCCTCGGTGGCACCGGATGTAAAAATGATCTCCTCCGGACCCGCATTGATCAGCGCAGCCACTTCTTGCCGGGCTTTCTCCACAACACCTGCTGCGGTCCAGCCCCAGGCATGGGTGTGACTTGCTGCATTCCCGAACTTCTCCGAGAAATAGGGCATCATGGTGTCCAGCACAAGAGGATCCACCGGTGTGGTGCTGTTGTAGTCGAGATAGATGGATTGCATGCGGGCGCAAAAGTACAATTTTCAAGCTGTCGTCCCCATGAGCCGAAGTGGTGAGCGTCTGATTATCAGTGTTTAAAACTCCTGCAACCAACCGCACTCCCCCGACGTAACAATGCCTCAATTCTCTATTTTTGCAGCATGTCAACTCCTACAGTAAAAAAATTCACCGGCGAAGAGCTTTTCAAGAATATCATCAGCCACAGTAAAGAATACGGATTCATCTTTCAGTCGTCGGAGATTTACGACGGACTGAGTGCAGTATATGATTACGGCCAGATGGGCGCGGAACTGAAAAAGAACCTCCGCGATTACTGGTGGAAAGCGATGGTGCAGCTCAATGAGAACATCGTGGGCATCGATGCGGCTATCTTCATGCATCCTACTACCTGGAAAGCTTCCGGACACGTAGATGCGTTCAATGATCCGCTGATCGATAATAAAGATTCGAAGAAACGGTATCGTGCTGATGTGTTGATCGAAGAACACGTGGCCAAAATCGAAGCGAAGATTCAGAAGGAAGTGGAGAAAGCGAAAGCGCGTTTCGAGAATTTCGATGAAAAGATGTTCCGCGAAACGAATCCGCGGGTGATGGAGAATCAGAAGAAGATCGATGAAATCAATGCACGTTTTAAAACGGCACTCGAAGCCAATAACCTCGATGAGGTAAAGCAGATCATCATTGATCTGGAAATTACTTGTCCGGTAAGCGGCACCCGCAACTGGACCGACGTACGTCAGTTCAACCTGATGTTCAGCACGCAGCTGGGGTCTGTGAGTGATGAGTCGAGTACCATCTATCTCCGTCCTGAAACGGCGCAAGGTATTTTTGTGAACTTCCTCAATGTGCAGAAGACCGGACGTATGAAAATTCCGTTCGGTATTGCACAAACCGGAAAAGCTTTCCGCAATGAAATTGTAGCCCGTCAGTTTATCTTCCGCATGCGTGAATTTGAACAGATGGAGATGCAGTTCTTCGTGAAGCCCGGCACCGAACTCGAATGGTACAACAAGTGGAAGGAGACCAGAATCAGCTGGCACCGGAGTCTGGGATTCCCCGAGAGCAAATACCGTTTCCACGATCACATCAAGCTCGCGCACTACGCCAATGCTGCCTGCGATATCGAATTCGAATTCCCTTTTGGTTTCAAAGAACTCGAAGGCATTCACTCGCGTACCGATTTCGATCTGAAGGCACATGAACAATACAGCGGCCGCAAGCAGCAATATTTCGATCCGGAAGACAATGAGAACTACATCCCGTACGTAGTGGAAACTTCTATCGGACTCGATCGTCTCTTCCTTGCTACGCTCTCACAAGCCTACACTGAGGAACAACTCGAAGACGGCAGTTCACGCGTGGTCCTTCGTATTCCGCCCTTCCTGGCGCCTTACAAGATTGCTGTGTTGCCGCTGGTGAAGAAGGATGGATTACCGGAAAAAGCACGGGAGATCATGAACCGGCTCAAGCTGAACCATCTTTGTATCTACGAAGAGAAAGACTCGATCGGCAAACGGTACCGCCGCATGGATGCTATCGGCACACCATTGTGCATCACCATCGATCACCAGACACTGGAAGACAATATGGTGACCCTCCGCGACCGCGATACCATGCAGCAGGAACGTGTTTCCATCGATCAATTGCCAATGCTGGTTGATCAGAAAGTGAGTCTGCAGAATCAGTTGATGAAATTAATATAACTTCCGGAATGATATCGAAAGAGCAGGCAGGACTCATCTTAACTATAACACGACCGTATGATCCGGTGTGTATTGGTGTTTTCGGTTCTTATGCTCGTGGCGAACAACATAAAGACAGTGATCTTGATTTGCTGATAGATTTCAGAAGAGTTGTGAATCTATTGGATTTAATAGGTATAGAGCAGGAGCTAACGGAGAAACTGGGTATAAAAGTCGATTTAGTCACCTTGCGGGCGTTGAATGAACAAATAAAGCCCTTTATAGAAAAGGACATAAAATATATCCTGATATGAGCAAGGATGTAAATATTTATATACATCATATTCTGCTTTCTGTTGACCGGATTCTTGAATTTACGCAAGGTCTGACCTGGGAAGATTTTTCAAAGACATTTCTTGTTCAGGATGCAGTCATCAGAAATCTGGAGATAATCGGAGAAGCGTCAAAAAAGGTTCCTGTTGCATTTAAGGAAGCTCATCCTGAAATTGAATGGAAGAAAATGGCGGGTATGAGGGATCGGCTTATTCACGATTATATGGGTGTGGATATTGAGGCTGTATGGGCGGTGGTTACGCAGATACTTCCAGATTTAAAAAAGCAATTATCAGATTAGAGGGACATAATTCATAAGGGTCTGGTTGACTTTTGCATGAAAGGATTTTTTAACTTTACCTCAACCGAAACCAGCCTCGTATGAAACGCTACCATCTATTGTCCCGTTCTCTGAAGGGAATCTCATTACTACTCCTGTTTATTCCGCTTCTCAGTCAAGCGCAGGTGATCACTTCGCCGGTGCAGCATTTTCCGTTAAGGAAGATGATCGATTTATCGAGAGATGTTGATACATGGTTTCCTCTGTTGGATGTGCAGCATCTTCCCAAACCACATCCCGGCACCGACAGGCAGCAGGCTGAAGCTACACGTTCGATGCTTGCAGCGAAGTATCCGGAGCGAAAGGATGGTCAGTCTGCGATGCGTGTAACCGGAGCGAATGCGCCAGTGCTGGCAAGAAATATGATCGGGAACGGATTCAATTATTTTCTCCCGAATGATAATGACCTGGCGGTATCCAATGCTGATTTTATGAGCAGTATCGGTAATACCATGATTCTTTCCCGCGATCTGGTGAATAATCTAACCTATGGATCGTATACGCTTCATTCACTCTGCACAGCACTGGGTCTGGTTTCAGAGGAGTTTGATCCGAAGATCCTCTACGATCCGGGTACCGATCGGTTTATTGTAGCCTTTCTGAATGGATTCACTGACAGTACCAGCAATATCATCGTAGGGTTTTCCCAAACCAATGCGCCCAGTGGTGCCTGGAATTTCTATACCTTACCCGGAGATGCGCTCAGCAATGGTTTATGGACCGATTTCCCCATGATGGCCATCAGCGAACATGAACTCTTCATTACCGTTAATCTGCTATACAACGATTCTAGCTGGCAAACCGGATTCAATCAAACGATCATCTGGCAGATCAGAAAAGACGATGGGTACCAGGGGCAGACGTTAAGCACTGTTTTGCACAGTAATATAGGTTATAACGGTATGACTATCCGAAATTTATGCCCGATCAAGGGCGGGAGCAGTCCGCAAGGCCAGGGAATGTTCTTTTTAAGTAACCGGAATTTTACGGCCGGCAATGACTCGGTTTTCATTGTAGAAGTTACCGATACCATCGGGGCTGCAGGGGCTACTGTAAACATCCAGCATGTAACGGCGCCAATCCAATACCGGATGCCGGTGAATGTAAGTCAGCAGGGCAATGCCAATAAACTCATCGTAAATGACGCAAGGATTCTCGGCGGGTTTCTGGAAGACAATAAAATTCAGTTTGTATTTCCTTCCCTCGACACGGTGACCGGACGCAATGGCATATACCATGGTATGCTTGATTTCAGCAGCGGTACTCCGGTGATGACTGCCGATGTTTATGTCGACGCAACGCAAAGTCTGGGATATCCTAACATTTCCTATGCTGGCATCAACCCCGGCGATCAGAAATCGGTGATCAATTATTTGTTCAGCAGCAGCACCAATTATCCGGGATCCGCTGCCATTGCCTGGGACCCGTCCGGGTTCTCTACACCGGTGATCTTCAAGGGCAGCACCACCTATACCAATATGTTGCAGGGGGATGAACGCTGGGGCGACTATACCGGATCACAACGCAAGTATAATCAGCCGGGTTATGTATGGGCCAACGGATCATACACAGTACTCGGAAACACTACCCGCACCTGGGTTGCTGAATTCAACACTACCACCGCACTTGGTGCAGAAGATCAAGTTCCTGAAGCAGAGAGTCTGGTATTTCCCAATCCATCGGCCGACGAAGCATATGTTAAATTCAATATGATTTCACCCGGGCGCGTTCTGATCCGGCTCTACGATGCGAAAGGAGGTCTTGCAGGCACCATATTCAACGGCAGTGTGATGGCCGGAGAAAACGGCATTCATTTCCGCACAGGCCACCTCGCTGCCGGAACGTATCACCTCGTGGTAACGGATGCCAGCGGTGGTGTAGTGACGAAAAGTGAAGTGGTGAAGCGATAGGGCTGCAGGAGGCATGCTGCAAGCTGCAAGGCTACAGGGCTACAAACTGCAAGGCTGCAAGGGCTTCAGTCCAGCAGCTCGCTGCGGGATTAGGCTTCAGGCTCCAGGCTGCAAGGCTGCACGCTACAGGGACATGCTGCAAGGGCTGCAAGGGCTGCAGGCTACAAGTTGACCTGGCGAGTCGTGAAGCGTGAAATGTTGAAGCGCAGCGAAAACATTTCTCTGCTTCACGGCGGTCCTCTATAGTGGTGAACTAAAAGCCAAATCAATTCAGGCATCGGCTTCGCCGATATTCAAAACAAAAGGCAGAAAATTTTCAAGCGAGCTTGATGGAGGATTGCCTTCGCACTACGTGCTCGGCGGTCCTCTTTAGGGGTGAACTAAACCAAATCATAACCCTGCCTGCCTGCGGCAGTCTGTGGTTTTTATTTTATTTTTTGCTCAAGCGCTTGGTGGAGGATTGCCTTCGCACTTCGTGCTCGGCGGTCCTCTATAGGGGTGAACTAAAAGCCAAATCAATTCAGGCATCGGCTTCACCGATATTCAAAACAAAAGGCAGAAAATTTTCAAGCGAGCTTGAATTTTCTGCCTTTTTTGTTTTGACACAACTTCGTTGTGTTGCCTGAATTGATTTGGCTTTTGTCGGGGTGAGAGGACTCGAACCTCCGGCCTCCACGTCCCGAACGTGGCGCGCTAGCCAACTGCGCTACACCCCGAAAATTGATTTTTACCCCGTTTTTGCCGCTTTTCGGCTAATGGGGTAGCAAAAATAACGATTCCGTATAATTAAGGGTATTGCGTCCCGCCCTTTTTTAAAGTACATTTGTTACGCCTCACCGGTTAGGGAGCAACTTTTTTATTGGAAGGACATATAACTAAATCTAACAGATACAATAAAGTAACGATCTATTGGTTCGCTCTATAAGCGGACAGTGCTAACATCATGAACATGGATAGTAATCAGGTTCCTCAGGGTCAGGACGATCAGGAGTTGAACAAGGTAACCGACGCAGCCGTGAATCAGCCTGCTGAGGAGAGTAAAACAAGTGAAAATCAATCAGGTGCCGGAGTTTTGGAACACGTAGATGCAGAAGAGGCGGCTCATTTGGAGACCATTGCCGAGCATCACGAAGAAATAGAAGCAGAACCGGTAGAAGATTTTGGCCAGATGACAAAAGAAGATCTGGCTGTCCGAATGGAAGCATTTTCTAAGGAGAATGATGTGAATTCGGTAAAAAACAGGGTTAATGCAGCCCGTGAAGCATTGCAAACCATTTTTAACCACGAGAAAGATGCTGCTTTTGCGGCGTTTATCGAGGCCGGTGGTGTGAAGGAGGAGTTTGATTATAAAGATCCGCTGGAAGCCCGTTTCTTCGAAGCTTATAAATACTATCAGAAACGCCGGTCGGAATTTATACTCGGACAGGAAAAAATCCGCACGGAAAACCTTCGTCAGAAAAATGAAATTCTCGCGCAGATGAAAAATATTCTGCAAAAAGAGGAGGATATGTCGAAGGCGTTTAATGAGTTTCATGATCTGCAGGCGAAATGGCGTTCCATTGGTCCGGTTCCGCCTCAGAATGTGAACGACCTCTGGATGACCTATAAGCTCTACAGTGATCGTTTTTATGAGTTCATCCGTCTGAACCGTGAGTTGCAGGATCTCGAGATGAAGAAGAACCTCGAGATGAAAATGCATCTCTGCGAGAAAGCAGAAGAATTGTTGCTGGAACCTTCTCTCAACAAGGCGTTGCAGGATATTCAGGCCTTGCAGCATAAATGGCGTGAAATCGGTGCTGTTCCGAGAGAAAAACGTACTGAAATCTGGGTGCGTTTCAAAGCTGCCGTTGATAAAATATACGATAACAAACGTTCATACCTGGACTCACAGCGCGCTGTTTTCGAAGAGAACCTGAAGAATAAATCAGCGCTCATTGAGCGTGCAGAAGCCATCATTGCAGAGGCGTTTGATAAACATCAGGCCTGGCAGGACGGACTGAAGCGTTTGCTTGAATTGCAAACAGAGTGGAGGAAAATTGGTCCTACCGGAAAAGAAACCAATGATTCGATCTGGCATAAGTTTAAGTCTACCTGCGACCAGTTCTTCAAGAACAAAGATGAATTCTACAAAAAGAAAAAGCAGGAATATGCAGGTAATCTTCAGGCGAAGACAGAGCTCTGCATTCAGGCTGAAAGCCTGAAAGAGAGTTCCGACTGGAAATCGACTTCGAATGAATTGATCCGTCTTCAGCAGGAATGGAAGAAGATTGGTCCGGCAGGTGATAAGAATGAAAAAATCTGGCAACGATTCAAGGCTGCCTGTGATGAGTTCTTCAATAAGAAATCTGCCCACTTCGCCGATCAGGATCAGGCACAGGCCGGAAACCTCGAACAGAAAAATGCCCTGATTACGGAAGTGGAACAGTTTGTTCTTCCGGGTGATCCGAATGAAGCACTTGAATTGCTGAAAACCTTCCAGCGCCGGTTTACGGAAATCGGTCTGGTGCCCATCAAACAAAAGGATGATATCCAGAATCGTTTCCGCTCAGCTATCCAGGTGCATTTCGATGCGCTCAAAGCAAAGCCGGAATACCGTCAGTCATTCCGTCAGCGTCAGGATCGTCCGGAACGTGGCGAACGTCCTGAGCGTCAGGAAAGATCCTATCGCCCTGCCGGTGATCATGGAGGCAATGAAGAACAACGTAACATCCAGAATAAGATGAATAAGCTGGTTGGAGAGGTGCAGACCTGGGAGAATAACCTCGGATTCTTCGCTAATTCGAAAAATGCTTCCGCCCTGAAGCAAGAATACGAATCGAAAATCCAGCAAGCCAAGGATGAAATCAACAAGCTGAAAGCCAAGCTTCAGGAGCTGAAAAACGCCTCCTGATAGTCAGGTCTTTGTAAAAATCGGCAAATTCTTAAGAACCCTCCGGCCAATGGCGGTCCGGAGGGTTTTCTTTTTAATTTTTATCTGGCTCAGTGTCAATTAGCTTTGTATATTCGCAATCCTTAAACCCAAAGCGGCTCGCATAGGGCGATATGGAATCGCATACTGTTCTTCGTAACTTAGTAGAGCCAAAATAATTATTGAACCAACCATTACTATGAAAAAGTTATTGGCTTCGGCCATTCTTGCCTGCACACTTGCTACTTTCAGTGCACAGGCGCAGGAGAAATGTATCTCTGAAATTATGTTTCAGGAGCAGGCAGCGAAGGATCCTCAGCTGCTGAAGAACCGTGAGGCTCTGGAGCGTTTTACGGAGAAATTTATCAGTGAACAGTCGACTTCCGCGCAACAGGGACAGAAATCTGCCAGTGCGGTGAAAATCATTCCGGTTGTTGTACACGTGATCCATCTGGGAGGTCCGGAAAATATTTCTGACGCGCAGATTCTGGATCAGATCGACACACTGAACAAAGACTATCGTCGACTGAATGCTGACACTGTTAATACTCCTGCTGTGTTCAAGCCTTTGGGCGGTGATGCAGAAATTGAGTTTCGCATGGCTCAGCTGGACCCGAATGGTAATTGTACCAGTGGAATTATTCGTGTTTATTCTCCACTTACCGTTAATGCTCGTGACAATGTTAAAGCATTGTCTTATTGGCCAAGCAATAAATATTTAAATATCTGGGTAGTTCAAAGTATTGCGAACACCAATGGTTCTCCAGGAATGGTGATCGGATTTGCGCAGTTTCCCGGCGGCGCCGCAGCCACCGATGGAGTTGTGATCAAACACGACTTTATGGGAAGCATCGGCACTGCACTCAACAGTCAGAACAATGGCCGGACTGCCACGCACGAAGTTGGTCACTGGCTCAACCTCCGCCATATCTGGGGAGATGCCCAGTGCGGAAATGACTTCGTTTCAGATACTCCCGCACAGTTTGGTGCCAACCTTTCTATTTGTCCTACCTGGCCGCATGTTACCAACTGCACAGGCAACTCTCCTAACGGCGACATGTATACGAACTATATGGATTATACAAACGGCGACTGTCAGGATATGTTCTCCATTGGTCAATGCCAGCGTATGACGGCCACGTTGAATTCATCGGCCAGCGGACGTAATAACTTGTGGACCCCGGCCAACCTGGCTGCCACCGGTACAGATGGTACTCCTCCTGTACTTTGTGCACCTACTGCGGAGTTCATGCCACGTCCTTCCTATGTTTGTGAAGGCGGAACAGTGACCTTCGAAGACTGGTCCTATGGTGCTCCAATAACTTCCCGCCTCTGGACATTCCCCGGCGGAACTCCAGGCACCGACACCTCTGCAAATCCTGTGATCACCTATGCAACTTCCGGTACCTATGATGTAACGCTACAGGTGACCAATGCGGCGGGTTCAACCACCAGGACCTATACCCAACGTGTAGTAGTAACACCCGGCACAACAACAGCCTCAGTACCTTTCTCGGAAGGATTTGAAGGCGGCGTATTCCCGGTGAATGACTGGTTCAGCTATAATGGAAACGGCGGCAGTGAATGGGAAGTGAATTCACTCGGTGCAGCTACAGGAACATATTCGATGAATCTGTATGCGTACAGTGGTGCAGACAAAGGTCCGGATGAATTTATTCTCCCGGCCATCAACCTCTCCAACGTCTCTGCTACTTCTATGACATTTGATGTAGCTTATGCCAGGGTCAACACCACTTCCACAAACGGCGACAAACTCGCAGTTTATTTCTCAACCAACTGTGGCGCCGTATGGACTCCCCGGTGGAGCAAGGTAGGTGCCCAGCTGGAAACAACAGGTGCTCCGATTGCCGGCGATTTCTTCCCGATACCTGCTGACTTCCGCACAGAGACGGTGAACCTCGCTTCGCCTTCTATCTCCGGCAAGCCGAACGTACGATTCCGTTTCGAATTCACCCACGATACCGGCAATAACGTGTACGTCGATAATATCAATATCACAGGAGTAGTTGGTGTTGATGAGATCAATGCCGAGAATGCTAACGTGATCGTATATCCGAACCCTTCATCCAATGTAACCTACATGGACTTTACCATGACCGCACCCGGCATAGCTAAAATCGATGTTCAGGATGCAGAAGGACGCATCGTCAATACCTTCAGCGGAGAACTCACAGCAGGTGATCATCAGTTTACCATGCCTTCAGGACTGGCGAAAGGTGTTTACTTCGTACGTCTCACTTTTGGCGACAATGCCATCACTAAAAAAGTTGTAATCAAATAACAGAAAGATCAGCAATAATCAACGCCCCGGCTCAACAAACCGGGGCGTTGATTGTTATAATGACAAGTTATTAAACCCATGAAAAAGCTATTAATTGCCGCCCTGACTTTATGCTGCGGAATTACGGTAAAGGCTCAGAATACCGATTACCGTCGTTGTGATACGGATCAGATGTGGAACGAAATGATCAGCAAGGATCCGTCTGCGAAGCAACGCAACGATGCACTTCGAGCTGCAGGCAAAAGTTTCGATTATCGTGCTGCAAGGATGCAGCATGTTGGACAGAAAACCTCTGCTACTCCTGTCTTCCGGATTCCGGTGGTATTTCACGTGATTCATACCTATGGTCCCGAGAATATCAGCAAGGCTCAGATTGAAGATGCCGTAAATATTCTCAACCTCAGTTTTCAGAAACTCAATCCGGATACCAATATGGTAATTCCGCTGTTCCAGCCCATCTTCGCCGATTGTGAAATTGAGTTTGCACTCGCAACCATTGATCCTTACGGAAACTGCACCGATGGCATTACACGCACCTACTCTCCGCTTACTGCATCCGCCAGTGATAACGTAAAGGCGCTGGTCGACTGGCCATCAGATAAATATCTCAACATTTGGGTAGTGGCGAATATTGCCAGCGGAGCGGCGGGTTATGCGTACTATCCCGGTGCCAATCAGAACATCGATGGTGTAGTGATTCGTCATGATTACGTTGGCAGTTTCGGAACTTCCAACGGATCCAACTATACGCAGCGTTCACTGACCCATGAAGTGGGTCACTGGCTTGATCTTCCACATACCTGGGGCAGCAGTAATACACCCGGAATTGCCTCTAACTGCTCCATTGATGATGGAGTAAGCGATACACCCAATACAATTGGTGTGGATGACTTTTCCTGCAATACAGCGCAAAATACCTGCGGGCAAATCGATAATGTTCAGAACTACATGGATTATGCCAGCTGTCACTACATGTTTACGGAAGGGCAGAAAGTACGCATGCACGTGGCCTTATATAACTCAACCGGCGGAAGAGATAATCTCTGGCAACCTTCCAACCTCCTGGCTACCGGTACTGATCCTTCCCAATCGCCGGGTGTTTGCAAACCGCAAGCCGACTTCGACATCGAATCGATTTACCTGTGTCAGGGTTCAAGCCATACATTCAAAGATAAATCATGGGGTGGAACTGTAGCCACCAGAGTATGGTCATTCCCCGGTGGAAACCCCTCAACAGACACCTCTGCAAATCCGGTAGTGACGTATTCAACGCCCGGTATTTATGATGTGCAGCTCATCGTTACGAATGCAGGAGGAACCGATACATTGATGCGGACGGCGTATGTTAATGTAATACCTAATCCGGGAACTGTGCTTGTGCCCTATTCAGAAGGATTTGAAACCATGTCATCCCTTACCGCTTCCGGATGGTCAATCGACAATCCGAATGCCAATAATTCTTTCGGTTTGTATAATGGCGCCGGCTCAACAGGATCCAATTGTATGCGACTGGTTAATCAGCTGGGCAATAACGGCAGCATGGACGCGGCAATAACACCTTCTTTACATACTGCTAACGTAACAGCAGCACAGCTCTCATTTAAATATGCATATGCGGCCAAGAGTAACAGCGATGCAAGTACATTCAAAGTATACATCTCTCCTGATTGTGGTGCTACCTGGCTGCCGCGACTGAGTAAAACCAGTACTGCACTTCGCACGGCATCAAACACAGCCGGTAACTATGTGCCGGGTTCTTCTGACTGGGTAGTGCAGACACTCAGCCTGGCGACTCCGTTCTTTTCAGGACAGAGCGCAGGGATAATCCGTTTTGAGTTCACCAATGATGTAGGTAACAATTTCTACATTGACGATATCAATATCACAGGAGTAGTTGGTACAGGAGATGAATTGGCGGCCATGTATCAGTTTGAAGCCTTCCCGAATCCTGCCAAAGACAAAATGCAGATCCGACTGCTCAGCGAATTCCCTGCGACCATTCGGTTTGAGCTCAGCGACATGGCCGGACGCAGTATTGAAACAAAAGAGATTGGCAGAACCACCGGACAAATCACGACTGAATTTGACGGTGCAGATCTGAACGGAGTCTATCTGTTACGCATTACCGTAAATGACGCAACATTTACACGTCGTGTGGCCTTCATTCACTAATTAACAGGAGCATGGCTGACTTCAATTATAAAACCACGTATGTGGTGTATGCAACACCGGAAGAAGTGTTTGAAGCATTAACGGATCCCGGCATTATAGGTGCATGGGGTGGTGGGATGTCGGTGATTGAAGAAAAGGTAGGTGGTCACTTCGAGCTCTTTGATGGTTGGGTAAAGGGAGAGATCACGCATTTCAAGTCCGGCAAAGAACTAGGTTACACCTGGAAGCCCGCAGAGTGGGATAAACGCACCAGGGCTTCCAATGTGCATATGAAACTGATGCCGCATCCTGCAGGTACGGATATCGTATTAACGCATACCGGATTTCCTTCACAGGAAGAAGCAGATAAACATGGTAACGGATGGATTGACTACGTATTTGATCCGCTCAATGATTACTTTGTGATGCAGCGGGAAACGGAGTGAAGAAACAGAAGCAGTAAACGGGCGGTAAATTGTAATTTACCGCCCGTTTTATTTACTAGTAGTTTAATTTATATGAAAAGTTTACAGGAATATTCATCTCGTACTGAATAGAATCGGTCACTATACAGTTGCCGGAGAATGAAAAAGCATACGAGTTGTTCAACGCGTTCATTTGAACTACGGTAATAGTACCGGAGTCTGGTATGATATCAATTAAGTTGTTGTTAATGGCAATTTCAAATATAAAATTATTGTAGTTATTATATTGGCCTGGAACTATTGGCAAGTCTCCTTCAAAAGTAACCACAGTATCCACCATACTTGTTGTATTTATCACAAAATTGTAGTTAGTCAGAAACTGAACCGTATAGGATAGGTCGGTTTCATACAGATTGAAAGTGCCAAACGACGGGGATACGAAGTTACAGGTCAAAAGTGTGTCCGAAGGATTGGATGATCCGGTTGAGCAGAGTGAAAGTGCACCGGTAAAGGTGGTATCCGGGAGCCCAGATATCTGTATGCTGCCGGAAGTATAACCCGAGGTGGCGGTTGCAAAATATGAAACAGCAGCTCCCGCCGGCACAAGTCCGGAGAAGTTGCCGTTTATAATGGGAAGTGTTACAGGGGTAAAATTGCCGGTGTAAAAGAGTATGTATCCGTTGATCGGGTTTGCTTCACAATCAATAGTACTGCCGCTTACAAAGCCCATGCCTGCGCAGGGGATAACCAGATCCTGCATCGTGTAGAGTGTTCCGGGGGTGGTTGCTGTAAAAGTGATAACCGGCGAATTCACGTTTGAAAATGCTGCATACAACTGAAGTGTCATTCCTGTTGGGACAATTCCGTAATAGTGGCCGTTTTGATCTGTAAAAAGATAGTACCCGTTTCCTGCAAATACCATTGCGCCGGGCAGCGGGTTTCCCATACAATCTTTAACATAGCCTTCAATCGTTGACTGCTCATTCGGATAATCGCAGTTCCACCATGTAAAGTGAGATACGGTACATACATAATTATTTCCCTGTTTGGTAGCGGTGCCTTCTTCTTTCCAGATGTTTTCTGTTTCGTCAAAATACCAAAGGGGAATCGTTGCAGGAGCTCCTGCCAGTTGAGTGGAGGCAATTGGTAAATTGATGGTGGCTGTTTTTCCTGCAGCCAGTTGTAACGGATTTCCGGAAGCATCCTGAAGTTCTACACCCGTCATACCGTAACTGATCAGAATTTTTGATTCGCCGTTTTGATCCACTGCGAGTAAATCTCCGCCGGGAACAGAAGAATGGAAATCGGGATCTGTCGTGTACAGTGTGTTTATGGCCAGATGTACGATGCCATTGTATGGAGACCCGCCTGATGTGCTGAATGCGTTTGCAGGGAAAATGACTGTACACCCGGAAGCATTGATAGATCCCCCGGTTGCAGCATTTACAGTTTTATCAAACACCTTTGCCTCCAGACGTATATTGTTAATGTAATTTTTTCCGGCTTTTGCCTGAAAGCCGATGGCATGTGACCAGTAACCATCCTTTGAAGCTTTGATGGTGTTTCGCCCTGCAGTTAAATCTACCTGTTGAAAGGAGTAAAACCCTTTGCTGTTGGTAACCTTCGTTGATGATCCTAATTGAACGATCGCCCCCGGAACCGGTTCGTTGAACTCATCATACACAACACCTGCAATTGAAATTTTCTGTGACGGTGTTGAGGATTCGTTGTTGTTTTCGTCTTTGTTACAGGATGACCATGTCCATAACAATAAGCTTAGGAATATTAATAGATTCTTTTTCATTTTTATAAAGGATTTTTGGTGGTTTTGAATCGTAGAATGTATTAAGGGTATATCTTTTTATTTAGCAGGATTGCATGGACCCTTCTAGTGATTTATTTTAAAGTTGAAATTTACAGGATGGCTTCCAATGCTTCCATCTATATCATAGATATCTGCCAGCCCCGAATATGAAAATTCAAATGAATTGTTTAGGGTGTCTATATGGCTTACATTTAAAACTCCGCCTGAAGGAAAGAAGTCATAAAAATAAGGTGGAGGCAATGATATGTGAAAATTGAAAGTGTGTGGAGGTGTATTCGTATATTGGCCGGTCGATGGAGGGAACGATCCTTCAAATTCAACCAATGTATCGTATGCAAGATAGTTGGAATTCGTATTAACGAATAGCAGATTTTGGGAGATCAATTCCCAGGAGTTAGAGATGTCGTTCTGTGAAATTGAAAAAGGACCTGCTGATGGTAAATTGAAACTGCAGGTAATTAAACTTGTTCCTGTCATATTACATAGTTGAAGCGGACCAAGTGTGGTTTGTACGGGACTTGGGCTGATGTTAATATTTCCTGATGCGCTCCCCTGAGGGCAAGAAGCCATATAATTTATATTTGGTCCTGCTCCTACGGGTCCTGAAAAAACACCGTTCGTGATTTTTAGATAGCAGGTTGTAAAGGCGAGTGGATTAAAAAATGTAATGATCCCGTTCACAGGTATTGATCCGCATCCATTTGCAACTCCGGAGATGTAGCCACTGTTGGAACAGGGAATTATGAAATCAGGAAGTGTGGTCAGTGATCCTTGAGAAGCTGTATTGAAGAGGTAGACAGCGGATGAATCAAATCCGTTGGAGGCAAACAAACTGATCTGTGTGTTAATGGGTACCAACGCATAATAATATCCGTTTTGGTCACTGTGTGTTGAAAGTCCAGATACAGTATTGATATTGGCAAAGGCACTGGGTTGATTTGAACAATCAAAAATATGTCCTTCGATGAAGGCAAAACTGGAAGAGGTGCTATAACTCCACCAGGAAAAATGCGAAACTTCTCCCACGTAACTATTGGTTTGTTTTGTTGCCGTTCCTTCTTCCTCCCATAAACCGGCTGTTTCTTCAAAATGCCAAATTGGAATTGTTGCCGGCGCATTGGATAATTGTGCGGGATTAATTGATATTGTTATCGTCGCTTTTTTTCCGGGAGCCAGAAAGAGCGGATTTCCGGCAGGGTCCTGAAGTTCGACGCCCAGAATCCCAAAATTGTTTAAGACACATTGATTCCCGTTCTTGTCAATAGCTAACTGATCATTTCCCGGCACGTTAAATCCAAAATCAGGATCCTGGGTGGAAATACTATTAATTGCAATTGAAACACTACCTGTATAAACCAGATTCCCTGATGTTACAAATGCGTTCGACGGGAAACTGATGGTGTTTCCGCCTATTGTGAGCACGCCTCCGGAAGAGGATGAGATGGTGAAATCGAATGATTTCTTTTGAAGACTGATATTAATGGAGAAACCCGACGGCACTTTACTCCGGAAGGAAGTTTTATGCGTCCAGTAACCTGGTTTAGATACTGTAATCAGATTCCGTTCTTTGTTTAACTGAATCTCCTCTAAAATAAAATACCCCTGGCTGTTTGTGATTTCGGTTGCATTTTCAAGCATTACAGTTGCTCCGGCAACGGGTTGGTTGTTTTCATCCAGGACGAGCCCCGACACTGATGCTTTTGTTGATGTTGATGAGCCGGATGGATTGCTTTCCTCTTTTGCGCAACCGGATGATAAATAAATAAAACTGACAAACACTAACAGTGATTTTCTCATAGCAGGAAATATTAAATGTTAATAACGAAATACTAGTTTATAAGAATTCAACGCTGCCTCTTGGTTATCTGCAGGTAATCACATACTCTTTATCGTGTACTTCTATAGAAGTATTTGTTGAATTCAGCTTTTAAGACAGATCATTACTGGCTCCTCATAACATCAAATGAGCCCGATAGAGTTCCAGAGAGCGTAGGTAAACCGGTGGTTGTTAGTGTTACGGGGCCTGAAAATATACCTGAGATATTTCCTCCTATGGGCGGCGTACTGCTTAACGTTGTGGTGCCAGTTGTGGCAGATGGTGTAATGCTGTAATTTATGCCCGCGAAAGACAGGCTACCTGAAATAGTATTTGTTGTTCCGTTCCAGTTGTAAATTCCCGGTGCGTAAGCTGCTGTTGTGATTTTAAATACACCTGTTGTCTGTGAGGCGGAGTCGGTATAATTTACTGTGATTTCATATGCACTGCCATTCTGCACTATCTCTGCGGAATTTACATCAAATGAAATGGGTATGTTCCCGGTAATCGGGCTGTTGAAATTTAAGAGAACATTGTTGGTGATCGGTGTAGTGTCGCACAATGAAATATATCCAACATCGTTGTGACTAAGTGGGAAGGTGGTAATGCTGGTAGAACCGGAGTAGATTCCCTTATATGCAAATACAGTAAATGTGCTGTTGGATGTATCCGGCAGAAAAAAGTCGAAGCTCCCATTCATCGAATACTGAAAATCTACCAACTGGTTATTTTGAATGAGTGCAATCGTTGCGTTCGCCGGAACATTGCCACAGTTAACCACATGCCCCGTAATATGTGTCTCACAACCTGCGTAAACAAACTGTATGGGAGGAATGGTATAGGTACCATAGGGTGCTTGAGCAGGTACCGTAACCAAATTGGTGTATTCCTGAATCCAATACCCATAATACCATCCCTTAATTTGAAAAGTATAGTTAGGTGGTGCCTGGAAACAGTACCATCCGTTAATATAGGAATCCGCTAAATAATAATTGGAGTCTGTAACAACTGATCCACAATCTAAAGGCCCGCCCTGGCAGTCGAGTAATTGGCCGTAGACCAACACAGCATCCGGATCACTATAACACCACCAGCTGAAGTGTGATATTTCACCGGTGTATTCATTGCCATTACGCTGGGCTGAACCTTCTTCTTCCCATATTCCGGTTGCCTCATTGAAATGCCAAAGCTTAGTACTCGTGGCAGCATTACTTTGTTGTGAAGGAAGCAAGGGGATAGAGATCGTTGCCTTTTTACCGGCTTTAATTTTTAGCGTATTTCCGCTGAGGTCTTTTAGTGTTGCTCCAAGTTCTCCGTATGGGGCAAGATAGGTCGCGTTGCCATCGCCTTTCTTAGCTTTTCCGTCAGATCCGGGAAATTTATGGGGGTATCTGGAGTCATTAAGAAGTGTGGAATGAAATGTCACGGAAACATTTCCGGTGTAGGTATTTCCGTTAAGATCTTCAAATGCATCAGGAGGAAACGAGATCTTTGCCCCATTTGCATCTGTAATGATTCCACCTGATAACGCGTTAACCATGTGTGTTTGCACATCACCAAGTAAACAAACTCTCATCTGAGTGAGGCTGTTCGCAAGTGGCTTCACACTACCGGAGTATTTCCAATAACCTGGTTTCTCCACAAATACAAGTGCCCGTTCGGAATTTACATGAGCATTTTCGAAGAGAAAAATTCCCCAGAAATTCGTGGTTGTCGTCTGATTCCCAAAAGTCACAGTGGCGCCACTTACAGCTACCCCGTTCTTATCCGTAACTCTTCCGGAAAAGGTTGTTTGTACAATCGATCCGGTTCCTCCGGAATTTTCTTCGTTTTCTTCTTTTTTACAGGCGTTGGTGGCTACGAGAAAACTGAGTAATAGCAAATTAATTATTTTTTTCATAAGGCGGATTTTTTGGTCAACGTGGTGGTGAATGATTCTTACATGACTGCTTGAATTTGGTTTTCGTTGTATGAGGTGCAAATAAAACTCCGGCGGAAAGGTGCTTCCACCGGAGTTTTCAGATTTTTATAATCCGAGGAAGGGGAGACTGATGCGTTTCCCTTCGGTAGTGGTGATGACCAGTCTGTAAATACCGCTGCTCAGGTGCTGCTTAGACCAGGTAAATTGACTGCCGGTTCTTTCCTGCGTATAAATATTTTGAAGGGCGTTGTTGAAAATCTCAATCTTTCCGATTTCTTTTCCATCTGTTTTGCGGAGGATCAGTTGATCGTTTTCATTGAGAAACTCCAATTGCAGCGTTTGAAGCTCGTTCAACCCTACATTGGTCATGTTGTATACTGCCGAGGTAGCCGAGCATCCGTTGCTGTCTGTGACCACTACGGTATACGCTCCGTTGGCGGTTGGGGTCCATGATTGGCCCGTTGCATTGGTAATGGGGTTTCCGTTAAGGTTCCATTGATAAAACGGAGCAACAGGATAACAGGTCAAAACACCGCCGGAAGGGAATATGATTGGCGTAGAGATGTTCTGATTGAAGGGTACAGTTGTGGACCAGGTGGCGCCGCTGGTGGTGCCGTTGTTTCCACTGGTGGAAAGATCCGTTACTGTTGTGCCTGATCCGTCGTTAAATCTCCAGTATCCGACAAGTCCTGTTTGCAGTGCCGGGTCGATGTGTTTGTTGTACCGGCTGAGAATTTCAGTGGCGGTTAATGCCCGGTCCCAGATCCGAACTTCGTCGATGAGGCCGCTGAAATAACGTGTTTGGGATTGTCCCTGGTCTGACAACCTGCCGATTTTGATCGGGTAGGCAAGCCCTGCAATCATACCATCGGGCAGCGAAGTGGCAGCCTTTTGTACGCCGTTTATGTAAACACGTACGGAATCTCCATCATACGTTCCTGCTACATGGTACCAGGTGTTGGTAGTCATGGAAGAGGTTGGGGAAGTTGCAGATACCCATGAAATGGAAGCACCTGTATTGTCTTTGCCGCAAACGGTGAAATCGGCTTGTCCGTTTCCGCAGCGGAGTACATACCCTTGTTCGCCGGCACTCCAGCTGTGTTTGCAGACAATGGAGTTGTCGTAGTTGTTAATGCCGAAACTGCTGGCTCTGATCCAGGCTTCTACCGTAATGGCGGAATCGGGTCCAAGATTGGTATCGGTCGTGAAATCAACCGATGAGGCAGAGAAACTGAGTGAGTTGGTGTTTGGGGTACAGGGCTGAGAATAAGCAACCAGTGTGAAGGCCAAAAAGGCCAGAATGAGTCCGGATATACGCATGGTTTGTCAATTTTTCCCGAATTTAAACATTTTCAGATATTTACAGACATCTGAACAATTTTTTTGATTGCTTGTTGTGAGAGAGGGCATTGTATCTTTGCCAAATCCATGGAAACAAAAACTTTAGACGGCTTGTATTGTAACAGTATGACCCGGTATGAGCGCCTGCAGACCCGCGAAGTACGTATCGGTGATCTTTTATTGGGTGGCCAGCACCCCATACGGGTACAGAGTATGACAACGACGGATACCATGGATACCAGGGCTACGGTAGCACAGTCGATCCGAATGATAGAAGCAGGATGCGAACTGGTGCGGATTACGGCTCCAAGCATCAATGAGGCGAAGAACCTGGCAGAGATTAAAAAGGAGTTGCGCGCAAGAGGATATCATACGCCATTGGTAGCCGATATCCATTTTACTCCGAATGCAGCTGAAGTAGCAGCCAGAATAGTGGAGAAAGTACGGATCAATCCGGGCAACTTTGCAGATAAGAAGAAGTTCGAAACCATTGAATATACTGACGCGGAGTATAACGAAGAACTGGAACGCATCCGCGATCGTTTTATTCCCTTGCTGAAAATATGCAGGGAGTATGGTACTGCGATGCGTATCGGGACGAATCACGGTTCGCTCAGTGACCGTATCATGAGCCGGTACGGAGATACTGCACTGGGTATGGTGGAGTCTGCGCTGGAATTTCTGAGAATAGCGGAAGATGAAGGTTATCATAATATCGTCCTCAGCATGAAGTCGAGTAATCCGCAAGTGATGGTTCAGGCCTATCGTTCTCTTATTTTCCGGATGCATCAGGAAGGAATGAATTATCCGCTGCATCTGGGTGTGACCGAAGCCGGCGAAGGTGAAGACGGAAGAATTAAATCCGCCGCAGGTATCGGAACGCTGCTCGAGGATGGTATCGGTGATACAATTCGTGTTTCGCTGACCGAAGATCCTGAGTTTGAGATTCCCGTGGCCCGCGCTCTGGTCGCCCGGTATCAACAGCGTTCAGGACATGCTCCGATGGCTGATCTTCCTGCTCTGCAGATGGATGCTTCGGGCCTGATCAGACTGGATAACGGCAATGTGTTTCCGTATAATCCGCTCGTGTACTCACGTCGAAGCAGTGCCGAAATAAATCATCTTGGCGGTCATCAGGTGCCACGCGTCATGGCTGATTATTCGAAATTCCGCGCAATCACACCTGCTTCACTTTTTGCTGTAGGTTATCAGTATTCTGTTCCGCTTGATAAATGGAGCATCGGTGATCAGGCCTGTGATTATATCTATACCGGAATGCTGCCGGTCGGCTTTGAAATCCCAGGTACGCTGGGTGTGATCATGGATGCCCCGGCATGGAATAACCACCAGGATCGTGACCGTACCTATCCGCTTTTCAGAAACGGCGAGTGGAAACAGGCGCTTTCCTTCTCTCCGGTATTGAACTTTGTAGAACTGACAGCAGAAGATGTAACTTCCGGTAGGGTGGATTTCACGCTTCTCCCGCAGCATTCAGTTCTCCTGCTGACAGCAACGAATGATCACGCGATGCCTTCGCTGCGAAGAGCGTTTTTTGAGTTGCAGATGAATGGCGTTTCCGCTCCGGTGGTTATCCGCCGGACGTATCTGCAGGCCGGCGAAGAAGAACTGCAGTTGCATGCTTCCACCGATCTGGGGGGCTTGCTGCTGGATGGTTTTGGTGACGGAGTAATGATCGATGATAACGGTAAGGTATCACCGCAAAAGGTAAATAGTCTGGTTTTTGGTATCCTTCAGGCTGCCCGTACGCGGATTTCCAAAACAGAGTATATCTCTTGTCCCAGTTGCGGCCGTACACTTTTCGATCTGCAGGAAACTACAGCGAAAATCCGTGCCGTAACCAATCATCTCAAAGGATTAAAAATCGGTATCATGGGATGTATTGTAAACGGGCCGGGTGAAATGGCTGATGCAGATTATGGTTATGTAGGGTCAGGACCCGGAAAGATTACACTCTACAAAGGCCGTGAAGTTGTCCGTAAAGCGATTGATGCAGAGTTGGCCGTTGACGCGCTGATCGACCTGATCAGGGAACATGGAGATTGGGTAGAGCAATAGTTAAGACTTTTAGTCCGCTGAATACGTTCGGTTGAAAATGTTGTAAGAGTTGTTAGAGTTATAAGGGTTAGTATTGATGAAGATGATGTTGATGGAACGCAATCTATCTTATATTTCAAACAAATGGCAGCATGTTATTCTCACCGGCGATCATCGCACACTGAAAAAGCTCCTGAAAGTGAACAAGCATTTTACCTTTTACTTCTTCGATGTCCACTTCTCTGCCGAGTTCCTGCTGCAAGGATGTAACACCGCGATCGCTGATTCCACACGGAACAATACGATGGAAATAACTTAAATCGGTGTTGATATTGAAAGCCCATCCATGCATCGTTACCCAACGGCTGCAGCGGACACCAAACGCACAGATCTTTCTTGCATTTTCTCCGGCGTCGATGTCGAGCCATACGCCGGTGAGTCCTTCAATTCTACCGGCAGATAATCCATAGTCGGCACAGGTACGGATAACCATCTCTTCCAGAAAGCGCAGGTATTTGTGAATGTCGTTGAAGAAGAGGTCAAGGTCGAGAATAGGGTAACCGACAATTTGTCCGGGCCCATGATACGTAATATCTCCGCCTCTGTTGATTTTATAATAAGTAGCACCAATCTCCTGCAGTTTTGCTTCATCGGCAAGCAGGTGCGACTCACTACCGCTTTTACCTAAGGTGAAAACATGGGGATGTTCGCAAAAGAGCAGAAAATGACGAGGTGAAAATTGTTGACCGGCCTGCAGGTTGCGGTTTTCCATTTTCTGACGTACCGTTTCTGCCAGCAAGCGTTCCTGCAAATCCCAGGCTTGCTTGTAGTCGATGGAACCAAGGTCGAAGAAACGTACCTGTTGCATGGGACAAAGTTAAAAGATTATCATTCTCTTAGAATGGTTGCGGATGACGCCGGAGAATCTGGTGGACTTATTCATCGAGTCCCAGTAAACCCCGCATATGAACTTTGTCTTTTGGCATTTTCTTCAGATTGCCAATCAGTAATAACGCCCTGTCTATCCGAAGTTGCGAACTTTTCACGTTGCTGATGTAGTAGATGATAGTACGCTGTTTTCCCGGTGTCAACATCCTGAATCGTTCATCACCCTCGGGATCCTGTTCGAGCAGTTCTTTCAACTCTTCACACATGGGCATGCCGAATTCGCTTTCATCTTTTACCAGCATCACCTTCACCAGATCACCTTCTTTCAACTTCAGCTTTTTCATTCGGGCTTTGTTGATGGTGATATAGGCCATGCCGGTTCCATAGGCCATCAGTCCGCAGGGAAAGGATTCGGTATTGTTCACCGTACAGATAAATCGTTGCTTGCCGGGACCTCCGGCTTTTTTCACAACCTCTGCAGGAACTTCAAGTATACTTACCCCCAGGAGATACTCCAGTTTTCCGATGCGTGCAGTAAAGGATATTTTTGTTGAGGCCATAATCTTAAAGCGACCTTAAAGATGGGGATTTCTCGGTTTTTTCCGGAATTCATGCTGTTTATTTCAATATTATTGTTTTTTTAAAATATTGAATAATAATATATTAGTATAATAATATGGAAAAATATGGAATCTAATTCCAAATTATTCCGTAATATTGGTGTGTGTTAAACCGTAATTCAGCTCAACGACTTAAAGACCTTATGGGACGGTTTAAAGCCGTAGCCGTGGTAGGGCCGCGTCAATCGGGTAAAACAACGCTGGTGCGGAAAATATATAACCATAAGTCTTATGTTTCGCTGGAGAATCCTGACAGCCGAAATTTTGCTATGGAAGATCCCCGCGGGTTTCTGAGTATGTATCCAAAGGGCGCAATACTGGATGAGATACAACGGGTGCCGCATCTCTTCTCTTATTTGCAGGAAATACTCGATAATTCAAAAGAGAAGGGGATGTTTATTTTATCGGGTTCAAACAATTTTCTGTTGCAGGAAAATATCTCGCAGTCGTTGGCGGGGAGGGTGGGCTATATGCAGCTATTACCATTTTCTGTTGATGAGTTGCAGCAGCAGTCCTGGTTACCGGAAACCGATGAGGCACTCATGCTGAAAGGGTTTTATCCGCCGGTATATGATCAGGAGATTCCGGCCGTTGACTGGTGTCAGAATTATATTGCTACTTATGTTGAGAAGGATGTACGTCAGATCAAGAATGTAACAGACCTGATCGTGTTTGAACGGTTTCTGCGTTTGCTCGCCGGTCGTAACGGCCAGGAGTTGAATTTAAGTGCTCTGGCTGTTGAAACCGGAATAGATGTGAAGACAGCACAATCGTGGATAGGCATTCTGGAGAGCAGTTTCATCATTTATCTGCTTCGTCCTCATCATCGTAATTTCAATAAAACGATCGTAAAACGACCCAAGCTGTATTTCTATGATACATCGATAGTATGTAACCTGCTGGGCATTCGTACAGAGGAACAACTGGCCTTACATCCGCTACGCGGAGCCATCTTTGAGGGCATGGTGATTACAGAGCTGGTGAAGCTGCGCACCAACGATGGGCGTCCGGTGAATCTGTTTTACTGGCGTGATAAAACGGGTCGTGAAATAGATGTATTGGTGGAGGAAGGTGATGAGTTGTTGCCGGTAGAGATAAAAGCAGGTCAAACCATTTCTTCGGAATATTTTAAAAATCTCGATTACTGGAAATCATTGAGTGGTAACGGTAACGGGTATGTGCTTTATGGTGGCGAGCAGCTTCAGAAACGCAGCACGGGTGTGCAGGTGATGAACTGGAGAAAGGCCGTTGAAAAGAAACGGGTTTAAAACCCTGACTCAAGTAATAAAAAAAGCCGTTCTGAGTGGAACGGCTTTTTTTATAGTGTTTCGTTTACTATTTCAGCTTGAATGTTTCGAGGAATTTCGTAGTGTAATTTCCTTTTCTGAAATCTTCGTTCTGCATCAGCTTCTGGTGGAAAGGAATTGTTGTTTTCACGCCTTCAATTACGAATTCACTCAGTGCACGTTCCATCGTTTGAATCGCTTCTTCGCGTGTTTGTGCGATAGTGATCAGCTTGGCAATCATGGAATCGTAATACGGTGGAATGGTATAACCGGCATAAATGTGAGAGTCAACGCGTACACCATGTCCGCCGGGCTGGTGAAGCACGGTAATTCTTCCCGGACTCGGGCGAAAATCATTGTAAGGATCTTCTGCATTGATACGACATTCGATGGCGTGCATGGTCGGAAAGTGATTTTTTCCGCTGATAGGCACACCCGCCGCGATTTTGATCTGTTCCTTGATCAGATCGTAATTAATAACTTCTTCAGTTACGGGATGTTCTACCTGAATACGTGTATTCATCTCCATAAAGTAGAAGTTGGAATATTTGTCAACCAGGAATTCAATCGTACCGACACCTTCGTAGCTGGAAGCCAGCGTAGCTTTGATCGCAGCTTCACCCATTTGCTCACGGAGTTTTTCTGTCATGAACGGACTGGGTGTTTCTTCGAGCAGTTTCTGGTGACGGCGCTGGATGGAGCAATCACGCTCACTCAGGTGACAGGCTTTTCCATACTGATCACCGGCTACCTGAATTTCGATATGGCGTGGTTCTTCAATGTATTTCTCCATGTAGAGGCCATCGTTACCGAAAGCAGCACCGGCTTCCGCCTGTGCCGTTTCAAAGGCTTTCTGCAGATCTTCTTCCTTCCACACGATACGCATTCCGCGTCCTCCGCCTCCTGCAGTAGCCTTGATGATGACCGGATATCCGATTTCCTTCGCGACCTTTTTCCCATGCTCCACATTGTCGAGGAGTCCGTCAGAGCCGGGAATAGTAGGTACGCCGGCTTTTTTCATCGTGTCTTTTGCATTGGCCTTATCACCCATTGCATCAATCTGATCGGGTGTCGCGCCAATGAATTTAATACCATGCTGAGCGCAGATGGCCGAGAAACGGGAATTCTCAGAGAGGAAACCGTATCCGGGATGGATAGCATCTGCATTGGTGATTTCGGCCGCAGCAATAATGCGGGGAATGTTGAGGTAGGATTCGCGGCTGGGAGGAGGCCCTATGCATACCGCTTCATCTGCGAAGCGTACATGCAGGCTTTCTTTGTCAGCTGTTGAATATACTGCCACGGTGCGGATCCCCATTTCTTTACAGGTACGGATGATACGCAGGGCAATTTCGCCACGGTTGGCGATGAGGATTTTCTTGAACATAATTTAAGTACGTAGAGGCGTTACCGTTAGCAGGCGACGTCCTGAGTAAATAAATAGTGGAAGCCCGCCGGGATCAGCGGTTTCATGGTGAATCCACTCAGGATGGATCTACCAGGAAAAGTGGAGTGTCGTATTCTACCGGTTTGGCATTATCCACGAGTACTTTCACAATCTTTCCGGATACTTCCGATTCGATTTCATTGAAAAGCTTCATGGCTTCAATAATGCACAGTACCTGACCGGGTTTGATTTCATCTCCAACATTCGCGAAAATGGGCTTGTCCGGACCGGAAGCACGATAGAAGGTGCCAATCATTGGGCTCTTGATCGTAATGTATTTCGATTCATCACCGGCAGCAGGTGCAGCAGGCGCTGCGGGAGCCTGTGGGGCAGCCGGAGTTGCAGCAGGCGCCATCGCAACCGGAGCAGCCGCAACCGGCATTACCGGAGCAACCGGAGCTGCTATGGTTTGTACGATCTGTTCAATTTTTGGAGGATTATTCTTGATCGTGATTTTCATGTCTTTGAGCTCGAGGTTAACTTCACTTACCCCGGCTTTGGCGACAAACTTGATCAGTTCTTCAATTTCCTTCTTATTCATATCAAGGATGTTTAGGATGCTTCAAAAATAACTGAAATATTAAGAAACGACTGGAAATTATGCGATTTTGATGAGATTTTCGACGAAAATCTCCAAAAAAGCCCCTGTTTTGACTGATTTTCGGGCATTTTTCCGGTGTTGTACCAGGACGGATGAATAGAGACCAAATAAAAAGGCTGCCTTTTCAGGCAGCCTTTTCTTAAATCCGGTGAAGGATTAGTTTTTCACGAACTTCATGGAAGTCTGTCCTTCTGAAGAAGTAGCTGTTACGTTGTACATACCTGCAGCGAGGTTGCTTACGTTCCAGGTCATTTTGTTCTGACCTGCAGTTACATTTCCAAGGTTCTGGGTCATTACCAGTTTACCGGTCATGTCAGTTACAGTGATCACAACATCGTTGCTGTTTTTGAGGTTCAGCAGGAGGTTGATGTTATCAGTTGTTGCAGTTGGCCAAACATAAGAACCGGAGAATGCATTTGCTTCGTCGATTCCGGTAACGATGGTCACTGGGATACGGGCAGCATTCAGAACACCACCGGTAGAAGCGTCGATCACTACAGCAGCAACATAGAGTTGAGTTTTATCCCAACCTGCAGCAGCAGTAGTTGGGAAGCTGTACGTGTAAGGAGTACCCATAGCAACTGAAGCCGGGATAGAACCAGTTTGTCCATCGAATGTTCCGAGCAGTGCACGGTTTACGTGGTTGTAGTTCATTGAAGCAGCAGGAACAGTAGTGCCGAAAGATTCGAAACCACCCATCGGACCGTTGGCGTTGTTACCGTAAGCATTTGACTGGTTATAAGCAGCAGTTGTACCGGTTACGCTGTCTTCGCAAACAACAGCCATGAAACGGTAGTCACCGCTCATTGCCATGGTGAAGTTAGCAGTCAGGTCAACAGTCATTGCATTGCTGGTAGCGTTTACAGTAGAAGTACCGGAGATGATGACCATCGGAGCT
This sequence comes from Bacteroidia bacterium, assembly GCA_046330075.1. Classification (GTDB taxonomy): domain Bacteria; phylum Bacteroidota; class Bacteroidia; order AKYH767-A; family OLB10; genus JAJTFW01. The sequence continues at coordinate 83,798 of JAXLTL010000010.1, read as the reverse complement.
TCGTCAATTACATCAAGGAATGCATTTTCGAGTTCAGAAGGATCGATTTCAGCAGCACGGTTAGGAACGCAGCTTGGGTAACCGGAAATCAAACCACCCAGACCAAGGTCATACGCGGTGATGGTCATCGGGTCAGAGTTGTGAACGGCAACACCAACGAAAGCATCACCATAAGAATCATGCATGTAATCCATGAATACAGCACCGCGTGGGCACCATTGGCACCATGTACCTGTACCTTCTTCTGCGAAGAATCCACGGTCAGGATCAGGAGTAACACCTTCGATGTCAACATTGGTTACGTCGTTTGACGGATCAAGGTCAGTACCACCGTTGATATTGGATACAGTGATAGTGTACGTGTTGTTACCACCAGCAATGGTTAAAGGAACAGTGAAAGCAACAGTGTTGCTGCCCAGAGAAGCGATGTTAACACCGGTAACTGATTCAGTTCCGCTGTTTACACCATCAGACCAGGTGATATCGTAAGAAGTGATAGCAGTAGTACCTGAGTTGAATACAGTTGAATACAGCACTGCAGAAGTGTTGGCAAGTACACGGGTTACCTGTACCATAGCAGGGCGTGGATCCATCTTCGCGAACAGACCGCTTGAAGAAGCTAAGTCCAGACCGTTGGTCGGAGAGAAGATAGATACGTTGTCAAGGCAAAGACCATACAGCCAGTCACCGCCATCGTTGTATTTGAAAGCAAGCTTCACGTTGTTGTTACCTGCATAAGATGAAAGGTCAACAATGTATTGCTCCCACGAACCTGCAGTAGTGTTGGCAGGAAGAGTAGTGAGTGAACTCCAGGTTACACCACCATCTGTAGACACCAGAATAGAAGCATCTTCAGTGATTCCGTTGTAAGAACCCTGGAAGAAATAATAGTCAAAAGAAAGTGTTACAGTGGTTAATCCTGTAAGGTCGAATGAAGGAGTGATCAGCTGATCATTGCTCTTGTCGCAGTCACAAGCATCGTCGTTGGTAGCGGCGATGTTGGTGTGTGCGCCGATTGGGAAGTACTGTGATTCAAGTGCTGTGCTTAAACCAAAATTGTAACCGCCATCGGTAGCGCTGGTTACAATGTTCCAGCCCGTAGGAAGAGCTGCTCCTTCGAAATCCTCAGAGAGGATTACGTTTTGTGCATTTGCAGCGCCGAAAGTGAACGCTGCAAACAACATGCTGAGTAGTTGTTTTTTCATTGATGATTTTAAGTGGTTTGTAGTTGTTGAGTCGGGTCGGAAATGTAGATTTCCGGTCAATTGCAAATGTATGGATTTTTCAATCAATACAGAGTCATCACATGCTGTTTTACACCGGTTTTTCAACCATAAACGGATAACGTGCAGCAAAGCAAAATTTTCTAATAAAACATTGTATTTCAGAAGTTTGAAATGGCAATAACAAGAAGGGCCGGATGAATTTCCGGCCCTTCTTGTAGGATGCGATGAATTTCCTGATTAATACGCCCATTTAATCCAGATGGCGCCCCAGGTGAATCCGCCGCCGAATGCTGCGATGATGATATTGTCGCCTTTTTTAAATTTCTTTTCCCACTCCCACAGACAAAGGGGGATGGTACCGTTGGTGGTATTTCCGTACCGGTCGATATTGAGCGTAACTTTCTCGTCAGGGAGGCCCATACGACGGGCGGTAGCATCAATGATGCGTTTATTTGCCTGATGCGGGATCAGCCAGGCGATGTCATCCGATTGAAGATTGTTCTTCTCCATGATCTCGGCACTCACATCTGCCATCTTGGTTACTGCAAATTTGAAAACCGTTTGGCCCTCCTGATAAACGTAATGCTCACGGGCAGCCACCGTTTCAGAAGATGCGGGTTTGACACTTCCGCCTGCTTTCTGGTGGAGGAAAGCTCTGCCAGAACCGTCAACACGCAAAATGGAATCCATGATGCCGTTCCCTTCTTCGTTGGGTTCTAACAGTACCGCACCTCCGCCATCTCCGAATATAACACAGGTAGCGCGATCGGTATAGTCGATAATACTCGACATTTTATCTACACCTACCACCAGTACTTTTTTATGGGTACCGGTTTCGATGAATTTAGTAGCTGTAGAGAGGGCAAAAATAAATCCGGAACAGGCAGCATTCACATCATAGCCCCAGGCATTTACCGCACCGATCTTATCTGCAATGATGTTGGCCGTCGCCGGAAACTGCATGTCAGGTGTCGTGGTGGCACAAATGATCAGGTCGATTTCATCAGCACCGATTCCCCGCTTCTTCAGCAATGGCAGAATAGCTTCTACGGCCATATCTGAACTTCCGAGTCCTGCTGTTTTCAGGATATGCCGTTCCTTGATACCTGTACGCGTTTCAATCCACTCTTCATTCGTATCTACCATTTTGGTAAGATCCGCGTTGGTCAGCACATCCGGCGGAACCCATGCGTTCACGGCTGTAATTGCTGCTCTTACTTTGCTCATGTCAGTTGGAGATGCTTTCGTGTACAGCCTGTGCAATCTTTTCGGTTAGTCCGGCTGCTGTAACTTTCCGGGTAATAAGAACCATGTTCTTGATCGCACGGGCATTGGAAATTCCATGCGCAATAATAACAGGAGCATTCACGCCTAACACCGGTGAACCTCCGTAAATTTCAAAATTGAAACGGTCGAAATAGTCGTCCTTGATCTTGCGGCGACGAATAAGACTATAAAAAGACTCGGCCAGTTTTAAAATGACATTTCCGGTAAAACCGTCACAGACGATTACATCGGCTTTGTCATTGAACATATCACGGCCTTCAATATTTCCCACGAAGTTGATATCACGGGTGTTTTTGAGGAGTTGATGTGCGGCAACAGAAACAATATTACCTTTTTCCGGTTCTTCACCCATGTTCATGAGCCCCACTTTGGGTTTGGGTACTCCGTACACATGCTCCAGAAAGAGGCTGCCCAGAATTGCAAATTGCTGCAGATGCTCGGGCTTGCAATCGGCATTGGCACCGGCATCCAGGAAAACACCCCAACTGCCATCTTCCTTCGGTACTACCGAACAGATAGCAGGACGTTGGATGCCTGGAATGGTTTTTACGCTGAACATGGCTCCCACCATCATTGCACCGCTGTTACCGGCAGATGCAAACGCGTCGATCTTTCCCTCTTTCAGGTACTCAAAACCACGAGAGATGCTGGAGTCAGGTTTCGCAGGAATGGCACGCGTAGCATGCTCCTCCATTCCAATCACCTGGGTTGTGTGAACGATGTCAACGGCATTGATATCCGCACCTTCACGGGAGAAAATATCACGAATGGCCACTTCGTCGCCGAAGAGCACCAGGCGTGTATCTCCCGGAATTTCGGAAAGGGCCTGAATCACACCCAGAACGATTTCGTTCGGAGCGTAATCTCCACCCATAATATCTATCCCAATTTTCATCAAGGCTTCGCTGAGCTGGCTGGGTTAAAAGTGTAGAGAATGGCAGTGACTGCGGGCTTATGCGCCACGCTCCATCACTACTTTTCCTTTGTACATCAGTTTACCTTCGTGCCAGTACGCGCGGTGCCAGAGATGAGCTTCGCCTGTGGTCGGATCAATAGCAAGGGTGGGTGCAGTAGCCTTGTAGTGGGTACGACGCTTGTCCCTTCTCGACTTCGAGTGTTTGTGCTTAGGATTTGGCATGACTTAATTTATAATAGTTATTAGACAATCAGTTCAATTTAATCTTTCTCAGGGCAGCCCAGCGATCATCGCCTTCTGCCGGCTTCTCATCGCTGGCCGGCGGCGCTGGCTGCTGCAGATGACGTAATACCTCCGGATCACATCCGTCTTCTCCTTCTTCCGTCTGAGGGTGAACCGGACTATACGGCACCTCCAGACTTATAAAGTCGTACAATGTATTTGATAATTCGATCTCATGCGCCGATTTGGCAATATAGATCGCATCATCATCGTCATCCTCGTTTTCCGGATGGTCCACCATCCTTACAACCAATTGTTTTTCAATGTCAATCGGCATGCTAAACGATTCCAGACAACGTACACATTCCACGTCTACCTCCCCGGTAATACTCAACTCCAGCTGCATGGCGGTGTTGGCCTTGTGTAGTACTACATCTACCTGAATAACAGCATTTTGAATGATAGAATTTTCTCTCTCCCGAAAGAAATTCCCATCAATCGTATAGCTGAATTCATGTATACCAACCGGTAACTGAATGAATCTGAGGAGATAAGGTGATTCAGCCATTTCAGAACGATTATATCCGCAGCCTGGTTTGGCCGCAAGGGGTGCAAAGGTAAAGAAATTAACAATTCGGTGGAAATAAGTCTTAAGGAAGTTTTAAGAAGCTGTATATCCGCCACTTAATCATTTTTCTGACCCTTGAAAACCTTTCATTCACGGAAAAAAGTGTCTTTTGGTTGCAACGCTTGCTTCTGCCCCATACATTTGAAATTACCAAAACCAACCCTTATGAAGAATTTTCAAATTACGTTAAGCCTCCTCTGCATTTTCCTGTTTTCTTCCGCTCAGGCGCAGAAGTATGAAAACGCATTCATCCTGCCCGGGACAGAGACCGGAAAAGATGTCGCAGAGTTATCCGATGGTTCCATCGTGACCGTAGGGATTTCGAATAGTTATGGATCCGGTGGAAATGATATGTTCGTAATGAAGACAAACGTTTCCGGTGCTTTGTTGTGGATCCGCTATTTTGGTGGAACAGGTGATGATGGAGGGAATACGGTAGTTGTTACACCCGAAAACGAAATTTACGCTGCAGGATACAAGTCTACCGGTACAAATAAGGATGGTTTTATTGTTAAGCTCAATGCAGCCGGAAGTACACTCTGGACGAAAACATACGGAGCCGGTACTTCTGATGAAATCAGAGATGGCGGATATAAATCTTCGCGATTATATTTTGTTGGAGCTACCAACGGCGCCGGAGCCGGAGGCAGTGATGCCTGGTTCCTGAAGACGGATACTGCAGGAACAATCATTCAGAATAAAACCTACGGCAATGCAGGCACAGATGTAGCCAATGCCTGTGTGTTTACCGCCGATGGAAACCTGGCTTTCGGAGGTCAGGTGTCAGGGTATGGAGACAGCACCGTTTATGTTGTCAAAGTGAATCTTTCCGGTGACTCCATCTGGACACGTCACTATGACCTGCGTGGCTCTACCAGCAATACAACGCTGGCGTCGGTGAAAGGAATTGCCGAACTCACTACCCAGGAACTGATCGTAACCGGCATCGGCTGGGACGGATCCGGTTATTATTCCAGTACTTATCACCTCAAACTCAATGCCACCGGCTCTACAGTATTTCTGCGATGGACAACACTCATTGCCGATGATGGCAGTGATGTGGCAGCCGGTAAAAACGGGACATACTATTTGTTTATCAATTACTGTAACTTCGGTTGCAGAGCCTATCTCGCCAAATACGACAATGCCGGTAATCAGTTGCTGACCGCTCAGTATGGATATCCCGGCGGATCATCGTACGGAAACTTTACCTCCGGTTCCAGAATCCGGGGAATTTCTGCCGGCCGTTTATTGTTATCGGGTACTTCATCGCTGTACAATTACAACAGCGATATCTGGGTGGCGAGAGTCGACTCTAACGGTGTTGCCTATACGACAGCCGCCCCGGTAATTTCTGCCGGAGGAGCTACTACTATTTGTTCAGGAAACAGCGTGCTGCTGAAAGCTCCGGCGGGGTATACCAACTACAGCTGGGGAAAAATGCTGCAAGGGAATATTTTATTCCTGAATACAGATAATGATTCAGTATATGCAACCCTTAGCGGAACCTATTTCTGTGTATGCTGGACCGGCAACAGTTACCGGATCAGTAACCTGATTACGGTAACGGTGAACCCTTCGCCGGTATCCACGATTACGGTGACGGGCTCAAAGAATTTCTGTGCTGCTTCCGGTGACTCGGTTGTTCTGAGTGTTCCGAGTGCTGCATCTACACAGTATCAATGGTGCCTCAACAACTCCGCCATTACAGGTGCCACCGCAAATACCTATGTTGCAAAAACATCAGGTTCCTATACGGTCGCAGTGACAAATTCCTGCGGAACTTCGGTAAGTACCATCGTTGACGTAAATGCATCATCTGCACCTAACTTTATGATCACCTGTGGCGGCAGCTGTTTCTCAGGTCCGGGATCCTGTGGAGGCGGCTCGTCAGATTTGTCAGTACCAACATACAACAATGTTTCCTACCTCTGGACGGTCAGCGGTAATCCGTATTTTGCAGGAGGACCTACGGTTACTCCTTCCATACCCGGAGATTATTTTTGCACCATCACCAATGCCTGTGGTACATTTCCGGCGTCATCTACTTATCTGATCAACTCTTATTCTTCTTCAAACTTTGTGGTTGGAGGATCTATGGATTATTCCGGGCCGATCAATGGTTGCGGTGTAGGTTCAAGCGTAACTTTATATGCACCAACCGGCTCAACAGGCCCGTATATCTGGTATTACGGAGGAGTAGTCATTCCAGGTGTTGCGAGTGCAGGTCTTACTGTGTCGCAAAGTGGAGGCTACAGTGTAACATTTTACAACCCAACCTGTGGAATGACCATGACAACGCCAGTGGAAGCAGTTGTTTTGAATACCCCCAATCCAACACTAACGGCACCCAATGGAAATACGGCCTGTGCAGGCACGGTGCTTTTAAGTGCCAGTCCTTCGGGGAATCCCGGAAATATGTACGAATGGTATAAAGACAATGTCCTGATACCCGGTGCTACTGCTTCCACTTACAATGCTTCGGTGAGTGGCTGGTATAAATGCAGGGTGTATAATCCTAACTGCGGCTGGGATTTTTCCAATGAACAGATCGTTTCGATCGGTGCTCCCGCTCCTGTTATTTCTGCAACATCCAATGTAATCTGCTCAACGGGGTCAACTACGTTCAGTTGCAAACCCAATTCCACACAGGCGTACTCCTATCAATGGTATCGGAATGGAGTGCTGATTCCCAGTGCAACGGCACCTTATTATATTACCAGTGCCGGGGGGACTATTCATTGTAATCTAACGAACAGCTGTTCTACCACTTCGTCGGCAACTCTTCCGCTGATTGTTAAACCTACGCCCGTTGCCAGCATTTATACACCGGCTTCAACGTTAATTTGTACGCCCCAGCCTGTGCAGTTGCGTGCGGTGGGTGCGCCAGGAGCAAATTATGCATGGTACCGAAACGGTGGTCTGGTAGTATCAGGAGCTGATTCTGTTTTTTCCACAGCAACAGCGGGAACGTATACGGTGCTGGTTTCTGATACTTCCTGCAACGCTACAAGTGCAGGTGTGATACTCACTTCTTCAACCGGTCCTGTGGCCACGGTTACCACGAGCGGATATCCCCAGATCTGTTCCGGTGAAATCTACACGCTGAAAGCTGTTTCAAACGCTGCCTATACGTACCAGTGGAAAAAAAACGGAGCAAATATTGCCGGAGCAACTGACTCCCTATATGGTGCCACCGCTACGGGTACCTATTCTGTGGCGGTGACCAACACCTGCGGTACGATTCTTTCCGGTAGTTATCCGTTGACAGTAAGGACAAAACCATCTGCTGCTATTACTCCATCCGGGCCAACTACTTTCTGCAATGGTGACAGTGTGACTTTACAGACAACTACCGGTAGCGGCTATACGTATTATTGGAAGAAAAATGGGAATATCATCACCAACGCTGTTGCTTCTGCATATGTCGCTAAGCTGGCAGGAGGTTATCGTGCAGGCGTGTATTCATCGTATGGCTGTTTGAAGGAGTCAGGCATTACAACCGTAACAGTTCCTTGCAGAGAGGGTGATCCGTCCTTGCCTGTGCAGTTTGATTTTACAATTTTCCCGAACCCTTCTGCAGGCGCGGCCGAACTGATCCTTACCGGAAACCGTGAAAACGAAGAGGTGATGCTGGTGTTGTCTGACCTTACCGGGCGTGTCATTGAAACCAACCCTGTGGTGAACGGAAATCGTATTCTGATTCATACTGAAAAGGCTGGTGTATATTTTGTCACCCTGATGTCGGGTGAAGCCGCTGTGACGAAGCGATTTATTCGGGTGGATTGAGCTGATAGTTTTCGTTTCCTTATGGCCTGCGTAAAAGGTAGGATGAGCCTGCTGATAGATGGAAGCAGCATTTTCATATTGGATTTTGGTGACTTCAGTTCGTCACTTAATCCGATAGATATCGATATCACCGATGGACTGATGCATCATCAGTCCATTCGGAGGATCTTGCGGATTTTCGATTTTACCTTTCAGGATATAAAGCCATTTTGCGCCTCTTCGTCTGTATTCTTCAAAAATGATTTCGCCATTCTCATTCGTTGTAGTAAAGAGTGATGTGTCTTCATAGGAGAAGCCTTTCTTATGTAAAAAATAAAGCCAGATACATCCGGATTCATCAGGAACGGTAATTACTTTTTCTTCAGACGGTACAGCATTGATCAGTTGTTCAAGATTTGCAGAATTGGCAAATCCGGCCGGGATGCCCAGATCTTCTTTCATCCATCGGGCAGGAAGAATTCGGATCATTGCTGTTGCAGGCATCAAAAGAAGAATGAAATACAGGACTGAGGTTTTCCGGGTGTCTGTTATCCACTTAATGCCGTTGAGGACAGGAAAGATTGCGAGGGCCAGAACAGGAAGGAGGTAATATTGGTGAACCTGCATTTGTTCAAGCATCAGTACATACCATACAATGAAAAGGAGAAAAGCAGGAAGTGCGATCCATTTTTTTCTATTGTCTTTACGCCGGTAGCTGATCAGCCCTGTCAAAAGCAAGAGGGTACCGGCATAACCGAACAGCAGTTCTGGAAAATCGCTGATGATGTTTTTCTTAAAAATGGAAGCTGCAGTCTGGAAGTCTGTAACTGGTCTGATGTTAAGTACGAAATCAAAGAGACCTGACTGTTGGATGAGATGGTGGGCATAACTGTACCATCCAATGACAATGACGAGAGCAGCTGTTCCTGCAAGAAACCAGTGCAGGAGATGTTTGTTGCTGATTAATTTTTTCCGGTACTGTTGCAGCAGCAGTGCAACGATGATGAACCCGAATAGTCCATACTGGATTTTTACGAGTCCTGCCAGTGTGATCAGAAGAACAGCAGTAACAAACTGTGGTGAAGTTTTCCGAAGTGACCAGCCTGCATAGAAGGCGAGTGCTCCCATACCACAGCAGAATGCAAGGATATCGGGAAGGGCATTTAAACCCTGATAAAACCATTCCGGTGACCAGCAGATAAACCAGGCTGCGGCCAGACCCAGGAACGGATCTCCGCGGTAACGGAAGAAAAAAAGAAAGGTAAATACAAGTGTCAGCGTTGAGATGAGTAATGAGTAGCCACGTTGTATAAAGTAATGCTCACCGGTAATCTGGTAAACCTGGGCAAGCCCCCATTCAAAAGCAGGGAATTGCATGCCGGTTACGCCGTCTGAATCATACCTTCGGTCCACACGGGGCTTCAGAATGTTGTTATCTTCTTCAAAGAAATTTCTGGCAACAGCAAGGGTGTTGCATTGCCGCCATACATGAATACTGCAGGGAGGAAGATGAAGGTAAGGGAGGTGTGCAATAATATTCAGCAGCAGAATTCCTGCCAATACCTTTTTGTAATAACGGCGAAGCAGATCCGTCATTTATTTTAGTGCTGAACAAGAATTTTTCTGGTCAGGTTGGTGCCTTCGATATGCACTTCATACATCCCGTCTGCCAGCACACCAGCATTGAAGAACAGGTTTTTATCACCTGCTGTCAACTTTCCATCCTGTAAAATCTGAACTACACGGCCGGTTAAGTCGGTGAGGGTAATACGGTAGTTCCCGGCCTGCCTGATTTCGACGGGTATGCAGGTGATGGCTTTGCAGGGGTTGGGGAAAGGTGCCTTCAGTTCCGTCGGTGATTCATCTGTCAAACCAACTGTACCGGTCACGGTAAATTTCCACCAGCCCTGTGGCGCGGGCATCGGACGAACCTGTGACTTGCCACTGTTGGATGTTGCCGAGATATAATAATATACCGTCGTACCGGCAGACTGTGCCGGAATTGAACCGTTGAAAATGTCGGGAGAAGCCCCGGCATTTAATGTAAAAGATTGCCAGGGAAGCAAGGTGTCGGTTGTCCAGTAGAGTGTTGCGGTATTTATACCACTGCGATGTTTGATGAACGCAGAGAGTGCATAGTCATTAATGGTATCAGAGGTGTTTTCCAGCGGCTGATGTGAAATCAATAATGGATCTGCAGTGCCGATCTCCTTCGTGATACAATGCAGAGCACCCAATGCACCAATAATGCCCGTACAGTTGATGGGTACAATTTTATAACCGGGCAGCTGTGAACGGTACATGTTCAGCGCTATGGTGTCTTCCGGTACATTGTAGGTAGGAACGATCAGTGTTTTGTTGATGAATGAACTGTTGGTGTATGTAAAATAATCTCCGCCGTTACTCGGCCAGAGATTATTGTTATCGGGCATGGGAACTCTTACAATTTTATAAGGAGTGCCGTATACGGAGTTGTAATTGTTGAGTACGTACAGCAGGTTGGCTTCGATCTGAGGACCATCGGCAATTCCTGCAGGATACTGACCAAATAATAGGGTTTGCTCATCGAGCAACTTCATGTGCATGTCGATATGATGAATCACATCATAGGGTAATGTAGGCATGCGGATGTATCGGCTGATACCCATAAAATCCTGCATGATGGAATCAACCTCAGCGGCAGTATGGTTCACATTGAAACCACCCGCGAGGGAGTTTTCGTCGAGAACAAGTTCTGAAGAAAATCCGGTGCCAAACCCATCCGTCATGAAATTCCCACCCGTATGAACCAAATTGTAGGGCGCAGTGGTGGTTTGATAAAGCGGCGTGTTGAGGTGGGTGGCAATGACTCCGGGTATTGCATCATCAGCAGGTCGTGGCCGGTTATAAATCCAGTCGATGGTAATCAAGGTGTCTACATCATTGGTGTAGGCGCTCCAGGGTCCATAATCTCTCGACCATACCGTATTCAATGCATTATTGATAAAAGTTACGTTTATCGTATCAACTCCTCCGCTGGCCAGGTAGTTCATCAGAGATGTTTGTGTGTCCGGCGTCGTATAAACTATCAGAACTCTGGTTTCCTGTTTGGCCGCACGTACAATTTCACGCAGAATAGACGGGTAGGTTTTCCAACCCAATACCAGTGCTTGTATTTCTTCCCATTCAGCGATGGTTCGGACCGCGCTCGATGGAGGGGTCACAAAAGCCGGAACCGGAAGCGCCGGCCTGATACCTGCGTTTTGCATATAAGCAGGGAGAAGTGCGCGTTCGGTGTCTGACATCCTGTGCGATGTTTGTGCAATGGAAATCATAGAAAAGAAGGTCAGCAGAAGGGTAGTGAGGGATTGTTTCATGGGAATGGGTTGATCTGACTAAAATACAAAATACACCGTCTCCGTTCCATGGTCTGCAGAAAATAAAAAAACCGCCCCATGGAGCGGTTTATAAATCATCTGATTATCGTTTACATGGAGGTCTTTCTGAACTGAATAACATCTTCATACAGGTCCACTTTTTTTCTTGCCTCGAACATGTCCAGTGGTTTATGAAGAATGTCAACTGTGCCTGGTTCGAACTCATCCAGCACCGGACTTTCCCGCTTGGAAAGTGCAGTCACCAAAATGACCGGAATATGTGCAGTAGGATTGTTTTTACGAAGCTCGCGGATTACCTCCATTCCGTTCATATCATCCAGCCGATAGTCGAGCAGAATCAAATCGATTTTTTCGAGATTGCACATCAGCAGCGCTTCAGCTCCGCTGGTGGCCGAAAGAAACGTGCGGTGTGGCTCGGAAAGAATGCTTTCCAGTGTTAAGAGGTTTTCTGGCCGGTCATCCACCAGAAGAATTGTGTTTTTATATTCCATAAATAAGGCTCACCGGATTTGTAAAAACGATGACAGCCTTCTTACGCAGGTCATACCATAATGTTATAGGGTTACACCTATTTTTCTCCGGCTCATTTATACATCCAGACCCGCATCAGCGATAACAGCTGGTCGGTGTGAATCGGTTTGGTCAGATAGTCGGAAGCTCCTGCTTCCATGCATTTTTCACGGTCGCCATTCATGGCTTTTGCTGTAACGGCGATGATAGGCAGATGTTCCCATTCCGGATTTTTCCGGATCTCCTGAATTGCTTCATATCCGTTCATATTGGGCATCATAATATCCATCAGCACCAGATCTACGTCAGAAAATTCTTTCAGACGATCCAATGCTTCCAGACCATCATAGGCTGGAATCACGTATATGCCTTCCTGTTCAAGAATATTGGTGATCGAATAGATATTGCGCATATCGTCATCAACGAGGAGCACTTTTTTATCCTGGAGCATATTCTCCATCCTTTCCTTGACATCCTGATAGTGTTCAGGATTTTTTTCAACGGTATGAAGAAACGTATCTGCGGCATCCAGTGCTTTTTGCTGTTCTTTTTCCGGGTCATGTGAGATCAGTTCTTCCACATCCCTGAATGGGTATTCGCTGTCTGCTTCAAAAACCACTGTCGGAATATTGCGGAGACTATCCATGTTTCTCGCTTTTTGTAACCACTCGTGATCTGTTTTTCCGGAGCCTATGATAAATCCGGAATAGTAAGCAGATTTTGCCAGCTCGGCGCATTGTTCAAGACTAACAGCATTTACGATTTCAATATTTTGCTCTTTTTCTCTGAGCTTTTCCAGAATGCGATTGATTTCTTCTTGACGTTCACCAAGGTACAGGAGTTTCTTCGAGTGGTCGTTTTGAAGTTCATGGAACAATGATTCCATTTCCTGTTTTCCTGCGGGCTTACTGATGAAGCTGGTTGCTCCCATATCAATGCCCAGCTGTCTTTTGTCAACTGATGAAATTATATGAACCGGAATGCTTTTCAACTCAGCATGTTCTTTGAGTCGTTTGAGGATGGTCCATCCGTCGATTACTGGTAACCGCATATCCAGGATAATGGCATACGGCCTGTATTTATCAGCATATTGTAAACCGTGATCTCCCTGCAAGGCAATGATCGCTTTATAGCCAAAACGATGGCAATGGTTCATCAGCATCCGGGCAAATACATAATCATCTTCAATGATGAGAATGGCTTTGTCACCGGATTTGATTTTGTTTCTGTCATCTTTTATTTCATCCAGATTATAAGAACTGAGTGATGGAGCGTAATCATTATCTGAAATTCCTGTTTCGGTGTGGAATTCCGGCGAAGGTTGTTCTTTGCCGGTTTCAGTATTCATCAACGGCAGATATACGGTAAAGGTGCTGCCTGCTCCTTCAATACTTTCGAGCTGGATTTCTCCGCCCATCATCGTCACCAGTTCGCGGCAGATGGCCAGGCCCAGTCCTGTTCCTCCGAACTTCCGGCTGGTTGATCCATCGGCTTGCTGGAAAACTTCAAACACCTGTTTTTGCTTATCTTCTGCAATGCCGATTCCTGTATCTTTAACAGAGATGGCAATAATGTTATCGCACTGCAGCAGTGATTTCTCTGCGTATACAGTATCGGGGGCGGCTGGCTGTATAATAAAATCTACGCGACCGTTAACCGGCGTAAATTTAAAAGCATTCGACAACAGATTTTTTATCACCTGTTCAAGACGCATTCTGTCGGTATATAACTGAAGATCTGTTTCCGGTGACTGGCAATGAAACAGAATCTGCTTTTCCTGTGCATAATCCCTGAACAGGAGGTGGATATCTTCCGATAGTGAGCGGATGGAAATATTTTCCATCTGAAGCTCAACTTTACCTGCTTCAATTTTTGACAGGTCCAGGATATCATTAATCAGATTCAGCAAATCACTGCCTGACTTATGAATGATGCGTGCATGTTCTGTCTGCTTATCGTCGAGATTCTTGTTTTTATTATCAGACAGCAATTTGGCAAGAATGAGAATGCTGTTTAACGGCGTCCGCAATTCATGACTCATATTCGCGAGGAACGATGATTTGTACTTATTGCTTTGTTCCAGCTGTTCAGCTTTGAATACCAGACTTTGACGCGCATCTTCGATCTCTACGTTTTGCTGCTGGAGTAGTCGTGCTTTTTCCTGCAGTTCGATATTTACTTGCTTCAGTTCTTCCTGCTGGGCCTTGAGTTCTTCTTCTGATTGCTGCAATAACTGGGATTGTTTGGTCAGCTCATTGTTGATCTTCCGCAGTTCCTGCTCCTGATACGCCAGTTCATCTGCCTGCTTACGGGATTCTTCCAGCAACTGTGTTGTAATCAGGTTAGCCCGTACGCTGAAGAGGTTGGCCGCAATCGGTTCAGCCATTTTCTCTAGCAGTTCTTTCTTCTCCGGTGTAAAAGGTTTTACAGCTGCCACTTCAATAGCACCTACTACTTTGCCGCTGGTGACAAGCGGAATAATCATGATGCTGCAACTGCTGGTTTCGCCTAAGCCGGTGTCAATCGTAAAATACGGGTCATATACTTCATCCAGCGAAATGATTTTATTGGAGGCAATAGCCTGGCCGATGAGGCCTTCCTTCAGCTCAAATCTGCGTGAATTCAATATTCTGTTATTAAGCGCAAAGTAAGCTCCCAGCTGAATGTGCAGATCATTCATGTCTTCGTTGTGTAGCAGGAAGATGGCGGCTTGCTGCACCTCAAGTTTGGCGACAATGTGATCGATGATCTTATCAAGAAGATCTGTGAACTCTTCATTTCCGGAACGCATCAGTTCGTTCAGCTGTGCGATACCATCGGCGACCCAGGCTCTGCGCATATCCACTTCCGCAGCATCTTTCAGGCGGTTACGCATCTGAAGTAATGCATGCCCCTGCACGTCATTTGCGCTGAGTGGCTTATAGGGAGAACTGAAATTTCCTTTTCCGATATCTTCTGCGAACCTGGATGTTTCACGGAAACCTTCTACCATGAACCGGAGTGCCTGCATCATTTCACCAACAGCATTCTTTGGGAATTTCATTTTCAGTTCGGGCAATTCTCCGCGTCCCATTTGCATAATAATTGCCCGAACGGTCATGATCGGGACAATGATGCTGCGACCGATGATAAATGCTGCAAACAAAATGGAGCCGATGATCAAAAGGGCGATTCCCAGTACAATTACGAGCAGGAAATTGAACCGGTACAACATCGTATCCTGTTGCTGGTTTGCCATTTCTGAACGTGTCGCGGTGATTTCCTTGAGTTCATTGGTAATTTGTTCGGAGCGGGGAATGACTTCGCGTTCAAGAATTTCTTCCGCTGCAAACCGCTTCATGGGATCCTGATAGTCTTCAAACGTAACCAGTAAACGCATGATCTGATTATGGTAACCGGTTAACTCATCATATTCTTTAAAAAGCTTCTCCATTTTGGCGGCATGAGAAGTGTCTGTCCAGTGATTCATTAACCCGATCATTCTTCCGCGCAGTTCAACATAGCTGGAATTATTCAGGTATCGTAAGCTGTCTTTGTCTGCCTGGTTGTTGGGCAGATATACCCAGTTTGTCACGAGCATCCGCGAACGCGTTACGAGCAGGTTGAATCTGGTTATTGTATTGAGGGAAGGATTGGTATTATTCACCAGTTCGCTGGTGATATTCTGACTTTTTTTGATGGTGTATGTACTGATCACCGCATTGATGATCGCAATAGCAATGACAACAAAAAAGACGATATAAATCTTTTTGTCTATCTTTTTAAAAGCGCTGTTTTCTTTCATGGGGCTAACGACTGGAGATTGCTAAACTGATTAATTGATTCGATACTTTAAGGCCTGCTTTCTTCAAGGCAGATTCATTAATTTCAAAACGGAGATTATCTCCTCTCCTGATAAGGTTGATACCGGCTCCTTTATTGCTGAGGCCCTTGTCTTCTGTGATGATCAGGATGCC
This sequence comes from Bacteroidia bacterium, assembly GCA_046330075.1. Lineage (GTDB taxonomy): Bacteria > Bacteroidota > Bacteroidia > AKYH767-A > OLB10 > JAJTFW01. The sequence goes on along the minus strand of JAXLTL010000010.1, from coordinate 67,908 downwards.
TTTATCACCGTATAACTGGATGATTTTATCGATATTGGCCGATTGTGATTTTCCTACGTACAGGATCTGTACACCGGTTATTTCATCGATGCTGCTGATTTGCTTTACCTCAGCTGTTTTATCAAATATTCTGCGCCCTTTTAATACGGACAGCAGTTTTTCCTTTACATCGTTTTCTCCAAAAGTTCCAATGGTAAACCGGCTGCCGGATAAAACCGCAGAGGGCCATTCAATGTGTTTGGTAAAATTATAGATGAAGAGCGCTTTGACGGTACTTTCATTGGCTGTATCGTTCTCTTGTGAGGGTTTGATAAAGCCACTGCAAAGCACGAGCAATACACCCGCTATGATGGCAGGGAATAGTATCGCTTTCATGTTTTGCAGTTGTTTCATCATATTTTTATCAGAAATTCTGATAGCTTATTCTCAACTGAAATTCTCGTCCCATACCTGGCAGCGGAGCGTGGTTGCTGTTATAAGGTTGAATAAACCATTCCTGCTGGTCCAGTATATTACGTGCACTGAAACGGAAGCTCAATCCTTTTACATTTTTCAACCGGTATTCCAGATACATGTTCAGCAGCATGAAGTCATCCAGTTTTTGATATACCGGCTCTCCGGTGGTTTCATCTACCGCAGTAACCGCATATCTTGTTCCGAGCCAGTTGATATTGGTCCCGAGGAGTAATTGCTGGCTAAGGTTGATTCTGAACAATGCATTGGTTTTGCAGCGGGCCAGACCCAGATGCATATCATCATTTCCGGGAACAGTGTACAGGCTGAAATCTTTTCCGTCATCCGGATGGTAGTAAGAGGTGTTGAATTCAAAGGTTCCCCATTTTTTCTTCAACTGGAAGACTACATCCATTCCTGTGCTTCCGGTAGTACTGACATTTGTATAGGCATCATTTCCTGAAAGTGTATCTACATAATAAACAATAGGGTCCGTTGTGAGTATTTTGTAAGCATTCACCGTGATGTAGGCATCGCTTGTAATTTTGAAACCACCTTCCAGTTCATAGACATCCGTAAATTCCGGCTGAATATTTTCCGAATAGTCAATGTTCAGAATAGAAGGTGCTCTGAAGGCGCGACTGAAAAGAGCTTTCAGGTGCATGTTATTGAATTCCTTTGTCACTCCGATCCTTGGGACGAGAGCGTCATTATAACGGTGGTTATAATTGTAGCGCGCACCGGATACCAGATTAACCCATTTTGTTTTGTAGAGAATCTGAGCGTAGGCAGCATAATTTTCGTTCAGAAAATTGGAGGTGCCTGTGGTGTTGAATACTTCACCTGCTATGTATTTTTTTGCATCTTCTGTCTGAGAAGATACTCCGGCTGAAAGATTCAGGTTTTCACTATAATCGTACGTGGCGTTGATGGTGCCGTTATAAACGGTTGTGTTTATCCGGAATGGTTCAGGATCGGTTTCGATGTATCGTTTGGGTGAACTCCAGGAAACCTCGTTGGATAGTCTGAACGATGGGATGATTTTCAGTTTTTCGTTCAGCTGGAAGGTATAATGCGATTCGAAAATGTGGTTTGTAAATTCCAGTTTACCGGCAGCTTCAGCAATTTCTACATATTCATCGCGCGATTGAACAGTGTAATGATCAGCGATCATCCGGATGGATAGTTTACCGATGTTTCCTCCTGCGTTGACAAAAACATTCTGCAGCCCGCTCTGGGAACTCATGTTGTATGTTGATCCATAAACGTCTTTATATTCGGAATGACTGCGTTGTGCTTCTGACAGATTCAGTTTTACGGAGAACGATGCATGATCCCATGCTTTTCCAATGTAGGTGTTGAACGCTGTGCGGGCCGGCGCTTCCTCCGTAGTTCCCTGTAAGGCTGTGGCAGATACCTCAGTTCCTTTCTTTGGCGTACGGGTGATGATGTTGATTACCGCATAGGCCGCAAAACCTCCGTGTAAAGCGGAGCCTGGCCCCCGTATAATTTCAATGCGTTCAATATTTTCTACAGGATAGTGATTCCCAAATTGTGTCGTTGAATATAATCGTTCATTCATCTCTTCTCCATCAATGAATAGCACTACTTTGCCTTCATGCGCCCAATTGCCTCTTACGCCCAAACCAATGATGCCTTCCACATCGGTGCCAAACTCAAATCCCGGTACATGACGCAAGACCTCCATCAGATCCCGTGCTCCTAAATTGCGGATATCCTCTGCGGTGATATATGTAATTATCCCGGGTGATTGTCGGGGAGTCAGTTCCTTGATGGAAGCAACCGTGATTTTTATGTTCATCAGGTCTTCCAGGCTTAAGGAATCATAAGCCTGTGCAGGGGAGGCGGGTGGCTGGGCAACCACCGGATATCCCATGCAGAGCAAGACGAGCAATGTGAGGCGTTTGAGCGTGTGCATGCTGATTGAATTCAACTCATCTTATACGCCTTAACCGTTGAAAAGTTAGCCCGTCGGGTCAAAAAAAAAGGAGGCCACCGGCCTCCTTAATATCTAGAAATACAATAAGTTAACGTATCAGCATAACAGATCCGCGGTAAGCGGCATCCTTCACTTTCAGGATGTAAAAATAAGTGCCTTCCGGACAAGGATCGCCATCGCCATTTTTCTTGCCATTCCAGCAATGCTCAGTTCCTTCGCTTTCAAATACCAGCTCTCCCCAGCGATTGTAAACCTTCCAGGTGCTGCATTCTGCAAATTCAAGTCGCTTCCGGAGTTCAAAGCAATCATTGATGCCATCATCATTTGGAGTGAACGTATTGGGTAATCCTTTCAGATAATCCGACAGATCGCCGAAATTCACATGCATCGTCATCGTATCTGCACAACCGTTATTGGTTGCAATCAATACGATGTTTACCTGTGCACCGAAAGTATATTGATGGAATGGGTTGTCGTTGGTAGTAGTAGTACCGTCGCCCAGGTTCCATTCATATCCCAGTGCATCAGTGCTGAGGTTTACCAGCTTAACATTGATACCATCACAGTTTATCCTTCGGCCCAGTGAATCTATTTCAAAGTTGGCTACCGGTTGCGGATTGATATCTACGAATACATCTTCGTCATCTGTACAGCCGTTCGCATTGGTTACTACTACAGTATATGTCGTAGGACTTCCCGGGCCTGCCACAGGATTGGAGATATTCGGATTGCTCAAACCGGTGGTCGGGCTCCATTGATACTGGATTCCTCCAGATGCTGATAAGGTGATGGAACTTCCGTTACAAAGTATAGTGTCCGTGCTGGCCACAGCGGTAGGCAGCGGATTCACGGTTACCGTCATCTGTGATGTGTTATGACATCCGTTTTGGTCAGTTCCTACTACCGTGTAGAGGGTGGTTGTAACCGGATTGGCCACCGGATTACTGATGAGAGGATCACTCAATCCTGTGCCGGGACTCCATACATAGGTGGATGCTCCGGTTGCATTCAGTGTGGTTGAACTGCCGATGCAAATGGCTGCATTACTGCCTGCGGACACAATGGGTAAAGGATTAACAAATACCGTAACACTGGCATTGTTTTCACAGCCGTTGCCATCCGTTACATAAACGGTATAGAGTGTTGTGGCTTGAGGGAATGCTGTTGGATTGGCAATGGTGGCATTGTCGAGTCCGGTGGACGGTGACCAGTTGTAATTTACACCACCGCTGGCCGACAACGTTGTTGAGTCTCCATAACAAATGGTAACATCAGAACCTGCACTCACGACGGGCAGCGGGTTGATGGTCACATTGTATGTTACAGGGTTGCCGGTACATCCGAAACTGTTTGTTTCGGTAACGGTTACTGTAGCTGTTCCTGCAGTATTCCAGATGGCAGAAATGTTGTTCGTTGTGTTTCCGGTCAATACGCTGCCTCCGGTAATTGACCAGTTGTATGTAGAGCCTGCTGTGTTTACCACTGTAAATGCAATGGTGTCGTTGATACAGCTTGCGGAAGCACCGGTTATTGCACTTGTGTTTGGTACCGGACTGAGATTGACATAAATCGTGTCAGAAATACCAAAGCATACGGTATCGACAGTAACACTTGTTTCCTCATACCAGAGTGCTACGGTGGCGGGTCCGGCAGTAGTCCAGTCAACTGTAACGGTGGAGCTGCCGTTTCCGCTTACAATATTACCGCCTGTCGCAAACCAGTTGTAGGTAGAGCCGGGAGTATTTAATGTACTGTAAATCTGTCCTTGTGCCTGATTCGCGCAAAGTCCTGTGGGGCCGGTTGGCGCTGCAGGGGTGAGGATAGCATTGATGGTTACAGGTAAAACCACAGGATCAGATGAACAACCCAGATCAGTTGTTTCGATAACTGTAACAGAGCCGGGACCGGAAATATTGCTCCAGTCTACAAGCACCGAGTCGTTTCCTTGTCCACTGTTCAGCGTACCGTTATTGATGGTCCAGAAATACGTACTGGACGGGTTCGGATTGTTTACCCAATAGGAGACACCTGTTACGCCGGGACAAAGAGATAATGTGCCGGTTATACCGTTTACAGTTGCTGCGGGATTTACAGTAACAGCAAGGGTGTCTGTATTACTGCAGTTATTACCATCTGTACCGGAGAGTACGTAAGTTGTATTTCCTGCCGGAGAAATAAAAATACTGTTCCCCGATCCGATACTGCCGCCGCCAAGAATTCCCCAGGTATAATTCGTTGCGCCTCCTGCATTCAGCTGAATGGTATCACCTGCACAAATGGTGTCATTTACGGCAGTGATAGAGACGTTAGGGAGTTGATTTACGGTTACCGTAATGGTATCCGAATTCACACAGGTTGCACTGCTGGTGCCGGTTACTATATAGGAAGTGGTGACAACAGGTGAAACTGTGATGTTTGCTGAAGTACCAATCGAAGTTCCCGGTGAAGTCAACAAGGCCCAGTTATAAGTAGTTGCGCCACTTCCGGTAAGTTGTGTCGATTGTCCGAAGCAAATCGGGTTGATGGAAGCGTTGCTTGTTACAACCGGTAACGGGTTGATCGTGATATTGGCACTGTCACGTGTGGTACATCCGTTCCAGGTTGTGGTAACAACATAATATTGCGAAATCACTCCGGGCCCCGGATTGCTTACCGTAAGCAATGGACTGGATGAAGTAGTTGTGTTGAGTCCGGTAGAGGGCGACCAGCTGTATGTATATCCTGCTGTCGGACCGGTTCCTAACGTTAATGTATCGCCGTTACAAAGGCTCGTGTTGTTGCCTGCCTCGGAAACCGGTAACGGTTTAACAATGGCCAGTACAGTGTCCCGGTCGATGCAACCAAACCAGTTGGCAGTTACCACATATGCAGTTGTGTCGAATACCAGCGTCGTATTGGTTAGCGTAACCGATGGCTGTGCAGTTGTTGCTGAACTGAGCCCGGTAGAAGGTGACCAGCTGTAATTGTATCCGCTCACCAGTGAACCTCCGAGTGTTGCACTCTGCCCCGAACAGAAAATAACATCGTTCCCGGCAGCGGCTGTTGGCACAGGACTGAGCACAATCCGTACTGAATCTTTCGTTGTACAACCGTTGAGTGTTGTGACAACTGTGTAGTACAAAGTATCCGGTGAAGTAGCGCCAGGCGTAATGTTGAGAGTAAGGGTAGGATTGGAGATAGCGGTATTGCTGAGACCGGTTGAGGGAGTCCAGTTATAGGTATATCCTCCTGTTGATCCTGTTCCCAGATTGAGGGTGCTGCCGGTGCATAACAACTGATCATTGCCAGCATTCGATACCGGTAAAGGTTTTACCACCACCATTACAGTGTCTGAATCACGGCAACCAAACCAGGTGGTGACAACGATATAATCAATGGTATCATTAACAGTTCCGGTATTGGTGGCACTGGTAACAGGATTTGATATCGTGGCACTGTTCAATCCAAGTGTGGGTGTCCATTGATAGGTATATCCGGATGTTGTGGCCGATCCCAGTGAAGCGCTTTGGCCGGAGCAGAAAACAGCATCGGAACCTGCAGCGGCTGTAGGGACGGGACTTACGATCACCTGAACAGAATCAGAAGTGACACAACCATTGAGTGTTGTTGTTACGATATAGAAAGAAGTATCAGGTGTGGAAGTGCTGTTAGTAAGTATGATCTGCGGATTCGAAATAACGGTGCTGCTGAGTCCTGTTCCCGGTGACCAGCTGTACACATATCCGCTCGTTGTTCCTGTTCCCAGCTGACCTGAAATTCCTGAACATAAATTCTGATTTGCACCGGCATTGGAAACCGGATTGGGTTTCACAATTACATTCACAGTGTCACGGTCAATACAACCGAAAAGAGTGGTAGTGACGATATAGGGAATGGTATCGTTGGTAGTTTGTGTTGTTGTAAGTGTTACAGATGGATTGCTGGTGCTGGAACTGCTCAGACCTGTTGCCGGACTCCAAGAGTATGTGTAGTTGGCAGTGGAAGAAGATCCGATGTTTGCAGAACCTCCGCTGCAGAAGATGACATCTGTACCCGCTACTGCTATAGGCACCGGACGAACAATTACCTGGACAGTGTCTGTATCCTTGCAGCCGAAACTGTTTTCAACGATGACAGCATACTGGAAAGTGTCAGGTACGGCATTGGTCGTAGTAAGTGAAATTACCGGATTGGCGATAGCTGAATTGCTGAGCCCCGTAGCAGGTACCCATGTGTATAAATTTCCTCCCACCGGAATAGATCCCATAGGAGCTGAGTTGCCGGAACAAAGTACAATGTTACTGCCGGCATTGGCCAGTGAAGTAGGATTGACGGTAACAACAACAGTATCCGTGTTGCTGCAACCGTTCTGAGTGGTTGTAAGAATATAGGTTGTTGAAGCAGGAGCACCGCCACTGTTTACGATGGTAGCAGTTGGATTCGATATGGTGGTGCTGCTTAATCCGGTCGACGGACTCCATGAATACGTCATGCCCGGTGTAGAAGCTCCTCCGATGGTCACGGATGCCCCGTTGCAGATGTCAACGTCACTGCCGGCATTGGCAGCTGGCAAGGCTTTAATATAAACAGATTTGAAAACGGTATCCGCTTTACAACCGTATGGGTTATTTGCAATGACTCCAACAATCGCATTTCCGGATCCGCTGAAGGTGATTCCTGCAGTGTTGGTGGTGGTACCACTCACCTGAGTTCCGTTTGTCACCAGCCAATTATAAGTGTAGCCTGAAACGGAGGTTACATTATAACTGATACCACTCGCCGCATTCAGACATAATGTGTCTGGGCCGGTGATCGCAGTGGGTTGTGTGGGCGGCTGCACGGTGATCGAATAAACTACGTTGGTGGTTTTGGCCGGACATCCGTTATCATCCACAATAGCGGTAAACTGATAGGGAGTTGATCTGCCTTGTCCGCAGGCAGTCGACCAGCAGAACTGTGAAGTCACACTTCCGGAGCCGGTAGCTGCACTTAAAGTTGCAGGGGGATTTACGATCAGACTGTTAAACACATCTCCCGTTGGCGTCATAAACAAACTGTCTCCATTGGGATCTGTCAGTGAAACGTTGAAGCATAATGTTTGTCCTTCCTGAATAGTATAACTGGTAGCACTGCCCGAAGCAAGCACCGGCGCGGGGTTGGCAGGACAAGTAATCACAATCAACTGTATATCACGACGGGTAACACCGATCAATACACCGTTACGATACTCTGATATCTCCACTGCAACCACATAAAATCCTTGAGTAGGAGAAACGTAAGATGCCAATCCTGTATTCGGGTCGATGCTGGCATATCCGCCTGCGCCAAACGGTGCGGCAGATGAAAACCCTGCTGCATACGACACCGCCGGAATCGGCCACGGATAAGATGCCGGTGGGCCGGGATTTGGATTCGCATTATCAGCAATTCCCCAATACGGAGTAACGAAACTATAAACGAGTGAATCACCATTTACATCAAATGCCTGATTCAGGACGCTCACTGTATCATTTGCACAAATGAACGGAACAGGAGCAACCGCAAATGTCGGACTGTTGTTAATAGTGGTTGGAGGCGGCACTTGCGCAAAGTACGCTTGTCCTGTTCCACCCGGATTATCCAGATTGGCAATATTGTTATTTCTGCAACAACGGTCGGCAATGAAATAATATCCCGTTGAGTTCGCCGGAACGCTGATGGTTCCCTGGTAAACACCTTCTTCCACACAAACAGATGGAAGGAACGTACAGGAATCATTGGCATTGGGTGGTGTGATAAATTGCTGTGAGATCAGTGGCAGAGATACAACTGATAGCAGGTCCTTGTCGCCGGAAGGATTCAGCGAATTATCCTGATAAGCACCTAAGTCCATTGAAACCGGCAGGTTGGAACTTCCCGGGTCACAAAGTCGATAAATAGTAAGTGTTACCCGGTAATCGTATTGTCCGGTGGTGCCGTTCAGTCCGAGATACTCATAACTAAGGTTACCACCCATCAGGTGGGTTGCTTGTGCCTGAACGCTAAAGAGCAAAGCGATCAATACACATGCGTAGCGAAAAGCTACGCGTTGAATGTACTCCATATGGTGTAATTGTTTAGGGCGTGGTGTTGGAAATTAACTCAATCAAAGAAAGATATTAACAGCCAATTGTCAAAATATCCAAGTGAATAAAAGAGGAATATTTCTATGTCCGAATTAAGAAAATCTAGGACTTAAAGTACTAATTTTCAGCCGTGAACTATCATCCAATTACCATACTGGGAGCGGGGCCTGCAGGTACCACCGCAGCTCTGGCCTTGTCAAAAAGAGGCGAAAGTGCGGTTTTAATAGACCAAGCGAGCTTTCCAAGGAATAAAATCTGCGGAGATGCCTTGAGCGGGAAGGTGTTGCTTACTTTAAAAAGAGTTGACAATCAACTTGTTGATGAAATAAGAGGGTTGCCCTCAGTGCTCGGATCCCATGGTGTAGTCTTCTTTGCTCCCAACGGAAAAGCCTTGAAAGTACCCTTTCGCCGCGAAGCTGATCTGGCAAATCCTCCAGGTTATATAATGCGGCGGATGGATTTTGATAACTGGATGTACGAAAAAGCCTCCGGAGCGCAGGGGATTACCACCATAACCGGATGCCGGATTGAAAGGTTCAGGCGCGAAGGAAAACAATGGATCATCAGCGACAAAGATGAAAAAACGGTCATACGAACAGATCTGATTATTGCAGCGGATGGGGCTCATTCGCGTTTTGCGAAAGAAGTGGGTGGTATCCGGATGGAAGACGAACATTTTTGCGCAGCGATCAGAGGCTACTATAAAGGAGTGAAGGAACTGGATCCGCAGGGTTTCATTGAGCTTCATTTTCTGAAGGATTTTCTTCCCGGATATTTCTGGATTTTCCCGATGGCGAACGGATATGCAAATGTGGGTGTTGGCATGCGCAGTGATACCATCTCAAAAAAGAAAGTGAATCTGAAAGAAGCCATGCAACGGCTGATGAAGGAATATGAGCCTTTCAGGAGAAGATTTGAAGGTGCAGAGCTGGAAGGTGAGCTTCGCGGATATGGGTTGCCGTTAGGTTCTAAAAAGCGTCCGGTAAGCGGAGACGGGTTTATGCTGCTGGGTGATGCCGGTTCGCTGATTGATCCTTTTACCGGGGAGGGAATCGGCAACGCTATGATCAGTGGGTTGAAGGCAGCCGAAACAGTAGAACTTTGCAAAGGTGATTTCAGCGCGGAAAAGCTGCTGGATTATGATCGCTCTGTCTACAAACGCCTCTGGCCTGAACTGCATCTCAGCAAACGCCTGCAGGAACTGGTGAAGTATCCTGTCCTGTTCAATATAGTGGTGAATAAGGCAGTACGCAGCGAGACCTTGAGGGAAACATTTTCCTGCATGTTTGAAGATATGGACCTGCGCAGCCGGATTAAAAGTCCGGCCTTTATTCTGAAAGTACTGCTGGAGTAATCCGTTTTCTGCCCTGCTATCTGCAAAGCGCCATGGCCCCACGTACATAGATCGGCAGATCTATCAGTGTACCGTCTTTCAGTTGCTCCCGCTGATGTCCCAAACGTACCATCAGTATATTTTTTCCGGGAACTGCAACGATGTATTGCCCGAGGATTCCTCGGCAATAGAAGATTTTCTCTCCGTCAACTTCGGATATCCACCACTGATAGCCATATTCTGTATTCGGTTTACCTTCATCCAGCAGTGGTGCAGGGTGTGTGCTTTCTTCTACAAATGAAGTATCAACAATTTGCCGGCCGTAAAGATTTCCCTTGTGGAGATACAAAGCGCCGATTTTTGCAAAGTCGCGGGCATTGGAATAGATGCAGCAGGAAGCTTTTTCCATTCCTCCATCATGGTCAATCGTCCATTCAGCTGGTTGTTCGGCGCCAATGGGTTTCCAGAGAGCTTCTGAACAGAATTCACTCAGGTTTTTACCGGTAGCCCGCATGAGCACCATGGCCAGCAATTGCGTGGCGCCGCCCTGATAATAATAGTTCACTCCGGGAGTACCCGTCACTTCCAGACGGTCCATCAGTCCTTTCAGGTCTTTGCCATAGTAAGCTTCAGTGGTGACGCTGAACAAACTGGCATAGGCTTCGTCCCAGCTGAGTGCAGCTGACATTGTGATCAGATGACGCAGTTTTAATGCACCCTTGCTGTTGTTTTTATATTCAGGAATAAATTCTCCGACCGTCTGATCGAGGCTTTTGATGAAACCTTGTTTTAACGCAACTCCCGTAAGTACGCCAATGACACTCTTCGACATAGAGAATGAATTGGAACGCGAAGTGTCACTGTAACCATCCCAGTAGGCTTCGAATCGGATCGAATCATCTTTAATGACGAGGTAAGCCACACTGCGCTGCCGCTGAAGTTCATTCAGTGTGGCTGTATCAGGGGTTGCTTTATTGTAAAATGCAGAGACCGGCCATGGCTGAGGAACAGCATTTGGTACTTTTCGCTGAATGAAAATGTCATAATCGTCTATATTGACATAATTATAAACCAGCGCCTTGTATACCCATGTTTTTCCGGTAATCAGAATCCAAACATTGAAAGCGAGAATGGCGCTGAGTAGCAGAAGTCCGATAGATCGAAGAATTTTTTTCATGCGCTTGTTGTTAAACGTTAAACTGTCGAAGATGGTGGTCGAGGTGCTTCCATTGCAAAGCATCCCATTCCGCTTCTGTCATGGCACCAAAAAACGGATGTTTGTTCCTGTTGGGGACTGGTCCCGTTTCTCCAAAACGTGTAATGAGTGAGATAAGTTTCGCGCGTTCAGCTTCCAGGTCCAGCTGTGTATCCACTACTTTGAATTCAGGAGCGGTTGGCAGATTGGCTTTAAAGGGAGCTGCTGCCAGCAATTTCCGTTTCGCCATTTTACCGAAAAGCAGACCGATGAGACCCTGATTCAGCACCAGTTCTCCAACGGCTACTTTCAGTGGCGCCTGACAATGCCTTATCATCTGCACCAGCTCCATCTTACCCCATTGCCGCTCCGCATCCGGTTTCAGCTGAAGGAGACGTTGAATAATGTTCTGTCGTTCGACGATATTGAAGAGGGAGGGCATGGAAGAGGATGTGTCCTGCAAAGTTGTAAAATATTTGATCAGCCCTATGAACATTTTATCTGAGTTTTACCCAATTGTTCTGCCACTGGCAGAGAATTGGTCCGTTCATCTGCCGATTGCTTATTTTTAGGGCATGAAATACACCTGCGAAACGATCATCCGGCTGCCCCGTAAGCGGGTGATCGAGCTGTTTGATAATCCGGATAATCTGAAAGAATGGATGCCGGGACTGGTGAAGTTTGAACACGTGAGTGGTGTGGCCGGACAACCCGGAGCCGTTTCCCGCCTCGAATTTCAGCTGGGCAAACGCAAAATGATAATGACAGAAACAGTGACAGTTCGTAATCTGCCGGATGAATTTTCCGGAACTTATATTGTGAACGGTGCATTCAATGAAGTCCGCAACTTTTTTGAAGAGACTGTTGAGGGGTATACCAGGCACCGGACTGAAAATTATTTTCGCTTTTCAGGGATTATGAAGATTTTTGCATGGATGATGGCAGGAACATTCAGGAAGACATCACAGGATTACCTTGAACGATTCAAGGCATTTGCGGAGCAGCAGGGCTGACAGGATGAATACGACAGTAATAACCGGAAAAAACACAAACGCATGAACATCGATTTCAAATCTATTCTCTCTGTAACGATGATCCTCTTCGCCGTGATCGATATCATCGGTTCGCTGCCGGTGATTATCGAAACGCGTAAGCGTGTTGGTTTTATCCATGCTGAAAAGGCAACCATCGCTTCGCTTATCATCATGGTATTGTTTCTGTTTTTAGGAGAGAGCATCCTGAAACTGATCGGTATTGATGTTTCTTCGTTTGCCATCGCCGGATCGCTCGTGATCTTTTTCCTTGCTCTGGAGATGATATTGGGTATTCGCCTCTATCGCGATGAAGTTCCGGAAACGGCGTCTATTGTCCCCATCGCTTTTCCGCTCATTGCAGGTACGGGTACCATGACCACTCTTATATCGATTCAGTCGCAGTATTCAACTGAAAATATTCTGGTGGGAATCACGTTGAATATGGTGATTGTTTACATCGTATTGCGTCTGGTTGAGCCAATAGAAAAATTATTGGGGAAAGCAGGTATCAGTATTATCCGCAAGGTTTTTGGAATTGTTCTGATGGCCATTGCAATAAAACTGTTTCGCACCAATGCCGGAATCTGATCATGCAACGTCTCCTGATTAGTTTCAGAAATGCCTTCCGTGGTATTGGGTTTTACCTTTCATCAGGTAAAAACGTAACGCTGCACATAATAGCTACTGTACTGGTTATAGTGGCAGGATGGGGACTTGGAATTACCAAAGCTGATTGGCTGATGCTGTTGTTGCTGATGGCATTGGTGCATGTTGCAGAAGCATTGAACACAGCAATTGAACATGTTGTTGATCTCGCTTCTCCACAACTTCATCCCCTGGCTGGTAAGGCGAAAGACATTGCAGCCGGCGCAGTGCTGTTGGCGGCCATTGCAGCAGCAATTGGCGGACTTGTGATCTTCCTTCCTTATTTAGGGTGAAGAAATCAATGCCGGATGATCAGCTTTTTCACAGCTGTAGTTCTGCCGTTTATTGAAAGTGTGAGTAGATAAATCCCGTCGCTGTATTCACGCGTTGAAATTCGCTGTTCCGCAGAAGGATGAAGTGTTCGCATTATTTCCTTCCCGCTGAGTTCTGTAAGCGTTAAAAGGCATGCGTTTTTATTATCATACCCTGACAGATTAACCAGTACAAATTCACCTGCCGGATTCGGAAACACCTGCATACTGACTTCTTCGTTAGATATGAAATCACCTTCCCTGCAATTGACAATAACGGTAATGGTGTTGGAGGTCTTGCTGCATCCGCTGGCTGTCTGAACAACATTGTACGCGCCGGCCGTTGTTGCGGTATAGCTGGTTCCACTGGCGGTAAGTACATTGTTTTTGTACCATTGCGTTATAGCGCCAGTGAAAGTTGTGGAGGTGAGTACAACGTTTTGTCCGGCACAGAAGGTGGTTGGACCACCGGCGGAAATGACCGGTACTGCATTGTTGATACGGGTTACATATACGGAGTCTTTGGCACTGATACCGCAGTTGCTGGTGGTTTTAATAGTATACCATGCAGTAGTGGTTGGAACAAAGTTGGGATGCACTGCACCGGCGATGTTGGCATTGTTCCTTTGCCACTGGAAGGAATATCCAGGTAAGCTGTCGGCACTGAGCGTGATCGGATTGCCGTAACAATAGGATACGGAATCAGCCGTTGGTTGAAGATTTATTAGCGGAAGACCGTTGATGGTTACCTTTTTAACGAGTGATCGGGCAGTACATCCGGATGCTGCAGTAAGCACTACATGATAATCACCGGCAGTAGAGGCCGTGTAGGTAGAGGCAGTAGCTCCGGAAATGGCGTTCCCGTTTCTATACCATTGATACGTATAGGCGCCCACGTTAGTGCTGAACTGCACACTGCCACCGGTGCAGAGGTTGGTAGGGCCGGAAGCATTGATGTCGGCAGCATAATAGGTCACAGTCAGCTTCGGACGGTAGTTCGGAGCTGAAGTGTCGGAGGAAGCAATACTTAACCAGGTGTACTGATATGCAGCATCGAGTTGCAAGGTTATTCCGAAGCGGTCAGCGGGAGCCTCTAGCCAATTCCGCGTAAAATCTGTGATATCTGCCGTTAGAAAAGAAGACGAGGTAATAGTTGAGCACGGAATGGCCAGCGATTGGAAAAGGGTAGAGGCTGGAGCGTTATTCCAACTGATGGTTGATTCATTCCATGATTGTGCGTTGCGTTTTATATAGAGAAAATTGGGAGTATTGGCATTGACACCTTTTTGAGCGAGTGAATCAACATAGATTTTTAGGGTAGCACTGCTAATGGCGGAAAAATCCGGAATCTGACTGAAATCAAACTGTAAAAAACTTTGTTCAAGCATCCAGCCTTTATACCAATTGGAAACCTCAAGTGTGCCATTGTTTCCATAGTTGGCATTGAGATAACCGGATGCACTTGTGTTATAACTATCTTTTCCCTCTGAACCCGGCTGGAGCTGGATGGTTTTTTGTGGAAGAGAAGATATCGGACTGGATGTTATCTGCACACTGGAAGATGTTTTGGAACAGCCAATCGCATTGGTAACTATGCATCTGTATGTTCCTGTTTTGGTAGCTATGAAAGATGCGGATGTTGCTCCCGGCATGTCTGTACTGTTGCGTTGCCATTTCCAGGACGTTATATTATTGCCGCTGATGCTGACAGGTGTTGCATTGCCATTGCAGAGTGAGTAGCTGCCGGTAGGAGTTACCGTTAAACCGGAAGGAACAAGATATTTTGTGATGGTTTTCACCGGACTTGCATTGCAGGTTATTCCGGTGGTGTTAACGGTGTAATTTCCAGTTGTCTTTACCCACACACTCTGTGTTGTAGCACCTGGAATGTTCGTTCCGTTTTTTTTCCATTGATAGGAGGCTGCTGCTGTACAGTTGAGCTGTACGGAATCTGTACTACAGAATTTTTCGGTTCCTGATATAAATGCTCCCGGATTCTGAGTTACACCAATCGTATTAGAGTTTATATAGCAGGTAGCCCCATTCATTGTAAAGAATCTCGTTGACGTTGTGTATTGGCCGGTAGTTCCGACTTTAAGGCTGGATTTTCCAAAGCTGCCGGCAATAGGTACACCATCTTTATACCAGTTGTCAATGCTTGTAGTAGCTGTCAAATCAAGTGTAACTGAATCGCCGGTACAAAAAGTTGTTGGGCCCTGAGCTGTCAGAATGGGCGCAGATGGCTGCCATAAAAAGTACAAGGCTGTTGACAGTGTATCACCACAGGTAAGCCGTACTTTAAATTCGTACCAGGCTGAGTCAGTCAATGGACCTTGTAAAACAGAAGAAGTGACACCTGTTGGAATGCCGTTTTTATACCACATCGACCAACGAGGCGGATTATAGGGCGCCGTGAAGTTCGGGTCGAAACATTGTGGTACTGTCAGACTGATACAACCCCCGAATATCTGGTCAATGTAAATCGGGATAGAGTGGTTTATTGAACTATTGGTACTGACCAACATGGCGATACTATTGCTGTTGACGATTGTACCAGACGGACTCCATTCCACTGCACGAATAAATCCTCCCGG
This sequence comes from Bacteroidia bacterium, assembly GCA_046330075.1. Classification (GTDB taxonomy): domain Bacteria; phylum Bacteroidota; class Bacteroidia; order AKYH767-A; family OLB10; genus JAJTFW01. The sequence goes on along the minus strand of JAXLTL010000010.1, from coordinate 52,300 downwards.
GCAAGTAAATCCTGGCGTTGCATTTACATTCAAGACGGTACCATATCCTATAACAGTATAAAATTCTTGCCCATTTATACCAAAATTAGAAAAATCCACAAATTGCCATTCAATATAGTTTCCTGGTGCTGGCGGATCAATTGAATAGGTTACTACGTTGGCCGCACAGAAATCACTTTGATAAGGGATTGCATTGATCAATTGTGCCCGGGCACTACACAAAATAAATGTGCATCCGATAAGCAGAAGGAGGCGAGTAGTTTTCATGAAAACGATGTTAGCGGGTTGTTTAGATAGCGAAAATATTATTATCGGACTATCAGAATTTTTCCGGTCGCAATCGTTCTTCCTTCTTGTTCAAGTTGCAGGAGATAGGTTCCGTCCGAAAGTGTCTGGGTCGATAGCTGAATTTCGTCGTTTGTGAGCTGAGCCGAATAAACACTTCTGCCGGTTAAATCAAGTATCCTGATGGTTGCAGGTTGATCGTTTGTTTTTCCTTCCACCAGGACGTTCAATAGGTCACCTGCCGGATTCGGAAACACCTGCATACTGACTTCTTCGTTAGATATGAAATCACCTTCCCTGCAATTGACAATAACGGTAATGGTGTTGGAGGTCTTGCTGCATCCGCTGGCTGTCTGAACAACATTGTACGCGCCGGCCGTTGTTGCGGTATAGCTGGTTCCACTGGCGGTAAGTACATTGTTTTTGTACCATTGCGTTATAGCGCCAGTGAAAGTTGTGGAGGTGAGTACAACGTTTTGTCCGGCACAGAAGGTGGTTGGACCACCGGCGGAAATGACCGGTACTGCATTGTTGATACGGGTTACATATACGGAGTCTTTGGCACTGATACCGCAGTTGCTGGTGGTTTTAATAGTATACCATGCAGTAGTGGTTGGAACAAAGTTGGGATGCACTGCACCGGCGATGTTGGCATTGTTCCTTTGCCACTGGAAGGAATATCCAGGTAAGCTGTCGGCACTGAGCGTGATCGGATTGCCGTAACAATAGGATACGGAATCAGCCGTTGGTTGAAGATTTATTAGCGGAAGACCGTTGATGGTTACCTTTTTAACGAGTGATCGGGCAGTACATCCGGATGCTGCAGTAAGCACTACATGATAATCACCGGCAGTAGAGGCCGTGTAGGTAGAGGCAGTAGCTCCGGAAATGGCGTTCCCGTTTCTATACCATTGATACGTATAGGCGCCCACGTTAGTGCTGAACTGCACACTGCCACCGGTGCAGAGGTTGGTAGGACCGGAAGCATTGATGTCGGCTGCATAATAGGTCACAGTCAGCTTCGGGCGGTAGTTTGGAGCGGAAGTATCAGATGAGGCAATTTTCAGCCAGGTAAGCTGATTGTAATCGCTGAGTTGAAGCAACATCCCGAATCGTTCCGATGGAACACTTATCCAGTGTCGAACCAGTTCAGTCACAGCTGCTGACAGCCAGGCCGATGAGGTTATAGTTGAACAGGGAACAGCCACCGATTGAAATTCTGTGGAATCAGGTGAATTATACCAGTTGATGCCGGATTCGGTCCAGCTTTGGGTATTGCGTTTAATAAAGAGTGAATTGGGTAAATTGGCATTCACATTTTTCTGAGCGAACGAATCCACAAATAGTTTTAATGTAGCACTACTTATGGCACTATAATCCGGAATCTGACTCAGGTCAAATTGTAAATAACCACGCTCTGCTGTTCGGAAATATTTATACCAGTTGGAAATTTCGATCGTACCGTTATTCCCAAAGTTTGTTGTGGTGTTACCGAAAGCACACGTGATATAGCTGTCGGTTCCTTCGCTACCAGGCTGCAGTTGTATTGTTTTCTGTGGAAGAGCCGAAACAGAAGATGAACTTATTTGCACAGTGGATGATGTTTTTGAACAGCCTATTGCATTCGTTACAATACAACGGTAGGTGCCGGTTTTTGTGGCCGTGAAGGACGCGGTTGTTGCACCGGGCATGTCAGCTGCGTTACGTTGCCATTGCCAGGAGGTGATGTTGCTTCCGCTGATGCTAACCTGCGCAGCGTTTCCATTGCAGAGTGTGTAGCTGCTGGAAGGTGTAAGAGATAGTCCGGATGGAACCAGATAACGGGTTATAGTTTTGGCCGGACTTGCATTGCAAGTCAATCCACTCGTATTTACCGTATAGTTTCCTGAAGTTTTTACCCAGATATTTTGTGTAGTGGCTCCGGAAATAGTGATACCGTTTTTCTTCCATTGGTACGATGATGCAGGTGTGCAGGTGAGCTGTACAGAATCCGTGCTGCAGAATTTATCGGTACCTGTAATAAATGCCCCCGGATTGACAGTCACAGCAATGACATTGGAGGTTTGATAACAGTAGAGCCCTGATCCCATTGACCGCTTTGTTTTGGCAGTGTACTGGCCGGATTCTCCAACTTTCAGACTTGATTTTCCGAATGAACCATTAATGGCTACTCCGTTTTTGTACCAGGTGTCTATGCTTTCAGATGCGGTGAGACTGAGGGTAACAGAATCGCCGGTACAGATGGTCGTTGGAGTTGTTGCAGTCAGGACGGGATCCTTTGGTCCCTGATAAAAAAACAATCCTGTTGTAAGCGTATCACCGCAGGTTAATTTCACCTTGCATTCGTACCAGGCTGAATCAGTAAGTGGTGGAGATATGTAGGAGTTTACACCGGTAGCAACTCCGTTTTTATACCACATCAGCCATCGGATTCCATTCCAGGCACCCATGGGATCAATTGGAGCAGGGACTTCATATCTCCCGCAGGGATCGCTATAAGTAGTGAACTGGTAAGGTAACGTATGACTATTTACACTGCATCCGATTAACACGCTCGAGCCGGAAATAGGCTGTGATGTGGCAATATCCATTTCTTTGGCACGAATTACGTTGGCGACACCAAGCATGCTGGTTGAAATCTGAATTGATGGTCCTGTTCCGATGATCAAGGGTGTTGGACCAAAGGAAGGCACCCAGGGAACAACCCAGTTTTCCCATTCCCACTCCCAGTAAGTTAGCCCCGGTTGAGCTGGTGGACATGTTAGGGTAATCGCCGTCGGAGTACAGAAATCCGGACCAGTCGGAGTCATGGTGATTTGTGCCTGGGAACAAAACTGAAGTGTAATGAACAGCAGTATGAGAATCCCTGTCTTTTTCATGTCTATGGTAGTTTAGGTTTTTTTGAAAATTAATGTTGTTATCGGATGATCTGAATTTTTCCTGTCGCAATAGTTCTTCCTTCTTGTTCAAATTGCAGGAGATAGGTTCCACCGGAAAGAGATTGTGTGGATAGCTGCATTTCTTCGTTTGCAAACTGAGCCGAATAAACACTTCTGCCGGTTAAGTCAAGTATCCTGATAGTTGCAGGTTGATCATTTGTTTTTCCTTCCACCAGAATGTTCAATTCGTCACCTGCAGGATTGGGATATACCTGCATGCTGACTTCTTCGTTGGTCATAAAATTTCCTTCCCTGCAATTTACAGTTACGGTGATGGTGTTGGATGTCTTACTGCAACCGATGGCAGTTTGAATAACATTGTAAGCACCCGCAGTTGTTGCTGTGTAGCTGGTGCCTGTGCTGGTAAGTACATTGTTTTTGTACCATTGCGTTACAGCTCCGATATATGTAGTGGAGTTGAGTACTACATTTTGTCCGGCACAGAAGGTGGTAGGTCCGCCTGCGGAAATGACCGGTACCGTAGTGTTGATACGGATTACATACACTGAATCTTCGGAGTTGATGCCGCAGTTGCTGGTCGTACTGATGCTGTACCAGGCCGTGGTGGTGGGACTATAGCTGCTGAAGGTGGCTCCTGTAATGTTCGCATTGTTGCGTTTCCACTGGAAGGTGTAACCGTATAAACTGTCCGCCTTAAGGGTAATGGGACTTCCATAACAATAGGAGACAGAATCTGCAGCAGGTGTGAGATTGATTTGCGGCAGCCCGTTTACGGTCACTTTCTTCACCAGTGATCGGGCAGTGCAACCGGAAGCGGCGGTAAGCACTACATGATAATCACCGTCAGCCGTGGCCGTGTAATTAACAGCGGTAGCACCACTGATGGCCACTCCGTTTTTGTACCATTGATACGTATAGGCACCAGCGTTAGTACTGAACTGCACACTGCCGCCTGTACAGAGGTTGGTCGGACCGGAAGCATTGATGTCGGCAGCATAATAGGTCACAGTCAGCTTGGGACGATAATTAGGAGCTGTTGTATCTGAAGAGGCAATACTCAGCCAGGTCATTTGATAGGAACCCTCGAGCTGCAATTTCATGCCGAATCGTTCGGTTGGCACACTCACCCAATGACGCACCAGGTCTGTAATGTTTGCTGTGAGGAAGGAGGAAGATGAAATGGTTGAGCAGGGTATCGCCACCGATTGAAAAACTGTTGAGTCTGGCGGGTTGATCCAGTTGATCGTAGATTCGCCCCAGGCCTGCGTGTTTCGTTCAATGTATAGTGAGTTCGGCGTAAATGGGTATACATTGAGCTGCGCAATGGTATCTACAAAAAGACTGAGTGTCGCATTACTGATAGCACTGTAATCCGGAATCTGACTCAGATCAAATTGCAAATATCCGTGCTCTGATGTCCTGAAAAATTTGTACCAGTTGGAAATTTCAATGGTGCCGGCATTACCGAAATTTGTTCCAAAATTTCCCCATGCGCAGGTGATATAACTGTCCATCCCCTCACTTCCCGGTTGCAATTGAATGGACTTTTGAGGAAGTGTTGAAACCGGCAATGAACTAATTTGCACCGACGAAGAGGTTTTTGAACATCCGATCTGATTCGTAATTACGCAACGATAAGTCCCTGTTTTGGTAGCATTGAATGAAGAGCTGATTGCTCCGGGCATATTGATGCTGTTGCGCTGCCATTGCCAGGATGTAATGTTATTGCCGCTGATGCTGACGGTTGTGGCATTGCCGTTGCAGAGTGAATAGCTGCCGGCAGGAGTTAAGGTTAAACCGGAAGGAACAAGATATTTTGTGACCGTTTTCACCGGACTCACATTGCATGTTAGACCGGTGGTGCTGACCGTGTAATTTCCCGTTGCCTTCACCCAGATGTTTTGCGCTGAAGCACCGGAGATGTTTACTCCGTTCTTCTTCCATTGATACGAAGAAGCGGTTGTGCAGGTGAGCTGCACTGAATCTGTGCTGCAGAATTTATCAGTACCTGAAATAAAGGCACCAGGATTGACCGTAACTGGAATGGCATTGGAAGGTGTATAACAATAGAGTCCTGAGCCGATTGAATATTTTGATTGCATTGTATAGCTACCTGTGGCTGCTACCTTGATACTGGTTTTACCATTGCTGCCTGGGATGGCTACTCCATTTTGAAACCATTTATCGATATTAGTAGAACTAGTGACAATAAGATTTACAGAGTCCCTGGTACATAAGGTAGTTCGTCCAGTTGCAATGATAACAGGTGGTGAAGGTTTGGGATAATAGATCAGGCCTGTAGTAATAGTATCGCCACAATCTAATTTCAATTTATACTCATACCAGGCTGAGTCTTGTAAATCGCAGGATACATAACCTGTTACTCCTGTCGCCACTCCGTTTTTAAACCACATTCCCCATCTGTTGCCACCAGAATTTACATATTGATCAATTGGCGGAGGTATCATTAAGTTACCACAGTTGTTGAATTCAGTTGTATATTGAAATGGTATTGTATTGGAGGCAACAGTGTGGCTGATAAGAAATCGGGAATCATTTGCAACTTCAAATCCGGTGGCTGTTTCTTTCAGTAATAATCGTATCGTGCCACAAACTCCAAATTGTGTGCTGGACATGGAGATCTGATTACCTGTTCCAAGACTAATCACGAGTCCGGGGAACAAATTAGTCCAATTTTGATTCCAGTCTTCCCATTGCCATTCATAGTAATAATTGGCCGGAGGAGGAGGACAGGTGAACGTGATTCCAACCTGTGAGCAAAAATCATATTGGTTGGGTGTCATGTTAATAATCTGACCCTTGGTGGAATAACAGCTAAGGAAAATTAATGCGGTCAGGTGGAGAAAAAACTGTTTCATTTGGTCGGTTTGGGATGTTTTGGTTTACATGCCATAGGTTGTGACGGCCGGAGTATAACACTAAGGACTGGAAATATTAGATAGTATACAAGAAAATGGGCCGGAAAAGGACTAATTTGTTTTTTTAATGGGTGAATCAGGCGATTATGACCTCTAAAGGTCCTAATAAGGCTTCGTTTTTCATCCTCAGCAGTATCTGCATTACCGTCACTACGTCTTTCTGGCAATAGGTGACAATCCGCTCCAGGTTCTTTTCCTCCCAATATACTTGTCCCACCTGTGAACCATCAATATCATCTTTCGGACTCGGAATGCCCAGTGAATAGGCGAGCAGGTTCAGGGGTGTATAATTCTTAAAATCACCAAATTTCCAGAGCTCCATCGTGTCCAGGTGAGGTACTTCCCATGGTTTTTTGCCGAAAAGGTCCAGCTGTGGAGGAAGTTGAATACCGTTGATAATCATCCGCCGGCTGATATAGGGGAAATCGAATTCACGGGCATTGTGTCCGCAAAGCACCATGGGTGCTTTACTTCCCATACTTCTGTTCTCGTGAATGTGTTGCAGGAGTCGCCCGAATTCTTCCAGCAGCAGGGCTTCATCATCACCGTAAAACGATTTGAGCCGGAACATTCTCTTCCCATCTTTTAGCGATAAGAATCCGGTACTGATGCAAATAATCTTCCCGAATTCAGCATAAATACCAGCACGGGGGTAGATGCTGACTTCGTCTTCGTTTTCTTCTTTTTTCAGATTTCCGGCCTTTCGGAGCCAGAGTTTCTTCATCTCTTCCGGCACCCGATCATAATCCGGATACTGTGGTACGGTTTCAATGTCGAGGCAAAGGATGGCATCGAGCCCAATCTGGTTGAACATGAGTTCCGGGTTTTGGGGCAAATATACTGTGCCGGAGGTCCTGTTCCGTTTCCGGAGCCGTTAATAAGCATTTATCTTTCCTGTTGGTTCATGCTGGCCTTTTCAGGTGTAACAAATGTTGCTTTTCACCTCTTCCCGGAGCCGTACTTTTGCCTTTCCCCGCTATTCATCTGAAATTGGCAGGAAAATGATAGTTTTAACAGCTGCCAATAACAGACTATGAACAAAGAAACAGATAGCCCCCGCGATCAACATTCCCGGCGTGACTTTCTACGGAAGTCGGCCTTGCTGGGTTTGAGCGCAGGGATTGCTCCGTTTGCCTTCAGTAAACCGGAGGAGACGGATAAACCGGAAGCAACATCCCCGCTTACGGATGTACCAACGAGTACAATTACCATCCTCTACACAGCTGATATCCACGCTCAGCTGAATACCCATGATGAGTTTTTCTGGGAAGAAGGTAAGGCCGTGTACCGCAAGAGAGGCGGACTGGCTACGCTCAAGTCGATGATTGATACGTTGCGGAAAACCAATCCTTATGGCACATTGCTGATTGATGGCGGAGATTATTATCACGGCCATGCTGTTGCATCGCTTACCGAAGGAGAAGCATTGATACCGGTTTTCAATGCATTTCACTATGATCTGATGTTGCCCGGAAACTGGGAGGTGGTGTACAAGAAAAAGAAAATGTTGTTCGATCTCGGCCATTCGGAAGCTGCAAAGACCTGCGCGAATATGTGGCATCAGTCGAATGATGAATATAACGGGGATCTGATTTATCAGCCATATTGGGTGAAGATGCTGAATGGAGTGAAGATGGGATTTATCGGTTATACCGATCACCTGATTCCCAAACGTCAGTCGCCTGCCTACAGTGAAGGCATCCGTTTTGAACATGCAGAGAAATCAGTAGCGAAATATGTGAAGTATCTCCGCGAGTATGAAGCGTGTCAGCTGGTGTTCCTGGTGACGCATATGGGACTTGCACAACAGGTAGGCCTTGGAAACAATCCTGTTTGTGAGGGTGTGGATTTTATTCTCGGAGCAGATACACATGAAAGAGTGAGAGAGCCGATTCAGTGCAAATACACCAAGGTGGTGGAATGTGGTGCTTTCGGATCGTTCATAGGTAAACTGGATATCACGCTCGAAGAGGGAAAGGTCAGACAGTTTTCATATGCTTTACTGGATGTAGATCCTGTAAGATATGGTGCAAACGAAGGGGTGCAACGGATGATAGATGATATTTCGAAACCATACGAAGCTGAACTGAAAAAGGTGCTGGGGTATTCAACCACGCCGCTGGTCAGGTATTTTGTGATGGAAACACCAATGGATAATTTTCTTACCGATGCGATCATGTGGAAGTTTAAACCGGATGTTGCATTGAGTAATGGGTTTCGTTTTTGTCAGCCTCTGAATGTGGACCCGGCAACAGGAAAAGCTGCCATCACCAAGGAGTTTCTCTGGAATATGTTGCCTGTAAACAGTGAGGCCAAGCGCGGTATCGTTACCGGACAACAAATTCTCGACTGGCTGGAGAAAGAACTGCAGAACGCATTTGCGAAAGATCCTTCGAAGCGATTCGGAGGCTGGTTTGTGCGTTATGCCGGCATGGAAGTAAACTTCACCATCAATAACGAATTCGGAAAACGCGTCAACACAGTGAAGATAAAGGGCAAGCCGCTCGAGAAGGAGAAAGAGTACAGTATTGTTGCCTGCGAACGCGAAGGTGATCCGGATGATACCCTTTGTCGCATTGAAAAGGTGAAATCCCCTCAGAAAACCGGAAGCCTGATGCATGCTGTGATCGAAGAGTATCTCGCTGCAAAAAAAATAGTATCACCAAAAATTGAAGGCCGCGCTACAGCAACAGACTTCCCCTCAACCTTATTAACCCAACTACAGGGAACTACCTATGAATTCAGATAATTCAAAACACCGGCATCAGCTGGAAGAGGCCTTACAACGCACGGCAAAAACATTGGTGCGTGTGGTGAGTTTGTTTATGATCATGGTGACGACTGTTCTGGTGTACGTGGCGTTTGATTGGAAAAAAATGGACCTCTTCGGTTCCTTTGGCAAGGCAGAGGAGGTGAAAGCGCCGGTGGCCGTTGCAGATACCGTGAAGAAAACAGCATTCTGGAAAGCTCCGGGGATAGCAGCTGATACCCCGGAAGATGTGAAATATGGCCGTGAACTAATTGCTCATACTTCAGAATACCTTGGGCCGAATGGTAAGGTGGCTAAGCTTACCAACGGTATGAACTGTCAGAACTGTCATCTGGATGCCGGAACAAAACCCTTCGGGAATAATTACAGCGCGGTGGCATCTACCTATCCAAAGTTTCGCGCACGTTCCGGAACCAATGAAACAATCGTAGAACGTGTGTCGGATTGTTTTGAACGAAGCCTTAACGGAATTGCTCCCGACAGTACATCGAAGGAAATGAAAGCCATCGTCGCTTACATAAAGTGGCTCGGGAAGGAGGTGCCGAAGGGGGAATCACCCAAAGGTGTAGGACTGGTGGAGCTGACCTATATGGAGCGCCCTGCCGACCCCGTGAATGGTAAGAAGATATTCGATGCGAAATGTGTATCCTGTCACATGACTAACGGTGAGGGACAGCTGAACGCGGAGAAAACCGCCTATACGTTTCCGCCACTCTGGGGTGAACATAGTTATAATGTGGGTGCAGGACTTTTCCGCTTGTCGAGGTTTGCCGGCTATGTGAAAGCCAATATGCCGCTGGGTGCAACAAGTGAAAATCCGCAGCTGAGTGATGAGGAAGCCTGGGATCTCGCCGCATTCGTGAATTCACAGCCACGGCCGGAAAAAAATCTATCGAAGGATTGGCCCGATATCTCCAAAAAACCGGTTGACCATCCTTTTGGCCCTTATGTGGATGGCTTTAATGAAGCACAACATAAGTTCGGACCATTTGGGCCGATCAAAAAAGCGGCAGACGAACGAAAGAAAAAACAAGAAGCGCAAAAAGCGCAAAAAGCTTAATTTAATATATCCTGAAATGAAAAAGCTCCTCCTGTTCTTCATCCTGCTTGTAGCAACTGCAACGGTGCAGGCACAGAACGAAAAACCAGCAGCACCGAAACATCGTGTGATCATGCAATTGAATCAGAACAATCCCGATGCTCATAAACAGCTGATGAATCAACTCAACGCATTAAAGCAAGCCTGGGGAGATGATGTGGTCGTTGAAGTATTGGCGCATGGTCCGGGTATCGAATTGTTCCTTGCTGATAAATCTACACAGAAAGAAATGATTGCCACACTGAAGACAAAAGGCATTCACTTCGTGATGTGCGAGAATACAATGAAGAATAAGGGGATCACTAAGGAGATGCTGTTACCCGATATGGAATATGCGCCATTCGGTTTGGCAGAGATTATCATGAAACAGGAGGAAGGATGGATTTATATAAAAGCCGGTTTCTGACCGCGCTTGGAATAGTTTTATTGCCTTTGCTGTCGTTCGCTCAGTTGCCGGCGACAAACGATTCAATAAGTCTGGGCCGGAAACTGAATACGCGAGGTGAGTTTCATGTTCACCTGCGAAGTTTCTTCATGGCGACTGATAACGACCGGCAGCTGAAAGACTATTACGCATTGGCCGAAGGCGCAGGATTGAGTTATCTCTCTCCTGAAATTTATGGATTTCAGGCTGGTGTTACCGGGTTTTTCATTTTCAATCTGATGTCATCCGATTTCAGTATTCCCGATGCCGCAACTAAAGGAACTAACCGGTATGAACTCGGACTCTTCGACATCAATAACCCGAAAAACACTAAGGATCTCGACCGGCTCGAAGATCTCTATCTGAAGTATCATCTCAGGAAATCATGGGCGATGGCCGGACGTTTCGAATTGAATACCCCATTCATCAATCGCCAGGACGGACGCATGCGCGGAACTATCGAAGAAGGCGCATGGGTGGAGATGAATGAAATTAAAAATGTCAGACTGGAGGGTGGATGGATATGGATGATCTCTCCGCGTTCCACCATCAGCTGGTATCAGATTGAAAACAGTTATGGCGTGTATCCGATGGGGTTGAATCCGGATGGAACGAAATCGAATTATAAGAACAATATTTCATCGGATGGAGTCGGACTCCTCGGTGCCACCTGGTCAAAGGGTAAGACGATAAAAGTACAGGCCTGGGACATGTGGGCTGAGAATGTATTCAATACCGCCATGCTGCAAACAGATTTCGAACTGAAAGCAGGAAATAAAATTATTTTGGCAGGAGTTCAGTTTATACGGCAGGATGCGTTGAATGACGGTGGGAATGTGGATCAGTCAAAATCTTATTTCCCGAAAGGATCTGAAGCGCAGGTGATGGGTGGCCGTGCCGGAATTCGCACCGGAAACAACGAGTTCACTGTGAACTATACGAGAATTGCAGATGAAGGAAGATTTCTACTTCCCAGAGAATGGGGACGCGAACCTTTCTATACGTTTCTGGCCCGCGAGCGAAATGAAGGGATTGCGGATATGCAGGCCGTTAATGTACGGTATGCAGGTAATTACGCAAACGGGAAACTAAAGCCTTCACTTGCCTGTGGTTATTATGCTCTTCCCGATGTAAAAGATCCTTCCCGAAATAAATACGGATTACCGTCCTACGCTCAGGTGAATGCTGAACTCAGATACGTTTTTGATAAACGTTGGAAAGGCTTGCAGGCACAATTGCTCGTTGTTCATAAATTCGGAGCCGGCGAAACCTATAACGACGACCGTTATGTTTTTAACAAGGTGGACATGACTAACTATAACCTCGTACTTGATTATACCTTCTGAAATGAAAAAGTATAAATTATTACTGATCGGCGTGGTGTTGGGCGCTGTTGCCGGTTATTTGTACTGGTACAAGGTGGGATGTGCTTCCGGGACCTGTATGATTACTTCTCTCCCGCTGAACAGTACGCTTTACGGCGCTTTGATGGGTGCACTGCTGGGCGATATGTTCCGGAAGAGAGAGTCCTGAAAGGAATGGCGTTTTGTTTATCTTCGCCATAAGTTTCTTAGATATGAAATATTTATCATTATTTATCGTGTTGCTTGCCGGTCATTTTGCTATGGCGCAGGATTCAGAATATACACGTTTTGCAGAGGAAGTAAAGTTCTACAATCTCTTTGTGAGAGGGAAGATCGACTCACTCAAAGTAGATGGTGCCAATCAGGAGAAATTCCGGGCAAGGTTGGATGAGGTGTTTCGTGAATTTGTACTTCACCCGGAAAGTCATCGCTTCAGTCGCTTTATACAGTCCAGAAGTGAGCCTTCGTTGCGTTTTGTCAACGGCAATAATATGTTTGAAATTGAAATCGATTCTCTCCACAGTGGTGACCGGTTCTGGCTGGTATACGGCTATTCATTTTCTGAGAAGAAGAATTATATGGTGAAGAACCCTTTGACCAATCAGATTGTGTATGAGGGAAACAGTATGACCAATGATATCCAATTGATTGGTCAACTCGATTCTGTACACTATGTTGTTGTGGAGGAGAACGGTGATGTGCATGCTGCAAGGGAAGCCTTCGTGGTGAAAATGCAGGATGGAAAGTGGAAGCGGGTAAAGGGATTTGAAGGGAAGGCAATCGGTCAGAACCCACGGGACTTCTCAGCTCTCGTTTATGTACAACGCAGAGAGCGTCTTCAGCTGGAATACAGATTTGATCAACTGATGATGTATCCGTTAAATGTAAATGATGTGCTCTTCGACCGGACAACAAAAACACTCTCCTACCATATTTTACTCGAAGACAGAAGAACGAAGACTGTTTCCGCGCAATGGAAAAATAATGTGTTTATCCTCGACGATTATTTTCCGGATGTTTCAGGAGATGGAGTGGCTGTTCCTGATCGTTAATACTCTGCCGTAATCCTGATCTTTCTCATCCTGCTTGCCTCCGGTGGTTTCATAGCTGTACCTTTGATTATTCAGTTTTTAAAAGCTAAACAGTTATTGAAATGGAACACAAGATGAAACCCGAGAGTCTGATGATGTCGTATGGATATATACCGTCTTTGTCAGAAGGCGCAATCAAATGTCCGATCTTCCAGACGTCCACCTTCGTTTTTAAAAATGCACAGGCCGGAAAAGATTTTTTCGCCGTAGCCTATGGTTTGCGCGAACAACGCAAGCATGAAAAGCTTGGACTCATCTACAGTCGTCTCAATAACCCTGATCTTGAAATTCTGGAGAACCGTCTTACACTCTGGGATGAAGCGGAAGAATGTGCGGTGTTCGAGAGTGGTATGGCCGCTATTACAACTGTTCTGCTGGAGTTTCTCAAACCTGGTGATGTATTGCTTACCAGTAATCCTGTTTACGGGGGCACCGATCATTTTGTGCGAAAGATTCTGCCGAAGTTTGGCATTGAAGTGATCTCCTTCAAAGTGGGCGACAGTAAAGAAAAAGTCATCAGCATGGTAAATGCCTCAGGACATGGTGATCGTCTTGCGCTCGTTTATATTGAAACGCCGGCTAATCCTACCAACGACCTCATCGATATCAGAGCATCGAAAGAGATAGCTGAACATTTCTCAACTACCGAAAAGCTGGTTCCGTTGGTGGTGGATAATACATACATGGGACCACTTTGGCAGCATCCTTTGAAACATGGAGCGGATCTGGTGGTGTACTCTGCCACCAAGTATATCGGCGGACACAGTGACGTCATTGCCGGTGCTGTATTAGGTTCTCATGACCTGATGCATCGTGTTCGCGGACTGCGTACATTTCTCGGTAATATGGCCAGTCCGAATACCGGATGGTTGCTGATGCGGAGTCTGGAAACATTGAAAGCGCGCATGGATATTCAGGCTTCCAATGCAAATAGAGTTGCTGCTTTCCTCAATGATCATCCGAAGGTGGGCAAGGTGTATTTCCCCGGAAACCTCACAGAAAAAGATGGAGTGCAATTCGAAATCAGAAAACGGCAATGCCTCACCAATGGTGGAATGATTTCCTTCGATGTATTGCACTCCGAAGCAGAAGCCTTTAAATTTCTCGACTCCCTGAAGATGATTAAACTGGCCGTGAGTCTGGGAAGTACAGAGAGTCTCGCCGAACATCCCGCCACCATGACCCATGCTGATGTTGACGAAGCCCTCCGCGCCGAGCTCAACATCTCCGAACGCATGATCCGCCTTTCTGTGGGTGTAGAGCATTACGAAGATATCATTCACGATATCCAACAGGCGCTCGATAAAGTGTAGGCGGCAGGCTGCAGTCCCGTTGCTTGCAACGGGACTGCAGGCTACAATGCTACAATGCTACAATGCTACAATGCTACAATGCTACATGGCGCAAGCGCTTCATAACTTCATAACTTCGTCACTCTTGCCCCTCTTGCCCCTTCCGCACGAAGTGCGGAATGCCCCTCCCGCATCGCGAAGCGTGCGGGATTGCCCCTCTTTAACATTTTCACTATTATTGAATGAAATTTCATTTATTCATCTCAGCGTATGCCAGTTCCGTCAGCACGCACATCTTACGTGGTAGTGGCCGAAGCCTATCGCCTTTTATTGGTGAATGGGTTTCCTGTGCGTGAACAATTGGTCCATTGGGCAGATTTGGAGTTGTTGAACAATAGTGAGGCAGATATTTTTCTTGCGGATCTCAGTACATCTTCTTCCATGAATCTGAATGATCTGATCTCATTGTTGCAGCGATATGTTGGTTATGAAAAGCCGCTTGTTTCCTCGCGTGCCGTGATCGGATATCTGGCTGATAACTTTGCCAAAGGCTATCTGCCATTGGAGAAGATTTGTGATTCACTGTGCCGGCTGGAGCGTCAGGGTGGACTTACGCATGAGGAGAAATCCATGATTGTTGGTCTCGATGATGAGTATTCACTGGCAAAGGACGGAATCAGGGGATCCGTGGAAGAAGTTGTTGCTTATTTACAACGGTTACTCGAAGGATACCGGGACTTCCGTTTAGAAGAACCTGGCAGCTGGCAGCTGGTTAATAGTAAGGCAGATGCGGAAATCAGACAGCTGTTTCAGACTGTGCGGGAAGAGCGGTCTGCCTTTATCCACGAAGAGAGGAATAGCCGGAAACGGCCATGGTGGAGATTTTGGTGAATTATTTCAGGAAATAGATAGATTTTATTTAAATTTGATTTTGTTTAATGTGGTTCAAATCAATTTGCTATGGACAGACTTAACCTCTTCAAGTGCCAGTTATTTATACTCTTTTTGATTGGCACCGGCTCGCCTTTGCTTGCTCAGTTTACTTTGCAACGAAAACACTACTTTACCATTGGAAATGTATATCCATGCAATTACATTTCCGTGCCTCTTGATACAGTCATTAAGTCAGGCCAAAATGTAGTATGGGATTTCAGCAATTCAGTGGTTTTACAGCCGGATTCAGTGTTAGGTATTTTACCTGATACTACCATCTTTTTTAACGATACGAATACAAATTATAACCTGGCAAATCTGGGCTTGTGGGAGCCGAATGCATACGCTCCGGGATTTACTGATAATTTTTATACATATCTTCTTGAAGATACATCTTCAATTAATTACCTTGGTGATTGGGCGGATAATGGTTTGTATGAATTGTGGTATAACCACTTCACTGACCCTAAGCTTCGTTTTCACTTTCCTATGAATTATGGCGACTCCATCTTCGATACGTTTGATGGAGCGGCTTTAGCCATACCTTTAGGCTGGCATCGGAATTTCGGAACACGTTCAATAAAAGCAGATGGGTATGGAGATGTGATAATCAATGGAACAGTACACAGCAATTGCCTGAGGATTAGAGTTGATCAAGTCTGGTATGATTCAGCGATGTTCACTTTTAATACTTATTATGACCTTGAATATTATTGGTTCGATCCATTACTCAACGGAGTTTTGCTTGAAGCGTATTACCCGAATATAATTGGCGTGCCTCATCTTTTGTATGCGCGGTACTTTTATGCGAATCCGTTAGTGGTAAACGTTCCCGAGCAATCAACTACTGCTGATGTACGCATTTACCCTAATCCTGCTCAATCGTTGGTTCATTTGGAAATAAATGGAGATGTGAAAATATTGAGGGTTGAACTGTCCGATATGCAAGGCCGGCTAATTCGAAGTATGAATGAACAGATTTCAGGAGATGTGGAATTGTCTGTACTGGGATTGAATAGTGGGACCTATTTATTAAATATTGTTTCTGACTCAGGTGTTCGGAGCAGAAAACTGGTTATTCAATAATCGTATACCTGTAACAACAGACGAGAGATATATGAAAATTAATTGGCGCTGCAATTATTTATTTTTATTCGTTTGTTTTTTTCTCTTTAGTTTTTATTCAACAGCCCAGGTGCTGGTTCAAGGTCGTGTTTTTAATTCGGTTTCAGAAGAACCCCTTGCATTTGTCACTATCGTGGAATCCGGTACTCAGAATGGAACCTATTCTGATATTGATGGATATTTTACATTGAAGGTTAGTAATGAAGCTGCCGCATTGATATTCTCGTATGTAGGATATCAAACCGGGAATTTGATATGGGATAAATCAAATAATTGGATAGTTCGCCTGAACCCGGTTTCAAAAGCAATGAAGGAAGTCACTATCTCAGCCGGTGAGAATCCCGCAGAGATCATCATGCGCAAAGCTATAAGGCAACGGGATGTCAATAACCCTGAGAAAACGGTTGGGTTTATCTACGATAGTTACAACAAGTTTGTAGTACTTGGAGAAAATGATTCAGCAAAAATTATCAATACAACACCGGCTAACGAAGACGACTCGACTGCATTGGAGATGCGTACGTTTTTTGAGGAGAAGCATTTGTTCATGATGGAGAGTGCTACTGAGCGGAAACACCTGCCGCCGGCGAAGGATGATGAAGTTATTCTCGCATCGAGAGTATCCGGATTGAAAATGCCGGGCTTTTCCCTGCTCGGCACACAGCTGCAATCGTTTTCAATTTATTCGGAGAAACTGGCCATCATGGATCTCTCTTATCTGAGTCCCTTGTCCAATTCGGCAATCAGTAAGTATTTTTTTACGCTGGAGGATACAAGCTATATTCAGGATGATACCATTTATACGATTTCATTTCATCCGCGAAAAGAAAAGAATTTTGTGGGACTCAAGGGAACCATTTCCATCAACACGGATGGCTGGGCGGTGCAGAACCTCATTGCAGAACCTGCAGATTCAATGGAGAGTCTGCAGATAAAAATTCAGCAGCAGTACAGAAAGTATGATCAGGTTTGGTTTCCGGAACAGTTGAATTCGTTCCTTTTCTTTCCCGGATTATCTATGAACGGTGTGTTGCTGAAGGGGGTAAGTCGTTCTTATATCCGCAATGTGCAAATCAACCCTCCGTTGAAAGCAAAGGAATTTGATCCGGTTGTACTGAGAATGGATTCCAGGGCCTATGAAGTGCCTGATTCGGTTTGGGCGCAGTATCGTCAGCACGAACTGGATGAGAAAGAACTAAGGACATACTCTTTTATTGATAGTATTGGTGAAGCAGAGAACTTCGATAAGAAAGTGAAATTGTTGGGTGTCATTCTGACCGGACAAATTCCGATTGGAAAGCTGAGCATCGATCTGAACAGGTTGATCCGTGTGAACAGTTACGAAGGCTTTCGGTTGGGCGCCGGCGTGCATACCAATGATTTTCTATCCCGGAGATTCAGGGTTGGCGGGTATTACGCGTACGGTTTCAAGGACAAGCAGCATAAATACGGCGGCGACGCATTGGTGTATTTCTACCGTTTGCGAAATATCTGGATTCAGGGCTTATGGGAGAGTGATGTGCGGGAAACCGGGGGAAACATCCTCGCGGAACGTCCTTCAAATTTTCTGAATACAGGTTTCTATCCTTATTTCATCAGCCGAATGGATCGCATCGAAAAGCAGGAAGTGCGGTTGAATGGAAGAGTGTGGGGAAATCTGTCAGCGAATATTTCAATAAGCAGACAGCAAATTAAAGCGAATGAAGAAATAAGCTTT
Source organism: Bacteroidia bacterium (assembly GCA_046330075.1). Lineage (GTDB taxonomy): Bacteria > Bacteroidota > Bacteroidia > AKYH767-A > OLB10 > JAJTFW01. The sequence continues at coordinate 34,361 of JAXLTL010000010.1, read as the reverse complement.
GCCATCGTCCGCAATGAAAACACAACGGTATATGTCCGTGATTTTAATTTGAAAGAAGCAGCGATGACCTTGCGATGGGCACCGGGGGAAAAACTAGCTACCGTTGGACAAAAAGAGGTGAGTCTGGGTTCGAAGTGGCCTGTGTTTTATTTCAGATTTTGCCTGGGCGAAACCGATCAGCTTAACACGAGGCACTACCAACGGTATGATTTCCTCAGTGAAAAAACATTCCGCTCTGCACTGGCCGGTGATCTGACCATTCGGATTTCGGGTGGTTTCATTCCTTATGATCTTCCGGCTTCGCTCTATTATAACATGCAGGGGACAAATTCAGTCAATTACGATGAGAAGGACTATCTCGGTATTGCTTCTCCGTTTACGTTTGAGACCATGCGGACCAATGAGTTTATGCATAGCCGTTATGGAGCCTTGTTCCTGCGACATTCGTTCAGAGATCTCTTGATTCAAAAGAGAAACTTTAAGCCCTTGCTCAGTATCGTTCACAACATGTGTTGGGGCGATATTGAAAACAGGAACTCGTTCAAAGCGGCTGCGATGCAGGCCACTGACGTCTTTATGGAAAGCGGTATTGCCATCGACCGGCTGATCAACAATAATCTTACAGGACTCGGTATTGGTATTTTTTATCGCTATGGAGCTTATCAGTACCACCGCCTCAACGATAACCTCGTTTTCAAACTCAGCTCTACCATTGCTTTATAAAGATGAAGTGCATGGCTGATATTGTAAGATCACTGTAAGATTTTTGCCATAACTGTTACATTTTAGGCTCATGCTGGTTACATTGTTTGGAACTATATTTGCAACAGATCTATCGAAAAAGCGTTTAACAGATAAGGTAACGACTATGCTGAGGGATATACACAGAGTTGCAGTTGAGGACATTGCCATTGCCATTGTCCCCAAGGAAAAAAAGACAGAAGAGGAGTCCGTGTTATGGGAAGTTTACGTCCTTAATCTCAAGCAGGAACCTATCGAAAACGTAATCATCGCCAGTAAAGGTTATGGTTCGTATAATGGGGAAGATGTAAAAACGTCCACCTTACGCCATTATCTGGGTACCCTTGCTCCGATGAGTTATATGATTGTAGAGCCGATACAGGAAAATGTATTCGGCCTTAATAATGAATACTGGCTCAGTTTTTATATCGAACGGGAAATCTTCGATAAGAAATACATCTTCCTTCCCGAGTCCATCAACGAAAAATACTTCACGGCCATTCCTTTGTTAGGGAAGAAGGGTGTGATGATACGGTAAAGCTTATTTCAATTTTTTTGAAACCCGTATTAGATAACATAATCGGAACGGTGGCTCCGACACCTCGAGGCTTTATACGGGGTGCTTCATCTCCGAAACTTTACAGCCTTGTAACTCAACAACTCAGTAGCTCAGTAACTCAGTAGCTCAGAAACTCTGTAGCTCTGTAGCTCCGTAACTCTGTAGCTCCGTAACTCCCCTTTACCTTCCTTCAAAATAAGGCACATCCTTCGCTTCCGGATCCAGTCCCTTCCAGTAAGCAAGCGTAACAACGTGTCCTTCCTTCGTGCGTAACAATCGTCCGAAAATCGCATTGATCGTGCTAAAGGTCATGTCCGTAACACCAATAGTAAATTGCGTAGGTTCGGGAGTGGGTGCCGGTGCTTCTCCTTCTGCAGGAGGCGCAGCTTTCGGTACGATGCCACTTACAACAACCGTGTATCCGTTTCCTTCCAGCAAGGTCTTTAAAAAATTCGCCCGCTCTTTCGTAACAGCGCGTTCAACGATGCAGCATTTTACACCGTCCAGTTCTTCGAATTCGTGGTTTTTATTAATGGCCATATTAAATTCCGCTGCTGAGTGAATAAATATAACTGTGAAGGCTACCCGCAAATCCGGTGATGAGTATGCCGGCTATGCAGATCGCCAACGCAATACCCGGTATCCATCCGGTAGGGATATGCGCAATGGGTTGTTCGTTTTCGTCCATGAAAATGGCTTTTACAATCCGCAGGTAATAGTACATCGATACGATCATGTTGAGCGCTGCAAATCCTACGAGAATATAATTGCCTTGTCCTGCACCGGCGGTTAGCAGGAATAACTTTCCAAAGAATCCCGCAGTAGGCGGAACACCGGCAAGTGAGAATAAGGAGATGGTAAGCACCCAGCTCAGCAGGGGATTGGTTTTGTAAAATCCTTTGAGGTCGTCGATGTTTTCTTTCCCGCTGGCGGAGCTGATGATGTTGATGACACTGAATGCGCCCAGATTGGAGAAGAGATAGATCATCAAGAAATACACCACCGAGGCGCTGCCGGATTGTGAGGCGCCGCTTACACCAATCAGAATAAATCCTACTTGTGCAATGGAGGAGAAGGCCAGGAAGCGCTTGATGTTCTGCTGACGGATGGCGAAGAGGTTACCGATGCCGATGGTGAGGATCGACAAAAGAAAGATCATCGCGTACCAGGTGCTGAAGAGTCCGGAAAAGGCATTGTAAAGTGTGGTGGTGAAGATGAAGGCTACCGCTCCCTTGGATACGACCGATAAATAGGCGGCAACCGGCACGGGCGATCCTTCATAAACATCCGCGGTCCAGAAATGGAAGGGCACAATAGAGAGCTTAAACGCGAAGCCGGTAAACAGAAGTATAAAGGCGAATACCTGCATAGGATTTCCATCCAGCTGCAGTGGAATTTCTTCAAAGGATAATGTTCCGGTAGTACCGTAAATCAGAGAAATGCCCATCAGCAGCAATGCCGAACTGAAAGCGCCGGAGAGAATCATTTTGGCCCCGGCTTCAGAAGAGGATGCTTTGTTGAGATTGAAATTTGCAAGCGCTGCGAGCGGAATCGTTGCCAGTTCAAGACCAACATAAAACATGAGTAAGTGTCCGCTGGAGATCATGAAGAACATGCCGATGAGCGTGGAGATGATCAGCATGTAAAATTCAGGAAGATGCCGGTGCGTCTTGATGCAGGGATGAGCCATTAATGATACAATGAGAATCCCCAGGTTCAGCAGGTTCTTCTGCAGAATCAATAGGTCGTCGTTGTGAAAGAGTCCGTTGAAGAGTTCGCCGGAGGAGTTGCCAAAGAAACCTGCAACGAAGTTCAGGGCGAGCATAAAATTGACCGCAGTGGCCCAGGTACTCTTGCTGTCTTCGTTTTCCCGGATCTTCAGTATAAGGGTAATGAACAGGATGCCGCAAAGGAGCAGCTCATGTTTCATCAGGGATAATATTTCGCTTAGCATAATCGGTTCAGGGGTGGAGACTGGCAATATTGGTCATGAGGTGTTGTACGCCCGGACCTATAAGTTGATTAAGAAGGAAGGGTGCAACACCGATAATTACAACGCCGGCAAGTAATAATACAGCAGCAAGTTTTTCATTCCAGGTGGCATCGCTGAGCTGTAGATGGTGTTCGTCGGCTACGGGTCCCATGATGGCTTTACCCGCCGCTCTTAGGATATACACCGCCGTTATCACAATACTGGCACAGGAGGCGATGGTGGCAATACGGTACCAGGTTTCTGCATGTTGCCAGCTGCCCATGAAGATGGTCATCTCTGATACGAATCCGCTGAAGCCGGGCAGACCCAGCGAACATAAGCCGGCTATCACAAACATGGACGAAATGAAGGGCATGATCTTTAATAATCCACCCAGCTGACTAAGCATCCTCGTATGCGTACGCTCGTAGATCATCCCGATCGCGGCGAAGAAAAGAGCCGTCATGAGTCCGTGGGAGATCATCTGCATCACCGCACCGAGGATCGCCGTTTCATTCATCATGCCGATGCCGAGTAAAACAAATCCGCAGTGACTTACCGATGAGTAAGCGTTGATGTATTTGAGATCTGTTTGCATCATTGTAGCAAAGGCGCCATAGAAAATGGCGATGGTGGAGAGCAAGATGATGTACGGTGCATATACGGCCGCTGCTTCCGGCATTAAGTAAGTGGCTACGCGGAGACAACCATAGCCTCCCAGTTTCATAGAGATGCCGGCGAGGAACATTGATGCTGCCGTGGGTGCTGAACTATGTCCGTCAGGTACCCAGGTATGAAAGGGAAACAAAGCGCCAAAGATGCCAAAGCCAATGAAGACAGGCAGGAAGAACGACATCTGTACCTGATGTGGCAATGGATGTTGGGCAATGCTCAATAAATCGAAGGTCGCACCGGAAGCAGGATCTGCAGCACCGAAATAGATGCCGAGTAAACCGACAAACACGAGCGCCGATCCACCCATCAGCATAAGTGCCAGCTTCATCGCGCTGTATTCTTTCTTTCCACTGCCCCAAACGCCAATCAACAGGAATTTTGGAATCACTGCAATTTCGAGGAAGAAGAAGAGGGTGAAGAGATCAAGGGAAATAAAGAAGCCAAAGGCACCCGCACTGAGCAGCAGTAGTAAGAAGAAGAATTCTCTCGATAACTTTTTTACATTCCACGACACCAGTACACCGGCCAGTACTACTACGGCTGCCAGCAGAATCATGGCTACCGAAATCCCATCCACACCGGTGGAGTAGCTGATGCCCAGTTGGGGGAACCATTCATAAGAAGTGTAGAACAGCATCGGGGCAAGATTGCCGGCTGCGCGTTCACCCATGAAGGCATTCAGCAGTACCAGACTCAGTACTAACTGTAAGGCAGATCCGCAAAAAGCGATCATCCGTACCACTTTCAGCTCTTTGCTGAATAATGTCAGCAGGGCCGTAAGCAGCGGAACTATGACTAATATCTGTAGGTTCATACGATCAGGAGTTGAGGTAATAAGCGAGCGCAGCGAGTCCGAAGATGCCGATAAAGAAGTACAGCGCATAGTCCTGTACTTTGCCCGATTGCAGTGTTTTATAGAGGTTGGCTTTCCACAGCGTAAGCGTCGCCAGTCCATTCATCGCACCATCAATGATGTTGCGGTCGATCCAGGCGGCAGGTTGTCCGATGAAGGGGAAGATGATTTTCTTCGTGATGAAAAGATAGATTTCATCGATGTAGAATTTACGGTAAGCAGCCGTGTAAAGTCCACTAAGGGAAGCAGCGATGCGGTCTGGCTTTTCATTTTGCCGGAAATAGAGCGTGTACGCGGTACCAATACCAACAAGTGCGACGATCACCGGCAGAATCGCCGATTCCACATGGAAGGGCAGGTGCAGCGCATGTCCGTCGGAGCTGACAAATTCTCCGAAAGGAATGAATCCGGCGCCAATGGCACCAATGCTGAGCAGCAGGAGTGGCAATTTCATCGTCAGGGTGCCTTCGCCATGTCCATGGTCGTCGTGTGCATGCGTTTCGTGCGTGGCTGCCTTCGACCAGAAAATATTAAAGTACAGACGGAACATATAGAAAGCGGTAAGGCCGGCCGTTAGTAAAGCAATCCAGTACACGGCTTTGTTATGATGTTCGGCGGCAGTGAGGATTTCTTCCTTGCTGAAAAAACCGGCGAAAGGCGGAATTCCCGCAATAGCCAGACAGGCCATCAGGAACGTGATATGCGTAACGGGCATCTTCTTTGCCAGACCACCCATGTCTTTCATCTCATTGCTGTGTACCATGTGAATTACTGCACCGGCTCCGAGGAAGAGCAGGGCTTTAAAGAATGCATGTGTAAACAGATGGAACATCGAAGCCGTGTAGCCGAGTCCGGCTTCTCCTCCATAAGAGGCGATTCCGAGTGCGAACATCATGTAACCGATTTGCGACATGGTGGAATAAGCAAGCACCCGTTTGATATCAGTTTGTGTACAGGCTATCAGTGCAGCAAATACGGCAGAGATCACGCCGATCCACATCACCACTTCTAACGCTGCCGGACATCCGATACTGAACACCGGGAACAATCTTGCTACCAGATACACACCGGCTACCACCATTGTTGCAGCGTGGATTAATGCTGAAACCGGTGTAGGACCTTCCATTGCATCAGGTAACCAGATGTGCAGTGGAAACATCGCACTCTTTCCTGCTCCACCCATGAATACCAGCATCAATCCCCAGGTCAGCGCGCTGAAACCAAGGAACCCTGACGTGATGGCACTCTGCTGCCAGGGCGAACCCGGTTCAGTTAACCGGTCAATCAGTGTATTGAAGTCAAGGGTATGAGCATGGTACGACAGTGCAAGAATACCAATCAGGAAACCGAGGTCGGCGAAACGGGTAACGATAAATGCTTTTTTCGATGCTGCAACAGCCGATGGTTTGTTGAAGTAATATCCGATCAGGAGGAAGGACGATACACCCACGAGCTCCCAGAACATGTAAATCTGGAAGAGGTTAACCGAGATCACGAGTCCGAGCATGCTGAAAGTGAAAAGTCCCAGGAACGCATAGTACGTGGCGAAACGTTCTTCACCCTTCATATAACCCAGACTAAAAATATGCACCATAAGAGAAACAACGGTCACGACCACCAGCATCATTACTGAGATCGGATCGAGCAGGATGCCTATATCAATACTTACATCGGGAGTGAAGGAAAGCCAGGTCATCTTCCATGCGTTAATGGAAGGATAGACGCCGTTAACAGGAGATGAGAAATAGGTAATGGCGGTTTTAACAGAGAGGATCGCAGAGATCAGCAGCGATGTGGTGCCGATTAATCCGGAAACCGGACTCAGATATTTTCTTCCGAAGATGCCCAACAACAGAAAACTGGCCAGCGGCAGCAACGGAATCAGAAGCAGATCGATAGGTAGGTTCATGAGGACGTGCGCTTAATACTTCAGTTTATCTGCATTCTCCGCGTCGATGGTGCGGGTGTTGCGGTATAGGTTAATAATGATGGCAATAGCGACAGCTGCTTCTGCGGCGGCAATGGCGATGATAAAAATGATGTAGACGAGTCCATCGAGGTTATCCGGAAACAGATACTTGTTGAACGCGATGAAATTGATGTTTACGCTGTTCAGCATCAGTTCGAGGCTCATCAGCATGGCGATCATATTACGGCGGGAAAGAAATCCGTAGGCGCCGATGAAAAACAGCAAGGTGCTGAGCGTGATGATATGGGAGAGCGGTATCTGACTCATTTTTCTTCAGGTCGGGATTTTATAGCAATAACGATACAGCCGATCATGGCTGCAAGCAGGAGAATACTGACAACTTCAAAAGGAAGCACGTAACTGTCGGGCGTGTTGCCAACCAGCAGCCTGCCAATATGTGGTACGGAAGGATCAAAGACACCGGCATCGCCGCGGGCCATCCAGATATGGTTGTTCAGTAAGCTCACCACCCAGGCGCCTCCGCTTACTACGGCCAGTGCTGAGAAGATTTTTCGTTTTACCAGCGGGGAGGGCATGTGAACGCCTTCCTGATTGGTGAGGAAGATTGAGAAGATGATCAGCACTACGATGCCGCCTACATACACGATGATCTGTACAGCAGCAGCAAAGTCAACTTCCATGAGGAAGTACAAGGCAGCAATACCGATCAGCGTAAACAGCAGCCAGATAGCGGCACGGAATAAACGGTGGGTCGTCACCGTTAGTACACCCATGATCAGGATAAAGGCGGCGATGAGATAGAAGGGCAGGGTTGCAAGATCCATTATTCTACGCCCTCCATGATTTTGGATCCCGGTTTGTTGAGGACCTTGGTGAGTTGTCGGCGGTCATACACACTGTGTTCAAATGCATTCGACATAATGATGGCATCGGAAGGGCAGGCCTGTATGCATAAATTACACATCGTGCATAACTCAAGGCGATATACAAAAGTGTCGATCGCTTTTTTCTTCTTTCCTTCCGGCGTGATATCGTTCTTGGTAACAATCTTGATCGTTCCGTTGGGACAGGCCAACTCGCAGGCAGTACAGCCGGTGCAACGGTGTTCGTTGTTCTCATTATGCGGCATTACTACTTCTCCACGGAACCGTTCGGCCAGGACAGGCTTCACTTCCGGATATTCCTGCGTGATGACCTCCTTTTTATGTGTAAAGTAATATCCGGTCAGCTTCATCCCTTTCGCAAGAGAGGAAAGAGTTCCGAATACTGTACTGATATAGTCTTTAAGAAACATCGCTTTTCTTTTCGGTTAGAAATGCCATCCCATGATGGCGATAAGTGTAATCACTAAGAGATTGACCATGCTGATGGGCAGCAGGTATTTCCATTCGAGGTTGAGCAGCTGATCTACACGGAGACGTGGAAAGGTCCAGCGAAACCACATGATCAGGAAGATAAGGAAGAGGGTTTTCGCAATGAACCAGAGGGAAGATGGAATATAGTCCATCACATGATTGAATGCCTCCCAGTTGCCAATGTGGAAGGGCATCCATCCACCAAGGAAAAGTGTGGCACCAATAGCACATCCAATGAAGATATTGATGTATTCAGCGAGAAAGAAGAGGGCGAATTTCATGCCCGAATATTCTGTGTGGAATCCTGCAGTTAATTCCGACTCTGCTTCCGCCAGATCGAAAGGCGCGCGGTTGGTTTCTGCAGTGACAGCAATGATGAAAACGATGAAGGCGACAATCACCGGGATATGTCCTTTGAAGATCCACCAGCCATCCGCCTGGGAGATAATGATGTCACTGATCTTTAAACTGCCACTCAATACAACAATTGCGAGAATCGAAAGTCCGGCAGATAATTCATAACTCACAATCTGCGCTGCGCTGCGCATCGCACCCAGCAAGGAGTATTTGTTGTTGCTCGACCAGCCAGCCATTAAAATGCCTATTACTGCTACTGATGAAACTGCGGCGATGTATAATACTCCGATGCTTAAGTCCCAGATCTGAAAATTCTTTGCGAAAGCGATTGGCGCGAGAATCAGCATTGCTGCAATCATCACCATAAACGGCGCCAGATTAAACAGGAATTTATCCGCCCCATCCGGTGTAAGCCCTTCTTTCATGATCAGCTTCAGCGTGTCGGCGCTCGTCTGAAAAATCCCTTTGGGTCCTACGCGATTAGGTCCCATTCGGAGCTGCATCAAAGCTGCTACTTTTCGTTCCATATATACCAGTGCCAAACCGAGTACTGCAAAAAGTGTAATGGCGGCGATGCCGATCAGCACGCAGGTTGCCACATAGGACCATGTATCGCCCAATGTGCCCTGCATCCATGATTGCAATGCTGTTGTTATTCCTTCAAGACTTATCATTATAGATATTCTTATTCGTTTCTTATTCTACTCCATCCGGGGCTTCGTCCGATAGTTATTGGACTCCGCTCAGCCACCGGGCGCGAAGTTTTTTTATTACACCATCCGGGGCTTCGTCCGATAGTTATCGGACTCCGCTCAGCCACCGGAACTTACCGGTCAATATCCGGTATCACCAGGTCCAGCGTTCCCATGGTAGCCATAAGGTCGCCGAGTTTTCCGCCACGTACCATATGATCCAGCGCACTCAGATTGGAGAATCCGGGTGAACGGTACTTGATACGGTAAGGAGTGGTGCCGCCTTCACTGATAATATAAACGCCGAGTTCTCCGCGTGCCGTTTCAACTCTTGTATAGAATTCTCCCTTGGGCAGTTTCAATACCGCTTTTGTTTTCGCCTGAATGTCACCCTCGGGAATTTCATCAATGAGTTGTTCGATGATGCGCATACTCTGCACCATCTCCCCAAACCGGACATTATACCGGGCCCATGAGTCTCCGCCTTCTTCGATGATTTCATCGAATTGGAGTTTGTCGTAGATTTCATAGGGAGCAATCTTTCGTATGTCGCAGGATATGCCGCTGCCACGTCCTGTCGGACCTGTGCAGCCAAACGATATCGCGTCTTCTTTTGAAATATAGCCAACACCTTTGGTGCGGCTCTGGAAAATTACATTGCCGGTTACCAGTGCATTGTATTCGTGAATTTTCTCTTTGAACTGTTTGAGAAATTCTTTCACCTTGCGTTGAAAGTCCGGGTGAAGATCGAACATCACACCACCGGGCACAATGTAGTTCATGGTGAGCCGGGCTCCACAGGTTTCTTCCATGATCTCGTTGATCATTTCGCGTTCGCGGAAGGAGTGGAAGAAGGGGGTAAATGCACCCAGATCCATAGCCAGCGCTCCCCACCAGAGTTGATGAGAAGCCAGTCGTGTGAGTTCATCCATCAGCACACGGATCACTTGTGCACGTGGCGGAATCTCCAGCTGAAGACCTTTCTCCACACAAAGCGCACAGGCGTGATTGTTGATATGGGAGGAGAGGTAATCCATCCTGCTGGTGGCATAAATGAACTGCCGGTAGTTAAGACTTTCGCTCATCTTTTCGATGGAGCGGTGAATATAACCGAGGTGGGGTTCTACTTTTTTGATCGTTTCTCCATGCAGCGTAATAATCAGATGGAGCACTCCATGTGTCGACGGGTGTTGAGGCCCGACGTTGATGATCATGTCACCCTGATCGTTTGTTCCGAGTTCTTCGCGCATAATCAGAGTTTAATCATGTTAACAGGGTCTTCATAATCTTTCCGCAGCGGAAAGCCAACATGGTGATCTTCCAGAAAGAGGCGCCGCAAGTCAGGGTGGTTGGTGAAACTGATGCCCATGAGGTCATAGGCTTCGCGTTCATGAAATTCTGCGGTGCGCCAGATATCGCAAACGGTGTCTATAGCCGGATCGTTTTTGTCGAGCTTTACTTTCACCACCAGCGTATGTCGGTAATTCGTTGACGTTAGATGATATACTACCGTGAAATGGGTTTTCCAGTCGACAGCGGTCAGGCAGAAGAGATAGTCGAACCGGAGCCCGTTGTCAGTGCGGAGCTTTTCCATGAGCTGATGGAATCCTTCCGGTCCTGTTTGCAGGGTAAGCCATTCGGTGCCTTCTTCAAAAGCGGCCTCCGGAATCATACCGGTGAGTTTTTCTTTAAGTGCTTCGTTTGTCATTGTCATCGCTTATTCCGGTCGTGCATCTCTGATTTGTTCACGCGTCATTCCGCTCTTGATTTTTTCCTGCAGCGTAAGCAGTGCATGCAATAGGGCTTCGGGTCGGGGCGGACACCCTGGAATATATACATCCACCGGAATCACATGGTCCGCGCCTTTCACGACTGAGTAGGTGTTGTAGAAAAATGGTCCGCCGCTGATCGCACAGGCACCCATCGCAATTACATACTTGGGATCAGCCATTTGATCATAAAGGCGACGCAGTACCGGTGCCATCTTATTGACAATAGTGCCGGCAATGATGATCACATCTGCCTGCCGCGGCGTTGCTCTCGCTACCTCGAATCCAAAACGTGAAAAATCATATTTGGCTCCGGCGACCGACATTAGTTCGATTCCGCAGCAACTGGTGGCAAAAGTGAGCGGCCAGAGTGAGTTGGATCGCGCCCAGTTAATCACTTCGTCCAGTTTGCTTACCATGATTCCGCCGCCCGGCACTTCATGCACCGTACCGGGGAAGAGTACTTTGTCTTGATTTACATCCATTTTAATGCTCCTTTCTTGTGGGCATAGAGAAAGCCCAGGAATAGAATAAAAAAGAAAATGAGTATGTCGGCAAAAGCCATCACTCCGATTTCTTTCACCACGGTTGCCCATGGATACAGGAAAACCAGTTCCACATCAAAAATCAGGAAGATCAGCGCAAACAGATAATAACCTACCTGGAACTGCAGCCATGTTTGGCCAATGGTGGGTATACCACATTCGTAAGGTTCACCCTTTCGGGGGTTGGTGGAGCCTTTTACGAAGAGTCTGGACACCAAAATACCACCTGCCGAGAAGGCGATGGCGGCTAAGGTGAGTATGAGTAAGGAGATAGGTCCCATAGTGCGTCAAATTTAGTTGGAAAAACAACTTCGGAAGCCGGGAGCAGGGAGAATGTTGATCCCTTCTTTGGTGATTTTTAACAGAATAAAATGCCGGATTTTGCCGGTTTGGTTTAATTTGTTGAATTACAGCAATTTTTAAGTCCCGGCTAGCCTCCCGGAGGAAAGCATGTGCCGGATTCTCAAAGGATTTGCTGCCTGCTCGTCAAATCTGAGCGAATGATAAATTTCAGGAAGTGTATCCAACATGTTTCCTACTTTAGTCTGCGCTAAGTCTGACTATGTTACGCACGATCCTCGTGGACGATGAAGTGTCCTGTACTGATATTCTGCATTGGCAGCTGGAAACGTATTGTCCGGAAGTGAAAGTGGAGGCAATCTGCAATTCAGCGGCGGAGGCTTTGGAGAAAATCCCGGAGCTGAAACCGGATTTTGTTTTTATGGACATTGAGATGCCGGGTATGAATGCCTTCGAGCTGCTGAGCCGACTGAAACCGTTGTCGTTTCCGGTGATTTTTATTACAGCTTATAACCAGTTTGCATTGCAGGCTTTCAAGGAGAATGCCGTCGACTATCTGCTGAAACCCATTGAGAAGTTTGACCTGATTGCAGCGGTTGATAAGGTGAGGCAACGGGCCGGCAGAGTTGAAACCGGGAAAATGGACCAGCTGATCAGCTTGTTTACTGAACAGCTGTCGACAACACGTAAAATTGCCCTTCCTACCAGCGATGGTGTTTCCTTCGTGAATGTGGATCAGATTGTCCGCTGCGAGAGTGACAGCAACTATACCTATATTTTTCTGCAGTCAGGTGAAAAGATTGTGATAACAAAAACCCTGAAACAGATCGAAGAATCTTTGGCCGATTACCCGTTTTACCGGGTGCATCAGTCACACCTGGTGAACCTCAACCATATTGTAAAATTTGCCAGAGACAGCGGTGGTTATCTGATTATGTCGGATAAAAGCAATATAACGGTTGCGCGGCAACGAAAAGACGGATTGATGGAGTTGTTTTCCCGCTTGTAATCAGGCTACAGCCCGTTCAACAAAGTACATGTCGATTTCACCTTTGTTCTTTGCCTGTATTTTGCCACGGTGAATGCACTCGAATTTCTCTTTGATCAGCTCATAGGTGGTGCCGCTGATATTCACTTTGCCGATCTCTCCGCTGCTTTCCATCCGCGAAGCTGTATTCACCGTATCTCCCCATATATCATAGGCGAATTTCTTGATCCCTACAATACCCGCCACTACCGGACCGGTATGAATTCCAAGGCGTAAATCGAAGTAGGGCAGATCTTGTTTCAGCCGGTCTTCTTTGTGTTTGATGATGAAAGCCTGCATCTCAAGTCCGGCCTTGATGATATCAACAGTATGTGTGTTATTGGGAACAGGGAGTCCGCCGGCACACATGTAACTGTCGCCGATGGTCTTGATTTTTTCCAGCCCGTATTTCGTGATGATCTTGTCGAATTCCGAATAGCAATAGTTGATCTCGTCAACAAGCTGTTCGGCACTGAGTTTTTCACTGGCCTGTGTAAAGTTTTTAAAGTCGGTAAACATTACAGATACCATTTCGAAGCTCTTTGCTTTGGCCGTGCCGGTGGCTTTGAGCTCTTCGGCAGTTTCTTCAGGAAGGATGTTCAGCAATAGTTCTTCGCTGCGTTTTTTCTCTTTATTGATGCGATTGCGTTGTTTGAGGAAGATCGCGGCGAAGATGAGTACGATGGTAAACCCTCCGATAAAACTGTTGCGAACAATCTTCTGACGTCTGATTTCCTGCTCCTGGATTTCTTTATCCTTCGTCAACAGGTTAATCTGCGATTCTTTCTTGCCAATGTCGAAAGTGAACTGAAGTACACCCAGTTTCTTTTCGATGTCAAGGTTGTAAAGGGTGTCTTTTATACTGAGGAGCAGGTCCTGATACTTATAGGCATTGCTGAAGTCCTTGAGTTTTGCATAGGATTCGCTCAGGCCCTGATACGCGTCTTTAAGCTGATAACTGGCTCCGATTTCAACGGATAGTTTCTCCGCTTCCAGGAATTTGTTTTTTGCATCGGTATAGTCACCTTGCGCAATGTATGATTTTCCCAGACCAATCAACGCAAGGGCCATGTCATTTTTGGAGTCGATTCCCCTGGCATAATCGTAAGCCCGCTGCTGGTATTCGATCGCTTTCGAATAATTGCCTTTTTTCAGGTATACTTTTCCGAGATCAATCAGCGTGTAGGGGATGTTTTCTGAACCTTCGTACGCTTTGAGTGATTTTTCAAAGTAAAACAATGCAGTATCAAGGTCGTTGTTTTCGAGATAAATTTCACCCAGATTAACCGTTACTGTTCCGATCGCATCCTGGTCTTCGAGTATTTCACTGAGAGGAAGCGCCCGCAGATAGAATTCCTTTGCTTTCCCGTAAGTGGCTTTCTTGTTGAAGTAGACAGCTCCAATGTTGATGCAGGTGGTAACGATACGAAGGGTGTCGTGTATCTCTTCGGCTTGTTTGAGCGATTTAAGGTAATAGTCCAGCGCACTCGCATCGTCACCCTGATTAAAGAAAACAGCGCCGAGATTACTCAGCAGATTTGCTACTCCACCTTTATCACCAATCGAATCAAATGCCGCAATAGACTGGTTCCAGTAGTCCAGTGTTTGAATGTAATCGCCCTTGGTATAGTAGGATCTTCCGATGTTCTTTAACGAAAGTGCAATACCTCGTGAGAAGTTCAGTTTTTCCGACAGCGCTTTGGCTTGTTCCGCATATTTGATCGCCTGGTCAGGAGCATCACTGAAATTCGCTTTGCTGAGTTCAAGAAGAATGTTGACGCGATTGGTGTCCTCCGGTGCTTTCGCCAGAATACGCTGCAAACTATCCATATTGCTTTGCGCGGATATAATACCAACGCAAAACACTACCAGTGATAAAATCAGCAGGACGCGTTTCATTGCAAGAGTTCCTTCCGCAGGGTTTGATGCGGATGGATAAAGATAGTGTATTTATATATGTTCGTTTTTTATTTGATGAAAAGTCGGGTTTGGGATCTTGCCGATAGTTTAAATTATTGCATTACAGTCAATTGCGATTTCTTGCGGCGTATGAAATGCAAAATCTGACCGTTTAATAGTGCCGGAATTCAGGTGCAGATTAAACGAACCAATTTTCTTTTTCCTACTTTTAAAATATAAACTGTTCTTATGAAAAAACAATATCTTCTTTACATGCTGTTCATGTGTTTGTTTTTGCCACTGAAAGGTCAACTGAATCTGAATTGGCAGGGCATTATCGATGACGGATCGAATGGAAATGAGTCCTCCATGATTTCGCTGTACGATGATAACGGTTATGTCTATACGATCGGGTCGAAGCGACCCTGGGGTTTCAATACGTCTGACCTGGTGTTGGCGAAGTATGATATTTTCGGAACTGAACTGTGGAGAACGTTTTATGCGGGACCATCCGGGAAGAGTGAGCAGACAAATGACGCTGTTCTGGATCAGAATGGAAATCTGGTGTTGTGCGGAGCGTATTTTAATGTGTCGAATAAGAATGATGTGCTGGTGATGAAATACAGCAGCATCGGCGGATTCATGTGGATGGACACCATTGATGGCCCTGCCGGTTTGTATGATCAGGGTATGGCTGTTTGCGTGGATGATGCCAATAACTATTATTTCTCCGGTTATACAACAGATGGATCCGTAAAAGGGGTGTTGATTAAGTATGCCCCATCCGGGCAGCGGTTATGGACCAAAACCTATACCGGCGCTCAACAGGCGGTGGATATTCTCTTCTACGATCATCATCTTTATTTGAATTGCATGATGGGTCCAACCGGATCTCCCACTCATGCTTCTTTGATGAAGCTGGATACTGCAGGTACTTTTATTTCATCCGTGACCTTGAACGGGGCGATGGGGAATCATATTTCTAACGTGATTTTTAAAAACGATAAAATCTATATGTTGGATAGACGCTCCTATTCTGCTCCTTCAGGTGCTCAGTTCGGTGTGGTTTGTGCGGATACTGCTATGCAGATTATATGGGATAAGCCGTATATCTCGGGTTATGCTTCCGAACCTTCCGGCCTCCAGCTGATGGATACCTTGTTGTTCGTTTCGCATACTGAATATGCGAATTCGGGCTGGCAGCAGGCTGTGGTAAGATTCAGAGGTATTTCTGCCAATACAGGTGATTCATTGTTTATGTCCACGCTGGTGTCGCCTGCCGGACAAAAGGATATTGCATTGTCGCAAACTGCGGATACAGCCGGTCTCGTATCTGTGCTGATTACCTACGAACTGGCACCAAATGTAAACCGATTCCTGCTGGCACGGTTTAACTCCGCCGGTGTGCAAACAATGAGCAATGATTTTTATGATGTGCCTGGATTCGGTGAATATTCGATGCATCAGGTAGCTCCCAATACCATTGTCTGGAATGCTACTGTTTATGATTCCATTGCCAATAATACAAATATCTCTACCTGGTGGTTGTCGACCTCCTCGACCGGCGTTTCCGATCAGGAGGAAAAAGCCGTAGTATATGCAGGGCCTGTTCCTGCTGCTGATCATCTTCGCGTTTTTGGTCTGCCTGCAGGTCTGTTTAACTATGAAATCATCAATGCACAAGGTTGTGGCGTTCAGAGAGGAGTTTATGACCAGCAAATTTCTTTACGGATTCCGTCGGGTTTTTATCTGATGAAGATTTACAATGGACACCAATCCTTTTTGCTGAAGTTTATCAAAGAATAGCATCACTTCTTTCTTGCAGTGGGATGTAATTGTCCGAAACTTTGTTTCTACGGATCAGCAGAATCCCGGTCTTCCGGTTCCTGACTAGTCCTGAAAAAAAAAGGCTGCTCAACGGAGCAGCCTTTTTCGTTGGATCGGAAGTGTTTATTCTTTGATGAATCGGATCACTTCAGTTTTGTCTTCGAAGTACAAAGTGATGAAGTACATTCCTTGCGGAAGTGCGGCAGCGTTAAACTCCATCGTGTTGTAATGCGTGCTGTGGCTGAGTTCAAACTGTCGGCCGGTCATATCCATGAGTTGTACTGCATTCGGCAGGGAAGTGCCGGCAGGAACACGGATACTGAATTGCTGACTTGCCGGATTCGGGAACAGTTCGGTTTCTGTCTTGCGTTGTTCTGCAATACGTGATGAAGAAGTACATTGAGTAGAAGAGGAAGTAGCAGAGGCTGTCACCGTAGTGAGTGTGCTGCTTTCATAACTCTTCACCGACCAGGTAATCTGCTGTCCGTTGAAGTACACATAGAAGTATCCGGTACCCGGATTGAATACTACCGGTGGTATTCCGGAGAAGCTTCCTGAAGAGGTTACCTGATTGCTGGTTCCAACAGGAATGTACACCGCTGTAGTGTTGCTGTTGGTGTATTTGAATTTGGCCTTATAGGTAAATCCTGAAGGATCACCGGTAAGCGGTTCAATACATACCAGCGCAGGAACAATTTTCTTGGCACCTGTCCCTTTGGGATTTACATACAGTAATCCGGTGTTGTAGGTGATGTTGTAATTGTTCTTGTTGGGGAAGTTCAGGCAACAAACACCAATCGTATATACACCTGCGTTCAGATTACAACTGCTCGGGAATGAATACGTCGGACCGGAAGTGATGGTGTTCTGGTCGTTGTTTTTCCAGCCTGTAATTGTGCTGGTACCAGTTGGCAGCGATGCACCTTTGAAGATGTACTTCAAGTCAGCAGTAACCAACAGATTGGCCTTCGTGATGCAGAGTGTTCCGTTTTGCAGCACGAAGTTGTAGTTGTTTGAACTTCCTCCGCTGAGGGTAATCGGATAGTTCCCAACCGGACTGCTCACGGTTGCAGTGGTACTGGCAACAGGAGGAGTGATCGACGATGCATCGTCGTTGTACTTGAATCCGGAGTAGGTAATTGTGAAGGCCGGATTCGGATCTCCGTATACTCTTGACTTATTGTTGGCAGTAGCAGTCAATGTAGCCTTGCTTACGCTCAGGTTGCCTGAAACATAATTTACCACATAATCGGCTGGTGCGATGAGCTGCAGATTGCCGGTCTGAATAGTAAAGTTGCCTGCAGGTACATTTCCGCTCACCGGTGACCCGTTTTGCAGAATGCTATAGGAAGGACCTGATGCTACTACGCTGGCTTGCGTATCATCGTACTGGAATCCGGTAATTACCGATGTGTAATTAACCGGCGTTCCGTATTCTCCTGTTTTGTTATCGGCTTTCACAGTAAGCGTAGCAGGGAGGATGGTAAGATTACCGAGCCCGTAGCTGATCTCAAAGTTGTTACTGAGGAATGCAGCAGGTACAATAGCATGTGTTCCTACCCAGGTGCCGGTGATCATATTGATACCTTTGAATTCGTAAAGTGTATCATTTGCCGGCGCATTCGCATCATCTTCGTCAATGATTACTGCAACATTTGAGTTGCTGGTGCTGCTGTCGCCGGTATTTGAACTGTTGACAAGAGAGGAGCCATTCACGAGTGCACGGCCGTTCACCAGCGCTCTTGCATTCACCAGTGCTCTTGCATTGACCAGCGCGCGGGCATTGACCAGTGCTCTTGCACTTACCAGGGCTGCAGTATCCGGATCATCCTGATAGTTAAAGATGGATGCAGTAGCTACATCTACCAGCAGGGTGGTGTCGTATTCAGTGGTTCCATTTACCAGAGCGCGAGCGTTTACCAGGGCACGTGCATTTACCAGTGCTCTTGCACTCACGAGTGCGCTGAGGTTGGTAAGATCGCTGTTAACAAGCGCTCTTCCGTTTACCAGGGCACGTGCATTGATCAATGCCAGCTGATCAGCTATGTTTTGCTGGTGATTGGCTGAAATTCCACTGAGGATGACAGGCAGATCACCCGGATTCACATTCGTCTGGTCGATCTGATAATTGAAACCGTTGATTTCAATTTTGTCGCCATACATTAATGTTGTGTCGTGCGGAGTGATCACCAGTGGCATTTTCTCAATGGAGAGAATACCATTTACATATTCGTAGTTGAAGAAGGTTTCATAACCCGGGTCAATTACTGAAGATTGTGGCTGGATGAAGTACAGTCCTGCATTGGAGAGTGCATTGGCAGGTGTGTTGAAGGTGACCGGATTCAGGCCCAGATCAGCCCAGGTCAGATTCGTGCTGTCAAGCAGTACCTCATCGACGTAGACCTGATAGGTGAAGGCCGGCATTTCTTCTCCATAACGCTTGGTCTTGTTGTCAGCAACAATTTTCACGTCTTTTTTCACTGTAGAGAAGAAGTATAACGTATCTGAATTACCGCCATCGTTGAGGAAAGGCACAATCGGTGGGGTGTAGATATAGAGCGGATAGTTTCCGAAGAAAGGCGGAATGAGCGCAGAGATCTGCGATGAGTTGATGAAGTTGGTCGGTAAGGTATCGCCGTTGAAGATCACCACGGACTGAGTGGTGAAGTAGTTGCCGGCTACTGTACTGGTGAAGGTAACAGTTCCCGGAGTAATGGTGGTGTCCCATCCCAGACTGTTCAGCTGTGGCGTTGGTGCAGCAAAGGTGAGCATCGATGCGTAAGGCTGAATATATCCGTTACCGGTGTTGAAGTCGAAGCCGGGTGCGTCGATGTCAAGAGCGGTTGAACTCATGAGTTGTTTGAGTCCGGCCGGATCCAGATCAGCTCCGTAAAATTTCTGCTTCGCGCTGATGAGCAGGGCGCCCACACCGGCGGCATGAGGTGCAGCCGCAGAGGTTCCGAAGAAGTTCGGGAAGAGGTCGCTGTCTACATTGGGTCCGCCCATCTGAACGGTTGTATTACCGCCGTTGGGTGCGATGAAGTCGGGCTTGTTACGTACTACGCCGTCTACGGGTGTTCCGCCACGGGAGGAGAAGTCCTGCACAGTTGGAGGGTTAACACCGTAAGCCGGAGTGTTGAAATAATTCACTGCACCTACAGTGATCGCATTTTCAGCGTTGGCTTGTCCTACAATAGTTGATCTTCCGTTTGCATGTTCGTTGAAGCTGAGTTCACCGCGGAATACCAGCAGCTTGATGTTGGCATTTACGTTTCCTGCAGCGCGGATCACAGCGATGTTGGCCTGCACCGGATTGGTGCCCGGTACAATGAATGGAAGCACTTCGATCGGGTCGCCGCCCATATTGTTACGGTTGAAACCGAAGTATTGTGTTCCGTACTGGTTGGTGAGATAAATATCGTAGTCGGTTAAGGAGCCGGTGGATGTTTGTCCGAGGGAGTAAATGGAGTCCTGCCACTGCAGTACAAGGGTGTAACTTCCCGGCGCGAGTGTTACGCTGAGGAGATTATCGCCACCACCGAAGTCGTGCGCGGTTCCTGCCATTCCAAACGGAGCCGTGGTGGGCACATACTGATGCTGGTAGGATTTGGAATCGAAGTTACCTGCAGCCACGAAGTAGGATACACCCATCGCGGTAACAGAGTCGATGGCTTTAGCAAGAACACCGTCCTGGAAGAAGGGTGAAGTGAGCCAGGTAATATCATCCGCAATCACATCACATCCGTGTTGTGCACATTCGATGATACCTTGTGCCATATCTCCTTCGCTGATGGTTCCGGTACGGAATCCTAGCGTGGCGCCGGGTGCTACATCGTGTACAACCTGCAACATCGCACGACCTTCGTCACTGCGTTGTCCGTATGGATATTCTTTGATGAGATCAACCGGTGTGGTATGCCCTTCAGGGTTGCCTGCTCCGGGAAGATCGCCGTTAAAAACGTCAGTGGTGGCCGGACTTCCGAGAATGCTGTTATAGCTGTCGGAGAGTACACATACTTTCACACCGCTGCCGTCAACATTGAAGCCATCGCGGACCGTATTGGTGCCCTGGGCAATATCTCCCTGTGTTACAGTGATTCCGCTGTTCTGAATAGAGGGGTAAACCGGACGCACATAATTGATCATGTTTACTGCCGGTGCAACCGAGAGCGCAGCCAGATTGGCAATAGGATATTTACCGGTGATGATGAGCGGATTCAATCCGTTGGGAATGGTATCCGTTAATCCGTAACCGGGCGTGTTGTATACCAGGTTGAAGACGTTTTGTGTCTGTCCTTCAATTGTGATGATCTCGATATACACACTGTCACCCTGGAAGAAGTAAACATCATTGATGGTGTCAGAGCCAACTACGTAGTTCTGATAGAGAGAGCTGAGTTCGCAGCCGAGTACATCGCTGATTTTTCCGCCCGGACATGGAGTGTAGTAAGGAAGGATACACGGACCTTCTTCAATCACCACGGAGTCCGTTGCGGTACATCCGCTGGCAGGATGTGTAACCGTGAGGTAATAAGTGCCCAATCCGTTTACAGTCGGCGATGAAGTATTCGCACCACTCAAAATATTCCCGGTTCCTGAAGTTGTCCATGCATATTGGGCATCCGGAGTAGAGGATGTTCCGCTGAGTGTAACCTCCAGGATGGTACAGGTAAGCGCGTTGGCAGGACCTGCATCAGCATCCGGTGCAGTGAAGTTACTATTGACCGTTACGGATGCCGTAGCAGTGCAACCATTCACCGGATTGGTAACAGTTACTGTATAGCTTCCTGTAGCATTGGCGGTAGCGTTGGCGGTATTACCACCGGAAACAACGCCGGGTCCCGCCCAGCTGTAGTTCACTCCTGCTGTTGCAGAAGATCCCTGAAGTTGTACGCTTGAGTTTGAGCAGGTGATATCTCCCGATACCGAGGCAGATGCGCCGGGAGCAGTAGTGTTCACTGTAACGACAGCCTGATCAGAAGCAGTGCAACCGTTGCTGTTTACAGTTACAGTGTAAGTGCCTGCGGCATTGACAACCGGAGTTGCAGTGGTTCCTCCGGAAACGATACCCGGACCACTCCAGCTGAAAGTTACACCTGCCGTTGAACCGGAAGCGTTCAGTTGAACAGTAGAAGAAGTACAGTTGATCACCTGATCAGCACCGGCATTGGCTGTTGGTGTGGTGCATTGTGGTGCAGGTGCAACATAGTTGATAGTAACTCCGCTGCAGAGATTAACCTGAGTACCGCTCCACAAGGTACCATGCAGAGCAGTACATCCTGTTCCAGATCCGATGTTGATGCCGCCGTATGGAGCATATACGTTACCATCGAGGCGGGAAGGAGCAGAGGTTGAGCCATTGGCAATGACAAAGGCAGTGGCTGCATTACTTTTTGTTTCGTAGAAGATACGGGAAGCACTTCCTCCATTGATCATGGATGATCCGCTCTTGCCCAGATTTGCTGTTCCGTAGATGTAGATTTTAAATACACCGGTGGTGCTGTTCTGAAAATTAAATTTAAACGTATTGCAGCTGCCGGAGTTGTTGATGGTATTGAATACATATACACCGGGACCATTGAAAGTAACGGTTTTGTTTCCGGTGAGCGTCATGTTGTTGTATGAACCGGGAGTAATGGTACTGGTTGTAGTAACATTGGTAGAACCAGCCGGAGGGAAGGCGGATGGTGTGGGTAAACCCGGTAATGCCGGTATTGCCGGAGTGCCGTATACGAGTCCGCCGGCGGGCGTAGGTCCAGTATAAGTTTTACCGGATGGCACAGTCACTTTACCGCTCACGGTACCGCCGGAAACAGTAATATTTCCGTTTCCATCGATATTACCATTCAGAATGGCACTGGAGCCGATTTGAATGGAAGGAGTGGCATTCGCGCTGTTACCGGCAATAATAACTCCGGTGACTTTGTTGCTGTTACTCAGCACCACTTTCCCATTGGTGCGAATGGAGCCCGTAATCTGAGAACTGCCGGTTGACTGAACCAGATTCATGGCCCCCACGATTCCGCCATTGATCGTTACCGATGACGAAAGTTGAGTTGCATAGCCCGGAGAGGCTGGCGTTCCTGATGTGGCACCTGGTACGGTACCATTGCCTGAAAAGAGCACGTAATCATTGATCTGAGTCTGTGCCTGTAAGGAGGCCGGCAACAAACACAGCACTAAAAGTCGGATGACCAGAAGCAGGGTTGGGATTGGTTTCATGTTGTGTATTAGTAGATTTATTATTTCAAATTCAGAGTGTTCCAGTTCGGAACGGGATATCATCGCAAGGTATGCAAAACTAGTTTGCTGCGCAATAGAACATATGTTGTATTTATCCCCTAAGTGGGTGGAATACTATTTAACGATATGTGAAAATCTACCTCAATGGAGTGATTTGGGTGATAAAACTGCCCGAATTCGGGTAAAAACGACAAAAACAGGCCAGGAAACAGGTTGTTAGATTGGTTTTTTCAATGAGAACTTTTGAACCCCTGCCATCCTTTTCTTGCTGAAGTAGTACGTTCAAACCATAGTGTTACTGCAGATTTCCACCAGAAGGATGGAGTTAATTCTGAGATCAGGACGTTTTCAGTGAATCCCATGTTTCCGAAACCGGTAACGACACTTCTGCTACCTGTAATTTGATTTTTGCGAAAGATCAGCGGATTTCAATAGCGTACAGATACAGGTTTCCTATGGAATGGTGAGATCAATGGTCTTGTTGGCAGTCGTGAAATAGAAGCTTTGTTTACTCCAGGTTTCAATCGTATTTCGGCTCTTTACCACAAAATAATATCGGTGCCCGGGCAGGAGTCCGGTGAAATTAAATGTTGCCTGTCCATGTGTGCTGATCAGTTTTTTCTGAGAAGCGACCACCGCAAATCCTGCAGAGTCTACCACTTGCAGTGTGAGTGAATCAGTACTTGTAGGATGTCCAACCGGATCGGCAACAGCCAGCATAGAATCAGATATAGGATTATAATATCCTTCAATGAATACTTTAAGATTAACATCCTGTGTACAGTAGGAGACTTTGAATTTTATCGCAGCAGAGGTAGCAGGATTGGTGCCGGAAGCAATGCAGGCGGCATTGGAGGTCATGATGCATTTTACAGAGTCGTTTTCTGCTAATCCGCTGGTGGAGTAACTGCTGCCGGTACCAACAACAGTTGAGTTTTTAATCCATTGATATGTTGGCGAAGCACCCCCGTTGGTTGGTGTTGCACTGAAGGTAGTGGAGCTGCCTGCACAGAGCGTATTGCCGGCCGAGGAACTGATGCTTACCGAAGGTGTTACATTGGGGTTGAAAGTTACCGGATCAGACGCTATACCGTTGGCCACAACGCGAAGCGCATAGTTGCCTGCCGGTAGTCCCGCTGGTAAAGTAAATTTCACTGTGTCGGGAAGACTTCCTCTCATGACTCCTGTGCTGTTCCAGTTATAGGTCCGGGCATAGTACGTATTGCTGCCGGAAGTTAACCGTACGAGCGGATAGTTTGTATTCATCTGCCAGTCGTCACCATAGGTAGCGCCCTGGGAGATGCCATTGAATTTTGTTCCGGTAATGGTGAAATCAGTACAGGTGTTCTGGTTGATAACGCCAATCGTGGGTTTGCCTGATGCCAGCGGATTTCCGCCAGGCGTGTAGATGTAATAGGCATTGGAGCCTTGTTGTGAAAACAGTATGTTGCCGTCAGGAAGGGCGAGCATGTTGGTGACATAGCAGGAAACCGGAATCGTTGCTCCTCCCGCCGGTGCATTGATCTGTGTGAAGGAGTTGGAAACGTAGTCGAATTCAAAGAAAGTAGTTGGTGAAGGAAAGTGATTGGCGGAGGTGGGCAGCGGTGATGCCGTGCAGAGTATCTTTCCATTTACCATCATGGCTGCCGGAGCATCAGGTGTTCCCTGGCTGTTCGGGAAATCGGGTCCTGCAGCCCATACTCCCGGCGAATTATTGCCGCTGGGTGTGTAATAGGCAGTATGGCCGGTTGAGCCAAGGAAGAATGCTCTGCCATCTGGCAACAATACTGCTCCGCCTGTTTCGAGTCCGTATGGATCGTACAGGGAGACAGGAACAGTGGCGTCAGCTACCCATGCTCCGAGAGAAGGAATATATCTTTCAGAACTTGTGCTCAAACGATTTACGTAGAGAATACTGTTGTCAGCCAGTTTTACCCATGCCGATTCATTGTGTATACCCAATGCAGTAGGACCGTTGCTATATGTGTTCGCAACAGGATCGTAGATTTTAGTTCCGGTAAGTGCACCGGTTACGAGTGCCTGCAGTACTTTACCATCGGGAAGCATTTCAGAGTTGGCATCACTTACCGAACCTCCGGGTGCTGGAGTCGCGGTCCAGGTATTGGTGAGCGGATTGTATACTTCGCCTGCTGATAATCCGGTTCCGTATTCACCTCCTGCCACATACACTCTGCCATCCATCAATACCTGAGAAGAGAAGTAGAGGCGTGTATTGATCATCGGTGCTATGGTTGACCAGGTGCCGTTGGCATAACTTCCGGTTGCATCAGGCGTGAGTTTGTCGAACAGATTGCCATAACTATCACTTCCGCCGGAAAATGTTTTGCAGATAACACTTCCGTCAGAGAGCAATAACATAACACCTCCGTTTGAATGCGGAGCGAAATTTGTAAGCGGTGTCCATGTTCCAAGCTGGGAGATGGTATGAAATCCGGCAGGGCAGGTAACTGTTGGTGTTCGTACTCCCATGGTTCCTGATCCGGTAACCGAAGTGCAACACCCTGAAATATGATCATTCACAATCGCTGTAGAAGCGGCATCATATGTAATCCAGAAATAGTTGGTGCCTTCAACGAGCGTAGCGGATCCGTTGATTGTGAAAGAACCATTGGGAGCGTTGAAGGTGCTTCCAAACTGAGTGGCTGAACTGAATGTTGCAGAGGAGCCTGTAAAGAAAATTTTAAAATTGGAGATGTCAGTTACAGGATTGGTTGAACCTGTTGTTGACAGATTCAAAGAGCTGACGGTTAACGGAGAGAGTGTTCCGGTAGTAACAACCTGTACCTGTAATAGCCTGTTGTTAACACTCGGATAAGGAACACCCATGGAAGCATTCTGGAATGTAGTGGTGCAGGATACAAAGCTCATCGGTGTGGTAGGGCCCGGTGTCCAGGTATAGGTCATTCCGCTGACAGGATTGTTGGAGGAAGAGAGATTACACACATCGTTGAGAGCCGTACCAGCCGTTGAGGTCGACCAGGTTGTGGTGCCGTTAACTACTTTTCGCAGATTGAAATCGGTTGTATTTCCTCCCAATAATCCAACACTTCCGGATTCAGTAGAAGCATCCGTGCAATTGTTGGCCCCCATCGTAGTGGAGGTCGTGAAGGTACCGTAAACCACCTGTATCGTGTTGCTGGTTTCATTCAAAACAATCTGAAACGACCAGTGGTTTACATTGCTGTTTCCATAGTGATCACAATCGGTCCACTGAATGATGAATTTTCTGTTGGGAGATGATCCGGTTGTCGCGTATTGAATCGACGAGGTAGCGCTCGCTCCTACGAGATCTGTTCCGTATCCGGCGATGGAATTAGAAGGTGCAGTTTGAAGTCCGCAGTAAAGCGTACCTCCCGGAACAGCACCCAGCGTAATAAAACCGTTTGGCGTTACCGACAATGTCGTATAGCCGGTATTGTTATATGTAAAAGTGAAGGGAATTGTAATCAATGCACTGGCACCATCATCCCACGAACCCGAGTATAATGTTGTTCCCGTAATCGGAATATAATTACCGCCCGACGTGGCAAAGGTATAACTGCTTACAGTGGCCTTAGAAGGAGTGCTGCTTAACAGTAAGAATGCTGAGAACAGGAGTAAGTAGATTCTGTAGCATCCTGATAATTGATGCAGTCGTTGAGGGATACGGTTCA
This sequence comes from Bacteroidia bacterium, assembly GCA_046330075.1. Lineage (GTDB taxonomy): Bacteria > Bacteroidota > Bacteroidia > AKYH767-A > OLB10 > JAJTFW01. The sequence continues at coordinate 7,943 of JAXLTL010000010.1, read as the reverse complement.
TAAGCGAGGTTGGCTGATGTTTTCGGTGCTGATTTGAAAAGAAGACCACCGTCAGATAGGTATGCTGGGTATTTGTTGTTCTTCCTTATGAAGGAAGTTTCACGAAATGTAAGGAAAAAATTTGGATCGTTAAAGAGGAATGTGCCGAATGATTTTTTCCATAGGGTAAACACCAACGATAAGAAGAAAGAGTTCAGGGTATTTTATTGCTCCTCATACAGGCAGTCCCGGTGATTTACATCTGAACGCCCTTTCTGTTTCTGTTACTCTTTCCCGCACTCGCTCTCTTTCTCGCTCTGTTTCTCTTTCTCGCTCTGTTTCCTCTATCCTAGCTCTCACTCTCTTTCTCGCTCTGTCTCCCGCTCTCTTTCTGTTTCTCTTTCTCGCTCTGTCTCCCGCTCTCGCTCTGTTTCTCTTTCTCTTTCTCGCTCTGTCTCCCGCTCTCGCTCTGTTTCTCTTTCTCGCTCTGTTTCCCGCTCTCGCTCTGTTTCTCTTTCTGCTATGCGGGTAGTGGAGACCCAAAGACAAACCTCTTCCACCTACGGTGGCGGGAAAAATACCGGTCGCGAGCAGTCTTTGGAAGGATGGGAAAAAACAATTCGTAATCTGTTGCGCATGAAACTAAAACACTGACTTTGTTCGGTTTAATATATATAAGATGAAATTTAAAGTGATTCGGCTTTATCTGTACCAATATATTTTTAATCTGTTCAAATATATATTCTACAGATTTTCAATAGAATATACTAAAACCACCCCTTTGATCATAAGAAGGATTTTAAAAGTGGAGAATTTATCATGTTTGCTATTGAGATTTTTTGATAATTTTCGAATTCGTTCATAATTTGGCAAGGAAACCAGTACACACCTCATAAAAACTGATATTTAACTCTATTGAGATCTAGATATGTTGCTTCTTTACTCATTAATGTGAAATTTAGTTAGAGTGAAATTTGCCTTTTTGATTAATCAGGATTTTAGATTTTTCAAGAAAGGTTGATTTGTATTATTGCATCCTTGTTTACTGAGTTTTTAATAAAAATTGAAACCTTAACCCAATAAATTTTATAATATGAAAAAGGTATTTATTGCTGCTATAGTTATTCATAGCATGGCCCTGTCATTGACAGCGCAAGTTCCAAATTATATTCCAACGAATGGACTCGTTGGATGGTGGCCATTTAATGGGAATGCCAATGATGAGAGCGGGAATGGGAATAATGGTGTTGTAATTGGTGCAACTTTGGATGACGATCGTTTTGGTAATCCAGCAAGTGCATATAATTTTAATGGGACCACTAATTATATTGAAGTGCCTCATAGTTCAAGTTTAACATTCACGGCAAGTAATCAATCTATATCTTTTTGGATAAATCTACCTTTAATTCCGAGTCCACAGGGTAATGATATGGGAATTTTTAGCAAGACAAACCAAAATCTTGCGATTGATCCTACAGGGAATTCCAATGCCGGGTTTGAAGTAACTTTTGGACAATATCCTTCTAATAACCTTTACCACAGATATAAGAATGGGTCTTCTTCTCCTTGGGGAATGACGATGTTGCCAAATTCACATTTTGCAATAAACCAATGGTGCCATGTGGTTTGTGTAATCAATAAAAATATTGATTCCGCCTTTGCATATTTTAACGGAAATTTAATAGATGCTAAATTATTGAATTCTGCCACGAGCATTGGTTCAAATAATCTAGCACTTTTGATGGGAAAAGGTTATTGGACTAGCAATGGTATCCCCTCTAATTATTTTAATGGAAAACTCGATGATATTGGTATCTGGAATCGCGCCCTCACCCAGCAGGAAATAACAAATCTGTACACATCTTCAACACCTCCTCTATGCAACCCTTTACCTCCCAGTCTCAATACTGGTCTAGTAGGTTACTGGCCTTTTTGCGGAAATGCAAATGATGAGAGCGGCAATGGAAATAATGGGACGGTGAATGGCGCTACATTGGTAGCTGATCGATTCGGTAATCCGAACAGTGCTTTTAGTTTCGATGGAATAAACGACTTCATAGAATTAACACATAATCCCTTGTTTTTTAATGACACAATTACAATTTCGGCGTGGGGGGAGTTTAACTCAACGACTGCGTTGCATATAACGTATTCCTCTGCAACAACTGGAAGTTATGTATGCTCTTTGGGTTCAAACGTTGGTCATACAAACACAAATCTTGGATGTTCAGGTTACGGTGGTGTTGGTAGCTTTAACCCTCTTAATAATAATTGGCATAATGCAACAGCAGTTATTGCAGGAAACTCTACATCATTATTTGTGGACGGTTTATTAATTTCTACTTGGTCGCACTCTACTATAACATGTAATGATACCAGTCATAGGTTATATTTTGGTGTGGATATATTTGGTCTACCTGAATTTTCATATGGTATCTATGACGATATAGGAATTTGGAATAGGGCACTAACACAACAGGAAGTAGTTGAATTATATTGTGGCCCTAATTCATATACAATACCATATTATTCTGATTCGGACAATGATGGTTACGGAGGTTTGTTGCTTGGCAATTTTTGTTTTGCTCCTCCTAATGGAGTTATACAAAGCGGTGACTGTGATGATACAAATCCCTTCATTAACCCTGGAGTACCTGAAATCTGTAATGGAGTGGACGATGATTGTGATGGTATTGCTGATGATGGGCTTGTTCCGGTTCTCGGAAATATTTCAGGTCCGGCTGTACAATGTATTCCTCTAATCACAGGACAAGCGGCTTTCTCTCTTCCGGCTGTACCGGGAGCAACAAATTATCAATGGACTTGTCCACAGGGAATGCAAATTCTTGCTGGACAAGGAACTCAAAATCTTTCAGTCTTCTGGAATCTTCCTTCAGCCCATAAAGGCATAGTAGGACCTTTATCAGTTACAGTTACCGGCACTTGCGGACAGGCTACAACATCAGTTGATATTCATATTCAGATTTCAATACCTGTACGTCCATCGAGTATTTCTGGTCCTTTACGTGTTTGCCCCGGAGATACAGCAACATATTCTGTACTTTCAGTTGCCCGTGCCCGCAGTTATATCTGGACATTGCCTACTGGCTTGACTCTGATTGAAGGAGAAAGTACAAACATTATAAAGACCGTTGTATTGAATAATTATTCCGGTGGAGTGCTAAGTGTAAGTGCTGCCAATGCCTGCGGCACAGGAGCAGTTCGTACAAAAAACTTGTTATTAAACACACCTTTGTCACCTTTGGCAATAAGCGGTCAAAATAGTGGTCTATGTAAATTAGAGGAGGTAATATATAGTGTTATTCAACAGCCTTCGACTTTAGCTTACAATTGGACAGTACCTGTTGGAGCAAGTATTGTTAGTGGTCAGGGGTCGAATAGCATTACAGTAAATTATGATTCCACTTTTTTCACAGGTGCAATTACCGTATCAGGTCAGAATAATTGTGGCAGTTCACCTTTACGGACTTTGAACGTTAACGCCATCCCTGCAAAACCGGGGCTCATAAATGGGGCGACACAAATTTGTCCGGGAGTTACAAATCAACCTTATTCTGTGAGTACTGTCGTGGGAGCGGATACATATAACTGGACCGTTTTTAACGGGGTAACTGTTGCAGGCGGTCAGGGCACCAAGAACGTACTTCTTAATTACCCAAGTATATCTGTGACCGGAAAAAGTATAAATGTTATTGCCGGAAATAGTTGCGGCAACAGCTTGCCAAGATATTTAAGCGGAATAAATATTGATCCCGTAAATTGTACTCGCCTATCTGGAGGAACCAATGCAGAAAGTTTCGAAATTTATCCAAATCCGGCAAATGACGTACTGTATGTGAATTGTAAGAGCCAGATGCCGTATCAAATAGAGATTTATAATTTGCTTGGTGAATCTGTTTTGAGAACAGTGACGACAGACAGGATAGATATTAGAAGTTTGGTTGAGGGAGTTTATATATTGAAAGGAATTGTAAACGACAAAGTGATTGTGAGGAGATTTGAGGTGGCGAAGTGAGAAATTGAGATAGCGTTTTTTTAAATAGAAACATATCCATAAAAAGCTTCCCAATCCAACCTCGCTGAATTAGTGGCTTTTAGTTGCAGTCGCTCGCAGATTACCTCGTCCACAAGTGGCCTCGGTGATCTGCGAGAGGGGGGAGATCCAAAGACAAACCTCTTCCACCTACGGTGGCGGGAGTAATACTGGTCGCTCGCAGAGTGCCCCGATAAATTTTAACCAAAGGTTAAATTTCATCGGGGCGATCGAAGGGCGATCAAAAGCAATCCATCCCAGGCACCTGCGGTGCCTGCGATTTTGCTTTAATGCCATTTTCAAGCGAGCTTGAATGGCATTAAAAGCAAAATCCCTGTTAAGCTATGCTTAACAGGGATGGATTGCTGTTGAGGTCGCGAGCAGATTCGAACTGCTGTACAAGGTTTTGCAGACCTCTGCCTAACCGCTCGGCCACGCGACCAATTGCGGGTGCAAACATAGTAAATTCTGTTTTCCCCGCGATTAATAATTCGCTTCGGGTATCGTAACGGGTGTATTTTTCGAATGTTTCGGGTCAGACTGATATTTGTTCGTTTGAGGCTGATCTTCAACAGAAAATCTTGTTTTTAGTTGGATTAACGTTGGATCATTCCTTAACTTAGCTTCGTTATTCTTGTTATACTATCATGAACAAAGCAATCGCCGGCTACCATCTTTTGATGATCTTATCGGCTGTGGATGAGAAGTTTAATGGGAAGGAAGACCGGATCATCAAAAACTATCTCATCGAAAATTTTCCCCTCGATGCTGACCTGGACGATGAAATGGATGTCCTTGCCAGCCTCGATCCGGAAGATTATCCTGTGCATTTTAATAATGCCATGAATGCGTTTTATATGGACTCAACTCCTGACGAACGGGCTCATTTTCTTGATTTTGCCGTTAAACTGGTGATCGCCGATAAGAATATTACCCCGAAAGAAAATCTCTTCCTGAATGAGCTGTTTAATGCCTGGGAGGAGAACTATTCGATGTAAACACTTCCTGTCTATAAAAGAAAAACCCCGGACTGATCTGCTCAATCCGGGGTTTTTTATATCCATTGACCTTAAACGAATGCGTTGAAGCCGGTAACATCCATTCCTGTGATTAACAGGTGGATATCGTGGGTTCCTTCGTAGGTAATTACGCTTTCCAGGTTCATCATGTGGCGCATGATCGGGTATTCGCCGGTGATACCCATACCGCCCAGCATCTGACGTGCTTCCCGGGCAATCTGGATGGCCATGTTCACATTATTGCGTTTCGCCATCGAAATCTGCGCCGGCGTTGCGCGGTTTTCATTTTTCAAGACACCCAATCGCCAGGTAAGCAGTTGTGCCTTGGTAATTTCGGTAATCATCTCCGCCAGCTTCTTCTGCTGTAACTGGAATCCGCCTATCGGCCTTCCGAACTGAATACGCTCTTTGCTGTAACGAAGTGCAGTGTCGTAGCAGTCCATCGCGGCTCCAATCGCACCCCAGGCAATGCCGTAACGGGCTGAGTTCAAACAGCCAAGCGGTCCCTTGATGCCTTTGACATTTGGGAAGATATGTGATTCTGGAACTTTTACGTTGTCAAATACGAGTTCGCCGGTAGCACTGGCCCGCAGCGACCATTTATTATGCGTTTCGGGCGTTGAGAATCCTTCCATGCCACGCTCAACAACTAGTCCGCGGATTACACCTTCCTCATCTTTTGCCCACACTACCGCAATATCCGCAAAGGGTGCGTTGCTGATCCACATCTTGGAACCGTTCAGAATCACATGATCTCCCGCGTCCTTGATATTGGTGAGCATTCCTGAAGGGTTAGATCCATGGTTGGGTTCGGTCAAGCCAAAACATCCCATCATTTCCCCGGTCGCCAGTTTGGGGAGATATTTTTTGCGCTGTTCCTCCGATCCATAGGTGTAAATCGGATACATAACCAGCGAGCTTTGTACCGAAGCTGTAGAGCGTACACCGGAATCACCGCGCTCTACTTCCTGCATAATCAGTCCGTAAGAGATCTGATCGAGTCCGCCACCGCCGTATTCGACAGGGATATACGGACCAAAGGCTCCGATACCGGCCAGACCCTTGATGATCTGGGTCGGGAAGGCAGCCCGCTGCGCGTAATCTTCAATAATCGGTGATACATCCCGCTTTACCCATTCGCGAACTGAATCACGAATCAGACGGTGTTCTTCGGTCAGGAGTTCATCCATGAGATAGTAATCATGGCCCTGGAAACGATCTTGTGACATAACTTTTTATTGCTGGCACCTGTACGGTGCATTTTTTAACGGCGCAAAGATACGGCATTCAGGCGGATACACCACGCTTTGGCGGGTCTTTATAATTGTTAGATATTCAGCAGTTTAATGGGATGACAAGGAGGGTCAGTGAAACGTATAATGATGCTTTCATAAGGAAGCGTATTGGTTGAATTTTGAAGTTTACTCTCCGGCTATATACCGGTCGGTGTTTACATAGAGTATCCGCCAGGGTTCATTGGTCTTAGCCAGATTTTCTTTTACTAACCGGTGCAGGCGCTTCGATTCACGGAAGTTCCATCTGCACCAGTAAAGAACAACAGTATAGGGTTCATCTTGCCCCGACATAAGGCCGTTGCTTCCGTTGTAGGGTTTGATGTTTTTCAACAGCCTTTCCAATGTGAAAATTGTATCGACCGGAGATCCATTGATTGGAGGAAATGTATCGAAGCGCCCATCTTCATTCCAGTTCAGTTTCGGAAAACCACCTGCGTAACAGTTGATCATCGAAAAAGATGGAAGTGATGAATGTCCAAAGTATAGGACCTGTATGGGCTGGTAATGGTTTTTCATCTGATGGTGCTGAGAACTGTCGGGGTATAGTTTATTCAGAGCGGAGAGGTAACTGCTGTCCGCATAATACGTAAGGTCAGAGGCGGCACCCAGCTTTTTGAGAAACCGGCGATGTTCTTTTTCGGTCAACGGGTGCGCACTGCGTATGCCCATCATCTTTTCGATCACGAAGCTGCAGGAACTGAAAAAAATGGAGAAGAGTAACAAGCAGAGTACAGTGAACTGCTTTCTTGTTTTGCCGGACATCATCACGTGAGGGACTTTTTGTAGAGATATAACAGGAAGAATCATTGCTTGGTTTAACCGCTTACCGGATTTTATTGCCGCAATATATTTACAGGATCCAGGGTCACTTTGAAGTAATGGATTTTACAGCCTTCGTGCTTTTTTAAAGCCTGCTCGAAATTACGTGCATTCAGTTTGTTCGAAATCCCCATAAATCGCCCCCAGTAGAGAATGACAGTGTAATCGTAATCTGCCGGATTGTAGATGGCCGCTGCTGCATTGTTTTTAAAGGGTTTAATCAATTTCATTTTTTCTGCGAGTGCTGTTCCGGCAACAGGTTCCTGTGTGTTGGTGCAGAGTGAAGCCAGGTACCGGTTCAGCGGAGCGGGACAATCGGCGGTATCATAGGGCGGCAGGAGATTTCCATTCTTATCATATACTTCCATTCGGGTGAAGCCATCCTCATTCAGCGTTTTTGCCAGATTGTTGTAATAGGATGCCGAGTCAATGTAATAATAATTATTGTCGGTTTGAAGGCCTTTTCTTTTTTCATAACGTAGCAATTGTGCTTCCGTTTTTTCTTTGACAGGTCTGAATCCCAGAATGACACTTTCTGAGAATTTGCAGCCGGAGACTGTAAGCAGAAACAGTGCGGATGCCAGTAGCTGAATGACATTTTTCATGGTGGTTAGATGGAATGGTAATTGCCGGCAGCTTATGCTGCCGGCAATTGGGGTTGTTTGTTGTTAGTCGATCAGGTTATTCGAGTGGCACACTGACGATGTAATAGTCGGCGGTCGTTTCAATTTTATAGTTTCCGGGGCGTAGACTCCGTTCATTTCGTTCGCCCAGTTT
>JAXLTL010000001.1:0-1439706 GCA_046330075.1 Bacteroidia bacterium | reverse complement strand
TCCTATAACCAAAAATAAAAGAAAAAGCGGAGATATTCCATATTACGGTGCCTCGGGAGTTGTTGATTATGTTGAGGATTATCTTTTTAATGAAGATTTACTTTGTATTTCTGAAGATGGTGCAAATCTATTGGCAAGAACATATCCGATTGCTTTTTCAATTTCAGGCAAAACTTGGGTGAATAATCATGCACATGTTTTGAAGTTTCCCAATATCACCACTCAAAGGTTTGTTGAAGTATATATCAATTCAATTAGAATTGACGATTATGTAAGTGGAATGGCACAGCCAAAGTTAAATCAAACAATGCTAAATAAAATTCCAATTCCAATTCCTTCTCTCAAACAACAACAATCCATCGTCCGCCAACTAGATGCCCTTCGAGCGGAAACGCAAAAACTTGAAGCGGTTTATCAGAAAAAGTTAGAAGATTTGGAGGAGTTGAAGAAATCGATTTTGCAGAAGGCGTTTAGTGGGGAGTTGAGTGTGGGTGAGTTAGCCGAACTAAAAACTGAAAAAGTAAAAATGCAATAAATTTAATGTGGCTGTGCTTCTTTCGTGTCGCACGAGGCCTGTATGAACAATGAAGGAAGAGAAAGAAAATACCGTCGGCTTTATACCCGCTCATGGTGGTTACCGGAATCTGTTTAGTTATCAGAAAGCGGAAATCATTTATGATGGTACGGTATATTTTACCAATCGTTTTTTTAATAAGTATGACCGTACCATCGGACAAATGGTTCAGGCGGCTCGCAGTGGCAAACAAAATATAGCAGAAGCGAGTATGGCCAGTGCCACGTCTAAGGAAACAGAAATAAAGCTTACCAATGTGGCGCGTGCCAGCCTGGAAGAATTGAAAATAGATTACGAAGATTATTTGCGTACCCATAAACTCCCGGTTTGGGGTAAAGAACATAAACTTGTTGCCCGCCTTCGCGAACTCAACAAAAGCGCCGACCATGCTACGTACGCTACCTTTCAAAAAGCCATTGAGCATGAAAGTCCGGAGATTTGTGCCAATACAATGATTACACTCATTCAAATATGCACCTATCTGCTGAATCAGCAGATAAAACAATTGGAAACCGCATTTGTGAAGGAAGGAGGCTTGCGCGAGCGAATGACAAGAGCCCGAATAGAAGAACGAAACAAGAGGAAATAGCGTGGGACATGGGCGACTTCGTGGGACGCGGTCGCAGTTGTCCCTGAAGTCCCACAAAACGAAGAGAATGGACCTGCAGCGGCAACCAATGCGGACTTCACTTCCCGGCAATGCGAGTCCTTAGATAATTAAACAATAAAAAATGACCACCCATAAAATATCCATACGGTTCTTCGACGATAGGGAGGTGCGCGCCCTGTGGGATGAAGAAAACGCCAAATGGTGGTTTTCTGTATTGGATATTGTGGCGGTGCTTACGGACCAAAGCGACTACTCCAAAACACGTAACTATTGGAAATACCTCAATGCCAAGCTAAAAAATGGATGGGAGTGAAGTGGTTAGTGCCACTACCCAACTGAGGATACTTGCTTCTAACGTAGAACAGCGCTTTTCGGTTAAGTTTGATTATAAAAGAATCAGCAATCCCGGTAGGGGATTTCAGGCTGAAAGCGCAGGCAAACTCCATTTGAATTGCTTTTTGAATTCAGCTCAAAATATCTACAAATTGAAGAAAAGTCGACAAAAGAATTTCATTTTAGAAATAGTGAAGAGTGTGGGTCGCCGGAGCAAGTTAGAAATTGCTTATTTTAGACTTTAGCTTGTTGTAAAGTGAATTAAGCAAGGTTAATATTAAATCTTAAATAGTTGAATATCAGTATTTTAGGAGGAATAAGCAAGTTTTGCTAACTAATAGGCAAGTTAAACATGGAGAAGGCGATTTCTAAAATAAACACAATTATCACAAGAAAGTACCTTGAGGAGCAACCCGAAAATCAATATTTTGAGCGAAAGGGGTTTGGTGGTAAAGAAACTAAACCAACGAAAATCGCCGAAGAGCTGATAGGAATGTTAAATGCAGACGGTGGCGTACTTGCGTTTGGAGTTTCAAATAATGGAGAGTTTCAAGACCTCAAAGCCTTAGGGGAGCAGATTAATAGTTTCCGCACAGTCGTATTTGACTTCATACACCCTGCTTGTAACATTGAATTGGAAGAAGTAGAAATTGATGGCAAGCTAGTTTTTTTATTCCATGTTGAACAAGAGCTTGAGCGTATCTTCTGTAGAAAGGATAATGAACATGTTTTTTTGCGAGTTCAAGATACCAATAGGTTGTTAAGTAGAGATCAAATTAAAAAACTGGAATACGATAAATCAATAAGACGATTTGAAGAGGAAACAATCAAAAGTTTTGACCCAGAGGATCTAGATCAAGATTTGTTAAAAGAATATAAAGAAAAGCTTAACTACAAAGGGAATTCGCTCGATCTGCTTGTTAAACGACATCTGGTAAACAAGATTGATGAGTCCTACAATTTTAAAAACGCATCGATTCTCTTATTTGCAAAAGAGCCAGAGAAATATATTCCATCCGCATCTGTCAGATATATAAGATATGCAGGAAAGGAAGCGCTATCTGGTGTAAGCCATAATGTAATAAAGGATGAGCGATTTGAGGATAATATTCCGAGGTTAATTAACCTTCTCAAGTCGTTTTTAAGAGCGTCGTTTAAAGACTACTATTTTCTAGATATTAGGGAAGGGAAATTTAAGAAAGTGCCAGAATATCCCGAGGAAGCATGGTTAGAAGGAATTGTAAATGCATTGTGTCACCGCTCTTACAATGTGCAAGGTAGTTCAATTTATATAAAACACTTTGATGATCGGTTAGAGATCAGTAATAGTGGGCCATTACCTGCTCAAGTGACAATAGATAATATTAAAACGGAAAGATTCGCAAGGAATCCACGAGTAGCACGAGTGTTAGAGGATTTAGGCTACGTGCGTCAGCTCAATGAAGGAGTTTCACGAATTTATGAGTCAATGGAAAAGTCCATGTTGTCTCTACCGGAATACCACGAGAAAAATGGTAATGTGTACTTGGTGCTAAGAAATAAAATAAGCCAGCACTCAAAAACGATACATGATACGGTTGTAGATAAAATTGAGAATGAGTGGGGTGATTACAATGAGACCCAAAGGAACATACTTGTTTATTTGTTTGCAACGCACCATGCAACACTCAGCGAAATTGTAAGTTATGTTAAAATAAATGAAAATACGGTGAGAGGTTATTTGAATAAATTTATGAAGGAAAAGCTTATAGAAAGGCAAACTAAAAAGCAAAGAGATATAAATGCACTTTATGTATTTAAGAAAAGTTGAAAAGGACATAGTCTTTACAGCTTAAGCAAGTTGATTTTGAGTTTGTAAATCCTTGTAAATCAAAGTCAAAGTTTGGCTAAGTTAGAAATTCATAATATTAAGCAAGAGGTTTAAAATGCTTAGGATTAAACCAAACCTATGAACGAAGCAGAAACCAGAGCAGAACTCATTGACCCAAAGTTAAAGGCGGCGGGTTGGGGTGTTGTGGAAGGCTCAAAGATCCTTCGTGAATACAACATTACCGCAGGTAAAATACAATCCGGTGGCTCCAGGGGTAAACGGGAGGTCGCCGATTATGTATTGATGTACAAAGGCATCAAACTGGCCGTGGTTGAAGCCAAAAGCAATGAGCTGGAAGTAGGTGAGGGTGTGATGCAGGCGAAGAAGTACGCGAATAAACTCCAGCTGGAAACTACCTACAGCACCAACGGGATCGCTATTTACCAGATTTGTATGAAAGCGGGAGAAGAAGGTTTGGTAGCAGACTTTCTTAGTCCTGAACAACTTTGGCAAAAGACATATCCTTCAACAGCTTCGGTTGACACTTCGGACATTGAGCGGAGCCGAAATGCCGAAGTGTGGCGGGAACAATTTGCTAACGTCCCTTTTGAAGATAAAAGCGGCAGCTGGCAATTACGTTACTACCAGGAAATCGCTGTACAACGAGTAGTAGAAGCCATCGCCCAAAACAAAAACCGCATCTTACTTACGCTGGCCACCGGCACTGGAAAAACCGCCATCGCCTTCCAGATCGCCTGGAAACTTTTCCAAACCCGCTGGAACCTCTCTGCTAACGGTAATGACTATACCTCGAGACGTCCAAGGATACTCTTTTTAGCCGATCGCAACATCCTCGCTGATCAGGCCTACAATTCCTTCTCTGCCTTTCCCGAAGACGCCCTGGTTCGTATTAAACCCGATGAAATAAAAAAGCGCGGCAAAGTGCCTACGAACGGAAGTATCTTCTTTACCATCTTTCAAACCTTTATGTCTGGGCCTTCGACAAGCTCAGGCACCGCCATGAAAGAAGCTGATTTTGATGAGATACCATTTACGGAGCTTTCTGGCTTGCATGCTTATGGATATATGTACATTCTTCAATGTGCAGATGGTAGTTTTTATACGGGAAGCACGAGAGAATTGGCGCAGCGTATTGAGCAGCATAAAAAGGGAGAAGGAGCAAATTTTACTTCTAATAATTTGCCAATAAAATTGGTCTATTACGAATCTTTCGACAGAATTGATGAAGCATTCGAAAGAGAAAAGCAAATTCAAAAATGGAGCAGAGCAAAGAAAATAGCGCTCATTAAGGGAGATACTGAAAGACTAAAACAGCTTTCTAAAAACAAATTTGAGCAATCGGTGCCTGAGCTTGTCGAAGGCACTCCATATGTAGGCGAATATCCTTCCGATTACTTCGACTTCATTATAATCGATGAGTGCCATCGCGGGGGAGCTAATGATGAAAGCAACTGGAGAGGTATATTGGAGTATTTTAGTCCGGCTGTACAACTCGGTCTGACCGCCACTCCCAAACGCAATGACAACGTAGATACCTACAAGTATTTTGGCGAACCCGTTTACATCTATTCCTTGAAAGATGGTATCAACGATGGATACCTCACGCCCTTCAAAGTCAAGCGTATCAAAACCACTTTGGACGATTATCGGTACACTTCAGATGATACCATTGTAGAAGGAGAAATAGAAGAAGGGAAACTGTACGAGGAAAAAGACTTCAATCGCACCATCGAAATTGTGGAGCGGGAAAAGAAAAGAGTGCAGGTGTTCCTTGATGAAGCCAATCAGGCCGAGAAAGCCATCATCTTCTGTGCCAATCAGGGGCACGCCGCATTGATCCGTGACCTTGTCAATCAACTGGCCCGCAACAAAGATCCATTCTACTGCGTGCGGGTTACCGCCAACGACGGAGAAGAGGGGGAGCGTTACCTCAGGGAATTTCAGGACAATGAAAAGACATTTCCCACGGTGCTTACCACCTCACAAAAACTTTCCACCGGAGTAGATGCCCGCAATATCCGCAATATCGTACTGCTGCGTCCGGTCAATTCCATGATTGAATTCAAGCAGATTGTCGGTCGGGGCACACGCCTCTTCGATGGCAAGGAGTTCTTTACCATTTACGATTTTGTTGATGCGTACAAACACTTCTCCGATCCGGAATGGGATGGGGAACCGGAAGGTCCGGTAATTAAGGATCCGGAGGGTTATCCTGTGGATGATACAGACTCGCCTACGACAAGTTCGGAGCCCGATGAAGAACACTCTCCGCGAAAAAAAGTCAAAGTCAAACTCCGCAACGGAAAAGAAAGAGAGATTCAGCACATGGTATCCACAACCTTCTGGAGTGCGGATGGTAAACTGATATCCGCTGCAGAATTCCTGAGTAACCTCTTTGGCGAGTTGCCGAAACTCTTCAAAGACGAAGAAGAACTGCGCAAAATCTGGAGCAATCCACTCACCCGCAAAACCCTGCTCGACAACCTCGATGCCGCCGGATTTCCGAAAGACGACCTTCTCATCCTGCAGAAACTCGTCGACATGGAAAAAAGCGACTTGTATGATGTTTTGGAATATGTCTTCAACGGCGACTATATTGCCATGACCCGTGAAGCCAGGGCCAAAGCCGCCGAAGCCACCATTTTTGCCCTGCTCAACGACAAACAGCGTGAATTCATCTCCTTCGTTCTCAGCAAATACATTGAAACCGGTGTTGACGAACTCGACCAGGAAAAGTTACCCATCCTTCTCACCAACAAATACCAGAGCCTCGAAGACGCCAAAGAAATCCTCGGCGACGTCAGCAACATCAGCAAGCTGTTCGTCGAGTTTCAGGAACATTTGTACAGGAAGAGGGCGTAGGGGGGGTAAAAGAAAGAATCAATGACGGAATTGAAATTAGTAAATGAAATCAGTTTTGTCAAACTTTGTGCGTTGGTAATGAAGATTGGATCAAGAATTTCGTTACTTATTAATGTGCTGAAAAAAAGGGGGGGTAACAGATTTTGTAGCAACCCCCTATTAACTGGAGAGATTCTATGATTTTCATTAGTAGTGCTGTCCATGGCTTTGGTCAACTGTTATGCAAAGGTAGGCATCGGCTGCGGGCTTGTCAAGGCTCATGCCGAGCGGTTGATTTGTCGGTTTTGATACAGCGGTATCAACCGGCCTTGACAAGCCATCATCCGCTGCAAAGGTGCTCTGCATAAGAGTTGACAAAGCCATTCCTTGATCCCATTTTTGCTGAGGCGTAATGCGGCCCAGATTTTTATGCTTTCGTTTATTATTATACCAATGCATGTAATCTTCAATATGCTTCTTAGCTTCATAATAACTTAGAAATTGATATCGGCAATATAATTCCCTCTGTTGGATGCTGTGGAAGGATTCAATATAGGCGTTTTCTTCGGGTGTAGCAACGTGGGTAAACTCTTGACGCGCTTCCATTTCTTGTAATGTGCGTCTGACTTCATTAGCCAGGAACTGCGAACCATTGTCATTGCGGATAATTACGCCCTTTAAATCATATTTAAGATGCAGATACCGGAACATATCTATCACATCCTTTTTTCGTACACTGGACTGGAATATCCAGTGAATGATCTTTCGGCTGTATATATCCATAATCGACAGCTGATAATACCATCTGCTTTCTCCGTGCACCCAGACATACTTGATATCAAGACATAAATACTCCATTGGGCGGGAGGCTTCGACCTTGCGATACTGAACCCTCTCTCTCTTGCCCTTTGTCCGGATAACTTTCCCCAATAGCAACTTTTCTTCATCCATGATCCGGTACACTTTTTTATCGTCAATCCAATATCCCATTTCCCGAAGCTCTGCCGTCACATTCTGATAGCCATATGCATTGTAAGGTCCCAGAATAATGCCTTTGATCTCCGCTACGACTTGTTGATTCTCTACCAACTCATTCTTGAAGAGTGTATGCGTACTCGGCTTTCGGCCCGGTTTACCCTCTGTGGGCTTGTAGTAATAGGAGCTGGAGGGAATTCCTAGCCACTTCATCAGATCCGTTGTGCTCGCCTTACCTATATACGCCTGCATAATGGCTACTTTCGTTTGATTTGGATAGGAGTTTTTTTTAAAAGCTCCTCCTTCACCTCAAGCTCTAATGCCTGACGTGCGATGATCTTCTTCAACCGCTCGTTCTCTTGTTCCAACTCCTTTACTTTGGGATCAACTGCCACACGACTAGGCTTTAAGCCCCCCAAACCCTGCTCAAGGTACTTTTTCTTCCACCTGTTTAACAATGACGGTGCCAGGTTATACTTCCGGCATGTCTGGGCAAATCCCTCTCTGGAGGCCTCCTGAATGAGGCTCAGGCGCTCCTCAGGACTGAATGTTCTTTTGACTCTTGTCATAATTCCCTAAATTTATGGTTCTAATTCGACTTGGCGAATTCCTCCAGTCATTTAGGGGGCTAGTACAATTTGAATCGATATCCAAGTGGAATTGGAAAGAGTTTCTAACTCAAAATTTCAAACTATTATGGTTCTGAAGGGAAAGCTATACTTTCTAATAATTTATTTGTTTTTACTTTCTTCATGTATTAGTAAAAACGAAAACCGAGAAACCGGCAATTCCTCAGTCGCATCTGAATTGGTCAAGGAGGATTATGAAGACAACGAAATCGAGTGCCAGGATGTTGATTTTGAAGATGCTACGCAAGACTTTCCTGATGGCTCTTATTGCGCCGAAGTTCAATATGAAAATCCTAATACTGGAACACAATCAACTTATACATTGACTATTGAAGTAGAATCAAACGAAGTTGTGAAAGTTGATTTTCCAAACGGTGGTTGGATGGATCGAGATCATTTCAGCGGTGCTGATTTGGACGAAGATGGACGCGCCAGTTTTACATCTGATAAGGGCTATAACTACGAAATTCAAATAATAGGGGATGCTGATGATTGTATGACAGACGATGTTCCTCTTGCCCAACAGTGTATTGGGATAACGGAAGATGGTGATCAATGCAAAAACATGACGGACAATTCAAACGGATTATGCTGGCAACATCAGGACCAAGAATGAGAATCTTAATAGCTGTGATTAAATTATTAGTCACCGGAGTGTTTCATGGAGACTCGTGATTTAAATTATTGATTATCATTGTCATGTAAAAATATTGATGCGAATTCTTTTACACGAGTTAAACAAATATTATCTTTGCTATAACCGTACCCGTATTGCTTCCCGTCAGATCAGCTTGCGGGTCTTTATTTTTAAAGACATTATTTATTTAATACTCCTCTTCTGCCTCTATTCGATGCGCTCGTCTTACATTATTATTTTTTAAGTCATGCCGAAACCAGCAAGAACCGTTCAAGATCAGATTCAATTGCTTCAAGGACGTAATATGTCATTTCGTAATATTTCAAATGCCCCGCATTTCTTGTCCAATATAAGCTATTACCGGTTAAAAGGATATTGGTGGGAAATGCAGGACGACTTTGTAAATCATCATTTTCGTAGTAACAGCTTCTTTGAAGATGCTGTTGATTTATATAACTTCGACAGGCATTTTCGTTTGATTGTTTTCAATGGGATTGAACGAATTGAAATTGCTTTAAGGACCAAACTTATTTATCATCTATCATTGACCTGCGGGTCGGAATGGTATTTAGACCCAACCCTGTTTGACAAACAAAAAGAGTATTCTGCGTTTTTGTCAAAGTTGTTTAGCGATATGGGCCGTAGTAGTGAGGAGTTTATGTTAAAGCACTTTATTAATCATCCTTCTGAACATCCGGAAAGTTGGAAAGCTCTTGAAGTATTGACATTAGGAACATTGTCTAAGCTTTATCAAAATCTAAAACATCAATTGCCAGAGAAGAATAAAATTGCATTGGAATTTGGTTTATACAATCAAAAATATCTGGTAAGTTGGTTGCTTGCTATCACTGTTATCAGAAACATAATAGCTCATCACGGAAGATTATGGAACCGCGTTATTATAAATAAGTATGACTGGCCGAAAACAACCCCGGATCCAATCCTTTCATATATGCCTGATAATTATCAAAGACGAAAGATATTTCCCTTGCTTTCTGCAATTTTATACATGAACAATTTTATTAGTCCAGGTAACCATTTAAAGCAGGAACTACTTGCTTTGTTTAATCAATTTCCCAATACACAATTAAGCAAAATGGGATTTCCGGCAAATTGGCACAATGAACCTATCTGGATTTGAAACACTATAATCCTCGCTAATAAAATGCATAGTTAAATCGGAAAATTAATTTACTAATAACTACCTCAGCCCCCTCTCGCCATGTTCCATCGCCTCACAGTAATGCTGTTGCTGGTCATCTCCACCGGCCCGCTCCACGCCCAACCCGGTATGGTGATCGATTCATTGATGATGGAGAAAGCAGAGTTTTCTGCATCGGAGCCGGTTGCATTCACGGTGCTACTAAGTAGCCGGCATCGAAATCGTCCGGATGTGGTGCGAATGGTGCAAACCATGTCCTGCTCCTGCAATAACCGTGATTTTTATTATATCGTTTACAAAGTAGAAGGCCCCGCAACAGCTGCATACCACCGGAAGGTTTACCTGAATCATACCGAGCGGAATGACGCAGAGAAATGCGCCTGCAAAACGCAATACGCGAATTTCCGCCACCAGCAACGGTCGGCAATTCCTCCCATCAAAGAGAATGGGTATTACATGATCGAAATTCCCGGCCATGATTTTACGATGTATTCAGCGGTGTTTTATGTGAGTGGGGAGTAGGGGGTATTTGACAAAAATGCCAGCCGGCTTCACAGCGTCCTACAGTGCAAATCACCGTTTGTTCGTTTGTTTTATTACAAAATGCATTCGGATTTAAATATTGCTCATTTTGAATGGTCCGATAAAGTGGTATGCCGAAATCCCTTCCACATCAACAACTCACCACCAGACTTTATTTTCTCCACCTCAGCGAATACGATCAACTGCTGGCTAGCGAGAAAGTGATGGTAGAGTGCAGGAGCGGTTGAAAGAACTTGCTACCTTTGAATCAACTTTCAGCCGGATGAGGTATTCATTATTGCAAATAGGGATCTGTACTTTAGTTGTACTCATGTATTCGCATTGTCAGCCATCCGCTCAAACCAATAACACCATGCCGCCCATCGATATCAACAAAAGAAACGAGCTCGTGCAGCGGTATGATCTGCTGCATTTCGCGGAGAAGAAGGAGCCGGTCCTCTTAACCCTCGATGAGTTTTTCGACGGCAACAACGACGAAGCATCCATAGCGCCCAATCGGTCCCTGTCCCGACCCCTGAGCGGAGTCGAAGGGAGCGGAGACGAAGGGGCCGATTGCACCATAGGCGAATACTACCGGACCCTCAAAGCCCTGGCGGAGGATCCACGTAACGTGGCGGCCTTTGCGGAGATCAAGGATATCAATATTTACCCTGGCGGAAACCTGCACGACAATGAATGGTTCTACACCGATGTGATCTATTTCATCGGTGATCTCTCTCCCGAAGAAATTGTTGCCGCCACCGCCCACCTCATGCCCGACGAAGTCGATTACTGCACCGATCCGCGACTGAAAAAACTGCAGGACCGTTACCCGGGACACAAAATCGTGTACGTTTGGTGGGATTGATTAAATAGAAACAGGTTGAATTGTAAAAAAACGGATATCAATGTCTCGCAGCATACATACCACGCAAAAGGACCTGAAAGGGTTAACGAAGAAGGAGCTCGATCAGCAGTTTAATGATCCGGATTCGGATCTGGCTCAACTTGTGAAGAAGTCGAAGGTGAAGAAGAAAGCCAAAGCAAAGCGAAAGCACTAAGAAGCAGGAGCAGCATTTTAACAGACTGAATGGTTAGAAGAAAGTAACGGTAGTTTATTGTAAGTTTGGGGTACATGAATATCTGGAAGACGTTCGTTTCATTCGCAAAGAGAAGAAAAGAAGATAAGTTTTGGCGCAATCCGGATACTTATCTGGCTGCAATCAAATTGAATGATGCCGGTGAGCAGGTGTATGGCAGAGTGAAAAACAAACTAGCACTTCTGGAACAAATTCCCGATCCGGAAACTGGATATCATTATAAAGACGTTGTGGAAGTTGTCGGTCCTACCGGTAAACAACTATACCGCGATGATGAGATTGACGAGTACAGGGCCGTTGAATTGATCACTCCTTCTCATATCTCCACCTTTGCGTTTGAGGCAATCATTCCGGATCCGCGCGACTATTTCAGGCTGATCGATTGTTTTAAAGAGAACGGCCAGAAAGTCGAATTCCCCTGGGCGTCCTTAGAAAACAATTCCGACTGGCGTTCCGGATTATGCACTGCTGAAAATCTAAACCATGCAGAGAGAATCTTGAAGGGTTTCGTGAGCAAGAAGGAGGGCCGTCAGGTGAAGAATATTCGACCTTGCGACGTCAGAATTGCGCAACGATAAATCATCATCACCTGTGCCTGGTAATAAATTTATATTCGATCAACATGTCCCTTCATCTTTACCATAACCTCTCCGGCGGGGCTATCGTATTTTTCATAGTGTGCAAAGTTGTGGTGCACTATTATCTCGATAAGAGGCATCAACGAAATCCTGGCCTTAGTATATGGTTGGTTTCACCCGGTTATTACTTTCGCTGGTACCGATTACCGGTTGAGCCCGGTGCAGTAATATGGAAGCAGATTTGTAATGCTTGTCTGGTTTTGGTGCTCGTGGTCCTGGTGTTGAATTTTGTGATCGGGTTGGTCATTTACTCTTCCGGAGGATACAGCTGATCATGGTGCTTTGGGCCAGGTGAGATTTATAACAATCCTGGATTAATAGTATTATATAACGCATTTGTAGTATTTCCTGTATCCAGGTCAACCTTTAATTTTGGCGAAGCCCCAAACTATAACTATGAAAAAAGTATTGCTGATTTTGCTGGTCTCTGCTCTGGCTGTTTCTTGTAAAAACAAGGATAAAGACGATCCTGCACCCGGTGGTGGTTCCGGTACCATTAATTCCGGCTGGCAGCAGCTGGGAGGGAGTTTAAATCTCTCCTTCACCAATGAGAATATCTGGGCGATCACCATCGATCCTTCCAATAATGTGTACATCTCGCCGGATTATTTTGGTACGGGCGACTGGACACCCTATAAATTCAACGGCACTTCCTGGTCGAAAGTGGGCAACCTGAGTTCGTCGGATCCGCTGGAGCATTTTCAGTTACAGCTTGATGGAGCAGGAAATTTATATCTCTCGAATAATGAGTCGGCGGTGATTTCCAACAGCACCAACCTCACCTATATCGCCAAATATGATGGCAGTTGGAGTATGGTAGGCGATGATATTGATACGAATGTTTCGGCGGTATCGTCGGAGATTCCCTTTATCGTATTGCCCTCCGGCAAAATTTACGCATCCTTTCTTCAGCCTTCGTCAGGCTCCACTTACCGCAATGTGGTATGGGACGGCAGCCATTGGATCACGATGCCGAATAAGTACTTTGATTCCCTCACCGGCGATACGGTGTCCTGCGATATGAAAAACAGTATTTTCCGCGACATCACCGGAAATGTGTTTGTTGAAGGTCTGGACAAGAACGGTACAAAAGTGATTTCAAAATACAACGGAACTGCGTGGCAGAATATCGGGTATCCCTTTGCGGCGGGAACTACGAATGCTGTTTACACATCCTGCTATGATGCTGCAGGCAATGTGTATTTTCTTACACAAACGATAACGCCTGCGGATTATAAAATCTGCAAATGGGACGGAACAAACTGGACGGTATATAGCAATGCCGGTTTGCCATCAGGATTTAATCCATTCTACACTATGGCTGTCAGTGCCAACGGAAAACTATACCTGGCCGGAAACCTGACCAATGCTTCAGGTTACTACTATGTGGCTGAATGGAACGGCAGTTCCTGGCAGGAACTCGGTGGCAGCAATAAGTTCAAGGCCAACGGCGAAATCTGGGCACTTGCCGTGGATTCCAGAGGCTATGTATATGCCGGCGGAGCATTCACCAACACTTCCGGTGAAGCGTATGTAGCGGTGTATAAGCCGTGAGTCGCAGATCCTGATAATTCAGATCATGAATGATCTTTATTGTATTTGACCTTGTATTCAAGTGGTGATAAGCCGGTAATCCGGTTAAAAACATCTCTGAAGGCTTTAGCATCGTTGTAGCCACTGTCGTACATGATTTCACTTACAGTTTTTCGGGACGACTCAAATAATTTCTTCGCGGCTTCTACCCGTACGCGTTGCAGATAATCGATGGGCGTGAGTCCGGTGGCTTTGATAAATCTCCGGTCAAAACTTCGCCTGCCGATGTTCAGGTCTCCGGATAGTTTTTCGATCGAGATTTTGTCCCGGTATTTCTTTTCAATGAATTTCTGTGCCGATAAAATTTCCTTGTCGTTGTGGTTTTTATGGCCATTGAAAATCGAAAACTCCGCCTGAAGATTCCGGTCGGGATCGATCTGGAAATATTTTGCGCAATGGATGGCAGTTGATCTGTCGTAGTATTTTTCTACGAGATACAGCAGCAGATGTAGAAAAGAATATGCTCCGCCGTTGGTATAGATGCCGTTTTCGTCGGTGATTAATTGGTCTGTTTGCAGGTGAACATCCGGATACAGTGTTTTGAAATCTTCTGCCAGAGCCCAATGTGTGGAGCATTGTTTGCCGGATAAGAGTCCGGTGGCGGCCAGCATATAACTCCCGATGCACATGCTCGCAATTTCTGCTCCCTTTTTATGTTGTTTGCGTACCCAGTCGATCAACAATCTATTGTTTTGCGTCGCTGTTTCATAACTCCTGATGAGGGAGGCTGGCACCAGAATAAGCTGCGTTTTGCTGATATCGGAGATGGTCTGTTGATGTTTTATCTGCAGCAGCTCGTTGTCCAGAAAATCGGTGTCGTTCGCACCCACCAGTGCAATTTCAAAGAGTGCGGATTTCCCGGATTTGATCCTTGCTTTATTCGCTTCTGTAAATAGCTGGTATGAACCTACAATACAAGCGATTGTACTCATGTTGGTTTGTTCATCCGGAACCAGAATGGATAAATGCTTCATGCTGTTTTCGCTGCAAAGATAGTATATTGCATGTCCAAATCAACCCGTCAGATTGTCTAAATGGCACCTCACGGATTTGCTTCCAGGACTGTATGTTTGCAAAAAGAAATCAACGATGACACACCCCGCACTCACCATTAAGATGGTACTGGACAGATGGAATGGATCTGTTGTCAGTGCCGGCAAAATAATCAATGAAATAAATGACGAACGCTTCATGAATGAAGTGGCGCCGGGAAAGAACCGGGGCATCTATTTGCTCGGACATCTGATTGCCGTGCATGATGATATGCTGGTTTTACTGGGTTTAGGTGAGCGACAATATCCGGAGCTGCAGGAACCTTTCATTAAACAGGCCGATAAGGCTATTGCAGAGATTCCTGCGGTGGCAACGCTGCGAGCCCTCTGGGACAAGCAGAATAATATGCTGCAGGCAAAGTTTGCTGCGCTCACTGAAGCGGAGTGGTTTGCGAGACATACTGCAGTTTCTGAAGAGGATTTTGCGAAGGAGCCTCATCGCAATAAGCTGAATATTATCATTACTCGGACATCTCATTTGCAATATCACGCAGGTCAGCTGGCGCTGTTAAAATAAGGAAGGAGGATGGCAAAGGATCATTTCGTTTTCAGCTTTACAACTAAGGCTGCTCCGGAGGCGGTGTTCGCGTACCTGAAAAATCCATTGAACTGGTGGACCGGCATATACGGTGAGTCCATAGAAGGCAGCAGCGAGGTCGTGAACGATGTGTTTTCGTTCACTGCCGGTAATGGTGCTCATTTTTCCCGGCAACGATTGATCGAAACCGTTGCGAATAGGAAGTTGGTCTGGGAGGTTACGGAAAGTAAGCTGACATTTCTGAAAAACACCGGTGAATGGATCGGTACCCGATTCTCATTTGAAGTGGAACAGCAGCAGGAGATGACCACGGTAACATTTACGCACCATGGATTGGTTCCGGAAATAGAATGTTATAAGAGTTGCACCGGAGGATGGACACAGTATTTAAACCAGCTGCGTGCGCATTTTAATGGAGCGTGAATGACAGTGAGCGATCTTCTGCTTTTCGTGGTATTTTGAAGCCGCTCCATTTACCTCTGAGTAAGATAATGCAGGTAATGATCGTATGTGCTTATCCAGATCCTCGCGGCAATTACCAAATCCCATGCAGATGGATTCTGTGTGTTCACAACTCTTCCGGTGAAGCTGACGTGGCGGTGTAGTGCCGTAAAGGGAGGTGGGTGTCATACCCTATTGTTTATAGAGCTTATTTGGTGTGATATCAGCATCTGAACTACTGAAAATCTGTGTTAAATAGTTGGTATGTTTGCCGGAACGGGCTTTTATTTTGTAAATTTGTTTGAATTAAAGTGAAATCCATGACCGCCACAGCAATAAAAAAACAAGTTGACAGCTACCTTCCTTTGCTATCTACAAAGCAGCAGGCATTAGTGCTTGAAATGATTAAGAGTCTTTTACAAGTCGATAAGGAAGCAAAGCGGACAACCCGCAAACAATATAATAAGGAAGTTAACGATGCGGTGACCCGAATGGAGAAGGGTAAGGTTGTTTCCCATAAGGATGCACTCAAGGAGTTAGCTAAGTGGTAAAACCAGCTTACAGAATTGTTTGGGATAGAAATGCGCTTGACCATTTTAAGAGTATTTTGATATATCTCGAGAAGCAAAGTCTTCAAGCACCATCTATTGTAAAAGGTGCAGTGCTTTCCCGTCTTGCTGCTGTCAGGAAAAACCCATTAATCAGTGAGACAGATAAATTAAAAGAATTGCCAAATAAAGATTTCCGTGCATTTGTGGTTTTTAATTACCGGGTAACATATCAAATTAAATCCGATGAGCGTGAAATACGGATTCTCAGAATAAGACATACCAGTCAGGAGCCATTGGGATATTAATCTAAAGCCAGTTGCGTTGAATGAAAGATTGCAGCTCTGACGATGTAGATTCGACATTTAAGTGAAGGATTTCCTCTGATCAGGTATGAGATGTCGGGACTTGTTTAAGAGTTATTGTCATAATTTTCATTAGTTTTGAATGAACAGATCATTTCATCTCAAAGCCTCAATTACCCGCCATGGAAGTACACCATCATTCACATCACGAAGGAAAGAAAAACTGGAAGTCGTACTTCTGGGAATTCCTCATGCTCTTTCTGGCCGTTTTCTGCGGGTTTCTGGCCGAGTATAAACTCGAACACCGGATTGAGGAAGAAAGGGCCATTGAATTGGCAAAGAGTTTTTATCAGGAACTTGAGAATGATTCCGTCACTGCTGCTACCAAAGTGCAGAACCGGTTGCGGCAGGAAGCAGCCATGCAGTATCTGATTGCTTATTTCAGAGACAGCAATCTCACCAATACGTCCAAAACCTTCGCCCTAAATTTCCAGCATGGGCTGAGTTTTCGTTCCCTCTCGCTTTTTGAGCCGCGCACCATTATGCTCGATCAGTTGCGCAACTCAGGCTCCTTGCGGTATTTTAAGAATGAGGAATTTCAGCGTCTCACCGGCGATCTCACCGTTGCCATCAAAAACGTGTACGACCGCCAGGAACTCGAAAGCCAGAACCGGTTGCAATACATCAACCCGTTTCTGATAGAGCACAATGATTTTACGTTTGTCAGCAAGATCAGAAAAGGCGAGAAGAACATTTTTGAATCGTTTGAATTGTATGAAAAGAGTAACGAAGACATTCCATTTCATCTCAACGGGACTGAAAACTTCGACCGTCAACGGATCGTGAATATCCTGTCCTTTTTCGAAAGCAGCGTTATCAGCTCCACCCGCGAGGTGCATATTCAGCGCTACATCGATGTGAATGCTGCATTGCTGAAAGTACTGCGGGAAGAGTTTGATGTAAAGTAGTGCCGTTCTGCAGGTTCAAGCGCTCGTAGTAACTGCTCATTATGCGTTATGATTTTAGTCAGTAGAATACACTGAAAATCTTGTTATTTTCGGCGTGTTACGCTATGACCAGATCGATATTCAAACGTTATGTATGGCCATTCCTGCAATGGTTCCTGCTGATGATTCTTCTGGCAGTATTGTTTGACTATCTCCTGCATGTTTTACATTTAGTGGAAGTGGGTCGTTATTTGGGATATGTCGGTACCTTGATAATCCTGTTTTCATTTGCCTATTCATTGCGTAAAAGGAAGATCATTGAGTACGGATCACCTAAAAAGCTATTGCAGACCCATGAGTATGCAGCCTGGATCGGATCCATCCTGATTTTGGTGCATGCGGGCATTCATTTTAATGCAGTCTTGCCATGGCTGGCTGTGCTGATGCTGATTATAGCTGTTGCTTCAGGTTTGGTGGGGAAGTTTCTGTTGAAGAAATCGTCAGAGGCATTGAAATCGAAGTTGCAGCTGTTTATGGCGGATGGCATGTCGAAGGAAGAAGCGGAGAAAAAATTATTTTTTGATGCATTAACCGTCGACCTGATGAAGAAATGGAGGGTAGTCCATATGCCGATAACGATTCTATTGGGGGTATTGGCAGTTATTCATATTGTTTCAGTAATGATGTTCAGCAAATGAAAAGGTGGGTCGTTTTACTTATTCTTGTTGCTCTGGTCAGCCTTTCGGTGTTCTATCCGCACAGGATGCTGAATCCCGGAGAACTTTCGCTGGGGCATCAGAAAATCAAGAACGAATGTACCGCTTGTCATCAGCCTTTTTCGGGCATTGATAACAGCAGGTGTATCGGTTGTCATCAGGTGGAGAAGATCGGTATGAAACCGGTGACGCCAGGTAAGAAATTGATTTTATTTCATGATAAGTTAAAGGCTGCTAAGTGCGTTGATTGTCATTCAGACCATAAAGGAATTCAGCCTTTGTCTGCTTATTCCGGCTTTGAACATAACTTGTTGCCCGCTGGTGTGAAAAATGAATGCAATGGATGCCATGTTAAACCCGAAGATAAATTACATTCAAGGGTTTTGATCTCTTGTAATTCCTGTCATACTACGAATACCTGGAAGCCTGAAAATGGATTTAATCATGAGGTGCTGGGTAAAAGCGTGGTAGCTGACTGCGCAGCCTGCCATGACAAGCCAAACGATGATTTGCATGTTTCATTGCAGGGGAACTGCGGTAAATGTCATGCCACTGCTGAATGGTCCCCTTCAACATTCGACCACTCTTTGTTTTTCATACTGGATAAGGACCACAATGCGAAATGTACTACCTGTCATACGAATCAGGATTTTAAAGTTTATACCTGTTATGGTTGTCATGAACATGCTGAAAGTAAAATCCGTAGTGAGCATCAGGAAGAAGGTATTTATAATTTTTCTGATTGTGCATCTTGCCATAGGAGTGGAAATGAGCATGATATCAGGAAGGGCAGAGGCGGTAATATGGAGTCCGGCGAATCTGCAAAGGTCAAGGAGTATATCAAGTCCGGGGAAAAACACAGTGGTAAGGACGAAAAAGATGATGATTAATACAGCAGGATCAGCGTTCTAAAAGCAAAACTGTCTGATCATAATCGACCATTGTTAAGAATACACCCGATCTCCGTTTGCTGCAAATCGTGACTCATTCAGATTTGTTATTGAATAAACAGGTAGCTTTGTTTTGCTCGGCCGGAATTCCATGCCGGAGCCGGCGGATGGTGAAAAGGTTTTCGCCGGAAGAGTTTTGTTCATTACATTAAACGAAATGATGACCGGACTAACACAACGTGAAGCTGCACTGAAATTGAAATTTCAGGGGTATAATGAATTGGCCTCGGCCAAACCCAAAAATATTTTTCATATTGCCCTCGAAGTTATCAGGGAGCCTATGTTTCTTCTGTTAATCAGTTGTGGTGTACTTTATATTATTTTGGGTGATTACAGAGAAGGAATTATTTTGTTAGGGACTAATTTAATTATCATTTTCATTACATTTTATCAATATCAGAAAACAGAAAAGGCACTTGAAGCGCTAAAGAAACTCTCCTCTCCCAGGGCCCTGGTGATCCGTGACGGGGAGAATGTCAGAATACCCGGAAGGGAAGTTGTCGTTGATGATATCTTGATTTTAAACGAGGGCGACCGTATTCCTGCTGATGCGGTTTTGCTTGAAAGCCTGAATTTAAGTGTTGATGAATCTCTGCTCACTGGAGAGTCGGTCCCGGTTTCAAAAAGTGTTCATACTGATGAAAAGGATGCTCAGGTTATGCTCTTCAGCGGGACACTTGTCGTTCAGGGCCGGGGAGTAGCGAAAGTTGTGAATACAGGTTCAGGAACCCAATTCGGGAAGATCGGAACATCTTTACAAAGTATCAAACAGGATGAAACCAGGTTACAAAGAGAAATGAAGGTGCTCATCCGGAATCTGTTTATTGCAGGGGCGATCATCAGTCTGGGAGTTATTCTTGTATTTTATATTACCCGTGGAAATATTTTGCAATCTGTATTGAATGGACTTGCCGCTGCGATGGCGATTTTGCCTGAGGAATTTCCTGTTGTTTTGACAGTTTTTCTTGCATTGGGCTCCTGGCGTTTGTCGAAGAACAGCGTTTTAACGAGGAAGCCATCGGCGATCGAAACACTGGGTTCTGCAACTGTTTTGTGTTCGGACAAAACCGGCACCATTACCAGGAATAAAATGGAAGTGGCTGCTGTTTATGGTAGAGGCAGGATATTTCATAAACATCAATTTGAAGGAAATGAAGAGGCTCTCCGTGAGATCATTGATAGTGCCTTTCTGGCTTCGCAGACAGACTCCATCGACCCGATGGAAAAAGCAATTACCGAAACATATCTTGATATTCGTACGAACGATACGACGTTGGGAAGTTTTGTTAAAGAGTATCCGTTATCACGGGAGCTCTTTGCTATGACAAGAGTGATGCAGAACGATTCAAACGGATCTTATTCTGTTTATTCCAAGGGAGCATCAGAAGCTGTGTTTTCATTGTGCCGGTTAAGTGAACAGGAGATGTTGACACTTATGGCTGCGGTCAATGAGATGGCTGCGAATGGCTGGCGTGTTATTGCTGTAGCAAAGACAACCTGGAATAAAGCAGTGTTGCCGGATGCTCAAACAGAATTTGACTTTGACTTTGTAGGACTCATTGGTTTTGAGGATCCTATTCGTCCCGAAGTTCCCCAGGCTGTTAAGGAGTGTAATGAAGCAGGCGTAAGAATCATAATGATTACCGGTGACTATCCCGCGACAGCGAAGAGTATTGCCTTGCAAATTGGATTGCCGGGTTATGAAAATGTATTGACTGGTCCGGAACTACAGGTGATGGATGAGGCTTCGTTGAATGAAATAATCAAGACGACGAGTGTTTTTGCCAGAATAGTTCCTGCACAAAAATTGCAGATTATAAAAGCACTGAAAGCGAATGGAGAAATTGTTGCGATGACCGGTGATGGTGTAAATGATGCGCCGGCGTTAAAAGCTTCGGATATCGGTATCGCCATGGGAGGTAAAGGCACCGACGTGGCGCGGGAGGCCTCTTCATTGGTATTACTGGATGATAACTTTGCTTCAATCGTTTCGGCGATTCGGTCGGGTAGAAAGATCTATGATAATCTGCAAAAGGCAATGTCTTACATCATCGCCATTCACATTCCGATAATTGGCCTCACACTGCTGCCTGCTTTTTTTACATCATTGCCTTTGTTATTGTTGCCCTTGCATATTGTGTTAATGGAGCTGATTATAGATCCGGTATGTTCGGTTGCGTTTGAATCCGAACCGGAAGAGCTGGGAATTATGAAGCGCCCACCTCGTGATCCTGATGAGTTGTTTTTCGGATGGCGCAAAATGATGTTCAGCCTGATGCAGGGGTTGTCGTTATTGGCGATGGTATTAATTGTATATTTTCTATCTATTCATGAAGGGCATAGCGAACCGGAGGTGAGGGCCATTGCCTTTTCTTCGTTGATCATCGGAAATGTATTTATTATTCTCACTTCACTTTCAAAAACCCGGAACTTCGTGTCCGTCCTGATGGAGAAAAATGTAGCGCTGATCGTAATTGTTATCATCGCATTTTCGCTCCTCGGATTGATTATCGCGGTACCGGCGCTGCGATTAATCTTTGGATTAGGGTTTCCGGGTTTCAGGCATTTTATTTCTTCCTTTTCAGGTGCCGTCATTCTCTTGCTCCTGTTTGAGTCGTTGAAGTATTTCAAGGCCAGAAAAGCTTAAACATGAAGCCCGTTAAACGCATCCGGAAAACAGTGTTGAGTGTAATCATGGTTTTGTTTTTTACTGAATATTTGATGGCATTGCCATCGGGTATGTGGCATGACGGAGATTTCCTGTTTTATACTAACGTATGAAAAGGATGTATAAATTTCTCAACACCGGCGACCTTCGCTCCATCGGCAGGGTGAACGAGCTCGTAGCAATGATAAAAACGCAATCGGATTTTGATGCATTGATCGTCTATCTTTTTTCGGAGGATCGCTTGCTTGCGATGCGTGCCGCAGACGCCATAGAGAAAATTACTGTTCAGTATCCGGAGTTTTTAAAAGCGCATAAACAACATTTGCTGAAACTCTGCACACAGGCAGAGCACATCGAACTGAAATGGCATCTTGCCTTACTGTTGCCACGTCTGCCACTAACAAAGAAAGAACTGAACTTCGTTTGGGAGCTGTTGAGCGCATGGGTGTTGGATAAAAAGGAGAGCCGGATTGTACGTGTGAATACTTTACAGGGTCTTGGAGATATTTTGCCAGCTTGTCCTGAGAAACAACCTGACTTTATTCAGCTCATTGAAACATTGAAAATGGAAAATATCCCGTCTCTCAATGCACGGATCCGGAAACTGGAGAAGCAGATGTAGATTTTTGAGAGTTATAATATCAGAGTGACATGTCTGTAAATGAAAAATATCATATTTTAAAATGATGGATTTTCAAGGTCGTTATAACTTTCCGAATTAATTTTAGGTCGAATTATATACGATATGAAATATCTTCAATTACTACCGCCACAAATGAAAGTATTTTTAAAAATGATAAACGCAGCGACTTTTGTTGCTGTTCTATTCATGATTAGTTCGTCAGCACAAGCCCAGCGTCAGGCAGGAATGGTAGACAAACCTTCCGGTGGGCAGGTTTTCAATGCTGAGCAATATAAGATTGACCGGATGGCGCAGCAGTATAATAGCTATATGTCGAATTATAACCGCGTTCAAACCGCAAGTAAAAAGGCTGATTATTTCGGTGAGAAGGGAGATACGGAAGGTATGGATCCGGTTGAATATAAATCCCCGAATTATCCGATGGATACAATTGCAGAGGTGTATGATACCATGTATTACAATGCAAAGGGGAGCCTGTTTCATAAACTGTATAAGAATTCAGGTTCTTCCGGAGTATACGATGATCCTCCTCGTGATTCAATGGAAATGGGAACCTATGATAAAGTATACAACACTAAAGTATATCGAGTCGAGAGTTTAGGTGATCCGTTTTATCCAAGGATTTCCAATGTGCTGAATACGTATAAAATCCGTCAGATAAGCGGAAAAGCGGTATTTGATCTCGTTGTAAACGTTCAGCATTCTCCCCGATACTATAGGTATAAATTATCGGTAACACCTAAAGGAAAATATACTGTTGAAGTGGTGAAATTTCATCACAGTTATATTAAACAGAAATCCGGTACTATTCTCAGCTACCAAAAGGACAGTGTAAACAGTTTCAGTTTTTTATTGCAAGATGGATATTTCCGGTTTTTACGCAATGGAGAGGAACTCTTTATGGTACAACTGGAACACCCCTGGGCTTGTCTGGTGGATGATCCGCTGATCTATGTGAACGATGATTGCAAGCTGATGCTGTATGGGTATAACGCGATTTTCTTTCCGGAGGCGAAAAGATGATCTTTATTCAGATGTTATTAGATCTTTAGTTGATGAATTAAATCAGTAAAGAGCAAAAAAAAGACCCATCTTACATTGGGTCTTTTTTTGTTGATTCATTGGAAGTGTCATTCTACTATCACCTTTTTACTGATAAATCCATCCTCTGTATGCAACTTTATCAGATACATACCTTTCGCCAGCGAAGCAACATTAATCTCCTCTCCCGGATTCCATTGGCGTTCTATAACAACTCGCCCGTTGAGATCAATGACCTGAAGAAATCCGTATCGATCCGCCCCGGTTATATAAATGTAATCTCTGGCTGGATTGGGATATACCGCAACGTTAGATGCATCTTCTTCGGTTTCGCTAATTCTTGCCGCAGTTGAAGTGTATCGTTGTGTTCGATAATTGGTGGTTGTAAGCAGAAAGTCAGTGTTGCTGACAGATGTTGTGACGAAGGGATATAGTTTTTTCCCGATGTTATTTGCTGAGTTGCTGAATACAACTCCGCCTGAAGCATTGATCTTGACCAGATAACTGGCATCATTTCCTCCTCCCGCCAGTATAGTAATCATGTTTATTAAAAACGTCTGGCTTCCATTTGGATGACTTACCATTGACATGTCGCGCAAAAGTACATTATAGATGCCACTGCCAGAGGTTGGGTAACTGCTGGTGCTGATAACGGACGATAGCGCACTGTTTAAATTAACAAGCAGTAAATTCATTGTTGGAAAATTGGTTGGGTTGGTTTTAGTATAGCCGTAAACGGTTACAGATCCCGCCACGGCATAACTGATGAACATAAAGTTGTGGTCGTCGCTATCGCTGAGGATGTAACTTCCTGTATTGGCTCCTGAAGTATTGTATTTTAAAACCAACCCTGCCGGTGCCGAATTTCTCGTGCCACAGATGTAAATGTTGTTGCCGAAATTGTCAAGGGTCATGTCGTTGAAATAGGAGGTTGTAGCGCTGGTGTAAACTGTGGTCCAGCTATGCACTCCGGTGCTGCTGAACCTGCTTAAGGTTCCGTTGTAGAGCGAACCTCCCAGCCCGACGTTACTACATATATACGTGTTTCCGGAAGCATCAATCTGTACCCGTTTGATTGCATAAAAACTGCCGGTTACCGCACTTCCGCTGTAGGCAATAACTCCGGTCGACATATTTACCTTATGAATGGCAATGTTGTAAGTAGTGGTTGATGGCGTTTTGAAACTGATCGCTGCATAAATATTACCATTTGAAGAGCGTGTGAAATCTCCACCGGTGTTATCGTTGCCTGAATTGATCGAGCGTATCCAGCGCAGTGATAAGGTGGGGGAGTAGGAGAGGAGATAACAGTCGCTGTTGTTGTTAGCAATTTTATACGCAGTGACCATTACATAAATATTCCCAAGAGAATCGCAGTCGATTTTGTGGACGCCCAGATTATTGACCGCACTGCCAAATTGAAACGCGTTGGTATATTGAAGAACGCCGGAATTACTATGCCGGGTAACACGCAGTTTCACTACCCCGGTAGCTGTGACATCTTCTTCTCCTGCTGTGTAAACACCATTGATATGAGATACTGTTGTTGAATGCAGCAGGTTGCTGCCGGCAATGGTATAGGTCTGATCCCAGACCAGGGTTTGTGCAGAAGCGATCCGTGTGATGAGTAATACTGCAATGATCAGAAGTCGTTTGGTCATGGTAGTTGATTTTAATGACTTGAAACTACAACTGCATCAATATACAATCTACCAGAATTGAGTATCCGGCAGATATTTCTAGTAATGAGTGTGGATCCGGATGAAATTGCAATCTTACTTTAGTCGATGCTTGCTGAGAGTCGCTTGCGTCGTTACTATCTGTTATTTGGTGAATTGGTGGATTAGTGAATTGGCAATTTGGCAAATCTGTCCGTTGTTCGGTTTATCCGCCATCTGTACATCTGCAATCCAAGATCTACAATTCTGCTTATCGGTAATCTGTACCTCTGTAAATTCCGTAAGATCTGTACTCTGTAAATCCGTACCATCTGCACCATCCTAATCACTCCGTAATTATCTGTAATCTGCAACTCATGATATTCCCATCATTGCACTAACTTCACCGCATGATCCGCTACAACCCCAAAGACTGGTTCCTCATCATTTTCAAATTTCACAAGGCTGATACCTTTCGTAAGCTGCTGCCACTGATCATTGCACTATGTGGTTATGCCTGGCTCATCACCTGGCTGGAGAAAGAAATATGGAAGCTTTCCGATACCAGTCATGTGAAGAATCTTTCGTTGATTCATTCTTCGCTTGGCATGGTGATCTCTCTGCTGCTGGTGTTTCGCACCAATACGGCGTATGAACGGTGGTGGGAGGGACGTAAGGTCTGGGGTGGACTCGTCAACTCCAGCCGTAATCTGGCCTTGAAAATAAAGGCGCTGGTACCCGAAGAGGCCGGTTACTTCGCAGTGATGATTCCCAACTTTGCTTTTGCATTGAAGAACCATCTTCGTAAGGTTCATCTGGAAGAAGAACTCGAACCGGCTGAAGGGTTTTCGGTAATACCTGCTGAGGGATCGCACCTTCCCAACCGCATCGCTCTGCAGATTATGAAATATGCTGCTGCCTTGGAAAAGTCGGGCAAGCTGAAACCCGAACACCTGCTACTGATGCAACCCGAACTCTCAAATTTCACCGATGCCACCGGCGCCTGCGAGCGGATCAGGAATACTCCGATTCCTTATTCTTATTCCGTCTTTCTGAAAAAATTTATGTTTTTGTATGTGATGACGCTGCCGTTCGGTTTTGTCTTCTCACTGGGATATCTCACCATTCCGGTAGTTGCCATTATCTTCTATGTGCTGGCCAGCCTTGAGCTCA
The DNA here is from genome assembly GCA_046330075.1 of Bacteroidia bacterium. Lineage (GTDB taxonomy): Bacteria > Bacteroidota > Bacteroidia > AKYH767-A > OLB10 > JAJTFW01. The sequence goes on along the minus strand of JAXLTL010000001.1, from coordinate 1,413,581 downwards.
TCGCCGAAGAAATCGAAGATCCTTTCGGAAAAGATGCCAACGATTTACCTACCGATGAAATCGCCAACGGTATCCGGAAAACGGTGAAGGAAATCCTTTCATGAGCCTCAAGCCTCATGCTTCAAGCCTCGTAGCCTGCAGCCCAGCAGCCCCTGCAGCTACAATTAACTGGCTGAAAAACAGGGTTTTTTAGTCAGTTAATTGTAGATATGGAGGATGTTATTACTCAACAACTCCGTCCGATATTTTAAAAGTGGAGTAGAGGCCGGACCTGAAACAACGGATCCGTCAATTATGCTGAATTTGCTCATGCAGGTGGAGTCGATACAGAAAATGTCATTCGGAATACCTTCTACATAGGCCGTGGCCACATTCGGGTCATAGGTACAGGTACGTTCATAGGCTGCAAAATCACTGGGAGAGGTCCGTACTACGATAAGTCCGCGGTTTCCGGCGTAATTGTAATATACCCAGTTGTTTATGGCGTTCAGATTCACATATTCCGGCAAATTCAGGTTCAGGTATTCATCAACCGCAACCGTCGGAACCCGGTCATTGTTCTTTTTGCAGGCACTGATGGTAACGGTAACGGCGACGATGACCCATAAAACCAGGCCTTTTACGTAATTTTTCATGCGGAACGAAGATACGGATTTGTATTTTTGAAACATTATTACCTATATTTGATCTTGAAATACAAACCAAAACATGAAAAAACATCTCCTCTCTCTGTTCTTTGTCCTGGCGCTCCTCATTCCAGCCGGACTGATGGCTCAATCGGGCGAAGCCGCTAAAGGAAAACATGGCGGTTATCTGGTAACAAATGACCAGAAAATTTATTTTGAGATTGTTGACGATGGTTCCAATGTCACGTTTTATCCCTGCGACCAGAAAGGAGAGGCTATTGCCAATCCTCCTGCACAAGTGGATATCACAATTGCTTCTATCGCTCAGGACCGCACTTCCGTAATGAAAGAGGTGCAGTTAACGAACGGTACTTATACCGTTACGCCTGAAAGAGTTTATCCTGTACTTATTTACGGCCTGAACTACACCTATAACAACGAGCAAGGTGCAGTAAAATTCAGGAATCCTGACGCTCCGAAACCGAGGTAGGATTTGTTACTAAAATTTGAAAGAGGCTGTCAGAACGATGGCCTCTTTTGTTTTTCAGTCTCTCTGTGATAAACCCGGCTGTTTTTTTCCGTTTCACGCCATAATTCTATTAAGTTTGCGTTGATACAGTATGAAACACTTCCTGCACCTCTTCTTGTTTTTGGCTTTTCTGGGCCTCTCACCGGCATTTTCCCAAAGTGATGGCAGTGCCAGAAAGAAACAAAAGCAGGCCGAGAAGGCGAAGCAGGAGCAGATAAAGAAACAGATGAAAGCCGAAGAAATCGGTCGTAAACGTCATCTGAAACTGCAGTCGAAGGATGTAAAGAAACGCTGGAAGAAGAATAAACGAAAGTTCAAGCACGTGGATTCATTCGATAAACGTGCCCGCTGGCGTCAGAAAATCTGGCCACATAAGCGTCCGGAGAATAAAAGCTGAGTGATTGGGCAGCCGAATGATTATTCAGTCTTTATGAATTTTACACAACCGTTGATTCCCCCATCTATCAGATATACCCCGGGCATCAGATGACGGATGTCTGCCTGAATGAAAGTTGCCGGTTCTGTTTTCTGAAGTTCTATGAACCGACCTGAAAGATCTGTGATGCGTAATTCCTGTACAGGTAGTTGCAATTGAAGATGGACTTGTTCGTTTGCCGGATTTGGAAAGAGTACTATTCCTGTACCATTTGACATTATTTCTTCTATACTGGTAAAGGAGGAGGTGAGCTCTGCAACAAACAGGTTGTTGGTACCACCGGAGTTATAATTGTAAAGCAGGGAAGTGCCGAAGTTCAGCGTATCACCGTTGAAGTATCCGCACGTATATACGCGACCGTTAGCAGAGGAGGCTATACCGGCCATGACAGAGGTTTTGCTCCCTCTGGCCTGTCCATAGGAGACGGGATTACCTGCTGCATTGTAACGGATGAGGATAGCATCAGCGGAAGTGCTGTTTCCGTTACGGGTAATTGTGATAGGGGGCGCGGAGATGCTGAGGCTGTTAAACCATCCTGCTACCAGATAATCACCATCAGGTGTAAGATCTCCTGTGATTACCTGATCGTTGAGGTATCCTTTGATAGCCCGCAACCATTGCAGGTTTCCTGCGGAATTCAGTTTTGCTACCCATGAATCTCCTTGTCCAAGTTGTGTGACAGAACTTCCTCCAAGGGTGAAGGTCGGACTGAAATAAGTGCCGCTGGTATAAATATTCCCCGCCGTGTCCGCTGAAAGGGTAAAGTCATAATCAAATCCTGTTCCTCCTCCTGATTTAATCCATTGATATGTTCCGGTTGAATCGAATTTTACGATCATCAGGTCCTGCCCGTTCGAAAGATTGGGGTTCTGATAAACCGTGGCATCAAATTGAATGGATGTTGAATTAAAAACGCCACTCGCGATAATATTCCCTGAGTTATCTGTAGTAACATCATAAAATTCGCTTGATCCCACGCATACTGCATATTTTACCAGTTGTGGAACTCCTGATGGATCAAGTTTAACTATCAAAGCAGTTCTTCCGTTAACAGGCGGTAGGGTCGTACTTCCAATCACCAAGGAGTCACTCGCATACCAGCCTGCAAGAAAAATATTTCCAGCAGTGTCAACGTGGATATTGTTGACTGATTCATTTTCTTCATGGCCTATTGTGGTGGCCCATAATAAGCTGCCGGATGGACTGAATTTGGCCAGAAAGATATCTGATTTATAGCCTGGGTGATTGTACAGACTGTTTCCGGCAATCACGATGGAATCTGCGCTGAATTCTCCTGCCAGTAAAATATTACCCAACGGATCCGTTGCAACAGCCCTCCCTTCTTCAACTGATGCACTGCTGCCGATCTGTTGCGCCCATTGAATCTGACCATTGGCATCGTATTTAGCCAGAAAAATATCATCAGAGACCGCAGCATTTACCGAGGCATTGTAAAGCGTAACCGGTCCGAATGTTATGGAGTCATACTGGAAAAAACCTGTGATGATTACATTTCCATTCGGATCAGTGGTGATTCCGTTTGCTTGTTCATACCCATCTAATGTATTTGCCGTCTCTGTCCATCCCCACACCTGCGACTGTGAAAAGCCCAATGTCGGAATTAGTAATGATACAATGAATGTAAACAGGATACGTAATGATTGTGCCTTGATCATATTTCTAAAATAATATTTATAGGTCAGTTTCAAAAAACATCGCTAACTCAACTGGCAAATAAGTCACTCAAATATTTAAACCTTGGGAACTGAAAAAACTCAGCAGCTCTGCATCTCTACAACTCCTTAACTCTTCTAACTGTTTAACTGTTTAACTGCTAACTCTTCAACTCTTCAACGCTTCAACACTTTAACATTTTAGCTCTGCAACCCCGCGGCTTTGCTCGGGGCGCAAGCGCTCTGCAACTCAGTAACTCAGTAACTCAGTAACTCTGTAACTCTGCAACTCTGCAACTTCCATCAGGCGTACATGCGCATATCCACCGGCACTACCGTTGTCACTCCCGGTTCCGCCATCGTAATGCCATACATAATATCGGTAGCCGACATGGTCTTTTTATTATGCGTGATGATGATGAACTGCGAGGTCTGGCTGAAAGTCTTGATGATATTGGTGAACTTATCAACGTTGTTATCGTCGAGCGGTGCGTCCACCTCATCAAAGATACAGAAGGGTGCCGGCTTGAGCAGGTAGATGCCGAAGAGCAGTGCAGTTGCCGTGAGTGTCTTTTCTCCTCCTGAAAGCTGGTGAATGCTCAACGGTTTCTTGCCTTTAGGCTGTGCGATGATCTGAATATCGGATTCGAGCGGGTTGGATGGCTCACTTAATACAAGATCGCAGTTGTCGTCGTCGGTGAAGAGACTGCGGAATACACGGATGAAGTTTTCGCGTACCTGTGTGAAGGCTTCCATGAAAACTGTTCGTGCGGTTTCGTCGATCTCGCTGATGGTCTTGAGCAAGGCTTCCTTCGCGTTCTGCAGGTCCGTTTTTTCTGCAATGATAAAATCGTACCGTTCCTTGATTTCCTTGTATTGTTCCAGTGCCATCGGATTGATCGGTCCGAATTCGGTGACCCGCTTGCGCAGCTGCTCCGCGCGGGGACGCATTTCCTCTTCGTTGAAATCGGGATCCGGCTCCTGTTCGCTGAGATCCTGAATATCGATATTGAACTCGATATTGAGACGTTCTTTCAGCGAATGCATCTGAAGCTTGAGCTCGTTGAGTTCGTCGTGTACATTCTGTACCTGTACATCGGCATTCTCTTTGTTGCGACGCAGTTCTGAAAGACGTTTTTCTTCGTTTTCAATCGTGGTGCGCGCTGTTGTATATTCTGTTTCGGTTTCTTTATAGGCAGCCTCAAATGAGTTCTTTTCTTCAATGAGGAGCTTGAAGGCTTCACTGTTGTTTTCAATACCTCCCAGCAGATTGTCGGTTTGTGTTTTTACCGATTCAAGTTCGATGGCGTATTGTTCTTTGTTCTTCTTCAGCGTTTCGGCCTGATTGGTTTTATAACCGATGTCGCGGATGATGTTCTGAATCCGGTTCTGCTGCTGCAGTAATCCGATGTTCTGCTGGTTGTAGGATTGTACTTTTTCGTTGGATTCGCGCTGCAGGTTGAGCGTTTGCTCCTGTTGCACATTGAGCTGCTGAACGAGCTTGTCGAGGCGTTCCCGGAGAATAGCCGGACTCAGTTCGGGGTTGTTCTGCTCTTCTTCCATCAGCTTCTGAATGGCAACGGCTTCGTCTTCGAGACGTCCGCTGTTGTTCTTCGACTGATTCAGGTTGTTGGTGATGAACTCGCGGCTGCTGGTGAGGTTGTTGGCCTGACCATTCAGTCGCATGAAATCCTGTTCGGTCTTGCTGAGCGTCTGACGGCATTGATCCAGCTGTTGCTTGAGTTCGGTATGTTCTGCCTCCGCAATCTTTACCTGTTCCTTATATTCTTCTACAACCTGTTCCTGATGCTTGAGTTCTTCAGCCATCTTTTCAAGGTTGCGGAATTTGCCGGTACGTTTCCCGTCGAAGGCACCGATCGATCCTCCGCCGAGTGCATATTTCTGGCGCAGAAAATGTCCGGTTTGGGAAATTACCACCAGCGACTGATCTTCATTTGCAGGATAATCCTGCAGGGAACGGTCCTTGTCGAGAATCTGCACATGGCCGAGCAGCATATGGTAGAGCTGATCGTATTTGGTGTTGCGTTCAACAGCATTTACAGCGTGAATGCATCCTTCGAGGGCAGGGGAGGAGGGTGATTTGAATTGCTTCAGAGTGTCGAGCACGAAAAAATTGGCACGGCCCTTAGAGGAATTACTGAGTGTCTGAAGCGCGTCCCAGGCTTCTTCCATCGTGTCAACGACAAAATGGTTGAGATAGGGTTCGAGGAAGTTTTCGATTGCTACTTTATAGGCTTCTTCGCAAACAATGATTTCACTCAGCAGGGGTGCCTGTTTGTATTTGTCGTGGTTCTTCTTGAGATAGCGGATCGACTCCGGGTAGCCTTCCATCTGCTCCAGCAGGTTCTTCGTAAGCTGGTATTCATTGTGCCGGGCATCGAGTTTACGCGATTCAGCCTGCAGGACCTGATTGAGTTCTTTCTGCCGGTTTTCCGACAGACGGATATTGTCTTCAAGTTCGGTGCGTAAATCGCGGAGGCGTTTTAATTCGGATTCCGCATGATCTTTTTCGGGCAATATCTTTTCCAGTTCTTCTTCGATCGTCCGCAGTTTGGCCGCGCTTTCTTCCTGTTGCTGGTGATACCGTTTTATTTCTTCCTGGATCGAGTTGTAACGGGTATGCTTTACCGCCTGCTTGGTTTCGAACTCGTTGATCATCGTACGCAGCTGGTACGTCTGTTGATTGAGTTCGCGGATCGTGACCTGCGAGGCTTCGTAGTCCTGCTTGCTGCGCTCTGATTCCTCACGTTGACGGCTAACCGTTTCTTCCAGTTGTTTGAGATGTTCTTCTTCGCGGGTTTTTTCTTCCTGCAAAGCGATGAGGCTGGCGCTGACTTCGGTGAGTGTTTTCTCGTCCTGTTCACTTTGCTGTTGCAGCTGCTTTTGTTTTTCGACCAGGAAGTTCAGGCGTTCATTTCTGTTCTTCTCCTCATTCTCGAATCGGGTAATCTCCAGCAGCTTCTCGTTCATTGCTTTCTGCGTGGCCTGAAACTGACGCTCTTTCTCCACCACCCCGGTCTTGAGTTCCTGGATATTCAGTTCCAGCTTTTCCAGCTCTTCTTGCAATGCACTCTTGGCGGTATGATGCTCCTGTTCGCGTTGTTGCAGTTGTATCAGGGCTTCGCTGTGATGGCGGATGCTGTACAGCGCCAGTTGTGTGCTCAGGGTGCGGTACTCTTCGCGCAGCCGGTAATAACGATCGGTTTTCTTGGCCTGGCTCTCGAGTTGTTTAAGACTTTTTTCAATTTCAAACAGCAGGTCATTCACACGGTTCAGGTCGGCATCCGTTTCCTCCAGTTTCTGAAACGTCTGACGCTTGCGGATTTTGTATTTTGAAATTCCTGCTGCTTCTTCCAGCAAGGTCTTGATCGTGTTATTCCGGTCTTTCAGGATATCATCCACCATGTTGAGTTCGATGATCGCATACGAATCGGGGCCAATACCCGTATCGAGAAAAAGATCATTGATATCTTTCAGCCTGCAGGTAACACCGTTCAGCAGATACTCGGATTCACCGGAGCGGTACAGGCGGCGCGTGATAGAAACGGTGGAATATTCAGTAGGGAGAATGCCTTTGTTATTCTCAAAGGTCAGACTTACTTCAGCGAGGTTGGCAGGCTTTCTGTTTTTTGTTCCGTTGAAGATGATGTTTTCCATCTTCTCACTGCGCAGCATGCGTGTTTTCTGCTCACCCAGTACCCAGCGCATGGCATCAACCACATTCGATTTTCCGGAGCCGTTAGGTCCAACGATGGCGGTAACACCTTCGTCGAAGTGGATGATGACTTTGTCGCCAAAGCTCTTGAAGCCTTTAATTTCAAGCGATTTTAATCTCATGGTAACCTGTGTATTTTAGAAAAGAACGACCCGCACTGCAGATCAGTACGAGCCGGGTCTCTTAACTGGTAATTCTCTGTCTTTAGTAGTTTACGGAACGGGGTATTATCTTTTTATTGTCATAAACCGACCCTGTTCGCAACGCAAATGTAAAAAACCCCCGGCAGTGATACCAGCCTGACACTTTTTATGTTGAAAAGTGTTTATTTTGGATTCATGGAATTAAAGGTACTGGTATATATAGTAATAGGGATCATCTGGTTGTTCTCTAAACTATTGAATACCAAAGAACAAAAGAAAAAGGCTCCGGTCCTGACCCAGCCGCAGCCGGTTCCGGTACCTGTTGCACCACCGGTTCGGGCGGCACCCGTAAAGAAAAAATTACCTGTCCGGGCAACGAAAGCGGCACCGGCTCCTGTCAATAGGTCAGTGTCGCTTGAATCGCAGACCGGATTAGAGGCTGCGGCAGTGGACAGGTTAAACCGAAACGTTCTTACAAACCGTAATCCGGATACGGTTCTCGGGGAGGTGCAGCGAATAGAGGAAGACGAATGGCAGGCAAACGGCTCCTATGGTTCGCAGATCGCATCTGAAATTAAGAACGGAACAATTGATTGGAAACGTGCGGTGGTAATCAATGAGTTACTAAGGCAAAGGGTGTAGCCGCACCGTTAGAATTGTTGAAAACTCCGGGCGATAAGTCCGCCGTTTTTGAAATTCAAGTCAATTGTTTCTATTTTTAACCCCCGCCATGATTTAACCTAACATTAACACTCAAATCGACACAAACTTAACCCTATGATAAGGAATGTCTACTCAACCCTAGTGTTTTTACTTCTGACATGCACGGTCGCCTTCGCGCAAACCGGAGCCATCAGAGGTAAAATTCTGGACAAAGCTACCAAGGAGCCACTGCCCTTCGCTTCGGTAGTTGCGGAAATGAACGGTACGATGATCGGAGGTGCTCAGTCGGATTTTGATGGAGAGTATACCATCAAGCCTCTGCAGCCCGGTATCTACAACGTAAAAGTTACGTTCGTAGGTTACAACGATCTGGTGATCACCGGAGTCGTTGTTGCTAACGACAAAATCACTTTCCAGGATCTCAGCCTCAGCAAAAAGGTTGTAGAAACCAAGGAAGTGGAAATCGTAGCCTACAAAGTGCCTTTGATTGATAAAGGTAATACTTCAGTAGGAGCAACGCTGACCCGCGAAGAAATTGAAGCAGCGCCAACCCGCGACGTGCGCTCTGTAGCCTCTCAGGCTGCCGGTGTGTTCCAGAAAGATGATGGCGATGCGCTGAACGTACGTGGTTCACGTGACAACGCTACTGATTACTACATCGACGGTATCCGTATCCGTGGTAGCCAACAGCTGCCGCAGGCTGGTATCGAGCAGGTTACAACCATCGTTGGTGGTACACCCGCTCAGTATGGTGATGCAACCGGTGGTATCATCAGCATCACGACCCGCGGACCATCTAAACAATTCAGTGGTGGTATCGAGGTGGTGACATCAGAACTCCTGGATGCCTATGGTTACAACCTGGTTTCCGGTAACCTCTCTGGTCCGATCCTGAAAAAGAAAATGGAGAATGGCGGTGAGAAAGCTGTTCTAGGATTCTTCATCAGCGGTGAGATTCAGTTTGATAAAGATCCTGATCCATCTGCCATCGGAATGTATCGTCTGAAAAGCGATAAGTATGATGATTACAAAACGGATCCTATTATTCCTTATCAGACAGCCAATGGTTTCGGACACTATAATAAGGCGGAGTACTTCACCATGGATGACTTCGATAAATCCAAAACCAAGAATAATATTGAGCAAACCGGTTACCGTTTCACAGCGAAAATCGATTATCAGCCGCTGGATAACACCAATCTGACAATCGGTGGCTCTTATAACAGTAACAACAAGAACCTGTTTAACTATAACAGGTCGATGTATAACTTCGAAGAGAACGCTCAGCGTATTGAAACCGACTACCGTGCATTTGCCCGTGTAACACAGCGTATCGCTTCCACTTACAAAACAGAACAAGGCGAGAATTCTTCTGCTTTCCGTAACGTTTACTTCACCCTTCAGGCGGAGTATAACAAGAGTATCCTCTACACGCAGGATCCGGATCACAAAGACAATTTCTGGAACTACGGATGGTTTGGTAAATTCCACAACGACCGTCAGAAAGTATGGAACACCTTTGGTGGTGCAGTACCTGGCGGAACCGGATTTGAGTTTTATCTCCTTCCGGGTTATGCCGATAACTTCTCTTACGAGCCGGTGGGTATGAACCCGATCTCCGGAGCGTATAACAACTCAGCTTATGCTTTCTATCAGGAAGCTACCGGATCCAGTACCTTCTCTAATATCTTCCTGATCAATGGTCCGGGTGGTATCGTGAATGGTGGCTCTCCAAACCGTACAGTAATGTCTATCTGGGAATCAGTAGGTACCGGACAGAACACCTATCAGCATAACGACCTCGATCAGTATCGTTTCACATTGACCGGTAACGCGGATATCAAGAAGCATGCGATTCAGGTTGGTTTCGAATTCGAACAGCGTGTGGATCGTCAGTATGCTCTGGCACCACGTGGTCTCTGGAGCCTTGGCCGTCTGCTGGCAAACAGCACCACCAAACTGCAGCTGATCGATAACAGCGATACACTGGATATCGATACAGCTATCGTAGATCAGTTCACGTTCTACCTGCTCGACTTCAACACCGGCTATAACCCTGTGGTAGATGGAAACGGCAACATAGTGAACGGTTTCTATGAAAATATCCGCAGTAGTCTGGGTATGGCCAACAACGAATACGTTGACTTCGATGCACTGAATCCTGATCAGTTAAACATCAATATGTTCTCTGCTGACGAACTCGTATCAAACAACCTCGTTGCTTACTATGGTTTCGATCAGAACGGAGAGAAATATACCGGCAAGGCTACCTTCAAAGACTTCTTCACCAAGAAGTCAGGTGGTAACTTCACCCGTGAAATCGATGCGTTCCGTCCTACCTACATGGCTGCTTACATCCAGGATAACTTTGCTATCGACAACCTGAACTTCAATATTGGTGTTCGTGTTGACCGTTTCGATGCAAACCAGAAGCAGCTGAAAGACCGCTACCTCCTGCTTGATGCATATAATGTAGGAAACTATCCTATTGCCATTTCCGGCAAACCCGGAAACATCGGTGACGATTTCGTTCCATACATCGCAAATCCGAACGATCTTACTTCTGTAATCGGTTACCGTGACGGTGACGTTTGGTACGATGCTACCGGACAGATCGTTTCCAACCCTGATCTGATCGCGCAGAACTCTTCTACCGGTCGCGCAATTCCAGCTGAAAAAGAAGGAGCAGGATCAGTAGGTACTGAAGACTGGAATATCGACGCAGTGTTTAAAGATTACGAACCACAAATCGTAGTAATGCCACGTGTTGCGTTCAGCTTCTCTATCACCGACCAGGCTCAGTTCTTCGCACACTATGATGTATTGACTCAGCGTCCATCATCCAACCTGCGTAACGACCCGTCTGAATACCTTCAGTTTGTAACCAACCCTGACGGTACGCTTAACAACGCCGGACTGTTACCGGAGCGTACAACCGACTATGAAATCGGTTTCAAACAGGTAGTTTCCAAGAGCTCTGCATTCACCATCTCTGCGTTCTACCGTGAACTCAAGAACATGATTCAGCAAGCCCGTATCAACTACGCGTATCCGTACATCTACACCTCATACTCCAACATCGACTTCGGAACAGTAAAAGGTCTTTCACTCAGTTATGACCTTCGTCGTACCGGTAACGTACGTATGATGGCCAACTACACACTTCAGTTTGCTGACGGTACAGGTTCAGGTGCTAACTCAAACGTTGAGTTGACGGATACAGAACAGCCGAACATTCGTTTCATTGTTCCGCTGGATTACGATACCCGTCATGCATTCACTGTATCTCTCGATTACCGTTATGGTTCAGGTACTGCATACAATGGCCCGATGCTGTGGGGTAAACCGATCCTTCAGAATACCGGTGCTAACCTTGTATTCCGTACCAACTCCGGAACTCCTTACACCCGTCAGGCTCGTCCGACCCGTGAAGGTGCTACTATCGGCTGGCAGGACAACGGTCAGCGTGTAGTAGAAGGTGTAATCAACGGTGCACGCACACCATGGCAGTTCCGTATTGATGCCCGCATCGAGCGCGATATCAATATCAAGATCAGCGATAAGAAATCAGCAACACTGAACGTATACCTCTGGGTACAGAACCTGCTCAATACTCAGAACGTTGTGGGTGTATATCGTGCTACAGGTAACGCTACGGATGATGGTTTCATCAGCTCACCAGACGGTCAGCAGCTTGCAGCTTCGCAGATTTCGCAACAAGCGTTTGTTGATCAATACTACATGAAGATTCAGAACCCTGATAACTATAGCCTGCCACGTCGTACCCGCCTTGGTGTGCGATTCGATTTCTAATTTGAACCCGATAACAATCAGAACTTAACGCTATGAAAATGCTTCGAAATAAAATTACGGCAAGCCTGGCGCTGATGGTTGCCCTTTCGGTTCCTGCGTTCGCGAAAATGAACGTAGGTGGCGGTATGGCACACAAAAAGCCTGCTACTCAAAAAGTAGCCGCTGGTTGTGTAACAACAGCAGCCCAGATTGACCTTGATGTAAACCAGGTACGTGCCCGTATCCTGGTTGGTGGTGACTTATGGTGGGATCCGGTAGGACAAACTCCTTATTATGAAGTTCCCATCGGATCAAATAAAAACTCCATCTACTCCGGTGCACTCTGGATCGGTGGATGGGATCAGAACCAGAACCTCTATGTGGCTGCACAGACCTATCGTCAGAACAGCTCCAACGATTTCTGGGGCGGACCAACTTCAAAAACATCTCCTTCAGCACAGCCGGATATCACAGCGGATCGTTGCGATGAATTCGACCGTTTCTGGACGATCAATCGTACTGACGTTGAAGACTTCCTCGCCGGAAATACTCCCACGGATGATATCAAGAGCTGGCCGGGTAATGGTAACGTAGCCAATGGTGAGTTACCCAACCTTGCACCATTCTTTGATGCCAACAATGACGGTACCTATAACTGGGAAGATGGTGATTATCCTTACTTCAAACTCGATGGAAACTATCCGGTAGATCCATCAACCGGACAACCGGTATGTAATGATTACCTCTTCGGTGATCGTTCCATCTGGTGGGTGTTCAACGATGTTGGTGGTAACAAAACTGAAACCAACTCAAACCCGATTGGTCTTGAAATCCGTGCGCAGGCGTTTGCTTTCAACACAACAAACGACATCAACTACATGACCTTCTACAAATATCAGATCATCAACCGTTCCAGCAATCAGCTTGACTCTACCTACTTTGGTGTATGGTGTGACCCTGATCTGGGTAACGCGGCAGATGACTATGTTGGTTGTGACGTGGGTCTCGGTCTTGGTTATGTATATAACGGTGATCCGGATGATGATGGTGGTGGCGGTTACGGATTGAATCCTCCTGCTATCGGTATCGATTTCTTCCAGGGCCCTCTTGCGGATGCCGGCGACGGTGTTGACAACGATAAAGATGGTGCAGTAGATGAGCCGGGTGAAGAAATCACCATGTCACGTTTCGTTTACTACATCAACGTAAATAACGTTCCTAACGGTAACCCGTTCACAGGCGACGATTACTATGAATATCTCAGTGGCAGCTGGTGTGATGGTCAGCCGATCACCTACGGTGGTGACGGACGTGGAGGGGGTTCAGGTGCAACAACTACTCCTTGTGAGTACATGTTCCCGGATAATACCGATCCTAATTTCTCTACACCCTGGACAATGGTTACGGCCAACATCCAGCCGGATGATATGCGTTTCCTTCAGTCAGCAGGTACGTTCACCCTCCAGCCAGGTGCTGTTAACTATATCACTACCGGTGTAGTTTGGGGACGTGCAACAACCGGCGGACCGCTCGCTTCAGTAAGTGTTGTGAAACGTAGTGATGCATTGGCACAGGCACTGTTCCGTAACTGCTTCGGCGTACTGGATGGTCCGGATGCTCCTGCTGTAGCTATCCGCGAAATGGATCAGAAACTGATTCTTTCTTTCGAAGGCACTAAAACCAATAAAACAGAACTCTACTCTCAGCTTGATCCGAATATCCCGGGCGTAATCATTGATCAGGTGAACGATACAACCTTCGTTCCGGATACACTGACTACCGATGAGAAGAGCTATAAATTCCAGGGTTACAAACTGTATCAGGTAGCCGATGAGAACGTATCGGTAGCTGATATCAATGATCCTGCAAAAGCAAAACTGATTGCACAGCTGGATATCAAAGATGGAGTAGGTAAACTCATCAACTTCTCTTACGATAACTTCCTGAATGCATATGTGCCTACTCAGAAAACAGAAGATGCTGATCAGGGACTGAAACAGACCTTCGAAATCACGCAGGATCTCTTCACACTGAAAGCACTTTCGAACTACAGACCTTATTACTTCCTTGCAGTATCTTATGCTTACAACAACTATCGTCCGTTTGACCCAATGGCTCCGGATGAAACCAAACAGCAGAAAGAACCTTACCTGCAAGGCCGTAAGAATGTAAAAGTGTACTCCGGAATTCCGCACAAGCCTGTTGTTCATAACGGCGGTATGGTGCTCAATTCACAGTATGGCGATGGTGTGGTAGTAACCCGAATTGAAGGAACCGGTAACGGTGGCAACGTGCTCGATATGACGCAGGCATCCATTGATGAGGCGATGAGCGGAGCACCACACCGTTCCCTGAATCCGGTTTATGAAGCTGGACGCGGACCAATCAATCCATATATCTATGATCCGATTGGCGTGAAAGGCGGAACTTACAACCTTCGTTTCGAAGGTCTGACTAATACCAGTCATTACGGTTTGCTGACAGAGAATGCTGTTAACAGAGCGTTGAACGGAGTAGATATTGTGCAGGGTCTTGCAGGCGAAGCGGATTCGTTGTTACTGCATGTGCAGTCAGGTGATGCTTACAAGGTTGGCGGATATGTTTATGTGGATTCAGTAAGCGGTATTACGGTGCCGGCAGGATTGAATAAGCAGTTCCACCGCATCGTTCGCACCAATGGTGTAGACTCCGTATATGTTCTGGCCGTTGATCCTTCAGGCACATTTGTACCGGGAGTTGCAACCGTAGCTCTTGCCGTTGAACGTTGTCCTTATGATATTACCCAGCCAAGTGATTTCGTTCTGGAATCCAATAAAGTGGTAATGAATATCAATACTGTTCCGGATAAAGTGATTGGCGCGAAAGACAATGCAGGTAACATCGTTGCAGGAAACGGATTCCTGGAAGCTACCATTACCTATAAAGATCCTTCCAAAGCATGGCTTACCGGTATCAAGGATGTGGATGGAAGCGATTCAGCTGACTGGATCCGTGCTGGAGTAGAGCCATCTACTTCACCGATTGGCGGTGACGTTAACGTAAGTGGATTCCTCGATCCGAACGAAGTATACGAAAATGTACTGGGTGGTACCTGGGCTCCTTTCCGCTTAACCAGCAGTCTTGGTGTAGGTGCTCCTAAGTTTGATGACCTGTTAAACGTGATTAACTCATGGGATTACTACAACAGTGTGGACGTTGTGTTCACCAGCGATAAATCAAAATGGAGCCGTTGTGTAGTATTTGAAACTGGTGAAGATACCATGCCTACTGTGGGTGGTGCAACCAACCTCGGTCGTCGTAAGCAGCCATCCGTTGACAAAAACGGTAACCCTGGCGACGGAGTGGTAACTACCGATCCAGAGGATGCAGATTATATCAACGCTGAAGGTATGGGCTGGTTCCCGGGTTATGCTATCAACGTAGAAACCGGTGAGCGTCTGAACATCGCCTTCGGTGAAAACTCAGCACTCGCAGGTGAAAACACTCAGGATATGAGATTCAACCCGACTACCAATACCGGTTATGATGATAACGGTCGTATGGCATGGGGTGGAATGCACTATATCTGGGTATTCAACAAAACAGGTTCAGGAGCAGCAGACTTCCCGATCTACGATGGTTGCGCGAAAATCCGTTCAACTATTGAACCGAACACATCTTCTACAAAACGTCTTGGCTTCCGTGGAGCAATCTGGACTACACTTCCGATTGTTGCTGCAGGTCATCAGGACAATGAAACTGAAACCCGTGTTCGTATTCGTATCGTGAAAAACTACGGAACATTCCTTTCCAGCGGTGCAGCTGCACAAAATGCATCTAATCCTTACTACAAATTCACCATTCCGGGAAGCTCCGAAGCTACTACCGGTGTGACAGATGTAGCGAAGAATGCGCTGGATTACATCCGCGTAGTTCCGAATCCGTATTATGCATATTCGTCTTACGAAAAGACACGTAAAGATCAGTTGGATAACAGGGTTAGAATTACCAACCTTCCAAGAAAGTGTACGGTGTCTATCTATACAGTGAACGGAACGCTGGTGCGTCAGTACAAGCGTGATGTAGGATCAGATCTCTCCACAGGAAGTTCAGTAGTAGAAGGTGTTGACTTCAACCAGGCTACTACGCTCGACTGGGATCTGAAAAATACAGCCGGTATTACTGTGGCCAGTGGTATGTACATTATCCATGTTGACGCCGGTGAACTCGGTGAGAAAGTGGTGAAATGGTTCGGTATCATGCGCCCGATTGACCTTGACTCCTTCTAATTGCTTAACGGTTTAATTCACAACCCTGATTCTTATGAAAAAACTTCTAGTATATATATCAGCTGTCGGCGTGGCAATGAGCCTCACGGTTAAGCCGGCAGTTGCAGGAAATGAAGACCGTGCCGGCCAGGCAGGAGCCAATGAACTCCTGATTAATCCCTGGGCCCGCACTGCAGGATTTGGCGGGGCTAATGTGGCGCTTGTGCGCGGCATTGAAGCTGTCAGCCTGAACGTGGCCGGTCTTGGCTTCAACAAAGGAACTGAAGTCGTATTCGCTCAGACAGATTGGATGCGCGGTACCGATATTAAAATCAGTTCTTTCGGTGTCGGTCAAAAAGTAGGTGAGTCCGGTTCAATGGGCCTGACAGTAACCTCTATGCGTTTCGGTGATATCGAACGTACCACCGAAGCACAACCGGATGGCGGATTGGGAACGTATTCTCCCCAATTCCTCACTGTAGGATTCAGTTACGCGAAAGAATTCAGTAACAGTATCTATGGTGGTTTGTCGATCCGTATGATTTCAGAATCTATCAACGACGTAAAAGCACAGGGCGTAGTACTGGATGCAGGTATCCAGTATATCACCGGCTTTAACGAGGATAAGGATAACCTGAAATTCGGTATCGCTCTGCGTAACGTAGGAACACCGATGAAGTTCGATGGTGAAGGTCTCTCTTATCGTAACGATAATGCCAGCTCCAACATCAATGTTCTCCAGCAACAACGCGTAGAACGTTTCGAAATGCCTTCATTGGTTTCAATCGGTATCTCTTACGACATTAAACTGAAGGAAGATCACCGTTTGACTCCTATGTTCTCTTTCACTTCCAATTCATTCATCCGCGACCAGATTGCATTAGGTGCCGAATACGGTTTCCGCAAAATGTTCATGCTGCGCGCCGGATATACAATTGATAAGAAAGATAAAAACGCTATCGTTGATCAGGAGATTTCTGCCAACCTCGGACTTACAGCAGGCGCAAGCGTTGTTGTAAACCTTGGTAAATCCGGCAAGACTTTCGGTGTTGATTACGGATACCGTTCTACCAAAACGTTTGATGGTACACATACCATTGGCGTTCGGTTCAACCTCTGATCATCATTAATTAATTATTCGGAAGACCTCTCCCTGCACAGGGAGAGGTCTTCCGTCTTATTCATGACACACCCAGAATAGTTTAATAACATGTCAAAGATTACATACCTCACCGAAGAAGGATTAAAAAAGCTGCAGGAAGAACTCAATCACCTGAAAACGGTGGAACGTCCGGGTATCTCCAGGCAGATTGCAGAGGCTCGTGATAAAGGTGACCTTTCAGAAAATGCTGAATACGATGCTGCAAAGGATGCTCAGGGACTCCTCGAACTGAAGATATCGAAAATGGAAGAGCTGGTGGCCAGCGTACGCATCATCGATGAATCGAAACTGGACACCTCCAAAGTTTCGGTTTTGTGCAAAGTAAAAATCCGCAATACCACCAATAAGGCTGAAATGTGTTACACCCTGGTGGCTGAAAACGAAGCTGACCTGAAATCAGGCAAGATATCGGTGTCGTCACCAATCGGCAAAGGATTGTTAGGTAAGAAGGTGGGCGAGATCGCCGATATTACCACGCCGGGCGGTGTGATGAAATTCGAAGTCCTTGAAATCTCACTGGCATCCTGATCATGGCAAGTATCTTCACGAAAATTATCAATGGCGAAATTCCCTGTCATAAGATTGCAGAAACAGAGGAGTTTCTGGCTTTTCTGGACATCATGCCGCTGGTAGAAGGACATACCCTTGTCATTCCAAAGAAAGAGGTGGATTATATCTTTGATCTGGAAGATGACTTTTTTAAACGCCTCTGGTCGTTTGCCCGAAGTGTGGCCCCGGCCATCGAAAAGGCGGTGCCCTGTAAACGGATAGGCATCGCCGTTATCGGACTGGAAGTACCACATGCTCATATTCATCTGGTGCCGCTCAATCACGTCGGCGATATTAATTTTTCAAAGCCAAAGCTGCAGCCTTCTCCCGGAGAACTGGCCGCCACAGCTGAAAAAATCAAGGCTTCTTTCTGATGAAAGAGGCCTTTTTTCTCTCCGGATACTGATTACTTTTTTGCCCTTTTGGGATTCTCCTGAATAAAGGCCTCCCAGCCGGTGTACTTCTTCTTCCCTTCTTTTACGGCCTGTTGTTTTTTCGCAGGTGTGGTTTGCTGATGTATGCTCCCTGTCTGAAAAAAATGACATACGGCAACTCCCATGGCATCGGTGGCATCCAGAAATTTCGGGCGCTGTTCAAATTGCAGCAGCCGTTGCAACATGGCCGCAACCTGTTCCTTGGAGGCACTACCCTTGCCGGTGATAGATTGTTTGATAAGTCGGGGAGAGTAGCCGAAAACCGGAATCTGCCGGTGCAGCGCGGCAGCCATGGCTACGCCCTGCGCTCTTCCCAGCTTCAGCATCGACTGCACGTTCTTTCCATAAAAAGGCTCTTCGATGGAGAGTTCATCAGGATGATGATTGCTGATCAGTTCACTCACAGTGTCGAAAATATCCTTCAACCGGTCGAAGTGATGGTCGTCGGAAGTCATCTTTAAAACACCGGCAGTTATCAGACGTAATTTATTTCCGTTTGCCGAAATGACAGCATACCCCATCACCACGGTGCCGGGGTCGATGCCGAGGATAATACGCTCTGTGGATTTAGCTGTCATGCTTTGCCGCAAGTTTACGATGAAGTTCCCAGCAAACAATACCGGCACACACAGAAACATTGAGCGAATGTTTGGTGCCTTCCTGTTCAATTTCGAGGCATCCGTCACACGCATCAATTACTTCCTGCGCCACACCGTCCATCTCGTGACCAAAAACGACGGCAACCGGGGAGTCGCCGGGCTCAAAGCCGGCAAGCGAAATACTTCCGCGAACCTGTTCCATGGCGTAAACTTTAAATCCTTCCTGCTGCAGCGAACGGACCGCTTCCAGTGTTTGTCCGAAGTGTTTCCACGGTACCGATTCGGTGGCGCCCAGGGCAGTCTTGAGTACTTCTTTCTGAGGCGGACAGGCTGTGATACCACAGAGGTAAATAGCCTGTATGCGGAACGCGTCGGAACTGCGGAAAACAGACCCCACATTGAGTGCACTGCGTACATTGTCGAGTACCAGAATAACCGGTAATTTCTTTATCTGTTGATAAGCAGATAGGTCGGGGCGGCCTAGTTCTTCGTTCTTCAGCTTCTGCACGCGAATGGGTATCTTAGCGCAAAGTTAGTGATAGCCGTGAAAGAGGAAACCCCGCTCATGCAGCAATACAACAGCATCAAGGCAAAGTACCCTGATGCCCTACTGCTTTTCAGGGTAGGAGATTTTTATGAAACGTTTAACGAGGATGCCGTGAAAGCCTCGAAAGTACTTGGGATTGTGCTTACCAAACGCAGTAACGGTTCAGCTTCCGAGATGGACCTGGCCGGTTTTCCGCACCATTCGCTGGAAACATATCTGCCCAAACTGGTCAGGGCCGGCATGAGGGTCGCAATCTGTGATCAACTCGAAGATCCTAAAACCACTAAAAAAATCGTAAAGCGTGGCGTTACAGAAGTGGTAACACCCGGAGTTACCTTCAGTGATAAAATCCTCGATCATAAATCGAATAACTTCCTCGCTGCCTGGTATCCAGCTTCAAAAACGCAACCATCGGGACTTGCCCTCGCAGATGCCAGCACCGGCGAATTTTATGTGGCTGAAGGTAAGGCTGAATACATTGATAAACTCTTGCAGAGTTTCCAGCCCACTGAGGTACTCGTACCTCGTGCTGCACGGCAGGATTTTGAACAGCGTTATGGCAACCGGTTTTATATGTATATGCTCGACGACTGGGCTTTTCAATCCCTCTTTGCCCGGGAAACACTTCAGAAACACTTTCAAACCAGCTCGCTGAAGGGCTTTGGTGTAGACGCCTTTGAATCGGGCATCATCGCTGCCGGAGCGGCCTTGCATTATCTCCAGCAAACACGGCAGGAAGCCCTCGTTCACATCTCTTCACTGAGCAGGATGGAAGAAGACCGGTATGTTTGGCTCGACCGGTTTACAATCCGTAACCTTGAACTGGTCAGTTCCCCACACGACAATGCACGCACCTTGCTCGATGTGCTGGATGATACTGTTTCACCCATGGGCGGACGTATGCTGCGGCGCTGGCTGCTGATGCCGCTCAAGGAACTGCTGCCCGTGCAAGACAGACTTAATAACGTTGAAGCCTTAACGAAAAATACGGCGCTGCTTGAAGAGTTTCAGGTTCAGTTAAAGGGCATGGGAGACCTTGAGCGTATTTCTTCCCGCATCGCCATCCGTAAACTCGGGCCGAGAGAGGCGCTGCAACTGCGCCGTTCGCTGCAACTGCTCACACCACTTAAAAATACACTCACCTCCTCAGGTCATCCGGGATTTGTGGCCATCGGCGACAGATTACATCCCTGCCATGAACTGTTGCATAAACTCGAGTCGGCTCTATCGGATGATCCACCTGCATTGCTCAACAAAGGTGGAGCTATACGGTCGGGTTATCATGCAGAACTGGATGAACTGCGCACATTGGCGTTTGAAGGCAAAGATTATTTGCTGAAAATTCAACGGGAGGAAATTGAGAAGACCGGAATTCCATCCCTCAAGATCGCATACAATAACGTGTTTGGTTATTACATCGAAGTCACCAACGCGCATAAAAATAAAGTTCCGGCATCCTGGGTACGTAAACAAACACTCACCAATGCCGAAAGGTACATCACGGAAGAGCTGAAGATATACGAAGAGAAAATTCTCGGCGCAGAAGAGAAAATCAGTGTCATTGAAGAAAGACTCTACAATGAATTACTGGAATTCATGACAGGCTACATTCCATCTTTACAGGCCAATGCGGTAGAACTGGCACGAATGGATTGCCTCTGCAGTTTCGCACAGGTTTCGTTGAAGAACGGGTATGTAAAACCTCATCTCAACGAAGGCCAGATACTGAATATCGTGGGTGGCCGTCATCCGGTGCTCGAACAGCAATTGCCGCTCGGCGAAAGCTATATTCCCAACGATGTATATCTCGATGATGAAAAGCAACAGATCATCATCATTACCAGTCCGAATATGGCTGGTAAGAGTGCGGTACTGCGACAAACAGCACTCATCGTACTGATGGCTCAGACCGGTTGTTTTGTACCGGCTTCGCATGCAGACATCGGCATCGTTGATAAAATATTTACCAGGGTGGGAGCCTCTGACAATCTTTCGCAGGGCGAATCCACTTTTATGGTAGAGATGAATGAAACCGCCAGCATTTTACACAACATCAGTTCACGGAGTCTGGTGCTGTTGGATGAGATTGGTCGTGGCACCAGCACATACGACGGTATATCGATTGCATGGGCCATTGCCGAGTATCTGCATGAACATCCGGGGTCCCGTGCAAAAACGCTGTTCGCTACCCACTATCATGAACTGAATGAGATGGCGGCTCAATTCCCGCGCATTAAAAACTACAATATTGCTATTCGTGAAAGCGGAAATCAGGTGCTCTTCCTGCGCAAGCTCGTGCCGGGCGGAAGTGAACATAGTTTTGGAATTCATGTAGCCCGCATGGCTGGAATGCCATCTCCTGTGATTCACAGGGCAAAGGAGATGCTCCAAACGCTGGAGAAGGCACATAGCAGCAGCGAACTGAATAAAGTTGCCTTACAGCGTCAGCACCGCGATGAACTGCAGCTGAGTTTCTTCCAGCTCGATGATCCGGTGCTCGAACAGATCCGTGACGAGATTCTGCAAACAGACATTAATACGCTTACTCCGGTAGAAGCATTGATGAAGCTTAATGAAATTAAAAAGCTGATTTCCAGAGAGAAAGCGAATTTAAATGCCTGAAATTTGATTTTGTCCCTCTGAGCGTTGTATTTTTGCAGCCCCTGCGAAAGTAGCTCAGTTGGTAGAGCACGACCTTGCCAAGGTCGGGGTCGCGAGTTCGAACCTCGTCTTTCGCTCCAAAAAAAGCCGCTAATAAGCGGCTTTTTACATTTAGGGAAGACGAGGTGAGAAGTTTACTCCGAGCGTAGCCGAGGAGAACCTCGTCTTTCGCTCCAAAAAAAGCCGCTAATAAGCGGCTTTTTACATTTAGGGAAGACGAGGTGAGAAGTTTACTCCGAGCGTAGCCGCTCCCAGCCCTGAAGGGGCTAAACCTCCTAACCTCGAGTGAAGCCCGAGGTTAGGAGCGCCTCTCCCTCTCTCAGCCCTGAAGGGGCTGCATGTTTTAACCACGAGCGTAGCTCGTGGTTAAAAACCACTCCCTCACCCCAACCCTGAAGGGGTTGAATAATGGCTTTCGGGCGCAGCCCGAAAAGAAGACGTAGAATCACCGGAATATGTAAAATGATTTTTCCCTTCAAAGGCGCCGAAACGCGAAGCTTCTCTGAGCGAAGACGCGATTAGAAGTATTCTGCTAGCGCATTCGACTACAGCCCTGAAGGGGCTGCATGTTTTAACCACGAGCGTAGCTCGTGGTTAAAAACCACCCCCTCATCCCAACCCTGAAGGGGTTGAATAATGGCTTTCGGGCGCAGCCCGAAAAGAAAGAAGAATCTCAGGATTATAGATTACGGTTTCTCACTTCAGGAAAATCTAACAAATTGTAAATGAAGAAAGAGGAAGAGAAGGAGAATCAGGGAAAACAGAAAGAAAAACATCGCTCTCGCCATCGCTCTCGCCTTCGCTCTCGCTCTGTTTCTCTTTCTGTTCCGTACCCGGGACGGGAATACTAATACATGGATTCAGGTATATTCTATTACCTCCACAAGTGGTTTTATAGCTGATATTCAATAAGTAGGTATAGAAAAGGAAGGTAATTTAAAGTAATGGATAGCAATATTCGTTAAAGTAATTGTTAAAGTAATCCCTTCGCTTTGTATTTTTACCCCCGGGAAATGACATTACTAGAACATGAATACAACTTTCAACCTTTGGGTTAACAACAAACCTAGAGCGAAGGATGGAGCCTTCGACATTTTTATCCGGGTAACTCAAGACCGGAAACACAAAAGCCTGAAGACCGGGATTTCCGTATCAAGTGTATCCGATTTTAATCCGAAGGCAAAATCTAAAAACTGGATCAGAGGCCGGGATGGATCAGTAAAAAAGCTCAATGATGAGCTGGCAATCCAATTAGAGCGAATTGCAAGCCATTACAGACAACTTCAGGGAAAGAATGAAGCTCCCAGTAAGGAAAGGATAATCCACTCCTATCGGGGCAAGGAATCCGCAAATTATCTGCATTTCCTAAGAAAGATTATTGATCGGTTTATTGCTTCAGGTGGATATAGATCAGCAAAAAGGTACAATCAACTTTATAACAAGCTCATTGAATTTAACGGGGCGAAATCTGATCTTCCATTCGATCAGATTACAGTTAGCTTTTTGAAGGACTTTCAGACTTCGCTCTCTGACCTTCATCAGAATACCATCTATGAGCATTTTAAAAACTTGAAGGCCTCTTTTAATCAGGCTATAGAGGAAGACATCATTTCGCCTGAAGATTCACCTTTCAGGAAGTTTAAAGTTAATAGAGTATCCACCCACAAAGAGAAGTTAACGGAGGAGGAACTGAGAAGGCTGAAAGGATTAGAACTTGTACCCGGTAGTGGTTTGTGGCATACATTGAACTGTTTTCTTTTCTCTTTCTATTGTGGAGGTATCAGGGCGGGGGATCTGATCTGCCTTAGGTGGGAAAATGTTGTGGATGATTCGATTTCCTATGTCATGGCCAAAACCCGGAAAAAGAAACTCATTCGAAAGACTGTTCCGCTTATTCCTGAGTCCTCAGATATTTTAAGCAGATATGAATCCGCAAACCTTGGAAGTGGTGATTTTATTTTTCAGCAGTTAGATAGCAGTTATTCAAAGTTGATAGATCAGGAAGGTAAGATCAAGCCCGGGTATGAAAAGGTAGTTTACAATAAGATTGGAAGCCGGAATGCAATCCTGAATAAGAACCTAAAAGCATTAGCGAAAATGACCTTGATTGAGAAGCCTCTGACTTTTCACATAGCCCGGCATTCATTCGCTCAGTATGCTTTGAACAAGGAAATTAATCCCAAGATTTTGCAGACAATCTTAGGGCATGAGAAATTCAGCACTACTGAGAATTACATCAGCGGATTGGATGGAAAGAAAGTGGAGGAAGCTATGTTGAAAATCTTTAATTGATATATGGGAAAAGACCTGTTTCGCTATATCATTCCTGAGTTTGATGAATCGAACCCGGATTTGTACTATGAAAAAGTAGAAGAACAAATAATTTATAATAGGACATATTTCAATGTTTCTTTTCAGACCATTCTAGAATATTTTGGCGGAACTCCATTCTTCAATTCAGGAGATGATAGTCGAAAAATTAGTGATTTGGAATTTTCTTTTGCTGTTTACTATAAGCCGGGGAGTGAGTTTTATCAGTCCACAATGGAACTCTTTAAAGCAAATAACTTGATCCAAATGAAGGATGAATTGTTTGTGATTTGCTCATTTTTGGCAGATTCCATTTTTGATTTTACACAAATGGAAAGAAACTATAGAAATCATGAATTGACATTAGCGAAGGAAGATGCAGCCAGTTTTAAAAAGCTGTTTGAATATGTTAAGATTAATGTAATCCCGTACCGTCAAGTGAAATGTATAACAATAACAACGGATAAAGGAGATTTTAGCTTTTCGCATGAAGATTCGATCCATTCACTCATTCGGGCTATATCCAAAATTGATATTAAATCTCCAGTTTTTAGTGATGCGCTGAAGTTTGATGAATCATTGAACTTGATAATTTTGAGATTGTATCATTTCATAACCGAGAAAACCAATTTAAAACTTTCAGATGGGAGGAAAACATCAGTTCATGTGCTAAGCGTTATTCATGGTATTCTTGATTTAACTGGTTATTTGCGCAAAATGAATCTTGAAACAGATATCCACTTTGTAAGCACAAGGATTCATCGGCTGTTAAAAAGATAGTTTGATTATAAAACAGGCATTTAAAGATGCTGATTTTCAAAACATACAAACTTGTTTAATTGACAGGCTTCCTGTTTTTCTTTCCCTTTCTTGACACCCTTTTTTTGCATTGTAAAATCAATGCAAATGGAAGCAATTATAATCACAAAAGAAGAACTGCACACATTACAAAAGGATGTTGCAGAAATTAAATCCATGCTTCAGAGGAAGCCGGAGGAAGCTATTAAGGCATCATGGATTGAAAGCAAAAGAGTGCCGGAATTGCTCGGCATAAGCCCTAAGACATGGCAGAATTGGCGGGATAAAAGGGTCATTCCTTTTTCTCAGTATGGAGCGAAAATCTATGTGAAGTTGGATGAAATCAACAAACATCTAGAGAAACACATGATCAAACCTTAAAAGACATGAATAAGGGAAGACATCAAATTGAAATAATCTACGCGCTCAAACCTGGCACCTCCACCAGTTACTATTTTCAGAGCGGGCAAGATTGCACATTACCTAGAAGGATTTGCATCACAAGGAAAGAATTTGCGCCAATTAACGGAATGGTGAAATATTCAGTCGGACAACTGAAGGCAACTTTTACCAAAGGCGAATCATCCACCTACAAAGTGGGGCACGGGGTAATCCACTCTACAATTTATCAGTTAAAGAATCCGGTTTCAGGAATTATTGGCACCGGGGATTTACGCGGAACCCGGGATCTGTTAATCTTCAGAGATGGTGAAAAAGCGGGCGAAATAAGTATCAGCATTTATCCCGGTGGATTGTACCATGAAGCTGAAATCATTCAAGAGTTAATGATGAAGCCCCAGTCATAAGGCCGGGGCTTCAAAGGGAATGACATTCAGGATATGAATGACTTTGCAAAAATAAGCAAATATCTTGCGGATGATGAACCCGATTTTTCGGCCTGTATTGGGTCGGTACGGAGTTTTGATAAGTCCTACAGGTCATTTCATTTATTTAATCACCATAAGCCCCTGAAGGTGGAATTTAGGCCTTCAGATCGGAAGTTGACTATATCCGGGAACTTTGGAATGTACTGGCAGGGTCAAAACTTCATTTTTTCGGATTCAGATTTCCGGGACTCAATCAATCATGCATCTGAACAACTGAATGTTGATCTGTATTCCTTCAATGTTGATGAGTTTGACCAGTCCGCAATAGTAAAAGTGGAGGATGATCCTGATAACATTATCCGGCATCATATTAGCCTGAAGGGGCATGAAGTTACAATCAGGAAGTTTGGTAAGTACTGGAATCATCCTAGCCACATGGTGAAGCTCTACAATGCTACCAAGCGAATGAGTCAACTTTATAAAAAGCCAGTCCGGGACAAGATCAGCGCGGAACTTGGGGTAAGTCAAGCCGGGAAGCTAATCCGGTTTGAAAAGAAATACAAGAAACCCGGAAAGTACTTCAATAGGGGAATGACCTTAGAAGAATTGATCAGGCCGGGAACTATTGATCTTTGCAATGAAGACTTAATCCTGACTTATCAGAACATCATGAAAACCGGAAAAACTACTATCCCGGGCAATAAGAAGGATATTAACTCCTCCACCTTGCCCCTGATCCTTTTACAGGAACTAAGCGAAATTCATGGATTTGACACAAGCGAACAGATTAAAAAACTGATTAAATCAATCCCTAAGGATATTTTAAATGCTAATGACCGGAAACAGCGACAAAGGCAGATAACTACAAACCTACGGAAGATCAAGTCCGGGGAATGTAGTCCCTATGACCTGATCGACAAGCTCACTAAAGAGCTGAGGCCGGAGGGTTGATCTAGGCATTTAATTGTTATTGTTTCGGGTAGGATTTCTTACCCCTGAAGTGTTTCAAATTGACCCAGCCAATGCCCATTTAGTTGCAGATTTATGGTTAATTGGGATGGGTGCATGAAGTATAGAAAGCCATTTTCTTTTGTAAATATCAAAAGTTTACAAAACTTTTAAGTCCGGGGTAGTCCATCATTGATCTTGATAAATCAGAAAAAAATCAAAGGGCTGTTTGTAGAAAGAACAAATAAACTACTGTTTATCAGTGTTTTAAGTTGCATTTTTAGGCCAATACGCGCGCTAATGCTTTTGATTTAATCAAATGAAGGATTAAAAATCTGTTAACCCGGTAACTGATACTACAGTAGATTAAAATAGTAGGATAAAGGGTAGGAGTGAATTTCTATAATAGTACGCGCGCGCGCGCGAAGCGTAATTTAAAGATGGGATGTAGCGATAATAAGATTCCTGTAAATTTGCTTAAATACAAAACTTCGACTTATGAGATTTCAACTGCTATTATTTGCCATCCTATTAAGTAGTCTTGCTTTTTGTCAAGAATCGAGCAGGATAAATGCACTAAAGAAAAGTAAGGAAACTTTAGAGAAGGAGATACGGGTTTTAACTGATTCTCTGAAAATTATTAATAAGAGTATTTCAGATGAAGAAGCAAGAGAAATAGTATCTAAGGCGGATGCATCAGGATTGTTAGCTACCTTCAAAGAAGGGGCAAAGCTGAAAATCCATCCAAATGCAATGGAAGAGCCTATTTATACTTTTAAAAGAGCAAAAGAAGTACGCGTAGTTGATTATTCTGAAGGGTATTTCGGGGTCGTGGTTGATACTATAGCGGGCTATATAAATGAGGTTTGGGCTAAAAGTGATGAAAGGCTGAAGATATTTGTGAAGGCCAAAGAAGAGGAAGAAAGAAAAAAGCTAGCCATGGTCAATGAAAAATCTAAAGAGGTCAGAAAAGAAAAGATTATTGCTGAATATGGGGCACAAGTTTATTACAGACTAGAGAAAGGGGAGTATTGGATAGGGATGTCGGATGAATTGGCAATTATTTCATTAGGATATCCAGCGAAAAAAAACAGAACCGTGGGAAGCTGGGGAGTACACGAACAATGGATTTATGAAAAGGGAAATAGGTTGTATTTGTATTTTGAAAATGGGATTTTAACATCTTATCAGAATTGATATTTAGCTACTGTCAAAACAGGAAGTGTTTAAGTAGTGTTAAAGTAATGGAGGGGGTTTGACGCCCCTCCAAAGGTAATAAGTGATTGATTTGTAAGGACATATTGTCGCCGGCAATCACATCTTAATTGTACCCGGGACGGGAATCGAACCCGTACGGCTTTAAGGGCCACAGGATTTTAAGTCCTGCGTGTCTACCAATTCCACCACCCGGGCGACTTTTCAGTCATGAATTGGAGGCGCAAAAGTAAAAGATATTTTGACATTAGCCTAACTCAGTGGACCTTAGGTGCTAAAATCGCTTCGCGCGATTTCCCTGTCGTAGAACGAAGTGCGTCCTGGTTTCCGGTTGTTCTGAATTACAAGGAGCAGAATAACTAATGTCACGCAGTATTTAAGCACCGGGTGCCGGTTCCTTACTTTTCTTAATGTCCTGCGTCCGGAGCCGGACCTCCATTTCCGGATTTATCCCTGATAAATAATACGATCGGTATGCAGGCCAGTATACAAAGTGCTACAACAATGAAACCATGTGTATAACTGACCATGGCTTGCTGTTTGAATAAAAGCCCTTCCATCACTTTATAAGCCATCGCTTGTGCTTCTTCCAGGCTTTTTCCGGCACTCATAAAATTTTGTGTGAGCATATTGATGCGCTCTGCACTTACCGTGTCGTAAATATTGATGTGCTCTATCATGTCTCCTCTGATCTGCGCATTGCTATGGGTAAGATAGAG
The DNA here is from genome assembly GCA_046330075.1 of Bacteroidia bacterium. Classification (GTDB taxonomy): domain Bacteria; phylum Bacteroidota; class Bacteroidia; order AKYH767-A; family OLB10; genus JAJTFW01. The sequence goes on along the minus strand of JAXLTL010000001.1, from coordinate 1,384,967 downwards.
GTTGAGTAAAGCTATTCCGATTGCTCCTCCTAATTGTCGAACCATATTTGAGAGCCCGACGGCCTGCGCCATTTCTTTTCCTTTCAAACCTTTTACAGCAAGTGCAAGTATGGGCGACATCATCATGGCCATTCCGAATCCGCGGAGGAAGAAGGGAAGGTAAAAGTCGCTTTCGCTGGAATCGGGTGAAGCAAACCCTAATAGAAACAGGAAAGAGAAGGTGAGTGTGACGCCGATAAGAATAATAATTTTTGGATTTGCTCCTTTGTTGAGCAGGTTTCCGATGAGTGGCATGGCAAAGGCGGTACAGAGCGCTCCCGGAATCATAAATACTCCGGTTTGGGTGGCAGTCCATCCGAGTGATATCTGCGCAAAGAGCGGGAAGATGAATACACTGCCGAAGAGTATCATTCCCAGCAGAAGGTTCATCAGATTTCCCATGGCGAGATTGTAGTTTTTGTAGAGACGGATATTTACTGCGGGATGTTCGATACTGAGTTCGCGGTAGATGAAAGCGAGCAACCCGAACGCAGCAATGACTGTGGTGATTACGATTTCTTTACTGTCGAACCAGTCGCGGGATGTTCCTTCTTCCAGTACAAATTGAATTGAACCTACAGATAGTACAAGGAAAATTATTCCCCACCAGTCGATCTTTTCCGGCTTTACCGCACCAGGACGGTCAGTGATGTAGGTCCAGGAGAGGAAGGCGGCGATGATTCCGATCGGAATGTTGACAAAGAAGATCCAGTGCCAGGAGATGTGGTCAGTAATGTAGCCGCCCATCGTTGGTCCAAATGTTGGACCCATAATGATGCCCATCCCGAAGATGGCATTGGCGGTGGCTACTTTGTCGGGTGGAAAAGCTCCGATGATGATGGTTTGTGCAGTGGATAATAATCCGCCACCGCCAAGTCCCTGTACAAATCTCCAGAAGACCAGCGTCCACAAGCTGTCAGAGAATCCGCACATCAGAGAGGATACCGTAAAGATGATGACCGAAATCGTGAAGTAAAGTCGCCTTCCGAAAAGATCCGACAACATACTGGTTAATGGAATGATGATAACATTGGAGATCGCATAGGAAGTAGTTACCCAGGCGATTTCTGTGGTGGTGGCTCCGATGCTGCCGCTGATTTCGCGTAACGATACATTCACGATGGTGGTGTCAATCAATTCCAGTACGGCACAACTGATAGCCGTCAGAATGGTGATCCACTTGGTGAAGCCTGTTGGATATTGTCCTTGCTGCGGTAGGGTCATTGCAGTTATTTCGTGCGGATGTCAACAACAGCACTGAGACCGGGCAGGAGCAGGCCCTGCAGCTCTTTCGGATAGTCAGTGATGAGAATCTTTACCGGAACACGTTGCGTAATCTTTACGAAGTTACCGGTGGCATTGTCGGGTGGTAAGAGCGAGAATTTTGCTCCTGTAGCTCCGCCGAAGCTCTGCAGTTTACCTTTTATACTGATATGCGGATAGGCGTCAACGTGAATGTCGGCTTCCTGGTCTGGTCGCATGTCTTCGATTTGTGTTTCCTTGAAGTTGGCACTGATGAACAGATGCGTGTAATCTACCGCAGCACATACCGGTGTCCCGGCGGTGATGTATTGACCGGCCTCTGCTGATTTACGCGAGATAATACCATCAAAGGGCGCTCTGATCCTGGTGTTTTCGAGCTGCGTTTCGGCGAGCTTTAGTTCTGCCTGACGTTGTTTTACCAGAGCCTGTGCTAAGGTGATCTGCGACTTCTGTGCCGTCGCCTGTGATCGTGCGCCTCCGGCCTGCGAGGAGGAAGCTTCCGATTGTTTGCGTGCCATCTCCAGTGTGGCTTTTGCTGATTCATATTCTGCCTTTGCCGCATCGAACTGCTGGGGAGTGGCTGCGCCGTCTTTGAACATCTTGCCAATCCGGTCGTATTCCTTTTCTGCTTTGGTGAACTTTGCCTGCGCAGAAGTAATATTATCTGTTGCTGCAGCACTGCTGAGCGATGAGGCGGATGCGTTGAAGTCGGCAGAAACAGCTCCGGCTTTTGCAATTTCCAGTTGCGCCATCGCGCTTTCCAGTGCCGCTTTTGCCTGCTCTGTTCTGGCAATGTAGTCTTTGTCGTCGATGCTGATGAGCAGGTCGCCTTTTTTTACCACCTGATTATCTTTAAAATGTACTTCGGTAACAAATCCTGCAACTACGGCTCTTACCGGTGTAATCGTTGCATCGATTTGTGCATTGTCGGTTTTTTCGTGACCGATGGAGGATATCCAGAGCCAGATAACAGTGAGCAGTAAGAGGGCTCCGATACTGCCGAAGATGAGCAGACGTTTGTTGGCTGGTTTGGGAGTAGTATGATGTTCCGGCATGGGGTGTGTTTTCAGAATCCGAGTGTGGTGTTGTAGTTTATTTTTGCCATCATGAGTTGTAATTCATGCAGCTTCATATTGAGTTGTGCCTGACTTTCGGCGTTGAGTTCGGTGATGTAATCGGAGGCGGTGATGGTTCCGTTGTCGAGCTGACTGGATGCCGTTTTGCGGATTTCTGTACGGGCAGCAGTGATTTTTTTATCCGATTGTACGATCTTTTCGAGACGGCTTATTTCTTCCTGCTCCTGTATTAGTGTAGTTTGCAGATTCAGGTCAAAAATCATCCGCTGTGCGTCGATGATCTTTTCGTTGAGCCGGAGATTCGTTTTCTCTTTTCCGGAAGTGTAGTAGGCTGAAAGATTCCAGTTGAGCCCCGCACCGATGAGTCCGTATGGGCGGAAATCGTCGTTCAGGAAATTATAGCCCGGGCGTCCATAGTATCCTCGCCCGAATACAAAGAACTTTGGCAGGTTGTTGCGGTTGAGCATCTTCGCCCTGAGCTGAAGTACCCTGGATTGCTGCTCAAACATTTTAAATTCAGGACGTGAAATGGCATTGATGTCGGCAGCCGCAGGTTCTGCCGGTACCATGGCGATAGAGGTGGAGTCGATGTTTTTACCAGCCAGCACCGATAGTGACTTACAGGCGGCCATCAGCAGCGATTCTGCTTCCAGCAGCTTTTGTTCCGAGAGGTAATACTCCGATTCAAGAATAAGATAACTGCTTTGCAAAGCAGCTCCGTTGTTGACCGCTGAAGCTATTCTTTTTTTCTTAGCGGACAATTCGGCCATGCGTAATTCAAGGATGTGCTTGTTTTCTTTTTGCAGACAACAGGAGGTGTACAGTTGGTTGATGCGTTCTTTCAGTTTCAGCAAATCTGCATCGGCCTGACTGACCTGAATCCCTGTGTTGGCATGTTCAATTTCCTTTTGAATATGTATTGCTCCGTAGTCGAGCAGGTTTTCCCTGATGTCTATGCCTACAGCATACTGATCTGCTGATGGCTTGAATCCCCCAAAACCCTGAATCGGGATGTTGAACTCTGTAACCTCACTTTGCAGAGTACCCTGGCCCGTGACGCTGATCTGCGGGTAATAATTTGTCAGGGTTTGCTGCACTTTGTTCCGGCCGATCTCCTGATAGTATCCCTGTTGCTGTAAGAGCGGATAATGTTCTTTCGCCAGTTGCTGCAACTGGTCGAGCGTGTATTGGCTGGTTGTTTGCGCAACAGAAAATGTTCCCGCCAGCAACAGACAGCAGATCAACGGATGGGCTTTTATTTTCATCTTGTTTTTTGCTTTTTATAAAGAAGGATCAGGAAGTCTGCAACCTGATCCGGATAAGTGTGGAGGAAGAGTTCGTATTCTTTATCGGAAGTGCGCGTGATCATTTTGAAAATCTCCCGGTTTATCAGCGGATAGGAGCAGAGTGAATGCAGGAAGATATATACCAGCTTTGGGTCTACATCTCTTACAAGTCCTTTTTCCTGCAAACGGGTGAAATAGGCAATAAACTTGTTGACTTTTGGCTTTCCGTCTTTTTTACGCTTGCTTAACAGGTCGGGGTTCCTGTTGATCTCTCCCAGAATAAACAACATCGAGTTTGTTTTAAGAAACGCAAAGAACTGGACAATGAATGAGCGCATTTTTTGCTCCCAGTCTGTCGAATCATCTTCCCAGGTCATCGTAATTGGAAGGAATGCGGAGATGGTGTCTTCAAAAATGCGGTCGAAGAGTTTTTCCTTCGATCGGAAGTAATAGTGTAATGCAGCCTTGCTGATGCCGGCTTCGTCCGCAATCTCCTGCATCCGTGCTCCGGTATAGCCCTTTGTTTCAAAGACCCGCTTGGCGGCGTCCAGAATCTTCTGCTCGCTGGTGAGTTGTTCTGCTGACACGATTAACCGATTGGTTTGACCAAATGGTCAGCAAAGGTACGGGTTCGGAATGTACGAAAGAAGACAAATGATTAATATTTCATGAAGCTTCGGCCGAAGTAGCAGATTACACACAGGCAGGTTGCTTGAGCGCTGTTGGTTATCAGGGTCCGGTCTGTGGATTTACACGCAAACCATACATATTACTGAATTACCTCCTACCTTTGCCATCGTCAGAGCCCATGAGTATCTTTTCCCGGATTTCGCTGCCTAAACCTGTCTGGATCCTGTTTGGATTCATCTTCACAGGATTAGGAATCGCCGGCTTCATCCTGCCGATGATGCCCGGTCTCGTGTTTTTTATTCTGGCCTCCTTTTGTTTTGCAAAGAGCTCCCCTAAATTCCTGAAGAAAATTCTGGCTCATCCGGTCATCGGTCCGCAGATCATGGATTGGAAACGCGGTAAGGGTATGCGTATGAAAACCAAGTTGCTGGCGATATTCATGGTGACCATTTCATTGACGTTCAGTATCCTCTTTTTGGTGAAGCTGGTCTGGGTAAAATGGGTGATCGCTTGCTCCATGCTGGGGATCAATGGCTATATCTTGTCGGTGAAAACCCGCCGCCCTGAGCCAACTATCGTACCTTTGCCGAAAATATCCCGGAATGAGTAACGAGAATATCCGACTGATAAAACGGTTTACGAGCCCGCTGCGTTCGATCCTTCGTGGTGGTGATGAAGATATGACCGGCGAAGAAATCCTTTCTCTGGTGGCGGAATATGGCCCCAAAAATCTTCTGGCCTCCGAAAAGAAATTCGATGGGTCAGGTGATCCGGAAGAAGTGCATTCCTATACGTACGATGAGAAAGGAAATCTGATCGAGCATGTTATGGAAATGCCGATGGATGGCATTCTGGAGCGTTTTGTGACAACACGAAATGCAGAAGGGCATCCCATCACTATTGTGAAATTTTATGGAGACGATGCCGGAGAAAAAGTGGAATATGTATTTGCCACGCATGGTCAGCCGGTTTCAGTGGTGAGACATGATGCGGATGGTGAGTTTGAATCGAAAGAGGAGCTGACGTATAATGATCAGCATCTGCTTGTTCAAAAGCTGGTAACCGATGCGGCCGGTGTTACCCGGAAGTACACTTTCGCATATAATGATAAAAATCTCATGGCGAAAGAAGAGGAACTGGACGGTAATGATAAACTGGTCAGCCGGCTTGAGTATACCTACAATGAGGACGGGAAGGAAACTTCGTTGCTGAAATTCAACGAGGAAAACAAACCGGTTTCATCCGTGAAGTCCGAATATGATGAAAATGGCCGGCTGGCACGGCGTGTGTCAAAAGGATTTTATACGCGGATATCTTTATATGAGTACGATGAGGAGGGACGCTTGCTGGAAGAGTCGTTGTCGGATGAAAACGGTTTTGTGATTTCCCGCAACCGGATGGAGTACAATGAGTCCGGTCTGGTAACGCACGAAACCGTGTATGAAACAGACCTTACCCGCGCTGGTCGTGATACCCATCTCGCACACAGGTTCGAATACGAATTTTTCTCCTGAACCAAACAATTCTCTTAAACACGCTGTTGTTGCGTTGTTATTGATATGGCCTATAAAAATTTACAGCATTTCATAAAGGTGCTCGAAGACGCCGGCGAACTGGTCCGTATTCGGGAATACGTGAACCCCCGTCTGGAGATCACAGAAATCACTGACCGTGTATCAAAACAATATGGCCCGGCGTTATTGTTTGAGAATACCGGTTACGACTTTCCCGTGCTCATCAATTCGATGGGCACTGAAAAGCGAATGGCCATGGCACTGGGAGTGGAGAAGCTGGATGATGTGGCCGGCGAAATAGAGGATTTGTTTAAAACACTGACGGGCCCGAAGCATTCGTTCATGGATAAGCTGAAGATGCTTCCGCAGTTGGGTGAAATTGCTTCGTGGATGCCGAAAGAAATCAGTGGTCGTGGTGCCTGTCAGGAAGTAGTGATGAAGGACCCCGATATCACGAAGCTTCCGGTGCTCACCTGCTGGCCGGAAGATGGTGGTCCGTTTATAACACTGCCGGTGATCCAGACCCGCGATCCGCATACCGGCATCCGTAACGTGGGATTGTACCGGATGCAGGTGTTTGAAAAGCAGATGACAGGCATGCACTGGCACCGTCATAAAGTTTCCGCACGTCATTTTAATGAATATAAAAAACTTGGAAAACGGATGCCCGTGGCCGTTACCATTGGTGGTGATCCGGCATATACGTATGCTGCAACCGCTCCGCTGCCCGATGGGGTGGATGAATTTCTGCTGGCCGGGTTCCTGAGGAAGAAAAGAGTGGAGCTGGTGAAATGCCTCACCATCGATATGTCGGTGCCGGCAGATGCGGATTTTGTTATCGAAGGCTATGTGGATCCGGAAGAAGACTATATCCTCGAAGGACCGTTCGGCGATCATACCGGATATTATTCGCTTGCCGATTATTATCCGCGTTTTCATATAACGGCGATCACGTACCGAAAAGATCCGGTCTATCTATGTACCATTGTAGGAATTCCTCCGCAGGAAGATGCCTGGATCGGTAAAGCGACAGAGCGCATTTTTCTGGCGCCTATCAAAATGACGGCAGTGCCGGAAATCGTGGACATGGTATTGCCCGTGGAAGGGGTGTTTCACAATCTGGTGATTGTTAAGATTAAGAAGGATTATCCCGGCCAGGCGTTGAAGGTGATGAATTCGCTCTGGGGGGCAGGACAGATGATGTTCACCAAGATGATGATTGTTGTTGATGGGGACGTGAATATCCACGATGCAAAAGAAGTGGCGAGGTATATTTCCATGCACATGGATCCGTTGCGGGATATCACATATTCCCAGGGTCCGACGGATGTGCTCGATCACAGTTGTTCGCGCATGGCATTCGGCGGAAAAATGGGAGTGGATGCTACCCGTAAGATGGAAGAAGAGCTTGCTCCCGGTGCGCCCTCCGGGGAACCTGGCATGCAGGATCTGCCGGAAGCAATCCCCGCCATCAATGCTGAGATCCGTAAGTATGATGAACTGAAGCATGTGAATACGGCGCTGTTGCAGATAGGAGTTCCGCTGGTTTTTGTTGCGATCTCTAAAAACAGAAAAGGTCATGTGCAGGAAATGGCGCACGCTTTATTGAAGTCGGCAGCATTTGCCAGAATTAAAACGCTGATCTTCCTTGAAGATACAATGGATATTTCTGATCTGGCGGATGCAGTATGGCGTTTCTCCAATAATGTAGATCCGAAGCGGGATCATTTCGATATCGCCGCAACAACAGCCGGAGAAGTGAATCATGTAGCCTTCGACGGAACCCGGAAAGTGAAAGAATTTGACGGATTTGACCGTGATTGGCCCAATATTCTGGCTTCGGATGCAGCAACGATTGCCCGTGTTGACGAAATATGGTCACGTTTGGGCCTGGGAGAAAAAGTGATTTCACCCTCTGCAAAATATGCCGCGCAGTTGTATGAAGGCGGAGCCGTAGCGAAATAGAGCAGCAGCAGATCGTTTTTTTTTCTGATGTAAGAAGTGGTTGTTTTTTTCACAGAAGCGAAGGAACTTTTGTAAGGTATTTGCGTATACCCTTGGTTTTGCCGGCCTGCCGTACACGAACTTTGTATTCGTGAAGAAATTATCATATCTGGTTTTACCGGCGCTCCTGATCATCACTTCCTGTAAAAAGGATCCGGAAATTATTCCCGGAAATACAGCCATGAGTGATCCCACGGTTTCACTCACCCAGATCCGGCAGTTTGTCCAGAAAGTATATCTCTCTACGATTGGCATTACGCCTTCTGATTCGGTAATGGATGCTGAAATCAGAAGCCTCGCAATCACCAACTGCTCCAATGATTCAAAGTCGGCACTGATCAATAAACTGATCAGTTCTCCCGAAGCTTTGGAAAATTATTATGAGATACGTAATCAGCAATTGCTGGATGGTGCGTCGGATGAAGATATTGAGGATATGATAACCTCCATTGAGGCTGATATCAGCGATCCGGCGAATGCGGTAGATGTAACAAGATTGCAGCTGGAGCTGCAGCGCATGCAGGATTTACGGGATGCCCGGCAACAGTTTCTGAATGGCACCATCAGCCTTCTGGAGGTGGAGAAACGAATGACAGCCTCACGCCTGTTTGCATGGGTGAATGGTTCAGGCGATGTTTGGGTGCAATCGGTTTTCAGTTTCTTTTTATTGCGGATGCCTACTGATGGTGAGCTGGAAAACGCAAGCACCATGATGTACGGATATCCGGCAACGTTATTTCTTCAGACCGGAACAACAGATACTGATTTTCTGAATATTTTCTTTTCGTCGCGCTCTTTTTACGAAGGTCAGGTTCGGGAGCTGTTCCGGAATCTCCTTTATCGTGAACCTGATTCCGGTGAATTGCTTTCTTATACGGATGCATTCAGCAGTCATAAAAACCATATTACTACCATGCGTAAAATCTTCTTATCACATGAGTTTCTGCGCGGCTATTAAAATCAGAAATACAATGGTGATGGCAACCGTGTTGTGTTCATGGGTTGCCTGTACCAAACCGGAGCCCATATATGAGGTGAATCCTGTTGTTGTAAATATACAGGGCGGCACGAAGCGTGCGTTGAAGTCCGACCGGCAATTTGTGTCGGGTGCATTTGCCGATTTACTGAAGAAGCAGATGACTTCATCCGAACTGGATGAAACAATGATCTGCTACGATGCCATGACAGATAAGGAGCTGATGCGTGATATGGTGATCCGCGATCTGCTGAAGCGTTCAACGCATGTTCCGGATGCAGCAACGATGCGGGCGGATGTGTCGAAGTTTGTGCGTGACGCCTATACCTGTTTCTATAAACGGGAACCTTCTGACCTTGAACGATGGACCATTGAACAACAAATTATTCAGGATACCACCATTGTTCCGGCAATGGTGTACTATGCCTTCCTGAGTGCTGAAGAGTACCGTTATTTCTGATACCATGAACAGAAGATCATTCGTTAAATCATTGGGACTGGCGACGGCCGGCGCATTTGCTGCACCTTACATTCTCCCTTCGGGTCGTCTGTTTGCAGCTACCGGTTCGCGCGTTGCGAATCATGTGGTGTTATGTCTTTATGCCGGTGGTGTCCGGAATTTTGAGTCGATCGATAAGGCCGAAGGTAATCTGATGCCGAATATTCTGGCCGGAAATGAGAGTATCTCGAATGATATCCTTCCCGGACTCGATGCTGTTCCTGCACCGGTGCTGAGTTCTCCTTTGCAACAGTCGGGCACGCTGTTTAAAGGATTCAGATATGGCAGCGATGCCTCCGGTCATTACCAGGGACATTTTACAGCCATTACAGGACATTATGTCGGATATGACCTTAACTTCAATCAGCCGGCCCAGTTTCCAACCATTTTCGAGTATTACCGCAAGCATAATTCTCCAACGAATTCAGCTACCAACGCCTGGTGGGTGTCTGATCATCTTGGAGAGAATGAAAACCTCGCCTTTAGTCTGAATCCTGATTACGGTCCACAGTACGGGGCAAATTTTTTCAGCCCGCTCAATATCTTTACGTATGGGAACTACAAGCCTATTGATTTATGCCGGACCTTCAATGTTCCGCAACGTCAGAAGATAGGTACGATGCGTGATTTTCTGAATCAGTCCTTTATTGATCCTGCTGTACAGCTTCCGCCATCGGTGATTAATACGGAATCAGACCGTGTGCTGATGGAGAACTTCTGCAATTCACTTGCAGCCAAACAGAACAGCAATCAGCTATGGGATCCCTGGAATATCGGATCAGGGATGAACAGCGATATGTATAATATGTATTTCGCAGAAGAAATTATTAAAAATTTCTCTCCTGAATTACTAGTGGTGAATATGACAGGTGTAGATGCCGGCCACAGTGATTTTACAGAGTACTGCAATAATCTTCGCAAGGCCGACTATGCAGTGGGTCATCTCTGGAATACGATACAGAATACACCCGGTATGGCTAACGATACAGTGCTGATTGTGGTGCCGGAGATAGGACGCAACCTCGATCATAATTCAATCGTGGATCAATACGGTCGTTACGGACTCGATCATTCTGATGCAATGTCGAAGGAGATTTTCTGCCTCGTAGCAGGCCCAGCCGGAAAAGTTGTTCAGAACAATGTGGTGACTTCGGTTACAGGTGAGAGCATCGACGTGGCACCAACCATTGCGCATATACTTGGATTCTATTCCGACATTCCGGGCGGTTACCTCTCCGGTGCACCGTTGTATCAGGCCTTCACCAACTAAACTCATCTTCTCTTATGCGGGTCGTTAGTATACGAACTTATTTATGGTTGATGGTCGTGATGGCCGTCGGAGCCGGTTGCGGTAGGGAAGAAGATCCCTTCCCCGCTGACAATATAAGTGGCGGTGGCGGGTCTTCGTCAGCAAGTCCCGCGAGTATTGCCGGACTCCATCGCGACATCTTTGCTCCCAAATGCGCAATTCCCAGTTGCCATGGCGGTACGTTCGAACCCGATTTCCGGACCATCGAATCGACCTATTATACGCTCGTATATCAGCCGGTCACTAAAAATACAATCGATGAACGATTTCGCTATCGTGTGATTCCGGGCGACACCGTGAACTCCTGGTTGTTTCATCGGGTCACGGTTGAAGATACGTTGATTCCGCGAATGCCTATTTATATGGATGGACTTACTGCGGATGAAGTAGGGCATATCCGCAGCTGGATTATGGCCGGCGCTCCCGATGCTGACGGGCATCTGCCGCAACCTGTAAATGTTCCTCCAACAGTTCATGGGTACACAGCATATAACAGTTCATTTCAGCAAATTGATAATCTGCGTGCGTCGTGGAGTGACCCATTTCCGGCTCCTGCAAATGAAACCATACATTTCTGGGTGTATCTCAGTGACCCTGAGTCACAGCAGCAGCAGCTTGCATTGAACCGAATGAAGTTCAGTCTTGACCCGAATAATTTTTCAAATGCAATAACAGCAACTGCCGTATGGATGAATGGTCCTGTATGCTGGGGTTGGGTGGCATCTGTAAATACATCGCAGTTTCCGGCAGGGTCAACCGTCTATATGCGCTATGAAGTGAAAGATCCTGTAACCAAAACCATTATTGAACTGCCTAATAACAATTCGTATTCATGGCTCAAAACAAATTTCTCCTTTACCCGCTGATGTCGCTGTGCTTTCTGCAGGTTGTATCCTGTAAGAAAGAGTCGCCGCTGGATGAAGTCCCGAAAATCAGCTTTGTGAAAATCTATCCGGACACGGTGAGAGCGTTCACTGACAGCGTGGTGGTAGAGATCAGTTATGAAGACGGGGATGGCGATATTGGTGAAAACAATGCCTACAAACAAAATCTGTTTCTCACCGATCAGCGGAATCAACTGGTTTATGGTTTTCGCATCGGAAGGATTGTTGCCGACGGAACACCGGCGATTCGCGGAACACTGAAAATAGTGATGCCCTACATTAACCTGATCACGGCTCCGGGACCCGAGTCAACAACTTTTAATATTCAACTGGAAGATCAGGCGGGTAACAAAAGCAATACCATTCGCTCTTCTGAACTGGTGATTACGGAGTAGTGCGGTCAGGGCGCAGACTAAACCAGGCAGTAATCGGAAAGTGATCGCTGTATTTATAGCGTTTGGTCTGATAGGTGTGAATCATGACCTCATCTGCGCTGTGTAGGATAAAATCAATACGGAATTTTAACGGGAACCCGTAGTATGTAGCGCCGAAGCCTTTTCCTTTTTCAGTGAAAGCATCGTTCAGATTATTACGAATGGTTTGATAAGCATAGCTGAACGGAGGATCGTTAAAATCACCACAGAGCAGCACCGGATAAGGCGACTGACTGATATGGAGTGATAATTCTTCGGCTTGCGCACTGCGCTTTTGAACGGCATTGCGAATCCGCTTCAACAGATGTTTTGCTCCATCCACCATCACTTCTTTATTGCCACTGTCAGGGTTCGCAATGAAGTTATAATCCTGTTGCCCGAAATGATTCGATTGAAGATGGATGTTGTATACCCTTACCGTATCCCCTTTGATTACAATATCCGAGAACATTCCGAAGTTGGTTTTTCCTTCTTCATAGAAAACAAGACCTTCGTTTACGATCGGATAGCGCGAAAAAGTGGCAAGTCCCCAGTGCTGGTATTTCCGGAGAGTGATTCCGTATTTGATAGTACGGTAGGGGAGTCGTAATAAGTCTGAAATCGATTGATTGTTTTCAAAATCTCCATTGTCGTTATGAAAATACTCCTGAAGGCAGAGCAAGTCAGGACGTTCGCTTTTGAGCATATCGAAAATCTTCCGGCGGGTTTCGCTGTTTCCTGACCAGTTATACAAATCAAAAAGTCTGACATTGTAGCTCATCACTTTCAAAGCGCCCTTCGGAGGTTTTACATCCACCGAAAACATGCTTGGTTGATATAACTGTGAGAGTTTGTCGTAGCCCATAAGGATGACCGCAGAAGAAATAAAGAAGAACTGATGACGACGTAAGCCCCAGTAAACAAGGAAAAAAAGATTGACAAACAATAATACAGGGTAGGACATGGCAATCAGCTCAAGTGGCCAGAAATTGGCAGGACTGATCAACGGTGATGCCTGAGAACACAACAGACTCCCGGCTGCTATCAGATTCAGGATCAGAAAAAATCTGCCTGAAAATCGTTTCTTTCCTTTCGTTTCAGTTCCCACAAATGCAGAAATTCAATGGCTTAAAGAAAACCATTTTTTTTAAGATGGAAGCTGTGTTAATCTGCCTTAATTTTGCTTTTTATCAGCCTGAAATCAACAATAGAATCGTTGATCAGGTTTATGACCTACAACAGATCGCATGAAAATCGGCTATTCCACCTGTCCTAACGACACCTTCATTTTTGATGCATTGGTGCATCATCGCTATCCGCACGAACTGCATCCGGAACCTGCACTGTTGGATGTTGAAACATTGAACCGGATGGCTACAAAAGGCGAGTTGCCGGTGTCAAAACTCAGTTTTGCTGCGTTCGCATTTGTGTCGGAAAACTATCAGATTCTTTCGTCAGGGGCTGCATTGGGAAACAACTGTGGTCCGCTGGTGATTTATAACCGTGAACCTGACCTGACACAAGCCGGAAAACTGCGGGTGGCGATCCCGGGAAAATTCACCACTGCCAATCTTCTGTTGAGTATTTTCTATCCTGAGCTTACACAAAAAAAGGAGATGGTGTTTTCTGATATTGAGGATGCTGTGCTCTCGGGAAAGGCAGACCTGGGACTTATCATTCATGAAAACCGGTTCACCTACGAACAGAAAGGCCTTAAAAAACTGGCTGATCTGGGGGAGAAATGGGAACAGCGTTTCGGGGTGCCAATCCCGCTCGGATGTATCGCTGTTAGCCGGCATCTGCCTGAAAAGGAGAAAATGATGATTCAGGAAGCAATCCGGAAAAGCGTGGAATGGGCGTTTCAGCACCCGCAGGATTCGAGGGAATATGTGATGGAACATGCCCGGGAAATGAGTGAAACCGTTCAACAGCAGCATATTTCGTTGTACGTGAACCGCTTTTCCGTAGATCTGGGCGATGAAGGCCGCCGGGCGGTGGAATTGTTAATGAAAGAAGGAGTGAAGGCAGGACTCCTGCCTATCGTCAAGGAACCTATCTTTGTAGAGAATTAATAGCATTATGATTGTAGTAACCGGAGCAGCCGGATTCATCGGCAGTTGTCTTGTTGGCCGACTCAACAAAGACGGAATAACGGATATTGTTCTCACCGACGATTTTTCTTTTGCTGATAAGAACAAAAATCTGGAGGGGAAGAAATACCGTGAGAAAGTGCATCGTGATGAGTTTCTGCAATGGCTGAAGGAGCATGCTCACGAAGTGAAGTTTATTTTTCACATTGGAGCACGTACAGATACTACCGAATTCAATGAAGAGATTTTCAAGCGCCTCAACGTTAACTACAGTAAGTCGCTCTGGAAAATTTGTTCGGACGAAGGTATTCCGCTGGTGTATGCATCGTCTGCCGCAACGTATGGCGGTGGCGAATTCGGATATGATGACGACCAGACGAAAATCCCGCAGTTGCAGCCGCTGAATCCATATGGATGGTCGAAACAGCATTTCGATGTATGGGTGCTGCAGCAGGAAAAACAACCACCTTTCTGGGCCGGACTGAAATTCTTTAATGTTTACGGACCCAATGAATACCACAAAGCACGCATGGCTTCGGTTATTTTCCATTCGTTTAACCAGATATCCAATACCGGAAAAGTCCGTTTGTTCCGTTCGCACCGGCCCGACTATAAGGATGGCTGGCAGTTGCGCGATTTTATCTACGTAAAAGATGTAGTGGAAGTTTGTTGTTTCCTGATGGAAAACAGGGAAAAGGTGAAGTCGGCTATATATAATCTGGGTGCCGGCGAAGCGCGTTCATTTTATGATCTCGCGGAAGCAACTTTTCACGCCATGGGACGTCCTGTCAATATCGAATACATCGATATTCCGGCCGATATCCGCGATAAGTATCAGTACTTCACTGAAGCCAATATGCAGAAACTGATTCGCCAGGGTTATAATAAGGGATTTACTTCACTGGAAGAAGGGGTGACCGATTACGTGAAACAGTACCTCGCTCCGCATCATTATTATTGATTAATGGCGAATACAACCATTCAGCGACTGCTGGCAAGTCGCTTGTTTCAGAACAAGCTGTTTCGGTATTTTATTTCGGCCGGACTCGCTACCTGGGTGGATATCACTGTTTATTTTCTGGCCTATAATTACCTCTATCAGAAGTCGGATTTCAGCGTTTTCGGACTGTTTACTGTTTCGGCGGCTACCGCATCCTTATTGCTGAGCTATACCATGGGACTTCTTACCAATTTTCTGATTACACGTTATCTGGTGTTTAATGAGTCAGAGCTCGAGTTCCACAAACAACTCTTCCGGTATGTGCTTGTTGCCCTGCTGGTGCTGGCACTCAACTGGCTCCTGATGCGTATCCTGATCCGTGAACTCGATTGGTGGCCAACATTGGCACGTGCCTGTTCTGCTCTGGGAATCGGTATGCTCAGTTTTGTGATTCACAAAACCTTTTCTTTCCGAATGGGTAAGGCGGATAATAACGGACAGGCTTAAAGCTGTTCCTTCAGGTCTTCTAAAAATGATTTCATGTGCATCAGGGTGTCGCGCAACTGGATTTTTATTTCAGCATTTTTCCGGTCCGACTCCAGGATCTTTCGTGCCCCTTCCAGTGTATAACCTTTCTCTTTGACGAGATGAAAAATAAGTTTGAGGTTGATGAGATCTTCCTGCGTGAACAACCGGTTTCCCTTTTTGTTTTTATGAGGCTTTAAAATTGCAAACTCCTTTTCCCAGAACCGGATGAGCGATGTGTTCACACCAAACATCTCCGCCACTTCTCCGATCGGATAGTAGAGCTTTTCGGAAGCTTTGTCGAGGTCGATAGCGGGTGACATGCTGGTGCGGCGTAGGGATCAGTCAAACGACTGGTTGGATTGCGATGCAAGTTCGCGGATTTTATCGTATTCTTCAGCCGTAAGATCGTTGAAGAAGAAGTTGATCGGGTCGATCTTTTTTCCGTTTTTCCATACCTCATAGTGCACGTGCGGGCCGGTGGAAGATCCGGTATTGCCGACGTAGCCGATGATGTCTCCGCGTTTGATCTTTTGTCCGGGTCGGACAGCAAAGCGACTCATGTGCCCGTAAAGTGTATTGTAACCGAAGCCATGATTGATCACGACGTTGTTCCCATATCCGCGACCGTTATACTCCGTTTTTGCTACGGTTCCATTTCCGGTTGCGTAGATTTCTGTACCAATCGGCGCTGAGAAGTCGATGCCTTCGTGCATGATGGACGTTTTGTAGATCGGGTGAATCCGGTAACCGAAACCGGAAGCGAGTCGTGCAATCGACCGTTTGGTAATGGGCTGAATGGCCGGAATCGAAGCCAGCAGCTCGGCTTTTTTCTTCACCAGCTCGAAAACTTCGTCGTACGATTTACTCTGGATGTATAACCGGCGATACAGTTTATCCATCGTGCGCGCACTATTGGTCATCAGCTCCGAATTATCATAGCCTTCCATCTCCTTATAACGGTTCACGCCGCCAAAACCCGCTTCGCGTACTTCGGAAGGGATGGCTTCGGCTTCGAAAATTACCCGGTAAATCTGATCATCGCGCTGCTGCAGGTCTTCCAGCACCGCGGAAGCCAGCTCCATCCGCTGCTGCAGAATCTCATATTGCACCGACATTTCGTTGATCTCCCGCTTCAGTTGTTTCTCCTTGGGTGAGTCGAGGAAGTTATAGGCCAACAGCAGAACGATCGAGCCAAAAACGGCAGCCGTTGACAACCAGCCTAATACGCGAAAAAACCGCTTTCGGAAAGTCACCACCACCCGCTCGAACTTCAGCGAATCGGTGTTGAAATAATACTTCGTCTTGGCCATGCCTTTTCGTTAAATTTGCGGTTCTCACAAAAATAACAGAATTCCCGTACTTCCCATGAAGAGTGCTCTTACTTCCGCGCAAATCCGTCAGGCCTTCCTCGATTTCTTCCAGTCAAAAGGACATACCATTGTGCCTTCCGCCCCGATCGTGGTGAAAAACGATCCTACCCTGATGTTTACCAACGCGGGTATGAACCAGTTTAAGGATATCATCCTCGGCAATGTGACGCCCTTCGCTACCCGGGTAGCCAATACCCAGAAGTGTCTGCGCGTGAGCGGTAAACACAACGATCTGGAAGAGGTGGGCGTGGATACCTACCACCATACCATGTTCGAGATGCTGGGCAACTGGTCGTTCGGCGATTATTTTAAGGAAGATGCAATTGCCTGGGCCTGGGAACTGCTCACGGATGTGTACGGCTTGCCCAAGGATCGTCTCTACGTGACGGTGTTCGAGGGCGATGCGAAGGAGAATCTGGCCTTCGATCAGGATGCCTACGATTTCTGGAAGAAGTGGATCGCCGAAGATCGGATCCTCCGCGGCAACAAGAAGGATAATTTCTGGGAGATGGGGGAGACCGGTCCCTGCGGACCCTGCTCCGAAATCCACATCGACCTGCGCAGCGAAGAAGAGCGCAAGAAGATCGATGGCAAAACACTCGTGAATGAGAGTCACCCGCAAGTGATCGAAATATGGAACAATGTATTCATGGAGTTCAACCGCAAAGCCGATGGTTCCCTCGAACCGTTGCCTGCGAAACACGTGGATACCGGCATGGGCTTCGAGCGTTTGTGCATGGCGATGCAGGCGAAGACCTCCAACTACGATACCGATGTGTTCATGCCGACGATTCGTTTTATTGAACAGGTGTCAGGTATTGCATATGGGAAAGATGAAAAAACCGATATCGCGATGCGTGTGGTAGCCGATCATATTCGCGCCATCAGCTTCACCATCGCCGACGGACAATTACCCTCTAACAACAAAGCCGGTTATGTGATCCGGAGGATTCTGCGTCGCGCGGTGCGATATTGCTTCACCTTCCTGAATATCAAGGAACCCTTCCTCTATAAACTCGTAGCACTCATCGCTGATCAGTTCGCGAATGTATTCCCCGAACTCAAAGCGCAGCAGGATTTTGTGGCGAGAGTGATCAACGAAGAAGAAGCCTCCTTCCTGCGCACCCTCGATATGGGTATCCGCAAATTTGAAGGCTACACCGGAAATCCCATTGCCGGCGATTTCGCCTTCGAACTCTACGATACGTATGGATTCCCGATCGATCTCACACAACTCATGGCGCGTGAAAACGGGAAGACCGTCGATATGGATGGTTTCAATGTTTGCATGGAGCAGCAGAAAAACCGCTCGCGTCAGGCTACAGCTATGAGCACCGATGACTGGACCGTGGTGCGCGATGAAGACACCGTGGAGTTTGTGGGATATGAAGAGTTGGAATGTCCGGCCGAGATTTTACGCTACCGCAAAATCAAGAAAGGCAACAAAGAACAATATCAGATTGTGCTCAACCGCACACCATTTTATGCAGAGAGTGGCGGTCAAGTAGGCGATACCGGAGTCATTGAAGCCAACGGAAAAGCTGTCCACATCACCGACACGCAGAAAGAAAATAACCTCATCGTTCACTTCTGCGACAAGCTGCCTGAAAATTCCGAAGCGCAGTTCACGGCCAGAGTGAATTTCAACCGCCGTTCGCTCATCACCAAGAACCACAGTGCCACGCACCTCATGCATGCTGCCTTGCGAAAAGTACTCGGCACGCACGTTGCGCAGAAAGGATCGCTCGTAAACGAAGAATACACCCGCTTCGACTTCTCCCACTTCGCCAAAGTGACCGACGAAGAACTCGCGCAGATCGAGAAAATCGTGAATGAACAGATCCGCCGCAACATCGCACTCAACGAACAACGCAATGTGCCCATCAAACAGGCGCAGGAAAGCGGAGCGATGGCATTGTTCGGAGAGAAATACGGCGACTTTGTACGCGTTATCACTTTCGATCGCAACTACTCCGTAGAACTCTGCGGTGGTACACATGTGAAAGCAACCGGAGAAATCGGCTACTTCAAAATTGTATCTGAAAGTTCTGTAGCCGCCGGAGTGCGTCGAGTAGAAGCCATCACCGCCGACGGAGCAGAAGCCTGGCTCAACGGGCAACTCGAAACCGTAGGAAAGGTAAAAGAACTCCTCAAGAACGCGAAAGATGTAGTGAAAGGCGTAGAACAGCTCATCGACGAAAACGATTCCCTTCGCAAACAACTCGACGCCCTCATGCATGAAAAAGCAAAGCAGGTAAAAGCGGAGTTGCTGCGCAAGATCGTAGAAAATGGGGGAGTGAGTATGATTGTTGAACAGGTCGATCTCAATGCCGACGCGATCAAGAATATCTCCTTCGAACTCAAGCAGCAGGTCAATAATCTTTTCTGCGTCATCGGTGCTAACGTTGACGGCAAGCCGCATTTATCGGTGATCATGTCGGATTCTATTGTGGCCGACAAAGGACTCAACGCCACTCAGATCATCCGCGACCTCGCCAAAGAAATCCAGGGCGGCGGCGGCGGACAACCTTTCTACGCTACGGCAGGCGGTAAAAACGCCGACGGCCTCTCTAAAGCCCTCGAACGCGCGAAAGGATTGTTGGGGTAATTTAAGTTCAAATAAGAAAAGCCAGCCGGAATGGTCTTCGGCTGGCTTTTCTTTTATGCTTTACTTAACGAAACGTTTGTAGGTAATCTGATGGCCGGATTGGATTTTTATAAAATAAATACCTGATGGCAGAAGAGCGGTGTTGAGAATAATCTCATTGGAAGAAGAATATTCTTTGGCAGCGATAACGGTTTGTCCAAGTTCATTTTCAATAGAAATACGGATTTGCTCTGATTTTCCATAAATGCGGATATGCAAGGCATCATGAACAGGATTCGGATAAGGATGCCAATCATTAGTTGAGAATTCTGTGTCAGAAAGGCCGGTAGTGACTACGATTGATTGAGGTTGTAAGTCGAGGATAATCTGTGACTGATTTTCCAGCAATGCAAGAGCCCTGATAAATTGAAAATTAAGCGTATTGGCAGCAGAGGGTTTGGTCGTAAAATTGAAAGTGGCAATGTTCCCTTGGCCTTGCGCATTAATATGGTCGAAACGGGTAATGGCAACCGCAACTTTCTGAAGATTTGATTCGTTTTTCCAGAAATTCACCGACTCCCCAATGTTGGCAAGCCATGAAGAAGGAAAATCAAAACTGATGCTTCCCGGATCAATTACAGTTGAATCATACAAAATTGAAAAGGCGATACCATACAATGGATTGTTGGTTGAGAGGCTGTCACCGTAAACAACGGGAATCGAATAACTGGTTCCGGGTGTAAGGGTAGAGGGTAAATCGAGAGTCAGTTCGCTTCCGAACCCTGAAAGAGGGAACAGATGCAGAGATCCGTTGAATGCAGGATGTGTTAAGCCGTAATTCTGGACGATGGCCAATGTATCATCCATGAGGATGGTGCCGTCACCGTTACAATCTCCGTATTTTAAATTTATCCCATTGGCATATGAACCGTTCCAGTCTATTGCAGAATGAGCGATATACAGAGTAGAAATACTGTCGCGTAATGTGCCGCTGGCCTGAGTCCCGTTACCAATCAGGAGCATATCTAGATTATCGACAACGAGGTCGTTGTTGACATCACCGGGCCATACATTTGAAACCTGAGGAGAACAACTCGAGAAAATCCATCCGGTGTTTCCTCCCGCATCATCAGTAAATGCCCCTCCATAATAGATAGCTGGTCCAATAGCTGCAACGTTTTCAAGATGAAGGAAATCCATACATACTGTATCGAAATTTGCGACAAACGTGCTGCCTGCAGCTACGCCATGAAACAAGATCTGATCTCCGGGGAGGGAATTTGTTTCCACGTAATTATTTACAGTGAGATTAGCGAAGTTAAAATAATTGTAAGGGTTGCTCAGAACTAAACTATCGCAAACGAGGTTGTCAGCCGTGAGTGTATTGTATACTCTCAAACTATTAATCGTATCTTCAATCCCTGATTGGAATGTAGCAAAACCGCTGATAACCGCTTCCTCAGCTTTTAAAGGCGAATAAAAAACAATGTCGGACCCCGATTCAATGGTTAGTTTTTTAACCGTTATTGGACTATATACACCACCCGGGGAATAATCATGATAAATAATATTTGCACTATCGGCATCAACAGGAATATCTATGTAGGTGACTACAAAGAAATTTGAAGTCCCCAGTTCTGCAAGGTGATTGCCGGGTCCCATGTTCGACAATGATCTGGTGGAAAAGTCATAGTTATTTGTTTTAATAAGGACATCTCCCGATCCAATATTAAAATCTGAAATGATACTTAGTCTGCTGGTAAGGTTCATCTCGGCCGGACCCGTAATATCAGCAAACGCCAGATCCGAATTTGGGATATAAACTGAGAAAACAGTGTCAGACGGACTAAACCAAAGGCCAACATAAGTATTGGGTAAAGAATACCAAATGGTAGTAGAAGGGATGTAAATATCTCCGGTAATATGCAAGGAGGAATACGTTATTGAAGTATCAATATGAAATACGATGGGATAAGGAAATGAATCCACTGTAAAATTATGGACAAACTCATCGGTCAGGTCAAAACGGATGGTATCGTATGCTCCAAGGCCGGAATTGATATCGATAAATACATTGTCAGAATCAGCAGGTGCCGAGACTTGATTAGCGGGTCCGCCACTCATCGAAGACCAATGACTGAAATCACTCCAGTGGCCCGGGCCGCCGATCCAGAAAAAATCTGCAGCAAGTGATTTTGAAGTAAAGAGAAGAGTGAAGATCAGAATAGAGAAGAAACGTTTCATGGATTTAAATTTTCATGTAAATGTATGGAATTAAACTTTGCTATTATTAGGATTTGACTGAAGCTGCATGGTATTTCTACCTCCCAATAAGTTGGACAGCGTAAAACATAGTATTTTATAACTCGTCAGTGGCCAATTTCGACACTTGCTCGTTTCAATTTTTCTACCGGTCGGTATATCTGCACAAATCTGCACAATCCGAATCATCCGCGTTCCCATTTCCCGGCCGACGGGAACACAGACTAATCGGATTTACCCGTAACTAGCTAGAAATCTTTGCGTCTTTGCGCCTCTGCGAGAAACCAACGACAAGGACATAGATTTAGCGCATTTCTCTGATCCGCCGTCCACCGTCCGGCAGAGGCGGATCGCAGATTATTCCTTCTAAAGATTTAAAGACGTCCCAATCCACCCCTGACGTTCCCTGAGGCACCCTTCGGCTATGCGTGTATTTTTTATGGAGCTCAGGGGCCAGGCTCAGGGCACGCACTTCGCTCAGTCAGGGCCTTCGGCAATCCACCCCCGAGGTTCGCTTCGCTCAGTCAGGGCCTTCGGCAATCCACCCCTGACGTTCGCTTCGCTCAGTAAAGGCCTTCGGCAATCCACCCCCGAGGTTCGCTTCGCTCACTCGGGTCCTTCGGCAATTTACCAATTCCCTATATTCGTTGAATAGAAAATCATATGTCAAAGAACCACCCCTCCGGCCTTCCCTTCCTCTTCCTGTCTGAAATGTGGGAACGCTTCGGCTATTACCTGATGATCGGCATTTTTACCCTCTATCTCAAGGATGTAAAAGAGGGTTTCGCCATGACCGAAGCAGAGGCCTCTGATCTCTATGGGACCTTCATCGCGCTCGTGTTCCTCACGCCCTTCCTCGGTGGACTCATCGCCGACAGGTACTGGGGCTATACACGTTCGATCGTGGTGGGTGGCATCATGATGGGTATCGGATATTGTCTGATGGGCATCCACCATCTCACTGCATTGTATATTGGAATGAGTCTGGTGATTTTTGGCAATGGATTCTTCAAGCCCAATATCTCCACACTACTGGGAAATATTTACTCCACCGACGAATACCGCCACCGGAAAGACGAAGGCTACAACATCTTTTACATGGGCATCAACATCGGTGCGTTCATCTGTAATTTCTTCGGCGCGGCGCTGCAGATCATGCTCGGCTGGGGCTGGGCGTTCATGGCGGCAGGTGTAGGCATGTTCATCGGGTTGTTTGTATTCCTCTCAGGAAAGAAGCATTACGAAGGCTACGATCAGAAAAAAGGTGTGCAGAAAGACGATATGCCGATGACGAAAATCGTAGGATTAATTCTCCTTCCAGCCGTGGTGTTTGGTGTAATCGGCTGGCTCATTCCCGATAACATCTTCGGCAGCGACAGTACCGATGCGTTCATCATGAGTTGTCTCCCAGTATTGTATTTCTACGGCAACCTCTACTTCACAGCTCCGAAGGAAGAGAAAGGTCCCATCGGCGCCATGCTGGCCATCTTCGCGGTGGTGATTCTCTTCTGGGCGGTGTTCAAACAAAACGGATCTGCGCTCAATACCTGGGCCGATCGTTATACGGATCGCTCACTGAATGGAACCACGGCGGAAGTGTTTGGCGCGCTCAAGCAAACCAAACAGATCACCTACGAAAAAGACACCGTTCCTGTCTACGACGAATATTTCCGTTTGCAAAAAGAAGACGGAGTCGTAAAAGAAGAGATCAATTATCCGGTTTATTTCCGCAATGAACATCCGGAGAAATTACCGCAGGAGGGAGCAAGCATCAGTGTATGGGCCACCAACCTGAGCCAGTCGATCAATCCGGGTTGGGTGATCCTGCTCACCCCGCTCGTGGTAGCCTTTTTCACCTGGCTGCGCGGGAAGAAAAAAGAACCTTCTACACCGGCCAAGATTGCTTACGGATTATTCATTTCGGCGCTCTCAGCACTCGTGATGGTAGCTGCGGCAAAAGCAGGGGCGAACGGAAGTGAAAAGGTGAGTGTCTGGTGGCTGATCGGCTGTTACGGCGTGATCACCATTGGCGAATTGTTTTTGAGTCCGATGGGATTGAGTCTCGTCTCGAAATTGAGCCCCCCGAGGATTACAGCCTTGATGATGGGCGGCTGGTTCCTCAGTACTTCTATTGGTAATAAACTCAGCGGCGTACTGGCCAGCATGTGGGACAAATACGAAGACAAAACACATTTCTTCCTCTTTAATTGTTTCCTGCTCCTCATCGCAACAGCTATTGCCTTCTCCATGCTGCGCTGGCTGAACCGGATTTTCAAGGCGAATACCTGATTCATCCCCCGTAATTCCCGATCCCCGGCCCGTAGGGGCGGTGCATGCAACGCCCCTACGGGCCGGGGATAAATATTTTCCGGGGACCTCATTATTTCCGAAAAACCACTACCTTTAATTAAATTTTTAACCAATGAAAAACCTTTACCTCACCCTCGCCGGCATCTTCTTTTTCATGCTCACCGGCTCTGCTCAGGAAATCCAATGGCAGAATACGATTGGTGGGAGTGGTACTGATTACTTGTTTCATATCCAACAAACGACCGATGGTGGCTATGTACTGGGAGGGACGTCTGACTCTAATGTTTCAGGTGATAAGACGGAAAACAGCAAGGGGGATTATGATTACTGGATAGTAAAAATTGATTCAATTGGAAGTGTTGAGTGGCAGAATACAATAGGAGGAAGTAATTCGGATTACTTGGTAGATGTTAAACAGTCATTTGATGGTGGCTATCTGCTAGGTGGTTACTCATTGTCGAATATTTCTGGTGATAAGACGGAAAATTCCAATGGGAATTTTGATTATTGGATCGTTAAAGTTGATTCTAATGGGATAATTCAATGGCAGAATACGATTGGAGGAAGCGCACATGATGAGCTTCGCTCAATAAGCAATACCACGGATGGCGGATATATTATTGGTGGATATTCAGATTCTAATATTTCTGGCGATAAACTTGAAAACAAGATTGGACTTCATGATTGTTGGATCATCAAGATAGATTCATTAGGGGGTGTTCAATGGCAGAAAACAATTGGAGGGGTTGACGAAGATCAACTAGAGTCCATTTCTCAAACTTCTGATGGCGGATATGTATTAAGTACATATTCAAAGTCAGGTGTATCCGGTGATAAGAGCGAAAATTGCGTGGGCGGTTATGACTATTGGATATTGAAGTTGGATTCTTCAGGTGGTATAAAATGGCAGAATACAATTGGAGGCTATGATTGGGATCAGGTTGAATCCTTTGGTCAAACATCTGACGGTGGCTATGTTATTGGGGGGTGGTCTCTTTCAAATATATCGGGTGATAAGACTGAAAATTGCAATGGTGGTGATTACTGGATTGTAAAGGTTGATTCGCTTGGTATTATTCAATGGCAAAATACAATAGGAGGAGGCATAGCTGACGCATTTTATGACATAAAGCAAACCATAGACGGTGGTTATATTTTGGGTGGTTGGTCAAACTCGATTATTTCTATTGATAAGACGGAGGATTGCTATGGGGTTTATGATTTCTGGATTATCAAAGTAGATTCGCTTGGGGGAATACAATGGCAGAATACGATAGGAGGAATAGATAATGATCGAGTGTATTCAATCCTTCAAAATGCTAATGGTGATTATTTATTAGCTGGTTCCTCGGCCTCTAATAGTTCTATCGATAAAACGGAGAATTGTATTGGTAGTTACGATTATTGGATTGTCAAATTAAGTAATAACTTCAATCTAATTTCCGGAAGAACATTCGCCGACATCAATAACAATAGTATTCAGGATCCAAGTGAGCAACCTATTTTGGGGCAAAAAATCACCGAACAGAGTACCGGGCGTTTTGCTTTTTCGCAGACGAATGGACAATACTATGTTTCTGTTCTGGATACTGGCAACTACATCGTTTCAACTTCTACTATGCTATGGTACAGTCCAAGCCCTGCCACTCATTCGGCTAATTTCACAGGTATCAATCAAACTGATTCGCTCAATGACTTCGCTTTTCAACCTATCGGGACTTATGATGATGTATGCGTAACGATCACTCCACTTGGAGCTTTCCGCATTGGATTCACGGCTACCTATCAAATCAGTTATGGTAACTACGGGACCACTACGATAGCACCTACTGTCTATTTCTTCCCTGATAATAATGTTACTTTTCAATCGGCAACAGTAACGCCATCTCAGATCACACCTGATTCGGTATTATGGAGCCTGCCTGCACTGATGCCATTTCAAACCGGAAGTATCATCGTTACTGTGAATGTGAACACAGGACTTCCCATCGGCACGCTGATCAACTCAACAGCGCACATTGAGCCTTACTTCACTGATGTTAACCCTTCCTGCAACAATAGCAACTGGGAAGTTTACACCATCGGCTCTCTTGATCCCAACGACATCATCGTAAACCGATCCGATTTTACCACCACCGAGCTCAGCGCATCCCCCTGGCTCGAGTACATCATCCGCTTTCAAAATACCGGCAACGATACGGCCTTCACCGTAAAAATTCTCAACCCCATTGACACCAATAAACTCGATATCTCATCCATTGAATTCGTGAACGCTTCGCATCCGGTGAATATTAACTGGATCAACTATCAGCGCAACATGGAGTTTAAATTTGAAAATATTTTGTTACCCGATAGCACTACCAATGAACCACTCTCGCATGGCTTCGTTCGTTATCGCATCCAACCCAAGACAACACTCAACGCCGGCGATACCATCCCCAACTTCGCCGCCATCTACTTCGACTTCAACGAGCCGGTCATCACCAATACCGCCAAAACCATCATCGTCCTCCCCACCGGACTCACCAACACATCTCCCACGCCCGGTAAGCTGCTGGTCTTCCCAAATCCGGCAGAGAATTCAATCAACATCTCCGGTATACAATTGGAAAACGGCAAAGCTCAACTGCGGTTGATGGATCTCTATGGGAAAATTATAATCGAGAAAACAGTTAACGACATAACAACTAATCTGGAAACAAATCATCTTGCTAAAGGAGTTTATCTCATTGAATCGGGAGGTAAACGGGCAACGTTTGTGAAACAATAAGCGATTAACAATTAATATCATAACCATGAATCGATTTTCAAATACGCAATCATCTGCAATTATGAATTTGCCAATCTGCCTCCCGCAAAGCGGGATTACCAATCTGCCAATTCGGAAATCTTCTACGTTGATAGTTTTCATCCTATTCATATTTTCCATGGTCCCCACAAACTCATTTTCTCAGGAAATCGAATGGCAAAATACGATTGGGGGGAGTTGGTTGGATCAATTAATTTTCATTCAGCAAACCTATGATGGTGGCTATATTTTAGGCGGGCCTTCCCAGTCAGATATTTTCGGTGATGTGACAGACAGTGGAAATGGATCAAAAGATTACTGGATTGTTAAGGTTGATCCTCTTGGCAATATTCAATGGCAGAATATGATAGGTGGTAGTGGATGGGATGCTTTAGAATCAATTGAACAAATCGCCGACGGTGGCTATATTTTGGGTGGTTGGTCTAATTCTCCTGTATCTGGAGATAAGTCAGAGGATTGTATAGGTGGAAATTGTAATTATCGCGATTATTGGGTTGTTAAGGTAGATTCTCTTGGTACGATTCAATGGGAGAATACGATTGGTGGGTTCTATATTGATTGCTTGAGATCGATTCGGAAAACCACCGATGGGGGCTATATTCTGGGGGGAGACTCTGATTCAGATATTGCCGGTGATAAATCGGAAGATAGCAATGGGCAAAATGATTACTGGATAGTGAAATTAGATTCTATGGGAAGCATCCAATGGCAGAATGATATTGGAGGGGGCGACTATGATAATTTTGAGTCTATTCAACAAACTGCCGATGAGGGTTATATATTGGGTGGTTGGTCAAGTTCAAATATTTCTGGGGATAAAACTGAAAATAGTAATGGTTTATCTGACTACTGGATCGTCAAAGTCGATTCCATTGGAACGATTCAATGGCAGAATACGATTGGAGGGGGCGGTGATGATAGATTAAATTCTATAGAACAAACTTCCGATGGAGGATATATTTTAGGGGGATTTTCTAATTCTAATATTTCCGGGGATAAAACTGAAAATAGTAATGGTTTATATGACTACTGGATCGTCAAAGTCGATTCCATTGGAACGATTCAGTGGCAGAGTACGATTGGAGGGAGTTTATATGATGAATTAAATTCAATCCAACAAACCAACGACGGAGGGTATATTTTAGGGGGTACTTCTTCATCAAGTATTTCCGGTGACAAAGTGGAAAATGGTTTTTTTACAACAGGGGATTACTGGGTCGTAAAAGTCGATTCTTTGGGAGTTATTCAATGGCAGAATACGATTATTGGTAGTTTTTATGATGAATTAAATTCAATCCAACAAACCAACGACGGGGGCTATATCTTGGGTGGGAGTTCTTTGTCAGATATTTCCATGGATAAAACCGAAAATTGCATTGGGTCTTGGGATTATTGGATGGTTAAGCTCACCGATAAGTACAACTTGATTTCCGGGAAATTATTCGCCGATCTTAACAGCAATGGTGTTCAGGATAGCGGTGAGCTATCATTGCCCGGACAAAAAATTACAGAACAAGGTACTGGTCGATTTGCTTTTTCACAGACGAATGGTAATTATTCCGTTGCTGTTCTTGATACGGGCAGCTTTACCATTTCAGCGCCATCACCTTTATGGTATATTCCAACGCCTGCCACTCATTCGGCTACTTTCATAGGCATATACCAAATCGATTCCCTCAACGACTTCGCTTATCAGCCTATCGGATCCTACGATGATGTTTGTGTGACCATCACCCCGCTTGTTGGTTTCCGAAGTGGGTTTAATGCTACTTATCAAATCAATTACGGCAACTATGGGACAACAACTATAGCACCTACTGTATATTTCTATCCGGATACAAATATTTCGTTTCAATCAGCGACATTAACTCCTTCTCAGATTACGCCAGATTCGATAGTTTGGAGTTTGCCAGCCATGTTGCCATTTCAAACAGGAAGTATTGTTGTTACGGTGAATGTGAATACAGGACTTCCAAATGGCACCCTGATCAACTCAGCAGCGCATATTGAACCTTATCTCAACGATGCAAATCCTTCCTGCAACAACAGCAATTGGGAAGTGTACACCACCAACGCAATTGATCCCAACGACATCATCGTAAACAAGACCGTGCTCACTACAACCGAGTTAGCTACCGCCCCCTGGCTCGAATACCTTATTCGCTTTCAAAACACCGGCAACGATACCGCCTTTACGGTGAAAATTTTGAATCCCATTGATACCAATAAACTCGATATCTCATCGATTGAATTCGTTAACGCTTCGCATCCGGTAAACATTGACTGGATCAATTACCAGCGCAACATGGAGTTTAAGTTTGATAATATCCTTTTGCCCGATAGCACTACCAACGAACCACTCTCGCATGGCTTCATTCGTTATCGCATCCAACCCAAAACAACACTCAACGCCGGTGATACCATTCCCAACTTCGCCGCCATCTACTTCGACTTCAACGAGCCGGTCATCACCAACACCGCCAAAACCATCATCGTTCTCCCCACCGGACTCACCAACACATCTCCCACGCCCGGTAAGCTGCTGGTCTTCCCAAATCCGGCAGAGAATTCAATCAACATCTCCGGCATTCAACTCGAAAACGGGAAAGCTCAACTGCGGTTGATGGATCTCTATGGAAAACTCATCTTCGAGAAAACTATCAGTGAAACAACAGCTAACCTCGAAACCAATCATCTCGCAAAAGGAGTTTACCTGATTCAATCCGGCGGCAGTCGGGCAACGTTTGTGAAACAATAGACCGGTAGCTTCGGCTCCGCTCAGCCACCGGAAAGGATTCAAAAACCACAAATCACTAACCAGAAACGAATGAACTTAGAACCTCTGAACCTCTGAACCTTTGTAACTCAGTAACTCAGTAACTCAGTAACTCAGTAACTCAGTAACTCAGTAACTCAGTAACTCAGTAACACTTCACCTTTAATTCTTCACTATGAAAAATTTTAAATTGTATTGCGCTATCTTCTGTATAATGCAATCCTCTTTCTCCTTTTCCCAGGAAATCCAATGGCAGAATACGATAGGGGGGAATAACGAAGATGGGTTGTATTCCATCCGACAAACCACCGATGGGAGCTATATTCTGGGTGGGTCTTCAGACTCAGATATTTCCGGTGATAAGTCGGAAAATAGTAATGGATATAATGATTACTGGATTGTGAAAACAGACTCAGTCGGGATTATTCAGTGGCAAAATACTATTGGCGGAACTCTTGATGATCAGCTAAAGAGCATACAACAAACTTCGGATGGGGGCTATATTTTGGGTGGGACTTCAGTGTCAAGTATTTCCGGGGATAAAACAGAAAATAGTAATGGAGGTTATGATTTCTGGATTGTCAAAGTTGATTCTCTTGGAAATATCCAATGGCAGAATACGATTGGAGGGGGCGGTACTGATAGATTAAATTCTATAGAACAAACTTCCGATGGAGGATATATTTTAGGGGGATTTTCTAATTCTAATATTTCCGGGGATAAAACTGAAGATAGTCAGGGAGGCTATGATTATTGGATCGTGAAGACCGATTCAATTGGAAATATCCAATGGCAGAATACAATTGGTGGAAATTCTTTAGATGATCTATATTCTATTCAACAAACGACTGATGGTGGCTATGTTTTAGGAGGGTTGTCCGATTCTGACATTTCCGGTGATAAATTGGAAAATAGTCATGGAGGATCCGATTACTGGATTGTAAAAATAGATTCTTTGGGAGTCATCCAATGGCAGAATACAATTGGTGGAAGCGATACGGATGAGTTGTACTCTATTCAACAAACAGTAGATGGAGGCTATATTTTGGGTGGGTATTCCTGGTCAAACATCTCCGGCGATAAAACGGAGAATTGTTTAGGACTGAGTGATTACTGGATTGTAAAAACAGATGCTCTTGGCATTATTCAGTGGGATATTACAATTGGTGGAAACCATATTGAAGGGATTAACTCGATTCAGCAAACCATCGATGGGGGCTATATTCTTGGAGGTTATTCTTATTCTTATATATCTGGTGATAAAACGGAGGATTGTTTGGGAGGCTATGATTTCTGGATAATAAAAACAGATGCTCTGGGTAATATTCAATGGCAGAATACCATTGGAGGAAGCAGCAATGATTTGATTTACTCTATTCAACAATTATCTAATGGGAGCTATATTTTAGGGGGGTATTCAAATTCAAATTTGTCCGGTGATAAAACAGAAAATTGCCTTAGTGGGTATGACTTGTGGATCCTCAAACTCACAGATAATTACAACCTGATTTCTGGAAAAGCATTCGCCGACATTAACAGCAATGGTATTCAAGATAGCAATGAGCCTTCATTGCCAGGCAAAAAAATTACCGAACAGAGTACCGGACGCTTTTCTTTTTCGCAAGCAAATGGACACTATTCTGTTTCTGTTCTCGACACCGGCAACTTTACCGTCTCAACACCATCAATGTTATGGTACAGTCCAAGCCCTGCCACTCATTCGGCTAATTTCACAGGTATCAATCAAACTGATTCGCTCAACGACTTCGCTTTTCAACCTATCGGGACTTATGATGATGTATGTGTAACTATCACTCCGCTTGGAGCTTTCCGCAGTGGATTCACGGCTACCTATCAAATCAGTTATGGTAACTACGGGACCACTACGATAGCACCTACAGTCTATTTCTTCCCTGATAATGATGTTACTTTTCAATCGGCAACAGTAACACCATCTCAGATCACTCCCGATTCAGTAATTTGGAGTCTGCCTGCCATGTTACCGTTTCAAACCGGTAGTATCATTGTTACGGTGAATGTAACCACAGGACTTCCCAACGGAACCCTAATCAACAGCAGCGCGCATATCGAGCCGTATGCCACCGATGATAACCCCAGCTGCAATAACAGCAATTGGGAAGTGTACACTACCGGCTCCTTTGATCCGAATGATATTCTTGTGAACGAAGATACCCTCACCACCACCCAACTCAGCACCGCCCCCTGGCTCGAGTACATCATTCGCTTTCAGAATACCGGCAACGATACAGCCTTCACCGTAAAAATTCTAAACCCCATTGACACCAATAAACTCGATATCTCTTCAATTGAATTCGTAAACGCTTCACATCCGGTAAACATTAACTGGATCAACTACCAGCGCAACATGGAGTTTAAGTTCGAAAATATCCTTTTACCCGACAGCACTACCAACGAACCACTCTCACACGGCTTCGTTCGTTACCGCATCCAACCCAAAACAACACTCAACGCCGGCGATACTATCCCCAACTTCGCCGCCATCTACTTCGACTTCAACGAGCCGGTCATCACCAACACCGCCCAAACCATCATCGTTCTCCCTACCGGACTCACCAACATATCTCCTGCACCCGGCAAACTGCTTGTCTTCCCAAATCCGGCGGAGAATTCCATCAACATCTCCGGAATACAATTGGAGAACGGCATAGCTCAACTGCGGTTGATGGATCTCTATGGAAAACTGATTCTCGAGAAAACTGTCAGCGAAACAACAGCTGTTCTAGAAACGGATCATATTGCGAATGGAGTTTATCTGATTCAAACGGGAGGGAAGCATGCAACTTTTGTGAAACAATGAGTGTCCTCCAACTAAAGATAGAGTTATGAAAACACTTTTAAGTTCCCATGCAAATCAATTTGCTAATTTGCTAATTAGCCAATTTGCTAATTGTTCCATCCGGAAATTTCCTGCTTTGATAGTTTTTATTCTAACTACGATTTCGATGGTTTCCACAAACTCTTTTTGTCAGGAAATCGAATGGCAGAATACAATTGGGGGTGATTCATTTGATCAGCTAAGAGCTATACAGGTCACAAATGATGGAGGATATATTTTAGGAGGATTCTCTCAATCTGACATATCCGGGGATAAAACAGATAGCTCTGTTTCTTCAGATTTTTGATTGTTAAAGTTAATGCAGATGGAGTTATTGATTGGCAGAAAAGTATAGGAGGACTTAGTTTAGATTATTTAGGTTCATTGCAAACTACTACAGATGGAGGCTATATCATTGGTGGTAGCTCAACTAATACAACGGGGTTTGACTTCGACTATTTCATTGTAAAACTGGATTCAATTGGCAATGTTCAATGGCAGCGTATGATCGGCGGCAGTGGTCATGATAATCTTAATTCTTTGTCGCAACTTCCGATGGTGGGTATATTTTAGGCGGCTATTCTGAATCAAATATATCCGGATTGAAGTGGGAAAATTGTTTGGGTTCCTATGATTATTGGGTTGTGAAAACAGATATGTATGGAATCATTCAATGGCAAAATACGATTGGGGGATCGAATATGGATATTCTTAATTCGGTTAAACCTTGTCCCGATGGTGGTTATATTCTGGGAGGCACCTCATGGTCTGATATCTCTGGTGATAAAACTGAAGGTCTTATTGGCGGATCATTGGACTGTGACTACTGGGTTGTTAAAATTACTTCAAGTGGTGGTATTCAATGGCAAAATACAATCGGCGGAGGTACTGGGGATTTATTGACCAATATTGAATTGGATAATAACGGAGGCTATGTTTTAGGAGGATATTCTGGTTCTGGAATTTCTGGAGATAAAAATGAAGTTTCTCAGAACTCGGATGTATGGCTTGTGGCATTGGATTCGATAGGTGGAATAATATGGCAAAAAACATTAGGTGGTGGTGGTGATGAATTATTGTATTCATTCGAAAAAACGAATGATGGCGGGTTTGTCTTAGGTGTAACTACCGACTCGATATTTCCGGAGCAAAAACAGAAAATTCAAATGGTGATACTGACTTCTGGGTGGTGAAATTAGATGCCAATAGAACTATTCAATGGCAGAACACGATAGGAGGAAGTATGCCGGAATATTTGTATGTTGTCAAGCAAACAGCCGATGGCAGATATATCATCGGAGGCGATTCTTATTCTAATATTTCTGGCGATAAATCAGAGAATTGTCAAGGTGCTTTGGATTATTGGTTGGTAAAAATTACAGGAGAGTATAATCTTGTGAAAGGAAGGTTGTTTGCTGATCTGAATTTTAATGGCGTTCAGGATATTGGTGAGTTTCCTGTAGTAGGTAGAATGGTAATTGAATTGCAAACAGGACGATATTCGTTTTCAGGGCAAAATGGTGATTACTATGTTTCAGTGCTGGATACAGGCAACTATACAGTTTCAACGCCTTCAATATTATGGTACAGTCCAAGCCCTGCCACTCATTCGGCTAATTTCACAGGTGTCAATCAAACTGATTCGCTCAACGACTTCGCTTTTCAACCTATCGGGACTTATGATGATGTATGCGTAACGATCACTCCGCTTGGAGCTTTCCGCAGTGGATTCACGGCTACCTATCAAATCAGTTATGGTAACTACGGGACCACTACGATAGCACCTACTGTCTATTTCTTCCCTGATAATGATGTTACTTTTCAGTCGGCAACAGTAACGCCATCTCAGATCACACCTGATTCGGTATTATGGAGCCTGCCAGCACTGATGCCATTTCAAACCGGAAGTATCATCGTTACTGTGAATGTGAACACTGGACTGCCCATTGGCACGCTGATCAACTCAACAGCGCACATTGAGCCTTACTTCACTGATGTTAACCCTTCCTGCAACAACAGCAACTGGGAAGTTTACACCATCGGCTCTCTTGATCCCAACGATATCATCGTAAACAGATCTGATTTTACCACTACTGAGTTGAGCGCATAGCCCCTGGCTTGAGTACATTATCCGCTTTCAAAATACCGGGAACGATACCGCCTTTACCGTGAAAATTCTCAACCCGATTGATACCAACAAACTTGATATCTCTTCGATTGAATTCGTAAACGCTTCACATCCGGTGAATATTAACTGGATCAACTACCAGCGCAACATGGAGTTTAAGTTCGAAAATATCCTTTTACCCGACAGCACTACCAACGAACCTCTCTCGCACGGTTTTGTACGATATCGCATCCAGCCTAAAACAAATCTGAATGCAGGTGATACCATCCCCAACTTCGCCGCCATCTACTTCGACTTCAACGAGCCGGTCATCACAAATACAGCAACTACCATCATCGTTCTCCCTACCGGACTCGCCAACACATCTCCTGCACCCGGCAAACTGCTTGTCTTCCCAAATCCGGCGGAGAATTCAATCAACATCTCCGGTATTCAACTCGAAAACGGAAAGGCACAACTGCGCTTGATGGACATCTATGGAAAACTCATCTTCGAGAAAACTATCAGTGAAACAACAGCTAACCTTGAAATCGATCATCTCGCAAAAGGAGTTTACCTGATTCAATCCGGCGGCAGTCGGGCAACGTTTGTGAAACAATAGACCGGTAGCTTCGGCTCCGCTCAGCCACCGGAAAGAATTCAATAACCACAAACCAATAACCAGAAACGAATGGGCTTGGAAACTCTGAAACTCTGAAACTCTGAAACTTAGAAACTCCGCAACTCTGCAACTCTGCAACTCTGCAACTCTGCATCTCTGAAACTTAGAAACTCCGCAACCCCGAGGCTTTGCTCGGGGCGCAAGCGCTCCGCAACTCTGCAACTCTGCAACTCTGCATCTCTGCAACTTTAAACGAAAAACGGCGGATGTTTCATCCGCCGTTTTTCGTTTAAGCTGTCGCTTTCGATTTCTCTATCTGCGCCCGCATCCACTCTGTCGTAACCGAGCCCGGACGCTCAATCGGATGTCCGAGTGCGCGATCCCAAAGTAAGCTGGTCAGTACACCAATTGCGCGTGATACGCCGAAGAGTACCGTATAGAAATCATATTCGGTCAAGCCGTAGTGAATCAGCAATACGCCGCTGTGTGCATCCACGTTCGGCCATGGGTTTTTAATCTTGCCTGTCGACTTCAGGATCTCCGGTACCACTTCATACAGCATCTGCACGATCTTGAATAATTCGTCGTCGGCTAAATGCGTTTGAGCGAATTCCATCTGTGCGATGTATCGGGGATCGGTCTTGCGCAGTACCGCATGTCCGTAACCCGGAACTACACGACCTTCTGCCAGTGTCTTCTTTACATATTCGGCAATCTCATCCTTAGATGGCATGCGGTCACCATAGTGCTGACGCAGATCGTAGATCCAGCGCACTACTTCCTGATTCGCTAATCCATGTAAAGGACCTGCCAGACCATTCATGCCTGCTGAAAGTGAATAATAGGCATCACTTAACGCAGAACCTACCAGGTGCGTAGCATGCGCTGATACGTTACCACCTTCGTGATCGACGTGGATGGTCAGATATAAACGCATGAGTGCTTTCATACCATCGTCATCAAAGCCGAGCATGTGTGCGAAGTTCGCACCCCAGTCGAGTTTGGGGTCCGGTTCGATATGAACTCCGCCTTTGTAAGTACGACGGTAGATGTAAGCGGCGATCCTCGGCAAACGTGCGATGCAGTTCATCACGTCTTCAAACATCGGATCCCAGTATTGTTTCTTGCTGATTCCTTTGCGATAAGCAGCTGCGAAATTGCTCTCCGTCTGCATAGCCAGAATGGCCAGACTGAACTGCGTCATCGGGTGCGTACCCTTCGGCAGTGAATCGAGCATATCGAATACATGCTTCGGAACATGACTGCGGCGCGCCCAGGCATTGCTCACTTCGCGGGCATCTTCAGTGGTAGGAAGATCGCCGGTGAGGAGCAGGTAGAAAATACCTTCGGGTAAATTCTCACCACCTTGCCCACGGGGAAGCTTCTCCCGCAGCTCAGGAATGGAATATCCTCTGAATCGAATACCTTCTTCCGGATCCAGTTTGGACGTTTCGGTCACCATCCCGATCATGCTTTTCATGCCGTGGTAAACCTGTTCAATGGTATATGAACCCAGCACGATATTGCCGTGTTCTTTGATCATGGCCTTGATTTCATCGGCCATCGGGAGTGCTTTCTGCGCGAACTTTTCTTTTAAGCTGTCCATTTTTCTATTGGTATTATACAAAGGGTATAAGGGTGAGCGAAGTTATGAAGCATAATAACAACTGGCAAGTCGTTTGGTTAAGCCAATTGATGATTTTCGACATGAAGTAAGGCAGGGGAGCCGTGACCTGCATCAACCGAGTTCTTGTTCCGGTGTTTTGAGTTGAGGTCGAGCTGGAGTACCAGTACTACAATCGTGACGATGAACGCGGCTATGATAACGATCCAGGCTATCGTCTCCAGTACTTTCTTTGCTTTTTTCTTGGGAGAGGATTTGCGCTTGATACGCACCCGCTTGCGTATTTTAACACGTTTTCGCCGCCGGTGCCGGTGACCGTCTCCGTGTTCTTCCGTAAGATGACCTTCCAGAGGTTCTTCTTCCGGATTTTCCTGATCGTTGTATTCGTCCTGTGCCATTTTTATTGAAAATTAACGGACATACTTGAAGTTGCGTCCGTTGAATACAGCAGCATCGCCAAGCTCTTCTTCGATGCGCAATAACTGGTTGTATTTTGCAATCCTGTCACTGCGGGAGGCAGAACCGGTTTTGATTTGTCCTGTATTTAACGCAACCGCCAGATCCGCTATTGTGGAGTCTTCTGTTTCCCCGGAGCGATGGCTCATCACTGCCGTATAACTGTTTTCTTTTGCCAGAGATACCGCGTCAATGGTTTCTGTTAACGATCCGATCTGATTCACTTTTACCAGAATGGAATTCGCTGTAGCAGTGCTGATTCCTTGCTGCAAACGACGGGAGTTGGTAACAAACAGATCGTCACCTACCAGTTGTACCTTGCTTCCCAGTACTGAGGTGAGCTCAGCCCAACCTTTCCAATCGTCTTCGGCTAAACCATCTTCAATCGAAATGATGGGGTATTTTTTGCACCAGTCGGCCCAAAATGCTACCATCTGAGAGGAGGTGAGTTTATCGCCGGTTGATTTTTTGAAGATATAGAGGCCGCTTTCCTCATCGTAGAATTCTGTGCTGGCAGCGTCCATCGCAATAAACATGTCTTTTCCGGCTTTGTATCCGGCTTTTTCAATCGCTTCGAGTACCGCCTGAATGGCTTCTTCGTTGGATTGAAGATTGGGGGCGAATCCTCCCTCATCTCCCACATTGGTGCTGAGGCCTTTGGATTTCAATACGCCTTTGAGTGCATGAAATACCTCCGTACCCATGCGTAATGACTCTGCAAATGAATCTGCTCCGGCTGGCATCACCATGAATTCCTGAAAATCGATGCGGTTGTCGGCATGCGCTCCTCCATTGAGGATGTTCATCATCGGCAATGGCAGTGTGCAGGCATTCACGCCTCCGATATACCGGTAAAGTGACATTCCGGCTTCCGCAGCTGCCGCCTTGGCAATGGCCAGCGATACTCCTAAAATAGCATTGGCGCCTAACCGGGCTTTGTTGTCGGTGCCGTCCAGATCAATCATCTTTTGATCAATACTTCGTTGGTCAAAAACCGACATCCCTTTAATTTCCTCGTAAATTACAGTGTTTACATTATTCACCGCTTTGGTTACTCCCTTGCCCAGATAACGTCCTTTGTCGTTGTCGCGTAATTCCACCGCTTCGTGTTTACCGGTGGACGCCCCTGATGGAACAGCAGCTCTGCCGGAATAGCCGTTTTGCGTAAATGCTTCAACTTCAATGGTTGGGTTTCCTCTTGAATCGAGAATTTCCCGGGCCTGGAGGGCAACAAGTAAGCTCATATTGTTTTGAATCGTGGTTTATGCTGTAAAAATAGCAAAATAGGGGCTTTCAGCATTTTTTCATGGATGATTTGACTCAAGTCGTAATTTCGTATGCTGAATGAGGAAAAATCTCATAGTATTAACGGGTAAGCTGATCATCATTTTGTTGCTGATGTCGGGTGTAAACTTTTCACGTCATTATTGCCTTCCAACGTCTTCCCAACAATTGACCGAAACAAGAGGTGGATGTTGCAAAAGCGATTGTAAATCAATTGATTCAATTGAAAAAGATGCGGGTGGCAGAGCAATGTCCTGCTGCAAAATGGTTGCTTCTTTCCTATATATCCCTGTCTATTCTCTTTACCAGACCCCCAGCCCTGCGCCCAATGTTTTAACACTGGCCATACAATCTTCAGGCGAGCATTGTATACTTTTAGAGGGTCGGGAGGTATCATTCCCGTTTGATATTGCGTTACAAGGGGAACCACCCGGACCGGATATTACCCACCTTCGTGTATTCAGAATTTGAGATAAATAAGTGCTTTAGGCAGGAAAAAATTCCGGCTGCTAACTTATTATCTCTACACATGAAAAAAATCATCCTGTTTATATTCCTTCCATGGATATTCTGCTGTGATTTAGCTGCGCAGACAGCAGTTATATCCGGTACCGTGGAAGATGGCAGTAACGGCGAAAAAATTCCCGGTGCTGCAATCGTTGAAATATCGTCCGGTAAAGCGGTGCTGACACGTTCTGATGGCAGTTTTATTCTTGAACCGGAGGGCTCGTTCCCGTTGCTGATTGTTGCCAGTTTCACGGGTTTTGCTCCGGATACAGTTCGCCTCAATGCACCGGTCACCGATCTTCGTATTAAACTCGGACCAGGTGTTACTTTGCAAAGCGCAGAGATCACTTCCAATCGGCAAACTACTGAAATTTCTACTCTTCAGGCACGGAACATTGAACTGCTGAATGAAGGTGAACTTCTGAAGGCGGCTTGTTGTAATCTCTCAGAGAGCTTTGAAACAAACCCTTCCGTGGATGTGAACTATACCGATGCTGTTACCGGCGCTAAGGAAATTCAGCTACTGGGTCTTTCCGGAATCTATACGCAGATGCTGGGGGAAGCGATTCCGACGCTCCGCGGAATGGCGAATTCTTTCGGATTGATGTATATCCCGGGTTCCTGGATGGAATCGATTCAGATCAGTAAAGGTGCCGGCAGTGTTTCGTCGGGATACGAGGGGATCACAGGTCAGATTAATATTGAGTTTAAAAAACCGCTTAAACCACAACCACTGGTGGCGCTGAATGTGTATGCGGATGCTTTCGGCAGAGGGGAAATCAATGCTATTTATACACTGCCGAAAAAGAGAAAGTGGAACTATATGTTCATGGCCCACGTGAGCGGATTGAAAAATAAAATAGATCATAATGATGACGGATTCATCGATATGCCTTTGTATTCGCAGGTGAATCTCTACAATCGACTGCACTTCAATTCCGGCAAGCAATGGGAAGGACAGTTTGGCCTTAAAGCACTGGTGGAAAGTCGTCAGGGCGGGATGGTGAAATTTGACCCTGAAAGTGATAAACGCACTACAAAAGCGTATGGAATTGGTATCGATACCAGAAGGGCGGAGGTATATGCCAAGATGGGCAAAGTGTTCCCGGAAAAACCGCATAAGTCGATGGGTTTTCAGCTGGATGGCGTTGTTCACGATCAGCAGGCGTATTTCGGACTGAAAACCTATAACGGTACACAGTCATCCTTGTATGCGCATGCACTCTACATGAGTATCATCAGTAACACAGATCATAAATTCAAAACAGGTATCGATTATAAATATGATCTCTATGATGAGTCGGTAAACGATAGTGTGTTTACGAGGGAAGAAATGGTGCCCGGTATCCACTTTGAATATACCTACGGTTGCGCAGAGGAGAAGTTTGGAGCCATTGCCGGAGTGAGATTTGATCAGCATAATCTGTTCGGTTTTATGTGGACTCCAAGGGTAAACCTTAAATACAATTTCACGGATGAGATGATTGTGCGTGCATCGGCAGGGAAGGGCTACCGCACCCCGAATGTGTATGCAGATAACCTGGGACTCTTCGTCAGCGCAAAAAAACTGGTTATGCTTGAAAAGATCCGACTGGAAGAAGCCTGGAATGCAGGACTGAATTTCACGACCCGGTTCAAATGGTGGAGAAAAGAAGGTTCGCTGATGCTGGATGCTTATCATACGATGTTCGTGAATCAATGGATTACCGATCAGTATTCTTCCGCTGAAGAAGTGTATTTCTATAACCTTCGTGGTAACTCATCTGCAAACAGCGTACAGGCAACTTTTACCTATGAGCCATTGCTCAATTTTGTAGTAAAACTGGCATGGCGAATCGACGATGTGCGAACTGATTATCTGGAACTTAAGGATGTGAACAAAGCGCTTGTCGCCAGAAACAAAGCGCTGGCTAACCTTGCATGGAAAGACTTCTCTGAAAAGTGGAAATTTGATGCCACACTCCAATGGGAAGGTCCAAAAAATCTGCCCATGGCAGCCGGCCATCAGCATAATTCGTCTGATGAAGCAACGATTGTAAGTAAATCCCCGTCTTTTTATCAGTTAATGGCACAAATTACCCGTATCTTTAAGGTATGGGAAATCTACATAGGAGGTGAGAACCTTCTTGATTACACCCAGCATCACGTAATTCTCGGAGCAGATAATCCTTTCGGGAATAACTTCGATGCAACACAAGTCTGGGGGCCGGTCATGGGTCGACGTATCTATGCCGGTATCCGTTTGAATATTCAATCTAAGAAAAACTAAAATGAAAAATATTATAATTCTGTTCCTGATAACACTGATATCCTACACTGGTTTTGGTCAGTCGCCAACGGATACAGTTACCATTCATACCAGTGCTCAATGTAGTACCTGTAAAAAGAAAATTGAACACGACCTTGCCTACGTAAAAGGTGTTAAGACAGCAGTTCTGAATCTCGACACCAAGAATGTAATTGTCGTTTTTAATCCCGACAAAACAAATCCGGATAAAATCCGTCAGGCGATCTCCCGTTCCGGCTATGATGCCGATGTCGTTCTCGCCGACCCCAAAGCATACAAAGAGTTGCTAGAGTGCTGCAAGAAAGGCGGTCATGATTGATTGAGAATTTGATGCTAACATTCAACATCCCCGGTGGCTTCGACTCCGCTCAGCCACCGGGGATTTTTATAATTGGACAGTTAAATTTCTATACTGTAGTTACGACCGATTGCTGAATTGTTTAAGACATCAAAGCGGGTGTTCCGGTAGCTGAGCGAAGCTCAGCCACCGGGGATTTTTATAATTGGACAATTAAATTTCTATGCTGTAGTTACGACCGATTGCTGAATTGTTTAAGACATCAAAGCGGGTGTTCTGGTAGCTGTGCGGAGCCGAAGCCACCGGGGATTTTTATAATTGGACAGTTAAATTTCTATGCTGTAGTTACGACCGATTGCTGAATTGTTTAAGACATCAAAGCGGGTGTTCTGGTGGCTTCGACTCCGCTCAGCCACCGGGGGTTTTTATAATTGGACAATTAAATTTCTATGCTGTAGTTACGACCGATTGCTGAATTGTTTAAGACATCAAAGCAGGTGTCCCGGTAGCTTCGGCTCCGCTCAGCCACCGGGGATTTTTATAATTGGACAGTTAAATTTCTATGCTGTAGATACGACCGATTGCTGAATAGTTTAAGACATCAAAGCGGGTGTTCCGGTAGCTGAGCGGAGCTCTGTGGCAAAGTGGTTTCCGGTGGCTGAGCGGAGCTCTGTGGCAAAGTGGTTTCCGATGGCTGAGCGGAGCCCTGTGGCTAAATGGTTTCCGGTGGCTGAGCGGAGCTCTGTGACTAAGTGGTTTCCGGTGGCTGAGCGGAGCTCTGTGACTGAGTGGTTTCCGGTGGCTGAGCGGAGCTCTGTGGCTAAATGGTTTCCGGTGGCTGATTGAGAAGCTTTTTTAATTCGATAGATCAAGAAGCATCTTTCTGGAATAACTTTAAAATCTAACCTCAATTAAAACTAACAATCAAGCTTTGAATCTTAGTCTTCAATTTTCAATATTAAAACCCT
Source organism: Bacteroidia bacterium (assembly GCA_046330075.1). GTDB lineage: Bacteria > Bacteroidota > Bacteroidia > AKYH767-A > OLB10 > JAJTFW01. The sequence goes on along the minus strand of JAXLTL010000001.1, from coordinate 1,342,392 downwards.
ATCGCGCTCTCCGAGCGGGACTTAAACCTTAAACTTTAAACCTTAAACTTTAAACTTTAAACCTTAAACTTTAAACCTTAAACCTCCAATTAAGAGCATTTCTGCCGCAGGCAGAAATGCTCTTAATTGGAGGTTTTCGCTGCAAAATTCTGCACATCTCCTCCCGTAATACTTTTATCACAAAGAATAATCAATCGTTCTACCACGTTTCTCAGTTCACGGATATTTCCGGTCCAGTTGATCTTTTTGAGTTCGTCATAGGCATCAGCGGAAAAGCTTTTTTTCGGCATCTTGTATTCTTCACAGATTTGTTCGAGAAAATAATCTGCAATCATCGGAATATCGTCTTTACGTTCGTTAAGAGATGGAACCTGAATAACAATCACACTCAGGCGATGGTAAAGGTCTTCACGGAAATTTCCTTTTTCGATTTCCTTTTTCAGGTCCTTATTGGTAGCAGCGATAATACGTACATTGACTGCGATATCCTTTTCTCCTCCAACCCGGGTGATTTTATTTTCCTGTAATGCACGTAGTACTTTAGCCTGCGCCGATAAACTCATGTCGCCAATCTCATCCATGAAAAGCGTGCCGTTATGCGCCTGCTCAAATTTTCCGATCCGTTGCTTAACAGCAGAGGTAAAGGCGCCTTTTTCGTGACCAAACAATTCGCTTTCGATCAGTTCAGAGGGAATAGCCGCACAGTTTACCTCTACCAGCGGAGAGGTGTTTCTGTCACTCTGCTCGTGAATCCAGCGCGCAACGAGTTCCTTACCCGTTCCGTTTTCTCCGGTGATGAGTACGCGTGCCTCCGTAGGAGCTACCCGTGCAATCATCTCCTTGATTTTTTTGATTGGCGCTGATTCACCCACCATATCATTGCTGCGGCTGATTTTCTTCTTCAGCGTTTTCGTTTCTTTTACCAGCGATGAACGATCCAGGGCATTGCGTAAAGTGATCAGCATACGGTTTAGGTCCAGCGGTTTCGCGATAAAATCATAGGCACCTTTCTTAATTGCTTCAACAGCAGTCTCAATAGTACCATGACCGGAAATCATGATGATAGGCGTATCGTTCTGAAGTTCCAATATCTTGTCCAGCAACTCCATGCCATCCATCTTCGGCATCTTGATATCGCTGAGGATGATGTCGAATTTCTCTGCTTCAATCTTTTTCAGCCCTTCGAGACCATCCGGCGCGTCCTGCACTTCATGTCCTTCGTATTCAAGAATTTCTTTGAGGGTATTACGAATGCTTTTTTCGTCGTCGATGACCAGAATCTTTGCCATAACTAGCGGCCTGTTTTTTTAATTTGTTTTATATCTCACTTAGCAATCCTTCCTTCAGCGAGTAGGTGCTCATGTGTAAATCATTTAACCCGGTAAACCGGAGCACAAAGGTAAGCAATACAGACGCCGGTACGATCATATCTGCCCGCATGCGTAACATGCCCGGCATATGGATTCTTTCCGCATAGGATGATCGAATAAGCTGTTGATGCAGACGTTGGTAGGCCGCCAGATGAAAATGATAGTGGGCTGATCGCAGTGGAGATTTACCTTCCTTTCGTAAAATCATAGACGCAAACGTATCAAAGGAACCGCTTGATCCAATCAGCTTGACCGGCCGATGAATGGAACAGGCTTTCGACAACGATACAAGCTCTTTCGTCAGGAGCTGATTCATCTTTCGCACTTCTGCAGCTTTTACCGGATCCGTAAATCCGATTTGTTCCAGTATTCTTGCCGCACCTAAACGGTAAGATTGTTTCCAGAAGATTTTATCCTTGTTGCAGAGAATAAACTCTGTACTTCCTCCGCCAATATCCATGATCAGCGAAGTCTCCTTTCCGATATCGAATGCAGCACAAACCCCTTTCCAGATCAGTTCCGCCTCTCGAAGTCCGTCGATCAATTCTACCCTGAAGCCTGTGATGGTTCGGATTTCACTCAGCAATGCCTTGCCATTCCTGGCATCTCTCAGCGCTGCAGTTCCTACAATTTTGATTTTCTTAACTTCATATGCATCGATGGTTTCCCTGTAGCCGGCCAGTGCCTTTATCGCCCGCCGTGCAGGCCCCTCTGCGATGATTCCGTTACGAAGTCCACCAGACCCCAGCTTCACCACTTTTTTTCTACGGCATAAAAAATGCCAGCCATTCACCTTCCTTTCTGCAATCAGCAGATTGAAAGTATTGGTTCCGCAATCAATAACAGCGACCCTTTTTCCTGTCATCAGTTTTTATAGAAAAGCCACTTTGCCAGTTCTTTGTATGTTACTTTCTTGCCGTAGAGCAGAATGCCGGTCCGGTATATTTTTCCGGCCAGCCAGGTTGTGCCCAGAAAACCAAGTACCAGCAATGAAATGGAGAGTCCCAGTTCCCAGGCCGGTACTCCAAATGCGATACGTACCATCATCACTACCGGAGAAGTGAACGGAATTATCGAAAACCAGAAGCCCAGCGGACTGTCCGGATTCTGTACGATACTCTGAGCGACGATAAAGGAGAAGACAAGCGGTAACGTCACCGGCAACATAAACTGCTGGGTCTCGGTTTCATTATCAACTGCAGCTCCTACAGCCGCGAATAGGGCAGAATAGAGGAGATATCCGCCCAGGAAATAAATGAAGAAACAGCCAATCACCAACGGGTAATTAATCGATCCCAACTGATCGAACAATTTGCCCACCACATCCTGTTTGGTTTGAGGCGTAGCGCCCAGTTCTTCGAGAGAAGACTGATTCACACCCGATGTTTGAATCTGCTGTGCCACCACTTTGGCTTCCATTTGTTTGTCGACCAGAAGTGTGGAGGCAGCTGATGAAAACACCAGCGTGAGTACCACCCATAGCAGGAACTGGGTAAGTCCCACCAGCGCGATGCCGATGATCTTACCCATCATCAGCTGAAACGGTTTCACCGATGAGATAATCACCTCTACAATCCGGTTTGTTTTCTCTTCAATCACCCCACGCATCACCTGTACACCGTACAGGATAATGAACATATAAATTAAAACTCCACCTATGAATCCCACCGCAGTTGCCAGTGCAGCGCTGTTTTCTTCTCCTTTCAAGGAAAGAGTCTTTAGATTCACTTTCGTTTCAATCGACCGCAATGTTTCCTGCTTAATACCTTCGGCCTTCAGTTTATCCTCTTCAATCTGTTTTTCCAGCGTACTCTCAATATACGAAGTAACATTCAGATTAGCCTGCTTCTCGGTAAAGAGCATCACACCTCCGGGGTTTTTCATCACATCCGCCGGTACATAAAGGATTCCATAGTATTTATCCGGGTCAAACGACTTTTTAGCTGAATCCAGACTCATAGAACTATTGACAAAATGGATATTATCTGATCCGGGTAATACAGTTGTAAAGATATCGGGACGCTCATCCACCACCATGATCTTATTCATGGTATCTCCTGTATACTTGGCAATCAGGATCGGTGCAGTCGCCACTGCCGCCATGAGGACAGGACCAAGGATCGTCATGATGATAAACGACTTCTTCCTCACACGGGTGAGATATTCGCGTTGTAATATGAGCAGGATTTTATTCATGGCCGGAAGATGTTTGACTAACTGATTGAATGAAGATATCGTTCATAGAAGGCAGGACCTCTCTGAAAGAATGAATCGTAGCCTGCGAAGCTACTTTTTGCAGCAGGGAATTCGCATCCTCAGGTGAATTCAGATGCACGAGCACTCTGCTGAAATCACCGGATTGTGCATGTTTCAGAACCTGATGGCCACTCACGAGAGAGAGCAGCGCCTGTTCACCGGCATGCTCCACTTCAAATTCATACTGATTGTTGCGATATGACTTGCGGATCTCGCGCACCGGACCTTCGAGCAGTTTCTTCGACTTATTGATTAAGGCGATATGCGTACAAAGTTCCTCAACAGATTCCATACGATGAGTCGACAAGGCGATGGTAACACCGTTCGCTTTCATATTCAGTAATTCATCCTTGATCAGGTTTGCATTGATCGGGTCAAAACCTGTAAAAGGTTCGTCTAAAATCAAGAGAGAAGGTTCATGAACGACAGTCACGATAAACTGCACTTTTTGTTGCATTCCCTTCGAGAGTTCCTCGATTTTCTTTCTCCACCAGCCGGTAATCTCAAACTTTTCGAACCATTTTTTCAGGCGTCTGATCGCTTCCGGGCGTGATAATCCCTTCAGCTGGGCAAGGTAAACAGCCTGTTCACCCACCTCCATTTTCTTATAGAGTCCGCGTTCCTCCGGCAGGTACCCAATAGAAGCAGTATGATCGGGGTGCAGGGAAGCGTTATTAAACAGGATTTTTCCGCTATCAGGTGCGGTAATCTGATTAATGATACGGATCAATGAAGTTTTACCGGCGCCATTCGGGCCAAGCAAGCCAAAAACGGCACCTGCGGGAATGGTCAGCGACACATGATCCAGTGCAGTATACTGGTCGTAGGTTTTACAAACCTCCTGAACCTCCAGGATATTCGACATAATAGGGTTATATATATAAGATCAGGGCTCTAAAGTACCAGTCTGCATGGAATGGCCGAAAAAAACGATGATAAAACGCAAAAAAGAGATGATCTTCGGAAAAAAATGACGTCTGAAGTGAAAAAAAGGGCAGGGGAAGCGGAACAAAAAGGGTTGAACTGAGGTTTAAAAGGCCCTGCAGCGGGGCGCCCAAAAAGATTATTGAGCTGTAAATCAGTCAATTTACTCAAAATGCAAGAAATTTTCTCTGGAATATTTGACAAAGAGAAAAGCTGTACTAATTTTGCCGTCCCGTTCGCGGATATCCGCAACGCAAAGTGAAAAAGTTCTAAAAAAAGTTGCGAAAAAATTTGGTGGTGAGAAAAAGAGGTTGTACTTTTGCACCCCCAATTACGGGAAAGAGTTCTAAAAAAGATTGAATCAACTGAATATAAGAGTGCCGGTCGCGGTACTCGTTGAATCAAACGTTCTTTGAAGGATTGGTAGGAAATAGCAGCACTACTCGAGCTAAGACTCGAGTTGAGTAGAAATCCGAGCAAATCATATTCTGACGAAAGTTGGAATTCAAACATTAATTACAATGGAGAGTTTGATCCTGGCTCAGGATTAACGCTAGCGGCAGGCCTAATACATGCAAGTCGAACGGGATTTCGGGTAGCAATATCTGGATGAGAGTGGCGCACGGGTGCGTAACGCGTATGCAATCTACCACTGACTGGGGGATAGCCCTCCGAAAGGAGGATTAACACCGCATAACACTATGAAGGGGCATCTCTTTGTAGTCAAAACTCCGGTGGTCAGTGATGAGCATGCGTCCGATTAGCTAGTTGGTGAGGTAATGGCTCACCAAGGCAACGATCGGTAGGGGGTCTGAGAGGATGATCCCCCACACTGGTACTGAGACACGGACCAGACTCCTACGGGAGGCAGCAGTAAGGAATATTGGACAATGGGCGCAAGCCTGATCCAGCCATGCCGCGTGAAGGATGAAGGCCCTATGGGTTGTAAACTTCTTTTGGTAGGGAAAAAACCCCTCGATGCGTCGGGGGCTGATGGTACCTACAGAATAAGGATCGGCTAACTCCGTGCCAGCAGCCGCGGTAATACGGAGGATCCAAGCGTTATCCGGATTTATTGGGTTTAAAGGGTGCGTAGGCGGATAAATAAGTCAGTGGTGAAAGCCTGCAGCTTAACTGCAGAACTGCCATTGATACTGTTTATCTTGAATATAGTTGAGGTGGGCGGAATATGACATGTAGTGGTGAAATACTTAGATATGTCATAGAACACCGATTGCGAAGGCAGCTCACTAAGCTATGATTGACGCTGAGGCACGAAAGCGTGGGTAGCAAACAGGATTAGATACCCTGGTAGTCCACGCCCTAAACTATGATCACTCGATGTTGGCGATACACAGTCAGCGTCTAAGGGAAACCATTAAGTGATCCACCTGGGGAGTACGACCGCAAGGTTGAAACTCAAAGGAATTGACGGGGGCCCGCACAAGCGGAGGAGCATGTGGTTTAATTCGATGATACGCGAGGAACCTTACCTGGGCTTGAAAGTTAGTGAATCTTCCTGAAAGGGGAGAGGCCGAAAGGACACGAAACTAGGTGCTGCATGGCTGTCGTCAGCTCGTGCCGTGAGGTGTTGGGTTAAGTCCCGCAACGAGCGCAACCCCTATCATTAGTTGCCAACAGGTTAAGCTGGGGACTCTAATGAGACTGCCTGCGCAAGCAGTGAGGAAGGTGGGGATGACGTCAAGTCATCACGGCCCTTACGTCCAGGGCTACACACGTGCTACAATGGGCAAGACAATGGGCAGCTACACAGCAATGTGATGCAAATCTCCAAACTTGTTCTCAGTTCGGATTGAGGTCTGCAACTCGACCTCATGAAGCTGGATTCGCTAGTAATCGCGCATCAGCCATGGCGCGGTGAATACGTTCCCGGGCCTTGTACACACCGCCCGTCAAGCCATGGGAGTTGGGGGTACCTGAAGTCGATAACCGCAAGGAGTCGCCTAGGGTAAAACCGATGACTGGGGCTAAGTCGTAACAAGGTAGCCGTACCGGAAGGTGCGGCTGGAATACCTCCTTTATAGAGCGGGTTTCGAACCGCTGCTATTTCCACCAACACCTTCATTCTTGAAGGATTCCCAAAACGAGTTCGGGTAGGCCTCGAGAGACTGAGGTTACGAAAAAACTATTCATATAGTCCCGTAGCTCAGCCTGGTTAGAGCACTACACTGATAATGTAGGGGTCAGCAGTTCAAATCTGCTCGGGACTACCAAATCATTCGTTCTTGGGGAATTAGCTCAGCTGGCTAGAGCACCTGCCTTGCACGCAGGGGGTCAACGGTTCGAATCCGTTATTCTCCACCATCTCTGCTTCCACAGAGAAAAAGTTCTTTGACATATTGAAAGAAAATACACTTGACATCTGAATCGTCAGATGTTAAACGAGAAAGTTATTAAGGGCGCATGGAGGATGCCTTGGCTCTTGAAGGCGATGAAGGACGTGATAAGCTGCGATAAGCTCTGGGGAGGTGCAAATAACCTTTGATCCGGAGATCTCCGAATAGGAAAACCCCACTAACTGAAGGTTAGTGACCCATAGTGGAGCAAACCCAGGGAACTGAAACATCTAAGTACCTGGAGGAAGAGAAAACAATAGTGATTCCCTAAGTAGTGGCGAGCGAAAGGGGAAGAGCCCAAACCGTCCCTGTTAAGGCAGTGGCGGGGTTGTAGGACCACAACATGAGACGTAATTTGAAGTTGAAGCTTTTGGAAAGAAGCACCATAGAGGGTGATAGTCCCGTAAACAAAAGGATTGCGTTGATAGTGGTATCCTGAGTACCGCGAGGTCGGAGACGCCTTGTGGGAATCTGCCGGCACCATCCGGTAAGGCTAAATACTCTCAAGAGACCGATAGTGAACCAGTACTGTGAAGGAAAGGTGAAAAGAACCGCGAACAGCGGAGTGAAATAGAACCTGAAACCATGCGCTTACAAGCGGTCGGAGTCCTTAGGGATGACGGCGTGCCTTTTGCATAATGAGCCTACGAGTTACTCCTCACTGGCGAGGTTAACCCCGTAAACGGGGGGAGCCGCAGCGAAAGCAAGTCTGAATAGGGCGTATAGTCAGTGGGGGTAGACGCGAAACCTTGTGATCTACCCATGACCAGGATGAAGTGGCGGTAACACGCCATGGAGGTCCGAACTGGTGGGCGTTGAAAAGCCCTCGGATGAGTTGTGGGTAGGGGTGAAAGGCTAATCAAACTGGGAAATAGCTCGTACTCCCCGAAATGTTTTTAGGAACAGCCTCGTGGTAAAGTGTCGCAGAGGTAGAGCTACTAATTGGGCTAGGGGGCTTCACCGCCTACCAAACCCAGATAAACTCCGAATGCTGACGACATATACACGGGAGTGAGCCCTTGGGTGCTAAGGTCCGAGGGCGAAAGGGAAAGAACCCAGACCATCAGCTAAGGTCCCCAAATCTGTGCTAAGTTGATAAAACGTGGTCCGATTGCATTGACAGCTAGGATGTTTGCTTGGAAGCAGCAATTCATTTAAAGAGTGCGTAACAGCTCACTAGTCGAGCGATCGGGCGTGGATAATAATCGGGCATCAAGTACAGTACCGAAGCTATGGACTTATAGCAATATAAGTGGTAGGGGAGCATTCTGTTTGCGCTGAAGGCGTATCGCGAGGTATACTGGAGCGGACAGAAAAGCAAATGTAGGCATAAGTAACGATAAGGCAGGTGAGAAACCTGCCCACCGTAAGACTAAGGTTTCCTGATCAACGTTAATCGGATCAGGGTCAGTCGGGTCCTAAGGCGTAGCCGAACGGCGAAGTCGATGGACAACAGGTTAATATTCCTGTACCAGTACCAATGCGATCTGGGGACGGAGAAACGTAGCTACTACGTACTGACGGATATGTACGTTGAGCCTAGCCTTTATGGCAAAGCGAAGTAGTAAAGTAGCTTCCGAGAAAAGCCAGTAAGCTTCAGTTGGATACTGCCCGTACCGCAAACCGACACAGGTAGTCGAGGAGAGAATCCTAAGGTGCTTGAGTGATCCATGGCTAAGGAACTCGGCAAATTAACCCTGTAACTTCGGGAAAAAGGGTGCCCCCTCTAGGGGGCCGCAGTAAAATGGCCCAGGCGACTGTTTAACAAAAACACATGGCTTTGCTAAATCGAAAGATGATGTATAAGGCCTGACACCTGCCCGGTGCTGGAAGGTTAAAAGGAGATGTCATTCGCAAGAAGAAGCATTGAATTGAAGCCCCAGTAAACGGCGGCCGTAACTATAACGGTCCTAAGGTAGCGAAATTCCTTGTCGGGTAAGTTCCGACCTGCACGAATGGTGTAACGATCTGGGCACTGTCTCAGCCACGAGCTCGGTGAAATTGTAGTAGCGGTGAAGATGCCGCTTACCCGCAACGGGACGAAAAGACCCCGTGCACCTTTACTATAGCTTAACATTGATTTTGGATAAATGATGTGTAGGATAGGTGGGAGACTGTGAAGCGGCGTCGCTAGGCGTCGTGGAGTCAACCTTGAAATACCACCCTTTATTTATCTGGAATCTAATCCCGATAAATCGGGAGACATTGTGTGGTGGGTAGTTTGACTGGGGTGGTCGCCTCCAAAAGAGTAACGGAGGCTTTCAAAGGTACCCTCAGCACGCTTGGTAACCGTGCGTAGAGTGCAATAGCATAAGGGTGCTTGACTGTGAGACCGACAAGTCGAGCAGGTACGAAAGTAGGATATAGTGATCCGGTGGTTCCGCATGGAAGGGCCATCGCTCAAAGGATAAAAGGTACGCCGGGGATAACAGGCTGATCTCCCCCAAGAGCTCACATCGACGGGGAGGTTTGGCACCTCGATGTCGGCTCGTCACATCCTGGGGCTGGAGAAGGTCCCAAGGGTTCGGCTGTTCGCCGATTAAAGTGGCACGCGAGCTGGGTTCAGAACGTCGTGAGACAGTTCGGTCCCTATCTGTTGTGGGCGTTAGAAGATTGAGAGGGCCTGACTCTAGTACGAGAGGACCGAGTCGGACGAACCTCTAGTGTACCTGTTGTGGCGCCAGCTGCAGCGCAGGGTAGCTATGTTCGGTTAAGATAAGCGCTGAAAGCATCTAAGCACGAAACTTGCCTCAAGATGAGTCTTCTTTATAAGGGTCGTCAAAGACTATGACGTTGATAGGCTACAGATGTAAAGATGGTAACATCAAAGTCGAGTAGTACTAATTACCCGTAGACTTTCCACGTACCAACTCTGTACGACAAGTGTATTTTCTTTCAATCCCTGTCTTCATCTTAGGATGAATAAAATATTGGTTAGAAAACCTAATGATAATTATGGTGACTATAGCAATGGTGTCCACCTCTTCCCATTCCGAACAGAGAAGTTAAGCCCATTTGCGCAAATGGTACTGGAGTAACATCCGGGAGAGTATGTCGTTGCCGTCTTCTTGAAAATGCCCCGCTTGTCGGGGCATTTTCTTTTTATACCCTTTTCACCGTTTTTCACTTTCTTTACGTCTTCTTGCTATGCGTAGAATTACACTGCTGTATGCCTTGTTGTTTTTTTGCACCGGATTTGCTTCCGTTGCTGCTCCGCTTTCAACGACAGATTCTTCCCGCATTTCTTTTTCCGGCGCCCCCGAAAATTATAATTTCTCCCTGCTGAATGCGAACCCTTTTCAGTATGAGCGTGTCCTGAGCCCGTTTCAGTTCGATTCTATATTTGTTCCTGTCGCTGGTGTGTTCAGATTTTCTCATACCGCTTTCGATGGTCATCTATCACGACCTTTTTATGTGCCGGATAGAGATACAAATTTTGCAGCTTCTGATCTTAGAATCCTCCTGGGCAGTACCCGCGAACAGATTCTCTTCCTCGATCATGCACAGCGTATTACCCGGAACTTGTCTGCAACATTGCATTATCATAGCATCGTTTCTCCCGGTTTCCTGCTGAATTGCCTGAGCGTGGAAAAGGATTTTTCCGCAGGACTCTTGTTTAAACCGGAATGGATTACGTCTGCTATCGATTTCAGGTACGGAAAAGTGGACGCGGATGAAAATGGTGGTATCCCTGATTCTATTTCTGTGAATGGATTGTCTCGTGCCGATTTTGAACGGGTGAAAACACTGGCGTCTGATGAAAAACGTATCGTTCGCAGCTATCAGCTGTCCTGGAGAAATTTTATCCCGCTTTCACACGCAGATTCTTCTCGGTCTAAATGGGGAATTCTGGCTAATGTTGACTGGCATCGCTGGGGTACTTCCTATTCGGGCGTGGCCGAAAAGAACCTGTATAATCAGTTTTATATCGATTCTGCAGCAACGAAGGATACTTGTGGGGTGGAGGAATGGAGGTATGGCACTGGACTGAAATACGAGTCTTCCTTCAAAGGTGTGCATTGGCATGCTGTTGCCGGATATAATTTGCACAATGATGTGAACTGGCGCGTGCTTGATTCAGTGGCTGCCATGAATTTTAATGATGGATTTATTGCATTGAACCTGACGTCGGCGGACATTAAAATGAATGTAACTGCAACGCAGGTGCAGAGTAGTGGCTCCAATGATAACGATTTTTCATTGCAGGGAGCTGCAGCCTGGAATACAGGCGGGAGAATACTGTCAGCTGTTTCTTTTCAGTTTAAAATGTCTGCGGTAGCTCCGTATCTAACGGATATGTATTACCGTTCAAACCATTTTCGCTGGAATAATGACTTTGACAAAGAGAATTATCTGTATTATTCTGCTTCTGCATCTTTGTTGAAAAACAGATTTTCCTTCTCTGTAAATTCATTGACCGCCTCAGATCTGGTGTACTTTAATGCTGCTGCAGTTCCGGTACAGGATGGCAGAACAGTGCACGTTCAGCAGGCGGAACTGAAAGGTGATGTCAGCCTGAAACGCTGGAGGTTGTTTGTGTTGGGAAGAAGTAACACAACGGATGCACAGTTTTTAAAAATTCCGGATTGGAGTGGATTGCTGCGCTTGTCCTATACTGCACGTTACTTTAAAAAGGCCTTGCTGGCAGAATTCGGTGCTTCCGTTTACGGGACTTCTGCTTATAAAGGATATGCATACATGCCTGCTACCTCCGCATTTTATGTGCAGAATGAATGGAATTGCGGTGGAATGCCAATCATGGATTTATTTGTTAATGCCGGTATCGGTAAAGCCACACTTTCTTTGTCGTGGCAACGATTCAGTGCCGGATTTATTTCCGGTGAGTATTACCTGGCAGCTGGTTACCCCGGTGCTCCGCCAACAATCAAGTTCAGTGTGAACTGGCCATTGGTAAATTAATGGCTAGCCGATCTTCGAAACCAATTCTGCAAGCCGCTTCGAGTATCCGCTTTCGTTATCGTACCAGCCTACCACTTTAACAAGGTGTCCGTCATTTAGTACAGAAGTAAGAAGACCATCAAATATGCAGCTGTGATTGTTGCCAATGATATCAACGGATACAATGGGTTCTTCTGTATATTCAAGTATGCCTTTCATGGATTGATTGGCCGCATCTTTGAATAACTGATTGATTTCTTCTACAGTCGCTTTTTTCTGTACGATGCAGGTAATATCAGTCATCGATCCGTCAATAACCGGTACACGGATACCTGCACCACCTACTTTGCCTTTCAATTGTGGGAAAACTTCGGAAATGGCTTTGGCGGCTCCGGTGGTGGTGGGTATTATAGAGTGTGCTGCTGCCCGGGCCCTTCGCAGATCTTTATGTGGTGCGTCGTGGATGTTCTGGTCGCCGGTGTAGGAGTGAACCGTAGTGACATATGCAGCATCTATGGTAAAGGCATCATCCAGAATTTTTATCATGGGCGCTGCATTGTTGGTGGTGCAACTTGCATTCGAGAGCAAAACGTCTTCAGCGGTCAGTAAATGGTCGTTGACGCCGAGAACTACTGTCTTTAAGTCACCCTTTGCCGGAGCTGAGATGATTACTTTTTTTGCACCGGCCTGAAGATGTAAAGCGGCTTTCTGAGGCTCTGTGAAATGCCCTGTGGATTCAATCACAACGTCAATGCCCAGTTCCTTCCAGGGTAAGACCGATGGATCTTTTTCTGCATAAACAGTGATCTTTTTTCCATTGATAATAAGTGCGTCTGGCGCAGCTGTTACCGTCCCCTGAAATTTTCCATGCACAGAGTCGTATTTCAGCAGGTGGGCAAGCGTTGCGGTGTCAGTGAGATCATTGATGGCGATTAACTCAATCTCGGGATGAAAGGAGAGTTTACGAAGAAAGGTTCTGCCGATTCTTCCGAAGCCATTGATAGCGGTCTTGATCATATTACAATTGATTTCTGGTACAAACGTTCAATCGATGATTTTATTCGTTTGAGCCAGGTGATTTTTTCAGAACTTTTCTGTATTTTTAAATGGACAATGGTGCTTACTGCTGCAGATGAACCTCTGCTGTACATTGATCCGGTAAAAGTAATGAAGGTGATTCGATTTGCACTGGAAAAGGATATTCCCGCTGTGGCTGAAATTTACAGCTTCGCGGTAGCTGCAGACGTCCAGACTGGTCATCAGTCTCCTCCTGATCCTGCATATTGGAAGGAATGGTTGCGTGGTCATGCAAATCCGGATCACCCGGCCTGGGTGATGGAAGAGGATGACTGTGTTATCGGATGGATTTCGTTGAGCCCTTATAGAAATGGCCGGGAGGCGTTTCGTTCAACTGTTGAAGTGAGTTATTATCTGCATCCTGATTTCACCGGTAAAGGACTGGGCTCCCTGCTCATTGAGCATGTTGAAGATTATGCCAAACGACAAGGTCTGCTGGTAATCCTGGCAATACTGATTTCAGAAAATTATCCCAGCATTCGGTTGCTGGAGCGCCATGGATATAACAGGTGGGGTGAATTACCGGAGGTAGTGCAAACCAGGTCCGGAGTATTTACTCACCTCTACTACGGAAAGAAAATCTGAGGAAGGTTTAAAAAAGATGTTTTTCGGCGTGGTAGGAGGATCGAACCAATGGACCACTTTCAACGTACCTGAATCCTTTCTGTAATCCTGTTTCCTTAAGTTTTGCGAAGGTGTCAGGATGAATAAACTCCGCTACAGGAAGATGTGATCGGGTAGGTTGTAAATATTGTCCTAAGGTGAGGATGGAAACTCCGGATGCCAGCAGATCGTCCATCGACTGAAGTACTTCATCTTCTTTCTCTCCTAACCCGAGCATGATGCCGGATTTTGCACGTACTCCGGCTGCACTGATGCGTTTTAATACTTCCAGCGAACGATCATATTTGGCCTGAACGCGTACCTGCCTCGTTAACCGGCGAACGGTTTCGAGGTTATGAGAAATGATTTCAGGACGTACCGCTATGACCTGTTCAAGGTTTTCCCATTTTCCCTGAAAATCGGGGATCAATGTTTCAAGCGTTGTGCCCGGACTTACCTTCCGAATCGTTTCAATGGTCTCAACCCAAATCTGTGCACCTCCGTCTTTCAGATCATCGCGATCAACAGAAGTAATAACACAATGCTTCACTTTCATCAGGCGTACCGATTCAGCAACACGTTGCGGTTCTTGTGTATCAACAGCCAGCGGTCGGCCCGTAGCCACAGCACAAAATCCGCATGAGCGGGTGCAGATGTTGCCAAGAATCATAAAGGTGGCGGTGCCTGCTCCCCAGCACTCGCCCATATTCGGGCAATTACCGCTTGCGCAAATGGTGTGCAGTTTTTTTTCGGTCACCAGTTCGCGCACCTTACGGTATTCTTCGCCAACAGGTAACTTCACTTTTAGCCATTCAGGTTTTCTGGGCTTATCGGATGTGGTGATTTCTGTATTTCGCTCGCTCATTTTCTCTTCTGCCGATTAAGGTGTTTACCATTTTCGGCCATACATGATGGTTATATAAAACGATAAAAAGAACTGTTTGTTTTCGGCGAATGCCATAATCGGAATATCCTGCGGATATGCATCAAAGGCTACACCAATCTCCAGTGCTTTTACATCTTCAAAAATCGGGGCGTATTCAAAATTAAAACCGGCTTTAACATAGGCTCCGGGCCTGAAAAACAACTGATCCAGCCCTTCAGTAAAAGGAGCACGGCCATAAATGTTGTCGATATAATGTTCTTCAGGATTGTATTTCTCCGTTACAACGTCAAACTCCCCAACATTTCCGGTGGGCTTTAGAATATTCAGGTAAACCGGTTTCAGAATACCTAATGATAATCCTCCGGAATAAAGAAAACGGATCTCTACACCGGTACGTTCCATTTTCGAGAAAAGCGTGTATTGTTGTCCTGCACCCAGCCGGAGTATATTAAAAGTGTTGAGCTTCCCATATACATAGGATCTCGCATTGTCGAATCTCTGGTTAACCGTCTTTACTTCCTTCGAGTGTTTCATGCCGATGAAGTCACCTTCAAACATGAGTTTTTTATATCCTGTTTGATTGTAACACCGGCGGAATTCAATCCCCCAGCTTCCGGTATGAAAATTCAATCCTCCGGTTGCTTCGTTTTTCATCAGCACCGGTTTTTCTTCAACGTATTCGTTGGGATTGGTTTGCGCAACCAGTAAGCCAGGAAATGTACCGGCCAGCACGATGAGGAGAAAGAAAAAACTTCTTTTCATTCAGACAAATATACGATGAAATACCGGTTGGAGGTTGTGGATCGGCCGAAACCTATATTTTTACCTCATGGCTACAATTAAGACAGTGTATACAGGCGATCTCCGTACCCGGGCTCTCCATTTGGCATCCGGAACCGAAATTATTACCGATGCTCCGGTAGATAATCAGGGGAAGGGGGAAGCTTTCTCCCCAACTGATTTATTATCAGCCGCTTTGGGGTCGTGTATGTTGACTATTATGGGAATCGCCGCCCGTACACATGCCATCCGTATGGAGGATACTGTGGTGGAAATTACGAAGATTATGGCCTCGAACCCGAGAAGAGTTTCGGAGGTGCAGATTGTATTTCAGATGCCGGATCTGGTGTATACGGAGAAAGAAAAAGCCATTCTCGAACATGCTGCCCGTACTTGCCCAGTGGCCCTTAGCGTGCATCCTGATCTGCAACAAACCATTTCTTTTATCTGGAAAGCATGATGGAAGAGAAATTTATGAAGGCCGCTGTGGAGGCAGCCCTGAATGGTGTGAGGGAAGGGAAGGGTGGTCCTTTCGGAGCGGTCATTGTAAAACATGGTGAGATTATTGCCTCTGCATCTAATGAAGTGTTGGCAAGCAATGATCCTACCGCTCACGCAGAAGTAAATGCAATTCGTCAGGCATGTAAAAAACTGGGATCTTTTCAATTGACAGACTGTGAACTGTATACTACCTGTGAGCCTTGTCCGATGTGTCTGGGTGCAATTTATTGGGCCCGGCCGTCAAAAGTGTATTTCGCTGCTTCACGGTATGATGCGGCGAATGCCGGGTTTGATGATTCGTTTATCTATGACGAAATAGCTGCGGATGCCGGTATCAGAAAGATTCCATTCGTTCATTCTCCTTTTCAACCGGCCGTTGACCTTTTCAGAGTCTGGGATACATCACCCTTGAAAAAACAGTATTAATCAAAACGCAGCACTTTTACCGGGTCGATGCCTGCAATTACCCGGGCCGGGATGATCATCATACAAACTCCTGCGATCAGAACGATGGCATTTACCAGCAGAATAGCGGAAACGTGAAAACTGATCGGAACCTGTGATATGTAATACGATTCTTCGTTGAGTTTCATAAAACCGGTTTGTTGCTGCAGCCAGCCGAAACCTAACGCTATGGCATTACCGATAATTAATCCTTTCAGCAACATGCGCAGCGATATTCTGGTGTAAACTGCGGCAATCATGGAGTCTGCGGCGCCCAATGATTTTAATATACCGATTTCCCTTGTCTGTTCCAGCAGAATGACAAGCATGGTACTGATGATGGTTACTCCGGCTACCAGCGTTATCAGCGCAATGATGACGATCACATTCAGGTTCTGAAGATCCAGCCAGTTAAACATCTGCGGGTATAATTGCCGGGCACTTTGAGTGTTGTAGTTAAATCCGGTCCTGTTGTATAGCTCAGGGAATATTTCATCAGAAATGGTTCCTGGAGTGGTGAAGACTTCATATCCGCTTACCTGCCCTTCACTCCAGCCGTTGATTTTCTTTAGCAGCCCGATATCACAAAACAGATATAGGTCGTCGAACTCTTCTCCCAGACCGGTTTTATAGATACCGCTGATCTTTACCTTTCGTACTTTTTTGTCGTTCTGAATAAAAAACAAGAGGAACGAATCACCGGTTTTCAGTTTGAGTTTTTTTGAAAGGCTTTCGCTGATGACAATTGAATTCAACGTGGCGCTGTCACCGTAATCCGGAAATTGTCCGCCGGTAATTTTTGATTGAAAGAAATCTTTCCTGAAATCCTTCCCAATGCCTTTGAGTACCACTCCCTGCAAATCTGTGTCGGTTTTGATAATGCCCGCTTTCAGTATGAAGGATTGCAGATGGGATACTCCTTTCGTTTCTTTTACGTTTTTAATGACATCCTCCGGCAGCAGAATCGGCATCTCTTCAAAAGATTCATTGTTGTTGTAGGCTGTGATCCTGAAGTCAGCTACAAACCCGGTTACTTTCCGGGTGATTTCATCCCTAAAGCCGGTCACTACCATGATTGAGATGACCACAGCGATGACGCCCAGAATAATTCCGGCTGTAGCAATACGGATGACTGGTCCTGTTGCCCCCATGCGCAGACTGCCGGAATGTGTGATCCGCCTGGAAATAAAGGAAGTTAGTCCGTTTGCCTGCATTTGATTAAACTTGCTACGAATTTAAAGAAACAATAATATGAATCTGCGACTTCTTTCATTTTACCTGAACCGGCCTGTTTGGCAATTGAAATCCCGCCTTCTGATAGGTTGCCTGAGTCTCTCCTTTTTTGTGACTTCTTCCTGCCTGGCACAGGATTCCCTAAAGCGCAAACGTCCCGAAATCCAGAGAACGGATAAGCCGGTGATGCTTACAGGTGCGGATCAGTTGTCGGCGTACCTACCACAATTAAAACAAAAGAAGGTAGCTGTGGTTGCAAATCCTACTTCGCGGATCGGGAATTCACATCTGGTTGATACGTTGATTGCTTCCGGAGTAAAAGTGGTAACGGTTTTTGCACCTGAGCATGGCTTTCGCGGTGAAGCCGAAGCCGGAGAAGATGTTGCGGGTGGGGTTGATAAAAAAACCGGAGTAAAAGTGGTTTCCCTGTATGGAGATCATAAAGAACCTTCGCGGGAGGATCTCAGCAATGTGGATGTTGTGTTGTTCGATATTCAGGATGTTGGTGTGAGGTTTTATACATACATCAGCACGTTGCAGTATGTAATGGAATCCTGTGCTTCCTATGGTGTTCGTCTTATTGTGCTCGACCGACCCAATCCACATGCGAATTATGTGGATGGCCCGGTATTGCAAAAAGAGTTTACCTCATTCGTTGGAATGCAGCAGATTCCTGTTGTTTACGGAATGACGATAGGCGAATATGCCGGGATGTTGAATGGCGAACATTGGCTGAAGGACAGCCTGAAATGTGATCTCCTCGTGATACGTCTTAAGAACTGGAAACATACTGACGATTATTTACTGCCGGTACCGCCTTCTCCCAACCTGCCGAATATCGCTGCTGTTCGTTTGTATCCTTCACTCTGCTTTTTTGAGGGTACAGAGGTGAGCTTAGGGCGGGGAACAGATTACCCGTTTCAATGTTACGGTTTTCCGGATAATGCATCAGGTTCGTTTGAGTTCACACCACAGAGTATTCCGGGAAAGGCCAAGACTCCACCATTAATGGGTAAAATCTGTAAAGGCGAATTACTCAGCCGTGAAGGTGAAACGAAACGGCCGGCCGAAATAGAATTAAAATGGCTCCTCAAAGCTTATGCGGATTTCCCTGATAAGTCTAAGTTTTTTAATTCGTTTTTTAATAAACTGAGCGGTAACAGTGAACTACGCGAACAGATCAGCCGCGGTATGAGCGAAGAACAAATTCGTACATCATGGAAATCGGATCTGGAGGCTTTCCGGAATGTCAGAGCGAAGTATTTACTCTACCCCTGAAAGGAAAAGCCGCCTGATGTATCAGACGGCTTGTTCCCCGGATTTTGTTTGATACTGATTTATTGTACGGTGAAACGGAACTGACTGCGTTGTGTTCCTTTTTGGAGGATCAGCAGATACGCGCCTTTCGCATATGTGTTCACCGGGACTTCGGTGACATTGGTTCCGCTATAGGATGTTTTTACTTCCTGCATTAATTCACGACCGGTCATGTCACATACTTTCACAACATAGCTGGCGTCATCGTCTGATTCGAAAGTAAGAGTGAGCAGATCGCTTACAGGATTCGGGAAGGCCACGAGTCCCAGCGGGTTTTGTTCAGTTACCCTTGCATTGGTATTGATCGTAGTGAAGGTTAACGGACTCGACCAAGCGCCGGCTCTTCCGTTGCATTTTCCTCTTATTTCTACGGTATATGTAGTGTTCGGACGTAATCCGTTAATCTGGTAAGTACCGTTGACAGAGGTGGAGTTTACGAAAGGAGTGCGTTGTGTACCATTGAGTGTGTTTGTGATTCGGATACGAATGGTGTCCATGGTTGCATTGTTCGTCCAACGCAGCAGTGCACTTGTGTATTGGATGTCGGATACACCAATGTTTCGAATCTGTCCGCAGGTGTCGAGTGTGGTAAAGAACTCGGAAGTGGAGTAAGGACTGGTGAATCCACTGCAGGTACTGTTAACCTGCCATTCATAGGTGGTGTTGCGTTTGAGATTCAACAGATCTGTTCCGGTTGAACCTGCT
The DNA here is from genome assembly GCA_046330075.1 of Bacteroidia bacterium. Taxonomy (GTDB): domain Bacteria; phylum Bacteroidota; class Bacteroidia; order AKYH767-A; family OLB10; genus JAJTFW01. Next base: position 1,323,040 of record JAXLTL010000001.1, on the reverse strand, counting down.
AATCCCGTTACTGTTAAGTAACTGAAGGCTGTTGCACCTGCTTCACGATACCTGACGGCGAAACTGTCAGCTGTTGTGTTGTACCACTTAACACTTGCCTTTGCCACACCTATATTGTCGGTGCGGAGGTGTTGAGGTGTTGATCCGCAGTTTAAAGGTGTTGCAAGCGTTGAGAAGGTTTCTGTCGAACTCATATAGGTTCCGGCAGCACATACATTCTCAACAGTCCAGTTGTAGGTGGTACCGGGTTGCAGATTACGGATGCGCAGGCTGGATAATGTACCAGCGATTTGTGTCAGCGTAACATTGGTTGAACCGTTAGGCCAGTACCGCACATTAAAACGCTCGCCGGTTATAGCTGGATTCCATTGCAGGACAGCGGTGGTATCGCTGATATTATATGCGGTAAGCATATTGGGTTTTATACAGGATGCTGCGGTTACAGATCCTACAGTCATAGCAGTACTTCCGGAAGTACATCCGAATGCATTCGTTGCAGTTACACTTACACTTTGTGCCTGTGCAACATTGATAGTTCCCTGTGATGATCCGGTTGACCAGGTGTAGCGTACTGCGCTCGGTTCATAGGCCGTTAACTGATATGCAGCGTTCGGTATATAGGTAATAGATATCGAAGGCTTCATGGGTGTAGGTTTAACGGTTACTACGGCAGAGTCTGTGCTGAGAATGTTGCCTTGCAGATCGCGGGAGTATACGATATAGGTTCCGGACTGATTAACGGAGATAGATGCCGTAGTTTGTCCACCCGGGGCCCAGAGGTAATTCGAACCTCCGGTAGCACTGAGTGTTGCAGATGAGCCCTGACAAACGGATACGGCCGATGTTGTAATATCTACAGGTGTTGAACTGCTGGCTTGTGACACTGTGATGGTATTCGTTGTTGCAGTACAGCCTGCTGCTGATGATACGATCGCATAATAGTTGCCTGGTGTATTAACCGTAATGGAAGTAGTGGTTTGTCCTCCTGGTTGCCAGAGATAACTGCTGCCTCCTGTGGCAGTAAGCGTTACACTTTGGCCGGTTACCAGATTTGTATTTCCGCTGGCAGCGATGGACGCGGTGGGCAATGGGTTTACTGTAACTGTTTTCGCGGCAGATGTTCCTGTGCAGCCATATTGATTTGTAGCAGTTACCGTATATGAGCCGGAAGCGTTAACGGAGAGGCTGTTTCCGGTTTGTCCGTTCGACCATACATACGTGCTGCCTCCACCGGCTGTTAACGTTACACTGCCTCCCTGACAGAAGGATGTGGCTCCGCTTGCAGTGATGGTTGCACTCGGATTGGAGTTTACTGTTACAGCTGTTGGTGCAGAGGTGCCTGAGCAACCACCGGTGGAAGAAACCGTCACCGCATAATTACCGCTGGTAGTGACATTGATGGAGCGGGCTGTAGATCCGTTTGACCAGACATAATTATAACCTGCAGGTGCTGTGAGCGTAACCGAACTTCCCTGACAGAAGGTAGTAGCTCCGCTTGCTGAAATGGTTGTTGATGGAGAGGAAGTGATGCTTACGACAGAGGGTGCAGAAACTGCAGTACATCCTCCGGTTCCGGTAACAGTTACTGCGTAATTTCCAGCCGTACTTACATTGATGGAAGAAGTGGTAGCTCCGTTACTCCATACATAGGCAGTGCCACCTGAAGTGGATAATGTTACATTCTGACCCTGACAGATCGCAAGTGGACCTGAGGATGTAATGGTGGCCACGGGTGCAGCGTTGACTGTTACAGCTACCGGATTCGATACCGCTGCACATCCCGAACCGTTGTTGACTGTTACAGAGTAGTTGCCACTGGTGCTTACCGAAATTGATTGAGTGGTTTGACCACTTGACCAGGCATACGATGTTCCGCTTTGTGCCGTAAGCGTAACTGAACCACCCTGACAGAATGAAGTAGAACCGGAAGTGCTGATTGTTGCAACCGTCGCGCCACAGGCAGCCTGTGAAGCGTTCAGGTTCAGTCCGGCATTGGTTGTAAGAAGGATTTTGTCAACTTCAATATTGCTGTTAGAGAGCAGCAGGCTAAGCACCTGATTTTGCTGTGAAGTCATGCCGGCGAAACGGATAGCCTGACCGCTGCAGGCATCAAGGCTGAGCCATTGCCATGCAGTAGATGTAATACAACCAATGGATTTGGCATTTTGTCCGTTAAGCGTTACACTGACCGAACCACCGGTGGCGTTTTTACTGCGGACACGAACCCACAGATAATAAGTAGAGGTGTTTCTCGGCGTGAAGTTGTATTCCAATGAAGGAGGAGTGCCGGAAGCAAAAGATACGTATGAAGTATATGTGCGGTAATCACCTGCAGCAGTTCCGTTCGGACGTTCTGTTTTTATAGAAGCTGAACTGTTGGCGTTGTCATAAAGTTCGGCTTCAATATTGAAATCACTTGACCATCTTTCCGGATGTTCATATTGGTGCCATCCATCCAGCTGGTAAAATACTTTTTCGTTTGGATTGGTAGCATCATAAATATAAACAGAACCCTGACGACGGAATTCAACCCACAGTGAGTCATTGCCCAATTTGAATTTGCCATAGCTGGTCATCGGAGCGTTGCCTACAGTGTTGGCATCTACCATTTGTGCAGTTGTGATTACATATTTGTTGGATCCTTTGAGCTGACGTACGGTTACAAGCTGACGATTGTCACCGGTATTAAAGAGATATTTCGGATTGTTCGGACTCAGCGTGGTGCTGCTGAGATAATAACGTGGCACATCGCCATTGAGCAGAATGCCGTTTCTTAAAAACTCTTCATAACGGGATGTGATCGCCTGTGCATAAACGGGCATTACAGTTTGCCATCCCCAGTTCATGGAGTTTGGCCAGGGTGCTGATAAACTGAAGTAACCTGAATAGAAGAATTCAGAACCCCATCCTGAGAGGATTTTTAATGTTGCCAGATATTGCGCAGGGCGCATATTTTGTGTTTCATCTACATTCCATCCTGCAGATACAAACGGTGACATCAATGAGTCTCCACGCAGCATCTCATAGTATTTGCAATCAGCAAACCAGCCGAGACCGTGCCAGGCTCCGGCCCAGGCGCGCCAGTTGTTTGGCCAGCGCGGGTAGAAGTCACCGGTAGGATAGTAGCGTCCGTTGATCGGAGAATTGATATCTCTTGAAAACGACCACAGCGGACGATAGTCAATCTGTCCGTCGAGTGCATAGTGGGTGAACTTGGTGGTAGGACTCACACCCATAAACTGGTCTCTGTAAAGCTTTGTCTGATAAACATACTTGCTGCTTCTGTAATCATTCACTGAAGAATAACCGGAAGAAGCTTTGTCTGCTGAAATGTTCGGGTCATTGGTAACGGCACCTCCGCTGATTTCAATGAGCGGAATTACTTCACCGTTTTCATTCAGAATATCAAGTGGACGACCCAGTGCAGTAGTCAGATTCAGAAACGCAGTTCTCTGTTTTTGACCATCTGCAATGATCGAAGCCGCAGGAGCAACCGGCGACCAGTATTTGTTGGTCGTAGTGGCACCATTCAGATCAAGATATTGTCCGCTGGCATTTTTAATATAGTGTGTAGAGGCAAGATTATCGTTGGTAATGTTACCTCCAATCTGTGCCCAGAAGCAAATGGCTGAAGTTTTAAACTGTGGGTTTCTTTTTGCAACAGCCGTTAATGCTGCAGATAATATATTAGTAGTATCTGCATAATTTGCGGCGGTTGAATAGGAACCGATATTGTCGTTCACCATAAAATAATAGTTCCAGTTATTATGGAACTCCACAGCATTTACTTTCGCTGTGCTGATCATTTGCTGGTTGTTGACCCCTGTTTGCTGTGCTCCTGAAAAATAGTTCAGACCAAACCAGATAAAATTCCGGTTCAGTGTGTGACCGGGTTTGTATCTCGGTAACGGATACGACATCAGCTGTTGTTGTGCCGATTTTGTGCCGGTTGCGTACTCCAATGAATCATATGTCTGAGCCTTCGCAATGCCCAGTACACATAGTAATGGAAGTAGTAGTAATTTTTTCATCCCTGCTTTTTTTTGTTTTTGGCACAAACTTTGTTTTGTTCTTTGTGGTTTGATTGTTTGTGCCTGGGGCAAGATATTCGCAGGCGTCAGTTGGTATGTTAATATATGCCAACTGATCTTTTTTATGTAAGAAAGCCGCTGGTTCTGCGATTTTTTTAGTCACATCCCATGTGAAATACAGGCAGTTGAAGGAAATCAGATGCGGTATCCATGTTTTTTAACGTGTAAGATCCGGGTATTGTTCGATGCATTTATCCGATACATTGAATAAAGTGGTCGGATAACAGGTAAATATTACTTTCAATCGCCAGGCGTGAAAAGTAAAAAGGCTGCCACGATTAATCGGGCAGCCTTTTTATTGGCTATTCTGTGTAATCTTTTTACTCTGCAGCCATCAGGCGGATTCGCTTAGTACCTGTTTCGGTTACTATTTCTGCGAAGTACATTCCCGCTGAAAGATGAGTTGTTGCATAATCTATTCTGGTTTCTCCCGCCGGCATTTGTGCCTGATCCATAATAGCGTCAATCAGTTTTCCGGTAGCATCATAAAGTCGGATGCTTACCGCCTGATCTTTGTCAAGTTCAAATGCAAACGTGGTGTTGGAAGTGAATGGGTTCGGGTACGCTACAAAATTCAACTGTCCTTCCATGGTCTCACCTTCACGGCAGGGCACGGTAACAGTATAGGGTATTGAGAATACACCGCAGGAGCCGAGCTGAGCACGCATCTTATAAACGCCTGCTGTGGTAACAGTATAGGTGGTGGAAGGGCCTGTATACTGTACTACGTTGTTTTTATACCATACATAGGTAGTAGCCGTTGAGTTGGTGACCGTGAACTTTACATTTCCGCCGGCACAGAACGACAAGGGGCCACTCACGTTGATCGAGAAGGTAGCTGTTGGGTTCACGGTTACTGCAGTAGAGGTGGAGGTAGCTGAACAACCGTTAGACTGCGAAACCCGAACATTATAGTTACCGGTCGCGGTGGCAGATATTGCCTGTGTTGTAGCGCCATTTGACCACAGATATGCAGTACCTGTACTCGCTGTAAGCTGAACACTTCCGCCATTGCAGAAGGTGGTTGCTCCGCCTGCTGTAATGGTTGGTATTGGAGCAGTGCCGGTACCAACGGTTACGGTCGTGTTTGCTGAAGTGGCTGAACATCCGCCCGACTGTGTAACTCTGACATTATAATTCCCGGAAGCGGTGACTGTGATAGCCTGTGTTGTTGCTCCTGTTGACCAGAGATAAGCAGTGCCTGTTGTTGCTGATGTCAGGGTTACAGATCCGCCGGTGCAGAATGTAGTAGGACCGCTTGCAGATATAGTTGGTGTAGGTGCAGATCCTACAGTAACAGCCGTTGCTGCTGATAATGCTGAGCATCCGTTTGATTGAGAGACTCTCACAGTATAACTTCCTGCGCTTGAAACAGAAATTGTTTTAGCGGTTGAGCCATTTGACCAGAGATATGCTGTTCCGGTTGAGGCACTGAGTGATACTGAACTTCCCGGACAAAGTGCTGTAGAACCGGAGGGTGTAATGGTGGGTGTGCTGACCGTATTTACTGTTACTGTGGTGGCTGATGAAGTTGCAGAGCAACCTCCTGATTGGCTGACGCGGACTGTATAAGATCCGGCTGCGCTGATGGTAACAGCCTGCGTAGTGGCACCGTTTGACCAGAGATAGGCAGTTCCTGCTGACGCCGTAAGTGTAACGGATCCTCCTGAACAGAAGGTCGTAGCTCCTCCGGCAGTGATCGTGGGTGTAGGAGCAGAACCAATGGATACAGTGGTGGCAGATGAAGTTGCTGAACATCCTCCGCTTTGGCTTACTCTGACGGTATAATTACCTGCCGTTGTTGCTGTGATCGATTGTGTTGTTGCACCATTCGACCATAAATAAGCAGTGCCTGAAGATGCGGTCAGCGTTACACTACCTCCTGTACAGAAAGTAGTAGGACCACCGGCTGTGATGGTAGGCGTTGGAGCAGTACCTACGCTAACGGCTGTATTGGCAGAAGTAGAAGAACATCCGGTTGAATAAGTAACACGTACATTGTAGTTTCCTGCTGCTGTAGCTGTGATGGATTGTGTGGTAGCTCCATTGGACCATAGGTATGAACTTCCGGCATTCGCCTGCAGCACAACGCTGCCGCCGGAGCAAAGTGTTGTTGATCCCTGCGCAGTGATGGAAGCAGAGGTGACAGCTACACTGGTGATAGCAACTGAAGCAGATGTTGTGGAACATCCGGATGTGCTTGTTGCAGTGACTGTATAAGATCCGGCTGTCCCGGTAGTGATGGATTGTGTAGTGGCACCGGTTGACCAAAGGTACGTTGCACTGGTTGCACTTGAAGTGAGTGTTTGGGTAGCTCCGGCACATACAGACAGACTACCGCTGTAGGTAATTGTATTGGCCGGTTTAGCATTTACCGTTACGGCCACTGGTGAAGAAACGGCAGAACCGGATGCTGAAGTTACGGTAACGGTATAGTTTCCGGAAGTAGCAACAGTGATGGATTGAGTAGTGGCGCCGTTTGACCACAGGTATGCAGTTCCGTTGTTGGCAGTTAATGTTACGCTGCCACCAGAACAGAAGGTAGTAGGCCCGGATGCAGTGATGGATGCCGTAGCGGTTGCACTGCAGGGGTTTGCATAAGTACTATAATAGTTGCCGGAAGTTGGAGTAATGGTGATCAGATCAACTTCAAGATTGGTATTGGTAGGTGTCAGAATCAACCGGTGTGCACCAACCGATAGGTTGGAGTAGGTGATTTGAGTTCCGGAAGATGCATCATAACGGTACCAGGTCCAGTTGGTGTCTTTTACACAGGTAATACTGTTGTTGAAAGTTCCGTCGAGTGAGAGACTGAACCCTGTATTTACACCGCCTCTGCTGCGTGCGCGAACCCATACATAATGCGTGGAGGATGAAGTGCCCCGCACCACAAAATTGTACTCAGCTGTTGATACGGCTTTGAAGGTAGTGTACGTTGTGTAATTCCTGTAGTCACCTGCGGTGGTTCCGGCAGGTACCTGAGTTTTTAATTCAATATTTGAGTTGACATTGTCAAAAATTTCAGCTTCCAGATTAAAGGTCTTGCTCCAATAGTAAGGGTGAGTGGCTTCATGCCATGCATCCAGCTGATAGAATACCGGCGCTGATGCATTCGTACGATCGTAGATATACGTACTGCCCTGACGACGGATATTGAATGTAAGGGTATTGCCATCGATGGTTACTGTAGCTGATCCGGATAATTCAGCATTGCCTATCATGTTTGAGTTTGGCTGAATGGTACCGGTAATGGCATATTTTGCAAGTGTGTTATGTTTTCTTGCTACCACCAGTTTACGGATATCACCGGCATAGAAAGTATATCCGGGTTTACCGTTTCCGCTCGATGCACTCTGTGGTACGTCACCCGTCATAAGTGTGCCGTTCAGATAGAAATCATCAAACCGGCTGGCTACCGCCTGAGCATAGCCCGGAATAGCCATCTGCCATACATAGTTGTCAGGAATCTGATAAGGCGTATTTGTAACAAAGTATCCGCATCCGAAATTCTCTGCTCCCACCATGGCAACTGCCTTGAGGAAACCTAACCATTGTGCCGGACGTGGAATCACGGTTTCGTCATTGTTCCAGCCCGGACTCACCACCGGTGAGAATAATTTATCGCCCAACGATATTTCTTCATGACGGCCTTCAATCATAAACTGCCATCCGTGTGCAGCCCCGGTCCAGTATCTCCAGTTTGATGGCCATTGCATGTAAATGTCATTGCTGGAATAATACTGATTGTTGGTATAGGATTGCAGGGTACGTGTTTCCGACCAATCCCATGCGTAAACAGGGTGTCCGTTGAGGTAGTAATGATAAATTCTCGTATTCGCCAGACCTGTCAGGTTGCGCCATTCATCCATATAAGCAGAAGTCAGACGCTTCATACCCCGGCTTTTGTACTTTGCATAACTGCTCAGACCACTTGCGGTGTACGCGGCAGTGGTTGTTGGATCACGTTGCAAAGCAACATCCTGCCAGGTTGGAATAACTTCTCCGTTTTCAAAAAGCAGATCAACCGGGCGTGTCATTTTTGCGAGCAATTGCTGGATGTAAAATTTCTGCGTTTGTCCATCCAGCTTGAGTGAATCGAGCGGACTTTCAGGACTGATAGCTTTTGTTGAAGTGGTAACGTTACCGTACATGTCAAGGAATTGTCCTGCACTGTTCCGCAGATAGCTGTTGCTAGGTAAGGTTGTACTCTCGATATACGGATTGGTAGAAGATTTACCGATGGCACGCGGACTAAGCTGAGGCCAATAGGTGTTGGCTGTGGTTTTCCAGCTTGGATTCTGATTGGCCATTTTAATCCAGGCGCCGTCATAGTCGGTGGTATCTCCAAAGGAGGAGTATCGGGTGGTGTTACTGGTCACCATCAACGCATAATTGAAGTTCTTCACCAGTTCAGTCTGTACGTCCTTTGATCTTGCCACGAGTGTCGACTGAGAATAAGAGGTGGTCATGTAGCCTGCAATGTGTGCAGGGTTGAACACCATATAATTCGGAAACAAGGTGGTGTTCGGACGACATCTTGAAGCCGGAAAAGTTTTTAATTGCGTTAAGGCGTCAACGGTAGGTGTGGGATGCCCCGGTGCAAACTCCGACATGTCTAAGCCGGCAGTAATAGAAGCGGCAGTTGGAGGAGCTACAGTTGAATTAGCATAGGTATAAGAACGATGGGCAACAACATCCTGATAATGTTTATAGATCATGTTGTTGGGTAGCGCATACGTATAGAGTGCTACTTCGTCCATGTCGCCTACGTATTGGTAATAGGCAGTATTGGTATTTAAGTCGATGATATTATTTGCAGTATTGGAGGTGTTCAGAGGAATACTACCGGCTGCAATTGTTTTTGTAAATCCTGTTGGATTTTCGCCATCTACCCATATTTCTTTCACGCCGGTTTTAGCATTGTATTTGAAAACGAGGTGGTGCCAGTTTCCATCTACATAGTACCCATATGTACCGCGGCCGATTCCTTCAAGGTCAAGATCCCACGTGTCTGATGTTACAGTAGAGGATCCTGTTGGGATGCATTTCGTGGAAAAGCGAAAGAAAGGGAAGCAAAAGCGGATGCTGATGGCGCCGTCGCGACGTGTGATCAGCTGAACTACTTCATTAATGTTTGCTCCAGGGCGGAATAATAATTCGAATGTGAAACCGCTGTCTGGTGAAAAAGCAACATTATTGGTGATTGATTTTGCTGTTTTACTCAGTGAAAGATATTTTCCGACACCTGTGTTAGCCTGAGCGTTGCTGATGGTGTAGGTCGATTGAAAATAGGCCGGATTCAATGCCGCCACTCCGGTGGAGTCCGCAAGTGGATTGGTCCCGTTGAATGTCCAATAATGACGGGGCGTCCAGGTTTGAGCATTGACCAGCGTCGATAAACTTAAAATGGATGCCAACAGCAGCGTTGCTCTGTACAGCATTGGTTCCTTCATTATAAGTTTCATGTTTATGGTTTTGGGTTTGTGTGTACTGGGTTTGTATTGCCGGGTTTAGGCAAATCAAGGTCGCATCCCCGAAGGGCGTCTTTTTAAGATATTAAGACACAAGGGCTTTAAACCGTGATGGTCAAATATATTTAGAAAGTTGGTATGTACAACAGTTGGGCGGATTGTCAGTTTTAACGTGCTGATAATCAGTGATAAAAAATTTGTGTTGTGGATAAAAATTGACGTTTAGCCAAGTTTTTTCAGATGTTCGCCACCTATTTTTTAATGTTCACCCAAAAAATTTGGAACATTTACCCGTTAAAATGGCGGCTTTCGCCAGATCAAAAAATGAGATTTGCCCAAAAAATGAGGTAATTCGCCCAAAAGAAGAGGCCAAGTCGTTGGGCAACCCTGCAAAACTGACTGCGCGGGTAGTTTTCGAGCAACCGGGCTCCCCAGCCAAATTTTCTGAAAAGATAGGCGAGTATAAGTAATGACATGTATATCAGGTTCTTACAGTAGGCCTGATTATAAGATTACATTCACATTTCCTTCTTTATTCTGGTGCATACCATTCGGGCTGGAGGCTGTTACCTTGTATACATAGGTGCCCATAGGAACCTTTTGCCCCTGATACGTGCCATCCCACCGATCGTTTGCATTAGAGGTTTCGAAAATGAGCTGTCCCCAGCGGTTAAATATTTTCATGTTAAATTCCAGGATGGCTTCGCCGGCAACACCAAAGGTGTCATTTAATCCATCGCCATTTGGTGTGAACGTGTTGGGAACATAGATACTCATGTTCGGTACAATGTTTACTTCATTGGATACACTGAAGATCTGTGGTGATCCGGTCTTGTAGGCGATCACACGGTATTTGCGATTGACGGATACCTGTGCATCTGATGTACTGACACTGCCCAGCAGGAGCAGGCCGGCAACCAGAAATTTTAAAGCGAATCCTCGAGTTTGCATTTTTTCGACTTGATTGATTTGATGTAGGCAAACTACATTGGAATGGGGGTGTCGCCTGATGTATTTCTTTCACGGCCGCACTTCTGTAAGGTCTGGTGGACTTATGTTCGCTGTAGGGACAACACATCGGACTGGTTTTACCTCTGTGGCGACCGGAATTTTGTTGATTTTTTGAGCAGGATCAGCTCGTAAGATTTGTACTTCTTTCTGTCGATCTTCTCCGTGAAACCGGCGTTGTCAAGTCCTATTTTCTATGATTTGTCCCGCTTCTCTTCCGCCTTCCGGGCCTGTTTTTCTTGTCTCTGCAGATCTGTTTATTGCTTTCCGGGGACCAGTCAGGCCGTGAAAAGGCCTTCCTGGAAATGGGGCACAGGCTGTTTCGGATCCTTATTCAGGTCGTTGATGAGAAATAATTTTCAACAGGAGGTGCCATCCGGTCGTTTTATAACTATATTAGCTTTATGAAAAAGAGTTTTGTTTTCACTGACAAAGCATTGATGATCCGGAGCTGGATATAAAGAGGGCTGTACAATCATGTATGGCCCTTTTCATTTATGATGTTAACCAATAAACCCATAAGGTTATGCATACGAAGCAACAACTCAGCGAAATGAAAAATGAACACGATACCTGGCAGGATCGTCTTCGTTTTTACAAGGACGAAATCTCACATTTTAATCAGCATCTCGGGAAGCTTGCTATTAATGGCGGGCGACACGATGTGATGGCATCTGTTGAGCATTTTCAAAATCAGTTCATTCGTCAGAAAGAAGTGCTGGACATCATCCGTCACGATTTTAAGCAGCATGAAAATCTGATTGAAGCACTGGAAGAGGGTAAAACATCAGAGCCAACTGATGGTATTCAGCGAATGCATTCGGTACAACGGGATAAACTCGAACAATTCGAGAGAATCTTTCATGATCTCCGAAATGAGTTTAATGTATTCCTGAATAAGGTGGATTAACCTATAGCAATTTAAACATTATTAACGCTATGGCCAGCAGGAGTAACTCTTCTGCGATAAACTGTATTGTGTTTAGTCCCGGCTTTTTCATAGATGACATTCGCTGATTGTAGATCTAAGGTACTGTCGCAAAATCAGCGGATGCAGTAATTATAGGTGTTAATCTTACAGTCCCTGTTCGGGTTTGTAATCGTGGATGTCGATGGTGCGCCGGCAGAAAAAGATTTCGTCCTGTATAGCATTGGAGCAAACCAGTATCGTTTTGTTCTGCGCCTGGGTTTCTATCAGGTCCCGGTACCAGGTCACCCCTTTCTGATCAAGGTTGGAAAGTGGTTCGTCAAGCAGCAAGAGTGGAGTGTCGCTCATCACCGCCAGTACTAACTTGACGCGTTGCTTCATGCCGCTTGAAAAATTCTTGAATGCTTTTCCTTCGATCCCCTTGAGTCCACTGATCACTTTAAGGTCTGAGGTCTTCACACCTGCTGTAAACGGTTTGAATTTCTCCTGAAATGCAATCATTTCTTCAAAGGTGTATTCTTCCGGCAGGTCGAGGTAAGGGGCTGCATACGACAGATGATGATACCAGCGGGAAGGGTCCGGTTGATGATCGTTTTCAAAATGGTCAATTCTGCCTTCTGAGAGAGTCTGAAAACCTGAAATTATCTGAAGTAATGTTGACTTGCCTGAACCGTTGAAGCCGGTAATGGCTACTTTTTCACCCGGCAGAATTTCGAGGTTCAGATGGCGGAATATCCATTGTGACCTGAACTTCTTTCCTGCGTCGGTGAGAGCAATCTTTACCAAGGTGTCGTTTATTCGGCTTTAGGGAGATTACCCGACATTCCGCGGATGATGCCTTTCTCGGCAGCACGTACAAAATTTAAAATGATATCGCGATGTTCCGAAACAGTAAAGTCAGATTCCACGATCGTTAATGCTTTGGTTGTATTGTATCCGCGTTGAAAAATGGTTCGGTAGATCTCCTGGATTTCTTCAATGACTTCTCGTGAATAGCCTCTTCTTGTTAATCCTACGGCATTGATACCTGCGTAACTTAATGGCTCGCGTGCAGCTTTAACGAATGGCGGAACGTTTTTGCGAACCCCTGATTGTCCGGCAATGAAACTATGTGTTCCGATATTCATAAACTGTGATACCCCTACGTAACCTTCGAGAATCGCCCAGTCTTCTATGGTCACATGTCCGGCCAGATTTACAGAGTTGGCCAGGATCACATGATTACCGATGATGCAATCGTGAGCTACATGTACATAGGCCATCAGCAGGCAGTTACTGCCAACTTCTGTACGTCCCATGGCCGACGTGCCACGATTTATGGTTACACATTCGCGGATGGTGGTGTTATCGCCGATGACGGCCGTTGTGTCTTCACCCTTGAATTTTAAATCCTGTGGAATTGCTGAAATGACGGCTCCTGGAAAAATCCGGCAGTTCTTACCGATGCGTGCACCTTCATAAATCGTCACATTGGAGCCGATCCAGGTGTTGTCGCCGATCTCCACATTCGCATGAATGGATGTGAACGGGTCAATCTGCACATTTGCGCCGATCTTCGCTGACGGGTGGATATAATTCAGCAACTGCGACATTAGCTTTTCTTTACAATTTGTGCCATCATTTCGGCTTCCATCACCACTTTGTCTCCAACTATTGCAACACCTTTCATATGACAGATACCTCTGCGGATAGGACTTACCAGGTGAAGGTCAAATATAACAGTATCTCCCGGACTTACCTTTTGCTTGAACCTTGCTTCAGTTACTTTCATGAAATAGGTCCAGTAGTTTTCAGGATCCGGAACGGTATTCAGAATAAGAAGTCCGCCTGTCTGTGCCATCGCCTCAATCAGCAATACTCCCGGCATCACGGGATTGTTCGGAAAATGTCCCTGGAAGAACCATTCGTTCATCGTAATGTTTTTTACACCCACGATTGATTCATCTGTACGTTCAATGATCTTATCTACGAGCAGGAAAGGAAAACGGTGCGGGAGCATGGTGGTGATGGTATTGATATCACACACCGGAGTGGCATTGAGATCGTATTTGCGCACCGACCCTTTCTTCTTTTTAATCGCTTCCTTGATGGTTTTCGCAAACTCTACATTGGCAAAATGGCCGGGACGTGCAGCGAGAATATGTCCCTGAATATGCATACCAACGAGTGCGAAGTCGCCGATGATATCAAGAAGCTTGTGTCGGGCAGGCTCATTCTGAAAGTGCAGCTGAACATTATTCAGGATTCCTTTCTCTTTCACCTGCACGCTGGGTTTGTTGAACAGACGGGCTAACTCATCGAGTTTGTCTTGTGAGATTTCACGGTCAACAACAACAATGGCATTGTCGAGATCACCGCCTTTGATCAGATTGTGTTTTACCAGCGATTCAAGTTCATGCAGGAAGCAGAACGTACGGCAGGGTGAAAACTCGGTCTGAAATTCAGTGATTTTGTGCAACTGAGCATGTTGAGTTCCCAATACCGGACTGTTGTAATCAACCATTACCGTAAGACGATAGTCGGGACTTGGTACAGCCAGCATTTCCACATTACGCGCCGGTTCTTCATAGGTCAGTACTTCATCCAGCACAAAAACCTCGCGATCCGCATTCTGTTCTACAATGCCGGCGGTCAGCAACGCATCAATGAAAGGTTTAGAACTTCCATCCATGATCGGTACTTCCGGGCCGTCAACTTCGATGATGACATTGTCAATCTGAAGTCCGACGAGGGCCGCCAGCGCATGCTCCGTGGTATTGATACGTGCACCATTTTGTTGCAGGGTAGTACCACGAGACGTATCTACGACATTGGATGCATCGGCATCTATGGTGGGAGCTCCCTCCATGTCAATGCGCTTGAATTTATACCAGTGATGTTCCGGTGCCGGTTTAAAGGTAAGTGTAGCTTTAACGCCGGTATGTAATCCTACCCCAGAAACGGTTACGGGGTTTTTAATTGTTGTTTGCTTTTGATTCATTACGCTGACTTCAGGAAGAAGGATTTTGCTCACGCATGGCTTTTTGCAAATCCTGAACTTTTTTCTCTAGATCGGGGAGCTTGCGGAACATAACATAGGAGCGTTTATAGTCTCCGATATTGAATGCAGGCGAGCCCTGTACAATTTCATTAGGTGTGGTAATGCTGGTGCCAATACCGGATTGTGCGGCAATTTTAACACCATCGGCTATCTGTAAATGCCCTACAATACCAACCTGACCGCCAATCATGCAGTTCTTGCCGATTTTAGTAGAGCCGGCTACTCCGGTTTGTGCCGCAATCACCGTGTTCTCGCCAATCTCAACATTGTGTGCAATCTGAATCAGGTTATCGAGTTTGACGCCTTTGCGGATGATGGTACTGCCAAGCGTAGCACGGTCAATTGTGCTGTTGGCTCCAACTTCTACATAATCTTCGATGATGACATTGCCGATCTGAGCAACTTTTTTGTAGTTATTCTCAGCGTTGGGCTGGAAGCCGAATCCATCACCACCTACAATTACTCCTGAATGGAGGGTAACGTTCTTGCCAATAACACAGTCAGAGTAGATTTTAACTCCGGGAAATAAGGTGGTGTCGTCGCCGATGATGCAGTTATCGCCGATGTACACATTCGGATACACTTTTACGCGATCGCCAATCACAGCATCTTTACCAATATAGCAGAATGCTCCGGCATAAATATCACTGCCTACTTTAGCAGAGGCATCGATATAAGCATTCGGTTCAATACCCGATTTGTTCCTTCTGATAGTATTGTAAACTTCCAGCAGCTTAGCAAAACACTCATAGGCATTTGCAACGCGGATCAGTGTGGCTGATACCGGTTTTTCCGCAACAAAGTCGTTGTTTGTAATTACAATACTTGCCTGCGTTGAATAAATAAATGGGGTATATGCCGGATTGGCAAGGAATGTCAGGGAGCCGGTCTCGCCTTCTTCAATTTTTGCCAGACGTGTTACCTTGGTTTCGGGATCACCTTCAACGGTTCCCTGAAGCAGTTCAGCGATTTGTTTTGCAGTAAATTCCATGACAGCCCGCAAATTTAGCAATAAAGATAATGGATTAACTCCAATTCGGAGTATTTAAAATGCTGTTATTCAATAAGTTCTGGAAGGGTGCAAAGAAAATGCTTTTGGACGGGAGAGGAAAGAACTGCAACATCCATCTGGTCGGAAGCGGCACTCAGCTCAATGGAACTGCCGTCCCTGTATAAAATCCGAATTGGTTCACCGCTGGGATCATAAGCTGAATTCGATATAGATCCGCTGAAAGAGAGGTATTTAGCGTCGTTTGGGGAGACACCGAAAAGCTGCATCGCTTTTTTCCGGTAAGGCAATGAAGCCTCATCGCCGAAAGGGTCGCGTTGCAATTTGATTTTATAGAGTTTCCGGTTGACCATGCCTTCACATAACCTGCTCAGTACCTTGTCTGAATGCCGGGTCCAGACTTTTATCGAGCTAAAAATGTCATAATCGTCCAATTGAGCATAAAGGTCAAGCAGCTCCGGATTTTTCCTGAAATCATCTGCGGAGCAGGAGTTTTCCAGAAAAAACTGAAAGGCGGGAGTCGCGAACAGTTTGTCGCCATGCTGTACCAGTTCCTTCGCGCGGAGCAGAATATTTACCAGCAGTTGTTCAGCAGCCAGCACCGTTTTGTGAAGATACACCTGCCAGTACATCAAGCGCCGGGCAATGATGAACTTCTCGATGGAATAAACACCCTTTTCTTCCACAACCAGTTTACCTTCATTTACATCAAGCATTTTAATAATCCGCTGCGCTCCGATTTTTCCTTCCAGTACGCCAGTATAGAAAGAATCGCGGTTCAGATAATCCAGACGATCCATATCGAGCTGGCTGGAGATCATCTGGTGCAGGAAGTGTTTCGGATACGTTCCTCTGAAGATGGAAATTGCGGTACTCAAACGACCATCGAATTGCTGGTTAAGTCTTTCCATGAAAAGTTGCGAAACATGTTCATGGCTGATCCCGGTAACGATACTATGCTCGAGTGCATGAGAAAAAGGACTATGGCCGATATCGTGTAGTAAGATGGCAAGTTCTACTCCCAGTGCTTCTTCCTCCGTAATCTCCTGCCCTTTTGACCGGAGGGTGTCAATAGCATGTGTGGTCAGATGCAGTGCGCCCAATGCATGGTGGAATCGGGTATGAAGCGCACCGGGATACACCATATGACTGAGCCCAAGCTGGCGAATACGTCTCAGCCGCTGAAACCAGGGGTGCTCGATGATATCAAATACCAACGGGTGAGGGATAGTGATGAATCCGTAAACCGGATCATTAAAGATTTTTTTCTTGTTGGTATGCACGTGCAAACATTTCGGACTGCAAATTTATAATTAAAGGGTTAATATTTACAGCCTTATAGAAAGAGAAGACGATCCGGTCTGCTGTTGGCTGAAATATTGTTTACTTGCTTGCGTTATGTCTCCCATGACCTACTTTTGCGCAACTGGTCATCCGATCACAGATAAATAACTATGGAAAAAGTAAAGATTCTTTGGGCCGACGATGAAATTGATTTGTTGAAGCCGCATATCATGTTTCTTGAGAATAAAGGGTATCAGGTTACTACCGCTACCAATGGCAGGGATGCGGTGGATATGGTAAAAGGAAACGAATTTGATATCATTTTCCTCGATGAGAACATGCCAGGATTGAATGGTCTGGAAACACTGGTGCAGATTAAAAACATCAGAAACCATGTTCCGGTGGTGATGATCACGAAAAATGAGGAGGAAGCTATCATGGAAGAAGCAATTGGTGGTAAGATTGCCGATTATCTGATTAAACCGGTAAATCCGAGTCAGATTCTGCTCTCGCTGAAGAAGAATCTGGATGATAAGCGACTCATCAGTGAGAAAACAACCCAAAGTTATCAGCAGGAGTTCCGGCAGATTGGAATGACCATGAGCGACCGGCTTTCATGGGATGAATGGCGTGAAGTGTACCGAAAGCTGGTTTTTTGGGAGATTGAACTTGAACAGTCAAGCGACCCGGGCATGTATGATATCCTGGCCATGCAGAAATCGGAAGCCAACCAGTTGTTCAGCAAGTTCGTTGAATCGAATTACCTGAACTGGCTCAGGGATCCGGAGAAAGCCCCGTTGATGTCGCATTATCTGATTCGCAGAAAGGTAATTCCATTGATCGATCAGTCCGATGACCCGGTTTTCTTTATTCTCATAGATAATCTGCGCTATGATCAGTGGAAGGTAATTCAACCGGCATTGGCGGAATTGTTTAAAATTACTGAAGAGGACCAGTATTGTTCCATACTGCCAACGGCTACGCAATATGCACGCAATGCCATCTTTGCCGGAATGATGCCCTCGGAAATACAGAAACGTTTTCCCGACAAATGGGTGGGCGATGATGAGGAAGAAGGAAAGAATAACAACGAAGAGTTTTTCCTGCTCGACCAGCTGCAGCGATTACGCAAAACAGTAAAAACCTCTTATAATAAGGTTACCAACCTTGAAGCCGGAAAAAATCTGGCCGATCAGGTCAGCAACCTGTTTCAGAACAAATTTAACGTTATCGTCTACAATTTTGTAGATATGCTCTCTCATGCCCGTACGGATATGCAGGTGATCAAGGAGCTGGCAGAAGATGAAAAAGCGTACAGGTCCATTACGCGTTCCTGGTTTGCACACTCGCCCTTGCTGGAAATGATGCGCCGTATTGCTGAAAAGCCCTGTAAAGTGATCATCACCACTGATCATGGAACCATTCGTGTGAAAGACCCTTCAAAAATTGTTGGTGACAGGAATACAAATACTAACTTAAGATATAAGCAGGGTAAGAATCTGAACTATGAGAAAAGGGATGTGCTGGAGATTAAGAATCCTTCAGATGCTTTTTTGCCGAAGGTGAATGTCAGTACAGCATACGTTTTTACCAAAGGAGATAAATTCTTTGCCTACCCGAACAATTTCAATTATTATGTCAACTTTTACAGGAATACATTCCAACATGGGGGAATCTCTCCGGAAGAAATGATCATTCCGGTGATAACCATGCAAAGCAAGGTATGATACAGCGCTGGGAAAGCCGGTCGATCAATGACAATCTGCATATTGCCCGGGAGATTATCAATAGTCCGGGACTCAGGAAGGTGATTTGCTTCTACGGTGAAATGGGCGCCGGTAAAACAACCTTTATTAAGTCTTTCTGCCAACAAGCGGGTGTGGAGGATAAGGTGCAAAGCCCAACCTTTTCCATTGTAAATGAATACCAAGGAGCCGATGGAAACCCTGTTTATCATTTCGACTTTTACCGGTTGAAAAGTGAGGAAGAAGCCTTTGATCTGGGCTATGAACAGTATCTCTTCTCTGGCTATTTTTGTTTAATAGAATGGCCTGAGCGGATCTCCGGAATATTGACGGGAATAGAGGTGTCAACCATCACTATTTCCGCCGTCGGAGAAATCAGGCATATCAGCTTGGATAATGGGTAAAGCTATTTCAGGGTTGTCGGCCCTCGCACAACAGGGAGTGTTGCTTCCACAGGAGAGTGTTCTGGAAGTTGGAAAAATCAGGAAGGATCTGTTCATTGGCATTCCGAGGGAGACCTCCTTTCAGGAAAACCGTATCCCGCTCGTTCCGGATTCAATTGGGCTTCTGGTTGCGCACGGCCACCGGGTGCTGGTAGAAACAAACGCCGGGATCAATGCGAATTTTACCGACTCTGATTTCAGTGAAGCTGGTGCTCAGATTGCCTATTCTCCGGAAGATATTTACAAAGCAGATCTGATCTTAAAAATTGCACCACCATCACAGCAGGAACTGGGATATCTGAAGGATAAGCAGTCGCTGTTTTCAATTTTGCAGATTGGGATGCAACCGGAAGGATTTATTCAGCAACTAAGCAGCAAAAAAATTACAGCATTGGCTTTTGAGTATCTCCGCGATGAAACCAATATTTATCCGGTGATACAGGCCATGAGCGAAATTGTTGGAAGTACCGTTATTCTGATCGCCTCAGAGTTGTTGAGCAATACCTCAGGTGGTAAAGGTGAATTGTTGGGCGGTGTGCCAGGGATTCCTCCTACTGAGGTGGTTATTATTGGTGCTGGTACCGTAAGCGAATATGCAGCACGGGCAGCAATGGGTCTCGGCGCCAATGTGAAAATATTTGATACGTCTGTTTATAAACTGAGGAGGATTCAGCGGAACCTGGGCAGCCGGGTACATACTTCTGTAATTAACCCTTCTGCACTGCTTAAGGCGTTGAAGACCTGCGATGTGGCCATCGGAGCAATCTTGTCAAAAGAAGGCAGGTCGCCGATTATTGTCACGGAAGAAATGGTGTCGGAAATGAGATTCGGATCAGTGGTGATTGATGTGAGTATCGATCAGGGCGGCTGCTTCGAAACTTCAGAAGTGACCAACCATTCAAATCCCGTTTTTAGAAAATATGGTGTAGTTCATTATTGTGTGCCCAATATCGCCAGTCGTGTTGCACGTACCGCCTCTCATGCACTCAGCAATATTTTTACTCCGATCTTGTTGAATATGGGAGAAGAAGGTGGAATGGATGCATTGCTCTGGAAGGATAGCCATGTACGCAGTGCTGCTTACTTATATAAAGGTGGAGTGACCAATCGTTTCGTTGCCGATTATTGTAAGCTCCCTTTCCGGGACCTGAATCTGCTGATGGCGACACGGTTTTGAGACTTATTTGAAATAATGAAGAAAGGCAGCCATCGGCTGCCTTTCTTCGTTAAGGTTTATTACAGTTGCTTATTCTACCATCAGTCGGATTTGCTGATGGAAAGTTTCGCTGTTTAGACTTACGTAGTACATGCCTGATGACAGCTGATCAAGGTTGATCTCCTGTTGATTCATGCCTTCCTGAGTTTGTCCGCCGGTAGTGTAGATGACACGTCCGGAGAGATCAATCAGACTGAGCGTAAACGATTGTTCAGTTTCTGATTCGAAACGGATGTTCACCGTTGTAGTTGCAGGATTCGGGAATACTTCAACTTTGCTGATACCGGAGATGGCTTCACGTGGAGTACCACAGTTGCCAGGACCTACTGAAATACCACTCAGTGATCGTGTGGCTCCGGTTCCACAGGCGTTGCTTGCTTTCACCGAAATGACCTGATTGGTCGCAGTCGTTACATTGAAGTTTACAGATATCTGTTTAGTTCCTTGTCCGCTGGCAATTGTGCCGATGGCGGATGGTACTACCCATTGGTAGGAGGAAGCTCCGGCTACCGTATTGATTTCATAAGCAACGTTCGCAGTACCAGAGCATATTGCTGTCGGACCAGAGATGATAGATGGTTGACCAGGCGCTCCGATGATGCTCAGTGTACGTGTAGCACCAGCTCCGCATCCGTTCTGGGCTGTTACAGTAACTGCACCGGTAGTGAAGCTTCCGGAGATGCTTAGGTTAACAGAGGCAGAGCCTTGACCTGATTGAATCGTTACACCGGAAGGAACACTCCATGTATATGAACTTGCATTTGCACTGCCGGCTGTCGATAAGATGATGTTGGATGCACCGCATAATCCGGTAGATTGACCGGTAATAACAGCAGGAGCAAGAGCAGTGTTCATGCCGATGGTCTTGGCACGTGCCGGACCTGATCCGCAGAAGTTTGAAGCATTTACACTTACAGATCCGCCGATGAAACTTCCACTTACACTTACATTGATGATGTTGGTACCCTGACCACTCACAATGTTCATTCCGGCAGGAATAGTCCATGTGTAGGATTTAGCACGGGCCACACTGGCAACAGAGTAGATCACTACATCTCCCGGACATACTTTGCCTGGACCTGAGATGGATGGAGGCTGTACCGGACTGGTGTAATTGATGTCAATTTCTACACTCGAAGTTCCGATTCCACCACAAACTGTTCCAACAGTGACAGTCATCGGACCGCTGATGCCATTGTGAACTGACTGACCTGTCCAGGTTACGAGTACCGAGTTGGTACCCTGACCAGCATAGATGGTCATACCTACAGGTACTGTCCAGTTGTAGAAGTTTGCACCAGCCGGAGCGGCTATGCTGTAGGTCGCGAAATTGAAGGTCGCAGGAACACATTGTTGTGCAGGTCCGCTGATGGCTCCAACCGGTACAATTACATTGTCGTCAGTTACGCCATCGCAGTCGTCATCAATTCCGTTGCAGTATTCAGTAGCACCTGGGTGTACTGCGTTGCTGTTATCATCACAATCACCGTCAACAGCAACATAGCCAATTGGGGCAGAGCATGCCTGAACAGAGCTTCCGGTTACGCCGTAACCATCACCATCTGTATCAGCATAGAAGGGTAAGAGTACACCTTCGTCAACAGAACCGTCACAGTCGTCATCGATAGAGTTGCAGATTTCAGTTGCAGCAGGATTTACAGCCGCGTTGTTGTCATCACAGTCGAGGTTGTTGGCCGCTCCACATGATACCGGAACACCGGTTCCATAGAAGTCACCATCATTATCGGTATATGTGATGAGGTTGTCATCGCAATCAGTATTGTCCACAACGTAACCTGCAGGGGCTGAGCATGCCAGTACAGAGGAGAATGCACTTCCGAATCCATCACCGTCTGCATCAGCGTAGAAGGTTAAGAGAACACCTTCGTCAACAGATCCGTCGCAATCATCATCGATAGAGTTGCAGACTTCAGTAGCAGATGGGTTCACTGCAGCGTTGTTGTCATCGCAGTCACCGCTTACCAGGACAGAGCCGGACGGCTGAGCACAGAGGTTACCCAGGAAGGCACCACCGAATCCGTCAGCGTCAGCATCAGCATAGTAGTCAGCGAAAGTGAGACCATTGTCTACAGAACCATCGCAGTTATCATCGATACCGTTGCAGACCTCGGCAGCAGCCGGGTTGATAGCAGCAACAGCGTCGTTACAATCTGTATTGTCGGCTACATAACCTACAGGAGCAGAACATGCAAGTGTAGTAACAGCAGCATCACCGTAGGAGTCACCGTCTGCATCAGCATAGAAGGTTAAGAGAACACCTTCGTCAACAGAACCATCGCAATCATCATCGATAGAGTTGCAGACTTCAGTAGCAGATGGGTTCACTGCAGCGTTGTTGTCATCGCAGTCACCGCTTACCAGGACAGAGCCGGACGGCTGAGCACAGAGGTTACCCAGGAAGGCACCACCGAATCCGTCAGCGTCAGCATCAGCATAGTAGTCAGCGAAAGTGAGACCATTGTCTACAGAACCATCGCAGTTATCATCGATACCGTTGCAGACCTCGGCAGCAGCCGGGTTGATAGCAGCAACAGCGTCGTTACAATCTGTATTGTCGGCTACATAACCTACAGGAGCAGAACATGCAAGTGTAGTAACAGCAGCATCACCGTAGGAGTCACCGTCTGCATCAGCATAGAAGGTTAAGAGAACACCTTCGTCAACAGAACCATCGCAATCATCATCGATAGAGTTGCAGACTTCAGTAGCAGATGGGTTCACTGCAGCGTTGTTGTCATCGCAGTCACCGCTTACCAGGACAGAGCCGGACGGCTGAGCACAGAGGTTACCCAGGAAGGCACCACCGAATCCATCGCCATCAGCATCAGCATAGTAATCAGCGAAAGTGAGACCATTGTCTACAGAACCATCGCAGTTATCATCGATACCGTTGCAGACCTCGGCAGCAGCCGGGTTGATAGCAGCAACAGCGTCGTTACAATCTGTATTGTCGGCTACATAACCTACAGGAGCAGAACATGCAAGTGTAGTAACAGCAGCATCACCGTAAAGGTCACCGTCTGCATCAGCATAGAAGGTCAGAAGAACACCTTCGTCAACAGAACCGTCGCAATCATCATCGATAGAGTTACAAACCTCAGTAGCAGATGGATTTACCGCAGCGTTGTTGTCATCGCAGTCACCGCTTACCAGTACAGAACCGGAAGGCTGAGCACAGAGGTTACCCAGGAAGGCACCACCGAATCCGTCGCCATCAGCATCAGCATAGTAGTCGGCGAAAGTGAGACCGTTATCTACAGATCCATCGCAGTTATCATCGATACCGTTACATACCTCGGCAGCAGCCGGGTTGATAGAGGCAACAGCGTCGTTACAATCAGTATTATCAGCTACGTAACCAACCGGAGCAGAGCAAGCTTGTACAGTTGCAGCAGCATCACCGAACAGGTCACCGTCTGCATCAGCGTAGAAGGTCAGAAGAACACCTTCGTCGATCGAACCGTCGCAATCATCATCGATAGAGTTACAAACCTCAGTAGCAGATGGGTTTACCGCAGCGTTGTTGTCGTCGCAGTCACCGCTTACCAGGACAGAGCCGGACGGCTGAGCACAGAGGTTACCCAGGAAGGCACCACCGAATCCGTCGCCATCAGCATCAGCATAGTAATCAGCGAAAGTGAGACCATTGTCTACAGATCCATCGCAGTTATCATCGATACCGTTGCAGACCTCGGCAGCAGCCGGGTTGATAGCAGCAACAGCGTCGTTACAATCTGTATTGTCGGCTACATATCCTACAGGAGCAGAACATGCAAGTGTAGTAACAGCAGCATCACCGTAGGAGTCACCGTCTGCATCAGCATAGAAGGTCAGAAGAACACCTTCGTCAACAGAACCGTCGCAATCATCATCGATAGAGTTACAAACCTCAGTAGCAGATGGATTTACCGCAGCGTTGTTGTCATCGCAGTCACCGCTTACCAGTACAGAACCGGAAGGCTGAGCACAGAGGTTACCCAGGAAGGCACCACCGAATCCGTCGCCATCAGCATCAGCATAGTAATCAGCGAAAGTGAGACCATTGTCTACAGAACCATCGCAGTTATCATCGATACCGTTGCAGACCTCGGCAGCAGCCGGGTTGATAGAGGCAACAGCGTCGTTACAATCAGTATTATCAGCTACGTAACCAACCGGAGCAGAGCAAGCTTGTACAGTTGCAGCAGCATCACCGAACAGGTCACCGTCTGCATCAGCGTAGAAGGTCAGAAGAACACCTTCGTCGATCGAACCGTCGCAATCATCATCGATAGAGTTACAAACCTCAGTAGCAGATGGGTTTACCGCAGCGTTGTTGTCGTCGCAGTCACCGCTTACCAGGACAGAGCCGGACGGCTGAGCACAGAGGTTACCCAGGAAGGCACCACCGAATCCGTCAGCGTCAGCATCAGCATAGTAGTCAGCGAAAGTGAGACCATTGTCTACAGAACCATCGCAGTTATCATCGATACCGTTGCAGACCTCGGCAGCAGCCGGGTTGATAGCAGCAACAGCGTCGTTACAATCTGTATTGTCGGCTACATAACCTACAGGAGCAGAACATGCAAGTGTAGTAACAGCAGCATCACCGTAGGAGTCACCGTCTGCATCAGCATAGAAGGTTAAGAGAACACCTTCGTCAACAGAACCATCGCAATCATCATCGATAGAGTTGCAGACTTCAGTAGCAGATGGGTTCACTGCAGCGTTGTTGTCATCGCAGTCACCGCTTACCAGGACAGAGCCGGACGGCTGAGCACAGAGGTTACCCAGGAAGGCACCACCGAATCCATCGCCATCAGCATCAGCATAGTAATCAGCGAAAGTGAGACCATTGTCTACAGAACCATCGCAGTTATCATCGATACCGTTGCAGACCTCGGCAGCAGCCGGGTTGATAGCAGCAACAGCGTCGTTACAATCTGTATTGTCGGCTACATAACCTACAGGAGCAGAACATGCAAGTGTAGTAACAGCAGCATCACCGTAAAGGTCACCGTCTGCATCAGCATAGAAGGTCAGAAGAACACCTTCGTCAACAGAACCGTCGCAATCATCATCGATAGAGTTACAAACCTCAGTAGCAGATGGATTTACCGCAGCGTTGTTGTCATCGCAGTCACCGCTTACCAGTACAGAACCGGAAGGCTGAGCACAGAGGTTACCCAGGAAGGCACCACCGAATCCGTCGCCATCAGCATCAGCATAGTAATCAGCGAAAGTGAGACCATTGTCTACAGAACCATCGCAGTTATCATCGATACCGTTGCAGACCTCGGCAGCAGCCGGGTTGATAGAGGCAACAGCGTCGTTACAATCAGTATTATCAGCTACGTAACCAACCGGAGCAGAGCAAGCTTGTACAGTTGCAGCAGCATCACCGAACAGGTCACCGTCTGCATCAGCGTAGAAGGTCAGAAGAACACCTTCGTCGATCGAACCGTCGCAATCATCATCGATAGAGTTACAAACCTCAGTAGCAGATGGGTTTACCGCAGCGTTGTTGTCATCGCAGTCACCGCTTACCAGTACAGAACCGGAAGGCTGAGCACAGAGGTTACCCAGGAAGGCACCACCGAATCCGTCGCCATCAGCATCAGCATAGTAGTCAGCGAAAGTGAGACCATTGTCTACAGAACCATCGCAGTTATCATCGATACCGTTGCATACCTCGGCAGCAGCCGGGTTGATAGCAGCAACAGCGTCGTTACAATCTGTATTGTCGGCTACATATCCTACAGGAGCAGAGCAAGCAAGCGTAGTAACAGCTGCGTCACCGTAAAGATCACCGTCTGCATCAGCGTAGAAGGTCAGAAGAACACCTTCGTCGATCGAACCGTCGCAGTCATCATCGATAGAGTTGCAGACTTCAGTAGCAGATGGGTTCACTGCTGCATTGTTGTCATCGCAGTCACCGCTTACCAGGACAGAACCGGACGGCTGAGCACAGAGGTTACCCAGGAAGGCACCACCGAATCCGTCGCCATCAGCATCAGCATAGTAGTCGGCGAAAGTGAGACCGTTATCTACAGATCCATCGCAGTTATCATCGATACCGTTACATACCTCGGCAGCAGCCGGGTTGATAGAGGCAACAGCGTCGTTACAATCAGTATTATCAGCTACGTAACCAACCGGAGCAGAGCAAGCTTGTACAGTTGCAGCAGCATCACCGAACAGGTCACCGTCTGCATCAGCGTAGAAGGTCAGAAGAACACCTTCGTCGATCGAACCGTCGCAATCATCATCGATAGAGTTACAAACCTCAGTAGCAGATGGGTTTACCGCAGCGTTGTTGTCGTCGCAGTCACCGCTTACCAGGACAGAGCCGGACGGCTGAGCACAGAGGTTACCCAGGAAGGCACCACCGAATCCGTCGCCATCAGCATCAGCATAGTAGTCGGCGAAAGTGAGACCATTGTCTACAGAACCATCGCAGTTATCATCGATACCGTTGCATACCTCGGCAGCAGCCGGGTTGATAGCAGCAACAGCGTCGTTACAATCTGTATTGTCGGCTACATATCCTACAGGAGCAGAGCAAGCAAGCGTAGTAACAGCTGCGTCACCGTAAAGATCACCGTCTGCATCAGCGTAGAAGGTCAGAAGAACACCTTCGTCGATCGAACCGTCGCAGTCATCATCGATAGAGTTGCAGACTTCAGTAGCAGATGGGTTCACTGCTGCATTGTTGTCATCGCAGTCACCGCTTACCAGGACAGAACCGGACGGCTGAGCACAGAGGTTACCCAGGAAGGCACCACCGAATCCGTCGCCATCAGCATCAGCATAGTAGTCGGCGAAAGTGAGACCGTTATCTACAGATCCATCGCAGTTATCATCGATACCGTTACATACCTCGGCAGCAGCCGGGTTGATAGCAGCAACAGCGTCATTACAATCTGTATTGTCGGCTACATAACCTACAGGAGCAGAACATGCAAGTGTAGTAACAGCAGCGTCACCGTAGGAGTCGCCGTCCGCATCAGCGTAGAAGGTTAAGAGAACACCTTCGTCAACAGAACCATCGCAGTCATCATCGATAGAGTTACAAACTTCAGTAGCAGATGGGTTTATCGCAGCGTTGTCATCATCACAATCCAGATTGTTGGAAACATATCCGAACGGTGCGGTAGGAGCAGTGATAACGATAAATTCATTCGGGTTACCATAGGAGTCGCCGTCTTCATCTTCGAAATAAGTATGAAGAGGGCATCCATTATCAACGATTCCGTCGCAATCTTCATCAATTCCGTTTCCGCAAATTTCTGAAGCTCCGGGGTAAACAGTGTTGCTGTTATCGTTGCAATCTGTATTTAAAGCCACTCCACAGGCAACTGGTGCGCCAGCGCCATATGTATCTCCATCTGCATCAGCGTATAATAACTGAGTGTCATCGCAATCGGTGTTGTCAGCTACGTAACCAACCGGAGCAGAACAAGCGAGTGTTGATACTGCAGCGTCGCCGAAACCGTCACCGTCCACATCAGCGTAGAAGGTTAAGAGAACGCCTTCGTCGATTGAACCGTCGCAGTCGTCATCGATGGAGTTACAAACTTCCACCGCAGATGGGTTTACTGCAGCGTTGTTATCATCACAGTCACCGCTTACCAGTACAGAACCAGAAGGCTGAGCGCAGAGGTTACCCAGGAAGGCACCACCGAACAAGTCACCGTCAGCATCAGCATAGTAGTCAGCGAAAGAGAGACCGTTATCATTTGATCCGTCGCAGTTATCATCGATACCGTTGCAGACTTCAGCTGCAGCCGGGTTGATAGAAGCCACCGCGTCGTTACAATCGGTGTTGTCAGCTACGTAACCAACCGGAGCAGAGCAAGCGAGTGTTGATACAGCAGCGTCACCGTAGAGGTCACCGTCGGCATCAGCGTAGAAGGTTAAGAGAACGCCTTCGTCGATTGAACCGTCGCAGTCGTCATCGATGGAGTTACAAACTTCCACAGCAGATGGGTTTACTGCAGCGTTGTTATCGTCGCAGTCACCGCTTACCAGTACAGAACCGGAAGGCTGAGCGCAGAGGTTACCCAGGAAGGCACCACCGAACAAGTCGCCGTCAGCATCAGCGTAGTAGTCGGCGAAAGTGAGACCGTTATCATTTAATCCGTCGCAGTTATCATCGATACCGTTGCAGACTTCAGCTGCAGCCGGGTTGATAGAAGCCACCGCGTCGTTACAATCGGTGTTGTCAGCTACGTAACCAACCGGAGCAGAGCAAGCGAGCGTTGATACAGCAGCGTCACCGTAGAGGTCACCGTCGGCATCAGCGTAGAAGGTCAGAAGAACACCTTCGTCGATTGAACCATCGCAGTCGTCATCGATAGAGTTACAAACTTCCACAGCAGATGGGTTCACCGCAGCGTTGTTATCGTCGCAGTCACCGCTTACCAGTACAGAACCGGAAGGCTGAGCGCAGAGGTTACCCAGGAAGGCACCACCGAACAAGTCGCCGTCAGCATCAGCATAGTAGTCAGCGAAAGAGAGACCGTTATCATTTAATCCGTCGCAGTTATCATCGATACCGTTGCAGACTTCAGCTGCAGCCGGGTTGATAGAAGCCACCGCGTCGTTACAATCGGTGTTGTCAGCTACGTAACCAACCGGAGCAGAGCAAGCGAGTGTTGATACAGCAGCGTCACCGTAGAGGTCACCGTCGGCATCAGCGTAGAAGGTTAAGAGAATGCCTTCGTCGATTGAACCGTCGCAGTCGTCATCGATGGAGTTACAAACTTCCACCGCAGATGGGTTTACTGCAGCGTTGTTATCATCACAGTCACCGCTTACCAGTACAGAACCTGAAGGCTGAGCGCAGAGGTTACCCAGGAAGGCACCACCGAACAAGTCACCGTCAGCATCAGCATAGTAGTCAGCGAAAGAGAGACCGTTATCATTTAATCCGTCGCAGTTATCATCGATAGCGTTGCAGACTTCAGTAGCAGATGGGTTCACCGCCGCGTTGTTGTCGTCGCAGTCGGAGTTTGAGGCTACACCACAAGCAACAGGACTGCCTGCACCGTATGAGTCTCCGTCAGCATCTGAATATAAAATTTGTGTATCGTCGCAATCGGTATTGTCGGCTACATAACCTGCCGGAGCAGAACAAGCAAGAGTAGTTGAAGCAGCATCACCGAATCCGTCACCGTCTGCATCAGCATAGAAGGTCAGAAGAACACCTTCGTCAACAGAACCATCGCAATCGTCATCGATTGAGTTACAAACTTCGATAGCAGCAGGGTTTACCGCAGCGTTGTTGTCGTCGCAGTCACCGCTTACCAGGACAGCACCAACCGGCTGAGCACAGAGGTTGCCTACAAAGGCACCACCAAATCCGTCAGCGTCAGCATCAGCGTAGTAATCAGCGAAAGTGAGACCATTGTCTACAGCGCCATCGCAGTTGTCATCAATACCGTTGCAGACTTCAGTCGCAGCAGGGTTTACAGCGTTGTTGTTATCGTCGCAGTCTGCATTGTTGGTTACAGCCCCAACCGGCTGAGCACAGTGGTTACCTAAGAAGGCACCGCCGAATCCGTCAGCGTCAGCATCAGCGTAGTAATCAGCGAAAGTGAGACCATTGTCTACTGAACCATCGCAGTTATCATCAATACCGTTGCATACCTCGGCAGCAGCCGGGTTGATCGAAGCAACAGCGTCATTACAATCTGTATTGTCGGTTACATAACCTGCGGGAGCAGAACAAGCTAGGATGGTTGACGCGGCGTCACCGTAAAGATCACCGTCTGCATCAGCGTAGAAGGTTAAGAGTAAACCTTCGTCAACAGAACCGTCGCAATCATCATCGATAGAGTTGCAGACTTCAGTAGCAGATGGGTTCACTGCTGCATTGTTGTCGTCGCAGTCTGTATTTGATGATACGCCACATGCAGCCGGGAGGCCAGCACCGAATGAGTCGCCGTCAATATCTGCATATAATATCTGTGCATCATCGCAATCAGTATTGTCAGCAACATATCCAATAGGTTGCGTGCAGGAGCTGACAGAAACACCGGCATTACCAAATTGGTCACCATCTGCATCCGCATACCAAACCGGCGTCGGAAGAATTGTCACGGTAAACGAACAGGTTGAAGATAAACCGGCATTGTCAGTAGCGGTATAGGTTACAGTTGTTGTTCCTACAGAGAAAGAACTGCCGGGGGTATAATCACCGGTTAAGCTGATGAGGGTACAGTTGTCAGATGCAGTGGGAGGTGTCCAGGTAACAATATCTCCGCATTGTGTGATATTGGCAGGACAATCGCTGATCAACGGAGCCTGATTGTCAAGCGAGTTGATTGTAATAGATGCAGATCCGGTACATCCGTTGGCATCAGTAAGTGGGTAGGTGTATGAACCAATACCAACAGTGAATGTGCCTTCGCCGGTATAAGGAGCAGTTCCTCCTGAAGCAACTACGGTTACCGTAGTAGTTCCGTCAATGCAGTTTACGTCGGCGCCTGTTGCAGTACCGGATACAGCAGCAGGTTCTGATACAGTCACAGATGAAACAGATGTACAGCCATTGATATCGGTTACAGTTACTGTATATGTTCCTGCTACAATACCGGTTTGAGAAGCTGCAGTTGATCCATTGCTCCAGAGGTATGTATGTATACCACGACCTCCCATAGAAGTTACATCCAGGGTGCCGTCTGCTCCGCCGTTACAGGTCACGCCAATAGAAGAAGCACTGGAAGTCAGCAAGGGAGGATCTTCTACAAGAATCTGATCAATTACACTACAGTTGTTTCCATCTGTAAGAACAATTGAATAAAGACCGGCAGCAACATTTACAAGAGAGTCGTCATTGGTTCCTGTAACGTTTAAAGTTGGATCATACCATTCGAAAGAGAATGGAGGAGTACCACCACCAGGAGTTTCATGTATATTGGCATTTGACTGTCCCGTGCATAAAGGTTCGGAATAGGCTAAATTCGAGACCAGCTGGCCCGGTTCAACAATCGTTGTTTGCCCTTCAGAAGTACATCCGTCAGCATCCGTTACGGTTACGGTATAAGTGCCGGGTGCAAGATATGTCAATGTTTGTAAAGAGCCGCCGTTACTCCACAGATAGGAGTAAGGAGTAGATCCCATGCTTGGAGATGCAGTAACAGTACCATCATTTACACCATAGCAAGTGATGTTGGTGCCGGTTACGCTCACTGCCGGAGGCGCAACCTGGTTAATGGTATAAGCATTGGTTTGTGAAACACAACTTGGTTCAGATAGTACGACGTTGCCATAGTTGTCTGTAATATCAAGTGTATACGTGCCGGCCGCCATATTGTAAATGGAGTCGGCTGTGTTTCCTGAAATGGTGTCACGAATAACAGTGCCGTTTTCTTTCCATACAAAATGGAATGGTGCTGTTCCGATAACTACATTAGCCACAATCTTGCCATTACTTAGATTGCAGGTCGCATGTGTGATAACTTCATTGGGGATAATGGCCTTGGAAAATACGGTGCGGACAGGCGAAGTTGCGGAGCATCCTGAAGGCAGTGTTATAACTGCCTGATAAGATGAGCCGTTACCATTGGCATTGATACTGTCGTTTGGACTTTGGCCGGCCACAATATTCAACCATTCAAGTGTGGTCCCAACGGGATATCCGCCACTGTAGGCGCCTGTGTCAACTACGTGAAGCCAGTAATCTGTGTTTGAACAAAGCACGGTGTCTCCGGGAATAATTTTTGGAGATGGAAGTGATATTGCATTAACAGAAACTGTTGCGGAGGAAGTACAACCAGTAGCGTTATCCGTTGCTACAACGGTAAAGTCAGTATTCTGATTCAATGAGACTCCTGTCGGGTCTTCTAAATTTGAAGTGAATCCGGAAGGAGTGGATGTCCACGAATAACTCAATCCGCTGGGATACGTTATTACGAGCGTCCATGATGTAAGCGATCCCACATCCGCATTCGCATCATCAATTACTCTCAAGGTCCAGGCTCCATTGGGGTCGCCTGTTAAAGTCGAGAAGAGTTCTTCCGGTATATACGTTCCGGTAATGACAACGTTGCCGGATTGTGAAGTGATAGACGTTGCAGCATTGTCACGGAATGAGCAATTGGAATAGCCATTGGCTGAACCACCATTATCATTTGAAAGACGAATAGACTGACCGGGTATCGTACTTATCATTTCCGTATTTGCTCCGGCAGTATATCCTCCACCCGGTCTTGCAAGATAAATCTCCAGGTCAGCGTTGTAGGTATGAGTGATATTCAGGTTGTCAACACGTACTGTAACTCCGGGGCCTAAGTTCGGTAAGCCGCTGACGGTGATAGATGAACTGGCACCTGTTGCAGAGTTGTCGGGAATTGAAACAGAAGTGTTGTTGGTCTGTGAGAAAGTTAATAGTGTATTGGATGTACCCGTTGCGTTCAGATTCACGGTTGATCCAATGCAAACGTTGCTTTGGGAAGCGGATGCGCTTAACGTTGGTCCAGATGAGAATGTAGCTATAGTTGCAGCTGACTCCAATGTGCAGCCACTTGCGGTAACAACAACTGTGTAACTTCCCGTAGCTGTTGCGGTGTAGGTTCCATTGGTTGCACCGGCAATATTACTGCCGTTTAGTTTCCACTGAAAGGCTGGTGATGCAGCATTTGTACTCGCCGTCAATAACAAAGATGTAACGGGAGAGCAAATTGCCTGTGAACCTGCAGGAGAAATGGATGATGTAAAAGATATATAGGTTAATTGTACAACATTTGATATTGCCTCACAACTTACACTGTTCAGGGTATAGATAGTGACCCTTCTGTACCAAGTTGTTGTTGAAATGGAAGATGGTGAATAGGTGTTCGCAGTTGCTCCACCAACCGTAGTGAACCCAGTAGAGCTACTCGTTGTACTTACTTCCCAACGATACGTGCGAACCGGTGAGCCGGATCCGGTGAATGTAACAGAACCGGCAGTAGTGTTTCCTAACGTGGTTGGAGTGGAGCTTCCGCACACATTCTGGTTTCCGGAGATAGCTCCTGCATTAACGGTCATTACGCTTACTTCAACTGCTGCAGAATTTGCCTGACAAACATTCGTGCCATCATCTGAAACCGTAACGCGACGGAACCATGTGGTGGTTGAAATACCAGCTGGAGGATCATAGCTGTCAGCAACTTCTCCTGGTATCGTTGAGAAACCGGCACTTGCACTTGTCGTGCTGCTTTGCCATAAATAGGTAATAGTTCCACTTCCACTTCCTAAGGAAGCATTTGAAATGAGAGAAGGGTCGCCGGAAGAACATAAGGTTTGTGCTCCGGTAATGCTACCTGCATTAACTGAAATAACAGAAATAACAGCTGTATTATTTGAACTTAAATTGCTGGAGCAAACTCCTCCTGCAGCACCAGATGAAAGATTGGTAATAGTTATGGTTGTAGAGCCGCCATTGTTGAGGTTCCCGGTATTAAATGAAACTGAGCCTGCGGTTGAAACGGTAATACTTGCTGTTAATCCGGTTCCGGTATTTGCTCCGGAAAGGTTATACGTTACAGTATAGGTTCCCACCGGAAGATTAGCTGCATTACCAGTTAAGTTAATGGTTGCAGCAGAACCAGCACAAATTGAGCTGGCAATGTTCGTTGCTGTTAAGGAATAAGTTGGGCAGGTCCAAGTAAGTAATACTCGTCCACTTGCCCCGTCACCTCCGTCCTGGCTTCCGAATGTTCCCGTCCGAACACCACCACCACCACCACCGGGGGCTACACCTGGAAGACCATCGCCGTTCGATACTGAACGTCCGTTTCCACCGTTACCGCCTCCAGCAGGAGCGGTTGCGCCATTTTGATTAGTCGCATTAACTCCATTTGCTGCGGTGCCAGCAGATGATCCGCCACCGCCACCATAGTTGGTATTGCTTCCATTGGCTCCATTACCTCCGCCAAATTTAACATCTCCGATAGAGCTGGCTGAGGATCCTCCAGAAGCACCACTGGTTCCGTTATTAGCTACGGAGTTACCTCCTTTAGCAAGGACAGTTGAATTGGTGCTGAACCAACTATCTCCGCCTGCGGATGTGCCGGTTGCCCCTGCACCCACCGTTACGGTATAACTGGTTCCCGGTGTTACAGATTGGGCGTTTTTTCGTGCATAAGCACCACCACCGCCTCCGCCGGTTTCAGCCCCGTTAAAAGAGGTTGTTCCTCCTTTTCCTCCACCTCCCCAGCATTCAACTTTTACTGCCGTAACCCCGGCTGGTGCCAGCCAGGTTCCCGTGCTGTTGAAAGTTTGTGTGGTTTGTGCGGATAATGATCCGGAAAACAATAGCAGCAAGGCCACGAAAGCCTTGATTTTTACCGAAGAAACAGGATGACTAAAGTCTCTCTTCAGCTTTTCAAAGGGTAGGGTAGATATTAACATGCGGATGTATTTTCATGTTAATTTCCCCTAAAAGAGGCTTTGATTTATTCAAATTTTGGCGAAATGATTAGAATTGATGGCAAACCCACATTATTATTAGGGGTGTTAGCATCCCTAATCCCTCAAAAATTGATCATTTGACCTCAATTGGGTGCTTTCTAAAATAGGTGCAAATTGCGGTTAACCCGCAATTCTGGCATTTTGGACTCCTTGCCAGACAGGTATAACGTCCGTGCAAAATCAACCAATGGTGAGCAATAGCAATTTCGTGTTTCGGGATGTACTTAATTAATTGTTTTTCAGTCGCTAATGGTGTTGTAGCCTTGGTGGTGAGGCCCAGTCGGGCTGAAACACGGAAAACATGGGTGTCCACCGCCATCGCCGGCATATTATAAACAACAGAGGCAATTACGTTAGCTGTTTTCCGGCCAACGCCCGGCAGGGTAACAAGCTCTTCTATTGTTGATGGGACTTTTCCTTCGAAATCCTGCATCAGTTTGCGGGCCATGCCGGCAAGATGCTTTGCCTTGTTGTTCGGGTAGCTGATGCTTCGGATCAATTCAAAAATTTCTTCCGGTGTCGCCAGGGCAAGATGTTCGGCTGTCGGGTAGGCACGAAAAAGGGCTGGGGTCACCATATTCACTCTTTTATCCGTGCATTGAGCGGATAGAATTACAGCTACCAGCAGTTCGTAGGGATTGGTGTATTGAAGTTCGGTTTCAGGATCAGGAATCGATTTCCTGAAGTATTCCAACACCAACCTGTATCGCTCTTGTTTGGTCATAAATGCAAATGCCGCATGCAAAGGTATTGCATGCGGCATTTATTCCTGATTTCTTTAGGCTCTTTGCAGCGGAGCTGTCAACTGAGCATAGGCGAGAATGGAGTTTACCGAGTCTTTAGAGGGCGACAATAATGTCTGGTCAATCAGTTTCCGGGCTTCCATCAATTGCTGGTATTCATCAGCAATTTCTTCGTTTGTATCGAGTGCCTGTTGCACAAGAACTGAATCAGTGAGTTCAGTCTCGTTGTAGAGGTAAAGAATAAGGTGATTGAGAGTAACCGTTTCGTCCATAGGCCGTTTTAGAGATTTAACAACCTATTAACGAAACAGTGTTTCGTTTTATTGTATTACCGCGATAAAACCAGCTGTTTTTCTGTAATTAGTTTCCGGAGATTGATCAAGGCATAGCGCATACGGCCCAGCGAAGTGTTGATACTCACCTGAGTTACATCGGCAATCTCTTTGAAACTCATGTTGGCGAAATGGCGCATAATCACCACTTCACGCTGATCAAACGGCAATTCTTCTATCAGGCGTCGTACCTGCCCCTGAATCTGTTCAGCGATAATCTTCTCTTCAATATTGCTATCTTCCAGCTGAAGGGTGTCAAATACACTGTATTCTTCCGTGTCGTGTACCAATGGCATCCTTTTCAGACTTCTGAAATGATCGATAACCAGGTTGTGTGCAATACGCAGTACCCAGGAAATAAACTTTCCTTCTTCGTTGTAGTTGCCAGACCGTAATGTGTTGATGACCTTAATAAAGGTTTCCTGGAAAATGTCGTTGGCCAAGTCGCGGTCTTTTACCAGCAAATAAATGCTTGTAAAGACCTTTCGTTCATGTCGCAGGATGAGCTCCTGTAGGGTGTCTTCTTTTCCTTTGAGGAATAGAGATACCAGTTCCTGGTCGGTTTGTTGTACTTTACACATAGTTCCTCCCCTTTAGCAGGTGATTTGGTTTGTTGAAACAATTGAGGTTTATGTGTAGAGTATCGACCTATAGGCAGAAGTTTAGATTAGCGGGGACTTGGGTTTAACGATTAACGCTGTACTGTTTGTTATATTGTGTACAGCATTTATTTTTTCAAATATACGATTTCGAAAAGTCAAGTGCAATTTTTGTGCCTCAAATTGATGTTTATCATACAAACATGACGTTATACTGACGCTTGCCGATTGTTGAATCGGTTATTTTCGTTGTATATGAAAAATGTAGCATTATTTGTTGTTAGTTCGTTGTTGTTCAGCGGATTAGCAATTGCTCAAACAGAGCATTCAGCAGCCCCGTCAAAACCGGAAGGTCCGGTTTTAAACCCCGAAACATTATTATATCCGGGGGAGGAAGCCCACCTTTCCAATGTTCGCCAGCTTACGTTTGGCGGAGATAATGCCGAGGCTTATTTCAGTTTTGACAGTAAAAAAATCACCTTTCAGGCTACGAATAAGGCCTGGAAGAATGAATGTGACCAGATTTATACTTTTAGTCTGGACCAGGGTGATATGAAGCCCGGTCCTCCCCAATTAATCAGCACAGGTCGTGGCCGAACTACTTGTTCCTACTTTATGCCCGGTGATAGCCTGATCCTCTATGCTTCAACACATGAGGGGGCAGATGCATGCCCGCCGCTGCCTGCAAAGCGGGATGACCATAAATATGTATGGGCTATCTACCCTGATTTCGATATCTACATTTCGGATCTGAAGGGTAATATTCGTAAGAAGCTCACCAACTCTCCGGGATATGATGCAGAAGCTACCGTTTCACCCGATGGAAAGAAAATCGTGTTTACCAGTACGCGGAGTGGTGATCTCGAATTATATGTAATGAATATTGACGGAACCGGTTTGAAACAGGTCACAAGTCAATTGGGATATGATGGAGGGGCATTCTTTTCTCCCGATAGTAAAAAACTCATATTCCGTGCTTCAAGACCTACAACCGATGAGGAGATTACCGAATATAAAAAATTGCTGGCAGAGAATCTCGTCACACCAACGCATATGGAGTTATATACCTGCAATATCGATGGAACAGAACTCAGAAAGATCACAGACCTCCCCAATGCGAGCTGGGCACCGTTTTTCCATCCTTCCGGCAATAAGATTATTTTCTCTTCAAATTATAAATCTACCCGCGGACTACCCTTTAACCTTTGGATGATTGATCTGGATGGCAGCAACCTTCAGCAAATTACATTTGATAATATGTTTGATGCATTCCCGATGTTTTCACCCGATGGGAAAAAGCTGATCTTTTCTTCCAACAGAAACAACAATGGTACGCATGAAACAAACCTGTTTATAGCAGACTGGAAAGATTAAGTGTAATAATTAAGATATGGAAATCCGGGAGTGTTACTGCTTCCGGATTTTTTTTACCTGTTTCAGTTGTAAAAGATTCATAGGATTTATCTCGAGTCCGGTAATATCGAAATGAGTGAGTCGAAGCACTTTGTCGTAGTAAAGGACGATGACCGGGGATTTGAGCATTACGAGACTATCCATCTCGCGATAAATTACGGCCCGTTTCATATCATCTGTTTCAGTCATGGCTTTCGTGTACAGCGCATCAAAATCCGGATCACTGAAATGGGTATAGTTCGGGCCGGATGGGGCTTTGTTTTCACTCCTGAATAAGGCCAGGTAATTTTCTCCATCCGCGTAATCACCAATCCACGAACCCCTGAAAAAAGCCAGCTGTTGTTTTGCTACCATCTGCCGGTGTTGTGCAGCCTGGTTGATTTCCAGATTTATTTTGATGCCTATTTCACCGAGTTGTCCCTGCATAAATTCGCAGAGGTCCTGATAGGCGTGTGTTGTACTCATGGTTATTACCGGTAATCCTTTTCCGTCAGGATATCCGGCTTCTGCCAGTAATTTCCTGGCAAGCTCCGGCTGGTAATCATATCCTTTGATCATGACCGAGTCAAACCCCGGAATTCCCGGCGGAATCATGCCTCCGGTACCCGGCGTGGCCATCCCGTTACGTAGATACCGGATCATCCTCTTTTTATCGAACCCGTAGTTGATTGCCTGGCGGATCCGGATATCATTTAAGGGATTGCCTTTCATGATTGGTAATCCACTGTCAGCAAGGATTCCCAGATATTCGGTATTGAGATAAGGGGATGTTTCCATCCTGAATTTCTTTCGGTATTTTTCCTTTAGGGTGCCGGCATTGGTCAGCAGATCATCCTTGTAGCTGGCATCAAGGCCTGAAATAAAATCAAGCTTGCCTTTGATGAATTCAAGAAAGGCTGTTTGCTTGTCGTTAATAAAGCTGATCATAATGGCATCCAGATAAGGCAATGTTTCGCCATTGATATCTTTTTCAAAGTAGCGGGGATTGCGATGCAGGACAAGTGCGGTGCGTTCATACCAGGCGTGAAACAGAAATGGTCCGGTGCCGACGGGGTGTTTTCTGAAATCTTTACCGTAGTGCTCAGCTACTTCATAGGGAATTACAGCGGCATAGGTAGACCCCAATAAGCCGAGGAGAGGAGGAAAGGTATATCTCAATCGAATAATCAGCGTTGAATCATTTGGTGCAGTAATACCATCCGGTTGATTTTTTTCATTGCGATGAATAGATTGAAAAATCCAACTGCCGGGAGATGCTGTTTTTTCATCCATGATTCTTCCGAAGCTGTATACAAAATCTTCGGCCTTGACTTTCCGGCCGGTTTGCAGAAGCGGATCCGGATGAAAAAGTACATCGTTTCTTAAATGAAAGATGTATTGAAGCCCGTCTTCGCTGATTTCCCATGAGTGAGCAATACAGGGCTGTGGCCGTAATCTGGCGTCAAGTTGAACCAACCCATTAAATAATTGCGTGCATGCCCAGATTTTTGCCTGATCACTGCTGTAAGCCGGATCTAGTGAGCTGATTCCGGAGGATTCATTGTACCTGAAAACGGTTTTTTGGTCCGTTGCATTCTTGTCGGAGTTGCAGGAAATCAATGCTATGGAGCAAAATAGAAGAATCAGGCCTGACCGGTGCATGTCACAAAAATAGGATT
The DNA here is from genome assembly GCA_046330075.1 of Bacteroidia bacterium. GTDB lineage: Bacteria > Bacteroidota > Bacteroidia > AKYH767-A > OLB10 > JAJTFW01. The sequence continues at coordinate 1,283,600 of JAXLTL010000001.1, read as the reverse complement.
AGCACGGATACCTGACCTGTCGGGTGGGGCACGATATTCACTACCTTTGCACCCCATGAACAAAGTGGCCTTCCATACCTTGGGTTGTAAGCTCAATTTTGCGGAAACGTCCACGCTGGCGCGGCAATTCAAAAGTGCCGGCTGGCAGAAGGTTGATTTTTCAGAATCTGCTGAGGTTTACGTGATTAACACTTGTTCCGTAACGGAAAATGCGGATAAAGAATGCCGGACAATCGTAAACCGCGCACGCAATGCGAATCCGGATGGTAAGGTGGTAATCGTTGGATGTTATGCCCAACTCAAGCCTGAAGAAATAGCTTCTATGTCCGGAGTTGACCTCGTACTGGGGGCAAATGAAAAATTCAACATTCTTCATTTTCTTTCCGGTCTTCGTGACCAGGAAAAAGCGCTTGTGAAAGCCTGTGAAATTGACGATGTGAACCAGTTCGTGAGTTCCTGGTCGTCGGGTGACCGTACCCGCACATTTCTTAAAGTACAGGATGGCTGTGATTATAGTTGCACCTTTTGTACAATCCCATTGGCGCGTGGTCGTTCAAGAAGCGATACCGTTGAACAGGTCGTGGTTCGTGTAAATGAACTCGTGAAGCAGGGTGTACAGGAAATCGTTCTCACGGGTGTCAACCTTGGTGATTTTGGTATTCGCGAAATAGCCGGACAGCACGATGAACGATTCACGGATCTGGCTCTTGCGTTGGAGTCCATCGAAGGGCTCCACAGGATTCGGATCTCTTCGATTGAGCCAAATCTGTTGACCAGAGAAGTTATTGAACTCACCGCACGTTCCCTTAAGTTCATGCCGCATTTTCATATGCCTTTACAAAGCGGATCCAATGAAATACTGGGAAAGATGCGTCGACGTTATAAGCGGGAGTTGTATCAGGAAAAAGTTGAACTTATCAAGTCACTGATTCCGGATGCAGCGATCGGTGTAGATGTCATTGTTGGCTTCCCTGGTGAAACCGAACAGCATTTTCAAGAGACGTTTGATTTCCTGCATAGTCTTCCGGTCAGTTACCTGCACGTTTTCACTTATTCGGAGCGTGAAAACACACCGGCAAGTGAAATGACAGGTATAGTACCAATGTCAGAACGGAAGAACCGGAACAGGAGGCTGCGTAATTTATCTGCAAAGAAGCTGCATGATTTTACGTCCGCACATATAGGCGAAGTTTACCCCGTTTTATTTGAAGAAGAAGAACATCGCGGAAAGATGTTTGGTTATACCTCCAATTATATCCGCGTATCCGCGGGCTATCAGCCTGAGTTTGTAAATAAGATAATTCCCTGCATGCTTACCGAAATCGGAACCGACGGCTGTATGGAGGTTCAACCCATTCCCGTGTCGGCTCCTCAACCGGTTAACGCCTGAAGAAAATATGTATCCAACCCTGTCGGACCTGCTGAAAGATGTGTTTGGAATTAATTTCCCGCTTCCTGTACAGAGTTTCGGATTTATGCTCGCCCTTTCTTTTCTGGCAGCAGCGTATACACTAAAGATTGAATTAAAGCGGAAAGAAGCCGGCGGATTGTTAAGGCAGATCATTAAAACGGAGATGCGTGGTGAACCGGCAGGAACGGGCGAACTCATCTCCTCCTTCCTCATTGGATTTTTGCTCGGGTACAAACTGGTGTATGCATTTCTGCATTACCAGGAATTTGTTGCTGATACGCAGGGGACCTTGTTGTCAACTCAGGGAAACTGGCCGGCCGGAATTGTATTGGGCGCAGTTATGGCGTATATGCAATACCGTGATAAGGAAAAGATGCGTCTGGAAACACCCCGTATGGAGTCCGTAACCCTGCATCCCTTTGAACTGGTTAGCAATTTCACAATCGTTGCAGCGGTGAGCGGGATCATCGGTGCCAAGGTGTTTCATAATCTGGAGAACCTTGATGATTTTGCAAGAGATCCTCTGGATGCCCTGATATCATTCAGTGGACTCACCATGTACGGCGGGTTGATTGTAGGTGCTATTGTAGTGATGCGCTATGGCTGGAAACTGGGTATTCACCCGATTGTGCTCGCAGATGCAACAGCGCCCGGATTAATGCTGGCATATGGAACAGGACGTCTGGGTTGTCAGATTGCTGGTGACGGCGATTGGGGAGTTGCGAACTTAAATCCTAAACCCGCTTCACTGTCGTGGTTACCGGATTGGATGTGGTCATATAACTATCCGAACAATGTGGTAAATGATGGAATTCCGATCCCCGGCTGTGAAGGTCACCATTGTTTCATGCTTCCGGATGCCGTATATCCGACACCGTTATATGAAGCCATTATATGTATTTTGCTGTTTTTTGTGCTTTGGTCGTTGCGGAGTAAGCTGATGAAAACCGGTCAGATATTCTTCCTGTATCTTCTTTTGAATGGCGTGGAGCGGTTTTTTATTGAAAAAATACGGGTCAATAATAAGTTTGAGGTTTTTGGAATCATTGCCACGCAGGCTGAAATTATTGCAACTGGATTGATTCTGACAGGCATTGTTGGTTTGTTCCTGGCTACATCTGATAAATTTAATACCCGGAAAGACACATGGAGTGCGAACACATAATTGCCAGTGCACGAAAGGTTGTGCAGGAGGCTGTATCATTCCTGCGGGCTGAACGAGCGGCCTTTGATCAGGGAAGGGTGGAATACAAAGGATTTAATGATCTGGTATCTTACGTAGATAAAGGCAGTGAGCGGATTCTTGTGGAGGGTTTGCAGAAAATTATTCCTGACGCCGGTTTTATTACTGAAGAAAATACATTGACAATCACCGGCCGCGAATGGCAATGGATTATTGATCCACTGGATGGCACCACTAATTTTGTCCATCAGCTGCCCTGCTATTGTGTAAGTGTGGGATTGTTGCATCAGAATGTGCTGGTGGGTGGTATTGTGCATGAAGTGAATCTTGATGAATGTTTTTATGGCTGGAAGGGTGGAGGTGCCTGGTTGAATGGTCAGCCCATCAAAGTGTCGGAAACAGACTCGCTTAAGCGCTCATTGCTTGCTACCGGATTTCCATATGCCAACTATGACCGTATGGTGCCCTACATGCAGGTTTTTGATTATTGCATGCGCCATACTCAGGGGTTGAGAAGGCTTGGCTCAGCTGCTGTTGATCTGGCCTATGTAGCCTGTGGCCGGTTCGAAGGGTTTTATGAATATGGCCTCAACGCCTGGGATGTAGCCGGCGGCGCATTTCTGGTACAGGAGGCTGGCGGTAAAGTGAGCGACTTTTCAGGAGGTGCTGATTACCTCTTCGGTCGTGAGATCATCGCGAATAATGCAGGGACTTTTGAAGAGTTTCTGCAGGTAGTGAAAAAAGAATTCAGCTGATTATTGCTGTTTCTGCTCCTTCGACTTATGCTTTAGTACCTTGGCTTCGATGTAGAAAATTATTTCTTCCGAAATATTCTTGCATTGATCACCAACGCGCTCGAGTTTTCTTATTGCACTGAGTAAATACAGACTTTGATTGATGCGGTCGGGATTGGAACGGATAAAATCGGCCACCGCCTGATTTGCACTCAGATTGATCTCGTCAAGAATTTCATCCATCTTAAATACGCTGCGCGCAAGCTTGGTGTCTTCCTTGTTAAAAGCTTCCATTACGTCATTCAGGATAGCAATGGAAGTGTCGTACATTTCCACCATTCTTGTATTCTCCAGTAACGCCTTTTCGGGTTCCAGTTTAATGTTGAGAACAAACTGACAGATGCCTTCAGCTATGTCGCCGATACGTTCAAGATTGGAGTTGATTTTGAGGCAGGCCAGCACAAAGCGAAGGTCGATCGCCACCGGGTTGAAAAGAGCAATCATGTTTTCGCAATCGCGGTCAAGCTTCAACTCAAATCCGTTGACGCGCTTTTCATTCACCAGCACTTCGCGGGCAAGATCTTTGTCGAGTCGTACAAGTGCCTCTTTTGATTTTTCCAGCTGCGTTTTTACCAGCCCGAACATTTCGAGCATTTCCGCTTTCAGGCTTTTTATTTCAGTATCGAGATGTGACATGGTGTGTTGAGATTAGAGGTTACAAATAAAATGCAGTGATCAGCCAAAACGGCCGGTAATGTAATCCTGCGTGCGGATATCCTTGGGATTGGTGAATATATTTTTTGTCGCATCGTATTCCACGAGTTCACCCAGATAAAAGAAAGCAGTGTGATCACTTACACGACCCGCCTGCTGCATGTTGTGCGTTACGATGATGATGGTGTATTGTGATTTCAGTTCGTAGATGAGTTCTTCTACTTTCGAGGTCGAGATGGGGTCCAGTGCCGATGCAGGTTCATCCATCAGTAATACGGATGGTTCGGTTGCTATCGCACGTGCGATACACAAACGCTGTTGCTGACCTCCGGAGAGGGCCAGTGCTGATTTTTTAAGATTGTCTTTTACTTCTTCCCACAATGCGGCTTGCTTGAGGGATCGCTCTACGGTTTCATCGAGCAGGTTTTTGTTTTTCACTCCCCTGATGCGAAGCCCGTAAATAACATTTTCATAGATGCTTTTCGGAAATGGATTGGGTTTCTGGAAAACCATGCCCACTTTTTTCCGGAGATCTTCAACGCGCATGTCTTTTGCATAAATCTCTTTCCCGTCAATCATCACATCTCCCTCTTTCCGGAAACCATCAATCAGATCGTTCATCCTGTTGTAGAGCCGGAGAAACGTGGATTTGCCGCATCCGGAAGGACCAATGAATGCAGTCACTGAATTTGTTCCTATCTTAAGATTCACATCTTTGATGACGTGCGTCTGATCATAGAAAACATTCACATTTTTCGCTTCCAGTTTATGATTCATAGTTAAGTCAGGAGTCTTTCTGTGTTACCATTTAACTTTTTTCTGCCACCGGTTTCGGAAATAGATAGCAATTCCATTCATCAGGAAAGTGACACATAGTAATACAATGATGGCAGCTGCGGAGTTGATAACAAATCCTTGTTGCGGTCGTGATACCCAGTTGTAGATCTGAATCGGAAGTACAGAGAACTCATCCATGGGCGTGGAAGGTGCAAAGGGTACATAGGCCAATGCCCCAACGACAATGAGTGGTGCAGCTTCTCCCACTGCTCTTGAAAGAGCCAGAATTACACCGGTCAGTATTCCACCGATAGATGCCGGCAACACCTGAAGCCAGATCGTTTGCCATTTTGTGGCGCCCATGGCCAGTGAGGCTTCCCGTAAACTGCGGGGTACTGCTCGTACTGCTTCACGTGTAGCGACGATGATCACGGGCAGAATCAGCAATGACAAGGTCATGGCACCGGCGAGCACACTTTGTCCAAGATTCATCACCCTCACAAAAACTTCCAGACCTAAAAGACCGTAAATGATGGAAGGGATTCCCGCGAGGTTGGTAATATTGATTTCAAGAATCGCTGCAAACCTGTTGCGTTTTCCGTATTCTTCGAGATAGAGTCCGGCGCCTACGCCAAGGGGTATCGCAATCAGCGCTGTCAGAATCAGAATCCAGCAAGTGCCGAGTAATGCTGTAAATATTCCGGCTTTTTCCGGAAAACGGGAGGGAAGGTTGGTGAGAAAATCCCAGTTGATGCGTCCGATACCTTTTCGCAAGACATCGAAAACGAAAATGCCCAGCATAAACAGTCCGAAGAATGTACAGAAAATCCCGAAGTACCGGAATGATTTATCCTTAAGCCGGTTGATATCTGCGTTATTCATATTTCTGCTGATATTTCTTCTTAAACCAGAAACTAAGGTTATTGAGGAGGAAGGTGAGTATAAAGAGAGAAATACCTGCAGCGAAGATCGTTCGGTATTCCAATGACCCGTGCGGCACATCACCCATACTGATTTGCACAATGTAAGTTGTGATGGTTTGAATAGGCACCGTTGGATTCAGCGTCAGATTGGGTTGCATGCCGGCGGCAATGGCTACAATCATGGTCTCGCCGATCGCACGCGATACTGCAAGGATTACAGAAACAATGATGCCGGATGATGCTGCCGGAACCAATACCTGGAATGAGGTCTGCAAGCGGGTGGCTCCTAAACCATAGGCTGCTTCGCGCATTGATTTCGGAACCGCATAAAGAGCATCCTGACTCATGGAAGAGATCAGCGGAATAATCATTATGCCCATTACAAATCCTGCACTGAGTGCGTTGAACGACGAAAGGGAAGGTATGAAATGCTGAAGAAAAGGTGTCACCACGGTAAGCGCAAAATATCCGTATACCACTGTTGGTACGGCGGCCAGAATCTCTAATACCGGTTTGATCCTGAATGCAAATGAGCCGGGAGCATATTCGTTGAGATAAACGGCGATGGTGAGGCCAATGGGCAACGCGATCATGACCGCAATGAACGAGGTAAGGATTGTTCCGGATAAAAGAGGAAGAATGCCAAAGTGTTTTTCAGTAAAAAGCGGAGTCCATTGTGTGTCAGTAAGGAAGTCCACGATTGATACTTCTCCAAAAAATCGGATCGCTTCAATGGCCAGTGTATAAAGAACCCCAAACGTGATCAGCACCGTAAGCGCTGCACAGGTGGCCAGCGTTCCGACGATCAGCTTTTCCGGGATTCTCATTTTTTAGTTGGTAGCTATTATAAAGCCCGACAAAGATAGCTTGCCGGGCTTCATAAACATTAGGTATATATTATTTCTTTGATGTGTGGTAAGCAGCAAATTTCTCCTGTTGTGCTTTGTATTCTTCCGGACGCAGCGGAACAAACCCGATCGTTTTAACCAGTTCTGGAGCTACAGAAAGGTAGAAATCAACGAACTTAATAACTTCAGGACGCTGTACCGCCTTTGAGTTGATGTAAATGAACAGCGGACGAGATAGCGGCGCATAGGATTTGTTCAATACGGTTTCAACGGTAGGAATAATGCCACCTTTTCCGTTTGCATCGTTCTGGTCGTCAATAGGAACGATTTTTAATTTGGTTTTGTTCTCTTCGTAATAAGCCATACCAAAGAATCCAAGTGCGAACTTATCACCGGCTACACCCTGAACGAGAACGTTGTCGTCTTCGCTACCGGTATAGTCGCCGCGGCTGCTGTGGCTTTTGCCAACAATTACTTCTGTAAAGTAGTCATATGTTCCGGATTCAACGCCTGCACCGTAGAGATGGATCTCTTCTTTTGGCCATTCAGGACGAATCTGGTTCCAGTATTTGATTTTACCTTGTGCTTCTGGTTCCCACATCTTCTTCAGATCAGCAACTGTAAGATCTTTAACCCAATCGTTTTGAGGGTTTACTACCACTGCAAGACCATCGTAAGCAACCTCAAGATCAATGAAATCGATTTTGTTTTCCGCACAAAGCGCTTTCTCTTCGTCCTTGATCAGACGTGAAGCATCGTTGATATCAGTTTCTCCGCGTGAGAATTTTTTAAATCCACCGCCGGTACCTGAAAGTCCAACAGTTACCTTCACTCCCGGAGCTTCTGTACGGAACTCTTCCGCAACGGCTTCAGTAATCGGATAAACCGTACTTGAACCGTCAATTGAGATAGATCCCGTTAATTTTTCGCTGTTTTGGCCTTCAGCGTTTTCGGCCTTTTTACCTCCGCAGGATGCCAGAACTGTCATTCCGGCGATCAGGAGTACATTGTTGATCAGCTTTTTCATATTTGATTGTAAGTTGCTGTGGTGCAGATTGATGCGATTGTTTGTTGCCATTTCTGACACTGCAAAAAGATTAAGAAAATGTTATGTGTTTATTTCTGAAATATTAAGTTAATGTTAAGAAGTGAAAATGGGTTAAACTTCAGCCCTCATAGCAACAAAAAAAGGCTGCCCTTGCGGACAGCCTGTATAAAGACCAATTCAATTAATATCAATAGTTTGTGTTTTGGGGATCCCAGTTGGCCCAGCCTGAAGTCCAGTCGGTTGTTCCAAAAGCACCGCGGTAAGTAACTACTTCGAGTCCGCTGAGGTTGGCCGGAGTGAAGTCGGTGCCACTTAACAATACTGAACCGCCAGCAGGGAGGAAATCAGGCGTTGCGGAATACGGTGCGTTTGCTATGCCGGCTGAGGAGTACTGAATGGAGTTGCCATAAGCAGCATTATTGTACCATGCAGCAATGTCGAAGCCTGATCCGGAAGCAGTAGCTAATGGCGTGTTGCATCCGGCAATGACCGTATTCCGTACCTGCAGTACATCAGCACTTGCATTTCCTTCTGAAGCAGAACCGTCCACCAATAGGCCGATCGGGAAACCTGCAATGAGTGAATTGTAAATACAGGTTGACGTGTTGCGACGCAGGTGAGCTCCTCTCTTGAAGTTTGAATTTACCACATCTGCAGTGTCTTGTTTAGGACCAAATACGCTGATGTTTGAGAAGATGGCTTTTGTTTGTGGCGTTAAGGCACTGCCGTTAGCATCGTTGTCTGATTCAAATCCGTTGGATCCTGATACATCCGCTATGTTTGCATCACGGAGTACGACTGCAAATTGTACTTTACCAATAAAGCCATTGTCGGTATCAAGGTCATCGTCAGTGGTTTTGAAGGATACGAGGTGCTTGATGTTTACAGTTCCGCCAAACATTTCGAATGCATCATCGCCAGAGTACGATACCTGAACGTAGTCGATGGTAGTTCCATTACCAACGCCACCTAAAGTAAGGCCATTGATTTCCTGATTGGGCTGGAAAGGAATTCCGGCATATTCAATACGGACATATTTAAATACACCTGAGTTATCTGCTGCATCCGTACCACCATAAAGTGCATCCGGTCCACCTTCTATCTGTCCTTCACCGCCGGCAAGGTTAATCGGGGCTTTACCGCAAATGATTACACCACCCCAATCGCCTGGATTGCGTGAGCCTACTGCTTCTGCTGAAGTGAATACGATAGGATCGGTAGCCGTACCTGCAGCATTAATTTTACCACCCCGTTTAATGATCAGCGTGCCTTTGGATGCTTTGTCACCTTTGATTACAGTGCCTGGTTGAATGGTAAGGTTGCCGCCGTCTTCAACGTACACAAATCCTTTCAGTAGATAGGTCTTCGTGCTCTGAAGCGTAACACTCTGGTTGGTGCTTCCTTCGAGCTGAATAGTGCCGTCACCCAGTGTTGTGTAGGTGAAGTTCACTACATTGCCAGGTGTCGTTTCTTCGGTGTCATCATCTTTTTTACAACCGGTAAAAACCGTTGAAGTGATTACGAGCGCTAATCCTGCCAGCATGGCAAGGCGCTTCATGTTAAACAGATTTTTCATTTCTTTTTATGTACGATTAATGTTTGTTCCTGATGCAAGATTATTGTGGAGTCATTGCCCAAGTATTAATTCAGTTTGAAGGAAATGTTAAAAACGTTAAGAAAAAGTAAAGGAGGCTTTGGAGCCTCCTTTACGTTGGTTTTAGTATCTTACCGTGAACCCGAAAGTATAGTAGGTCCCTCGCTTGTATTGGAAAAGCAATTCGTCATTCGTGCTGATCTTTCCGTCTTCGTTGGAGTCCTGACGTAATACTACTGACTGATTCAGCAGGTCCTGTACTCCGGCCTTTACTTCGATATACTTTCCAATTGCTTTAGTAATGGTGAAGTCAACTACGTGACGGGGGAGTTCATATACGTCGGGAGTGCCCTGTGTGCCGACTGCAAAGAGTCGTTTTCCGATGATATTGTATTGCAGGTTGCACTGCAGTTTTTGTTTCGGGAGATTGTAGAAGAGTCCGGTGTTTATAACATATGGGGATTGTCCCATCATGATGCGCTCTTTTTCCTGACCAACGGCTTTGTCACCCAGATCAACTCTGCTATAGATATAAGATGCATTTACACTGAATCCGAGATGACTCAGGAAGCCTTTTTTAAAGATTGGTTCCAGTGATTTTCTGATTTCTATTTCAGCTCCGGTGCTGTAAGCAGATGGTGCATTGTTGAATTCGAAGTTGCGTGTGCCGCCTGATCCCGCCCCTGGTTTAAAGTATTGTTCCACCGGGTTGTTGAAGTGCTTGTAGAATATGCCTGCTGAAATCAGTTCTCCGGCCATCGGATATGCTTCCCAGCGGAGATCGAAGTTGTGGATCTCCGGTGTTTTTAATTTAGGATTGCCGAATAATACATTGTTAAATACAAAGTCATAGTATGCGAAAGGGGCTATTTCGCGGAATTCCGGGCGATTTATCGTTTTCGCATACGCTAACCTGACCAGTGTTTTCTGAGTGAGATTGTAACTGATATTAACGGAAGGTAAAATGCTGCTGATAGGATTGTCGACCAGCAATGGTTTGCCGTTGTTGTCGGCACTGGTCAGCTTCAGGTGATTGTATTCATAACGTACTCCTCCGGATATATTGAGCTGATCATTCACTGGCCACACTACGCCTGCATAGGCGGCACCTAAATAATTATCAGCAGTGTATCGGTCTGTTCCGTTGGTGCCTTCGTCAATGGTGAATCCTGTACTGTCGTTGAAATTGGATGCATTAAAAACCTGATCGAGTGGTAGCAATAACAGGTCGTTGTCAAACCGGTCAACGCGCGACTTGGTATAGGCCAGCCAGCGTGCGGAAAATTCCCGCGATTTGCTTTCAGTATAGATACCGGCCCTTATTTTTAAGGTGCGTGTTTCGCTTAGTTTTTTTACATCCTGCTCCAGATTGACTGCTCCCATATAGCTGGTTTCATTGAGCGTAGAATAGAACCGTCCGGCATCTGCCTGTGAAGCCGTACTGTTCACCTGTATATAGAATGCATCCTGGTTGTCGACCAGACTTCTGAATGTACGGATGCGGCGGTAATCCGGTTCGTTCGTATGTGTGTTGCTGTAGCCCAGAGTCCAGTTCAGATCTGTTCTTCCGAGATTCATGGTATGAGTGCCTGAAAGCTGTCCGGAATACATACTGCGTTCAAAATACCGAAAGGCATAATTGCGTACTTCATTTCCTTCTTCCAGATTGTATCCGGTACGAATGGTGGTAGCGTTGGATCCTGTCTGGTTATACAGGTTTCTGAATTCAATCTTATTGGAGGGGTTAATGGTAAAACTGAAATTGCTCAGTATGCCAACAGACACCTTATTCGTGTTCGTTACATCATTAAAATTGTATATGGTGTCACTTACCTGATTGACGAGATCATATTGATTGTAGTTGATGTTACTGGCTTCTCTTGTTTCATACGTGTTGGAGTACGTGATGCCGGTTATGTTCGCTGCTTTGATCTTACCTAATGTGAATTTTTTTGCAAATCCCGCAGTGTAACGTTGGTCAACCGGCGCCGATTGCTCTTTAGCTATCCAGGTATTCGGCAACATTTTGGCCAGTTCTATCTGCTGGGAGTTGGTGAGACCGGAGATATTGGAAGGGAAGGCATTGGGTAAGTCACGGCTTCCATTATCCATGCCCATCCAGTCGGTTCCGGAATTTGAGGCCCTGTTGAATTCGTGGAACGTGGTATTGCTGCGAATTCCAAAGGTTACGCCGGCGGTTACATAATCTTCGTCGGGTGTGTTTTTGGTAAATACTTTAACAACCCCACCGGCAAATTCTCCCGGAAGTTCAGGTGCTCCGGTTTTATAGATGAGCACACGGTCGAGCATGGCGCTGGGAATGATATCGAATGAAAAAGCTTTTTTATCAGATTCGGCACTTGGCGCAAGCGCATCATTCAGTAATACGGCATTATAACGTTCGCTTAATCCGCGAATAACCACAAACCGGTCTTCTGAAATGGTTACTCCGGGCAGGCGTTTGATGACTTCGGAAGCATTGCGGTCTTGCGTCTTAGTGATCTGCTGACTGGATATACCGTTCACAATTTGCTCCGATTTGCGCATTTCTGCCAGTACAGCATTTTCTGTATTGGTAATTCGTGACGCAACCACTTCTGCATTCTTCAGCGTTTTCGTTTCGGCACTCAGCTTGATGTTCAACGTGATGACTTCACCGTTTTTAATAACGATATCTTTGATTTCTTCCGTTACATAACCCACGAACGTGACTTTTAGAGATACGGGGCCGGCCGGAATACGGTCAATCATATAGGCGCCATCAATGTCGGTAACCGCTCCCAGGCTCGTCCCCTGAACCATTACCGTGGCTCCGATTAAAGTTTCTCCGTTGGATTTGTCTGAAAGTGTTCCTTTTATTCCTCCGGTTTGTGCATGAAGCTGAGAAGCATAGAGGGTTGACAGACAGAAGAGTAGTGCAATTTGTACGATGTTTTTCATGGTGATGAATTCCTTAACAAAGGACCATGAATAATGAAAAGAGAAGTTTAAGCAGATTTTATGATAATGTTAAGAAGTAGCCTTCGGCGGATGGTTTTAGCCAATTTGGAGGCAAATTTGTCTATTAATTGTTATTGGAATGTTAGCTCGAAATATATCGATTGACACAGTGAAAATAAAAATAGAAATCCCTTAATCCTGAATTAACAATTTGGTAATATTGTATGATGAATTTTGAGTCCGGAAAAATAAATATGGCAAGCGACTCAGTAAAAATACTCCTGGTGGATGATGAACCTGATATTTTGGAGTTCATGGAGTATAACCTGAAAAAAGAAGGTTATGATGTATATCTTGCAAAGAACGGCAAAGAAGCAATAGATATAGCGAAGAAGGAAAAGCCGCAACTGATCATTCTGGATATCATGATGCCGGTAATGGATGGCATAGAAGCCTGCAGACACATCCGCGAGATACCGGAATTGCAGCATACCATGGTTACCTTTTTGACAGCCCGTAATGAAGAGTACTCCCAGATTGCCGGTTTTGATGTTGGCGCCGATGATTATATCTCCAAGCCGATCAAGCCGAGGATATTGATCAGCAGAATAAAGGCATTGCTCAGAAGGGTGAATGGTGTACAAACACCGCAGGCTCCTACCATTCAGATTGGGAACCTGAAAATTGATCGTGAAAGCTACCTGGTCTTCAAAGATGAACACCCCATCAGTTTTCCAAGAAAGGAGTTTGAACTGCTGGCCCTGCTCACTTCAAAACCCGGCAAGGTGTTCACCAGAGAGGATATTTTAAGCCGGGTTTGGGGGAACGATATTGTTGTCGGTGATCGGACCATCGATGTTCATATCCGCAAAATCAGAGAGAAACTGGGCGACGATTCAATTAAAACCATCAAGGGTATTGGATATAAGTTTGATATCTGATATTACGTTCAAACCCGTTGATTGGTTTAATTGTTAATTTAGGGTCGCTAATATGAAGCGAGTGAATGCCCCGCTGGTAGGTTTCTTCTCCTCTCTTGTGATTGCGGTTTTAGTGACTGCACTGGAGATTCTTTTCCTTCAAATCAGCGGACAACAGGTAACAGGATTAACCCATCTGTTTGTTTTTTTTATCGTCTTCACTTCAAGCGGTATTGCCTTCCGGTTTTTGTATGGAAAGTATATTTTCCAGAACCTGCAGCAGATCTATAAGCATATTCTCAAGATGCGCAATCCGAAGGAGGTGGTGCGTCCTTTCAGTGAGAAGCGCGATATAACAACAGAAATTAATAAGATTCTGGTCGACTGGAGCAATGAGTCAAAGGAGGAAATTGATCACCTCAAGCAGGTGGAGAATTATCGCCGCGATTTTCTGAGCAACGTGTCGCATGAACTTAAAACTCCGATATTCTCTATTCAGGGTTATGTACACACATTGATTGATGGTGGTATTGAAGACCCGGATATCAATATGCACTATTTGAATAAAGCCAGCAAGAGTATCGACCGCCTTATCAGTATTGTTGATGATCTGGAGTCCATATCAAAGCTTGAAGCCGGCGAGCTGATAGTCGAGTTTCGCACTTTTGATTTGCATGAACTGGCGAAAGATGTGGAAGATTCTCTCGAGTTACAGGCGAAAGAAAAGAATATCCGCCTGATCCTGGATCCACCCGTCGATAGACCGGTGTATGTATATGCCGATAAAGATCTGATTCGTCAGGTACTGGTAAATCTGCTGGTAAATTCCATCAAATACGGGAATAAAGATGGTAGTACTACGCTGAAGTTTTCAGAGGACGGAAATCTGGTGATCGTTGATGTTGTAGATACCGGTATCGGCATTGCAAAGCACCACCTGCCACGGCTTTTTGAACGGTTTTACAGAGTTGACAAGAGCCGGTCGAGAGAGCAAGGCGGTACCGGACTTGGACTCGCCATTGTGAAGCATATACTTGAAGCACACAAAGAATCCATTACGGTTAAAAGTGAACCAGGCGCCGGAACCACTTTCACCTTTACACTGCAAAAGAGCAAATAAGGGTAGTTTTCCAGTGTTGATTTCCCGTTTATCTTTGCAGGAAATTTAAATGCCGTGAAAAAGAAAAACCTTCAAACATCTTCGAAGAAAGCTAAAATTGATTCTTTTGACCCAAACGGTCCAGCCCTGGCTGAGGCAAATATTTTTGGTTTGCCCTTCAATGAAGATGAATCGGATATTGTCATCGTTCCTGTTCCATGGGAAGCCACCGTTAGTTATGGCGGAGGAACCGCAAAAGGTCCGGAAGCAATTTTAGAGGCCTCCATGCAGGTTGATCTTTTTCATGCAGAGTTTCCTGAATTATGGAAGAAGGGTATATATATGAGGGAAATACCCGCTGCTTTGTATAAAAAGTCAAAGGATGCACGTAAAAAAGCAGAAAAAATAATTGACGCCTTGTCTGAGGGCAAGACGGTTGCCAAAGATAACACTCTGAAGAAGTTACTTGCGGAGGTCAATAAGAGTTCATCCGATATGATAGCGGAAGTGAAGAAGACCTGTAGCGAACTTCTCCGAAAAGGTAAACTGGTTGGAATGGTGGGTGGAGATCATAGTACGCCGATGGGCTTCTTTCAGGCGCTGGCTGAAAAATATCCTTCCTATGGTATTTTGCAGATTGATGCCCATATGGATTTGCGGAAAGCCTATGAAGGATTTACCTGGTCTCATGCTTCTATCATGTACAATGCTTTGCAGCTGAAACAGGTGAAAAAACTGGTGCAGGTAGGCATTCGTGATTATTGCAAGGAGGAAGCGGAGTTTGTGCAAGGCAATACGCAGCGTGTAGAAGTGTTTACTTATGCATCGGTTGCGTCTAAACGATATGAAGGTGTGTCGTGGAAGCAGCAATGTGAGCAGATTATTAAATCGCTGCCCGAGTATGTACATATTAGCTTCGACATCGATGGCCTGGATCCGAAATTATGTCCGAATACAGGGACACCTGTTGCCGGAGGATTCGAGTTTCATGAAATCACTTATTTGTTGTCGATGCTGGCAAAGTCCAAAAAGAAAATTATCAGCTTTGACCTGAATGAGGTGTCACCTGGAAAAAACGACTGGGATGGAAATGTAGGAGCAAGGATGCTCTTTCATCTTTGTGGCGTGCTCGCAGCTTCTCATCAGCAAGGTTAGGAGATAAGTAAATAGAGAAAGGGCTGTTTCAATAGAAACAGCCCTTTTCTCTTTCAACAATAATCCACTTTTTTATACACCTACTTCGAGCTTGCTGTTTTTAAACACGAAGTTGTTTTTTCCGTCAATATCAATCAGGATTTCATCTTCCTTATTAATAGATCCGGCAAGAATCTGTTTGCTGAGCTCATTGAGCACACGCTTTTGCATGACCCTCTTGAGCGGACGTGCGCCAAATTGCGGGTCATAGCCTAATTGCGCCAGCCAGTCAATGGCTTCGTTGGTGATGGAGATCCGGATGTCATTTGCAGAGAGCATTTTGGAAATTCCTTTGAACTGCAGGTGAACAATGTCGTGAATTTCATCTCTGGTGAGCGGACTAAACATAATAATTTCATCTATTCTGTTCAGGAACTCCGGCCGGATGGATTTCTTCAGCATTTCAAAGACTTCCAGTCGGGTTTTTGCCAGCATTTCATCTTTGTTCTTTTCATTCATTTTTTCCATGTTTTCCTGTATCAGATGCGCTCCGATATTGGAAGTCATGATGATGATAGTATTCTTGAAATTGGCGGTGCGGCCTTTGTTGTCTGTCAGCCGCCCATCGTCAAGCACCTGTAAGAGAATGTTGAATACATCCGGATGGGCTTTTTCAATTTCATCCAGGAGCACAACTGAATAGGGGCGGCGACGGACTGATTCTGTCAGCTGTCCGCCTTCATCATAACCTACATATCCCGGAGGCGCTCCAATCAACCTGCTGACACTATGCCTTTCCTGATATTCACTCATGTCAATTCTTGTCAGCGCATTTTCATCATTGAAGAGGAATTCAGCGAGTGCTTTGGCCAGTTCTGTTTTACCCACTCCTGTGGTTCCAAGGAAGATGAAAGAGCCAATGGGACGTTTCATGTCCTGTAGTCCGGCGCGACTGCGGCGAACAGCATCTGATAAGGCAGCAATTGCGTCTTCTTGTCCTACCACCCGTTTGTGAAGTTCTTCCTCAAGGTGCAGTAGTTTTTCGCGTTCACTCTGAAGCATCCGTTTGACAGGAATTCCGGTCCAGCGGCTTACCACTTCTGCAATATCTTCACTGTCCACTTCTTCCTTGATCATGGCTTTATGTTGCTGCGCATCGAGTAGTTTAGCCTGATGTGCGGAGAGCAGCTGTTCAGCCTCCTTGATTTTTCCATAGCGGATTTCCGCCACCTTACCATAATCGCCTGAACGTTCGGCCTGCTCGGCTTCCAGTTTCAGATGCTCGATTTGTTCCTTCGTATGCGTGATCGCATCAATGATTTTCTTTTCTTCTTCCCAGCGGGCTTTGATAGCGTTTCTCTCTTCGTTGAGATTTGCAAGCGATTCGTTTAGTTCATTCAGTTTCTTCGTATCGCCTTCCCGTTTGATGGCTGCCTTTTCAATCTCAAGCTGCATAATCCGGCGTTGAATCTCGTCGAGTTCTTCCGGAACGCTGTCCATCTCAAGGCGGAGCTTTGCTGCTGCTTCATCAATCAGGTCGATCGCCTTGTCGGGCAGGAAGCGGTCAGCGATATAACGGTCACTAAGTTCAACAGCAGCGATGATCGCTTCATCTTTGATGCGGACTTTATGGTGCGTTTCGTAACGTTCTTTCAACCCGCGTAAAATGGAAACCGCATCCTGCGTATCCGGCTCTTCCACCATAACTTTCTGGAAACGACGTTCAAGTGCTTTGTCTTTCTCAATGTATTTCTGATACTCGTTTAGTGTGGTTGCTCCGATAGCACGCAGTTCTCCTCTGGCCAGTGCAGGCTTTAGAATATTGGCCGCATCCATGGCTCCTTCACCACCACCACCGGCACCTACCAGCGTATGTATTTCGTCGATGAACAATACCAGTTCACCCTCTGAGCCGATGACTTCTTTAACCACCGCTTTCAGACGTTCTTCAAATTCACCTTTGTACTTGGCACCGGCAATCAGTGCGCCCATATCCAGCGAATAAATCGTTTTGGATTTCAGGTTTTCCGGCACATCTCCGTTTATAATCCGGTGTGCAAGTCCTTCTGCGATTGCTGTTTTACCAACGCCGGGTTCACCGATGAGCACAGGGTTGTTCTTCGTTCTCCGCGAAAGAATCTGTAGCACTCTGCGAATTTCTTCGTCACGCCCGATCACCGGATCAAGTTTGCCTTCTCGTGCCAGCTGATTCAGGTTGCGTGCGTATTTTTCGAGTGAATTGTAGGTCTCTTCCGCACCTGCAGAGGTCACTCTTGCACCTTTGCGTACATCCTTGATCGCTTTGATGAGTTCTGACTCGTTTACTCCCTGTGACTTCAGTAATTTTGCAACAGTATCACGCCCGCGAAGGATCGATAAGAGCAAATGCTCCACTGAAACAAATTCGTCTTTGAATTCCTTAAGCAGCACCAATGCGTTTTGTAAAACCGATTGTGCATCAGTACTCAGATAAGGGTTTCCTCCGCTTACTTTACTGTAGCCGTTGATGATAGTGTCCAGCTCCTTCGACAGAACCGGAATGTTGATGTTTATTTTTTTTAGCAGAAAAGGAACCACATGCTCATCGCCTTGTAACATCGCTTTTAAGATGTGACCTGTTTCGATCGCCTGTTGACCATTGGAAAGCGCCAGCGTTTGTGCTTCCTGAAGGACTTCCTGTGATTTGGTGGTGAATTGATTTAAGTTCATACTTGTAGAATTTGCAGGTGGGTATCAAAGATTATCCCAATACCGTTTGAACGTAAAAGAAGTGAAAATATGTCACTCGCTCTTGTAATTATCTGCCAAACCGTCACTTAGGTGTGACATTTGGTGTCAAAGCGTCACATTGCGTAATTTAGCAGGAATGAGATTAAGATTGATGGTCATCGTCTTGCTGCTGGCTATAGCTCCTGCAGAAGCAGTACATACTGTCTGGTGGTTTATTCCCGCGGATACAGCATCTGTTGGCAAATGGATGGAGGTGATTCAGCAGGAAGGTGGTGTCATTCGTTTCAGATCTTCCTGGATGCCCGTGTTCTCAGCAGTGCTGGATGAAAAAAAAGCCATTCTGTTAGCAAGTGAAGAGTTGAGTATTGTACCGGTTCAGCACTTGCATGAAGCAAGTTTGACTGGTGCAGCTCCGTCTTCCTACTCGAAAGCGCTCGAACAAATGCAGGGAAAGGCTTTTGTCCGGGCAGGTCTTAGCGGTATCGGAGTAAAGATTGGTATAACAGATGCCGGCTTTCTGTTTCTCAACGACTCTTCACAGTTTTATGGTTTGCATCATCTTTGGTCCGGACATCAGATCAAGGCTATTAAAGATTATTGTGCCGGTTCCGATACTATTGCTTACGATGAATGTTATTATACCGGTAAATCCAAGCCGATGCGTAAGCGTAAAAATGGTTTTGCACGCATGATGTATGAATTCAGGATCGCAAATCATCGTCACGGCAGTGATGTGCTGAATGCCATTGCAGGATACAATGATAAAACAGGCGTGAGATCCGGGCTTGCCCCTGATGCGGAATTTTATCTGACCCGGACTGATTTTGGATATACAGAGCATATTGATGAAGAAGATTATTATATAAGGGCTTTGGAGTGGCTTGCTGCAAAAGGCGTGAGACTGGTCAATACTTCGCTCGGCTATACCAGAGGTAGGAAAGTAAAATCGCAGAATTATTCACCCTATCAGATGAATGGTACAAGTATGCTGGCACGTGCGGTGGAGATTGCAGTGAAGGAGAAAAATATTCTGGTGGTTGCTGCAGCGGGTAATGAAGCTTTGAAATCAACATGGCGGGTCATTGCAACTCCCGGAGATGCACCCTCTGCGCTGACAGTAGGTGCATACGATTTTGGTTACCTTAAAGCGGATTATTCAAGTTATGGTCCGGATTATAATACCTACCTGAAACCAGAGGTAGCCGCGTTTTCACAATCCGGAACTTCCTTTTCTGCCCCTGCAGTATGTGGATTCGCAGCCTGTTTGCTGGAAGTTAAGCCAGAACTCACTGCCATCGAATTGAAAAAAATAATTCTGCGTTCCTGTATTCTTTATCCTTACGGGAATAATTATGTGGGATATGGCGTTCCCCTGGCAACACGTGCACTTGCGCTCCTGGCAAATCCCGATACCGTGTTTCAATCGACAACAGAGTTGGAAGTTACCGGGAATGAGTTTCAATTCAGTGATCCCGGACAACTGATTCCATACCTGACGGTTTATCATAAATACAACAAGACTCAGGTGATGGGTCAGAACCTGGTATATCATGAGAAAAATAAGCCGGGAGTGATCATGGTTAAGCGTCCACAAGGGTGCAAATATTCAACCATTCAGGCCGGTTATAAGATCATTGAGATTGTGTGGAAGGATGAATAAAAAAGCCACCTTACGGGGTGGCCTTTGGATATATATTAGGTTGAATACAATCAGAACGTAACCGTAATTGTCCCTTTTTGTTCGAGCGGCATTGTGGTGCCTCCGTCAAATTTCGCGCTTTCGGCAGCTTGTTTTGCCTTCGTGAGCAGATACTGACTCATGGTTGTTGTGCCTTCAGCACCAGGTTCTGCTTTAATTACATCGCCGTATTTGTTGATCGTGATAGCCACAACAACCACTCCGCGCTCCATCGTCAGGTTGTCGACCTTCGGTTGTTTGATGATCTTTCGGCCGGGCATAACAAAGGAAACGCCCTTGCTTCCTGATGGTGTTGCGCCGGTTGATTTTACCGGACCGTCGAATGAAATGGAAGAAATCTGGCCCAGATCAAAGGTCAGTACTGTGCCCTTCGAGAAAAAATTCACCTGATGATTTTGAATGGATTGCAGCTCACCTTCGAGTTTTTCTCCGGTCTTGAGCGTAACAGTATGCTGTGCGAAGCTTAAGCTGCTGAAACCTGCCAGCAGAAGGGTTAGAATGTATTTCATAGATGACAGAATCGTAATGTTAACGGGCCAAAACTAGGGATTATTGTGGGCTGAGTCCTTGTGCTGCCAATGGGATAATAACAATAGGATGTGGATAGGTATCCTTCCTGCTGGGGACGAGATCTTGAGCGGAAATGCATGATTGAGCAGGCAGCCTTTTTTGTTAATTCAGTGGAATCCTGCACAGATATTTACTTTAGACCATGCTGATTATTGTCAATGATCCGATAATAGGGATTTATTTAGTTTAGTCACATGAATGCGCTGAAAACTCAGGAGATATCCCGATGGGTGTTTTTTTGCATCTGTATGCTGGCAGCTATTCGGGTTTTTATTTATTCAGCTGCATTTCCGTTTTTCGGAAATATCGATGAACAGGCTCATCTGGATCTCGTTGTCAGATATAGTCAGGCTAATCCTCCAACAGCCATTGAAGGGATTGACAGGAATACAGCTTTTTATATACCCAGGATGGAATCTCCTGAGTATTTTAATTTGCCTTCCGAGCAACCGGGTGGTGTTTTTAAACAGCCTGTTTGGACCAAACCACAGGAAAGCCTGGAGCGTTATTACAGGGAAGGACAGGATTACTGGAGCGCGAATCTCCGTAATCACGAAGCATCACAGCCACCGGCGTATTACTGGATTGCCGGAGAATGGATGAGAATAGGGACATGGCTGGGATTTCAGGAAGGCATCTTATTGTATTGGGTACGCTTCCTCAATGTGCTGATTGCAGTATTACTGGTGCTGATATCTATTAAAATTACCGCGTTGGTATTTCCTGAAAATGTATTTCTCAACCTTGGTATTCCGTTGATGATAGCTCTTTGGCCACAGGATAGTTTCTATGCCATTCAGAATGATAGTTTATCTCCCTTATTTTTTGGAGTTTCATTTTACCTGCTCATTCGTTTTGTTAAAAGCGGATACAGCGCTGTTTCCTGGGGATTGTTGTCGGGTCTGATGCTTGGACTTACTGGATTGGTAAAAGTAACCAATTACCCGCTCTTGCTCCTTGCTCCGGGATGGATGCTGTTTAACAGGAAGCTGTTGCTGAGTGGGAAAATAAGAACGATCATTCCCTCGGTTTTGCTCTTGCTTGGAGCATTTTTACCTGTTGCAATCTGGATGAATGCTAACCTGGCCATATGGGGTGATCTCACCGGGTCTGCAGCGAAAATACGTCAGCTGGGATGGACGGCCTTGCCGGTGTATGAATGGTTCGATCATCCTCTGTTCTCAGTTTCCGGGTTTTCAGAATTTCTGACTGGTAATCTGAAAACTTTCTGGAGGGGAGAGTTAATCTGGTGGAAGAGCCCAATCGCTATGTCGCTGGCCGATTGGGTCTTTATTATTACGACATTGATTTTCCTGCCATGGGGATTGATAAGTTCAGGAAAGACCAGGGATAAAATGCAGGTGCAGGTTAGCCTGATATCGGGTCTGGGTTTTATTTTACTCCTGTTGTTGATGGGTTTCTTGTCGATACAGTTTGATTATGGTGTATGCGAAAATCCATCGAGAGCACATCCATACTTTGTGAGTGGACGACTGATCAGCGGTGCTATGATTCCGTTTGCCATCCTTTATCTGCAGGGATTGTATCACGCCGTCAGATGGATAAAGTCTGAACAGGCCGGTCTTTGGACAATAGCAGCATTATTTTTTTTCTACATCGCATCGGAAGCCATTATTCATATTCCTGTTTTCGAGAGCAGCTACAACTTCTTTCATTACATCACCAACCGGCAATTCTGATGCCCGTGTTCGTTTTGCCCTGCGTTTCCGTAAATCAATTACGCTTCATGAGAAATTGTATTGTTAAATTAAACACATGAAAAATGGTGTTTATTCTGTGAGTATTCCGTGCTGTTGATTCTATTAGGACCAGCTATTCTGTTTTTGATCATTAAATTTCTGAACATCAGGAACTGGCGCAGGGCGCCCGAACATAGAGATGTTCGGAATTTAATTGCTATGTTAGCAATAGAAAAGTTTGCTATTCGTCACTCTTCTTGAAAATATACAATGCTACTAATCGTTGTATATACAATAATTATCTATATTTGCGCAACAAATTCCCATGAAACTCCTCCTTGATTACCTGAAAGGCTATTGGAAGCTGATCGTTTTGGCGCTCCTCTTAGCCGCTATAAACCAGGTGTTTTCTTTATTAGATCCTTATATCTTCAAGCATGTCATTGATGATTATGTAACGCAGTTTGGTAAGTTTTCCAAGCCTGAGTTTTTCAGAGGGGTAGGACTTTTGTTGCTGGCAGCAGTTGGTGTGGCCTTTGTCAGCCGGATAGCGAAGAATTTTCAGGATTATTATGTGAACGTTATCACCCAACGTATCGGAGCGAAGATTTATGCTGATGGAATCCGCCACAGTCTTGAACTACCCTATGAAGTTTTCGAGGATCAGCGAAGCGGAGAAACACTTGGGAAACTTCAGAAAGTCAGATCTGATGTCGAGAAGCTGATCAGTGCATTTGTAAACATACTGTTTACTTCTGTAGTTGCGATTATTTTCGTGACGGTTTATGCGGTGAACGTGCACTGGTTGATTGCTCCAGTGTATTTTGGGGTGATTCCATTGCTGGGTATTCTGAGTTCGGTACTGAGCAAGAAGGTGAAAAAAATTCAGAAGGTAATTGTGGCTGAAACAACGGCATTGGCGGGTTCAACCACGGAGTCGTTACGCAATATTGAACTGGTAAAGAGTCTTGGCCTTTCCGGACAGGAAATATCCCGGCTGAATGCAACTACCGATAAAATTCTTCAGCTGGAGCTGAAGAAAGTGAGGTATATACGTAGTCTGAGTTTTGTGCAGGGTACATTTGTAAATCTATTGCGTACAGGAATCATGTTTATGATGCTGTATCTGATTTTTACGAAAGCCATCTCCATAGGACAGTTCTTCACGATGTTCATTTATTCGTTCTTTATATTTGGTCCTCTGCAGGAGCTGGGTAACATCATCAATATTTATCGTGAGGCTGAAGTCTCATTGCAGAATTTTAAAGCGATACTGGACATCAAGCCTGAACCTCGTCCTGTAAATCCACAACCGCTGGGAGCCATCGAGTCATTTGAACTCGACCATGTTTCTTTTAAACACCAAAGTGCAGGAGGGAATGCTGTCAGTGATATTTCATTCCGAATCAGTGCCGGAGAAACGGTAGCGTTTGTCGGACCCAGCGGATCCGGTAAAACAACGCTGGTGAAGTTACTGGTTGGTTTATATAAACCCGGCGAAGGAAGACTGCTGTATAATAATATTCCTTCCAATCAGATTAATCTGGATGAACTTCGTACGCAGATTGGTTTGGTGACCCAGGATACACAATTATTTTCTGGCACCATTCGTGAGAATTTATTGTTCGTGGCACCTGCTGCTACTGATGAAGAATGTATGGATGTGCTTCAAAAGGCTTCCATGAAGAGTCTGCTTGACCGGGCTGACAAAGGTCTTGATACGGTAATTGGCGAAGGAGGTGTGAAAGTGTCGGGAGGGGAAAAGCAGCGCTTGTCTATTGCCCGGGCATTATTACGTAAACCATCGTTGCTTGTATTTGACGAAGCTACATCGGCTCTCGACTCATTAACCGAAGAACAGATTACCGATACCATCCGTTCTATTTCTACGCACTGTACTCATATCAATATTCTGATCGCACACCGGTTATCAACTGTTATGCATGCAGATACGATTCATGTTCTGGAGCGTGGACGCATTGTTGAATCGGGCAAGCATCATGAGCTGATTGAATTGAAAGGCTTGTATTATGCTATGTGGCGTCAACAGATTGGTGAACGCAAACACCGGGATGTAACCGTTGGATTGTCCTGAGATGCTGTTTGCTGAAGTTGTTACCCTGCTGAAATCATCTGATTTCTCTGATTTGCCTGGTGATGCAGCTCACCAGCTTTTATCACCTGCCCATAGAAAGCCTGCATCTGCATATCTGAAAGAGAGCACTGACTATCGTCTGGCTGCTGTTTTGGCACTCATTGTTCCTGCGGAAGATGACACTGCGCAATTGGTTTTGATGGAACGTACCGGTGGTGAAAGTGTACACGCGAGTCAGGTTTCTTTTCCGGGAGGAAAGGTTGAGCCCGGAGAGTCTTTGAAGGATGCGGCTTTGCGGGAAGCTGAAGAAGAAATTGGAGTTCAGCGACAACAGGTAGACGTTATTACTGAACTTTCTGCGTTGTTTATTCCCCCAAGCAGATTTCTGGTCCATCCCTTTCTTGCTGCCATGCATGAACGTCCGGACTATGTAATCAGTGAAAATGAAGTCAGACGTGTAGTTGAGATACCGCTGGCTCATTTTTTACGACCGGATGTTCTGGATTCCGGCTTGTTTGGCAGTGCGAGGGGGTATACCGTTAATGCACCATTTTATAAGTGGGAAGATCTGAAGATTTGGGGTGCAACGGCTATGATGATAAGTGAAATTATAGCCCTGATAAAAAAGTAAAGAGGGGACAATTTTACTGTCCCCTCTTTGAGTTGTATTTTTTTTATTGGTTAGTTCCAGTCGGTCAATCCTCCCAGTTGTCCCATCTGGACATTCAGTACTTCACTGGTCAGATTGTCAGTGATGAAGGATATTACATAGAATTTGCTTCCAGTGGTTACTTTTTGATTCAGGTCAACCTGATATGTGAATACTTGCGTTCCACCTGCAACGGTATTGGCCGGAAGTATCGGGTCGCCGCCAGTTGGTGAAACCACCTTGCGAACAACATTTCTGTGTACATAATTGAGAATTGGATTTCCAAGATTATAGTATGGACTGCCTACAGTGCTGTTGTAGGAATTCGCCTGCGCGAAGATCGGACTGCTGCTGGATACAACATCTTCAATCAGGTAAACATTTACACGATAAGAAGACGTCATATTGGCGAGAAATCCGGTATGTACATTGATCGTAGCCATTCGTCCGCTGATCGTAGAGGTCATTGCCAATCCGCACGATACTGGAGTTGCGAGCGAAGAAGTAACTGCCTGCGACATAGATGTAGGACGAACAAACATGGATCCGTTGCGTGGAACACGATCGATTACTCCGCAAGGTAAAGAGGCTGTGCCCGGTGACAGTGTACTGATCAACCGGTTTGTTTCCAGGTTGGTCAACTGACCAGAATTGTAAAGAGAGGCAACGCAAATTTTACCTCCGGCAGTGTTGAGTACATAACTGTCAAAGAAGCGATCTGCATATGGTGCAGTTCCTTCGTTTTGCCCGGTTAATTCTTCAATAAGTACTTTCTTGGTAAACGAACCAGGAAGCGGACTTACACTGGAAGTAGTGGATGCTTTTGCACCTACTCCGTTTGTTGCTGTTGTTTCTTCATCCTTTTGGCAGGAAGCGAACATGAAGCCTGCGGCTGCCAGATAAAGCATTGTTTTTTTCATAACATTATTGGTTTGATATGTATGACACAATGTTAGGGCGCGATTAAAGGGGGGAGGAACCAAAATGTGCTGAAATCTTACAGTTTGGACTGTTTCGCTTCGTGTTAAAACAACAAGAGCCGGTTTTCACCGGCTCTTGCTGTTTGTTTTGTTAAATACTAATCCCACGATTGTGTGCTTCCCAGTTTTACGTGTTGGGCATTCATGACTTCATAGGTCGTTGCACTGGTTCCGGTTTTGGTAATGAAGGCAACTACATACAGATTGTTAGGGTTGTATCCTGATATATTGGTGGTATAGGTCTTGATTTCTTTTCCTCCGCTTACAAGAGCTGAGCTGCTGATTGCATCACCCAGCGGGGCAGTAATCACTTTTCGCAATGTTTCTTCATGCTTATAGCCGATTATTGGATCGCCTAAACCATAATAGGGGTGGCCGCCTGTTGTATTATAGGCATTGCGCTGATCATACATGTTGCCGGTTCCGGATACTTCATCTTCCAGCAGGTATACCGTTAAAGTATAGTTTCCGCTCAGGGCTTGATTAAAACCGGAGTGAACGATTATCGTTGCATCTGTTCCGTTAACGGAAGTTTCGATAGCCAGACCGCATTTCGCAGTTTTAACCTTGTTTACATCAAAGTTAGACTGCCATTGTGTACGGTTCATGATGACATAATTTAACGATGGAATGCGGTTGATCATCGCAGAGGGTATTGTCATCGGATTTCCATTGCTGAAAGCTGTACTGAGAGAGGTATACTGTGCGATTTCCATTCCATCACTGAAATGGATATGAACAGGAATGGCTTTTGCTGCATTGGCTGAAAGAATATTGTCAAGCTTCGCAAATCCATCAGTACTTTGTGATTGACCGGCACCGGTGAATATTTCCATCAGCACTTTCTGTGTGAATGTGGTCGGCACAGTTCCAGTTCCGGTATTGTTATTTGCGGCAGGGGTATCTGTTCCTTCGTCCTTGCTGCACGAGACCATGACCACCGCCATGCTCAACAGAATCATTAATTTTTTCATCTCTTTGGGTTTAATCGAAATTTACACTTGATCCGGCGTTCTGCTTTTTCTTTTTTGGCCGTTCTTTACATTTTTATACGGACTGCCTGACTGGGTGGTTCCAGCTTTGTAAAATGTAAGATTTTCAGCTTTTCAAATGGAATTAATATTGGAAGTCCGGCCTTTTACTGAAAAACAGTGCTGATTCTTGCCGGTTTCAGATCTTTTTCAATAAAATTGTGATGTAAGAAAATTGAGTTATATGCAGGGAAAGCGGTTTGTTGTTCGGGTGTACGGGCTCATCCACCATCATTGGAATGAGGTGCTCGTTGCAGAAGAGTTTCATTTTGATACGTTCATGCGGAAATTTCCCGGTGGCGGGCTCGAATTCGGCGAAGGTCCTGCTGAATGTCTTTACAGGGAGATGCAGGAAGAGTTAAATCTGTTACTGCCGGTGGGGGATTTGCTGCATACTACACGTGTGTTTATACAGTCAGCTTTCAATCCAGATCATCAGGTACTGGGGATTTATTACCTGGTAGAGGCCAATGATGAAGCAGTCGTTAAATACAGAGATTCATATTTGTTGCCATCACGAAACGGAGAAGAACAGTTTAAATGGGTCAGTCCCGAAGAAGTGAATGCCCATGATTTTACTTTTCCGGCGGATCAGCAGGCATTTGAAGCATTTCTTAATGTGCGGAGAAAGGTTAGGGGCTATTGAAGTAACTTTACTTTCATGAAGCCCTTACGCTCAAAATAGTCTTTGCCGGAAATAGCTTTTTCTTTCGACGAAAAACCGGATACAACAAGATGGTACATCCGGGTTTCATTAACACCAATACCTACAATATAAACTTTGGAGATGTCATCATGAAGATAGAGTTCATTGGCGACATACAACATGTGCAGGATATCACTCGTTCGCCAGAGTGATAGGGAGTAGCCTTTCAGGCGGTCAGGATTTCCGAGGCAGTCCAGTACATCTTCACAGGTAAATAAACTGTCGATCTCATGGTTTTTTTGAATAAGGTCCATGGGTTCAATTTTCACGGAAGCCAAACCATGCTGATAACTGCCGATTCGTCGTGCTGCTGCTTCTGATAAGTCAATGATTCTTGTTCGTACGAATGGCCCCCTGTCATTGACCCGCACTGTAATCGATAAATTATTTTTCAGATTGGTGACCCGGAGTAGGGTGTTGAAATCGAGTGTCCGGTGCGCACAGGTAAAGTCTGAATTCCGGAAGATTTCGCCGGAGGCTGTTTTACGTCCTTCAAATTCACGACCGTAGTATGAAGCTTTGCCCTGTACGGAACTGCCTTTCTTCCCCGGTTCTGCGCAGATAAAAAAGAGGCAGATAAGGGAAATCTGGATGATATGTAGAAAACTACTCCTCATCGGTTTTGTAAAAATAATAAATCGTTGACAGGAAATGAAGAAATTCAGGCCAATCTATGACTAATGACCATGTTTATTTTTTCAAACAATTGTTGTGGCTGATACATTCTCCAGCGCAAATCATCTAATTCTCCCCCAAATACCACATAATAATCAATTCCGCTTCTGATAAACTCCTGTAAGACATGTTCCCTGAAGTTGATGGCTACAACCCAGCCGTCTTCAGTATCGTCAAACCATTCCTGGTAATAACAGTCGTCAGATGCGTGAAAATTCAGCACGTTTTCTCCGATGAGAATGAATTTGTTGATGCCGTTTGCTATCATTTCATCCGCAACATCCCGCTTTAAAATCATGATGTCATTATTAATCGCATCATTCCATTCACCGATGAACTCCAGAATAGCAAACCCCTGATCATAATCTGCGAACAGGGTTTTCATGTACAGGGTGTTTGAACCGAATTCATCCCATTGCGGATGGATGTAGTAATTATAAACAGTATTGGAATATTCAAACTCACTGTATTCGCGCCCATAAAAGGGAGATAGCTCATCTTCTGCAGAAATGTAGAGATGGCGCCAGGAATAATATGGTTCGATGTCCTGCATACGGTTCGCTTCTGCGAAATTAATTACGAAATATCGGCTTTCAGGGTTGCCGGAAATAAAAATACAAACAGAAAATCAGCGGGAAAGATATTATTTAATATCCTGACTGGCTTCCACAGCCTTTCTTACACTGCCATACTTCAGTAAATATTCCCCGGCTGTCTTTTCATCGAGTCCTGTGGCTTCCATCACCATTCGTGTGCCACGATCAATAAGTTTGTTATTGCTGAGTTGCATATCTACCATCCGGTTGCCTTTTACACGTCCAAGTCCAATCATTAATGACGTGGAAATCATATTCAGTACGAGTTTTTGGGCGGTGCCGGCTTTCATACGGGTGCTGCCGGTTACGAACTCCGGACCCGTGATGATTTCTAT
Organism: Bacteroidia bacterium; assembly: GCA_046330075.1. Lineage (GTDB taxonomy): Bacteria > Bacteroidota > Bacteroidia > AKYH767-A > OLB10 > JAJTFW01. The sequence goes on along the minus strand of JAXLTL010000001.1, from coordinate 1,254,509 downwards.
GGGATATTTTGCAGCCTTGCTGACTGGACTTTCAGGATTACAGGTGATGGATCCGGTGAGGATATTTCTTTGATTGCAGTTTTCAAGTGCACCGATTACGTAGGGCGTCGTGCCGGATGCCGCAATGCCAATCACAGTGTCGTTTTCGCCAATCAGGTGTTCGTTCAGATCTTCCCAACCTTGCTGTTTGCTGTCCTCTGCAAACTCTACCGCTTTCCGGATGGCCGCATCACCACCGGCAATCAGTCCGATCACCAGTCCGTGAGGTACGCCAAAGGTTGGAGGACATTCGGATGCATCCACGATGCCCAAACGGCCACTGGTGCCTGCTCCAATGTAAAAAAGCCGGCCCCCGTTTTTCATACGTGGCAAAACAGCAGCAACCAGTGCTTCAATCTGTGGAATTGCTTTCTCTACCGCCAGAGCAACCTTCTGGTCTTCGCGGTTGATGCCTTTCAGTACCTCTTGTAAGGGCATCGACTCCAGATGATCATACGAAGAGGTGGATTCAGTGTATTTAATAAAAGCCATTTGCGTTAATCCGTGGCCGTTAGTATATGGATGGAAACTGGAGGGGATCGCTCTGGTGCATCATTTCATAAATGACGTCGAATACTTCTTCGGCAGAGGGTTTGGAATAATAATCTCCGTCAGAGCCATACGCCGGACGATGTTCTTTTGCGGTGAGTGTGCGTGGTTCGGCATCGAGGTGTCTGAATCCGCCTTGTATCTCCATCACCTGTTGCATCATATAGGCTGTTGCACCTCCTGGCACATCTTCATCCAGAAACAGCACTCTGTTGGTTTTTGAGAGTGATCGGGTAATGGTATGGTCAAGGTCGAATGGAAGCAGGCTTTGTACATCGATCAGTTCAACGCTGATGCCGGTTTCGGTCAAAGCACGAATAGCTTCTTCAGCAATTCGGATACAGGATCCGTACGTGACCAGTGTTACATCCGTTCCTTGTTGAAGTACTTCAGCCATGCCCAACTGAATGCTGAATTCCGCCAGATTGGAAGGCATTTTCTCTTTGATGCGGTATCCGTTCAGGGGCTCGATGACGAGAGCTGGTTCGTCGCTCGCCAGGAGCGTATTGTACATACCGGCAGCCTGAGTCATGTTACGGGGAACCAGAATGTGCAGGCCTCGCAGGGCCCCCAGGATAAACTGCATGGGCGAGCCGGAGTGCCATACCCCTTCAAGGCGATGACCGCGTGTACTGATGATAAGCGGCGCTTTTTGACCTCCTTTCGTACGGTATTGTAAGCAGGCCAGATCGTCAGTCAGCACCTGTATCGCATAGGCCAGATAATCCAGGTATTGAATTTCAGCAACCGGGCGCATTCCCCGAAGTGCCATGCCAATCCCTTGCCCGATAATTGTTGCTTCACGGATACCGGTGTCAAATACCCGGTTTTCACCAAACTTAGACTGAAGTCCTGCGTAGGTTTGGTTTACGCCTCCAATATTACCTACGTCTTCTCCGAAAATTACCAGTTCCGGACGGCGGGAGAGCTGAATGTCCCAGTGTGCCTGTAAAACCTCGCGACCATCCATCATCTGTGCATTTGCATCGAATCGGGCGGGTTCAGGCTGTATGTTTTTTATACTCCACCGGCTCTGGCTGTATTGGTGGGAGTCATATCGTTCCGCATTCAGCTGATCGAAATTGCGCAGCCATTGAATAAGACGATCCCGTTCTGCGCTGTCTTCTTCACGCACATACCGCAATGCTTTCTTCACTGCTACATTGATGTCTTTCCTTTCTGGTTCTGAAATTTCGCGGAGACGTGTTGTGGTCAGATCAATAAAGGTTCTGTTACTGCTGGACAGAGCCAGTGCATCCATTAATGCAGTTGCCTGTGTGACTTCGGCTTTTACAGCATTGATATGATGATCCCATGCCGCCTTCTTTGAATCATTGGCAGATTTTCTGGCATCTTTTTCAATCTGGTCCAACTCTTCAGCAGTTGCAATAGCTGAATTGATAATCCACTCTCTGAACTTCCGGATACAATCATATTCTTCTTCCCAGGCCAGTCGTTCTTTCGATTTATAGCGCTCATGGGATCCGCTGGTAGAATGACCTTGCGGTTGCGTGACTTCCTGAATGTGAAAAAGTACCGGAATGTGCTCATTCCGGCAAATGGCAATTCCCTTTTCATAAGTATCGATCAGCCCGGCATAATCCCAGGCTTTGGCAGTCAGAATTACATAGCCTGGCTTCTCATCGGTACGTTCAAAGCCTTTCAGTACTTCCGATATACTTTGCTTGGTGGTTTGGTATCTGGCAGGGACACTGATGCCGTATCCGTCATCCCAAACACTGATGGCCATTGGTACCTGAAGTACACCGGCCGCGTTGATTGTTTCAAAAAATAATCCTTCTGACGTAGAGGCGTCGCCGATAGTGCCGAAAGCTACTTCGTTACCATTGACCGTGAATCCGCTCATCTTTGATGAAAGTTCAGGTGATGAACGATAGAGTTTGGATGCAAGGGCCAGTCCGAGCAGTCGCGGCATCTGTCCCGCCGTGGGCGAAATATCAGCCGATGAATTTTTACGCTGTGTCAGATTTTTCCAGCTGCCGTCTTCGTTCAATAACCGCGTAGCGTAGTGGCCGTTCATGCATCGTCCCGCTGAACTAGGGTCGGCTGCAACATCGGGATGTGCATACAACTGTGCAAAAAACTCCTGAACAGTAAGCAGGTCTGATGCAAACATGAAAGTCTGGTCACGATAGTATCCTGAACGAAAATCTCCGTTTTGAAATACTTTTGCCATTGCAATTTGCGCTAACTCTTTTCCATCACCGAAAATGCCAAATTTTGCTTTTCCTGTTAATACCTCCTTCCGACCAATCAGACTGGCCTGGCGACTTTCATTTACAATCCTGAAATCTTCCAGAACAATGTTTTTGAAGTCGTTGAATGACAAGTCTTTGGTGGCAATACCGGTGTGTTGATCTGATCTTTCCATACCTACCCGCTAATGTGTATTGTACAAAGTTACAAAACAAGGCAATGCGAAGAACCCGAATGTTGAGGTTGTGAATTGTTTTGAATGCTGATTATCAGAGTTGTGTGAAGAAAATCGAGGGGGAATCCGGAGGGTGTTCCGTAGTTATTTTCAGAAGTAAAGGTCAGAAAGGGTGAAAACAGCAAATACAATACTGGCGATTCCGTTGGTGGTGAAAAAGGCCAGGTTCACTTTGCTAAGGTCTTCCGGCTTTACCAACCGGTGTTGATAGATGAGCAGGGTGGTAAAGAAGATCCAGCCGGCGAAATAGATCCATCCGAAATTGCCTGTAATCCCGGCGGCGAGAATGAAAATAGAAGATGCTATGTGTAGATTTCTGGAGATGCTTAGAGCGTTTTTTCCTCCGAAATAGGCGGGAATCGAATGTAGCTGATGTTCCTTGTCGAATTTTTCGTCCTGCAGTGCATAGATAATATCAAATCCGCTTACCCAGCAGAGTACTGCTCCTGAAAATAAGAGGGGTAGCAGCGCGAATTTTCCCGTTACAGCCAGCCACGCGCCGATCGGGGCGAGCGAGAGTCCCAAGCCCAGAATGAGATGGCAAAACGCGGTGAACCGCTTGGCATAGGAGTAGCCAAGCATGACCAGCAAGGCAACGAAGGAGAGATAAAAACAAATCGGATTGATGAACCAGGTGGTGGCAATAAAACATCCGCAATTGATAAGTGTAAACCAAAGTGCTGAATTGGCGGTGATGATGCCGGCCGGAATTTCCCGGATGATGGTGCGTGGATTTTTTGCGTCTATCTCCCTGTCAGCCCAGCGGTTGAAGGCCATCGCACTGCTGCGGGCAAAGATCATGCAGAGCAGTACTTTAATACCCAGACTCAAGGTTAATGCTTCCGGATTTTCATGTATCGCCAGAAAAAAACCAATCATCGCAAATGGCAGCGCAAATACCGTATGCGAGAATTTTACGAGAGAGAGATAGTTGTTGAGCGATTTGAACACGTTGCAAAAATAGGGAATTGAACTTTATCTATGCGGTGGGTCAATCCGGTATGAATAAAAAAGCCGGATGTTTAAATCCGGCCCTTTTTTCGTAGTATCGTGTAATTAATGATGTACAATAAATCGCCCGCTGTAAGATGGCTGATTGTTGGCGGTCAGCGTAACAAAGTACATGCCTTCCGGTAATAGACTGGTGTCGAACCTGAAGCTGGTATGAGGGTCTTTAATCTGTTCGGTCAACAGGACTTGTCCGGTAACATTGGTAATCGTTATCTCTGCTCCTTTTGCGAATTTTTCGTCAAGGCTCACCGTTAGGATTTCTCCTGCCGGATTCGGATAGAGCGTTAATGATCCTGTTCCGGTTTCTTGTATTCCAAGAGCTGCACAACCGGTCATCATGGCAAATGCATCAAATTTCCCGTGCCCGTATGTGTTGTCCGGAAGATTGTTGCCGGTGAAATTGTCTTTTGCGGAACAGTATAATACGCGGTTGCGGATGTCTTGCCAGGTGGCGGTTGGGTTGGATTGAAGATACAATGCAATGCCGCCTGCTACTGCAGGTGCAGCAGAGGAGGTGCCTCCGTCTCGGATATGAATTCCACCTTGCGCCAGTTTGTATGGCTGATTGACAAGAAACCAGGCGGCACTGCTGAGCTTGCAGGCTGATAAAGTCATTTCTCCTGTGGACGTGATGTCCGGTTTCGTTCTCCCATCGCGAGTCGGACCTCGGCTGGAGCTAACAGCAATGTTTCCTTCTGTGATGGTAAATGTCTGGAGATTTCCGTTTACATCGATATAGTTGTTTCTGTTGACATATTGTCCAACACAGATAACTACATCGCTGCATTGAAACGAAGTGCAGATGTTTTGTTCGTAATCCGGAAGTGCGTAATAGCTGATATTCGGATAGGCAGTGGGAGCAGGCAGGCCGTAGTTGACCATGTCGAAACTCCAGCAATCGAGTTGTCCGGAGCCTTTTGACATCAGCCTGAAATTGTAGGTCGTGGAGTCTGGGATCACGTAGTAAATCATACTGTAGCGATCGCCGATCAGCTGACCGTATGTTTGAAGTATGGCAAGCCGGTTGCCTGACTGACTCCGCAACGTGTCGTGACCGATGATACCTATTTTCGATTGAATGGTTGTCCAGTTTAGTTGCCCGCGGTCTTCAAATGCCGGTGTTATTTTGTCGGCACCCATGCAAAACTGCACATTGTTCAGATCAGCAGTGTCGGCCCAGAATTCTATATACACGGGGTTGGTTCCGGTTGGTTTGAACCAGGTAAACGCTGTGTCATTTGCCAGTGTGTGACGCACATGCATGGCATAGTTGCCGGTGTTTCCTGCCGCAGCAACGACCATTCTTCCGTTTTTAGAAGTGATCAGATTGTCGATCGTTTGCGCCTGCAGATCTTTTCCGTCATGCGATCCTAAATATGTGCCCGCACTGATATTGATAACACAGGGTTTCCCAAGTGAGTCGGCTTTTCTGAAGATATAGTCGACGCCATCTGCAACGGAACTGAGCCAGGAGTCCTCGTTTTGATTAAAGTCAAGTGATACAGCAATGATGTCCGCTTTCGGAGCGGCTCCCTTAAAAGCCGGCAGGCTGTCGCCGTTGGCAGTAGCAATTCCGGAAACATGGGTGCCGTGAGCAGTAGCGTCTACGTGAGCGGTTGCACCACCGGCATCAATATTGGCCTTTGAAAATTGTTGCCCGTAACCATAAGGTTGAGGCGTATTTCCATTGGCGGAGAGGAGATGATCCCATATCCAGAGAATACGGGTTTGCCCGAGACTATCTTTGAAATCAGGATGGGTGAAATCAATTCCGGTATCAATCATACCTACAATAACATCCTTTCCGTCATAACCTTGTGTCAGCGGGGAATTACCAGCCTGTACAAGGTTTATTTTATTGTTAATCAGCATCTTGTCGTTGAGCTGTTCGAGCTTAACATGACCTTCTTCCATTCGTTGAACATGCGGATTTCCGGAGAGCATTCCAACTTGCTGTACCGTCAGATAGGCGGAACAGATATTCCCAGTGCTGAATTTGATGGTTCCTCCAAGACGGGCAATTTCTTCTTTGAGATAAGGAATATCGCCTTTGATGAAGACGGATAGCTGTTGCTGCTGTTTGGTCTCGTCGAGTAACAGCTGCTGCAGTCTGAAACTGAGGCGGGTCTGTTGCGCTTCTGCCGAGAGTGAGATCAGGGCGAACAGGAATACAAAAATCTTTCTCATTTTTCTCTGTTTTGTCGTGTGTTTTTCGTTTTGAGGTTGGGGGGAAAGGGGTACCTTTGCAGTCCTTTCCTCTTACAGTAGAGGAGGGTATAAAGTTACATTAATCAATCACTTAGACATGTCTGACGATCGCAAAATTATCTTTTCGATGGTGGGGGTAAGTAAGATCTATCCACCACAGAAACAAGTACTTAAGAATATTTACCTGAGCTTTTTCTATGGAGCTAAAATCGGTATCCTGGGTTTGAACGGTTCCGGTAAATCAACATTGCTCAAAATTATTGCCGGACTAGAGAAATCATTCCAGGGTGAAGTGGTGTTTTCGCCGGGCTATCGTGTAGGTTATCTTCCACAGGAGCCGGAACTGGATGAGTCCAAAACTGCACGTGAAATCGTAATGGAAGGTGTGCAGGAAACAGTAGATCTGCTCAAAGAATACGAAGATGTAAATAATAAACTCGGTGAACCACTCGACGATGATGCCATGAACAAACTCATCGAGCGTCAGGCGGAGCTGATGGATAAAATCGATGCCGCCGGTGCGTGGGAACTCGATAACAAAATCGAAGTGGCAATGGATGCCCTCCGTTGCGCTGATCCGGAAACACCGGTGAATATTCTCTCCGGCGGTGAACGCCGTCGTCTGGCACTTTGCCGTTTGCTGCTGCAGGAGCCGGAGATTCTCCTCCTCGACGAGCCCACCAACCACCTCGATGCGGAAAGCGTGGAGTGGCTGGAACATCACCTGCAACAGTATAAAGGAACCGTAATTGCGGTAACCCACGACCGTTATTTCCTTGACAACGTAGCCGGCTGGATTCTTGAACTCGACCGTGGCGAAGGAATTCCATGGCAGGGTAACTATAGCAGCTGGCTGGAGCAGAAGTCGAAACGTCTGGAACAGGAAGAAAAGACGGAGAGTAAACGCAAGAAAACCCTCGAACGCGAGTTGGAGTGGGTGCGCATGTCGCCCAAAGCACGTCACGCCAAGTCAAAAGCGCGTCTCGCAGCTTACGATAAGATGGTGAATGAAGAAACGAAGGAGAAGGAAGAGCGCCTGGAGCTGTTCATTCCTCCCGGACCACGTTTGGGTACGAATGTGATCGACTTCGAACACGTGAACAAGGGCTTCGGAGATCGCTTGCTGATTGAAGATCTTTCATTCAAACTTCCACAAGCCGGTGTCGTGGGTATTATCGGACCAAACGGTGTTGGTAAAACCACCTTGTTCCGCATGATCATGGGAGCAGAACAAGCCGACAGCGGAACCATTGCTATTGGAGAAACGGTACAGATCGGTTATGTGGATCAGAGTCACAAAGACCTGCTGCCGGAGAAAACAGTGTTTGAAGTAATCGGTGGCGGTGCAGAAAATATCATGATTGGCAACAAAAGCGTAAATGCACGCGCTTACATTTCCAGGTTCAACTTTAGTGGTGCAGATCAGGGTAAGAAGGTAGGCGTGTTGTCCGGTGGAGAAAGAAACCGTGTGCATCTGGCGATGACCCTGAAAACCGGTTCCAACGTCTTACTCCTTGACGAACCGACCAACGATATCGACGTGAATACACTGCGTGCACTGGAAGAAGCGATTGAGAACTACGCCGGCTGCGCAGTAATCATCTCCCACGACCGCTGGTTCCTCGACCGTGTTTGTACCCATATCCTCGCATTTGAAGGCGATTCGCAGGTGTATTTCTTCGAAGGAGGTTACTCCGAATACGAAGAAGCCAAGAAAAAACGTCTCGGAAATGTGGAGCCGAAACGGTATCGATATAAAAAATTAGTAAATTAGACAAATGAAAAAGTTCAGAGATATTTCTATTAATAATTTTAAAGGGTTCAAGGATTTCGAATTGAAAAACTTGAAGAAGTTTAATTTTATTGTTGGGGATAATAATGTGGGTAAATCCTCCTTCTTAGAAGCGGCAGTTGTTTCGGAAGACTTTTATAAAACAGCAGCAGCATTGACCCAGATTTCTGCTTATCGGCAAAAAATGCCTGAGAATTCAGTCGGATTTGATTCATATTATTCAAAATTCAATGAAATAAGGTGTTTTGATATTGAAAAAATAGATTATAATGGGGTGCGTTCTAAAATCAATATCCGAAAGTATAATTATAATGAGCTGTTGAATAATGAAGAACTTCAAAATAAATTGTTAACCGAAAAAGCATTTGAGAAAGTAGTTTCGTCAAAAGAGAGTGTTTTTGACGCAACCGATTATGATGTTTATTCAGTTAATGGAAGTAATATTGAATTGTTATCAAAGTACGTAAGGAGAGGAGGGTATATCCCCTTTATTCATTCAGGTTTTAGTTTTTCTAACGATCTAGTTACTTATTATTCACGTTTTATTTTAGATACTAATTCGAATTACAAGGTTCTTGAAGAAGATATTAGAAATGTGTTTGCTGACTTTGAGGCATTTAGAGTTTTGTCTCGCGAGAAAGATAGGCCGGAAATATTGGTTGATATGCGTGATGGTTGTAAAAACTTGTCTTTGTCTGATATGGGTGATGGTTTCGTAAAAGTGCTGAGGTATTATTTGGAGATGTATTTTGACAAAGAATGTCCACTCTTTATTGATGAAATTGATAATGGGATTTACTATCGTAATTTGAAAAAGTTCTGGCCTATGTTCTTTAATACAGCAAAAAGGTTCAATAATCAGATTTTTGCTACAACTCATAGTAAGGAATGTATATCATCATTAGTTGATTATTTGAAGTTAAATCCTGAGCTTAAGGATGATTTTCAGGTTCTTAATTTTAGGCTTAACAATAAAGGGAATCCATTTGCTGTGATTTACAATTTTGAAGAGCTGGATTTGGCGATAGAGCTTGGTAATGAGTTTAGATAAGTTATGGGACAGAATTTGAAAATTGTTGTTGAAGGGAAGACTGACATCCCACTGATTATAGAACTTTTTCCTGATCTCCAATTAGAGAAAGCTGATTTTGTTGTTCTGGACGGGAAATCGATTTCGGATTTTCATAATCAAAAGTCTTTAATGATACAAAATTCTCAAGAGGGATTTAATATTATTATTATCGACATTGATGATGATCAGGAAACTCAGCGAAGAAAAGAGATTGCTGATGAACTTCAGGGGCTTCCATTTGGAGTTGTGTTCATTAGAAGAAATTTGGAGGAACTTCTTAGTAGTACAGTTCAGAATAAGTGGAGTGAATTTAGTCAATGCTGGGAAAGCTTAAAGGGTTGTGTAAGTGGCATAGATGAGCTAAATGCGAATAACTTGATTTCGAAAGATCAGTTTTATGTGTTTATGATGTTAATGTTGAATGCTAATGAGGCTAATTCAAAGGATAAATTTCTAAACGTTACGAATAGTAATTTTAAGTATTCAAAATTTTTTGATTTAACTCATGAATCGGTCGTTGATCTTAAGAATGAAATTTTAAATTTACTTGAAGGTAGATGAAACCATCCATACCCAAGGGCACCCGCGACTTCGGTCCGGAAGATATGCTCCGGAGAAATTATTTCTTCGACACCGTACGTGCAGGATTTCAGAAGTTCGGGTATCTCCCGCTGGAGACACCCTCGATGGAAAACCTGAGTACGTTGATGGGGAAGTATGGCGAAGAAGGGGATAAACTGATTTTTAAAATTCTTAATTCGGGCGATTTTCTGGAGAAGGCGGATGGTAATTTGTTGTCTGCAAAAGATAGCAGGAAACTAACAGCACAGATCTCCGAAAAAGCCTTGCGTTACGATCTTACGGTGCCCTTCGCCCGGTTTGTGGTGATGCATCAGAACGAAATTACTTTTCCGTTCCGTCGCTACCAGATTCAGCCGGTATGGAGAGCAGATCGTCCGCAGAAAGGCCGTTATCGGGAATTTTACCAATGCGATGCAGATATCATCGGTACGGATTCCCTTCTGTGTGAACTGGAGCTGATGCAGTTGCTGGAAGATGTGTTTACCGCTCTTGATCTGCAGGTGAAAGTATTGATCAATAACCGTAAAATTTTATCCGGCATCGCCGAAGTCCTTGGAGAAGCTGAGCGCATCATTGACATCACCGTTGCTATCGATAAACTCGATAAAATCGGCGTGGAAAAAGTGAAGGAGGAACTGCGGGAGAAGGGGGTGTCTCAAAAGGCCATTGATGGATTACAGCCATTGCTTGAATTTCAAGGCGACAGCGCCGCTAAACTGAATCTGCTCAAGGGAATCCTCGCGGATTCCGAAACAGGCATGAAGGGAATCGCGGAAGTGGAAGAGCTGTTTAGCTACGCAAAAGAATTTTCGTTTACGCATATCCGTTATGAACTCGATATCACACTCGCCCGCGGTCTGAATTATTACACCGGCGCCATCTTCGAAGTGAAGGTGGATGATCCGAGGTCGTCGTTTACTTCCAGTATCTGCGGTGGTGGTCGTTATGATGATCTTACCGGAATATTCGGATTGCCGAATATGTCGGGAGTAGGCATCTCCTTTGGTGCTGACCGGATTTGTGATGTATTGGAAGAAGCGAAGCTATATCCCGAAGCCGGTGCAGTATCAACAAAGTTGCTCGTTGTGAATTTTGGCGGAGAGGATTTGCCTTACGCACTTCAGCTGGTGGATAAAGCCCGCAAGGCCGGAATCAATGCTGAACTGTATCCGGATGCTGCCAAACTCAAAAAGCAGTTTTCGTATGCAGATGCCAGAAAAATCCCTTTCGTCATAGTTGCAGGCTCTGAAGAAAGAACTGCAGGTAATGTCGTATTGAAAAATATGCAGGCCGGCACACAGGAAACGATGTCGGCCGATACTTTTCTTAATCACCTCAAATAATCTATTATGGAACATACGATCAGCTCGCGTCACATCACCTTCGGAGATTTGCAACAGGTGATGCAGCCCGGCGCCAGGATTGTCCTTAGTGATGAATCGGTAAAACTGATTCAAAAGTGCCGCAACTATCTTGATCAGAAACTCGACGGTAAGACTGCTTATTATGGCATCAATACCGGCTTCGGTGCACTGTATGATAAGTCGATCTCTGAAAAGGATCTCGGACAGCTTCAGGTAAATCTGATGATGTCACATGCCTGTGGTACAGGCGATGAAGTACCCGAGGAGATTGTTCGTCTGATGCTGTTCCTGAAGGTTCAGGGTCTCAGCTATGGCAATAGTGGCGTACAAGTCGAAACAGTACAGTTGCTTGCAGATTTCTTCAACTACGGCATAATTCCGGTGGTGTACGAGCAAGGTTCACTCGGTGCTTCCGGTGACCTCGCACCGCTGGCGCATCTGTGTCTGCCCCTGATTGGAATGGGGGAAGTACGTATCAATGGCGAAAAATTTCCCGCTGCCCGGGCCTTGGAGAAATTCGGATTGAAGCCGGTTGCACTCAAGTCGAAGGAGGGCCTGGCTTTGCTCAATGGAACACAGTTCATGAATGCGTATGGTACATGGTGCATCCTTCAGGCCATGCGATTGGAGAAACTGGCCGACGTAATCGGTGCACTTTCACTTGAAGGTTACGATGGCCGGATCGAACCGTTTCATCATCTTATTCATCAGATTCGTCCTCATGCCGGACAAATCAATACCGCGCTTCGTTTCCGTGAATTGCTCAAAGGAAGTGAGTTGATTTCCCGGCCCAAGAAACATGTGCAGGATCCGTATGCTTTCCGATGCATACCACAAGTACATGGTGCCAGCAAAGATGCGATTAACTATGTAGCACAGACTTTTTTTACCGAGATCAATGCGGTGACCGACAATCCAACTGTTTTCCCGGATGAAGACCTCATCATTTCTGCCGGCAACTTCCATGGACAACCGCTTGCCTTGCCACTGGACTATCTTGCGATTGCCCTGGCTGAGCTCGGTAATATCAGCGAACGCAGGACCTATCAGCTCATCAGTGGCCTGCGCGGTTTGCCAGCATTCCTGGTAGCTAATCCCGGACTCGACTCCGGCTTCATGATTCCACAATATACAGCAGCATCCATTGTAAGCCAGAACAAACAACTCTGTACACCAGCTTCCATCGACTCTATTGTCTCCTCCAACGGACAGGAAGACCATGTGAGTATGGGATCCAATGCTGCCACTAAACTCCGTCGGGTTGTTCTCAATCTGGAGCGGATACTGGCCATCGAATTATTCAATGCGGCACAGGCCATGGAGTTCCGCCGCCCGGCTAAAACATCTCCTGTATTGGAGTCATTGTTAGACGAATACAGAAAGGTAGTCCCGTTTGTCGATAAAGATCGTATCTTGTATCCCGACATTCAACACAGTGTTGAATTCATCAGAACCTATAACCTTCAAAACATCACTCCATAACCAATGAAAAAGATTGGAATTGTTGCGCTGTTAATCGCAACATCAGTGCTCAATGGCTTTGGCCAGACACCACGTAAGGATGCGCTCGAAGCCCGCCCTTACAAGCCCGGTTATTTCGATAAAGACATCATGACCGGTATTGAGAAATTCGAGAAGCAGAAAGCTCCCGAAGCAAAGAAGCCGATTTTCAAGGCTGATGTGTCGAAGCTTTCTTATTATCCGAAATCGGTTGAAGAATTTACGACGTGGTGGAAAAACACACCGATCTCCCAGGGAAATACAGGTACTTGCTGGTCGTTCAGTACCACTTCGTACTTTGAAACAGAAGTGTATCGTATTACGAAACAACCGGTGAAAATATCGCAGATGTATACCGCCTATTGGGAATATGTTGAAAAGGCAAGAGGCTTTGTTCAGCATCGCGGTGCATCGCATTTCGATGAAGGTTCTGAAGGCAATGCGGTTACCCGGATCTACAAGACGTATGGTGCTGTGCCACTGGAAGACTACACCGGATTGTTACCCGGACAGCCATTTCACAATCATGAGCCGATGATTGCTGAGATGAGAGCATATCTGCAGAGTGTGAAGGCGATGAATGCCTGGAACGAAGAAGAGGTAATTTCAACCATTAAGTCCATCATGAATCACTATATGGGTGAACCACCTGTAAAAGTGAAAGTGAACGGAAAGGAGATGACTCCAAAGCAATACCTCACAGATGTATTGAAACTGAACATGGATGATTATGTTGATGTCACTTCAATCATGAGTAAACCCTACTGGACCAAAGTAGAGTATGAAGTGCCGGATAACTGGTGGCATGACAGTACGTATTACAACATTCCGCTCGATGATTACATGGCGATTGTAAAGTCGGCTATCCGTAATGGTTATACCTTTATGATAGGTGGTGATGTTTCTGAGCCTGGATTTGATCCCTGGAATCAGATCGCCTTTGTACCCACTTTTGATATTCCATCAGAATATATCGATGAAAGTGCGCGTCAGCTGCGCTTCAACAATGGATCCACTACCGATGATCATGGCATGCATCTGGTAGGATACCTTGAAAAAGACGGAAAAGACTGGTATCTGGTAAAGGATTCCGGTTCCGGTTCAAGGAATTGCGGAAAAGACAGTAAGAACTTCGGTTTCTATTTTATGCACGAAGATTATGTGAAGCTCAAAATGATGGGTATCCTGATCCATAAAGACATGGTGAAGGAGATCCTGAAAAAATTTAAAGCATAGATAAAGAGCCCGGTTTACCGGGCTTTTTTATTTGATAACATAACATTTATCCGGTAAGTTTGTTGATATATTATGATAAAGCTTCCGGCCTTTATCGGCAGAACGATATACCAGTTGATTCGGAAATTCGTTTCTAAAGACGCGGCTTCCAATTTTAAAAACCGTCCACCTATGTCATGCGTGTATGATATCCCCCTGACAGACATTCAGGGTAAACCAACCCTGCTTACTGCCTATCAGGGAAAACGATTGCTGATCGTGAATACGGCCTCTGAATGCGGATATACGCCTCAGTATGCACAACTGGAAGAACTGCACAGAAACCTGGGGCATCGTATCGTAGTATTGGGTTTTCCTTGTAATGATTTTGGGGCGCAGGAGCCGGGAACAGAGGATGAAATCAAGTCCTTTTGCGAAGCCCGTTACGGTGTAAGCTTTCCGTTGTTTGCCAAGCTGCACGTCACGGGTGCAGAGAAGCATCCGCTCTATCAATGGCTCACCGATCCCGGAAAAAATGGCTGGAATAACCAGGAACCTACCTGGAACTTCTGTAAGTATGTAATTGATGAAAACGGAAAACTGTTGCATTTTCTTTCGGCGAATGTTGATCCGTTTGATACACGTATAACAGGCTGATGGAAAAAATAATTGAAGTTCGGGGGCTAGGGAAATCGTATGGCAACTTCAAAGCTGTCGATCACCTGGATCTGGATGTTTACCGGGGCGAAGTTTTTGGTTTCCTGGGGCCCAATGGCGCAGGGAAAAGTACCACCATCCGCATGCTGCTTTCCCTGATTAAACCGGATGCAGGATCTATTAAGATTTTCGGGAAAGATTTATTCGCGCACCGCAGTGAGGTGCTTGCCAATATCGGTTGTATTGTAGAGAAACCTGACTTTTACAGGTTTCTGAGTGCACGAAAAAACCTTGAGGTGCTGGGACGGTTTAATGGTGTTAAGCCTGATCGCAAAAGACTTGATGCATTGATTGATTTTGTTGGGCTGTCCGGAAGAGGAGAGGATGCAGTAAAAGGATATTCGCATGGCATGAAACAGCGTTTGGGCCTTGCGCAGGCGCTCTTGCATAACCCTGATCTTATTATTCTGGATGAACCGACTACTGGTCTTGATCCGCAAGGTATCATTGATATCCGGAATCTGATTTTATATTTGAGTCGTGAGCAGAAAAAAACCGTTTTCCTTTCTTCTCATATTCTACATGAGCTGGAGCTGGTAGCAGACCGGATGGCAATTCTCAACAAGGGTAAACTTGTGGTGCAGGGTTCAAAGGCTGAGTTGCTAAATGACCAGGACAGAGTTGTAGACATCGTTCTGAACGATACGGCTCTTGCAAAAAGCGTGATGATGGAAAGCCGGTTTGCTGATTCATTCGTGCAGCAAAGTCATGAAATGATTCAGCTGCGTCTGCACTTAAAGGATATTCCAGAAGTTGTTGCTTTGTTGGTGCATGCTGGTTTGCAGATCACGGCTGTTGAATCTCGACGTCAATTGGAGGAATTATTCCTGAAACTGACAGAGAGCGCAGAGCGCATGAAGATAACTGCAGTAAAGTAATTGCATTAAATAAGAAAGCCGCATCAGTGACGCGGCTTTCTTGTTGTGTTATTCTTTGTCGAGAAACGGATAGCGGTAATCTGTGGGAGGTACAAAGGTCTCCTTGATCGTACGCGGAGAAACCCAGCGTAACAGGTTGATATGAGAACCGGCTTTGTCGTTGGTGCCTGATGCACGTCCACCGCCGAATGGCTGCTGACCAACTACCGCTCCTGTGCATTTGTCGTTGATGTAGAAATTGCCTGCTGCATGCACCAGTTTCTTTGTTGCCAGCTGAATTGCATAGCGGTCCTGTGAAATGATAGAGCCGGTAAGAGCATATACTCCGGTTCGGTCAACAAGATCGCAGGTTTCTTCAAACTTGCTGTCTTCGTAAACATAGATGGTGAGCACCGGACCAAAAAGTTCTTCGCACATGGTCACATAGTTCGGATCCTTGGAGTGAATAACGGTCGGTTCGATGAAATAGCCTTTTGATTTATCAAAATTGCCGCCGGCAATGATTTCCACGTCATTGTTTCCTTTTGCCGCAGTGATGTATGAGGTGATCTTGTCGAAGGCCTTTTCATCGATCACTGCGTTGATGAAGTTGCTGAAATCTTCCGTAGGACCCATCTTCATACTTTTGAGGTCACGAACAAGACCATCTTTCACTGCTGGCCACATTGATACGGGGATATAGGCGCGTGAAGCGGCGGAGCATTTTTGTCCCTGGTATTCGAAGGCGCCCCTGCTTAATGCTGTTACGACTTCGGCGGCGTTGGCACTTGGATGAGCAAGAATAAAATCTTTTCCTCCGGTTTCACCTACAATGCGCGGGTACGATTTATACTTGTGAATATTGGTGCCGATCGTTTTCCAGATATCCTGAAATACCCCGGTTGAACCTGTGAAGTGAATGCCTGCGAAGTCAGGATGATTGAAGATAACATCACCGGCTGCACTTCCCGGTACATAAATGAGATTGATGACACCAGCCGGTAAACCCGCTTCCATGAATACTTCCATAAGGACTCGGGCTGAATAAATCTGTGTGAACGCCGGCTTCCAAACTACTGTGTTGCCCATCATGGCCACGGACGTTGGAAGATTGCCGGAGATGGCAGTAAAGTTGAACGGTGTGAGCGCAAAAACAAATCCTTCAAGAGGCCGTTGTTCAACTCTGTTGTAAACGCCCTTGGATGAGATGGGTTGAGAGGTATAGATTTCCCGGGCATACTGAACATTGAAACGCAGGAAGTCAATCATTTCACAGGCCGCGTCAATTTCTGCCTGAAAAGCATTTTTACTTTGGGCCAGCATGGTGGCAGCGTTGATTTTCGCACGATAAGGTCCTGCCAGAAGATCCGCCGCCTTTAGAAAAATCGAAAGACGTTGTTCCATTTCCATCTCCGCCCAGTCCTTTCTTGCTGCCAGTGCGGCATCAATAGCCATCGTGACATGTGATGCATTGCCAATAGAGTATTTTCCCAATAAGTGCTGGTGATCATGAGGAGGACGTAAGTCGCCTTTTTTTTCAGTGTGTACCGCCTTACCATTAATGTACATCGGAACATCGATGACCTCTGAACGCATAGCGGCAAGTGCTGCCTGCAGTTGTTTTCTTTCGGGACTACCCGGAGCGTAGTTCAATACCGGCTCATTTATAGCCACCGGTACCTGGAATATCGCATTCGACATATTGAATCTTTCTGTGCCTTTTATGGCGGTTATTTCTGCGCAAAATTAATTAAACAATCGCGTTTGTCCGGTAACATTCGTCACCGGCCATTCAACCTTAACTGCTTCCTTCTCAGAGGTGTATATAAGGTAAGCTGAAATATTGGGTTTCCCGAGTGCTGAAAGAAGCCTGCAATACTCCTGAACCTGCTGATGGTGACTGGTCTCGGTCTTGCCGGTTTTAAAATCAATGATGATGGTTGCATCTGTTTTGGAAAAGATTTTATCCGGTCGGTGGATTTTTCCGTTTTC
Organism: Bacteroidia bacterium; assembly: GCA_046330075.1. GTDB lineage: Bacteria > Bacteroidota > Bacteroidia > AKYH767-A > OLB10 > JAJTFW01. Next base: position 1,237,159 of record JAXLTL010000001.1, on the reverse strand, counting down.
ATCGCAGATTTCAATTTCACTTGACACAACGTAGTGTTCGGCAGTCCAGTGATGTCGTTCCAGTAAATTCCAGATTTCTGTGGTGTCTTCTACTATTTTTTCAAGAAGATCATAGTAGGCGCGGTTGTTTTCCCGTCGTAAAACCCGGTTAACGGCATTGCTGATATCATCCTTGCTTTTGGTGATTTCAAGTACTTCATGAACGAGGTTTCCCAGAATGATCTCTTCAGAACTGTACGCGAGGCGAAGTGAAGGAAGAATGAGTTCCTCCTTTGTTGCTTTGATGTCGCGTGGTGTAAAACCTGCCGGCTGATAAATAGTGTTTGCAGTCAATGAAGAAGTGTGTGCTTCTTTTTTTGTTTTTTCTCCTAGCGAGAGTGTTCCTTCCGCTGTCAGCAGTGCATTCAATGCTTCATTGGAAGAGAAGATTTCAATCAGCAGTTTGGCAACTTCATTTTCTTTAGGCTTTAGTGGTGCGTAAACAAAGAGATGCGTTTCGGGGCGGGTGAATGCAACATACAGAAGGTTAAGGTTGTCAATGGATGTTTCAAATACTTCATTTCTGTAGTCTTTGTTGAACCAGGTTTCTTCGAGCGTTTTAACGGCATACACCGGCAGCTTGCCAAATGGACTGAAGATTTCATTTTCAGCTTCAGCCCAGATAATGGACTGTGGTTTGGGCACATAGGGCCAGTCCAGGAAAGGAATGAAGACAATCGGAAACTCGAGTCCCTTTGATTTGTGGATGGTGAGAATACGTATCGCATTTCCGCCGTCAGGTAATTCCACGCTCCAGTTACGGGTGTCGGCGTGCTCATCCCACCAGGTTAAAAAACCGGAAATGCTGTTCCCTTTCGAGTTCGCAAAGTCGTCGATCAGCTCACTTAATTTTTGAATGAAGGGGTCATTCTTACTGAGTTGCCCAGCGTCAAGAAGATAAAGGAACACAAACTGCAGCGGCAGCAGGCGTAATTCACCGGCCTTGTCAGAGAGACACCGGTGGGACCAGAGCGCATCAGTTGTTTCCAGTTCCTTCCGGTGATAGGGTATAGAAAATTCTTCAATGTGTTCTCCCGTAAACCGGTTTACTTCAGCGTGCAATAATGGCTGTTTATCGTTTACCAGCAACCGGAGGCAGTTCAGAATGAAGATGACTTTGTTGTTGTTCTTCAGCTGCAAAGCATTGGAGGATAAAAAAGGGAATTCCCCTGACTTGAACAAAAAGTCAGCGATTTCATTTTCGTGCTGACTGCCACGCACAAGAATTACGATGTCCTGAAAGCGGTATCCGGCTGAGAGGAGTTGATGAATTTCCTTCTCCATCTGCAGCAGTGCTTTTGTTTTCCAGTGCAGAGTGCCGGTATCTCCTTCCGGAGATTTCTCTTTGTCAGTTGTAAAAAAGCGGAAGTCAAGGTAGCCGGGTTGGGTTGATTTAGTTCCGGGTTGTTGCTCCACATTTTCGATCCGGTAGGCTTCGAAACTCTTATTTTTTATGTCAGGAAACTGCCGTGAGAGCATTTCTGCTGCCTGAGGAAAAAACAGATTGTTGAATGCTACGATTTCTTTTCTGCTTCTCCAATTCGTTCCCAGAATCCGGTCTTCAGGGATAAAGCCGGTATGGGAAAGTGCTTTTCTGACCCCCTCCACGATCAATTGCATTTCACCTCCCCGCCAGCGATATATGCTTTGTTTGGCGTCACCAACAATGTATACATCGTTTCCGGTACCCAGCGTGTTCATGACGAGTGGCTTGAGAATTTCCCATTGCTCTTCGGAAGTATCCTGAAACTCATCTATGAAAATATGGATGAAACTGTTGCCGGACTTCTCATAAATAAAAGGTGCATCCTGACTTTCTATGGCCTTACTGAGCATCCGGGTTGTGTCGGAGAGATGAAATAACTGATGCTTTTCACGATAAGCCTTTAGTCGTTCATCCAGGGCACCAACGATTCCGGATTGAAAAATTAGTTTTAATGCTTCATAAACGGTGAGGTATTTTCGCTGGTTCGCTTCGTAATAGTCAATCGCCTTTACCAGTTGAGGATGTAAGTAGTCCGTGCAGTAGGTAAGCAGTGATGAGTCTTGCTGGGAGTTCTTGCTGAGAAATTGTTTGGGATCTTCGAGTGCTTTCTGTGTATATGAGTTTACGTTGCCAAATTCTTTTGCGCCAGATTTTTTGGAAGCGATTTTGATCAGGTAGCCAACAGGTCCGCTTTTCTTCTGATAAAAATTTTCAGGTGAGAGCTGATACTTTTTCAGCGATTCTTCTACTTCGCGTCCGATGCCACGCATGGTAGTTTCAATTTCTTTGCGAACCGAAACCATCCATTTGATGAGTGCCGTCAAAGACATCATGTCTGCTTTCCCGGCCCAGTTTCTGGCTTCATCAGCCTGAAGAAGCTGACGGGTCATTTTGCTGAGTTCAGCACTGATGTTCCAGCTTTTGTTGTTTTCGATGCGATCCAGCAGCATTTCCTCGAGCCATTCGGTAACCTGCTCGTTTTTGCCCGCATCGTCAAGCAGCATTTCGGTAATGTCGCGGCAGATGGCTTCTGTGTCAAGCTCGATTTCATACTTCATCGGCAGTTGCATTTCACGGGCAAGAACACGTGATAGGGTCTGAAAAAAGCTGTCGATGGTGGAAATGTGAAATGAGGAATAGTCGTGAATTATTTTAGAGAGTACGATTCCGGCATTGGCACGGATTTCTTCTTCAGTGAGTTTGGGTAAAGCAGCCTGCACAGGTTGCAAATAAGAAGATGCTTTCCCTGCCGCCAGTTGATCAAGTTCCCGGATGATACGTGTCTTTAGCTCCTCAGTGGCTTTGTTTGTAAAGGTAATCGCTAGAATCCTCCGGAAGAGCCAGGGGTGCCGGATGACTTTAGTTAGAAAAATACTGACAAGGGTGAATGTTTTGCCTGACCCTGCAGATGATTTATAAATGACCAGTCCCATCCTGCCAAAATAAAACAGGTTTGCCAATTCGGCAAACCTGTTTTATAAGTGGTTCAGAATCGGATTATTTGATTCCGTATCCTGACATTTTATACGAGAACCCAATGCCGAAAACCTGACGGAATTGAGTACGCGGCCCTGTTTTCTGAGATCCATCGGGATTCAGGACGGGAGTTTTGGCTCCGTTGTCATCTTTGAACAGCAGAATCTTTGTATCGTCGTCGTAAATCAGCTGCGTACCAATAGATGCAGTGATATACTTGTTTACCTTTACAGATAACAGCAATTCCCAGTTAACATCGATGTTTTGTGGATTCTTCATATAATTGGAGAAGAGATCTACTTTGGTCATGAAGTTCACATTTTTCATAATGTCCTTTTGAAAACGTGAATTGAGGTATGCACCCACTTCCTGCTTGACCTTCTTACCTGCGTCTACTCCAAATGCTCCTGCCGCAGATAATGAATCATCGTTGACGATGATCCAACGCGCTGTAATGGGAGAGAGGAAGCATGTGAAATAATCTTTGGGCTTGTAATCAATACCCAATGCGAGCAAAGCATAGGCCGGAGCTGCAAACTTCGATATGTAACGGCTGGAGTCATTGCGGGGATAATTATATCCCGGCGCAAACTGCGACCTGAAGTTGGTGAGCAGGGTGTAATAGAATTTTGCCTTATAGGCATCGTATCCGAATTTGGAGTTGAATTCAACCCTGTCATCATTTTTTCGGATTTTTTCCTCTCCTTGCTTCACAATACCATATCCCATATCAAGGTTATTGTCCCATGCCACTTTTCCCTTCTTGTATTTCGCAAACAGATTGGCAAGACCATTCAGCGCCATTGAGTTTTCACCTCCGCCGGCCCAATTGGACAGACTCACCTGATTGAAATTGACGGAGAGTAATCCGCCGGTACGCCAGATGGTATCGTTCTGTCCGTAGGAAAACGACCCTTTCAGCAGGAGGAGGATAAGGAGTGATAGTAATTTCTTCATATAACTTTTCTCGTAGTTGACGACATTTTATTTTTTGAGGAGGTCGCGGATTTCACTCAGTAATTGTTGATCCTTGGTTGGAGCAGGTGGTGCAGCAGGCGCTGTTTCCTCTTTTTTCTTCAGATTGTTCATCGCCTTCACTACCAGGAACATTGCAAATGCAACTGCAACGAAGTCAATTATCTGGGTGATGAATTCACCATAGCGGATATAAACCTCAGGAACATCTTTCGTAATGATATTTCCGGCTGAATCGAGCACTTCTTTGGATCCATCCTGAATTTTGAATTTTAAGTCAGAGAAATCCTGTCCGCCAATGAGCTTGCCTACAACAGGCATCACAATGCCGTCAACAAATGCTGAAGTTACCTTTCCAAATGCGCCGCCTACAACAACACCGACAGCAAAGTCAATTAAGTTCCCGCGCATTGCGAAATCTTTGAATTCTTTGATAAATCCCATAGCCTTAAGTTTTTAGAGTTCACGGCAAAAATAGATAATGAATTCTAAATATAAAATAAAAAGCCACCCCTATGGGTGGCTTTGAGTTCTACCGTGTTTGGTAGTTGGAATTATTTTCCGCTCGAGGTAGTTGGCGCGAGCGGTGTTGTGATGATTTGCTCTGGTTTCAAACGAATAGCGATCACCGGTACCCAGATGGAGTGTGCGTTGCCATTGGTGAGTGCTAGCCTGTAGTATGATATTCCAATAACAGGTTCTTTGTCAACCAGTGCATAGGCCTTGAGTGTTTCGGATTTTCCGGATGCTTTTACTCGACCAATTTCAGTATACGTTTTTGTGTCCTGGCTGCGTTCGATCTTGTAGTAATCTGTTCCGTTTTCCTTTGCAGTGTACCAGTTTAACATGACAATTTTATCCTGTAACTCCGCTGTGAAGCTTAACAGCTGCATCGGGGAAAGATTTGACTGTCCTGTTCGGCGTACTACGAGATTGTCGAACACCGGCATGGGTTTGCCATCGCCATTCATGCCTTCTCCAATTATTACATTTTCTCCCGTTTTCCAGGTGATACGTGATTGCTCTGCTGCCTGATTGGTCCATACAGTGGCTTTGTCTACCAGAATCTCTCCTCGACCGGTGGCCGGAGTATAGATGAATCGATAGTTTCTGAAGGTCTGGTCTTCCGGAATTTCGTATCTCGTTGTTTCGTCTACCAGATAGGATTTTCCATTGGGGGCTGTGAGTCTATAGCGTATACAAAGTTTTCCTTCGTCAATTCCGAAATTGAAATCCTTTCCTCGAGAGTAGAAATTTCCTTCAGCTTCTGTTCGACGGTAATCAATGGCAATGTCGATTCCATCGGCATTCATGCCTTCAACCGGTTTGATCTCAAGGTTGATTGGTTTGAGTCCATGTCCTGCAGATAAACCAAAAGAATTGTCAAAGCTGCCGGCAATGCATGTTGCATTTGGACTGCAGGATATGGCATTGGGACCGTAATCTGCTTTTGTTACCGGATTGATGTCCCAGCTGTATCCAACAACTACTTCGCCGTTATTCACCGGGTCCTGTTCCATGAGGTTGATGCCGGCCTGCGACTCAGTTACATCAGCCGTGTTCATTACTACGGTCATGTATGCAGCAACCGCCATGATGGATACACCACCAATGATGAGCGTGCCCCGTTGAAGGGTGCTTAGTTTTTGCCGGTTGGAAGGACGTAAATTGTATGCCATTGTATATTGGTTTGAGTCTTCAATTTGCAGTGATGTAAATTGTTTTTGTGAACTTTTACATCTCTTTTGTCACATACCGGGAGATTAGCCAGGGCATGGTACTGATATGTTTCATGTGGTTTTATTGGCCTGCAGGTTCACTTTTCATCACTTGTTTCTGGTGTTGATTACATGCAATGTGTAACAGTACTTTGGGAGAGAATAATCTTTACGTTGTTGATATTCCGTGAGGAGATGATTCATGCGATGTGGGTTGGCAGAAGATGCTCCGGCTGTTTGTGTTGACGGTGATGCTGATTGTCCAGGGAAAGTTGAAATGCTGCTGCTGTTTTTCAATGGTAAAACGCAACATTTCTTACAGATCCTTGCCGGATTTTGTATAAGTTTTCCGGAGTGACAGGCAGGGGGACGAAAACTATTTTCTGCAGGATGAATCATGCAATTCTGTTTTGAGATATCAGCACCTCTTCAACAGGGATGGGGTTTTGTGTTTATACGCTAAAAAGAGCAAGAGGTTTAAAAATGCGGAGGCCGGGTAGTTTTCACCGCCCGGCCTGCACGCTGTTGGTTGGAAAAGGAATCTTAAGCAGTAACGAAGGTTAAATCTTCGACTGTAATGGTATTGTTTTCTGCCATGAGTGCGGCACGTTCTATGACCGCTTTTAACTCGCGGATGTTTCCGGGCCAGGCATATTCAAGCATGAACTGACAGGCTTCCTTTGAAATGGTAAAATGATCCAGGCGGTTTTGTGTGCAGAATTCGCTGAGGAATCCTTTTGCAAGCAGAAGAATATCGTCTCCGCGTTCTTTTAAAGGTGGCAGGTGAATCAGGAAGCCCTGAATCCTGTAGAAGAGATCTTCACGGAAACGGCCTTCTTTAACTTCCTGTGCAAGATTTCGGTTGGTAGCAGCAATCAGCCTGAAGTCAAGACGTATCGTTTTGTTACTGCCGATTCGTGTGATTTCTTTTTCCTGAAGTACACGGAGAAGTTTTGCCTGTAAGCCCAGATCCATTTCGCCGATTTCATCAAGAAAGATGGTGCCTCCGTCAGCTTCTTCAAATTTTCCGATTCTGCGGTCGCGGGCATCGGTGAATGCTCCTTTTTCGTGTCCGAAGAGTTCGCTTTCAACGAGCTCCGTAGGAATAGCACCCATGTTTACAATTACAAAGGGTTTTCGGGCCCGTGGCGAGTTGAAATGAAGGGCTTTTGCAACCAGTTCCTTGCCTGTTCCGCTTTGTCCGGTTACCAGTACCATCATGTTGTTCTTTTCCACTTTCTGAATGAGACGGAGAACACGGAGAATGGCGTTGCTGTTACCGATAATATTGGAGTATTTGTTGCGATCGATAATCTGATCTTTCAGGAATTCAACTTCCCTGCGCAGGGAGACATTCATGGTCAGGTTACGTACAGAGTTCTCAATGTTGGCCATCATCTGGTCGTTTTTGAGAATGTAGTCATTGGCACCGTTATGGTAGCAATCTACTACTACTTTTACGTCTTCCTGTCCTGAACATATAATTACCAATGATCCCGGACTTACATTTTTAACCTTTTTCATCAGCTCCAGACCATCCATACCCGGAAGGTTGTAGTCGATGATGACAATGTCAGGTTGTGCCTGCATGTTGCTGAGGCATTCTTCAGCAGTGGTAAAATGCGTGGTTTCGAAGGTTTCGAATTTGGTTAGGCATTGACGAATGAGGGTAGCCACCATTACATCATCCTCTACGAGGAATATTTTTCCTGCTGTCATCTTTATTTCAGGTTTAATGAGTTGTTGTTTTGATTTCTGATTCCAGTTCCACATAAGCTGCTTTACAGGTTGTTCTTATTTTGTTTAACAGCTCAATTATTTCAGGCATATCCTGTTGTTTTTTAGCCAGGTCTTCAATTTTCGCTGCTTGTGCACATAGTTCTTTTAATCCCACATAATTGAAGGATGGCTTTACCTTGTGGGAGGCCATTCTTATTTTTTCGAAATCGTTTTGCTGGATTCCGGCTTCAATGTCATCCAGTGATTTTGGCGTATTGGCCAGGAACATCTGAATGAATTCACGGAAGAATTGTTCGTTGTTTTCTGAAATTTCCCGCAGAAAACCCAGGTCTGTTAAATGAATTTCAGGAGCAGATAATTCAGTTGCCGTTTCAGCCGCCGCCGATGTGCCGGCGGAACTGTGTGCCGGCATTGATGAGGTGGTTGCAGCTTGTCCCGTTGTTAACTCCAGAATTTTCCTTTTCAGTTCTTCCTGTTTGAATGGTTTCGAGATATAGTCGTTCATTCCAATCGACAGACATTTTTCCTTTTCACCGGTCATGGCATGTCCTGTCATGGCGATAATCGGGATCTGATTATTGGGCGAAGGAAGCTGGCTTCGGATGATTTCGGTGGCTTTGTAACCATTCATGTCCGGCATTTCTACGTCCATGAGAATGATGTCAAAGTTGGTTTTTGTTGCCGCGGCTACGGCTTCCACACCGGTGACTGCAAACGCTGTTTGAATGCCCCATTCTTTGAACATCTTTTCGATGATGAACCTGTTGATGTCATGATCTTCAGCAACAAGAATGCGCAAATGAGAGGGAAGTGTTAATCCCTGATCTTTGGTCGATTGCTGTACCGATTTCGTTTCATCGCAAAGTTTGTATGGAATACTAAACGTAAAGGTGGTGCCGATTCCGGCAATGGATTGTACGGTTACAGCGCCGTTTTGTCGCTCAATGAGCTGGCGTGTAATAGTAAGACCTAAACCAGTACCTCCGTATTTCCGTGTAATATCATCGCCTGCCTGCGTAAACGATTCGAAGATGCTGTCGATTTTGTGAGCCGGAATGCCAATGCCACTGTCTTGTACCGAAAATTCAATGATGGCTTCCTGACCGTTCTTGTCTTTTAGTTTGGCACTGATAGAAACAAATCCTTTGTCAGTGAATTTAACAGCATTGCCCAGCAGATTGTTGACAATCTGTGTAAGCCTCACCGGATCTCCGGCCAGTTGTGAAGGGAGATCAGGTGAAAGATCGGCTTTGAGCTGAATATTTTTTTCAATCGTTTTCGGAATGAAGGCTGCTACTGCCGTCTGTATGGTGTCTTTGAGACTGAAGGGGATTTCTTCAAACACCATTTTTCCTGAATCAATCTTTGATAAATCCAGAATGTCGTTGACAATTACCAACAGCGTGTCGGCTGATTTTCTGATCAGGTCGAGGTATCTCTTTTGCTCATCGTTTACTTCCGTATTCAAAACAAACTGCGTCAATGAGATGATGCCATGTATCGGTGTGCGGATTTCATGGCTCATGTTGGCAAGAAACTGTTCTTTGATTTTGGCAGATTCTTCTTTGTGTTCAATGGCGTTCATCAGCTCTTTTTCATTTCTGATGAAGGCTGTTATTTCAATGGCTACCCCCATCATGCCGCTGATTTCCTTGTTTTCATCACGGATGGGGATATAGCTCACGTCAAAGTGATGCCCTTTTACTTCTGTCTTAAAACTTGTCTGGTTACCCATACAGGCTTTTGTGAAGTCTTCTATCCGGATAGGTAATTCGTTGGTGAATTCGCGAAGGTTTTTACCGATTACACTTTCTGGTTTAATGCTGATACCGGTGGCGGCTTTACCCCTGAACAGCGTAATGTCACCAAACCGGTCAATGTTGAACAGTATGATGGGCGAACGGGCAATGATGTTTTTCAGTTTGAGTTCGCTCTCCAGCAGTGCTGCTTCTGCGCGCTCTGCAATTTCCCGGGCTTCTTTTAACTTCAGGACATAGCGCAGACTTTTGCCAATACTAGCCGGTGTGATCTGGCTTTTGGTCAGGAAGTCTGAAGCTCCCAGTTTCATGCATTCAACGGCCATGTGTACATCTTCCTGGCTGGTGACCATGATGATGTTGCCTATGTTTTTTTTGTCGTTGTAATAACGCAGAAAATCCGATCCGTTTTTTGTCGGGAAGTAGTAGTCAAGAAAAACGCAGTCAAAATTATTTCTGCCGTTAATGGATATCGCCTCGTCAATTGATCTGGACACAGTGATTTCTGTGTCGAATCCTGATTGAATAAGTGAATTTACAAGGAGCGCGATGTTTTGCTCGTTGTCCTCAACAATCTGGATGGTTAATTTCGTCTTTTCTGTAATGGCAGACATGAGTTTGTATTTATTTAATGGATAGATCTGGTTGTTCACAGAGTTTCCAGTAACTGTTAAGTATGGAAACTGCATTTACGAATTTTTCGAAGGATAGTGGCTTGAGGATATAACCTGCCACATTCAACCGGTAAGCTTCGATTTTATCCTGGTCGTCATTGGAGGTAGTCATTACGAACACCGAAATGGATTTCAGTTCAGGATCGTTTCTTAGTTCCCTCAGGAACTCCAGCCCGTTCATTTTGGGCATGTTGATGTCAAGCAGGATAATCCGGGGCTGGGGATTTAGTCTCGGTTTGCCGTTGGTGCCCCGAAGCATGTTCAGGGCTTCAACACCATTGAATGCAATGTGTAGCGGATTGGTGATGTTGTTTTTCTTGAACGCACGTTGTACGTTCATGACATCTACACTGTCGTCTTCGATAAGAAGAATGTTTAAGAGCTTATCTTCCATGACTGTTTATTGTGTTTTGTTTTTCATTGATGATGGTGGCAGGCCAGGTAAAGGTGAAACTGGTGCCCTTGCCGGGAACAGAATCTACCCAGATTTTACCTCCCTGCTCTTCAATGATCTTCTTCACAATACTGAGTCCGATTCCGGTACTTTCTACTTCGTCGCGTGTGTATAGCGTTTGGAATAGCTGGAAGATTTTCTGATGATATTCTTCTTCAATGCCCGGACCATTATCTTCGATCGTGATCTGGCAGCATTCTTCCAGTGTAACATTGTTTATGCGGATCAAACCTTTCGGTTTGTCGATGTATTTTATGGCGTTGCTGATAAGGTTTGACAATACCTGGTGAAAACGGATGGTGTCGGTTTCAATGTCCGGCCATTCACCTTCCAGCTCTACTTTGATGGATGGGGGTGGATTCAGTATGTCTACTACTTCATTTATAAAAGCAGCGGTGTTGATGACCTGTGCTTCACTTTTGATTTTTCCTGCTTTGGTGTAGGCGAGTATGCCATGAATAAGGTTTTCCATTCGCATCACCCTTCCTCTCAATAACTGCAGATTCCGTTGTGTTTCCGGCGTAATTCGGTCGATAGAATCTTCTTCAATCCATTCCGCAAGACTCGCAATGGCCCGTAAGGGGGCTTTCAGATCATGCGACACCACATATGCAAACTGGTCGAGGTCTTTATTGATCTTTTCCAGGTTCCGGAGATTTCGCTTTAGCTGATCTTCTGCAATTTTCCTTCGTGCGCTTTCTTTCTTAATGACGTCGATGACATTGATTAAGGTGTGCTCTTCACTCGCTTGTTGCTTGTTTTCCAGATTGAGTAACTTCAGGGTTTCCATCAGTTTCTGGAGTGCAATGCGATGATCCTGTGATTCTTTTTTCAGCTTCGTGTTGAGCTCACGCATTTCTTCCGAACTCATCGCCATCGAGCGTTCTATGAGTAATCTGTCACGCTCAAAATGCTCATAGCTTTCTCCAACGGCGTTAATAAAGCGCTGTAATTCCGGATCCATTGCCCGGCCATTTAAGAATTTATTTAACTGCCTTTGGAGTAATTTATTCATAATTACTTTTCACTCATTGTGGTGATCGTCATTGTTTGATTGTGCAGTTCGCAATTCATATAACCGCGGTTGGGAGATATTTCTCCATAGGAATAAAAACCGGTTATGGCCGTTTTGTTGCCAAGGATGTCGCGAATTGCTTCTACTTCTTCTTCTATACGTTGATTCAACACGAGCTTACGTCCCACACAGCTGATGAGAATAGCAAGATCGGGTTGCTCAAGACGTTGAAGTGAATTCATGGCCGCGTTGGAAGCCCCTTCAATGAGACGATCAAAGTTGGCTTTCATGAGCCGTGCATATGTACCTGTAGGAATATTGCCGGCAAAGGTTAGGCTCTTTTCATCTTCATTGATGGAGAGAATAGTGCGGACGACCGGCTCTTCGTTATCGTTGAGTTTTACGCTGAGCGGGAACAGCAAAGCGCTGCCCGGTAATTCATCAGAATATTCGCCGAGGTATTTTTTATAAATGTCAAGTGCCGGCTGACCGTCCAGCTCAAAAAGTACGTTTGCTCTTGATTTTGTTACAAGACGTTCGGGTCCGAATGGATCCCAGCCTCCCATACTTCCATGAGATACTTTCAGACTGGTGCCATAAAACCCAACTGCAATGATTTTACCTTCTGTAGGCTGTTCATTCAGTCCAACCAGCGTTTTCTGGAAACGGCTTCCGTCTCCTGCAAGGCCGCCGGTGATGACGACTTCATTGGCAAGAGATGTCTGTAATCCGGTCACAAGATCACTTCCGTTCACCATCTGCCCGTCAGAAATGACGAGCATGTTGGATAATTCGCTTTTTTCAAATTGCGAAGCCAGCTCTTCTCCGGCTTTCAGACTGTTGGGATAGTCGTTGATATTGATCGACTTTGTGCAAAGCCTCGTTTTGTTGAAATGAATAGCCGTCAGTGAAATGGTTTCATCATTCACCTGCGTATCGATTATTTCTCCGGAGGTGGAGTTCATGAGGATCTCAGCCTTCGGATATTGCGTTCTGATTTCTTCATAGAAACCTGGACTTGACAACAGGGTTCTGCTGCCAAACACAATTACAAGTTGATAACGGGAAGATTCCTTTAAATCACTGCGAAGTGTTTCCCAGGTTCTTTCCGGTGTCCATTTTTTCTGTTCGATTTGCATATGAATAATTTAAGCTGTGTGTGTTTTACTCTGAAATCACAGCTTTTGTTTCATATGAACGCGCAGCGTTCTGCCGGAAATAGTTCGAAAAACAGAAAAACCTTACACTTTTTCTGTAAGGGTATAATGCCTGTTGCGGAAAGATAATAAAATGAAAGCTTGAACTTCCCCTGAAAGGGAACGTCTATCTATTGCCGGAAACTGATCGGCCGATCCGGTTGTCTAGAAATTTGGCTTCAGGAGGTATTTGGAATAGAACGAATCTATAACAGCCACTGCTTCGTCGGAAGTATCTACAATGGTAAACAGCTTCATGTCGTCCGGATTGATGTATTTTTCCGTCACCAGTACGGTTTTAATCCAGTCGAGAAGACCTGACCAATAATCCTTGCCCACCATAACAATTGGAAATTTTCCGATTTTTCTGGTTTGAATAAGTGTTAATGACTCGAATAATTCGTCCATCGTTCCGAATCCTCCGGGTAGGACAATAAAACCTTGCGCATATTTGATGAACATCAGTTTGCGGACAAAGAAATAGTCGAACGTGATACTCTTGTCAGGGTCGATAAAAGGGTTGGGTGATTGCTCAAAGGGAAGTTTGATATTCAGACCCACGCTTTTCCCGGAAGCTTTCTGCGCTCCTTTGTTGGCTGCTTCCATTATTCCCGGTCCACCACCAGTGATAATGCCGTATCCTTCGTTGGTGAGTTTATAGGCGATCTCTTCAGCCAGCAAGTAATACCTGGATCCTGCTTCAGTCCGTGCCGATCCGAAAATGGAAACGCAGGGGCCGATTTTACTCATCTTTTCAAAGCCTTCAACAAATTCTGCCATGATCTTAAAGATCTGCCAGGTGTCCTGTGCTTTTATTTCCTGCCAGTCTTTATCAGAAAAGGCTCTGCGGATTTTTGCTTCGTCTGTATTCATACCTTGCATGCTGTTTGGTTTGTACGATGAAAAACGGATCAGGTTCCGTTTATTGCATCTCTTTCTTTAAATACCGGGCTGTCACCGATTGTTTGTTTTTAATAATCTCTTCTGGCGTCCCGGTACAGAGAATATTTCCGCCTCTTGAACCACCTTCAGGTCCGAGATCAATAATATGGTCGGCAAGACGGATAACATCCATGTTATGCTCAATAACCAGCACCGTGTTGCCCTTGTCAACAAGCCGGTTCAGCACTTCCATCAGTATCCTGACATCTTCGAAATGCAGTCCGGTAGTTGGTTCATCGAGGATGTAGAACGTGTTGCCGGTGTCTTTTTTTGATAATTCTGCAGCTAACTTGACACGCTGCGCCTCACCGCCAGACAGGGTAGTACTTTGTTGCCCGAGTGTAATATAGCCAAGTCCAACTTCCTTGATCGTTTTTATTTTATGTAGGATATTCGGCATGTTTTCGAAAAATTCTACCGCATGTTCAATGCTCATATTGAGGACATCATTAATGGATTTGCCCCGATACCGTACATCCAGAATTTCACGATTGTAGCGCTTGCCATTGCATGTTTCGCAAACAACATAAACATCCGGAAGGAAGTTCATTTCGATCGTTCTCATTCCAGCACCCTGACAGGTTTCACAACGCCCGCCTTTGACATTGAAAGAAAACCATCCCGGAGGATATCCTCGTACCTTCGATTCGTTGAGCTGTGCAAATAAATTCCGGATATCACTGAAAACGCCGGTATAGGTAGCTGGATTTGATCTTGGGGTTCTGCCGATCGGACTTTGGTCGATTTCAATGACCTTATCAACGTGTTCGAGTCCTTTAATGCTCTTGTAGGGAAGCGGTTTTTGCTGAGAACGATAAAAATACTGATTGAGAATAGGGTAGAGGGTTTCATTGATCAGTGTGGATTTGCCGCTTCCGGAAACGCCGGTCACACAGATCAGTTTTCCGAGGGGGAAGTCTACCGAAACATCCTGAAGATTATTGCCTTTGGCACCGGATAGTTTAAGTGATTTTCCATTTCCTTCTCTTCTGTTTCCGTGATGTATGGATATTTTTCCCGAGAGGTAATGGGCCGTCAGTGAGTCTGCTTTGCAGATTGCTTTTGCATCTCCGCTGGCTACAATTTTACCCCCGTGAATACCTGCTCCCGGACCAAGGTCAATAATATGATCGGCCGCAAGAATGGTTTCTTTATCGTGCTCAACAACTATTACTGAATTGCCCAGATCGCGTAGGTCCTTGAGTGATTGAATAAGTCGTGTATTGTCCCGCTGATGTAATCCGATGCTGGGTTCATCGAGGATGTACATCACCCCAACCAGCTGTGACCCGATTTGTGTTGCCAGACGAATCCGTTGTGATTCTCCGCCTGAAAGTGAGCGCGAACTCCGGTTGAGCGTGAGGTAATCAAGACCAACATCGAGCAGAAACTTAATCCGTTTGTTGATTTCCTTTAAGATTTCTTTTGCAATGGAAAGTTGCTTTTTACTCAGCCGTTTTTCAACCTGACTTGACCACTCAAACAAAAGATGAAGATCCATATTGGATAGGTCAGCGATGTTCTTGTCATCGACTTTAAAAAACAAAGCCTCTTTCTTGAGTCGCGTTCCGTGACATTCCGGACAATCTACATGTGCCATAAAACCCTGCGCCCATTTTTTCAGTTTTCCGGAACCTGCGTCATCATCCATCTGTGCTGTGATAAAGCTGGCTATTCCCTCGAAACTCAGGCTGGAGGCATTGACAGAACCGCCAGGGGTATCACCTTCGGTGGACAAAAGTTCGCCGGTTCCATAGAGTATTACATTGATGGCTTCATCAGAGATGTCACAAATGGGTGTATTCAGGGTAAATCCAAATTTTTTACCGATCGCCTGCATCTGCTGATAAATCCACGAATCCCTGTATTCCCCCAACGGTGCGATACCTCCCTGTTTTATACTCTTTGAGGTGTCGGGGAAAACACTGTTGAGGTCAATTTCGGGTATGCTTCCTAATCCATTGCACTTCGGACAAGCTCCGTACGGCGAATTGAAGGAGAAGGTATTGGGAGCGGGTTCGTCATATGAAATACCGGTAGTTGGACACATAAGATGCTGACTGAAATGGCGCACCTTTTTATCCTTGTCTCCCAAAACCATCATGGTGCCTTTGCCGTGCTTCAGTGCAGTCTTAATACTGTCATAAACCCGCGTAGACTGCGAATCATTAACCGGCATCCGGTCAACAACAATTTCGATGTCGTGTGTTTTGTACCGATCAGCCTGCAAGCCCCGTTTTATTTCGGTCAGCTCACCGTCAATCCTCACTTTTACAAAACCTTGTTGTGCAATCTGCTGAAATAACTCTCTGTAATGGCCTTTTCGGCCCTTGACCACAGGAGCCAGAAACATCAATTGTTGCCCATCGTATTGCTGAAGGATGACATCTCTGATTTGCTCGTCGGTCATCTTAATCATTTTTTCTCCGGTGTGATAGGAGAAGGCATCTGATGAACGTGCAAACAAAAGTCGCAGAAAGTCATAAATTTCCGTTACAGTACCAACGGTTGATCGCGGGTTCGTATTGGTCGTTTTCTGCTCGATGGAAATCACCGGACTCAACCCTTTGATTTTGTCAACATCAGGTCGTTCCATATTGCCGAGAAACTGACGTGCATAAGCAGAAAAAGTTTCCATATAACGGCGTTGTCCTTCCGCATAAATAGTGTCAAAGGCAAGTGAACTCTTGCCGCTACCGCTTAAGCCGGTTAATACCACCAGTTTATTTCTGGGGAACGTGAGATCAATATTCTGTAAGTTGTGTACGCGGGCTCCGTAAACTTCAACCCATTCTTCTTCCGACATGCTGGCCATAAGGGAGTACCAATGAAGAGACAAAAATACGCTTCCTGAGTGGACTTATAACAGTTTGGAAAACAATTTGTTTAATTCCGGAAAGGGAAGGGGAAACGAATGAAAAAAGCGGAAATCTTACACATAAGAGTTTTCCTTCTTTTTAGGATAATTATTTAATTATCAATATTTAAATTCTTGGTATGAGGAGGAACCAATAGCTATAAAATTACGTATGAATCCCTTATGAATCAACCTGAATCTATGCATTCTTTGGTGAGGTTGGCTGCCCGAATTAAAATTGGGGTGCTTCTGCTGATGTTGGTCGTATCCGCATCAGTAAAAGCTCAAACTCCGGTTGCGTCATTTACGGTAGCCAGCTCAACCGGTTGTGTTCCTTTTAGTCTCCAGTTTACCAATACTTCTCAGAATGCAGTTTCGTATTCCTGGAATTTTGGAAATGGAAATACCTCATCGCTGACCAATCCGGTGAATGTATTTGCTACCCCCGGAACATATTCGGTAACATTAACAGCTACATCTGCGAGTGGTTTAACGAATCAGTTTTCGATGCCAATCACAGTGGTAGCCAAACCAACTGCCGACTTTTCTGTAAACCGGTCGTCCGGTTGCCAGAATACGCAAGTGTTTTCATTCACCAACTTATCACTGAATTTTGATTCTTGTATGTGGGATTTTGGTGATGGCACTACCAGCGGTCAGTTTAATCCAGTACATATATATACTATTTCCGGTTCATTCAATGTGACCCTGGTAGCATATAATAAAGCATTAGGATGCAGTGATGTAAAAGTTAGAAATTCAATTGTCACGGTACTTCCTGCACCTCAGGGTGTGATCACGTTAAGTGATTCAGTGACCTGTGACCTCCAGACCAATTTCCAGTTTTCAGCATCTGTAACCAGTGCTGTATCGTGGAACTGGCTTTTTGGTGATGGAACTTCTTCCACAGCTTTGAATTCAACACACCAATACGCTGATACCGGTTATTATTCTCCTTCACTGGTACTGACCAGCCCGAATGGCTGTGTCGACACCATAGAAGCTGCGCAACATATACACATTAAGTTTAATCCGGTTCCTGTTGTAACCTTAAGTGCAGATTCAGGATGTATGCCGCTGCTTGTCTCCTGTCAGACTCCATACATTTCCAATGCTTTGTATAGCTGGGATCTTGGGGACAGCACCGTAAAGACCGGATCAACGGTATATTATAATTATCCGGATAGCGGATTGTTTGATGTAGTACTCACAGTAAAATACGCAAATGGATGTGAGCAGGAAGTCGCCGCCGGACAAGTGAATGTATTGCCCCGACCTGATTTTATCTTCTGGTTTACAAACCATACCGGTTGTGCTCCACTTACTATTCAGGGGGTAAACAACCCTGCCGGTACTTATTCGTGGTTATGGGATTTTGGTGATGGAAGTACATCAACGCTCCAGGCACCATCACATACATATACTGCACAAGGCATCTACACGGTAACACTTACAGCGACGCATGCCAATGGATGTACCTATTCATATGCACAGAGTCAAAAGGCAAAAGTGTTTTCACCGGATGCGGCATTTACAACTGATGTTACTACCGGATGCCCTCCTTTGCAGGTGAATTTTACAAATACGTCTGCATCTGCAACTTCTTATGTATGGCATTTTGGTGATGGCACCACATCCACCGCAATACATCCTACACACACTTACAATGCTACGGGTAATTATTCAGTAATGTTGATAGCCCAGGATGCAGGAGGTTGCGTGGATACGCTCATTGTACCGAATAAGATAGTTGTTGCTCCTCCTGTTGTTAATTATCAGACTCCACCAGCCATTCAGGGCTGCGCACCTTACTCAGTCAATTTTTCTGATGCTTCAGGTGCTGCTTCTTTTCTTTGGGATTTTGGTGATGGCACTACTTCAACCTTATCAAATCCATTTCATACCTATACTTCACCGGGCACTTATATTGTTTCGTTAACAACATGGATGCCCAACGGAGGGTGTGAGCAATACATTGCAAATTTCCAGACGTTCATCATTGACGGAGCTGATCCTGGTTTTACCTACACCGTTTCACCTTGCCCTCCGTATGTTGTTACATTTACCGATACATCGCTGAATGCAGCAGGCTGGCAATGGAGTTTTGGAGATGGGGGACATTCAACTGTTCAGAATCCATCTCATGTTTATCCGGGACCTGGAACCTATAATGTTACTTTGGTAATAACCACTCCCGGCGGATGTACTACAACATTGCAGGCGAATAACAGCGTTTCTATAACAGGGTTGGGAGCTCAGGCTTCCGCAGTCACCAATGATACGGTGCCGCCCTTCAACGTGCAGTTCTTTGCCAATTCCAGCAGTGCAACCTGGTGGATATGGAGCTTCGGTGATGGAGATTCATCTACACTTGAAAACCCTGTGCATGTCTATAATTCCGCCGGTCCATTTGTAATTTCACTGACGGTGGGCAATGACAGTTGCCAGTATACCTACAACTATCCTCCGATGTCATTCGGTGCTTCCTATGGTGGTGGCGGACTTGGTGGCGGAGGTTTAACCTATTCTCCGCCAGTTTATCATTGTGCACCTTTTACTGTTAACTTCTCATGTCCGGATCCGAATGCCACTAACCATGTTTGGGTCTTTGGTGACGGAGATACTTCCAATGTTGTCAATCCGGAACATAGTTATATTACCACAGGGGCTTTTGTGCCGATTTTATATTTTACGAACTCATTTGGATTGCCGGATTCAGCCTTGTTTGCTGATACATTTTATGTAGTCAAACCGGTTACTGATTTCTTGATTTCTGCAACGAATCTTTGTGCAGGTGTGGATGTGGCGGTAAGTATCAATCAGCCTGCATTGTCGTACCTCTGGAATTTTGGCAACAATGTAACATCTACTCAGCCTTCGGCTTCTTATTTGTTTCCGAATGTAAACAGTAGCTATATGATCAGTCTGACGGTGACAGATACATTTCAATGTTCTTCATTTGTCGCTAAATCATTTTCTGTAAATGCAACAAGTCCGCTTTCTGTAAGTCAGCGCAGGGGATGTGCTGACGATTCTCTCCAGTTTTCACCGGGGAATGTAAATTACGCATCTTACCTTTGGGATTTTGGGGATGGCCAGACTTCAACACTGAAAGATCCTCTGCATGCGTATGCAGATAGTGGGGTTTATGTGGTTACATTAGTAGTTACAGATATAAATGGATGTCAACGTACATTCCAGTTGTCTTATTTAATAGAGATATTTGATCCTGTTGCCGACTTTACGTATTACACGCCCACTGCCAATTGCCAGTCGCATGCAGTTGTTGGTGTGTTGAATAATCTCTCTACCGGGAGTACCTCCTGGTTATGGGATTTCGGTGACGGAACGACCAGTACGCAGTTTAATCCGCCACAACATGGCTTTTATAAAGCCGGATATAACGGGTATTATGATATCACACTGATTGCCTATAAAAATATTTGTAGTGACACACTGATCATTCATAATGCAGTGTATGCAGCTAATGTACAGGCTGATTTTACGTATTCCGTGAACAGTGCCTGTGTTCCGGCTATTGCCTCCTTCACCGACCTTAGTCACGATGCGGTTAGCTGGTTCTGGGATTTTGGAGATGGAGATACGTCTACTTTACAGCATCCGGTACATACATATCTGATGAATCCTACCGACTCCATTATGCTGACGGTGAAGGATCAATACGGTTGCGCAAGCACGAAAACACTTGCCGCTCCTTCTTTAACTGAAGCACGGCTGGAAGTTTCCTCAACAGGGGGCTGTAGTCCGTTTACAGTGAACTTTACGGATTCATCTCAGAACGCAATAAGTTGTTCTTGGCTGTTTGGCGACGGGAATCAATCCTTCGTATCAAATCCTGTACATACGTATGGTTCCGATGGTTTCTATGGTGTGGCCTTGATTGCCGTTTCTTCAACAGGGTGTACGGATACTTTATTCCGTGACTCACTTGTTGAAGTTAATACTCCGGTGGCTTTGTTTACTGCCGATAGCCTGATCGGATGTGCTCCCATGTATATGGATTTTCAGGACCTGAGTCAGAATGCAACGATCTGGGAATGGGACTTTGGAAACGGGAATCTTTCCGGTAACCAGTATCCTTCTCTGATTTACACGATGCCTGGTATATATGATGTGAGTCTTACCATTGAGAATAAATTTGGATGCAGAGATAGTTTCCACATTGACAGTCTCATTACTGTGCATGGCGCAGTACCATCATTTACATTGAGTGCATTATCAGGCTGCGCACCGCTAACTGTTCAGTTTGACAATACAACGATTGGAGGTGTTACGTACGAATGGAATTTTGGTGATGGAGAGAAGGATTCATCCGAAACACCTGTCTATACGTATACTACTCCCGGGCAATATACGGTTTCATTGTTTGCCTATGATTCAACAGGCTGCTCATCCTTTTATATGTATCCGGTTCCGGTTTCTGTTGGCGACAGCCCTGAGTTGTCTGCACATGCAGACGTGACAACAGGTTGTTCCCCGCTCACTGTGCAGTTTGATAATACCGGTTCAGTTGCAGATAGTCTTGTTTGGGACTTTGGTGATGGAACCGTGTTGTCAGGAAATAATCCTACGCATATTTATCAGCAACCGGGTGACTATACCGTTTTACTGATTGGTTATAGTTCGGGTGGCTGCACTGATACCTTGTTCCTTCAGGATACAATCCGGGTTACGCAAAAACCCGTTGCGGATTTTGTTGTATCAGAGGTGACGGGGTGTTTCCCGTTCACAGTACAATTTCAGAATAACAGTTCCAACCTGGTTTCACCTTCTTATCTCTGGAGTTTTGGAACGGGAGATGTTGATACCAATATGAATGTCAGCTATACCTATATGTTAGCTGGTACATATGCAGTTTCGCTGGTAGTATCAAACAGCGGTGGCTGCGCAGATACTATCGTTATGCCAGATCTGATTCATGTTTATGACCCGGATATTCCTCCGGTTACATTACTCAGGTCGGTAAGCGTAAACAGTCCTAATTCAGTTTCTGTGCAGTGGGAAGATGTTAGTGTGGATGATATTGATATCTATATTATCTATCGCTGGAACCCGTTAACAAGTACGTATGACAGTATTTCTTCGGTGAAAGATACACTTTGGTCCATGCCGTTATCGGTCTTTACATGGAATGATAATCAGGTTTCTACTGAACAGTCGACCTATCGTTATATTGTAGTGGCTGTTGATCACTGTGGTAACCGCCCGCTGATTGAAGATCATCAGGCGCATGAAACCATGTTGCTGAATACCATTGCAGGTCATCATCAGGTTTCGATGTCCTGGACACCTTATAAAGGAAGTTCTGTCGCCGGTTATGAAATCTACCGGTCTGATCCTTTGAATCCATTGGAAAGGCAAGTAGGTGTTACTTCGGGAGATACTGCATTTGTTGATACATCGGCATGGTGTCCCAGCGATTATCAATATCGTATAAAGGCAACCGGACTCGGCAATAGTTCATTTTATTCATGGTCAAACGCATCTGTAGCCCGACCGACAAGCGATATAGCACAACAAAGTGTGGATATAACCAGATCAACGGTTGTAGACAATGAATTTGTATTGGTGGAATGGGGTGTTCCGGTGGTTCTTCCGGCATTGGTAAACCGATATGACATCTACCGTTCTACTGACAACTCAAATTTCCAGTTGATTGCGTCTGTTCCCGCTTTGATGAATGCATATGAAGATTTCGCTGTATACGTTGGCGCAATGGAATATTATTATAAGATCGATGTCATCAATGTTTGTGAAGTTTCTACCACTCCTGGTGCAATCGGATCATCCATCTGGCTCCAGAAACTGGATTCATCAGTTGGTTATAAACTGCGCTGGACAAAATACGTTGAATGGGATTCAGGCGTAGAATACTATGTGATTGAGAAAAAGAATTCAGCCGGTAACTGGGAAGAAGTGGTACGGGTACCCGGTTCAGTTACGGAGTGGGAAGAGGAGTGATTTTTCTGGCTTTGCGGATGGAAACATTGAGTTCATATCCTACCAGAATCACAAAGGAATTTATGTAAAGCCATATCAGGATAATGATCAATGTTCCAATGGAGCCGTACAGTTTATTGTATTGGCCGAAATTGGTAATAAAATAATTGAAGCCTAGCGATGTTAATACAATCAGCAGCGTTGCCAATGAGGACCCGGCTGAAATGAATCGCAGGTTTTCATGTTTGGATGGCCCGTAATAATATAACAGGGAGATCGCAGAAAAGCAGAGCATTAACAGAATTAACCATTTTCCGGCAGTCAACAAAATCAATTGCATAAAGTTGACGAGGATTTGTTTTTCCTCGAGGTAATAGTAGATGATTTCAGTGGTAACGATCAGTCCGATGGCTGTAAATACCAGTAACGCGATGGTGATGGTTAAGATGATGGCCATCCACCGGAATTTCCATGCAGACCTTTGTTCTTTTCCGTGATAGCTCTTGTTGAACCAGGTCATCAGATTCATCACTCCATCTGCTGAGATAAACAAGGCAAAGAAGAAGCCGAAGGAAAGTAATCCTCCCCGTTGATGAAGTACAATGTCTTCGATTGTTTCCCTTACAGCTTCGAACGTGCTCGCTGGCAGAAAGTCGCCAATTAACGCCAAAAGCTTATCGGGAAAGGACTGAATTGGAATATAGGGGATCAGCGTAAAAATGAAAATGATGGCAGGAAACATGGCAAGAAAGGTACTGAAGGCAAGTGACCGCGCACGCATTTGTAGTTCACTGGCACTTAATCGCTGAATGAAAAATGCCAGTACATCATATAAGGGCAGACCTTCAAATCCGGGTATTCTCAGTCGCTTGCTGAAGTCGATGAGCAGTTTGACAGGTCCCAGTCCGAGCAGGAAAGCAATGATTTTACTTTTATTCATTGTGAATTTTCAAACTCAGGTCCAGGCTTTTTACGGAGTGGGTTAATGCGCCAACAGAAATACAGTTAACTCCGGTTTCAGCGTAGGCTCTGACATTGTTCAGCGTGATTCCTCCGGAAGATTCTGTTTCGCATTGATTGTTCACGAGAGCAACAGCTTTGATCGTGTTTTCCACGCTGAAATTGTCAAACATGATTCGGTCTGCTATTCCGGTGGAGAGGGCTTCTTCAATCTCTGTAAAACTCCGTGTTTCTATTTCAATGGCTGTACCGGGAGCATGTTGGTCCCTGTATGCTCTTGCAGCTACTAAAGCGGCGCTGATTCCTCCGGCACTGTCAACATGATTGTCCTTTATCAGGATCATGTCATAAAGGCCGAAACGGTGATTAAATCCACCTCCGGTTTTAACAGCATATTTTTCAAGCTGACGAAGCAGAGGAGTTGTCTTTCTGGTATCCATTATTTTAACCGGAAGACCGGCAACCGCATCTGTATATTTCCGGGTGGTTGTCGCAATGCCGCTCATGCGCTGCATACAATTCAGCAAAAGCCGTTCGGCCTGCAGAATACTGCGAACTTTACCGTGTAATTTCAGCAGCACATCTCCCGGAGCAACAGGTTGACCATCGGTTCCCATTACTTCTGCGTTCATCTGATCATCTACTGCTTTTATAATTTCCAGACCTACAAATATACCGGCAATGATTCCCTGTTCTTTAACCAGTAATTTTGCTGTGCCATATTTGTTTTCCGGAATAGTCGACAAAGAGGTGATATCTCCCTTCCCTACATCTTCTTGTAAAGCCAGGCGAATGAAATCGGTAAGTTCCATCATTCTGCAAAAATGCGAAATTCTTTAGTGGTATGGTCCAAAATAACAAAGACCGGCTTTCGGCCGGTCTTTGATTGGAGTAATCCGGATTATTCTACCATGAAGCGCAACTCTTGTATAACAGCGGTGCTGCCTTGTTGCTTTATATAGAAATATGTCCGGTATTTTGTTCCCTGAGCAGTAACCATCGTGCCTATTGCATACCGTGCACCTTCTTTTGATTCTCCCTTATGTAGAATTGTAAACGATCTGGGCGTGTTTTTTGAAAAGAAATCCCTTAAAACCTGCTCTGCCTGGATCTTGCTGTATACTTCTTCCTGAGACCCAATGGTTAAATCAACGGTATTCCCGAAGTATCTGGTCACCGATCTTGCATCTCCGGAACGAAGAGAATTGGCAATGTCATCAAGCATATCCAACCCTGCTATTGCTGTCAGGGTTCCGATAAACAGGGCAACCAGGGTTGTCTTAAGCGTTTTCATTTTTATTTAGTTGCTGGAACAAGGCAAAATTCCTGCCAAAGAAATGTTCCAACCTTTATGGTTTAGCTACAATATTAAATAGTTTCGTGCTTAGTTAACCGTGGTTTGTATGTGATATTTCAACAAGTCAAACCTCATTAAAATCTTAGTGAATTGAAAATCAAGGTTGTAGCTTTAAATAAAACCGACAAAGGCTGGATTCAGGAGGGGGTTGACACCTTTTTTCAGCGGGTGAAAAGATATATTTCAATTGAAATCTTCATCGTAGAAGGACAGACGTCACTAAAAAAATCCCCGCAGGAGGTGATGCGGGATGAGGGCCAAAAGCTGTTGAAAATGTTGCGTACAGGCGATTTTGTAGTGCTGCTGGACGAAAAAGGTAAGCGTTTTGGTTCAGAAGAATTTGCAGGTTGGCTCAACCAGAAAATGATTCACGTTTCGGGCGATTTGGTTTTTCTTATCGGGGGAGCCTATGGATTTGATCAGAGTGTTCGTGACCGTGCAAACGAAACCATTTCACTTTCAGACATGACATTTACACACCAAATGATCCGCATTCTCTTTTTAGAACAATTATACAGAGCCTTTACTATCCTCAGGAATGAACCCTATCATCATTCCTGAGTAGTTTGCTGTATACTTTCGCATAAGAAGCTACTCCTTTTTTCAGACTAAAAATATCTTCAGCAACATTTCTCAATCGGGCTTTGTCATTCAGCGTAGTGGCTTCCAGTAATTTCTTTGCAGTTTCCAGATAACTGATATCATCAAATTGATGACAGATGATTCCCGCTTCAGCCTGACGAATAATTTCATCCGTATCTCCAATTCCTGCATTGCAAATTACCGGAATTCCAAGACTCAGCAATTCTCCAAGTTTGGTAGGTGAACTTGCCATTTTTGAATAGGCTGGTTTGATAAAGAAAACGGACGCTTGACTGAGCAGTAGCTTTTCTCGAACTTCCTTACGGGTAGCAGCAGTGATAACAATACGTTCACGGGGTACTTCGCATTCATCAGCAAGCTTTAAAATAAATTCAGGCTCCTCGGTGGTGATAAAGAGGAATTTAGCATTGGGTTTTATAGTCAATAGTATTTTAAAAAATTTCAGCATCTCTTCCGGAAGGTACCAGGTGCTGATACTGCCCAGGTAACTTATCACAAATTCATCCTGCCGGATGCCTAGGTCATTTTTGTGGTGTTGAATCGTTTCGTCACTCACAAGTCCGGCATTGAAAAAGTCAGTATCCACACAACATGGAATAACCTCAATTGGAGTATCCTGATGATCCTTCGTGAGGATGTTGCGGATTTCAGGAATTGCCTTGTGGGTTAATGAAATAACCGTATCGGCTTCGTTGAAAAAGGCAATTTCCTTTTTCTTCATGTAGCGAAATACCAGATTGAAAACAGGATTATTCAGATTCCATACTTTGCCATCTTCTTTTTCGTTCACCCAAAATCCCCGCATATCAAACAGAAACGGGATGTTGAACCGATGCTTTAATGAAATGCCGATGAATGATGGCATATAGCTTCGGCAATGTACCATGCGAATTGCATGTGTTTTCAGGATATCGCGCCCTTTATTATGAATGCGGAATAAATCAAATAAGGTTCCCAAAATAGGTGGACGGTTGTGATAAGTGACCGGATGCCAAACAATTCCGGCCTCCTGACAAATCTGCTCAATATCTGACCGGTATTTTTGAAACCGATCTGCTTTTTCAGCACTTATGAGATGAAATGAATAGCCCTGACGGCTTAAGCCACAGATATAAGGCAGCACCTGCGATTGACCCAAGGGGTCGGTCATTCCATCGTAGGAGATGTATAAGATGTGCTGGGTCTTCAAAATTCAGGTAGTGCCGGGACTCCAAAATTAAGTAAATCAATTAATACGTAAATTCGTTTCCTCATTATGCAGCATTACTCCATCATTGATTTCCTGCTGATGCCGGTTTATACCCTCATTATTTTAATGGTGGCCAACCTGTATGCAAAAAAAAAGAAGGAGGCGGAACCCTATTATAAGTATTTCCTTCCGGGTTTGGTTGCAAAAATGGTGGGTGGGGTAGGTTTGGCACTGGTTTATACATTGTATTATCCCGGTGGTGATACGATTGAATACTTTAACAATGTACTGGCCTTGCAAAATCTGGCTGTGTATGATTTCAGTTCATTCTTGCATGTGATGACGGCAGATGCCAATATATCACTGCATTATTATTTTAACAGTGAAACCGGATATGCAGTTTATGCGCGTGATCCGAAAGCCTGGGCTGTCGTTAAAATAGCATTGTTTCTGGTGACCCCGGCCTTCAAAAGCTATCTGACCACTACAATTTTATGTGCTACGGTATCTTTTAGTGGAATGTGGCGGTTGTATAAAGTCTTTGCCAAGGAGTTTCCGCATCTGTATAAGGAAATGGCCGTTTCTTTTTTATTCATACCGTCTGTATTTTTCTGGGGATCCGGATTGCTGAAAGATACCTTTACACTCGGAGCGGTTGGTTTTTTCTTTTCTGCCATCTATGCCATTT
Source organism: Bacteroidia bacterium (assembly GCA_046330075.1). Classification (GTDB taxonomy): domain Bacteria; phylum Bacteroidota; class Bacteroidia; order AKYH767-A; family OLB10; genus JAJTFW01. The sequence goes on along the minus strand of JAXLTL010000001.1, from coordinate 1,210,072 downwards.
TTGTGAGGAAGGAGAAACTGTTTGCCAATATTATTATCGTTGTACTTTCTTCCTACGTCATATCTTCAATTAAACCTTATATTCTTGTAGGGCTGCTGCCTGCCGTTATTTTGTGGCTGGTACAGTTGTTTCTGGGAAAGATTCAGATAAAGACGGTACGCGCACTTTCAATGCCGTTTTTACTGATCTGTGGTATTTCATTTGGCTACTTGCTGATGGTGGTTATGGGTGATGCCCTTGCAGAATATCAGGTGGAGTCTATTCTGGAGAAAGCAAAAGTCACACAAAGGGACCTCAAGAGTGACTACTATCAGGGGAATTCATTTGACATCGGAGAGTTTAATTCAACGATGCCGAGTATGTTGAGTAAATTCCCGATTGCCACGTTCTCCGCTATTTTCCGTCCGTTAATCATCGAAAGTAACAACCTGGTAATGTTTATTTCAGGTTTTGAAAATCTCTTGTTGCTGATTTTTGCCATCCGTGTACTCATTCTGCTGAGGATTTACCGGCTGTTTGGCTATTTCTTTAAACACCACATGCTTACGTTTTCCTTGTTTTTTTCACTCTTCTTTGCTTATTCCGTCGGACTCTCCACCAGTAATTTTGGAAGCCTGGTCAGATATAAAATTCCGTGTATACCGTTTTTTGTAGCATCGATGTATTTGATGCGGCATATTCGCTTAACAGATATTGAAGAGGAAAACAGAAACCGGCGGCAAGTCGTCGATCAAACTACTTTTTCTGGTTATTGAGTTTGGCAGATGCCCTGGTCTGCAGCCCATTTGTGCAGACAAATAAGCTGCCATATTCTCATAAATAAATAGTCGTTACCTTGCATGAAGGATGCGCGCAGCGCACTTACTTGTTGGGGATGAACAAATCCACAGTTGCTGACAAATGTTTCATTCAGATACGTTTCCTGAAGGTGCGCCAGTTCGTTTCGCAGCCACTTCGTCATAGGGATCGAAAATCCTTGTTTGGGACGCTCGAAAATTTCACGGGACACATACTGATACAGTATTTTTTTCAGGAGATGTTTTGTTGTTTTTTCTCTGAATTTTAAGTCAGTGGACAGGTTCAGTGCAAATTCGATAATGCGATGGTCAAGCAAGGGAACTCTGGTTTCCAGTGAATAGTGCATGCTGGCTCTGTCGACTTTGGTAAGAAGGTCTTCCGGCAAATAATACAACAGATCAAAATAAGATTGCTTCTCCATTGGATTCAGCGTTCGTTCGATTTGACAGACCCGGTGTTGATGTTCTTCAAAATCTTCGAAGTTTTTCCAGAAATCGAATTGATGGTAAGCAGGCTGAACAAGTGAAGATATCTCTGCTGATGAAAAGTAGTATTGCTCCTGTGAGAAAATGTGACTGCGAAGGTTCCAGGCTTGTGAAGCATCAATCATTTTGCCAAAACGCTGATATCGGGATGGCATTTTATTTAAGACGGTTGCGATAGGCTTTTGAAAAGTGCGTAAGAGTGGATTCGACATTCGGGCCGCCCATTGGTAAGTACCGTAACCCATAAATAATTCATCTCCGCCATCTCCGGAGAGCGTTACGGTTACATGTTTTCGGGCTAATCTTGACACGATCATCGTGGGTAAAATGGAGGAATCTACGTGAGGTTCATCGTAGGTCTCCATGCCGGTGCTTAACAACTCAAGAGCATCCTTGTATGAAACAATGAATTCGTGATGGTTTGTCTGAAGGTGTTTTGAAACGGCACGGGCATATTCCAGTTCGTTGTACTTGTTTTCTTCAAACCCGATCGAGAAGGTACTTATTTTCGAAGCGGACTGGTGCACAGCTTCTGCAGTTAACAGGCTCGAATCAATACCTCCGCTCAGGAATACACCCATTGGTACATCAGCACGGAGCTGATATCGTACCGCGCTCTGCAGCAGATCCTGCATCCTGGTCAATGCTTCGGCTTCATCCTTTATCACCGACCGATGAATTTTTGAAGGAAGATTCCAGTAGTTGATCACTTCCATTCCTTCCCGGTTGATTTTCAGGTAATGTCCCGGCTGTACTTTATAACAATGAGAGTAAATAGAGCGCGGAGAGGAGATGAAGCCCATGTGCAGGAATTCAGGGATGGCCCCGTGATTGACAGAAAAATCGAGTTGTTTAATTTTTTTGATTGCTTTCAGCTCGGAAGCAAAAACAAATACATCCTGTTTGTGATAGTAGTATATTGGTTTTATTCCAATCCTGTCTCTGAATAAAAACAGCTCCTTCTGCTGCTTGTCCCAAATGGCAATTGCAAACATTCCATTCAACAGATGTACAAAATCTGTTCCGTGCCGTGAGAAAGCTTCAAGGATAATTTCGGTGTCAGAACTTGTCTTGAAATTTACTGCCTTCTGTGTCGGTTGCGCGTTCAGTTCCTGTGCAATTTCTTTGAAATTGTAGACTTCACCGTTGTAGACAATGACATATCTGTTGTTTTCAGAAAACATGGGCTGATTGGCACTGGTGGAAAGGTCAATCACGGACAATCGCCGGTGACCTAATCCGCAAACCTCATCCTGAAACAGCCCTTGTGCATCGGGACCGCGATGGGATAATGCATCCGTAAGGAGGGTGAGCTCTTCAATCCCTAAATCAGATTTGAAAGACAGATATCCTGCAATTCCGCACATATGGGTATATTGTTTTTTAGAAGATTAAGCAGGAGTGTGAGTGTTGGTCATTTTTCTTTTAATGCCCAGAAATGTTTGTTTGATGATGCCAAGTGTTCTTCTGTCGTTAAGGCATCGTGGATCCAGAAATATGGCTTTGAGGAAATAGCTCCATCCGCTTTTGATCTGATTACTCAGTATCAGATGTAAGGCGATGTATGTATCGTTGAAGGCCGTAATGGTTTTTTGTTGTTTGCCAAACACTTTCATTACTTCCTTGTCCTCAAAGGCGTATTTCAAAAGAAGATTTTTACGGAACAACAGTTTGTTTTCATCAACAGAAAAAACAGAGCGGTTGTCGTGTAATACAATAATGGAAGTAACGGTGTTGATCATGTGAAGCGGATATCGGCTCCCCATCCGTATCCATAGTTCATAATCCTCCGACACACTGAGGGCACGGTCTTCATTGAACCGTAGTTGGAGTGCGACGTCTTTTCGGATAAACACCCCGTTACAGCTGAAGGGGTTTTCGCACATTAACCGGTGATTGGCAGTTTCTCCTTTGCGGTACATTCTGCCGGTTTTTACCAGAGTGTTTTCAGGTGTTCGGATTTCGAAGTTGAGATGGAATATCTCTGGATGATTCAGGTCTGCAATAGCTTTGGCAGCTTCTTCCAGATGGTTGGGTAAGGCCAGATCGTCGGAGTCGAAAAAATTAATGTATTCTCCTTTCGCTTGTTCGGCGCCTCTGTTTCTTGCAGCTGCACGTTCTGAATTCGCGATTGGGATCACCTTCATTCTCGGGTCTTTTATACCTGAAAGGATCTCAAGGGTATTGTCGGTGCTTCCGTCATCAACCACAATAATTTCAAAATTGCTGTAGTTCAGCTTAAACAAGGTAGCCAGCGTTGCCGGTAACAACGCAGCTCTGTTATAGGTAGGGACAACAATTGAAATATAAGGTTCAGTTGTCATACAGGTGTCTGAGTCGGTTAAGTGATTCTTCAAAAGTAAATAGTTCGGTCACATCGCGTTTCGCGTTTTTAATGAGTTGTGTTCTTAACGCTGGCTGTTGGTGTAACGTCATCAGGGCTTCAAAGATGGCATCTGCATTTTTATAGGGAACCACCAGCGCATTTTCCTTGTCTTTGATAAAATCATTGGCGATGCCTGATAGTGTGAAGATGGAAGGAATACCAGCTGCCGGAGCTTCAACATACACCTGTCCATATGCTTCTACAGTAGGGTCAATCGGGACATGAATGAAGTAGTCGAAGAGCTTATACAGGGCAAAAAGGTTTTTTTCAAATACAATGGTTTTATAGCTGCCTGATGGTAATAATTTTAGCTGATTTTCGATTTCGCTCTTGTAATTACCATTGGCATTGGCCAGGATCAGCAGTGCATCCGGTTCGTGTTCAAGAAATTTCCTGAAAGCAGGGATGATGTACTGGATTCCTTTTAATTCAATAAAGCGGGATATAACTCCAATGACTGGTTTTTTATGCAGGTTGTTGTATAATTCATTTAATCCGGCTACATCTTCCGGCGAAGGGTTTTCAAAGGATGATAATTCAAAGCCATGCGGTATGATGGTTATTTTTGATTCCGGTACATGTTCATCATTCTTCAGCACATTTTTTACGTTGCCTGATATAGCAACGATATCGGTGCTGATGGAATTGATATAGCGGTCGTATTTTACCATGTGCGGATAATAGAACCTGTTATAGGTTGCATGGTGCCGGGTGTAGATACGGCGCGGTACAAATGCTAGTCTGGCTGCAGTGAGCGCAAGCAGTCCTGCTTCTATCAGTTGTGCATGCACAATGTCAGGCTTTCTCTTTATAAAGTGACGCCATAATTTCAGGAGAGCAACCGGGTAATCCTTTTTTGAGCCACAACGAATGAAGTGGCTTTGAATGTTCTCACTGAGAAATTGCTGATGTATAAAAGGTATGGAGGGGGAAAGAAAGATAAATTCAAAATCATATTCAGCATCTTTGAACCCCCTCCCAATCCATAAAAAGCCCAATGAATAATCAACAGCGGAAACAACGCAGGTGATCTTCTTTTTCTGAAATGGCAGACGTGCCGGATTCAAGAGTTTTTTAGTTTAGAGTAGGGGATACTATGGTCAAAGATAGCTGTTTTTGAGTTATGGGTCATTGATAGCGTGTTTCGGACTAGCAGATCTGTATCAGGTGAATGGATATTGATGTACCTTGATCCGCCGAATTCCTTTGAATTATTACTTTTGCTTTCCGTTTCCATTCATCATGCGACAAACTCATTGCTTAATTTGTAATTCTGGTGGATTGCATCCGCTCAAGGGATATGAGCGTCATGATTTAGCTGTATGCGATGCGTGCGGGTTTATTTTCATGTATCGGATTCCTACCGTTGAAGAGTTAACTGAACATTATAAAACGTATTCTTATACCGGAAGCCCCGGTGTCAACACCCTCATTTCTTTTCAAAAGCTGCTGGATGAGTTTGAGCCGTTTCGTGAAACCAATAATATCCTTGATTTCGGTTGTGGCAGAGGTTGGTTTCTCGATGAAGCGAAGAAAAGAGGATGGAATGTCTATGGCACTGAGTTTTCTGCTGATGCTATTGCTCTTTGTGAACAGAAAGGTATTGTAATGAAACAGGGTGATCTCCTTTCATCGGATTTTAATGGCGTTCGTTTTGACGTAGTTTTTTGCTCAGAAGTGATCGAACATGTGAACGATCCTGTTCCTCAGTTGCAAAGCATGTATAAAGTGCTTCGTCCCGGTGGTTGCCTGTATCTCACTACGCCAAATTTTAATTGTTACCTGCGTTATCAGTTCGGTCCGGATTATAATATTGTTGAATATCCTGAGCATCTCTGTTATTTCACAAAGAAGACGATGGATCTGGCCTTACAGAAAGCGGGCTTTGTTAAAAAAAGTCTCCGGACTACCGGCATCAGCTTGTCGAGAGCTGCAGGTTCGCAACAAACCGGTACTATTCAGGCAGCTGTTAAACAAAAGGATGAGAATTTGAGGAAAGCCATGAACAGCAACCGGATGCTGAATTTGTTGAAAGAAACTGCCAATGCTGCCTTGACATTTACAGGACTGGGATTTACCATCAAGGCGATGTATTTGAAAGTAAGATAGTGTAACAAAATCCCTAGTGTTGGCCTTAAGGCGTTGAAAATCAGTTGTTAATAGTTGTTTTTGTGGGAATTCCTATTTTCGCGGAGATCCGATCTGACAACTTCCTGAAGCCGGATAGCCACTCTCCGAATTTATGACCACTGCCCGTTCAACGAAAGTCTTGATTTTGACATTGGGAAATGGTTTGAACGTACTGATTAATTTCCTCACCCTTCCGTATCTGGTTCGTTCGCTGAGTTATGTGGAATACGGATCATATGGTCAGGTTTTGTTACTGGTGGGAATTATTCAGGGTATATTTTCATTTAACCTGAATCAGGTGGCCAATATTTTTTTCTCGGATGAGCGTTATCGGGCCCCCGATGTTTTTGCTACGCTGACAAGGCTTACCATCCTTTTAGGAATTGGAGGGATGCTGTTTATGTATTTGTTAAGTCCGGTATTTGTTTACCTTTTTGATAACCGGTTGCTCGACAGGCTGGTGTTTCTTTCCTTATTGAATTTGTTTGCACAGATACCCATCCCGATTTTTATGGCTGTGCTTGTTTACTGGGGTAAGGTGAAAAGCATGACGATGATTCTGGTGCTGTCAAATATTGTTAAAGTAATTGCGATGCTGATCGCAATACAGTTATATCATTCTCTTGATCTTCTGATGATGGCACTGAGTGTGGTGAGTATACTGCAAATGGTTGCTTTTTACCTGTCGATACCCGCTACGATTCGCAGGAATGGAGGATTTCAGAGTGATATGTCCCGCCGGTTTTTCAAATTGGCATCTCCTCTTGCCATCTCTTCCCTCATTGAACGTTCGCTGTTTTATATTGATGGGATGGTGATTTCGTCACTGTTGGGTACAACTGCCTTTGCTTTGTATCGGGCTGGTGCTATTGAAGTGCCTTTTATTGCTACATTGTATGGTGCTGTGGCAACGATTGTCATGCCCGAGGTGGCCAGGTCATTTGCAGAGCGTAACTACAGTGAAATAATCCGGTTGAAAAGAGTGGCAATTTCAACAACAGTATTTATGGTCTATCCGGTACTTTTGTTTTTGTTGTTTTTCTCGGGGCCCCTCGTTTCGGCGTATTTATCGCAGAAATATGTTGAAAGTGTGCTGGTGTTTTCAATTTTCAATTTGTCATTGTTTATCCGGGTAAACGACTTTCAGGATGTAATCATCGTTAGTGGAAATGGCCGGTACATCTTTTTTTCGGTCGCCTTTACAACGGTCTTGAATTTATTGCTGAATTATATACTTATTTCCGGGTTCGGTATTGCAGGAGGTGCAGCCAGTTTTATTATTTCTCTGTTTGTCTTTGCCGGATTGCTTACGCGGAAATCTTTGCAAATCATGAAATGCCGGTTTGTGGATTTGGTTGATATTAAGCTGATCGGCAAAATTTTGCTGGTGTCTGCTGCCTTGGCCTGTGCCCTGTTTCTGATCTATACCTTCCTGCTTCCATATCTTGCATTTATTATTATTGTAGCACCACTGTATGCCGCTACTGTATTTCTGATTGGCGTTAAATGGAAACTGGCTGATGAACGATTGCTTAACTTTGTACTGATGAAAGTGAAAACTCTGTTGCGTTTCAAAGTATGGGCTTAGGAATTATACCCGCATATTTCCGCAGCATCAACAGGCCGGAATATATCCGTTTCCCGTTGGGCTTGTTGTCAATAAACTGGATAGTACAGCGCATTTTTGGCATCAACCGTGAAGTGCCGTATTCCGTTCACTATACGAATAAAATAACGGGTTGGAAGTACATGCGGTTTGAAGATGCTTCGGTCAGGGCGAATCTGACTGTAAGTACCGGTGCGTATATCGCCGCGTTTGAAGGTACTACAATTGAAATAGGTGCTGGCACAATATGGGCCTGCAATGTTTGCATTCAAACCGTTGATCACGTGCCGGGTGATCTTCAGAAATTCATTAGAGGTTCGGTGAAAATCGGCCGCAATTGCTGGCTGGGGAATGGTGTCGTTATCACAGCCGGAGTGGAACTGGGCGATAACGTTGTGGTGGGTGCAAACGCAGTGGTGACTCGTTCTTTTCCTTCCAACGTAGTGATAGGAGGGGTGCCTGCAAAAATTCTACGTGAAATTCCTTCTGCTCATTCAGGTGATTCTTCAACGGTCAACCCTTCTGTTTAACTATGCAGGTTCTCAAAGTTCTTTCGGGGACAAGCCGAAATTCCGCTGTGGATATTTTTCGGGGAATTGCCATCATTGTGGTGGTGCTGTTTCACTATAACCATCTCCTTCCTTTTGGCTATCTGGGTGTGGATTTGTTTTTTGTCATATCAGGGTTATTGGTCGGAGGTTTGATTACCAGAGAGTTCAGAAAAAACGGAACAGTGCATTATTTAGGATTTGTGCTGCAGCGTGGTTTTAAAATCTGGCCATCTTATTATGCTTTCCTGTTCCTGGGCTCGTTGCTGGTACGACAGATGTATAGCCATTCCCATTCCGACCAGATTATCCCCTTCCATGACATCTATCGGTATGCATTCTTTTATCAGAATTATACAGGTCTTCCTGTGCATTGGAGTTTCGATCACGTCTGGTCGTTGTGTGTGGAAGAACATTTTTATCTGATGTTGCCGGTTTATTTTCTGTTGATTCGCTATCTGGTCCCAGCGCAGTATCGCAATGCTTCGCTTTATGGAATGGTGGGAGTTACAATCCTGGCCGGTTTTGGTTTTAAAATTTTCAGTCTGTATTTTACGAATGGTCAGGATACATACTCCGCTACTCATAACCGGATCGACGCACTGGCCTGGGGTGTATTGTTGAATCTGTTATTGACAGATTACGGTGATTATCTGAAATCTGCTTCTTTCAGAAAATGGTTGTTTCCAGTGGGTTTGGCAGTGCTCTTTCTTGCAATCGGATGGCATGTACAAGCTGGAAGTGTATTCTATCGGAAAGTCGTGTTTCACAGTATCATCCCCTTTTCTTTTTTTCTGATGATAGCAGGTGTGTATTTCAGAGACTTTTCATCCTGGTATCCTGTACGGTTTGTAGCTTATTTCAGCTATAACTGGTATCTGTGGCATCCGATGTTTGTGTTTTTTATTACCGACCGACTGGGAGTTACGGTGGGAGGAACATTGACCTTTTTAGTTGTCAGTTTTATTGCGGCAGTGCTGGCCACCGTAATTATTGAAGAGCGTTTCCTTAAGTGGCGGCCGGCAGTAATGAAGCGGTTGTTCCCTTCTCTGAAAAACTAAGCGAGTGAACGCAGTATCTGTCTCGTTGGATTCTTTTTAATATTTTTGTTGAAACAGGATTTATGTGCGGAATTGCCGGTATTATTGCGCAGCATCAGGACGTTGTCAACACAGAAGAGTTGTTGCGGATGTCGCAGGCAATCCGTCACCGCGGACCAGACGGTGAAGGGATCTGGATCAATGATGCTGCCAGCATCGGATTTGCTCATCGAAGGCTTTCTATTATCGATCTGGATGAAGCTGCAAATCAGCCAATGCATTATCTGGACCGGTATGTCATGGTTTTTAATGGAGAGATCTATAACTACCTTGAACTCCGTGAGCAACTGTTGAAAGCCGGGTACCGGTTCCGGACAAAGTCAGATACAGAAGTATTGCTGGCTTTGTTTGATCAGAAGGGAAAGAAATGTCTGTCGGAGCTGGATGGCATGTTTGCTTTTGTCATTTACGATAAAGAAACAAAGGCAGTTTTCGGTGCCCGTGACCGCTTTGGTGAAAAACCGCTCTTCTTTTCACAGCATAATGACAGGTGGTATTTCGCTTCTGAAATAAAAGCTTTTTGGGCGGCCGGAATTTCAAAAACTCCTGATCTTCGGATGGTATACCTGTATCTGGCATACGGAACGCAACAGGACTTTTCTGCTCCCCAGCGTACATTTTTTGAGGGAGTAAATCAGCTGGAACCGGGTTGCTGTTTTGAAATCGATGCACATCATCGCCTCTCATTTGAAAGGTATTGGGATATCGATCCTTCCAGGAAGCTGAATATATCGTTGCAGGAAGCTACGGATACTTTTTATGATCTGTTCTCCGCATCTGTTGCCTGCAGGCTACGCTCTGATGTTCCGGTAGGTTCCAGCCTCTCAGGTGGACTTGATTCTTCCAGTATTGTCATGCTGATTGACAAAATAAGAGACCGGTCAGCAGTACAGAAAACGTTCTCTGCGCGATTCCGGAATTTTGAAAGAGATGAGGGTAAATATATCGACACCATCAATGGCTCCATCAATGCGGAAGCCCATGAGGTTTTTTTAACACCGGATGAGCTTCAGAATAAAATTGAACAGGTGGCTGTTCAGCAGGATGAACCGTTTGGCAGTACAAGTGTAATTGCTCAGTGGGAAGTCATGAAACTGGCCCGGCAACACCAGGTAACTGTATTGCTGGACGGACAAGGAGCCGATGAGATTCTGGCAGGTTACTTCCATTATTTCGGTCCATATTTCGGAAGTTTGTTGAGACGTTCTCCGCAGAAGTGTTGGGCGCAGCAACAGTTGTTTTATCAGTTACATGGCAAGAAATATCCTGCCGGCACCGGATGGTGGATGGATGTGTTTTTTCCGCATGCACGCACCGGCTTACGGAGATGGAAGAATCGTTTGGTTATACCGGACTATCTGCGTCAGTTTTCTTCCGGAATACGGAATATGAACCATCCGGATCTTTACAGGCTGGACTACCCAGCTGATCTGACTTCTGCATTGCACTTTGTGATGATGAAAGGGGGACTTCAAAACCTGTTGAGGTATGCAGATCGTAATTCAATGGCACATAGCCGGGAAGTCAGATTGCCATTTCTCAATTATCAATTGGTGGAATTTATGTACGCGCTACCTGACGAGTACAAGCTTCACGATGGCTGGACTAAGTTTCTTCTGCGTGAATCCATGAAAAATATTCTTCCGCAGGAAATCTGCTGGAGGAAAGATAAAGTTGGATTTGAGCCTCCTAAAAACCGGGATGTTCCGGCGCCCATGATCAAGCGGGCAATTGATGTGCTTTCTGATCATAAAGTATTGGATAGCCGGTTTGCGTTAAGCACTATGAATTGGGAATACGTCCAGGCTTCCTTGCTGTTTATATGAGAAAGAAGAAAAGGATATTGTTTGCTGCCGTGGATATCGGATTTCGGATTGAATTGTATTCGAAGTTCATCAGCCAATATCTTTCAGATGAGTTTACGGCCGAATCATTTACCAAGTTTAAACTGGCCGAAACACATTATAAAACTAATTATACGCATGTATGTGAGGTGAGCCGTCATTCCGCATTGTACGTATACCTGTATACTTTCTGTTTTTTCGTGTATAGTTTGTTCAGGTATGACGTCTTTCATTTTTTTTCAGGAGAAACGATTCTGACCCGGAAACTGAGACGTTTTGAATTTATGGTTTACCGTTTGCTGGGAAAGCGCCTCGTGATGCATTTTGTGGGTAGTGATGTGCGGAATCCGCAATTCCTCTTCTGGAAAAATGAACATCTCATCCCCTTTTTGAATGGAGAACGCGGAGTTAAGAAGACCTTGCCCTGGCAGGATGCTTTGATCAGAGATAGCCGGAAGTATGCAGATTGTATTCTGGTGTCTACACCGGATCTGCTCGAAAATGTGCCGGGTGCCCGTTATTATCCGGTGGTCATAGATCTGGAAAAATTTGATGCGGAAGTTGGTGGTGTGCAGGCACTGGCGGAACGAAAAACGCTGACCGGCAAGTTTACCATTCTTCATGCGCCGTCGAATGATAAGGTTAAGGGAACAGCCTTTATTCATGAGATACTTGACAGAATTTCATCTCGTTTCGGGACGGATGTTGACCTTATTACTCCGGGTGACAATATCCGAAAAACCGGTAAGTTGTATAGCGTCACCCGCTATGAGTTGTTTGAGCTGATGCAGAAATCTGATATTTTAATTGATCAGATGGTAATCGGATGGTATGGTCTTCAAAGTCTCGAGGGGTTGCTTTGCGGTAATACCGTTCTATGTTATGTTGAAGAAGGGCTGGAGCAATATCTGTATGCTAACTGTCCGGTTGTAAATGTGAATGCGCTGACCCTGGAATCAGAGCTGGAGCGGCGTATTGCGCAGTCGCATCACCTGACAGTGGAAGAGAGGCTGAGTAATATTGAATGGGTCAAAAAGTACCATACTATTGAAAATAATCATGCGGATCTGTTGCAGGCCTGGGGTGCAAAACAGATTGCAGCAAAAGTTTATTCATGAATTAACAACAGGGGTTATGGGTGCGAAACTGGATTTTTTTAATTCCTTAAGGAATGTTCTGCGTAGAACAGGAGTTGATAGGTTATTGCCCTATTTTACCGCCGGGAAGGGGTATGATAATTTTTTTGTAAAATGTGCTCCCCAGAATTATCAATATCCCAAAGGTGTTTTCAGAAAGGTTTGCCGTAACGGTATATGGTATTCACTCGATCTCTCCGAATACATGGAGTGGGTCATCTACTTTGACTTGAGCGTTGAACATCGTAATGAGCTCTATCCTCTGGTGAAAAGGGGAATGAAAATTCTGGATGTGGGTGGTAATATTGGTGAAACGGCCATGAATTTCGCACGGCTCACCGGGGAGCAAGGTTGGGTCATTTCATTCGAGCCGGTGCCGGATACTTTCCGTAAATTTCAGGTGAATGCGCAACTGAATGAGTTTGCCAACCTCAAAGTGGAGCAGATGGCTTTGTCAGATAAAAATGAAACCCTGTATTTTGATCCTGCTACATACAACAACAGTGGCGGAATATATATGCGAAAAGAGACACAGGATCTTTCTTATTCGGCACAGGCAGTTACGTTGGATGACTTTGTGCACGACAGGCAATTGTCAGGAATTGATTTTGTTAAAATTGATGTTGAGGGTTTTGAATTCAATGTGCTGAAGGGAGCGGTGAATACACTCCGGAAAATGACCCCTGTTTTATTTGTTGAAATAAATGATCATAACCTGCAGCGCCAAAATTCTTCTTCAACAATGATTTTTGATTTGTTAGCTGAATGCGGTTACAGAATTTATTGTGAGGGCAGAGAAATTTCCTCTCCGCCCGACAATACACATTATGATATCGTGGCCAGGCAGTGATGAAACCGGGAGGGAAGGATGTGGTAAATGCAGATTACCGTTTCACCAGTCGCAGGTAACTGATTTTATCGCCTTTCTCCAATGTGATCACATAAGTGCCGGCAGCCTCCTGATCCAGGATAAACGGAATCCGGCTGAAACCACGCTGAATTGAGATGGTAGAAGGAGTCTGAAGTTCTCTGCCGGTCAGGTCGTATTGGCGGATAACGGCTTCTGTTTCTTCCGGTGAATAAACCGGGATTTCAAATGAGCCGTTCCCCGGATTAGGATAAACATCGTATACCTGCCATGCATCGGCTATCGCGGTGCAGGTTTCGTTGTTGGATAAATCCTGATCCTGTTGCCCGTTTACCTTGCCGATTTTTACACACAGGAATTGTGGCGAAAAATCATCTTTCATTAACTTCGAGTTCAGCGTAATATTCACAGTGTTGCCGGGTGGAATGGAGTATGAATTTACAAATTCAGTCAAGGGGCTTTTTCCCTGAAGATTCACGTAAATGTCAAAGTCTGTTACAGTTATGTTTCCGGTGTTACGCAAGGTAGCACTCACTTCATAATATTCGTTTGTTTCCACATACTGAGCATTGAGTACGGCAAGGTCAAGATGTGGCAAGAGAACAAGGATATCTGATGTGGATGAAGCAACGCAGCCATGCACCGAAGTTGTGGTGAGAGTAACAGTATATGAACCGGTGTCGGCATAGATGTGCGAAGGAGTAGTTGCAGTGCTTGCTGGTGAACCGTCGCCGAAATCCCATACATAGGTACCGGCATCAGACTGGTTGTTGAACGTAACATTCAGCGGTGGCGAACCAAAGGATGGGTTCGGGGTGAATGAAGTAGCCGGCAACTGGAATATTTCTACATTTTTTGTGACGGAGTCCTTGCAGCCGGATGCAGTGGTCACCAGTAATTCAACAGGATAAATACCTGCTGTGCTTCCGGTGAAAACCTGGTTCTGACTGCCCGGTGTGAGTGGTAAACTGCTACTCCATTTCCATTGATTAACGGGTTCATCTATTGATGTGCTGTTGTCACTGAGCTGTAGCTGTGAGCCGGCACAGGCTGAGTCATTGATGAAGTCGGCATGAGGGTTGTTTAACACTTCGGCCACCAGTGAGTCGGTAATGGCACAGCCATTGGAAAGGTTTGTAAAAGTGAAGATGACAGTCTTGGGTCCGGGCGTTGAATAGAGGTGAGAAGGCTGGCCTTGAAACGAAGAGGTGAAATCGCCAAAGTTCCAGAGATAACTTGGGTTGCTGATGACCGGCCCGTTCAGAGTGTATCCGAAGGCGTTCTGTGTGCCAAAGCACGCGCGTGAGGGTAGCAGCTGAAATGAGGGTGAATAATCTACTACCATTAAGCGGGTCGTGCTGTCAATGCACCCCTGTGAAGTTGTTGCTGTTAAAGTGACCGGATATGCAGCAGAGAGCTGGTATGTGTTTTGTGCCTGCGCAGTTCCGGCTGCGGTGTTGCCATCTCCAAAATTCCACGACCAGTTGCTGATGGAACCTCCGTTTACGTAGCTGCTGTCAGTGAAAGTGATAACTGAATTGGAGCAGGCTTTTGTATTGGTGAAGTAGACCGTTGGTGTATCAAAGATGTGTATGCTTTTCTGTAATGAATCCAGACAACCATTGTCGTCAATCGTGATCAGTGTAATGGTATAGGTGCCTGCAGTATCATAGATGTGGGTGGGATTCTGCACTGAAGAAGTGATCGTGTCCCCAAACTGCCATTGCCAGGTAACCAGATTGCTCTGTGCTGAGCTGGTGCTGGAGTCTGTTAACTGGATGATAGTGCCTCTGCAGGCATCAGTGAATGTAAAATTTGTGGCGGGGCTTTCGATGACCTGAAGGTTCCGGGAATACGTGGCTACGCAATTCGCGGCTGTTGTGATTTCAAGGGTGACCGTATAATTCCCGGCAGTGCTGTAGGCATGCGTTAAACTGGTAGTCAGTGAATCTGTTGTTGTATCGCCCCAATACCAGCGACGGTTGATGATGGTTTCTCCGGCAGCAATGGTGGTGGAGTCATCAAACTGAACATAGGCGGCCGAACATACCAGCGTGTCGTCAATGGAGAATTGCACTGATGCGGGTGGACCAATATGTACGTTTTTTGTCAGCGTATCTTCACAACCGTTAGTGGCTGTTGCTGTTAAGAGAACAGGGTAATCGCCCGGCTGAGTCGGAGAAAAAGAGTAAGTCGGGTTGATGACTGAAGATGTGTCGCCTGGAATAAATTCCCAGATATAATCCACCTGAATCCCGCCACTGATTTGAGTGGCGTTCTGAAAGGAAGCGGTTGAGCCCAGACAAGTGTTACTCACGGTGAAGTCAGCTATCGGACCCGGTATTACATCTACTGTTTTTGTGATGGTATCTCTGCATCCTGTACTCGCTTCCACAATCAGCGTTACCGGGAATTGACCGTCAGAAGGAAATCCGTAGGTCGCCTGAAATCCGGAAGCAGTATTTCCACTGCCAAAATTCCAGTCGCGTTGCGTGATGCTTCCTGTTGCTGTTGTAGAGTTGTCAGTAAAGGTCACATCTGCCCCTGCACAGGGATTATTGATGAAAAAGAAATCTGCTGAAGGCTTCTCGTTAACAGTTGTTGGAGTCGTTATCGTATCGCTGCATCCTGCAGCATTCGTCACAATCAGCGTGCTTTGATAAGTTCCGGCAAGCGTGTAAACAGTGGATGTGGTATCTCCGGTGGCAGTTTGTCCGTTATCAAAATCCCAGTTGACCAGGGTGGGATTGCCACTGCTGGTATTGATAAATGTAGTGGGCGCACCCGTACAGCCGGGAGAAGTAGTGAAGCTGGCCGTGGGCGCATCGCTAACAATAATGCTGTCGAGGATGCTGGTGCTGATTCCATTCACGGTGTCAGTAACGGTTAACGCAAAATAGAATTTACCGGAATTGTTAAAGGTAACAGAAGGGTGCTGATCGGTTGATACCAACGGTGTAATGTTTCCTGTTTGTGGGAATTTCATCCATGATAAATCACCTGTATTGTAATTGCAGGTAAAACCGCTGATTTCGCTGTCAATATTCCGGATAGCAAATGTCCAGTTGCCGCTGGCAAATGCACCAATGCCACCATGGTTGACCCATACCGGATTTACATTGGCCGGTTGTGTTCCCAATTCAAACGTGTGCAGCAGATCGCCGCCATAGGTGTTGCCGATCAGCATCCATTTGGTGCCTTCCTTCAGGACATGGATCTTCCGGTAAGCATAGTTCGTCGTGTTGGTGAAGTTCAGGATCTGTGCGGGTGTTGCGGAGATCGTAGTTCCAAAATCAATGATCGAGAATGGAGAAGCACTGACGTGACCGACAAATGCATAAAAATGTCCGCAGTCGTTTACAAGTGCTGTGGTAATCGGAAATAATCCCGGCACTGTAATGTTGTAAGCTGCAGGAGTAGGGTTCGTAATACTTGGACCGAAATTGATGATCGAAACAACGCCCCCGGTGTTGGCAATGGCTGCCACTACATCTGTTCCCATTTGAGCAAGATCCATGTTGCTGGCAGTTTGAAATAATCCGGGAGGTAAGGTAACGGGTGTTGCAATAGGAGTATTTAAGAGGCTGGTGCCAAAGGAAAGCAACGTCATCTGACTGAAAGCGTTGTAGTAGAGCGCGTAATATTGGTTGCCTTCCATGTAAAGTTTGAAGTCAAGATTGGCCGAAGCAACTGCTCCTCCCAAATCACCTAAGTTGGTTGCTACCGGAACGTTGGAAAGAGAGTTGCCAAATTCCAAACGAACAAGACTAAACGCTGACTTCAGGTTAAAGCCGATGTAGTTGTTACCTTCCTTCATAAAATCCACTCCGGTGCTCGTTGCAATATCATTCGCCAGCGTCGTGTTTAATCCACCAACAGGGGTATAGGTCAGGTCACTTGCATTGAAATCCCAATTGTAGGCAAGGTTGGCTCCTGAAGTGGTGTTCGTGATGCTCACGGGCGTACCTTTGCAGGCAGAATCCGGTGCGGAAAATGAGGGAACGGGGCATTGTCCCTTAGATTCATTCAGGAATAAGCTGACGATTATGGTAATCGTCATGGTGAACAGACTTCTCATTGTCGATTGTGTTCTATAAAATGTAAAGCTATGTATAAGATACGAATTGTTCTTGCAACCAATAACCAGCACAAGATTAGAGAAATACGAAAAATCCTCCCTGAAAGTTACGAATTGGTTACCCTGGCTGAGGCCGGAGTTCATGAAGAATTACCTGAAACGATGGGTTCCATTGAAGGGAATGCCATTCAAAAAGCTGAAAGGGTGTGGGAACTTACTGGTTGTGAGTGTATTGCGGATGACAGTGGGTTGGAGGTTGAGGTGTTGGATGGACGTCCCGGAGTACATTCGGCCTATTTTGCCGGCGAACCACGAAATGACCACCGGAACATCATTTTTCTGCTGGATCAGATGGAAGGAACCGGAAACAGGAAGGCCCGTTTTCGAACCGTAATAGCTCTGGTGCGAAATGGCGAAGCATTGACTTTTGAAGGGATTATTGAGGGTGTCATCACGCATAAAATGATGGGGGCGGGTGGTTTTGGTTATGATCCGGTGTTTATTCCGGATGGCTATTCGCTCACATTTGCCGAGATGGATGAGTCTGAAAAAAACCGGATTTCACACCGGGCGAAAGCGCTTCAAAAACTCCGTGCATATTTTGAGGAATGACCTGTTTTCTTTTTAACAATTCAATTCTGAAATCATCTCTGAAAATCAGCCTTCAGGAGAGGATAAATCCTTAACTTTGCTTTTCATGGAAAAATTGCGCATTGGAGTGATCTTCGGAGGATGTTCGCGGGAACGTGAAGTGTCATTTGCCGGAGGACGAACAGTATACGATAATCTGAACAAGTCATTGTTCGAGCCCATTCCCATCTTTGTCGATAGCTTCGGGAACCTGATACTGTTAACATGGGAGTTTATTTACAAAGGCAGTATCCGCGATTTTTATCCACCGGCCGACATGATTCCGGCATCAGCACATGAGTTTCAGATATATGCTGAAAGTCTCGGTGATCTGGATCGAAGTGAACAGGTGAAACTGATGAATAAAATCGGTTCCCGTATCGAACCGGGAGCATTGCCGGGCATGATTGATCTGGCATTTCTATGCCTGCATGGTACCGATGGCGAAGATGGAAGAATGCAGGGTTTGCTTGAATATTTACGGATACCCTATACCGGATCTGGTATTTTATCTTCAGCAATCGGGATGAACAAGGCTGTTCAGAAGGAACTGATGAAAAATGCAGGATTTGATGTTCCGCAGTATCTTAAAATTTCCCGGGAACAATGGCTGAACGGGAATCAGCAGGAATTATTTGCCGCCGTGAAATCTGCAACCGGAATCCCATGCGTGGTGAAGTCGGCCAATCAGGGTTCATCCATCGGCGTTAGTGTTTTGCAGCAGGATGATTTCAGTGCTTTCAGTGCAGCGATGCGTAGAGCGTTATTCATCCGCACAGTTTCAAAAGTACAATGGGATGCACTCGATTTCGGGGCCAAGGTGTCCTGGATCCGTGAAACCTGTGATATACGGGAAGGTATTGGCTTGCCATTGATGATAGGTAGCCGTACGTTTTACCATCCGGAGGAATTACTCTCGGTGATGCTGGATCTCTTTTCCGATAACGAAGAGGAGCTGACCCTTACGGCGCGCGATGGAGAAAGTGAAGTGCTGGTTGAAGCTTTTATCTCCGGTAAGGAGTTTTCCTGTATTGTGGTGGAAGATGAGCAGGGTTTACCGGTAGCACTGCCACCAACCGAAATCCGCAAAGGCCGTGAACTGTTCGATTATCGTTCAAAGTATCTGCCCGGATTATCGAGGAAAATCACACCGATTCAGCTTCCGGACGATCAGATCGAAGCGATCCGTTCGTCATGCGAGCATTTGTTTACCGCACTGCATTTTAAAGTTTATGCAAGGATAGACGGATTTGTAAGCGAGGATGGCCGCATCCTGCTCAACGATCCCAATACGACGTCTGGAATGATGCCGAGTTCGTTCTTTTTCCATCAGGCTGCCGAGATCGGGATGAATCCTTCACAGTTCATTACCTATATCATTCAGACATCCTTGCGCAACAGAATCAGAGATACCAAACAATACGGCAAACTGCCATTGCTGATGCGCCGCCTCGATCAGTTGATTGATGCGAACAGAAAAGCCGGGAAAGATAAAGTACGTGCGGCGGTTATCCTCGGTGGTTATTCATCCGAACGACATATCAGTGTAGAGAGCGGAAGGAATATCTATGAAAAACTGTCATCTTCTGACAAGTACAGTGTGATTCCTGTTTTCCTGACTGGAAACGCCACGGATCATCAGCTCTATTCTATTCCGGTCAATATTCTGCTAAAGGACAATGCGGATGATATCCGTGAGAAAATTGAACATTTTTCAATTCATCCTGTTATTCACCGGATCATAGAACGATGCGGAGCACTTACGCAGCGGTTTGCCGATAGCCGAAACCTTGAAGCTCCGAAACGTATCGGTTATAAGCAATTGTCAGAGATGGCTGATGTGGTCTTTATCGCTCTGCACGGACGCCCGGGTGAAGATGGATCCCTTCAACGGGAACTTGAGAAGGTAGGACTTCCGTACAATGGTTCAGGTCCCGAATCCTCAAAGATTACCATCGATAAATTTAAAACCAATGAAATTCTGCGGTCCAACGGCTTTCATGTAGCAGGACACTATCTGGCCGGTGAAGTAGAGTGGATGAGTAACCCGGTTGCCTTTCTGGATACTATCTGCAGCAAATTTTCGTTTCCTTTCATTGCAAAGCCCGTTGATGATGGCTGCAGTTCTGCTGTAAAAATCATCCGAAACCGCGAAGAACTGGATGCCTATGTGCGGCTGGCTTTCCGGAATACAGAGGAGATAGATCCTCAGCTGGCACAGAAACTGAAAATTAAACCGAAGGAAGAATTTCCGGTGAAACCCAATATCCTCTTTGAAGATCTTATCCAGTCGAACGGAGCTGCACGGTTTATCGAGATAACCGGAGGAATGCTGACCTACCTGGACGAGAATGGTCGAAAAGCATACGAAGTGTTTGAAGCATCAGAGGCCTTGTCGGAAGGAGACGTTCTTTCGCTTGAAGAAAAGTTTCTTGCCGGGCAAGGACAAAATATTACTCCGGCACGATACAGTAAACATCCGGAAGAGAATAAATTGATCTCTTCAGCGGTAAAGAAAGAACTGCAGCGTGCTGCAGAAGTATTGCACATTGACGGTTATGCCCGGATAGATGCCTTTGTAAGGATATTCGCACCTGAAAAAGTGGAAGTTGTATTTATTGAAGTGAACTCCCTTCCGGGAATGACACCTGCAACATGTATCTTCCATCAGGCGGCCATTGCTCATTATCGTCCTTATGAGTTTATTGATAAAATTCTTGATTTCGGAATGAAAAGGAAGCAGGGACTGCCTGCCTGATGGTAATGAATACACTGATGCAGTTCATACGCTCTAAGAAATTTCTCACACATCTGTTGCTGAGTAACCTCCTCGTTATTGTAATCCTGGTGATTACTTACCAATGGCTGAACGCTTATACCAACCACGGCGAAACTGTTACAGTGCCAAATGTGGTGGGAATGAAATACACAGAGCTTGAAAAGGTGTTAGGCGAGAAATCAATGAATGTGGAAATTGCTGATTCTTCCGTGTTCATGCTTGATAAACCTCCGGGGGTAGTGATAGACCAGGACCCGGCTGCCAATGAAATGGTAAAGGAAGGCCGTACAGTATATGTTACCATTACCCGCACCGTGCCTCCCCAGGTTAAAGTGCCGGACCTGAAAGATGTTTCGCAGCGTCAGGCAGAGGCCATTCTTGCTTCTTATGGATTGAAAGTCGGACAATTAATCTATAAACCTGATCTCGCAAAGAACGCTGTGCTTGCCGTCGTGTTTAAAGGACGTGACCTTCGTCCCGGTGATGATCTCCCCAAAGGTTCAACTGTTGATCTGGTATTGGGAGATGGAATAGGGAATACGGAAGTGCTTGTTCCGGCGTTGAAAGGAATGACCTATGATGAAGTGATGTTTGTGCTGCAGGGATCATCTATTAATCCCGGTGCCATCGTCTTCGACAGAGATGTGACCGATACAACATTGGCCAAGGTGTATCGTCAGATACCGGAGCCCGGTGATTCGGTATTTATTCATCAGGGTGAGTCCATTGATCTTTTCTTTACCCAACAATCTGAAAAGCTACAATAATATGAGAATGAAATATCGCTTCTTTTTAACTGCTGTACTTACATTTCTGATCGCTTCTGCCAATGCGCAGCAGGAACAACTGGTGCCTCTTGGGAGCAATCCTGTTATCCATAAGTTTCTGGCGGGTCATCCGGAACTATTACAGGCAAAACTGGCTGCTGCAACGGATACCATCGATTTGCCCATCATTGACGATTTTTCAACCACTGTGGTGTATCCGGATGCTGCTGTCTGGACCGATAATTATGTGTTCGTGAACAGTCAGTTTGCACGGAATATGATTACTGTTGGGGTGGCAACATTTGACGGACTCGATGCACAAGGCAATCCTTATGATAATTCATTTGCTTCCGCGCAAGGCGGCTGTGATACACTTACCTCCAAAATCATTCATTTGCTGACGCGTCCTCAGAGTATGGGTGGCGGACAGTTTACGCTCGCAGATTCTATTACGCTGAGTTTCTATTACCAGAAAAAGGGATGGGGCGATGCTCCTGATTCGGCTGATTCACTGGTGGTGGATTTCTTTAACGGAACTGCCTGGAGTCGACAATGGTTTTCTAAGGGCATCATCTCCGGTGGACAAGACACTTCCTTTACACGTGTTCAGATTCGTGTAACAGATGCATCCTTCCTCACAGATGGATTTCGTTTTCGCTTCAGAACTTATGGGGCCCGCACTGGTAGCCTCGATCACTGGCACCTGGACTATGTGAAATTCTATAAAGCTTACAATCAGTTCTCCGGCCAGATGGATACAACGATTGTAGATGTAGCCATGACGCAGCCTGCCGGCTCTCTTATGAAAGAATATACATCTGTTCCATGGGAACATTTTATTTCATTGAGTGCGTTCGATCAGCAACAGTTGTTGAAAGATTCGGCAACGATGTATTACCGAGTGAATGATATTGCTCCGGCTGATGTAGGGTTTAACAACCGGATTTATGATTTCCAGGGTAATTATGTAGCTGGTTATGGGGCAACGAACGGAAACGTTTTTCCTGCCCGTCCTAATAATCAGTTTTTATCGTATACCTTTCCTGTGGATTCCATCTATCCGAATGCACCATCTCTCTTGCCGGACACAAATTATTTCACCGTTAAACACTTTTTTTCGAATGGTAACTCTTTTGGTGGCCTGAAGTCAAACGATACCGTGACATATACTCAGGAATTTATGAATTACTATAGTTTCGATGACGGAACTGCAGAAGTGGGTTATGACCTGATCAATGCACCCAATGGGAAAATTGCGATGAAGTTTGATATCCTGAAACCGGATACATTGCGTGCAGTTCGTATTCATTTTATTCAGCAGGGTGCAGATGTCAGTGCGAAATTTTTTACCATAAAAATCTGGTCGTCGCTGAGCCCTGAAACGGTAATTTATCAGGAAGCCTCTCAACGCCCTGTTTATATTGATCAGATCAACGGATTTGCCACCTATGTGCTGGATCAGATTGTTCCGGTAAGCGGAACCGTGTATATTGGGTTTCAGCAGATCCTGGGCGATGGATTGCATCTTGGTTTCGACCGGAATACGGCCTCCAATTCCCGTATGTTTTACAATATCGGCAGCGGATGGGTGCCTTCTGCATTAGCCAGTGGTAGTTTTATGATCCGTGCGGTAATGGGCGATTCTATGTTGTTTGTCGGCCTTCCTGAATCCGCAATCACTGCATCTTTTGATATGTTCCCTAATCCTGCTACCGGTCAGGTTCTGTTTAATGATGAAGCCGCAGTGTGGGCAAGGGAATTGATGTTGTTTGATGAGCAGGGAAGAAAGGTGTATTCAGGTGCATTTAACCTTTCTTTTGATGTCTCTGCCTTTTCTCCGGGTGTATACTTCCTTTGCCTGAGAGGGGAAAAGGGAGATGTGTCACAGCGAAAACTGGTGATCAGCAGATAGGCGCAATGTCGGATCAAACATGGGACGATGAGCTCGGAACCCTTCCCGGTGAAGATGCGGAGGAACGTGAGCAGGATGAACTTTATGAACACCACCGTATTGTTGCTGACCGTAATCAGTCGTTGTTGCGCGTCGATAAATTCCTGATCAATCGTCTTCAGAACGTCTCCAGAAACAGAATTCAGCAGGCAACTGAAGCCGGCTCCGTGCTGGTGAATGGCAAACCCGTTAAGTCCAGCTATAAGGTAAAGCCGGCGGATATTATCACTGTTGTGCTTGCCCATCCTCCGCGTGAAATAGAATTGTATCCGGATGATATACCATTGGATATTGTGTATGAGGATGATGATTTGTTTGTCATCAATAAACCTCCGGGCCTCGTGGTGCATCCGGCATACGGACATTACCGCGGAACATTGGTGAATGCATTGGTTCATCGCATGTATCCGGATCTCAACGGTAAACCGATTGCTTCGGAAAGTGTACGTCCGGGATTGGTGCACCGGATTGATAAAAACACTTCCGGACTGATCGTACTTGCAAAGCATGAACAGGCTTTATCTCATCTGGCCAAGCAGTTTTTTGACCGGACAATTCAACGGCATTATCTGGCACTGGTATGGGGAGATTTCAGTGATCATCACGGCACGATCACTGGTCATGTAGGCCGGAGCCTGCAGGACCGTAAAGTAATGGATGTTTTTCCCGATGGATCACATGGTAAGCATGCCGTAACACATTATGAAGTGCTGGAGCAACTGGGCTATGTAAGTCTGATACGCTGTAAACTCGAAACCGGTCGCACACATCAGATCAGAGTGCATATGCAATATATCCGACATCCCCTTTTCAACGATGAAGTGTACGGTGGCAATAAGATCCTGAAAGGTACCGTCTTCTCGAAGTACCGTCAGTTTGTCGACAACTGTTTCGAACTGATGCCGCGTCATGCTTTACATGCCAAGTCACTGGGCTTTCGGCATCCGGCAGATGGACGCGCTATGTACTTTGAATCAGAATTGCCAGCCGATTTTCAGGCCGTTCTCGATAAATGGCGCCAGTATTCTACAGTAAAGCAGAACAGCGACGAGGATCAGTAAACACTGCTGTTACGTTCGTTCTAAAAAGGCTGAAAGCAGTTCTTCTTTTGTATTAACAGGTTCTGATATCAGGAGCCATTTTGCTACCTGTTGTACCATGGTCTGTAATTTATCACTCATACTGCCGGTTGCCATATCGGTCAATAAATGGTCGCCAGCCGATTTGGAAAGCTTTTCACCGGAAGCATGACTTAACAGCGGATGATGGTAAAACCGCGTTTGAAGAAATTTCTGTGCTTTCAGTTCTTTTGAAAGCAGCTGTTGTATGGCTGTGGAAGCGATCAGATCCTGACCTCTTACTATATCCGTAATGCCAAAATGAAGATCGTCGGCTAAACTGGTTATCTGGTATCCGGGAAATCCATTGTTTTTTCTGACTGTAAAAAAAGGCGTCGTATCATGTATGCTTATAGACGTGAATCCGGTAATTTGATCCTGCCATTCCTGAAAACCTGCACCGTTTGTCCGGTATTTCCACGCCAC
Organism: Bacteroidia bacterium; assembly: GCA_046330075.1. GTDB lineage: Bacteria > Bacteroidota > Bacteroidia > AKYH767-A > OLB10 > JAJTFW01. The sequence goes on along the minus strand of JAXLTL010000001.1, from coordinate 1,185,422 downwards.
CTGATCGTCAGTATGCTTTTGCAAGTTGCAGTTGCAGATTTTACCTTCTTCCGTTTCTTTTCGGCTGCATTTGCAGGCAAAAATATTTTCAGACGATATCAGCAGGTTGAGCCAACGTTGGTATTGATCTATCCTTAGTACCTGCGACCAGTTCTTTTCGAAATCATCAGGTCCTGCAGGCCCTTCATCATAATCGAGTCCCAGTGAATCCAGTTTCCTGAAAATATCTTCGAGGTAAGGTTTTCTGAAACGTTCGCGATCCAGGTCATCGATACGTAACAGGATTTTACCGCCGGATGCTCTGGCCAATACCCAAACAAGCAGGAAATTGCAGATATTCCCCTCGTGCAGGAATCCGCTGGGAGTAGGGGCATATCGGAATTTCAGTGGGACGGCATCAACTGTGAAAGCGTTCATGGTAGGCGCGCTCGAGCATCTCACGATCATCGGGATGGGCAATGCTGATCAATGCCTGGGCCCGCTGCCGCAGATTTTTTCCGAAAAGATACGCAACCCCAAACTCTGTCACAACATAGTGGACGTGGGCTCTGGTGGTTACCACTCCTGCTCCCTGTTTGAGGAACGGTGCAATACGGGGAACCCCTTTGTTGGTGCGTGATGTCAGTGCTATAATCGGTTTGCCACCTTTGCTCAGTGCAGCTCCCCGCATAAAATCCATCTGTCCGCCAACTCCTGAATACTGATATGTGCCGATGGAATCACTGCAGACTTGTCCGGTGAGATCAATTTCAATACAACTGTTGATGGCGACCACCGAGGGGTTTTCACGAATTACCTTGGTTTCGTTCACATAATCGATATCCAGAAATGCAAAGGAGGGATTATCATCAATATAACGGTAGAGCCTTTCCGAACCCAGGCAAAATCCGGTAACGGTCTGTCCGGGATTTTTCTTCTTGTATTTGTTGTTGATGGTGTCGTTTTCAATCAACTCGATAATTCCGTCGGAAAACATCTCGGTATGTACACCCAGGTCTTTATGATTGGTGAGGGAGTGGAGTACTGCATCGGGAATAGTACCAATCCCCATCTGCAATGTACTGCGATCGTCAATTAATCCTGCAATATGATTGCCGATGGCAGCCTCTTCAGGTGAAAACCCTTTACCCATGATGGATTCATGCAACGGAGCTTCGTAATAAACCATCGAGTCGAATCGTGAAATATGAATCATCCCGTCACCATGGGTACGGGGCATTTTAGGGTTCACCTGGGCAATTACCTTTTTCGCTGTGTTGACTGCGGTCCGGGCTATGTCCACAGAGGTGCCCAGGGAACAATAACCATGATTATCGGGAGGAGATACCTGTACGATGGCTACATCAATGTCGAGCACACCATTCTTAAACAGCTCTGGGATCTCGCTCAGAAATACCGGGACATAGTCGCCGCGGCCTTCTTCCAGTGCCTTGCGTATCGGAGCCGATACAAACAATGCATTCAGTTTAAAGCTGTCTTTCAGTTCAGGCGCTGCCACAGCAAAGTCGCCAAGCACACTGATGAAAACAAGCTCTACATTTTTCAGACGGGAGCCCATTTCGCTGAGCTTTTGCACCATATGGGTGGGGGTAGCGGCACTACCGTGAATAAATACGCGCTGACCTGACTGGATATGACTCAGTGCTTCTTCAGCAGTTACATACTTCGATTTGTTTGGTACCATAATAAAACAGGCGGGAGATAGTCCCGCCTGCAAAATTATTATTGAAGTTGAATATTATTTGATGATGAAGCTGTTTTGCTGAATTCCTGACGAATTACTGATGGAGAACTGATAAATGCCGGAGTTGAGTCCTGTGATATCAAATACCAGATGTTCAGTGGGGTTATGCAGGTCAATCGTGAATGTTTTTACCAAACGGCCGCTGATATCAGTGATATTAATCACTTGTTGTCCGGTGGAGAAATTCTTCACCAGCACCTGTAACTGACGGTCTGCATTTACGGGATTTGGGTAAATGGAGAAGGATGAACCAGCTTCAGTTTCGGCCATACCTGCCATCGTTCTGTTTACCGGGTTTGAAATCATCTGACAGCCTCCGCCGGTGGTTGCCATTACCGTGTAAACGCCCGATTGGGTAGGGGTGTAGATCGTGTCGGTGGCACCTGGGATAGGAGTGCCATTCAGATACCATTGTAAAGAAACCCCGGGGTAACTTACGGCAAGATCATTTCCGATCTGATAGATTTCGGGACCTGATACATATACGATTACGTTTTTGTAACGAACGCCATTGGTCGGACAGAAATTATCGTTGGCCCTGAATACAAAATGGAAGGTGCGCTGGTGTTGCAGGCAGCCATTGTTAAATCCAGCATGTGAGCAGGCGGTGAGCCACTTCAATTGTTCGGCAACACCTGGCCCGCCAGGAGCATAAGGAGAAGTATGATTCAATGTAGCGCAGGGCGGAATGGCACATCCTGATGTGGAAGAAGTGTCGCCGTCACCAAATGCAATTCCGGAAGAGGATAATTCGACTGACTGAATGCTTGGCGGTGTCGTATTAAGGAATTCATAGTCGACAATATTCAGGTTCAGATTGAATGAGTCTCCGGCCAGAACAGTATAATACGCTGTATTGTTATCCGGAAGAAATGCGGGTCCGTGGTTAACAGCAACAGGTCCTGAATTTATCGGACAGGCCATGAGTCCCACCTCTACTTCCCGGAAAACCTCTGAAACCAGCTGACCGCATTTATAGGATGAAATTTTAGTACAAGTCACGAACACTCCGCTTGTTTGGGAATAGAAAGTGGTGATGCCGGTGGCAGGGTCAAGGCTGGCTCCGGTGTTTGCAGGATTTTGGGTAGAAGAGGGTAGCGGAGATGTTGCGGAATATCCGGCAGCGAATGGATAATTCGCGAATGGCCAGGTAGTACCTGATAGCGGGTTTCCCCATGAATACACCAGGGAGTCGAGATCCGGATCCAAGGCAGAATTAGCATAATTTACGGTATCTGCATTGCATAAAGCCAGTGAAGGTGCTTCAGCAAACTGTGGTGAATTATCGAAACACGGTCCGGGCGTTGCTCCCACATACTTGTACATTATAGCACGCAGCGTGAACTCGCCGGAACCAGATGAGCTCAGATTGGTAATGTTGGCGTTCCGGCAACAGTCGCTATAGCTAAAGTACCAGCCCGAGGCCGGAGGGAAACCCGTTAAAGTAATCGGAGAAGATTGATAAATAAACTCTTCCACTGCGTTAAAGAAGCCACCGGGGGAAGCGCAGGTCGGGCAACCTACTCCAACAGGACTAATATCTGTTTGAGAAATCAGACTGCAGTTGATTGTTGTCGATAAAGCATTGGTAAACAATGACAAGCTTGAAGGGCCCGGAATGCCATTACAGTCCCGATACATTTTTACTTTGAAAATATAGTTGCCGAGGCCATCGCAGGTCCAGGTGATTTCTCCTCCCATCAGATGGGAGGCATTCAGGAGGGAAGGAAACAGCAGGAAGGCAAGGATAAAACGGGCGAAGATTTTTTTCATGGTTGATTAAGATTAGGTTGGCAATACGAATAGACCCATAATTGATCAATCGGGTTGTAAGCCGGGTCTTCTAAAACAGCAGAAAATATTTAATAGATTGATTAACAGCGCAAAAAAATCGCGTCAGACGAGAATTTTCCGGGTTAACCGATGGTTTTTTTCCCACACAATAGACTGTTTTATAAATATTTTGAAAAACATCTTGCTTAAATGATTTCAATATGTATCTTTGCACTCCCTTTTTGGGGGTATAGTGTATATAATTCACTGAACCAGAACTGAAAAAAATTAAGAATGCCAACAATTCAACAGTTAGTTCGCAAAGGTCGCCAGGCATTGGTAGATAAGAGTAAGTCGCCTGCGCTGACTTCATGTCCGCAGCGTCGCGGTGTATGTACCCGTGTGTACACCACCACTCCAAAGAAGCCAAATTCGGCGATGCGTAAAGTTGCCCGTGTTCGTTTAACGAACAAGTTCGAGGTAACCGCTTACATTCCGGGAGAAGGCCATAACCTCCAGGAGCATAGTATTGTGATGATCCGTGGCGGCAGGGTGAAAGACCTTCCCGGTGTACGTTATCACATTATCCGCGGTGCGTTGGATACGTCCGGAGTAGAGGGTCGTAACCAGCGTCGTTCCAAATATGGAACCAAGCGTCCGAAGCCGGGTGCACCAGCAGCAAAAGGAAAGAAATAATTCAATAATCAGCTATAATAATACCCTTCTGAATCCATGAGGAAGACCAAACCAAAGAAGCGCCCGATTCTGCCGGATCCTAAGTTTAACGATCCGCTGGTAACCCGTTTCGTGAATATGTTGATGTATTCCGGTAAAAAAGGTACCGGTTTCAAACTTTTCTATGATGCGCTGGACAAAGTAGAGAACCGTACCAAGGAAAACGGACTCGAAACCTGGAGAACAGCTCTGAACAACGTAATGCCTGCCGTAGAAGTACGCAGCCGTCGTGTTGGTGGTGCTACCTTCCAGATTCCTTCTGAGGTGCGTCCTGACCGTAAAATTTCAGTGGGTATCAAGTGGATGATCCTCTATGCCCGCAAACGCAATGAGAAGAGCATGGCGGATAAACTGGCTGGTGAAATCATCGCAGCGTCAAAAGGCGAAGGTGCATCTGTGAAGAAGAAAGACGATACGCACCGTATGGCTGAGGCGAACAAGGCATTCTCTCACTTCCGCGTATAATATTATAAGAAGTAATATCACCCCAATACAATGTCAGAAGTTAAAGATCTTAAGTACGTACGTAACATCGGTATCGCGGCGCATATTGATGCCGGTAAAACAACGACTACCGAGCGTATCCTTTACTACACCGGCGTTAATCACAAAATCGGTGAGGTACACGATGGAGCCGCTACCATGGACTGGATGGTGCAGGAGCAGGAGCGTGGTATTACCATTACTTCAGCTGCGACAACCGCATTCTGGAATTACCGCAATAACAAATACAAACTGAACATCATCGACACTCCGGGTCACGTGGATTTCACCGTAGAGGTGAACCGTTCACTGCGTGTACTGGATGGGCTGGTGTTCCTCTTTTCTTCTGTAGATGGAGTAGAGCCTCAGTCAGAGACCAACTGGCGTCTGGCTAATAACTATAATGTTACCCGTATCGGTTTCGTGAATAAAATGGACCGTGCCGGTGCCGACTTCCTGAACGTAGTTCGTCAGGTGCGTGAGGTACTGGGTGGTAACGCACTTCCTCTCCAGCTTCCTATCGGAGCTGAAGAGACTTTCAAAGGTGTAGTTGACCTTGTAAACTTCCGCGGTATCGTATGGAACGAGCATGATCAGGGTATGACATTCTCTGAAGTGCCCATTCCTGCCGACATGGAAGAAGAGGCAAAAGAATACCGTGAGAAGCTGCTCGAAGCATGCGCTGAGTTCGACGATAAGATCATGGAGAAATATTTTGAAGATCCTACTTCGATCACCGAAGCAGAAATCCTCACTGCTCTCCGTCAGGCTTGTGTTGCTAATAAAGTTGTTCCGATGCTGTGTGGTTCTGCCTTTAAAAACAAAGGTGTTCAGACCATGCTGGATTACGTGATGGAACTCATGCCTTCTCCGCTCGATAAAGACAATATCCGCGGTACACATCCTGACACCGGCGAAGAAATCAGCCGTAAGCCGGATGCGAAGGAGCCTTTCACTGCGCTTGCGTTTAAAATTGCTACTGATCCGTTCGTAGGTCGTCTCGCTTATTTCCGTTGCTATGCAGGCCGTCTCGAAGCAGGTTCTTATATTCTCAATACCCGTTCCGGCAACAAAGAGCGTATCTCACGTCTCTTCCAGATGCATGCGAACAAACAGAACCAGATTCCGTTCATCGAAGCAGGTGATATCGGTGCTGCAGTAGGATTTAAAGACATCAAAACCGGTGACACATTGTGCGCTGAAGATGGCCCGATCGTACTCGAAGCAATGCAATTCCCAGAGCCGGTAATCGGTCTGGCAATCGAGCCGAAAACACAAGGCGACCTTGATAAACTCGGAACTGCACTTGGTAAACTGGCCGAAGAAGATCCTACGTTCCGTGTGAAGTCGGATGAGGACAGCGGACAGACTATCATCAGCGGTATGGGTGAGCTTCACCTTGAAATTATCGTTGACCGTTTGAAGCGTGAATTTAAAGTAGAAGTAAACCAGGGTGCACCTCAGGTTAACTATAAAGAAGCTATTACCGGTTCTTACGAGCACCGTGAAGTATACAAGAAGCAAACGGGTGGTCGCGGTAAGTTCGCCGACATCAAGTTTGTGGTATCTCCGGTGGATGCGGATTTCGAAGCAACCGAGAAAAATGGCGGACTTCAGTTTGTGAATGAAATCACCGGTGGTAATATCCCGCGCGAATTCATCCCGGCTGTAGAAAAAGGATTCAAATCTGCGATGATCAACGGTGTACTTGCCGGCTTCCAGATACAGTCTATGAAGATTCGTCTGATCGACGGTTCTTACCATACCGTTGACTCCGATTCACTCTCTTTCGAAATCTGCGCACGCACAGCATTCCGTGAAGCATTGCCGAAAGCAAAACCCATCCTCCTTGAACCTATCATGAAGCTGGAAGTTATTACTCCGGAGCAGAACATGGGTGATGTGGTAGGTGACCTTAACCGTCGCCGCGGACAAATGGAAGGTATGGATTCACGTGCCGGTGCACAAGTGGTGAAAGCAAAAGTTCCGCTGTCAGAAATGTTTGGTTATGTAACCGCGTTGCGTACCATCACTTCAGGCCGTGCATCTTCTACCATGGAGTTCTCACACTATGCAGAAGCACCGCGCAACATTGCTGAAGAAGTAATTGCAAAAGCAAAGGGTAAAGCTGCCGCTGAAAAAGTGTAAGCTAATCAATCAGACCTCACAATCTCGTTCTTATATAAAATGAGCCAAAGAATCAGAATTAAGTTAAAGTCCTACGATTACAACCTGGTTGATAAGTCAGCTGAGAAAATCGTAAAGACGGTGAAACCTACAGGAGCTGTTGTCAGTGGACCAATTCCCCTGCCAACCGAGAAAAAGATCTATACCGTACTTCGTTCACCGCACGTGAATAAAAAAGCGCGCGAGCAGTTCCAGCTTTGTTCATACAAGCGTTTGCTCGACATCTACAGTTCTACTGCAAAGACAGTTGACGCGCTGATGAAACTCGAACTTCCCAGTGGAGTAGAGGTGGAGATCAAGGTGTAGTTTTCACCACGGATCATAAAGAGTCGTTCTTTACATATTATCCGAATTAAAAAAAAACACAATGCAGGCAATAAGTGTCTTGTGCCTGTCTTGTCAATATATCTAAGACCAAAACAACTAACAAATAGTTAAGATGGCAAGCATCATCGGAAAAAAGGTTGGCATGACCAGCATCTTCGATGCAGAGGGAAAGAATATCCCATGCACCGTAGTTGAAGCCGGCCCCTGTATTGTAACACAGGTAAAAACGGTCGAAAAAGACGGATATAGCTCCGTTCAGCTCGCCTTTGGTGAGAAAAAAGAGAAACATACTACCCAGGCTATGCTTGGGCATTTTAAGAAAGCAAGCACTACGCCAAAGCGTAAGGTGATGGAGTTCCGTGATTTTGAGCAGGAGTTCCAACTGGGCGACGTAGTGAAGTGCGATATATTCGCCGAGGGCGATTTTTGTGAAGTCGTTGGTACTTCAAAAGGTAAAGGTTTTCAGGGTGTAGTAAAGCGCCACAACTTTGGTGGTGTAGGCGGTTCTACCCACGGTCAGCACGATCGTCAGCGCGCTCCGGGATCACTTGGTGCATCTTCATGGCCTTCACGTGTAATGAAAGGTATGCGTATGGCTGGTCATCAGGGTGACGTGCGCGTTAAGCTTCAAAATCTTCAGGTAGTTAAAGTGTTGCCGGAACAAAACCTTCTTTTAATCAAAGGTGCAATCCCGGGGCATAAAGGTTCAATCGTAACAGTGACGAAATAATCATGGAAGTATCAGTATATAACATCTCAGGAAAAGAGACAGGCCGCAAAGCCAGCCTGAATGACCAGATCTTTGGCGCTGAACCGAATGATCATGCAATTTACCTTGATGTAAAGCAATTCCTTGCTAACAAGCGTCAGGGAACTCATAAAGCAAAGGAGCGCAATGAGGTTTCTGGTACGACCAAGAAGCTTAAGCGTCAAAAAGGTACTGGTGGAGCCCGTGCGGGTTCTATGAAGAGCCCTGTATTTGTGGGTGGTGGTACCATCTTTGGTCCGCGTCCCCGCAGCTACTCATTCAGTCTCAATAAGAAACTGAAGCGTTTAGCGAGGATCTCTGCGCTTGCCTACAAAGCCAAGAACAATACCATCACTGTATTGGAGGATTTCAATTTCGATCGTCCGAAGACCAAACAGATGGCTGAACTTGTCAAGAATTTGCAGGTGTCAGATAAAAAAACCTTATTGGTTCTGTCTCAATCAAATAAAAACGTATATTTGTCGTCCCGAAATTTGGAGCGCAGCAAAGTCGTAACTGCTTCTGATTTAAACACTTACGACATCGTTAACGCTCAAAATATCATTGTAACAGAGAGCTCGCTTCCGATTATCGAAAGCACCCTGCTCAAGTAATAAACAGCCCGGGAGAGGAAAAAATCCCTGAAGGATTGGTTTTCCGGGTTGAATATCTTAAAAACACTAAGTGCATAGGCACGATAAACCTATAGAGTAAAAATGGAAATTCTGAAGAAACCGGTTGTAACTGAAAAGATGAACCGGATTACCGAAAAGCAACCGCGTTATGGTTTCATTGTTGACAAGCGTGCCAACAAGTTGGAAATCAAGAAGGCAGTTGAAGCGATGTATGGTGTTACGGTAGAAGAAGTAAATACCATGATTACACGCGGTAAAACCAAGATGCGCGGAACCAAGAACGGTTTTGTAACCGGTCAGCGTGCGAACATTAAAAAGGCGATTGTTACCTTGAAGAAAGGGGAGACAATTGATTTCTTCAGCAATATCTAATAAGGAAAGAAAAGAGCAATGGGTACTAAGAAAATCCGTCCGATGACTCCGGGTCAGCGTCACCTGATCCGCAATGATTATTCGGAAATCACAGCCAGCGAACCGGAAAAGTCACTGGTGGTTTCCCTGAAGCGTTCCGGTGGACGTAACAACACCGGTAAAATGACGATGCGTTACATTGGTGGAGGTCACCGTAAGCTGTATCGTATCATTGATTTTAAACGCGATAAATTCAATGTTCCGGCAACCGTTGAAACAATTGAATATGATCCGAACCGTACCTGTTTTATTGCGCTGGTGAAGTACAGCGATGGAGAGAAGCGTTATATTCTTGCTCCACATGGTATCAAGGTAGGACAAACTGTTGCCTCCGGCGATGCAGTTGCTCCAGAAGTTGGAAACGCAATGCCGTTGAAAGAAATTCCACTTGGAACTACCATTCACAATATCGAAATGCGTCCTGGTCAGGGCGGTAAAATTGCCCGTAGTGCAGGATCTTCTGCTCAGCTGGCAGCCCGTGAAGACCGTTACGCTGTTTTGAAAATGCCTTCCGGAGAAACCCGTAAAGTACTTGTTACCTGTATGGCTTCTATCGGATCTGTGTCTAATCCTGACCATGACAAGCAAAGCTTCGGTAAAGCAGGTCGTGTACGCTGGAAAGGACGTCGTCCGCGTGTTCGTGGTGTAGCTATGAACCCGGTTGATCACCCAATGGGTGGAGGTGAAGGCCGTGCATCCGGTGGTCACCCACGCTCTCGCAAAGGTCTTATCGCTAAAGGATATAAGACCCGCAAGAAGAGCAATCCGACGAACAAGTACATTCTCGAACGTCGTAAGAAATAATTGTTAACAGGATTCAGCAGTAAGAAACAACATGAGTCGTTCGCTTAAAAAAGGACCTTTCATCGATTACAAGCTCGAGCAGAAAGTGCTGGAGATGAATGAAGGCAAAAAGAAAGCTACCATTAAAACATGGTCGCGTCGTTCAATGATTTCTCCTGATTTCGTTGGCAACACATTCGCAGTACACAATGGAAACAAATTCATCCCTGTGTATGTGACTGAAAATATGGTTGGACATAAACTCGGCGAATTCGCGCCTACCCGTACATTCAGGGGCCACGCCGGTAATAAAGATAAAGGATCTAAATAATCATGGGAGCCAGAAAACGTAACGTCGCAGAACAGCGCAAGGCTACAATGAAAAACGTAGCGGTTGCAAAGTTGAATGATTGCCCGACCTCACCGCGCAAGATGCGCCTGGTGGCTGATATGATCCGTGGAAAGCGTGTAGACATGGCATTAGCTATGCTGCGCCTGAGTACAAAAGAAGCTGCAGGTCGTTTAGAGAAACTGCTTCTTTCTGCACTTGCCAACTGGCAGGCGAAGAATGAGGGCAGCCGTATCGAAGATGCAGAGCTGATTGTGAAGTCGATCAATGTTGACGGTGGCCGTCAGCTGAAGCGCCTTCGTCCTGCTCCGCAGGGCCGTGGATACCGTGTCCGCAAACGTTCAAATCACGTAACCATTGTAGTTGACAACAAGAATGCCGTTGCAGCTGCTGATAATAATTCCGCTAACTAAGAAAGTAGAATGGGACAAAAAGCTAACCCGATTGGTAATCGTTTAGGAATCATCCGTGGATGGGATTCTAACTGGTACGGAGGAAAGAACTACTCTGACAAACTGGTAGAAGACGAGAAGATCCGCAAATACCTGCTTGCCCGTCTTTCAAAAGGAGGCGTTTCACGTATCGTAATTGAGCGTACGCTGAAGCTGATCACTGTTACCATTCACACTGCCCGTCCGGGTATTGTTATCGGTAAAGGTGGTGCTGAGGTTGACAAGCTGAAAGAAGAAGTAAAGAAACTTACCCGCAAGGAAGTTCAGATCAATATTTTCGAAATCAAGCGTCCTGAACTGGATGCTCAGCTGGTAGCCGACGGTATTGCCCGTCAGCTGGAAGCCAGGATTTCATTCCGTCGTGCCATGAAGCAATCCATTGCTTCAACGATGCGCATGGGAGCAGAAGGAATCAAAGTAACCTGCTCTGGTCGTTTGGGAGGTGCAGAGATCGCACGTACCGAGCAATACAAAGAAGGTCGTGTTCCGCTGCATACTTTCCGTGCTGACATCGACTATGCTTTGTCAGAAGCTCTTACTACTTATGGTATCATCGGTATCAAAGTATGGATCTGTAAAGGTGAAGTGTATGGTAAGCGTGATCTTTCTCCGAACGTAGGAGTAGCCAGCACACCGAAACCGGGTGCAGGTGGTGGAAAAGAGCGTGGCGAACGTGGTGACCGCAATGATCGTGGAAACCGTGGAGGTCGTGGTGGTCGCGGAAGAGGACAAAAAGATTAATAACAAGTAAAGGACGAATCAAGATAAAGTAGCTGAATCATGTTACAGCCGAAAAAGACTAAGTTCCGTAAGCAGCATAAAATGGTGCCAAGTGGTACAGCCACACGTGGTACATCATTGGCCTTCGGATCTTTTGGAATCAAATCACTTGAGACCTGTTGGATCACCTCCCGCCAGATTGAGGCGGCTCGTGTAGCGGTGACCCGTTATATGAAGCGTGAAGGTCAGATCTGGATCAGAATATTCCCGGATAAACCGATTACCCGTAAGCCGTTGGAAGTACGTATGGGTAAAGGTAAAGGAGCACCCGAGTTCTGGGTAGCTACTGTAAAGCCCGGAACCATGATCTTCGAAGCTGAAGGAGTTCCACTGGCTATTGCGAAGGAAGCCCTTCGTCTTGCCGCGCAGAAACTGCCGGTAACCACCAAGTTTGTCATTCGTCCTGATTACACAGAATAATACAAAGATTTACCATGAAACAGTCCATCGTTAAGGACCTTACTACGGATGAAGTCCGTGAAAAGATCAGAGATGAGCGTGCCGCTTACGTAAAGATGAAAATGGCACATGCTGTATCTCCGATTGAAAACCCGATGAAGCTTCGTGCCAGCCGTCGCGCTATTGCACGTCTGCAAACCGAGCTTCGTAAACGTATGACTCAAACCCCAGCTGCCGAATAATATCATGGAAGAAAGAGCGCTTCGTAAAGAACGTATCGGTATTGTAACCGGTACTAAAATGAACAAATCCATCGTCGTTTCGGTGGAAGCCAGGGAGAAGCACCCGATGTACGGTAAGTTCATTAAGAAGACCAAGAAGTTCATGGCGCACGATGAGAAAAATGAGTGCGGTGTGGGTGATACAGTTAAAATTATGGAAACCCGTCCGATGAGCAAGCTCAAGCGTTGGAGACTGGTGGAGATCTTAGAAAAAGCGAAATAATCTGTATCCTTCCCGAAAGGGGAGAGACATTCATTAACGAGAGAAAATGATACAGCAAGAGTCAAGGCTCGTCGTAGCCGATAACAGTGGTGCCAAAGAGGTACTTTGCATCCGCGTGCTTGGAGGTACTGCCAAGCGCTACGCTTCACTGGGCGATAAAATCGTGGTGACAGTGAAGAATGCGCTGCCGTCAGGCAACGTGAAAAAAGGTACGGTTTCGAAAGCCGTCGTGGTACGTGTCGCCAAGGAAGTGCGTCGTGATGATGGATCTTATATCCGTTTCGACGACAACGCGGTGGTGCTCCTGAATAATCAGGATGAGATGCGCGGTACCCGTATTTTCGGACCCGTAGCCCGCGAACTCCGCGAAAAACAATTTATGAAGATTGTATCCTTAGCCCCGGAGGTGCTCTAAGAAATGGAACGTAAAAAAAATACACAACCCAAACTCCATGTCCGCAAAGGTGACCTTGTAAAGGTGATCAGTGGCGACTCAAAAGGTCAGCAGGGTAAAGTGCTGGAAGTAAATACAGCCGACCAGGTGGCCATTGTGGAGAAAGTAAACATGGTTTCGAAGCACACGCGTCCGAATGCACAAAATACACAAGGTGGTATTGTGAAACAGGAAGCTCCGGTGCGTATTTCGAAGCTGATGGTCATTGACCCTGCAACCGGCAAACCGGGCCGCGTAGGCCGTCGTCTGGAAGATGGCAAGCTGGTGCGTTATATTAAAACCAAGAAAAAATAACCGGGAGTAAAGAATCATGAAATACGAACCGCGTTTAAAAACAAAATACCGCAGTGAGGTTGTAAAATCTCTTCGCGATAAGTTTCAGTACAAAAGCATCATGCAGGTTCCGCGCCTGACCAAGATCTGTATTAATCAGGGTCTGGGAGATGCGGTATCTGACAAGAAAATTATCGAATCTGCCATCACTGAGATGTCAACTATTTCAGGACAAAAGGCAGTTGCGACCAAATCACGCAAAGACATTTCGAACTTCAAACTTCGCGCCGGTGTTGCTATCGGAGCACGTGTGACCCTTCGCGGTGACAGAATGTATGAATTTCTCGATCGTCTGGTAGCAGTTGCGCTCCCGCGTATCCGCGACTTCCGTGGTGTGAACGATAAAGGCTTCGACGGCCGCGGTAATTACACACTGGGTATCACTGAGCAAATCATCTTCCCGGAGATTGATATCGACAAAGTGAATAAAATCCAGGGTATGGATATCACCTTCGTTACCACTGCAACCAAGGATAACGAAGCCATGGAACTCTTAAAAGAATTCGGAATTCCCTTCAGGAACCAATCTAAATAATCTTTCGAACGATGTCAAAAGAATCGATCAAAGCGCGCGAACTTAAGCGCATCCGTCTGGTGGAAAAATATGCTGAGAAGCGTCAACAACTGAAAGAAGCCGGCGATTACGAAGGCCTTCAAAAGCTTCCCAAAAACTCTTGTCCGGTACGTGTTCGTAACCGCTGCAAACTCACCGGTCGTCCGCGCGGATATATCCGTCAGTTCGGAATCTCCCGTGTTATGTTCCGCAAACTTGCACTCGAAGGAAAGATTGCCGGAGTAACCAAATCCAGCTGGTAATCCCGAATAATACAATTATCAATCAGAACAAAATAATCCATGTATACCGATCCTATTGCAGATTATTTAACCCGTATTCGCAACGCGGTAAAAGCTAATCACCGTGTGGTGGAAGTGCCGGCGTCGAACATGAAGAAAGAGATGACAAAAATCCTTTATGATAAAGGGTTTATCTCTAACTACAAGTTCGAAGACTCGGAAAACAAGCAGGGCAATATCAAAATCGCACTGAAGTATAACGCGGTTACCAAAATGCCTGCGATCAGTACCATCCGTCGTATTTCCAAGCCGGGTCTGCGTAAATATGTAAAAGCCGACCGTATTCCACGTGTAATTAACGGCCTGGGTATCGCCATCGTGTCAACATCACGCGGATTGATGACCGACAAGGAAGCCCGTCAGCTCAACGTAGGCGGTGAAGTAATCTGTTACGTGTATTAATTAATTAAACAGGAAGAGAACATGTCACGTGTAGGAAAAAATCCGATCAATATACCAAACGGTGTTACAGTAGCGGTAAATGGCCGCGATGTAACCGTTAAAGGTCCTAAAGGAACCCTTACTCAGAATGTAGAAGACGGCATTACCGTTAATGTTGACGGTGCAGTGGTAAATGTTACCCGTGCAACGGATCATAAGCGTCACCGTGCCCTGCATGGTTTATACCGTGCGCTCATCAACAATATGGTAACCGGCGTTTCTACCGGTTTCAAAGTTGAACAGGAACTGGTAGGTGTGGGTTACCGTGCATCCAACCAGGGCAATACACTCGATATGGTGTTGGGTTATTCTCACCACGTAGTGTTTGAGCTCCCCACAGAAATTAAAGTAGCGACCCGCCAGGACAAAGGTCAGAACCCGATCATCACTCTGGAGAGTCACGACAAACAACTGCTTGGACAGGTAGCTGCGAAAATCCGCTCTCTCCGCAAGCCTGAGCCTTACAAAGGAAAAGGTATCAAGTTTGTAGGCGAAACGCTCCGCAGAAAAGCAGGTAAGTCAGCTTCTAAGAAATAATAAACATTAACCGATATAGTTTCCGGTTTATCATGCAAGACCAAAAATTAGTACGCCGCGCTAAGATCCGCGCCCGTATCCGTAAGTCGATCAAAGGAACTGCCGAGTGTCCAAGACTCTCCGTATACCGCAGTAATAAAGCCATCTATGCCCAGGTTATTGATGATATCAAGGGTCATACCATCGTGGCTGCTTCTTCCCGCGAGAGTGGCGTAGATGTGAAAACCAACAAAGTTGAGCAAGCTGTTGCTGTAGGAAAACTCATCGCTGAGAAAGCGAAATCTGCAGGAGTATCAGCAGTAGTGTTCGATCGTGGCGGCTACCTCTATCATGGTCGTGTAAAAGCCCTGGCTGATGGTGCCCGTGAGGGAGGACTCCAATTCTAATTTGAACCGATAGTTACCAAAATATCCAATGATTCAGAACAGCAAACGCGTTAAATCAACCGATACCGAACTTCACGATAAACTCGTAGCGGTAAACAGGGTGACCAAAGTGACCAAGGGTGGTCGTGCTTTCGGATTCGCTGCCATTGTAGTGGTAGGTGATGAGAAAGGTGTAGTAGGCCACGGCCTTGGTAAAGCGAAAGAGGTAACCGATGCGGTAACAAAGGCGATTGATGATGCCAAGAAAAACCTCGTACGGGTTCCGCTTCGCAGAGGAACGGTGCCGCATGAGCAGGAAGGGAAATTCGGTGGTGCCCGTGTATTTCTGAAGCCGGCTGCACCCGGTACAGGAGTAATTGCAGGTGGTGCGATGCGTTCCGTACTGGAGAGCGTAGGCGTAACCGACGTACTTGCAAAATCAAAAGGTTCTTCAAACCCCCACAACGTTGTAAAAGCTACAATCGATGCACTGCTGAAAATGCGTGATGCGAATGCAGTTGCTCAACAGCGCGGAGTGGATTTAAATAAAGTATTTAACGGATAATATCCTCCAGTCAGGAACAATAAATATGGCTAAGCTGGCTATTACACAGATCAAGAGCGGCATCGACCGTTCAGAGGTTCAGAAACGTACGCTGAAAGCGCTCGGACTGACCATGCATAAAACAGTAGAATTAGAAGCTACTCCGCAAATCAGAGGTATGGTGGCGAAAGTTCACCACCTGGTTAGTGTGGTTGAGAAATAATTATCCATCTGAAACAGAGAAAAAAGACAGATCATGGATTTGAGCAATCTTAAACCGGCAAAAGGTTCAACAAAAAGTAGCAAGCGTATCGGCCGTGGTGCCGGTTCGGGACATGGTGGTACATCCACACGTGGACACAAAGGTGCCGGTTCCCGTAGCGGTAACAGCCGTAAAATCGGTTTCGAAGGTGGTCAGATGCCTTTACAGCGTCGCCTCCCGAAATTCGGATTTAAAAATATCAACCGTGTGGAATATGCAGGTATTAACCTGGATACCCTTCAGTCAATTGCTGAAAATCATGGTATCAGTTCATTCGATCAGCAGGTATTTGTTGAGCGTGGACTCGTTTCCAAAAATGAATTGGTAAAAATTCTCGGCCGTGGCGAACTGAAGGCAAAAGTTGACGTAAAAGCACACGCCTTCTCCGCTTCCGCTAAAGCAGCGATCGAAAAAGTGGGTGGTACTGCCTCAACCCTCTAACAAGAGCTTATGAAGAACTTCATACAGACATTAAGAAACATCTTTAAGATTGAGGACCTGCGTGCCAGGATCCTTAACACTATGCTGTTCCTGTTGGTTTACCGACTGGCGGCGCACGTAGTGCTTCCTGGTATTGATCCCTCACAGCTGGCCGGTTTGAAGGCTCAGACTTCCGGAGGTATCCTTGGTCTTCTGGATGCATTTTCCGGTGGTGCATTTTCTCAGGCTTCTGTTGTAGCGCTGGGTATTATGCCCTATATCTCCGCTTCAATCGTAGTGCAGCTGCTCGGTATTGCTGTACCATATTTCCAGAAGCTGCAGAAAGAAGGAGAGAGCGGTCGTAAGAAGATCAATCAGATCACCCGTATCCTTACTGTGATCGTTGTTGTTTTTCAGGCTCCCGGTTACCTTATCAACCTGAAAACCCAGGCTCCAGGAGCTATTATCGCATACACTAACCCTGATGTGATTTCTCCCACTTTCTTCATGTTTACCTCTACCTTGATAATTGTTGCCGGTACCCTCTTCATCATGTGGCTTGGTGAGCGTATCACCGAAAAAGGCATCGGTAACGGTATCTCCCTCATTATCATGACCGGTATCATCGCACGTCTGCCATTCGCACTTCGCGATGAGTTCCTGTCTCGTATCAATGAGCAGGGTGGTGGAGGACTTATTTTCTTCCTGATTGAGATGGTTGCCTTGTTTGGTGTTGTTGTGGGTGTTGTATTACTGGTGCAGGGAACCCGTAAAATTCCGGTTCAGTTCGCCAAGAAAATTGTTGGAAATAAGCAATACGGCGGTGTTCGTCAGTACATTCCCCTCAAAGTAAATGCAGCCGGTGTAATGCCGATCGTATTTGCTCAGGCCATTATGTTTATTCCTGCTTACATTGCGCAGTTCTTCCCCGAATCTGCTACCTGGCAGGGTTTTGCCGCTTCAATTACGAATCCGTTCTCATTGGGATACAACCTTGTGTCCGTAACACTGATTATTCTCTTTACCTATTTCTATACTGCTATTGCTGTGAATCCCAGCCAAATGGCAGATGATATGAAGAAGAATGGCGGATTTATTCCGGGTGTTAAACCAGGCCGCAAGACATCAGACTTTATCGACGATGTAATGTCTAAAATCACACTTCCCGGTTCAGTATTCCTGGCATTGGTGGCGATTCTGCCAACTTTTGCCAAACTCGTGGGAGTAAATAATAACTTTGCAGCATTCTACGGTGGAACTTCATTGCTGATCCTTGTAGGTGTTGTATTGGATACACTTCAACAAATTGAGAGTCATCTGTTAATGCGTCACTACGATGGTTTGATGAAATCAGGCCGTATCAAAGGACGTACTTCTACAGGTGCGACTGTCTGACAATAAAATAGTGAAATGAGCGGAGGTACGATTATCTTCAAGTCTCCTGATGAGATTGAGTACATCCGTAAGAGTTCTTTACTTGTAGGTAAAACACTGGCAGAGGTAGCCAGGCATCTGAAACCCGGGATTACTACGGGTGAAATGGATGCCATTGCGGAGAAGTTTATCCGTGATCACGGCGCTGAACCTTCCTTCAAAGGGTATCATGGCTATAAGCACACCCTTTGTATCTCTGTGAATGAGGAAATTGTTCACGGGATTCCCGGTACACGGGTGATCAGGGAAGGTGATGTAGTTTCTGTAGACTGTGGTGTATTTATGAACGGCTTCCATGGCGATTCTGCTTATACCTTCCCGGTAGGAGAGGTAAGTGAAGAAGTTCTGACATTGCTGCGGGTTACAAAAACCTCACTGTACAAAGGCATCGAAAAAGCAAGAGCGGGAAACCGAATCGGAGATGTCAGTGCAGCGGTCCAGGAATATGCGGAAGCACACGGTTATGGTGTTGTCCGGGAGCTGGTAGGACATGGTATAGGTCGCAGGTTGCATGAAAAGCCTGAAGTCCCTAACTATGGAAAGAAGGGTTCCGGAGCCTTGATGAAAAAAGGAATGACCATTGCCATTGAGCCGATGATCAATATGGGTACACGCCAGATTCGCCAGTTAAGCGATGGCTGGACAGTGATCACCCATGATCGCAAGCCCGCAGCTCACTTCGAGCATACCGTCGCCATTACAGATGGAGCAGCAGATATACTCAGCAGTTACGAGGATATTGAACTGGCCATCGCCCAAAATAGTTACATAACAGAGAAAATAGCAACACTCGCCTGATCTAATGTCAAAGCAACCGGCCATCGAACAAGACGGCACGATTACCGAAGCCCTCTCTAACGCAACCTTCCGCGTAGAGCTGGAGAATGGACATGAAATCATCGCTCACATCAGTGGCAAGATGCGGATGCACTACATCAAAATCCTGCCCGGTGACAAAGTGAAAGTAGAGATGTCGCCATATGATCTCACCAAAGGCAGAATAACGTACCGTTATAAATAAACACCTTCATAGGTAAGCTAAGATTAAAATGAAAGTACGCCCATCCTTAAAAAAGCGCAGCGCCGAATGTAAGATCGTTCGCCGTAAAGGTCGCTTGTATGTGATCAACAAAAAGAACCCCCGCTTCAAGATGCGTCAGGGTTAATCTTAGATTCGTTTAACAATTAGAAATTACAGCAATAATGGCTCGTATCGCAGGTATCGATTTACCGAAGAATAAGAGAGGTGAGATAGGTCTTACCTACATTTATGGCATAGGTCGCCCCTCTGCTCAACGCATTCTTTCTGAAGCTGGAATCAGCTTGGACAAAAAAGTGCATGAGTGGAACGACGATGAACTCAACAAGATCCGTACGATCATCAATGATGAGTTCAAAGTAGAAGGTGCCCTCCGCTCCGAAAACCAGCTCAACATCAAACGTCTGATGGATATCGGATGTTACCGTGGCATCCGTCACCGTGTTGGTCTGCCAGTACGTGGACAACGTACAAAAAACAATTGCCGTACCCGTAAAGGTAAGCGCAAAACGGTGGCTAACAAGAAGAAGGTTACCAAGTAATTAAATTAACGATTTAAACATACCGTTCTGACCAATGGCTAAACAGACAAAAGCCGTCAAGAAGAAAGTTGTAAAAGTGGAAGCTGCCGGCGAGGCGCATATCAATGCCACCTTCAACAACATCATTATCAGCCTCACCAATACCAGCGGACAGGTAATATCCTGGGCTTCTGCAGGTAAAATGGGCTTCCGTGGTTCTAAGAAGAACACCCCGTACGCTGCACAGCTTGCTGCTGCAGACTGCTCGAAGGTGGCTTATGACCTCGGACTCCGTAAG
This sequence comes from Bacteroidia bacterium, assembly GCA_046330075.1. Classification (GTDB taxonomy): domain Bacteria; phylum Bacteroidota; class Bacteroidia; order AKYH767-A; family OLB10; genus JAJTFW01. The sequence continues at coordinate 1,165,609 of JAXLTL010000001.1, read as the reverse complement.
GTGAAAGTATTTGTGAAAGGACCGGGCGCAGGTCGTGAATCTGCCATCCGTACGATTCACAACTCCGGTGTTGAAGTAACTGAAATCATTGATATCACACCAATACCACACAACGGCTGCCGTCCTCCCAAGCGTCGCCGCATCTAATTTCTAAGGGAAGAACCTCGAAAAGACTTCAATACAAATGGCAAGATATATTGGCCCCAAAACCAGGATCTCACGCAAATTCCGCGAACCTATCTACGGTCCTGACAAGAATTTCGAAAAACGTAGTTATCCTCCGGGACAACACGGTCAGAACAAAAAGCGTGCGAAAGTATCCGAGTATGCTACCCAGCTGCAGGAAAAGCAGAAGGTTAAATACATGTACGGTATTCTCGAACGTCAGTTCGCTAAAATCTTCGATCGTGCTGCCCGTATGCAGGGAATCACTGGTGAAAACCTGTTGAAACTGATCGAGTCTCGTCTGGATAACGTTGTGTTCCGCCTTGGACTTGCACCTTCACGTGATGGTGCCCGTCAGCTGGTTTCTCACCGTCACATTACTGTGAATGGTAAACTGGTGAACATTCCTTCTTATACCCTTCGTGCCGGCGATGTAGTTGCTGTTCGTGAGAAATCAAAATCACTCGAGACCATCAACAATGCACTGGCATCACGTACCGGCAAATACGGCTGGCTGGAGTGGGACGGAAGCAAGATGACCGGTAAGTTTATCAATCCTCCTGCTCGTGAGGAACTCACCGAGAACATCAAGGAACAACTCATCGTCGAGTTGTACTCTAAGTAATCCTGAGTCTGTAGAGGCTATCCGGGCCTGATCTTCCGGAAATATCAACACATTAGTAACCTCTAAACACACATAACTCACATGGCGATATTAGCTTTTCAGCGACCGGATAAAGTGATCATGAATCACTCGACCGAGACCTTCGGTCAGTTCGAATTCCGCCCGCTTGAACCGGGCTACGGAATTACGGTCGGAAATGCACTGCGCAGAATCCTGCTCAGTTCGTTAGAAGGCTTTGCCATCACTTCGGTAAAAATTTCCGGAGTTGATCACGAATTCTCAACGATAAAGGGCGTTATTGAAGACGTTACCGAAATTATCCTGAACCTGAAACAGGTTCGCTTTAAGCAGCAAATCGAAGGCACTGATACTGAAAAGGTGCACGTGATGATCAATGGCAAAGAAACGTTCAATGCCGGTGACATCGCAAAACATACTACAGCGTTTCAGGTATTGAATCCTGACTTCGTAATCTGTCACATGGATCCTTCTGTGAAACTTCAGCTGGATATCACAATCGAAAAGGGCCGCGGCTATGTTCCTTCTGAAGAGAACAAAACCAACAGCGCTCCCATCGGTACGATCTTCCTGGATGCGATCTACACCCCGATCCGTAACGTGAAGTACTTCATCGAGAACTACCGCGTAGAACAGAAAACGGACTATGAAAAACTCGTTGTGGAAATCACTTCAGATGGCTCTATCCATCCGAAAGATGCCCTGCGTGAAGCTGCAGAAATTCTGATTCACCACTTCATGCTGTTCAGCGATGAGAAAATCACGCTCGAAAGCAAGCCGAAGCAGGTGGCGGAAGAACTCGATGAGACCACTCTTCATATGCGTCAGCTGCTGAAGACTAAACTCGTTGACATGGATCTCAGCGTACGTGCACTGAACTGCCTGAAAGCTGCTGATGTGGAAACACTCGGAGACCTGGTAAGTTATACAAAGGCTGACCTGCTTAAGTTCCGTAACTTCGGTAAGAAGTCGCTCACCGAACTCGAAGAACTCGTACGCAGCAAAAACCTGAGCTTCGGAATGAACATTGCCAAGTATGGCATTGATAAAGAAAATTAAAATTAATCTCGCTACAGCGAACGAATAACAATACGAATACATCATGCGTCACGGTAAAAAAGATAATCACCTCGGTCGAAAGGAAGGACACCGTTATGCTCTTATGAGCAACCTGGCAGTGTCACTGATCACGCATAAGCGCATCTTTACCACAGTTGCCAAGGCTAAAGCGCTCCGTACCTACGTTGAGCCCCTCATCACTAAATCGAAAGATGATTCTACACATTCCCGTCGTGTGGTGTTCTCTTACCTTCAGAACAAGGAAGCCGTTGCTGAATTGTTCCGTGAGGTAAGCGTAAAAGTTGCCGACCGCCCGGGTGGTTATACCCGAATCATCAAAGTGGGTAATCGCCCTGGTGATGCTGCTGAAATGGCGATGATCGAACTGGTGGATTTCAATGAAAATCTGCTCAGCGAAAAATCAGGTAAGAAAGCCGCAGCGAAAACAACCCGTCGTAGCCGCGCTAAGAAAGCTGCTCCAAAGGCCGAAGGCGGAGATGCTGCTGAATAAGACGAATATTATCTCTGAAATAAAAAAGGAGTCACCCGGTGACTCCTTTTTTTATGCATGGATGTCCTGATCTCCGGCTTCAGGATTCAGTCGTTTTTTTGGGTTTCTTTCTGCGGTTTAACTTTTTCAGAATTAACTGCACCAACGGAAAAAAGGTGAACGCTACCATGGCCATCGATTTCTTTGAAGGATCTTCGATGGAATAAGAAATGAAGCCTACCAGGAAAACCATCACAAACATGCTGATCACCCACATCGCCCGGTCAGCGTGGGTTTTTAAAAGTGCCGAGATATCATTGTCATTGCGCAATGCGGGTTTCGAAATAAGAATATAACGTTCGAGAAGCGTCAGTGTGAGCAGACATAAACAGATTACACCGAGGTAAAGAATAAATCCGAGTATGTTGGATCCGCTGGTGCGTGCAATGACAGTGGCTGTGAAAGGAAACAGTCCAATCGTAAAGAGGAAGAGCAGGTTGTAAAAGACCAGCTTGCCATCGAATGACTTTAAAGTACCGAACAGTTTCAGATGCTGATACCAGCTGGCTCCGATAAATACAAAAGAGACGATATAGGCGAGGATCGTCGGAAGAAGATGCAAAAGGGCATGTATGAGCTGTTCCTGTGTTACGATGGGAGCAGATTCCGGTATGTGGATTTCAATCGCCATCAGCGTGATTACGATGGCAAATACGGCATCGCTGAAGAGGATCATCCGCTCCACCTGAAATTCCTTGTGGACCTCTTCTCGTATTTCTTTTTCTTCTTTCATAAAATCGTTTGGGTTCCCTAAAATAGAAAACATCTGCACATAACTTTCTCTGTCCGGATGCATTGCCGGAATTTACCTGCAAATGGCAGTATTTTCTATTGGATGATGATTCGGCAGACTGCAGTCGCTGCCGTGCTGGTAGCCTGTAGCAGATAAACACCCGGTGGCAGTATGCTTACATCAATAATTTCCGAGAAGGTGCCATCCGTGCCGGAAAACTGTCCGGTATAAACCGTTTGCCCCATCATATTCAGCACGCTCAGCTGCATAGCCGATTCGTCAAATCCTTCCCCTTCTGCCCGGAATCGCCCGTTGCCGGGGTTCGGATAAACAGAAAGAACAGGGACCGCTGAAGTAAATCCGGACTCTCCGGCGCGAAGGGCAGCGGTACTGAAGTTACGGAGTGTTCCCCAATTGGAGTTTACCGGCGCAGCCGAGTCGCAAACAGCACGAACCTGCCACTCGTAAGTAGAGCCGGGGGTGAGGTTGTAAACTATTCGGCTAGTCGATGACGTTAGTTTGCGGATCCATGACGTTGTTCCGGTTTTCCGGTACCTGAGTTCATAAGATGCCGCACAAAGAGACGATGACCAGTTAAACTGAACGGAAGTGGACTTGATATTCGACACCTTTCTTCCTGATGGTGGCGGGCAAAGTGAAGTCAGCGTGCAGGAGGAAACCGGGGTGAGACGATTGTCAGCAGCGAGTGTGCTTTGTTTATTGATCCATGATGAACAACTTCCTTTCAGTTCGAAGTTCAGCCAGGGAAGTAAATACTCCATGGCAATTGCCTGTTGCGTAGCGCGCGGGATGGCAGGAGATGAGGAGCAGGTCGCTTCTCCGAAAGAACAATTGAAATTCTGATTGGCGAACTGGCAATGTGATCCGCCGTTGATGGATAAATACCACTTACAGCCTGAACCGATGTTATCATAAATAAGCCGACTGTGTTGAGCGGCCGGTGTGACACAGTCATTGCCACCGGCAAGTATCAATGCCGGTATGGTCACCAGCTGTGCGGCAGCAGACGCTGATGGGTTCGTCTCTGCCGGCGCAAGACCCGCTACGGCTGTAATAGACGCGTTGTACTGCACAGAAAGCATGGCAGCCCCGCCACCCATCGAATGGCCCATTACGGCTGACGTAGCGGATATTTTGCCATTAAACAGACTTCCGCCCATGGTTCCCGCCTGTTGAAGGGCATTCACTACGAATGCCAGATCTCTGGCGAAGTTGGTATGACTGGGGGAGAGGCTTCCTTCTGTTTTTGGCAGCGCAACAATATATCCTTGCGGAACCAGTGATGTCCAGATGTTCTGATAAGCAGCTACTGTCATTACGAATCCGTGGCCAAAGGCAATGACCGGAAATTGCCCGGTCGCAACAGGTACATTGTTGCCTGCAGCGGAAGCCGGGTAGTAAATATCGGTTTCTATGGCCCGGTTGGAGCGGGACGGGTCCGTAAAGGTGATGGTGGTAGATCCAATGGAAAAGGGCTGCGCTGATATTTGATATCCGGTCAGCATAAGAATCAGAAAGAGTCGAATAGTTTTCATGCAGGAACGTTGTATTACTTCTTTATTGAATAACAGCACAAAGGGGACGATTGTTTTGGCTGTAGTGTATTGTAATTCCCTTCGTAGCTGAGCAGTGCCGGACACCAGGGGGCGGGCCATTGGATGATAACGGGTGCGGGAACGACGGATTCCGTTGACTGGTTATATTTGTAAGGAACAACTGATGTACAAAGCAGGCCGGATATTTCTGTTGCTGATGATATTGCAACTCCTGACAAAGGCTGCGGCTTCGGAGATATTGCTTGTGTCGTCTCCGGATGCCAGACTGACCGCTTCTATTTCAATTCAAAACGGGAAGGCGGTGCTTATTTTGTGTCGGGGAACAGACACGCTCAGCCATTGTTTTCTTGCAGGTCTGCAGACCGGAAAAGCAATGCCGGTTGCTCACTGGAAGTTGACCGGACTCAGCAGACAATCAGAAAACCGCATCGTGAATCCGCTCTATGGACCGGCAGCCAGCATCAGAGAAGCATACAATGAACTCACCTTACGGCTAAATAACCCGCAAAGTCAGGAAGCTCTCCATCTGACGGTACGCCTTTACGACGAAGGAATGGCGTTCCGCTACGTGATTCCAGCCGCGAAAAAAGGGCTGCGCGTAATGGAAGAATTAACGGATATCCGATTTGATGAACACGATCGCTGCATTTGGGCATGGGCCGATTATCAGACACTAGAGAAGACTTTCTACCAGACGCCGGTTGCTGAGGCCAGACATGTAGCATTGCCGTTTACCGTTCAGAAAAGTAATCAGGTTTATCTGGCAGTAGCGGAAGCGGCTGTGATCAACTATACCACTTCAACACTTCGTCGGGATTCGACACAAACTACACTTTTTCATTGGAATCTTGTGCCTGCGGCAGATGGAAGTGCGGTGCATGTCCATGAAAACACCGATACGCTTAAAACACCCTGGCGCGTATTACTTGTTGGGAAAAATGCTGCTGAGCTGGCGAACAATCAGCTGGTCTGGTTGTTGAATGATCCCCCTGCAAGCGATCGGGATTGGTCGTGGGTGCATCCGATCAATTACTGTGGCATCTGGTGGGAGATGCACCTTGGATTATCCTCCTGGCAATACGAAGGAGGCCGGCACGGTGCTACAACAGCCAATGCAAAACGATATATAGATTTCGCTGCAGCAAACGGAATCAAGGGTGTGTTGATCGAAGGCTGGAATACCGGATGGGAAAAGTGGGGAGCGAAAAATGCTTTTGATTTCATCACACCATACCCCGACTTTAATCTCTCAGAGGTTGCACTTTATGCAAGATCGAAAAATGTGGAGTTGATCGGCCATCATGAAACCGGTGGCGACTGGATGCACTATGAAGAGATGCTAGACAGTGCTTTTGCCTTGTATGCATCTTTGGGCATTCACTATGTGAAGACCGGTTATGCAGGACCTATGCAACCGGACGGCGAATCACATCACGGGCAATTGAAAGTAGAGCATCTGCAAAGGGTAGTGGAGAAGGCAGCGAAGTATAAAATCATGATCGATGCGCATGAGCCGGTGATGCCTTCCGGACTCAGCAGGACCTGGCCCAATCTGATGACGTTTGAAGCTGTTCGCGGAATGGAATGGAACGCCTGGAGCGAAGGAAACACGCCTGCGCATCATTGCTTGCTTCCTTTTACACGGGCATTGGCCGGTCCGATGGATTACACACCGGGCATCGTGAACCTGCAGCTTGACTATCGCCAGAACGAACGGGTAAAATGGAACGGACTGGATAAAGGAACCTCCAAAGTACACGGAACCTTAGCGCATCAGTTAGCCCTGTTAGTTGTTTTTTATAGTCCGATGCAAATGATGGCCGACCTGCCGGAAAATTACAGCTTAAGTAATATTACTTCCGTACTCAGCAATATTCCTGTTTCATGGGACACCTCTGTTGTTTTAGCAGCAGAACCGGGAAAATACATCGTAACCGCCCGGAGAAAAGGAAGCAGGTGGTTCGTTGCAGGAATTACAGATCAGGAGCAGAGAAACTTTAGCGTTGGCCTGAAAGAGTTGAGAGGTATTGAAAACGCAAAAGCGGTACTGTATGAAGATCCGTTTGATAATTCTTTGAATCCGGAATCGCTCAAATCGCGGGAGGTTTTACTGGAGAGCGGTAAGCCGCTGCTGTTAGATGTGAAAAATGGTGGTGGTTTTCTATTGGTGATAGAAAAATAGAGAAGAAGAACTTTGTTTCATAAAAAAGCCTGACGTTTCAATATCAGGCTTTTCTATAGAGAACAGATAGATTACTTCACACGCTCCACGTACTCACCGGTACGGGTATCAACTTTTACTTTGTCGCCTTCGTTTACGAAGAGGGGTACGCTGACCTCAGCACCGTTTTCCAGTTTTGCTGGCTTGAGGGTGTTGGTTGCCGTATCGCCTTTCAGTCCCGGCTCGCAATAATCGATTACGAGCTCAACGAAAGTTGGAGGCTCGGCGAGAATTACGTTGTCGTTTTCGAAAGATACCTTTACTTCCATACCTTCTTTGAGGAACTTGAATGAATCACCGAAGAGTTCGGTAGGTACATTTACCTGTTCGAAGGTTTCTTTGTCCATGCATACGATGGTTTCTCCTTCGTTGTAGAGATAATCCATCATTTTATATTCAACGCGTGCAATCTCCACCTCTTCGCCGGAGCGGAAACGGTTTTCGAGGAGTTTGCCGGTTTTCAGGTTGCGCATTTTGCCCTGATAGAAAGCACGCAGGTTGCCCGGTGTGCGGTGTTGCCATTCTACAACCTGACAGAGTTCACCGTTATAACGCAATACGGTTCCTACTGATACATCGCCTGTATTTGCCATGTGTTCGTTTGTCGTTAACTGTTTGTTTGAATAAAGAAGGCAGAGATATTTCCTCTGCCTTCCTGTTTGACTTTTCTGATAAGATTAACCTTCTACTACGTCGAAGTTCAGTTTCGCGCGGATATCGCGGTGCACCACAACTTCTGCTGTATAGCTTCCGGTTTTCTTGATATGATCTTCCGGCATTACCACTTGCTTTTTGTCGATATCGTAACCCATAGATTTGAGTTTTTCGACAATCTGCTGACTGGTGATAGATCCGAAGAGTTTACCGTTTTCACCAACTTTAGCACCTACAGAAAGTGTAACACCTTCCAGGGCAGCAACCAGTTTCTCGGCATCGCCGCGAACTTTCGCTACTTTATGTGCACGCTGCTTTAATGTTTCAGCATGCATTTTTTTGTTGGTTTCATTGGCAATTACAGCCATCCCGCGAGGGATCAGGTAATTACGACCGTAACCGCTACGTACTTTCACGATATCGTCGGCGTAGCCAAGGTTCTTTACGTCTTGTTTGAGAATGATTTCCATGGTTATTACCTCCTTCGCTTATTTTAACAGATCGGTTACGTAAGGCATCAGGGCAAGGTGACGTGCACGCTTTACTGCCTGACCTACTTTACGCTGGAACTTCAGTGAAGTACCGGTAAGACGACGTGGCAGGAGTTTACCCTGTTCGTTTACAAATTTGGTGAGGAAGGTAGCATCTTTGTAATCGATGTACTTGATGCCCATCTTCTTGAAGCGACAGTATTTTTTCTTTTGAACCTCTACTGCCGGAGGATTGAGGTAGCGGATGTTTCCGCCAACATTTGCTGAAGTCGACATGTTTCGGATTCTTTTAGTTGTTTACTGCTTCTTCCTGTTTCTTTTGGGCTGCATTTTTGCGCTTTCTCTCATTGTAAGCAACGGCGTGCTTGTCAAGAGAAACTGTGAGGAATCGCATAATGCGCTCGTCCCTTTTGTATTCAACTTCCAGCTTGCCTACGAGTGTAGGATCAGCCTGGAATTCGAACAGGAAGTAGAACCCGGTGTTCTTCTTCTGAATAGGGTAAGCCAGTTTGCGTAATCCCCAATTGTTCTCGTGAACAATTACGGCACCGTGTTCGGCGAGGAATTTACGATACTTTGCAACCGCTTCATCTACCTGCTCCTGAAGCAATACCGGAGTAAGGACGATTACGGTTTCATACTGTTTTTTCATTTTAACTGGTTTTTTCCTTTTGAGGACTGCAAAGGTAAGTAAAATAACCGTTTGCAGGGGCCAGATTACTCAAAAAAATTGAAGACTGAAGTGTTTTGGTAATAGCTTAAAAATCAGTGTGTTGAAAATTTAATAAAAGAAGGATAGCACTTACTCGTAGCGCAACGCTTCAATGGGGTCAAGATTGGATGCTTTGATGGCCGGATATATGCCGGATGCCAGCCCAACCAGAAAACAAATGGTAACTCCGGAAATCATCCATACCCAGGGAACAATGAAGGTTCCGCCCAATGCGAAGGAGATCAGGTTACCCATCATTACACCGAGAATAATTCCTAGTATTCCCCCCATCTGGCAAATGACAATTGCTTCGGTTAAAAACTGACGACGGATGGCAAGTCGGGTGGCTCCTAGCGACTTGCGAATGCCAATTTCCCGTGTACGTTCTGTAACGGATACCAACATTATGTTCATGAGCCCGATGGCAGCCCCGAGCAAGGTAATTATGCCAATGATGGCAGCTGCACTGGTAACGGAACTGAGAGAGTCGATCACAATTCCGGCCAGACTGTCACTTGAAGTAATTTCAAAGCTATCATCCGCCCCCGTGCGGTCTTTTCGGATTTGTCGCATAAGTCCGGTGGCTTCCCCTTTGGCAGGCTCCAGGTCGGCCGGATTGTCAACCTTTACCGTTATCGAATAGGTGGTGTTTTCTGTAGCGTAGTCCTGCTTTACATTCAGCAGTGGAATCAATACCGTTTTATCCCCTCCCATACTCATACTGGAGCCCTTTTCCTGAAGTGTGCCGATAACCCGGTACTTCGCTGCGCCAATACTCACAATTTTGTCAACCGCTGAGGTTTTGGGGAATAGCTTGTCAACCAGTTCTTTACCAAGAATGCAAACGTGTAATCCTTCTTGCTGATCAGTGGTATTGAAGTTCCTCCCTTCTTCGATTACATAGCCGGATACATCGATGTATTTTTCATCGACACCCATGACCATGATGTTGGGGTTGGATTTCTCCCGTTCGTATTTTACGGTGCCAATCATGGTGGCCAGGGCAGAGACGGAAACATCTGCCGGGAAATGAAAACCGCCGGCAAAATCAAGGGCCTGATAGTAGGTGATTTTAGCGTGCCTTTTTGGCCGTTTCCCCTTGCCACCCATGTGGATCTGCATCCCGGAATTACGGATCGTGAAGGAATTGGAACCCATACTGGAAAAACTGCTGTTGATGGTACTTTTTAAAGCATCAATAGAGGTGAGAATACCTACCAGTGCCATAATGCCAAAAGCAATAATCAGGACAGTAAGCACTGTCCGGAGCATCTGACTCCTAATGGCTGTTAGGGCAATTTTGACGTTTTCTCGGGTATGCACTGTCCAAAAGTAGTGAAGACCGCCGATCAACAGCAGATTTTGTGAAGAAGTGATAAAAATTGACGCTGAATTGTAATATCAGGAATCGTTTTTCGTATCATTGCGTATAAGAAAATTATAACTCTAGATAATAACCATGAAAAAAATCCTCGTTGCAGTTGCCTTTATGGCTATTTGCTCTGCCGGTTCGGCACTTGCACAAACTACTGCCAAAACTCAGTCAGGACAGACTACAACCACTACTACCACTGAAACCAAGAAGGATAGTCACGGTGGTTCCTGCTGCTCTAAAAAATCAGCCGGTGCTGCTAAATCCTGCAGTGGTGATGAAAAAGCTGCCGGAAAATCTTCCTGCTGCAAAAAAGGTCACACAGAAGCTAAGACTGAAGAGAATACTCCGCAAAAAACAAATTGATTCCTGCCGGAATCTATGCGAAGGGCGCCATTGGCGCCCTTTTTTGTTTTACAGGTGTTGTAACAGGTCAGTAAGCTGATGCACGGTGATCACCGGCTCGCCATGATGAACAGTTTGGTCGGGAGTGTAATGTACCGGCTTCATGCCTGCGTTCAATGCTCCGAAAATGTCGGTCTGAAAAGTATCTCCTACCATCACACAGCTGGCAGCATCCTGCGCTCCGCTTACTTTCATTGCATGATGGAAAATTTTAGGGTCCGGCTTATGTACGCCGACTTCTTCTGAAATAAACACATGGTCGAAAAAATCCATCAGCCCCGACTCTTTCAGTTTGGTGTATTGCGCTTCCGGAAATCCGTTGGTGATGATGTTGAGTTTAAATTTTCCCTGCAAGGACTGAAGTGTTTCACGGGCTCCCTCAATAAGATGCTGCTTTCGGGGGGTACGGGCAATGAACTCGTCGGCGAGTGTTTGCGCGGTAGCCGCATCGTTAACTCCGAAATCCTGAAGTGCGTGTAAAAACCGGTGTAACCTGACAGCACTTTTACCTACTTTGTTTTCGGCATACAGCCCCCAGAGTTTTTCATTGTGTCCTTTGTATTGCTGATGGAAGGTGTCGAAGTCAGGAATGCCCCGCGATTCCAGATTCAATTCGGTGTATAATTCTCTCAGACTCTCTTCAGCGTTACGGTCGGTATCCCAAAGTGTATGATCGAGATCAAAGTAGATGTGCGTATATTTTTTCATTGTGTGACTTGTTCCTGGAGATCCTTAACCGAAGCTACATGCAGTATTTCAAAGATGCTGGTCATGGTAATGGTCCAGAACAGGATCGACAGAAACATATACAACAGGATTTTCTTTTTGTTGTTTTCAAGACTGTTGGCGATGATTGTGCCAATGGGTATCGATAAGATGACCGGTGTTACAATGGCGATGCCGGCCAGTCCGTATTTTTTCCAGATTTTCACAATACTCCGGTTGCGCTTTGTAAATACTTTTCGCCTGCGGGCCTCTTTGTCCAGGTATTCATAGTGAATTTCAAGGGGAGCATTCACATCGGCAACCGGCGGAGTAAATGCTCCTTTTCTTCCAAACAGCTCCTTGCATTTTACGACGATCCAGTGCTCCGCAATGAAGAAGGGTTTTGAGAGATAAGAAAAGATCAGCACGCCCAGCATGCCACCGGCGACACAGTAGAGTACCGTTTCAAAAAAAGTGAAATCGTATTTGTTATTGTAATAGGCAAAGGGCGGTCCTGCAACAAATTTAACGCTGCTAAGCAATATAACCTGAATGATTTTCCAGAGTTCGTTCATGGATGTGCCTGCAGACAGAAGTAGTACCGTGAGATGTTAAGTCTGATTGTCCTTATTGATACAAGGGTTGGATTGTTTATTCTTTTTCGCCGAACGCGAGGTCACCGGCATCGCCGAGGCCGGGCACGATGTAAGCCTGTGCAGTAAGCTCTTCGTCTATAGCTCCGATCCAGATATCCACCGACTCCGGCATATGTTTTTTTACATACTCTACGCCTTGCACAGAACCCAGTGCTGCAACAATATGTGTATGGCGGGGTTTGCCACGCTCAAGCAACGCCTTGTAGGTGGTAACCATAGAAGAGCCTGTAGCCAGCATAGGGTCAGCAAGAATCAGAATACGGCCGGTGAGGTTGGGGCTTCCAACGTATTCCAGCCGGATATCAAAGCTTCCGTCTTTATGATGTTTTCTGTACGCGGATATAAACGCATTGTCGGCATGGTCGAAATAATTAAGCAGCCCCTGATGTAAGGGTAATCCGGCTCTGAGTATGGTGCCTACAACCGGAAATTCTGCCGGCACCGACACGTTGGCAATCCCCAGCGGCGTTGTCACTTCCTGCTGATGATAGGGAAGGGTTTTGCTGATTTCCAGCGCAGCAATTTCACCAATACGTTCCAGGTTTCTGCGGAAACGCATCCGGTCTTTCTGAACGTCGATATTTCTCAACTCTGCAATGAAGAGGTTGATGATGGAGTTTTTTTCGCTGAGGAGATGTACCATGTAAGGGTTAGATATAGAGTCCGCCGTTGATGTGAATGATTTGTCCTGTGGTAAAGGAGGTTTTCCGGTTGCTGAGATGAGTGATTGTTTCAGCAAGTTCTTCGGCCATGCCCAGCCGTTGGGCAGGCGTGTTTTTGATGATGTCTTGCCGGATATTTTCTTCAACTGAGCTGATCATGCCGGCATCAAAGTATCCGGGAGCAACACAGTTTACGGTAATGCCAAACCGTGAGAGTTCAATGGCCTGTGCTCTGGTTAAACCTTCCAGTGCTGCTTTGGAGGCAGCATAGGCCGTTGTTCCGGCAGGTGGCCGATGTGCTACTACCGATGAAAAATAGATGATGCGTCCGTAATTGTTCAAACGCATTAGGGGAATGCTGTACTTACTTACCAGCCAGGGTGCCCGTGTGTTGACACTGAAGATTTCATCCCACTGTTCTGCATTTTGTTTCCAGCTTAATCCGCTGAAGGGAATGCCTGCGTTGTTAATCAGTACATCGAGGTGACCGGTTTGCTCCTGAATTTGTTGCATCATCTGCTCTATCTGTGGTTCTGAGCGGAGATCGGCGGTTACGGGGATATGAGGTGCTCCGTTGACGGGCAGTGAGGCTGCCAGCTCTTTTGCTTTTTCTGGTTGCTGATGATAATGCAGAATCAGGCGATAACCTTCTCCGGCCATTCGTCGTGCGATGGCAGTTCCCAACCCGCCGGTGGATCCTGTTATCAGTGCAATGTCATTCATGTATATCAGCGTTTCAACCAGCGCAGGGCTTTGGGCAGGTTGTTCTTGCGAATTCGTAAATATACAACATCGCGGGCTCCGTAAGATTGATAGAAGCGTGCTACATTTTTCAGATTGGAGCCGCCGAAGTCCAACCAGTTCATTCTGACAGCGTTTTGCTGTATGATGTGGTCAAATAAAAAATGCATGGCCCCTTTGGTCTTGCCTTCTTCTGAACTGAATCCTTTCAGGTAGAGTAACGTGTTTCCGGTTTTGATAAAACAGGCTGCAGCCAGCAGTTCTTTTTCCCGGCTGATCACACCAAGTGTCACCGCAGCATGATGTTCATCGGCTTTTCGCATCAGATGAAGCAACGTTTTGTAGTTACTGCCGGTAAATTGTTTGCTGACTTCTTTCTGGTGTCTTCTGAAACCGTCCACTATTTCATGGGGCAGTATGCCTTTTGAAAGTTCCAGCTGGTGTTTGACGGCTTTTTTCAGGTTGCGGATCAGATTGTCTGAATATCCGCTCTGTATTTCTTCATAACTCCTGCTGAGGTCGAGGCGTTGAAATACCCGCTGTTCTTCCGTGAATGACGAAACGGCACCTGCGTGTCGTTCATGTAAAGCAATGTCGATGTATTTGGTATTTTCCGAAAGCTGTTGGAGCATGGCTGTTGCCTTTTCCGTATCAAATCCATCCGGAGAGAGATAGCCGGTATACCTGCTGAAGATGGGCTGCAGCAGATAGGAGATGCCGAGTTTTTTCTTTTTCGTCACCGGGAATATGCTCTGGTAATCTCCTTCCACCATCGCCGACCATCCCGGCATAACACTGTCAAGATACCAGGTGTAGAAAAAAGCATGCCCGTCGGGACTGCTGTCAACACAGGCGTTCCATTGTGCGTCGTCAATTTCCGTGCGCTTGAGCTGTCGTGTCATTTTTCTTCGCGGAATGTTGTAAACCGGTGCTGATCTTTGTACCGTTGAATGAAACGCTCCAGTGCGTTCAACCCATATCGGGTAAGTGCTTTGGGATGACCAATGATGACCATGTCGCTTTTGCGGAGCCGGAGGTGCTGACGCAGGGCTCTGTTGAGAAGACTGGCATTGTAACCATCAACAGACACGGTGTTATAGGTCCATCGGGTAAGAATATTGAACCGTTGTCCCGGTGCCGCTACCGGTATCCCGTCACCGAGCGGTTTGTGCTGGTGGGGATTTAACCGCCCGAGCAGAAATAACCGCCAGTAAAATAAGGGCGAGTTGTGGATAGAGCTGATGGGGATCTCTGTAAATTTTCCATCTTCAACCGGCAGCATGGGGTCGTTTTCAAACTGCCAGCGGCCACTGAGGGGAGCTCCACGGAAGTCATAGGCATATTGCCCGGACTGATAATAGCCATTGGCAAATACACTGCTGTCGATATGAATCCCTTTTTCAAGGAGGGGCGCTCTGAGATGATCAAATGGTTGTATGCACCAGCCTCCTGCGCGATAGGCCTTAAGATGTGCAGATCCGGTAAACGAAACCAGGCGCGAATAATAACGGTGAACTATATCCGAAATTTCCGAAGGTGTAAAATCTGCCAGTTTATAACGGCGTACATCGCATACCCATTTGGTTCCGTCGTAATAGCTGTCTTCCCAGTGCGGATGGATGTGCAGCTGCAGATCGTGTCCTTCGTTGATTAACCGTTCCAGCTGACGGCAGATCAGTGCATGATCCCCGGCCAGTGATGGATGTTTTTTCATCTCTTCTTCCAGCCGCAGTAGGAATCCGATATCTGTAAAGTGGCAGAGTTTCACACCCTGACGGTTCGCCATCTCAGTGAGCAGGTCGGTTGGCCCGGTGATGCAGCGTTCTACCGTTCCGGTGCGGGTGCCGAAATAAAGCTCATAGTCGAAAGTGACGAAGATGTTCATGCCTGTTGTTTTGTGCCAAGGGGCGTGTACATGGTGACTCCGTTCTCGCTGAATTCGCGGATCATGACTTCCAGCATTGCTTTGGCTCCGATGAGCATACAGACAGCTTCGCCCACGGTGCAGTTGCGGAGTACACCATGACGGATGAACATCGGTTTCAGTGCATCACAATTGCGGCGGACTGACATTTCCGGGTTATGCACTTTGGTAGTTACAGTATGCTTCCGGCCTTCAGCATCCACAATCGTGCAATCGTATGTTTTGTCCAGATAAACAGGGAAGGGGAAATCAACCGCGTCCTCCAGTGTATGCAGACTGGTGCCGGCGCCATTGAGCGTGGTGCCCAGCATCAGAATCTTTCCGTCTTTCTCTGCCAGCCGCCGGAAAGGTGAATGTTCGTTGTAAGGGGTGAGCTGCCCGAAATGTCCGGATGTATAGTAGTCTGCCAGAGGGCCCAGTGCAGCAACAGGATCCGTAGGATGGAGACTGCGGACCACGCCGGACCGTTTGCGGAATGTTTCCGTAATACTTCCCATAGCCGATGGCGTTAGTTTTGCGTCAAAGACCGGATGTGTGTCCAGGTAGTCTTTGTTTCGTCCGGCTGCAGGAAAAGTGGGCATCAGCAGGGTCCCTTGCGGGCCAATAACCTGCAGCAATGCATCTACAACCGTTTCAGGTCCGCCCTGTACAAACCCCATTTTGCTCAGGCTGCTGTGAACAAGAACAGAATCTCCCTGTTCCAGACCACAATACTGTAATTGCTGCACGAGAGATTCCAGGCTCCATCCTCCCCGTTGTTCCTGCTTACGCAATGATTTACGGCGTAAAGATTTCTTTCCTGATTTTGCAAATTCAAGTATCCATTCAGGGCTGTACCGTATCAGCAGATTTCGAAGCCTGTCGTTCATACGGTAATGCTGGTTTTAACCGGAACATCTTTCATGGCATAGGCCACAATCTCCTCGTACACTCTGCGCCATCCGCTCCATTCTTCACGGTCGTTCACACTCTGGTTATGCCACAACGTTACAAAAGTGCCGTTGACAGCTTTTACCTCATCGATCAGGTTTTTTGCGCGGTCGATGGATTCATCAGGACTCAGCTTCATGTAATCCTTCATTGTACCGTCCATCAGCATAAAGGGAACCAGTTTCAGTTTAGTTGCAACATCCAGATCAAGATCATAAAAGTGGAAGGGCGAACAAATGCTCGCTCTGAAGCCGATTTCAGAAGCGTAACCGAGGGAATAGTCTTCGTGGATATCGAATTCAAGCAGGTTGCGATAGGTCTCGGGAAAAGTAACTTTCAGAAAATGCTGACGGCTTTTCACGACTTCATTTTTCAATACTTTACTCAAACGACGGACTTCTTTACGCAGCTGTTCTTTATTGGAATTGCTTTGATAGGAGGGGTGTACGCCCACTTCCGCGTAGTCGGCGATCGACTTGATCAGCGATTGGAAACTACGGCTTCCTTCCACGGGAATGTTCTTGTCGTATTCACCGTAATCACCTACCAGGAAGAAATAGATTTGCTTCAGATGGTACTTTTTGGCCATTTCCAGCTGCCAGTCGTAGGTGTCGAAAGGGTCTTTTTCAAGCCCCGCCAGAACGCTGATACGTTCTCCGATTCTGCGAAAGTTCAGATTCAGCAGCGACAGCCCCATGGAACCTACATGGCGCACCATGCCTTTTTCACGGTAGGCATATGCAGAGTCGATATCGAAAGTTGAAATATAACGGTAATGGTGTTCCGTAAATTCAAGTGCCGGGAATTTTTCAGCAAGTAGCTTTTTTAATTCCATTGCCCAGATATTCACCAGCGGTTTGCCGAGGAAACCTTTCTGCCAGGCCAGACTTTGCTGCGGGCTGAAACGGTTGTGTTCGTCCTTGATATGCGGAAGATATTCTTCGTAGCGGCTGACCAGATAAAAGGAGGCCGCGAAGATGTCGAACGGAAGCAGGTACTTGGGGTGGGTTCCGAAAAAGACCGGTAAACCTTTCCATTCAAATACATTGATTTGCTGATCTTCGATTCCCTTTTCATGGAGGAGGCGCGATGCGAAGAAAAAGGGCTCATCGCTCACCGGGTGATCGCCGTAGCTTATTTTGGGGCCCGGGTACCGCACAAATTCTTCTGTGCTCCGGCAAAATACATAGTTCAGTCCGATCAGATCATTCAGGACCAGATCGAAGATGTATTTCAGCCGTGGAGACAGCCTGGGCGTATAAACCAGTATTCTATTGTTCATGCAGGCGCAAAGGCAAAGGTACTAAACGTCCTCAGAGCGTGCCTTCGTCTGCAAAGCTATAAAAAGTACTTCCTGCAATGATGATATGATCCAGAACTGCTATTTCAAGGAATTTTCCCGCTTCTTTGAGTTTTTGGGTGAGTTTAAGGTCCTGCTCGCTGGGCCTGTTATTCCCCGAAGGGTGATTGTGACCGAGAATGATTCCGCTGGCTTTAGCATCCAATGCCTCATGGAAAATCAGCTTGGGATCCACCACAGTTCCCGAAATTCCTCCTTTGCTGATCATCCTGGTATCCATTACCATGTTTGCTCTGTTCAGCAGCAGAATCCAGAATTCCTCATGCTGGAGGTCGCGCAGCAGAGGATCCAGCAACAGAAAGGCATCCATACTGTTCCGGATGAGTGGTTTCTCTCGTACTTCTGCGAGCCGGCAGCGACGTCCGAGCTCAATGGCAGCCTGAATGGTGATGGCTTTAACTTCACCTACACCCTTAATTTTTGACAAAGGCCGGATACCATTCATCGCCAGACGTTGCAGGTCGTTCTTCTCAGCTGCCAGCATCTGACGTGCCAGATCCAATGCAGTATCAGTACCATTACCGGTGCGGATAAGGATGGCAATCAGTTCGGCATCACTCAGGGCTGTGGCACCGGATTTGAGCATTTTCTCTCTCGGCCGGTCTTGTTCGGCCCAGGATTTTATTCCGTTTTCAGACATAAAGGGTGTCGTAAAAAGTTTGTCCGGCAAATAAATAAAATAAAAACGCCTCCCGTTACCGGAAGGCGTTTAATAAACGTTTATGTTGGTTAACCTTACTTGAGGTTATTCACGTGCATCTGGATACTGGACTTCAGGTTTGCAGCTTTGTTCTTGTGAATTACATTCTTCTTCGCAAGACGGTCAAGCATAGCACTCAGCTCAGGGATCATAGCAGCAGCTTTGCTTTTATCCTTGGTAGAGCGGAGTTCCTTCAGCAGGTTCCGGGTAGTCTTGGCCTGATAGCGGTTACGCACACGCTTTGAATCGTTAGAGCGGATACGCTTTTCGGCTGATTTGTGGTTTGCCATTGGAATTACTTTTTAATGTTCAATCTTCTTCGAACGCTGAAGAAGAGGCAATTTATGTTGTAGCCCGTACGGGAATCGAACCCGTGTTTCCTCCGTGAAAGGGAGATGTCCTAGACCCCTAGACGAACGGGCCAAGGGGTTGTTTCTTACGAAACGGAGCGCAAAATTAGCGCATTTATTTGAATACGCAAGCCCAAATCGAAAAATAAATCAGATTTCGCGGTTTGGGTCAAATTGCTCTAGATAATCAGCCACTTTGCGAATAAAACTGCCGCCCAGACTACCGTCTACCACCCGGTGATCGTAGCTCATGGAAAGGAACATCATATGACGGATGGCGATGGCATCACCCTGGGGCGTTTCTATAACAGCCGGTTTTTTGCGGATCGCACCTACAGCCATGATAGCCACCTGAGGTTGGTTGATGATAGGGGTTCCCATCACATTTCCGAAGCTGCCCACGTTGGTAATTGTAAACGTACCGTTCTGAATCTCATCAGGTTGCAACTTGTTATTGCGTGCACGGTTCGCCAGGTCGTTCACTGATTTGGTCAGGCCTACCAGATTCATCCGGTCAGCATTCTTGATTACCGGAACAATCAGGTTGCCACTGGGAAGTGCGGTTGCCATACCGATATTGATGAATTTCTTGACGAGGATCTTATTGCCATCAATACTTACATTGATCATCGGGAAGTCCTTGATCGCCTTAACAATCGCTTCGATGAATACCGGTGTATAGGTGATCTTTTCACCTTCGCGTTTTTCAAATGATTTCTTTACCCGGTCTCTCCACATCACCAGATTTGTCACGTCTGCCTCTACATAAGAAGTTACGTGCGGCGACGTTTGTTTACTCATCACCATATGATCAGCAATCAGTTTGCGCATACGGTCCATCTCGATGATTTCCACATCACCCGAAACCGAAACTGCAGGCTTCGAAGGTGCAGGAGCCGGAGTTGCGGTGGTTGCCACAGGGGCGGGAGCAGGCGTTGAAACAACAGGAGCCGGAGCTGCAACAGTTCCGTTCTTCTTCTGTTCAACAAAGGAGAGAATATCTTTCTTGGTCACACGGCCTTCTGCGCCGGTACCGGGAATACTGTCAAGTTCAGCCTGTGAAACCCCTTCTGCGCCAGCAATCGTACGTACCAACGGTGAATAGAAGCGGTTTCCATTGCTTACCACGGGAGCGGCAGCAGCAGCAGGAGCTGGAACATGAGGAACTGCAGCAGCAACGGGAGCCGGTGCCGGTGCCGGAGCTGACGCCGCCTGACCATTGGTGGCAACAGGAGCATCCGCACCGCCGGTAGAAATCACGGCTATAGCAGTACCTACCTGTACCACGTCACCTTCATTAAAAAGGCGCTTTACCAGGGTGCCTCCGGCTGTGGAAGGGACCTCAGAATCAACTTTATCGGTAGCAATTTCAAGTACCGATTCATCGGCATCCACATGGTCTCCTTCGTTTTTCAACCAGCGGATAATGGTAGCTTCATGTACACTTTCGCCCATTTTGGGCATTTTGAGTTCAACCTGCGCCATATTCGTATGTATTTCTGTTGTTCAGAAAATCGCTGCGAAGGTAGTCAATATTCGCCTTCATCGCCTAAAACCGACACTTCGGAAAAGAAAACTATTGTAGGTACAATAGAACTTACCGGAAAACGTCTTACCCTTGCAATGCAAACTGTAACCCCCTATCAATTCCCCATGGCGCAACAGGACGAAACTATCCGCCAGGCTGTACAACAGTACCGCAAAAGGCTGTTTGATTTCATCCGTGTGCGCGTGAAAGAAACTGCTGATGCTGAGGATATTCTTCAGGATGTTTTCTACGAACTCACATCAACATACCGTGTGCTGCAGCCTGTTGAACAGATGGCTGCCTGGTTGTTTCGTGTCGCCAGAAATAAAATTACCGATCGTTACCGTAAACATAAGCCGGTTTTGTATGATGATCTTCATCAGGGTACCGGAGAAGATGGTGAGTCCAATTCTTTTCTGGAAGAGTTGCTCGGCGCAGGAGATGATCCTGGTTTCATGTCGAAGGATAACGAGCTGATCCGTGAAGCCCTGCTCAAGGCGCTGGAGGAACTTCCGGAAGAGCAACGTGACGTATTTGTTCGTCATGAGCTGCAGCAGGAAAGTTTCAAAGATATCAGCGATGAAACCGGTGTGCCGGTGAACACTTTGTTATCAAGGAAACACTATGCTGTGAAGTTTCTGCGCACGCGGCTGACTTCATTGTACAATGAACTCTTTGAAGAATAATCACCAATTCAAGGGATGAGCACAGAAATATTTTTGATGTAGATTCGTCCTTAGTTCTATAAACATTAACAACTCAATTGTATGTCAGTAAATTCGAAGTTTGTATTTAAAGCAGTAGGCGGATTCATCGCGATGTTCTTACTGGTAGGCCTGGTAGTGATGGCGTTGTGGAACTGGCTGTTACCGTCCATTTTCGGACTCGTACAGATCGATTATCTGCAGGCATTGGGTATCTTGTTGTTGAGTAAAATTCTGTTTGGAAGTGGCGGTGCGCACCTCGGACAAAAGTGGAAAGGTGCCTGGATGGATCATATGCGTAACCGGATGGAGACCATGTCGCCCGAGGAAAGAGAACGTTTCCGTCAGCAATGGGAAGCGCGCTGCGGAAAGTGGAAGAAGGAAGCCTGAGGCATTTATCGTTTACCTTTTTTCTTTTCTATATCCAGGCGGTACCCCATTGTAAAAGTTCCAGATACAAATGAAGGCTGAATTTTTAAACCATAGCCATTGTTCCAGTGACGGTCGTTGGTGGCAGAGAGTATAAAGAATAATTTTTCACCGCTGTATCCAAGCGAAAATCTTGAGTCAAGTAATAATGTGATATAGGAACCACTGATGGGGTGACCATCTGTTTTATAGTAGGATCGTCGTTGCAGATGCAGTGAAGGAACCAGCGTTAGATTTGCGAAAAGTCGTTTGAAGAAAACCAAGGTTCCGGAATATCCTGCTCCTGTTCCGAATCCAAAATGCGATACGCCACGGATGTTGGTACCGTTCGGGTATTCATCAGCGAGATAAACGGGAATAAAGGCTGAATCGGAGACTAGACGTTCGCTGAGGAAGTTGGCGGTGAGTACGAGTGAAGAGGCGGATTTCAGCTGGCGGAAACCTGCCGAATAGGTGGCCTTGTAACAGAATTTGTTACGGTTGAGAAAGAAATATCCTTTGATTTTAATGTAATTGGCAGTCAGCGTAGGTTGCCGGTAGTAGGGCGTTGAGTCATTGAATCCGGGAAGATAGTTGCCGGATGTTTCATCGTAGAATCCTTTGAAGAACCGGTAGCCTCCTTCAAATACAGTGTTTCTTCCTCCCAGCGATAAGGCCAGATTGCTGAATTGGGATATCCCTTTCTTGGGGTCGTCTTTGGGTTTTAACCGAAAGAGTACCTGCAGTGAAATTTTTTTATTGTCGACCAGAAAACCAATAGCTTCAGGCGCATTTGCCTTGTATTTGAAAGGAGGGGCTTTTGCGTTTTTTCCAAGGCCTGAAAAATCAATCTGATAACTTCGTTCGGAGAGGACAAGCCCAAGGTTCAATTTGCTTTTTGCTGATTTGAAATAGGTGGTGTCCCATTCGGATTGTGCACTGCAGAAATGAAATAAGAAAAGGAGGGTCAGTAGTGCAGCTGTTTTTTGCATGAGCAAATCTATAAAAAAAGGAGGAGTGAATAGAAATGAAAGAGGTGTCCCGGTTTACAGGACACCTCTTTCGAAAGAAAGGTGTTTATCGTTGCTCAGCAGGCTGGGCAGCATTATCTGTTTTTTCCTGTTTTAGCTTTTCCTGGTTTCTGTTCTCCTCTGCTTTTTTCTTGATTTCAGCTTTTCTTTCTTCACGCATGGCTTCGTATTTCTCGAGTTGCTCTGGCGTTAAAATCGTACGGAGCTCCGCTTCATAAGCTTCGCGGTTGGCTTTGATTTGTTGCTGATCAGTAACACGCGATTTTTCAAATTTCAACAAAGCGTCATATACCTTTGTTTTCTGTTCTTCGGTGAGCAGCAGCTTGTCTTTTAACATAGCTGTTCTGCGTTCTGCACGTACTTCGGGTGTTGGCGGAGTACGTTTTGCCGGTCGCTGGTTCTGTGCATTCACACCGGCGGCGCTGAGGATGAGCCCGGCAATTAAAAATAATTTCAGGAGATATTTCATGTTTTTTCTGTTTGGTACAACTTGAGATGTCAAATGTACACAAAGGTTTAAGTGTTCTGATGAAAATTTTTCGAGTTTTTCTGCAACTGAATTTTATTGGCTTTGAGCATTTCACGCAGACTCGTTTTAACAATTTCTCCCATGGTTTTGCATTTCATAAAGGCCGGATTACTGTAATGCCCGGATAATTCTTCAGCCAGCTGCCGGGTTTTGGCCGGATTGCTGATTTCGTCGGTGCTCATGGTGTCAAGCAGGTCCTTGAGCATTCGTTTGCCGGCTTTGATACGTTTGGCAATCAGGGTGCGCTCTTCTACCTGATATTGCTGCACCGTTTCCGGTGTCATAAGCTGAATGGCGAGCTGCACAATCGGGTTGTTTTCCTTGAAAAACTGGGGCAGATACAGGCTTTTACGGCCTTCATAACATTGCTGGTCAAAATCGATAGCACGTATCCGGTAGTGCACTTCTTCAAAGTCAGGGGTGATATCAACCACATAATTGTAGGCACGCATATCCCCCAGTAATCTG
Source organism: Bacteroidia bacterium (assembly GCA_046330075.1). Lineage (GTDB taxonomy): Bacteria > Bacteroidota > Bacteroidia > AKYH767-A > OLB10 > JAJTFW01. The sequence continues at coordinate 1,142,331 of JAXLTL010000001.1, read as the reverse complement.
AGAAAACAACGTTCGTTGAACTTTACAAATTCCTTGGCAATACGTATACTGTTGATGCCCTTGGTTTCGAGATTGGCCGCCATGAACATGTCTCCTGGAATTCCGGCAATATGTTCTTCAATCAGTGTGTTGCCACTTACGAAATAACTGATCCGGTTCGGTGAGAGAATATGTTCGAGTTCGAGGCCGTAAATCCTGGATGCATCCGCCTGCTTGACATAGAAGTAGTCGAAGTTGTCGTTGAACTGATTCACGATGCGGATCCGAAAGGGTTTGGAATTCCCGAAAGTGCAGTAGTCAATACGCTCCACATACAGGTGTTCCATCACCGATAAATCCCCACCGGTTTTCAGATGAGCATACATGCCGGTGAGTGCTTTGTTGAGTTGCAGCTGATCCGAAGGTGTGAAATACACACTTTCCCATAACGTATCCTTTCCTTTCCGGTCATAAAGAGGGTAGGAGCTTTGAAAGCGGAGCAGGTCATTGTAATCGGCTTGTGCCGGAAAGAGCCTTCCGTATCCTTTCAGGTATTTGCGTAATCCTGCGGATATCGGGTAGATCGGTTTCTTTCTGGAGGGGGCGTCGTCGTACACGGTGCGGGAGTTCGTTCAAATTTAAACGGATTTAATTCAGCAGGGTTCGGAATTGATGAATCTCATTTCTTGCGGATGATGCTGAGTCCGTCGCGAACGGGCAGCATGATTACTTCTGTTTCCGGATGTTGAATAACCATCTCATTGAATGCAGTGAGCTGAGTTGTCTCATGGTCTTGCCGTTCAAGCGGCTTGAGTACATGACCGCTCCAGAGTACGTTGTCGGCCAGGATGATGCCACCTTTCTTCAATAAGGGTAGTACGAGCTGGAAATAAGTCGGGTAGTTTTCTTTATCGGCATCAATAAAAACCAGATCGGGTGTGATGTTTAAACCGGGAATGATGTTGCGTGCATCACCGATATGCTGCACAATGTTGTTGGCATACGACGATGCATCAAAGAAACGTTTGGCAAATTCTTCGAGTTCATCGTTGATGTCGATGGTGATGAGTTTTCCGTCGGAGGGCAAGCCTTCGCAGAGGCATAGGGCAGAGTACCCGGTATAGGTGCCGATTTCAAGAATTACCTGCGGACGATATAGTCTGCTGATCATCGCTAAAAACCGTCCTTGCAGATGGCCGCTGAGCATGCGTGGGTTCAGCACTTTTGCATGGGTTTCTCGGTTGAGTTGTTGCAAAAGATCGCTTTCGGGACTTGTATGTGCTTCGCAATAGGCTGCGAGTTGTTCAGAAATGAATTCCATAGATTGTTAGTCGCTGAGCCGGTTGATTCCAGCTTTTGCTTTCTGGTCGATGCTGTTCTGAAATTCATGGTTGCGCATCGAGAGTGTGGTTTTGTAGTATTCGAGAGCCTTGGCTTTATTGCCACGTTCTTCGTAGAGCTGAGCGAGTAAGAGTGCGGAGTTGGCGGCGTAATAGTATGTTTGAGCGGCTCCGTTTTTCAGTGTGAGCAGATAGAATTCAATGGCTTTTTCGTCGTTTCCCGTTTTGTCCATGATTCTGGCAAACCGATAGGTGAATTCAATCTGATCTTTTAACCGGGTGAAGAGGGTGATCGGTTTGCCTGCAATTTCTGCGAGTGCCCGCGGATAGTAGCCTCCGTCGAACAGCAACCTGGCCCGCAGCAAAATGATATTGGGCATTTCTCCGCTTACGGCTTCTTTTACCGCGGCTTTGTCTTCGTCGGCTGTCTCGGCTGTCTCATCGTGGCTGAGTAATGCCATGAATTTATGGTAACCTTCTTCGTCTCCGCGTACCAGTCGTCCCCAGGCCATGCGTTGCAAGCATGACTGCCGGTATGATTTCCCCTTGTATTGCCGAAGGTATTCGAGGTATAGTTTTTCTGCTTCCGGCTCAAGATTGTGCAGACGGGCATTGGCTTCCATGTAGAGCAGATAAGGCAGCGATCCGGTATTTGTACTTTTATCGCGGGTGGAGAGTAAATAGATCACACTGTCATTTTCTGCGGCATTGGCGTGCAGATTGCATTTAGCGAATAACATTAGCGGTTTCTGATCGATGTTTTTAACCGGCAAAAACCGCTGACGTATGGGACGAAGGTCTTTTTCCTTGCCAAGGTTGATTTCCAGAAAAGTGAGCATAATGACCGTTTCTTCACGGAGAAATGCGTACTCGTTGTTACTTTTTGTTGATGTATAGAGTTTTCGCAGGTCGTTGAGTCCCTGATGGATGGACCCACCTAAGCCGAGCATGCTGGCCATCCACTGGTAATTTTTCGGGACCGCCCCTACAGCAGCATGGATGAGTCCCAACCCGCGCAGGTTGGGTGTAAAGTCCGGGTATATGTGCTGATTTTCTTCCAGCAGTTTGTATGACTTTCGCACATCATAGGCAGCACTGAGATATTCTTTGAATTTAATACGGGCTACCGTGAGCTGCAGGTACATTTCGGCTATACAGAACCGTTGGTAGGGTGAAACTGCCGGATCTTTTTCGAACTGCCGGATACGGATTTCGTTGTTGGCTTTGAGGTCTTCAAAGTTCTTTTTTTCTTCGTAAATGAAGGTCCGCAGGAAATCTGCCTGGCTCTCAATGTACAACGGAATCAGGTTTTGCGGCCTCCTGGCTTTTTCAAGTGCCACCAACCGGTCAGCTTCTTTGAAATTGAGGTGAGCGAGTTGATCCCAGGCGGAATTGCAGTTCGCCGTCCAGGTGTATTCAGCCCGGGCTTCTCCTGACAACAGGATGCAGAGCAGGAGGTACCAGTTAAAGCGTTGAAGTGACTGAGCCATTGGTGGTGTTGCGAATATCCGAATTCGGCAGGAATGAAGATGTTGTTTTTAGCCGTTTTCCTACAGAGAATGAACATCTGACGGTTAAATTTTCACAATGCACAGCCGCTGACCGCCGTTTTCCTAATTTCGTGGCAAACATTGTAACTGTCCTTGTTATGCTTCCTCTCGTTCTGGCCGACGATCAATATCGTGATGATCTGCTTCCTTTCGTTTTTACCCGTCCTACCGGCGACCTGCGCTGTGGTATTCTTACCGTCCGGCAGAAATGGGAAACTATTTTGTCAGTACCTGCAGGGACTTCGGGATCGTTGACGCGGTTTTATCTCAGCGGACGCTTTCCCCTCGTAGCCGGCACTGAATGCCTCGTCATTAACGGTGCGCTGTTGCCCGATGAAGCGCTGCTGCGACTGGTGCAGGCACTGAAACCCGGACAACAAATCGTCTGGCAGGATCGTCTCCTTGCTGCTTCTCTCCATCGCGATCAGCTGGTTGGCCTGGAATGGATCAAGCCGATCGAAGGCTTCGAAACCGTGCACTATATCGGCACACCTGTCTTGTTGAAAAAGCCCTGGGATATCTTTACACTCAATGATGCTGCGCTCCGCAGTGATTTCCAGTTGCTCACCAAAGGCCGCCGCTCTGAAGTCATCTCCGGTACCAATCAAACCATGAAGCCCGATCAGATATTCATTGAGCCGGGAGCGAAAGTGGAATGTGCGATACTGAATGCATCTACCGGACCCATCTACATTGGGAAAGATGCGGAAGTGATGGAAGGCTGCATGATCCGTGGACCCTTTGCACTGGGCGAGCACGGTGTGCTGAAGATGGGCGCGAAAATCTACGGAGCCACTACCATTGGTCCGGGAGCAAAAGTAGGAGGGGAAGTCAGCAATTCGGTGGTGTACGGCAACAGCAACAAAGCCCACGACGGTTTCCTCGGCAACTCGGTGATCGGCGAATGGTGCAACCTCGGCGCTGATTCCAATAACTCCAACCTCAAGAACAATTACTCGGAAGTAAAAGTGTGGAATTACCCGGCGAATGATTACATCGGCACGGGACTCCAGTTCTGCGGACTCTTCATGGGCGATCACAGCAAATGCAGCATCAATACCATGTTCAATACCGGTACCGTGGTGGGCGTATTTGCCAATATTTTCGGTGCGGGATTCCCGGCTAAATATGTCCCTTCCTTCAGCTGGGGCAGCGACAGTGGCGGCGAAGTATTCATCATCGACAAAGCCCTGCAATTAGCTGAACGCGTGATGTCGAGGAGGAATGTGCCCTTGACCGAAGCCGATAAAAACATCCTCACCCACCTCTATACCATGCAGTTAAAACCGCATGCCGAGGACTGATTTTACAATAACTGACACCCTTTTGCCGTCTTTTCCCGGTGGCACAATGATTGAAATAGGCCGGATTTTATCCGAATGGGGTAATATTCTGCCAATCTGACAGAAAAACATACAATGAGCGTAAATTTCAACCAAAACGAACTGCCGATTGGGCAGATGGCGATCAACGACGACGAGCCGGAACTCATTCCGCTTTTAACGAATGAAGACGAAGAGCAGATGAACGCCGAGCAGTTACCGGAAACCGTTTCGGTACTGCCCCTCCGTAATACCGTATTATTCCCCGGTGTGGTTATTCCGATCACTGTGGGTCGTGATAAGTCAATCAAGCTCATCAAGGACGCCTATGCCACTGACCGCATCATCGGTGTGGTATCGCAGAAAGATGTGAGTGTGGAAGATCCCAAGCTGGGCGACCTCAACGATGTAGGAACCATCGCACAGATTCTCCGGATGCTGCGCATGCCGGACGGGAACACGACGGTGATCATACAAGGGAAACGTCGTTTTAAAATTGCTGATATCGTACAGGAAGAACCGTATCTCCGTGCGAAGATCAACTCCTTTCAGGATGTCAATAAAGTGGAGAAGGACGAAGAGTTCAACGCCATTGTGGACTCGCTGAAAGATATTTCGATGCAGATCATTCAGCAATCGCCGAATATTCCGACCGAAGCCAGTTTTGCCATCCGCAATATCGAGAGTCCGTCCTTCCTCATCAATTTCATCTCCTCCAACATGAATGCAGATGTGGAGAAGAAGCAGTTGTTGCTGGAGATGAATAATCTTAAAGAGCGGGCAACGAAAGTACTGGAGCATCTTACCAAGGAATTGCAGATGCTCGAACTGAAAAATCAGATTCAAAGCAAAGTAAAAACCGATCTCGACAAACAGCAACGCGAATATTTCCTGAATCAGCAACTGAAGACCATTCAGGAAGAGCTGGGAGGAAACACGCCCGACAAAGAGATCAGCGAGATGCGTGAGCGGGCCCGAAATAAAAAATGGGGCAAGGCGGTGGAAGAAGTGTTTAATAAAGAGATCGATCGCCTCAACCGCATTAATCCCGCTGCTGCGGAGTATTCGGTGACGATGAATTATCTTGATCTGTTGCTGGAACTTCCCTGGGAAGAATTTACCAACGACAACTACGATCTCAAGAGAGCAGAAAAGATTCTGAACCGCGATCACTTCGGACTTGAAAAAGTCAAGAACCGTATTCTTGAATATCTTGCGGTGATCAAGCTGAAGAACGATATGAAATCGCCGATCATGTGTCTGGTAGGTCCTCCCGGCGTAGGTAAAACCTCCCTCGGTAAATCCATTGCCGAAGCACTCGGAAGAAAATATGTGCGCATGTCGCTAGGTGGTTTGAGAGATGAAGCAGAGATCCGCGGACACCGCAAAACCTACATCGGCGCCATGCCCGGTCGTATCATTCAGAATCTGAAAAAAGCGAAGTCGGGCAATCCGGTATTTATTCTCGATGAAATCGACAAGCTCACCAACGATTTCCACGGTGATCCATCTTCGGCATTGCTGGAAGTCCTCGATCCGGAACAGAACACCACGTTTTACGATAACTACGTAGAGATTGAATACGACCTCAGCAAAGTGCTCTTCATCGCCACGGCCAATACACTCAGCACCATCCAGCCCGCCCTCCGCGACCGACTTGAAATCATCGACATCAGCGGATATACGATGGAAGAGAAGATTCACATCGCACAAAAGCACCTGGTGAACAAGCAGCTCGAAGCACATGGATTAAAACCCGGACAACTGGCTTTCCCGCAGAACATGCTCAAAATGATTATTGAGCAATACACCTGGGAAAGCGGAGTGCGTACGCTTGAAAAATGCATCGCTTCGGTGGTACGTTCCATTGCCAAAATGGTGGCTATGGACGAACACGCCCCTTCCAAGGTAACGGAATCGCATATCCGAAAAGCACTCGGAGCACCGCGTTTCCTTCCTGATAAACTCATCTCCAACGATACAGCCGGTGTAGTCACCGGACTTGCCTGGAACCAGAACGGCGGCAGTATTCTGTTTATAGAAACTTCGCTCAGCAAGGGCAATGGCAAGCTCACCCTCACCGGAAACCTCGGCGATGTGATGAAGGAATCAGCCATGATTGCGTTGGCGTATCTGAAATCGCATGGCGAAGAATTCGGCATTGATCCCAAAGTTTTCGAGCACTGGAACATTCACATCCACGTACCCGAAGGAGCCACACCGAAAGACGGTCCTTCGGCCGGTATCACCATGCTCACGTCCCTTGCATCCGCCTTTACGCAACGTAAGGTGAAAAGCAAAATTGCCATGACCGGAGAGATCACCCTGCGCGGGAAAGTATTGCCGGTAGGAGGGATTAAGGAAAAGATTCTCGCTGCCAAACGTGCCGGCATCAAGGAAATCGTTTTGTGCAAGGACAACGAAAAAGACATTCTTGAAATCAAGAAAGACTATATCCGCGACCTCACCTTCCATTATGTAGAAAACATGTCGGAAGTACTTGACATTGCCTTGATGAGTCAGAAAGTTAAAAATGCTTTGTTAATTTCTGCGAATGGCTCGTCCGTTGAAAAACCATCTGCGAAGCCGGCAAAGAAACTCGCCCGATCAAAACGATAGAACTTATCAGCCACTGATGGGTTATGTTAATTATGATTTGATATGATGAACATAACCTATCATTCGCCGTCGGCGGAGAGTTATAAGAGTTATAAATGTTAAAGGGTTAATCCCGCAAGGCGGGAGTTAAAGTGTTATGAGGATTTCCCCGCTCCCGATAGCTATCGCATTGGCGTTAAGCTAAGCCGATTACTTTTCAACTCAAACTTCTTGATAATTAGCTTGGTATTAGAATAAAAAAGGCTTCCCCTTTGCATAATTATGTTGCGCTAACAAACTCTAACATGCGCACGGGAAGCCAAAACAAATATATGCAACATGACTTGAATTCAAAGTTAAAGTTGCTAGGTATCACAAAACTGGAGAGAGAATTGGGTTTTAGAAAACGACGTACAGGCAAGATCAGATTGCAAGCACTTGTTGAAAGTTTTTATAAGTCATGTTTTCGGAGTAAATTTTCATTGTCAAGCTGGGCTTTTCAGTTGTCGGCTCAGGAAGGACTCTGCATTAGCAAGCAAGCTGTCTTTTACAGGGTCAATAGTTCATTAACTAAATTATTGGAAAGACTGCTCAACAATGCACTCGTTGCACAGATAAAGCCGAGCCAGACTTCACAGAATAGCAGATTTAAAAATGTATATATCCAGGATGGAATGGCAATTAAGTTGCCGGACAATTTAAGTACAAAATACAAAGGAAATTACTCGCGCGGCAAGATAAAAGCGGTAGCGAAATTGCAAGTAATTTATAATGCCAGTAAACGAAATTTTAAATCTATTCTGCTAACTCCTTTCACAAGAAATGACCAGACAGCCTCATCCGACATATTGCCGTTACTAAAGAAGGGAGATTTGGTCATACGCGATATGGGATATTTTGTAATGCCCACCTTTAGACAAATCGTACAACGTAAGGCAGACTTCATCAGTCGATATAAAAAAGATGTGGCCATAATTGATTTAAAGAGTAAGCAGGCGGTGTCAATAATACAATTATTGAGAGGAAAAACGGTTTTGAAACGAAAAGTTATTCTTGGTGCAAAAGAACAGCTTGAATGCACGTTGATAGCGGTTAAGGTAGCTCCATGTTTGGCGGAGGCAAGACGAAGAAAAGCCATGAAAGATCGTGATAAGCGACTAAGGTATACCCAGGATAAAAAAATATTGCTTGGATGGGATATTTATCTGAGTTCTTCACATGATCTGGACGTAAAAGACGTTCAAGATTATTATGCAGCTCGTTGGCAAATAGAGATCATTTTTAAGTCTTGGAAAAGTGGTTTGAGTTTAGAGAAGTCCATTCCGGGTCAACTGAATTATGATCACTTAGCGGTAACAGTTATCTATCTTCATTTGTTACTGATTGTACTTATGATTACGCCCATATACAACACCTTGAAATCACTTATACGTAGGCCCGAAGATAGAGTAAGCCTCTTGAAATCAGTTAAAATCATCTTAATGATGATCATTAACAATCGAATACAATTTGACTTAAATGTTGCCTCTAAATTGGCCAACTTTACTCTTTATGAAGTTAGGAACCGGGACACGATGGCAGATAAACTGAGGATTTTAGCTTAACGCTAATGCGATAGCTATCGGGACCCCGCGTACTCTTTGCGCTCTCCGCGCCTGCCTGCCGGCAGGCAGGGTTAAATTGATAACGTCCTGTAACTAGAATTTCCCCGTTTTAAACGACAACGTCTCCCTGTCCGTGACCAGGTTGACTACATAAACCCCGCTTGATAACTCATTCATATAAATCTCGGTCGTATAATACCCTCCTGCTAACACCTCCGCCGGTTTTTCGAAAACGATTCTGCCTTCGATATCTAATAACCGCAGCACCCCTTTCCTTCCTTTCAACTGCGCAGCATTCACATGAATCATGTTCCATTCGTGATTATACCAGGCTTGCATCCAGGCTCCCCTCTCCTCTGCGGGGCCGGGGGTGAGGCCCACAGTTAACGTATCACAGGGACTGCCCACCCATGCCCCTAATTCGTAATCGGGGTTGTTGGGGAGACCGTAGTAGGTTCTACCCGCTCCTAAATTAAAACTGAAAGGTTGAAAGTCGCAGGCAGCCCCCAGGCTATCCGGGTAGTTGATAACGCTGAGGTTATTGTTGATGGTGGTGAACAATGAATCCGGATATGGAATGCTGGCTATCTCATCAGCGGCAGTAATGTAAATTTTATTATCCGGTGCGAGTTTCATATTTCCCATGCCTGATTCATAAGTGGGATACACATAGATTATTTGTTTACTGGCAGGAATATTTGTAGCATTCAAATCAAATTGAAATAAGGTATCACTTTCCCCAGGTAAGTTTGCAGGGGAGACACTCATTATATAAAGCTTGCTGTCATCCGGTGAAAAGGCGGCAGAAATATAGTATGGATATGGAGGGCCAGATCGTTCTGCTTCGATAGTAATGGGCTGAGATAGTTGTCCGGTACATCTGTCAAAATCATAAATTGATATCAAGCCACGCAAATTAACGGCAACTAATTTAGATGAATTTAAGTTAAAAATAAGTTGACCTAAATTTGTAGAATTAATTGGTCCAATACTTTGATATGAATATAGATTTATACCATTAGCATTAACTAAATACTTGTAAGTAATATTATTTCCTATTTGTCCTGTGCCATCCCATTTTTTAAACAGCACCCACCAATCTCGACCATTACCGTGTCGTACAGCTGTAAGGCCATCAAATGCGGGCACATTCTGAAGTTGAACATTTTTCTGAATCACCATTCCGGTATCATTATTTGCCTTGTAGTTAATAAGGGTATAGTAAAGGCCATCAAAGGTATTTACACCAATTGTAATTAAATATACTAATGAGTCATTCCCGGGATGTGGTATCAATAACATTTCATGATACCATCCTTCAACATATAAACTATCACTGCCAGGTATTGGTAAATTAAGTTTATTGTAAGTTTTTGATTGGTTGAATAATGCAGTTGTGTAATTTGAATGACTGTATATTCTGACTCCAGTTGAATCAGACAATGATACACAGGATCCTCTTCCTCTGACCTTTGAATTAAAAAAGAAAGGGGTTGTAGGATTCGTCCAATTTATCCCTACACTATCACCGAACAACCAATAATCGTTATTGAATTGCGCCAACAATCCTCCCGGCGCCATCACCATCAATAAAAACAAGTAGCGGAAGTAAGGCATCTTTCAAAGATAAAAAATCACCTCAAATGAATATCCATGTTTGAACATAACCCATCTTAACCATCCGCGTAAATCAGTGGCTCATAAATGCCGACAAAAAGGAGGCGCAGCTTAATTGCATTTATCGCAGCCTTCTCCGCTCTTTCCGGTAGCAGAGCCCCGAAAACGCCGGAAAAGGTACACGGCGGCGGCGATAACCATCAGGGTTACAAGGATTTCCTGCATGGCACAAAGATACGGTGATTCGGGGCGAATGCCCTACCTTTGCGGTGAAATTATCTCCCTATGGTGCGCACTGAAACCCATATTCAATATAACCGCGACGGACTCTCTGACGAAACCCTCATCGATCTCTACAAGGCGCTGGTGAAACCACGCATGATTGAGGAAAAAATGCTGGTATTACTGCGACAGGGTAAACTGGCGAAGTGGTTTTCGGGGATTGGCCAGGAAGCAATTTCGGTGGGCACGGCCATGGCGCTGAACAAGGAGGAGTATATCCTGCCGATGCACCGCAATCTGGGTGTTTTTACGGTACGTGGTATTCCGCTGCATCGTTTGTTTTCGCAGTTCACGGGGAAGCCGGGTGGTTTCACAAAAGGCCGCGATCGTTCGTTTCACATGGGTACGCAGGAGTATCGCATCGTGGGGATGATCTCGCACCTGGGTCCGCAAATGGGTGTGGCCGATGGGGTCGCACTGGGCAATCTCCTGAAGAGGAATCCGCACGTGACAGCCGTTTTTACAGGCGATGGAGCATCCAGCGAGGGCGATTTTCACGAGAGTATCAATGTGGCTGCGGTATGGGATCTGCCGGTCATCTTCATTATTGAGAACAACGGTTACGGACTGAGTACACCGAGCTCCGAGCAGTTCCGCTGCAAGCAGTTTATCGATAAAGCCATCGGCTACGGCATCGAAGGGGTGCAGGTGGATGGAAATAATATCCTCGAAGTGTTTAAAACGGTGAAGTCGCTGGCGTCATCCATGCGCGAGCGTCCGCGTCCGGTTTTGCTGGAGTGTATGACCTTCCGCATGCGGGGTCACGAAGAAGCTTCCGGTACTAAGTACGTGCCGCAAGAGTTGTTTGAGATGTGGGGCAAGAAGGATCCAATCCGCAACTATGAAGATTATCTTGTGAATGAGGGTGTGGTGGACGAAGATTTTGTGAATATGATCCGCGCGGGCATCAAGGAAGAGATTGAGTCGGGACTGGAGATTACGTTTGCAGAGAAAGACATCGAAGCAGATGATGAGCGCGAATTAAAAGATATGTATGCACCGGCACCGAAATTTCCGATTACGCCGGTGACGTCCAATAAAACAGAAAAACGTTTCCTCGATGCCATCACCGATGGCATGCGTCAGGCGATGCTGCGTCATCCGAATCTGGTGATCATGGGTCAGGATATCGCGGAGTACGGCGGGGCTTTTAAAGCAACAGCAGGCTTCGTGGAGCAATTCGGCAAGATGCGGGTGCGCAATACACCGCTTTGTGAGTCGGCCATCGTAGGAACGGGACTCGGCCTGAGCATCAACGGCTGCAAGTCGATTGTGGAGATGCAGTTCGCCGATTTCGTGACCTGCGGCTTCAATCAGATCGTAAACAATCTCGCCAAAGTACATTACCGCTGGGGACAACATGCCGACGTAGTGGTGCGGATGCCTACCGGTGCAGCAGTAGGAGCGGGACCATTCCACTCACAATCTACCGAAGCCTGGTTTTTCCATGTTCCGGGACTCAAAGTAGTGTTTCCTTCCACACCGGAAGACGCGAAAGGATTGCTGGCTGCTTCCATCGAAGATCCGAATCCGGTGATGTATTTTGAGCATAAAGCACTCTACCGTTCTATCAGCGGTTTGGTACCTGATGATTATTACACCGTGGAAATCGGCAAAGCCCGTCGTGTGCGTGAAGGCGCTGATCTGAGCATCATCACCTACGGACTGGGTGTACACTGGGCGATGGAAATCCTCGATGCGCATCCTGAAATTTCTGCCGAGCTGATTGATCTCCGATCGTTGTTACCCTGGGACGAAGAAGCAGTGCTGTCGTCGGTGAAGAAAACCGGAAAAGTGATCGTCATGCACGAGGATACCTTAACCGGTGGTATTGGCGGAGAAGTAACGGCCCGCATAGCCGAAAAGTGCTTCCCGTATCTGGATGCGGCTCCTGTTCGCATTGGGGCGCTGGATACACCCGTACCGATGTCTAATGCTTTAGAGTGGAATTTCCTCCCGAAGAAGCGTTTTGAAGAGGCCCTGCTAAAACTGGCGGCGTATTAACCGGCGGTAATACACGCAATAACTCTTCCAGCGAACGGCGGTTCTCGGGGTTCAGTGCGGCCTGCTTCAGGAAATTCTTTTCTTTCTCGGTAAGGTGCCAGCTGAGTGATACTCTGTCTTCTGTTTCCGGCATCTGGAAAATCACCACATTCATGGGAACCTTCAACCAGCTCTGTGCATATTGCAGATAACGGTCGAAGTTATAATCCTGCATGATGATAAAATTGCCGGATAAATTACGCATCGGTGCAGTCAGCTTTTCAATGAGTGTTTTTACACTGTTATCTTCTACTTTAAGATGCTTGTATGTATCGCGGATCTGTAGAAAAACGACTCCGGATGTATTCTCGGCGATCCAGTCGCGGAACGTATGCAGGAACTGAATGCTGTTCATCACGCCATAATTATCGCGGATACCGGCATCCATCACTTCGATGGTGGGCGAACTCGGTAATGAAACCGCCGGCATCACATAGGGAAAAGCAGAATTCATCCGCAGGGCGCTGGTCAGCTTCAGATTGCCCGGGTTATGATCTTTAAAGAACCGCTGATATTCTACACCGTTTGACACCGCCTGAATATCATCTTCCGATTGAGGTGCATCGTGGAGCAGATAACTCACCGGCTGCGCGGCAATGTGAAGCGCCCGCCCATCGTTGATGATGGTTGGACTGATCACCACGATCGGTACTTCGGCCTTTTTTTCGGGCAGTTCGTAGTCCTTGAGTCGTGTGTTGAGAATGTTTTTCGTGTTTTCGTTGAGTTGCCCTTCCCAGGCCCAGGCACGGTCTTTCACGTAGAAATATTCGCCATCCTTGAATTGCTGGTTGTTAAGGAAGATATCCGCAACCGTAGCACTAAAGGCCATTGAGTTGAGCATATCCTTGCCCATGTTCTGCAGAAAACGGTTGTTGATGTTTTCATTGGCAATGCGCAGCGAATCGTGGTAATGCAGGAAGAGCTCGCGGTAATAACACAGGCCGATCATTCCACCGGAGGAGCCGGTTGCGAACGCAGTATGATGCAGGAGCTCGCCATGATAGACACTATCCAGCACTTGCAGTGTGCGGAAGGTAAATACACAGGACCGTAATCCACCGCCACTCACGTTTAGCACCACCAGTTTTGGTTTCTCTGTGCCGGAGCCTTGTTCGCGCGCTTTCCATTTTTCGAGGATGGCTAAGGTGTTCGCTTTATCGGCTTCGAGTGTCAATGGTGTACACTGATCGCGGAGTGTTTCGCGGTTGTAGGGTGTTCGGGTTGACGTATAGTCGATACCGTAGGCTTTGTTGCGGGGATTAAACAGCTCAAACTGCGATAAGAAATTCAGGAAGATGAACAGTCCGATAAGAGCAGTGTTCGCCCAGGCGCGCAACCAGTAACGGAAAACTCCACTGAGCATGATCACCATGGTGAAGAGTAAAATGACGCTTGCGCCGGCAGGAATGCGGAAATACGCATAGTCTCTGAATAAACCCAGCATGATAAACGTGGTGAAAACAACCAACTCAATTACCGCAGCATTGATATGGTTTTGCCGGAACACTCTCTCCAGCATATAGCGTTTGTAGTGTCGGGTATCGCGGACAATTTTCAGTTTGGCGGGGAAGATGATATAGGTATCTACCCGCCAGGAGTTTTTTCGCTGTACACCACCGGTGAGTGGTTTGCCTGCAGGACCTGTTTCGCTGTCGGAGTGTGCAATGCCGAACAGTTTATAGATGTCCTTGTTGGTCACCATAAAATAACGGAGCGTAGCAATAATGACAATGGCTACGCCGGCAAGAAAAATGGCAATGTCAAAGATGACCTCTCCTGTTGTCTTGAGCTGTTTGAAGGATTGGAATTCATAAATCCTCCAGCAGTACAGCAACAGAAAGCTTCCGGGGATGATACAGTTGTTGTGTGCGTATTTTACAAAGGTCCGCGATAATGTAGCGAGAAACGGGAACCGGAAACTGTTCAGGATGAAACTCGAGATGTTGAAGGCCATGATGAAGGCACCGAGACTGAGTCCCATAATGAAGAAAGATCTCCCGCCAACATGTCCCATGTATTCCGGGTCAAGAAAGAGAAAAGGAATGCCAAAGCGTTTGGCAATCGTTTCCGTGATGAAACCAAACAGCAATAGCCAGTACAGCATCATCATCTGATTTTTTTTGAAATGCATGATGACCAGCTGTACCGGAAACGAATAAAAAAATCGAGAAGATGCTTTGCGGATATTCATACCGGTATTACCCGCTAATTTATACGTAGCAGACGCTGTTTTGTTGTCGGACGGAGAATGTTTTAATGAGGTTTTACACGAACCTGATTCAGCGGATCAGATGGTACCAGGCCCAGAGGAAGGGGACGCTGAGAAAAAGTCCATCGAAACGGTCGAGGAGGCCGCCGTGGCCGGGAAGGATAGAGCCGGAGTCTTTTACCTGCAGACTCCGCTTCAGCATCGACTCTGTTAAGTCGCCAAAAGTACCGGCAACGATGATAATGAGTGCTGTAACCACCCACTCACCGAAGCTGTACTGTGTCTGATAAACACTGATAAGCCAGGTAAACGCCAGGGTGGTGAGTCCGCCGCCAATACTTCCTTCCCAGCTCTTTTTCGGTGAGATACGCTCAAACAGCCGGTGTTGCCCGAACAGCATCCCAAACACATAGGCGAAGGTGTCGCTGCTCCAGAGGATAAAGAAGAAACCCAGCAGGATGCCGCGGTCGTAGCTGCCGGCTGCAAACGACATCTCATTTAACAGCGCGAAGGGCAAAACGGCATAAACAACACCGAGTAGAGTGTATGCGATATTGGTGAAGGGCTGATCTTTTTTCCGGTAGAGTTCGGCAAAGAAGATCAACGCTGTACCCGGTAAAACCAGCGCGTGGAGTTCAGCCGACCAGGAGGCTTCAGGAAAGAGCAGTGGAGCATTGATGCCGGTATAGAGCAACACTGCTGAGAGGAATCCGAAGAGGTAATCCGGTTGTCGTTGTTCGGAGGTAATGATACCGTAGAACTCGTGCAGCGAAAGCAAGGCAACAACAAAAAACAGCAGCGTATTGGCCAATGGTCCGTACCAGATGGGAACCAAAATGGCGGCGATAAAGACAATACCGGTGAGGATGCGTTGTACGAGGTTGTTCACAGGAGGTCGTTTTGAACGAGAATCGTTTGTGCGTTCAACAGCTGATCTGCATGCACATAGAGTTCAATGTCGCCAAAGATATAGGATGAATCGGATTTGTTGATCTTGAACGATTCAATGCCGGCATCACTGAGCAGGGCGATGGCAATTTCTATTTCTACCGGTTTGCTGCTGGAGAAAACCCTTACAAATGAGTCGGGATGCTGATCACCGTTCGCGGTCATCGATGACAAATACGTAGAGTTGTACGGGACCATGCGCTCCGATCACCAGTTCGCCGTTGATGTCAGCAGTACGACCGGGACCCGTCACAATTGAAATGGAAGAGGGCAGCTTCGCGTATTTATGGCGCAGCCAGGATACCGCGTCTTTCAGATCGAGTGCAATCTGACTGGCTTTTCCGAGAACGATATGGACGGGAGCAAAGGCGGGTACCGTGCGTGAATGTTCCTTCGAGCTGAGTACGATGCTTCCGGTGCGGGCAACCAGACATTCGCAGGTGCTGATGGCAACATCCATATCGGCGATATGTTCAGGATCTACTTCATGGGGCAGTTCACATTCGGTGAGAAGGTTGCTGAGACCATCTTCCACGCACATGATATGTTTCCACTTGTATTGCATTCCCAGATTCACCATTGCTTCCATAAAATCGAGTTCAGTATCGATCAGGAAGAACTTCACACCGGCAGCTTCTGCACGGTCAGCGAAGAGTAAAACAGGATCTTCGTCGGTCTGTACAAATACGGGTGTGTCGAACGAAATTTTAGGGTAGGGATTATCCGTCTTCGATAATAACGAAGCACGGATTTTCTTCAGTACCTTCTCTTTGTTCGTACTCTCGTCCATGGTTTATGCAATGTCCGTATTGGCCGGGGTAATATCAGGAGTGATCATCGTGCTTCCGTTGGCGGGAGCAGGAGGGGTGTTCAGCAACTTGTCGTTGTCTTCTGAATCCCATTTACGTTTACCGAAAATGCGTTCGAGGTCGTCTTTGAAGATGACTTCTTTCTCCAGCAAGGTGCTGGCCAATGCGTCGAGTTTATCTTTGTTTTCTTTCAGCAGGTTGATGGTGCGGTCGTAGGCCACATCTACCATCTTCTTTACTTCCTTGTCGATGAGTTCAGCCGTTTTTTCGCTGTACGGTTTCTGGAAGGAGTATTCGGAGTTGCCGGATGAATCGTAGTAGCTGATGTTACCAATTTCGTCGTTGAGTCCGAATACGGCAACCGTGGCATACGCCTGCTTGGTGATTTTTTCGAGGTCGCTCAGGGCACCGGTAGAGACTGCACCGAAGGTGACTTCTTCCGCCGCTCTTCCACCGAGGGCTGCGCAGATCTCATCCATGATCTGCTCCTTGGTGGTGATCTGACGTTCTTCCGGCAGATACCAGGCAGCACCGAGTGAATTTCCGCGGGGAACGATGGTCACTTTTACGAGTGGTGCGGTGTATTGTAACAACCAGCTCACGGCGGCATGTCCCGATTCGTGGTAGGCAATTACTTTTTTCTCGTGGGTAGAGATGATCTTGTTTTTCTTCTCCAATCCACCAACAATACGATCAACCGCGTCGAGAAAGTCTTTCTGGCTGATCGAAGTTTTGTTATGACGGGCTGCGATAAGAGCAGCTTCGTTACAGAGGTTGGCGATATCAGCTCCGGAGAAGCCTGGGGTTTGCTTAGCCAGGAAATCGAGGTCCAGACCCGGATCGAGTTTCAGTGGTTTCGCGTGTACTTTGAAGATTTCCTTACGGCCGTTGAGGTCGGGGAGTTCAACGTAAATCTGACGGTCGAAACGGCCGGGACGCAGGAGCGCACGGTCGAGGATATCGGCACGGTTGGTAGCCGCAAGGATGATCACCCCGGAATTGCTGCCGAAGCCATCCATCTCCGTAAGAAGCTGATTGAGCGTACTTTCACGTTCATCGTTGGCGCTGAATGAAGGCTGTTTACCACGGGCACGGCCAATCGCGTCGATCTCATCGATAAAGATAATACTGGGTGCTTTTTCCTTGGCCTGGCGGAAAAGATCGCGGACACGGCTGGCACCGACACCCACAAACATCTCCACGAAATCAGAACCGGAGAGGGAGAAGAAAGGCACCTGTGCTTCACCGGCAACGGCTTTAGCCAGCAGCGTTTTACCGGTTCCGGGAGGACCCACCAGCAAGGCACCGCGTGGAATTTTACCACCCAGCTGCGTGTATTTCTTCGGGTTTTTGAGGAAATCAACGATTTCCATCACTTCCACCTTCGCTTCTTCGAGTCCGGCCACATCGTTAAAGGTCACTTTCACGTGCAGGTCTTTGTCGAACAATGTCGCTTTCGACTTACCGATATTGAAAATCTGCGATCCACCCGGACCGGAACCCATCCGGCGGATGATAAACATGTAAATGATGATCAGGAGGATGAACGGGAACAGCCAGCTCAGGAGGACATCCCAATAGCTCCGGTCGTTGTTATTGTAAATGATGTTTACATGCTGTGGTTCAGGGAGGTCTTTTTCTACTGCTGCAAGATCATTTTTAAAAGAAGCTACATCGCCAATGGTAAATGCATAATGCGGACCTTCATTGATGCCTTTACCGAATGATTTGGTTTTAACATCCTTGAACTCCGGTTTAGCCAGAGAAGTAGACTTGATGTATACATTAACCACTTCTTTGTTTACTACAACGACTTTATCTACGTCGCCGTTTTTTACCCAGGCAGAGAAGTTGGTCCAGGTCGTTTCACGCGGATGGTTGCCCCAGTCGAGGAGGTTAATACCTATGATGATAAAAATGACGACGGCATATACCCAGTAAAAATTAAAATTAAACTGTGGTTGCTTGTTTTTCGGGAAATTACCGAATTTCTTTTTTTCTTCTTGTTGCTGCTCAGACATTGCTTTGGTTTACGTTCGGGATGGGATCCAACCCTTTAAACAATACTCTAGTGTTTTAGTTACTCTCTATTTCACGAATATCTGCATCGGCCCACAGGCGTTCGATACCGTAAAACTGACGTTGTTCGGGTTGGAAGATATGTACGACTACGCTGATATAGTCGATTAACACCCATTGCGCATTTTTAGTTCCTTCTAAATGTGCCGGAATTTCTCCGGTTTCTTTCTCCACAATTTCTTCAACCGAACGGGCTAAACCCTCTACCTGGGTAGAAGAATCTCCGTGACATACAACGAAAATATCGGCTACCGCTCCTTGTAAAGTGGTGAGATCCAGCACCCGGATCTCTTTCGCTTTCCTGTCCTGCAATCCTTTTATTACAGCCTCCGTCAACAGTTCTGTCGCAGATTTTTGTCGTTTGATCGCCGCCCTCGCGGTTTTAGCCATGCTTCGAATATCGGTAATTCTGCAAAATTACTCAATTTTATGCCTGAAATGAATCTCGTTGTCCTTACTTCAGTTGATTCTACTAACAATTACCTGCAGCAGCTGACGGCTCAGGACCTGGCTGCCGAAGGCACGGTTGTGCTGGGCCTGGAGCAAACGCGTGGCCGGGGACAGAGAGGAAAATCGTGGGAGAGTCATCCCGGACTCGGACTTTACTGTTCTGTTTTGTTTCAGCCTCCTTTCTGGCATGTTGAAAAACAGTTTGTATTGAACAAGGCAGTGGCTGTTGGCGTGGCCCTGTATCTGGAGTCGAAAACCGCAGCCGATATCCGCATTAAATGGCCCAATGATATCATGGCTGATGGTAAAAAGATAGCCGGCATATTAATTGAAAACAATATACGCGGACAATTTCTTTCTGCTGTTGTTGCCGGAGTAGGTATCAATCTGAATCACCCGCAAATGCAGCAAAATTTTGAAACACCGGCTACGTCTTTGTTTTTATTGAACCGTCAGCACTACGATGCGGAGACAGAAGTACAGGAATTGTTCCGATTTATGTGGCAGGTGTACCGTCAACTGGTATCGGGTGAAACTGAATGGGTGGAGGCACAGTATCAGCACCGTTTATACCGGCGCGGTGAGCGGGCTGCTTTCATCCGGGGTGAGGAGGTGTTTTTTGGCGTACTGGAAAAGGTGAATGATGCCGGACAAGCCCTCATAAACGTGGATGGGGTGATGGATGAATGTAGTCACCCCGCCGTACGGTTTTTAGCTGCCGGACATTAAGCCGGAGGATACAATGACTTGTACTTCGCCACCAGCAGATTCAGGAAATTGGTAAGTGGTTTTTCGGCCATCATCTTTAGAAACGGATTCAAATCGGCATCGAAAAATAACTGCAGGCCACTGTTCGCACCCTGATCTTCGATCTTGCAGATGAGCTTCAGATCGAACGGCGCTTTTTCGTGCTTCACCATCACCACTTCGCTGTTCGGGGTTTTTTGTTCGTATTTCAGTCCCAGAGTCGCCATGCCTTTAATGGTGAATTTGCAAGTGTCGCCATCAACGGTAAACTGCTCTACCTGTTCAGGCATCAGCTTGCCAATATTGTGGAAGTCGGTGAGAAACTGAAATACCTGTTCGGCGGATTGTCCGATGGTGTCTTTATTGCTTTCGAGGCGTGTCATATGCAGAAGGGTTTCACTCAGCCTTGCCAGGCGTCAGGTTTTTTTCTCCACGATTCCAGGAGTGGGAGGTCTTCCTTGCGGACATACCCGGTAAGGATCGCCTGACGGATCAGGATATCGTAATTACTCAATGAATACCAGGGACAGGCTGCCTTACGGAAATTATCAGCGGCCACATCAAAACCATAGGTAAAGATCGAAACCAGTCCTTTCACAATGACTCCGTTTTTACGTAGTTCTTCCACTGCTTTGAGACTGCTGCCACCGGTAGATATTAGGTCTTCAATCACCACTGCAGATTGGTTCGGTTGCACCTCTCCTTCGATGGTATTCTGACGACCATGATCCTTGGCCGATGAACGTACATACACAAACGGAAGGCCCATGGCTTCGGCTACAAGGGCGCCTGGAGCAATGGCGGCCGTAGCTACGCCGGCGATCAGATCGGGCCGGCCGAATTTGTTTTCGATCAGCTTTACAAGTTCCTGCCGGATGAAGGTACGGACCCTAGGATAGGATAGTGCCACCCGGTTATCACAGTAAATAGGTGATTTCCAACCAGATGCCCATGTGAAAGGTTGGTCTGGCTGCAGTTTGATGGCTTTGATTTGAAGCAGAAATTCGGCTACTTTTGAAGCGGTATCATCCATGATCCACAAACCTACAAGATTCATCGGAAAGTACCAATCAAAGCCGCCCTAACCTTCCGTTTTATGTACAACGTTTATATAAATGACCGCCTGTTAAAGTTTGTTGGTGTTCATGATTCCGTAGCGAATGCGGAGATGGTTTTAAAACTGAAAGGAGATGAACCGGCGGAACATATCAGGGTTTTGGTTGAAGCATTCTCAAAAAATACTCAAACAGAAAGCCTGGTGCTGCAGTCGCTTCATATCGACCGTACCTGGAAAAATTTCTGCAGTCTGTATGAAGTACTGGAAGCTGCCGGTGGATTGGTGCTCAATAAAACGCATCATTTGCTCATGATCTTCCGCAACAGCAAATGGGATCTGCCGAAGGGCAAAATTGAATCGGGAGAGGAGCCTGATACAGCGGCTATCCGGGAAGTGTATGAAGAATGTGGAATCGGGTATCTGAAGTTGCTGAAGCAGGTGCAGACTACCTTTCATACTTATCCGTTTAAGGATCATCAGGTGCTGAAGAAAACTTATTGGTTTTTGATGAGTACGGATGATGACGAAGCACCGATTCCGCAAACCGAAGAAGGAATTACAGAGGTGAAATGGATGAACCGCGCGGAGGTGAAATCGGCTATGCGCAACAGTTACGCTTCAATCGTACATCTGTTAAAAGAGCAGGTGCTGGAACATCAGCCTGGACTGCTGGGCTAATCCTATAATATACGTTTGATGATTCGGAGGTTATGTGTATACCTTCTGGCGTCAGCATTGAAAATGCCATGATGGTCAATACTGTCGATTCGTACTTGACCGGATGCATGAATGATCCGGTTTTTAGCTGTTAATACACCCACGTGAATAATACGTCCTTCTTCATTGTCAAAGAAGGCGAGATCGCCGGGTTGGGTTTCATCCAGAAGATGTATGGTCTGGCCCATTTCTGCCTGCATCCATGCATCTCGCTTCAATGAAATACCGCAAAGTTTGTACGCCATCTGAGTAAGGCCCGAGCAATCAATACCAAATGGACTTCTGCCGCCCCAGAGGTACGGAGCGTTGAGGTACATATAGGCATTTTCAACCACAGATTTACCGGTAATCAATGCATCCGTCTGGCGTGCATTCCCTTCGAAATTGAAAGATGTGTTTCCCACTCTGCAGGTGCCTGATCGGAACCAGGGGAGGTTACTGCCGAGCAGAATGGAGGTGATGCTTTGGTGATTGATAAGAATCTGAACCAGGTCGTAGTTTAAAAAGGGACGTGCTTTTTGAAGTTCGGTATATTCCGTTAATGAAAGTTCCTGCGATTGTGCCCGCTGAATCCACCCTTCGTACTCATCAAAACTCATGCGGATCCTCAGCCAGTCCTGCTGACTTTCCAGAACCGTATAAGTTTCACCAAACAAGAGCTGCGACACCTGTTCACTGCGGTGTGAAGGTTCGTGACGAACAGGAATTAAACTCAGTGGACAGATGCCGTAGCTCATGGGTTGCGGAGATTTATACTGAATTCTCCGTATAAAGTTTTAGATACGTTCAATCACGATGGCAGAAGCACCGCCACCACCGTTGCAGATTCCGGCTGCACCGATTTTTGCGTTTTTCTGTTGCAGTACATTGATAAGAGTAACGATGATACGTGCTCCTGAACATCCCAGCGGGTGCCCGATGGAAACAGCCCCGCCCAGTACATTAACCTTTGAACTGTCAAGACTCATTTCTTTGTTGTTCGCAAGCGCCACAACAGAGAATGCTTCGTTGATTTCGAAGTATTCCACATCGCTCATTTTGAGTCCGGCTTTTTCTACAGCTCGTGGTAATGCTTTTGCAGGAGCGGTAGTAAACCATTCCGGAGCCTGTTGAGCATCCGCGAAACTTCTGATTTTTGCCAAGGGCTTAATACCAAGAGCTTCCGCTTTCTCCTTGCTCATCAAAACTACGGCGGCAGCGCCATCGTTCAGTGTACTGGCATTGGCAGCAGTAACGGTTCCGTTTTTGTCGAATACCGGACGGAGCGATGGGATTTTGTTGAAGTCAACTTTTTTGTATTCTTCGTCTTCACTCACAACAATCGGATCTTTCCCTTTTACCGGAATTGTCACCGGAGTGATTTCTGATTTGAACAGCCCTTTTGCCCAGGCTTCCTGTGAGCGTTTGTAGGATTCAATGGCATAGGCGTCCTGCTCTTCACGTGAAATCTTGCACTCGGTCGCACAAAGCTCAGCAGCGCTGCCCATGTGATAATCTTTGTAAACGTCCCAAAGGCCATCTTTCACAAGACCGTCGATCATCTGCGCATGACCTAAACGATAACCGTTTCGGGCTTTGTCGAGATAGTAGGGAACAGCGCTCATGTTTTCCATTCCGCCGGCTACTACTACATCGTTATCACCCAGCATGATGCTTTGTGCACCCAGCATGATCGCTTTCATGCCCGAAGCACATACTTTGTTTACAGTGGTTCCCGGAACCGTATTGGGAATTCCTCCGAAAATAGAAGCCTGTGTAACGGGGGCTTGTCCAACATTGGCCTGAAGCACATTTCCCATGTACACTTCATTTACCTCTTCCGGTTTAACCCCGGCTCTCTCCAGCGCGGCTTTGATAGCTGTTGCACCTAATTGGGTAGCAGGAACACCGGATAATACTCCGCCAAAACTGCCGATGGGCGTACGAACGGCGGAAACGATATAGACTTCTTTCATGATCTTTGAATTGAGACCGCAAAATTAGTGAAAAGCAGTCCACGGGGAAAAACGGAGCCTATGTTCATCTGTTTGTGAATCAGAATCTTGAAAAGTAATTTCCGGAGGATCAGACGTACTGTTCTCATTTTGACCTGAAACAGATGCAACGTACCACTGTCCCTTGATGTAGTGGGAACGTCTTCTTGTAGAAGATTAAGTTAATAAAGCAGAATTTTCGCTTTCAGGTTCTGAGCTTCTCCGGCTACCTGCAGGAAGTAGGTTCCCTGTGCCAGTGTGCTTACATTCAGCATAGCATCCTGTCCATTCATTTCCCCTTGATAAACGATTCTGCCAAGTTCATCGGTCAGATTTACCGATGTTGCTGCGGTATGACTTACACTGCTGTGAATGTATACCTGTTGATCCACCGCATTGTAACTATAGCTGATTCCGCTGATCTGATCATTTCTGAGAGCAATGATTTTACTGAGTGAAGAGGTTCCGTCAAAATCAGTTTGCTTGAGACGGTAATAATTGAGTCCTGCTGCAGGAGTATAATCTTTGAAACTATAGTTACGCACATCGGTGCTGTTGCCGCTGCCATCTATATCACCCAGTGCAGTGAAGGAGCGTCCGTCAGCTGATCGCTCAAGTGTAAAGTAGTCATTGTTAAGTTCACTGGCCGTAGTCCAGAAGAGTTGATTGTATTGATTGAAGGTTTGTCCCTGAAAGGCGAGCAATGCTACGGGTAGCGGACTACCCAGAATCGTCACTACGGTTGAGTCTTTACAACCGTTTCCATCCTCCACCCGCACAACATAACTGCCGGCTAGTTTGCATGGGAAGAGAGGACTTAGCTGATAAGGATCGTTGTTGATGTTGTATTGATAGCCCGGTGTTCCCCCCAGATAGGAAACAATAATGGTATCTCCGCAACCCGAGGGTGAAGTTGTAACGTTGATGAGCGGCCCTGCTACTTTTCCTACGGTAATCGTGGAAGTGGCCAGACAGTTTTTCGTGTCTTTTACGGTAATGGTATAGGCACCCGGAGCCAATAATGTAAAGACCGGACTTGGTTGGAATATTATTCCGTTTTTACTGTATTGTAATGCCCCTGTACCACCTGAAGCAAGTGCTGTGATGGTTCCGTCGTTGGCAAAACAGGACGATAACGTAGACGTAGTGCTGACTGTAGGTCCTGCGAGGTTAGCCACTACAACGTTGATCGTTTTTGTGCATTGATTCGCATCCTTCACTGTAAGCGGATACGTGCCGCCGGGGAGCAGCGAAAATGTTGCCGAAGCCTGATAGGTCGTGCCGTTGATACTATACTGATAAGGTGTAATGCCACCGGTGGCAGCAGCGACCAGACTTCCGTTGCTGCTTCCGCACGAGGCGCTGGTGATGGTGGCCGAAAGTGTTTGAGGCACATTGGGTGCTGTAATCAGAATACTCTTTGATGCGATACATCCTGCATTATCCTTGATGTATGCTGATTGAGTACCTCCGGTTAATCCAGTAAGAATATTGCTCACCTGCCACACTGTACCATTTGAAGAGTATTGATAGGGTGCACTGCCTCCTGCGCCTGTAATTGTTATAGTTCCGTTGGACTGCAAACAGGTGGCGGGAGTGGAGGTAAGTGTTAATGTGGGTGCCAGTTGATTCGGAACAGAAATGGTGGTGTTATTCTGACAACCGTTGGCATCCTTGATGGTAACCGTATAAGATCCGGCAGTTAAACCCGCAAACTGATTACTGCTTTGGAAGGTGGTACCGTTAATGCTGTATTGATATGGCGCAACGCCACTGGTACCCGTTGCAATGAGTATTCCGTTTGCAGTGTTACAGGTTGCAGCAATACCAAAGGCAGAAACCAACGGACCGGCAACCGATCCTACGGTAACCGTTGTACTGACGATGCAACCACCGGCATCACCCACTCGTACAGTATAGGATCCCGGAGCGAGATTTGTAAACTGATTTCCACTCTGGAACGTAGTTCCGTTGATACTGTATTGTAAAGGAGCAGAACCTCCGTTCGCAGCTACCGTTATGGTTCCGCTTCCGCTTCCGCAGGCAGAGGGTGTAGTGGTGGCTGAAACAGTGGCGGCACCGGAATTGGTAACTGCGACTGAAGTGCCGTTGATACAACCTGCGCCATCCATCACGGTTACAGAGTATGTGCCTGCTGCCAGGCCGGTGAAAATGCCGGATGGCTGATAAGCTCCGCCATTGAGATTATAAGAAAGAGCCCCACTGCCTCCCGTTCCGGATGCGCTGATGGTACCGTTGCTTAGTCCGCATGACCCGGGTGTTGACAAGGCTGAAATAGTTGGGCCATTTGTAGCAGGAACGATAATTGTTTGCGTGGTAATGCAACCGCCTGGAATAATGGGAGGGCCAATGTCAAAACTTTCGTCATCGGCCATCAATAATGTATATGTGCCGGGTGCAAGTCCTGTAAAAGTATATGTCGGGTCAAAGGTTACCCAGGTGCCTGCCATTCCTGTGATGCTGGCATGGTATGGAGTTTTGGGGCCTACTCCGGTAAGTGCTATCGATCCGGTAGTTCCATTGCACGTTGTGCCGGTGACTACTACGTTTGCGGTTGAAAGTGTCGCAACTCCTATAACAACCTGGATTGTAAATGTGCATCCGTTAACATCTTTGGCAGTAACATAGTAAGTGCCCGCAGCAAGATTTAAAAATAACTGAGTTGCATGCGGCACGAATGCCCCAAAATTCAGACTGTATGTACAGGATCCACAAGTAGCACCATTTACTTTGGGGTTGGTAATTTTGCCCAAAGCACTGTTACAGGGATAGGTGCCATCTGTTTTGACCGTAAAGCTTGTGATTCCGGGACCGCTACCTGATGTTGTAATGTTAACTGTTGTGGTGGCGATACAATTATTTGCGTCTTTAACGTATACCGTATAGGCGCCCGGTGCTACTCCAATAAAAGTACCGGTGCTTTGATAGGTGCTGCCATTGATGCTGTATTGGAGGGGTGCTGTCCCGCCAGATCCACTGGCTACAATGACTCCATTATTCCCTGCGCAGGTTGCATTGGTTGCTGTTGCAGTGATAGATGGTCCGGATCCTACATTGATGGTTGTTGTGGTGGTAATAATGCACGCATTTGCATCTTTTACATACACGGTATAAGTGCCACCGCCAAGTCCGGTGAATGTATTTCCGGATTGCCACGTGATACCGTTCAGACTATATTGTAAAGGTGCAACACCGCCCTGTCCGTTTGCGGTTATACTTCCGTTGTTGACAGAGCATGCGCTGGATACATTGCTGAGAGTAAGAGAGAGTCCGCTTATATTGTTAACGTTAATCGTTGAGGTGGCCGTACAACCATTAACGTCTTTTATTATCACAGAATAGGTGCCTACGGCTAAACCTGAGAAAACGTTGGATGCCTGATAGGTGGTTCCTCCATTGATACTATAGGTGTATGGAGCGGTACCGCTGATGCCTGTTGATGTAATGGAGCCGTTCGATTGATTGCAACCTGCCGACACAGTGGTGAGTGTTTGTGAAGGTCCCGCAAGTGCAGTTACTGTTACCTGTGTACCACCTAAACATCCGTTTACATCTTTAACATACACGATATACGTTCCGGGTGCTAACCCTGAAAAAAGCGTGCTCGCCTGATATGTTGTTCCGTTGATACTGTATTGCAAGGCCCCGGTTCCACCGCTGCCAACTGCTGTAATGGTTCCTGTGTTTCCGGCGCAGGATGATTGCCCGGATGTAGCTGTAACGCCCGGTCCTCCAGTACTGCTTACGGTTGCTGTGGTGGTGGTAATGCAGTTGTTTGCATCTTTTACACTGAGGGTGTAAGAACCCGGTGCAAGACCACCAAAGAAGTTGGAGGTCTGAAAGGTGGTCCCGTTGATACTGTATTGCAGTGGCGGAACTCCTCCTGTACTGTTAGCCGTAACACTGCCGTTGGCATTGCCGCATGAAGCGGTGGCCGCAGTTGCGGTTAAGGTAGGTCCTGATGAGTTGCCAACCGTAGCGGTAACTGAAGAGAGGCATCCGTTGGCATCTTTTACCGTTACGGTATAGGTGCCTCCGGCAAGCGCAGTGAAAATATTGGATAACTGATAAGTGTTTGCGTTGAGACTGTATTGCAAGGGGGCAGTGCCACCGGTTGCGATAACCGTGATGCTGCCATTGGCACTGTTACAAAATGTTGTTGCGGGAACGGCAGATGCTGTGGGACCCGGACTGTTGAGAACAACTACAACTGTTGCATTACGGCAGCCGGTTGCGTCTTCTACGGTGAGGGTGTAGGTTCCGGGACTAACGCCAGGAAATACGTTTCCGGTTTGGAAAGTAGTGCCGTTTATACTGAAGGTGTAAGGGATTGTTCCTCCGGTGGCATTGGCCGTAATGATGCCGGTTGCACTTCCGCAAATAGCGTCTGATTTTGTATAGGATAATGCCGGTCCGTTTGAATTGATGATGGTAACAGTTTGTGTGTTCGAGCAGTTGTTGACGTCTTTTACAGTGATCGTATAGATTCCTGCGGGCAGTGTTGTAAATACATTAGATCCCTGAAAGGTGACACCGTTTATACTGTACGTGTAAGGGGCTGTTCCTCCGGCAGCGGTTACGGTAATTGTACCATCGCTGTTTCCGCATGTGGCAGCCGTAAGAGCAGAGGTGACCGCAGGTCCGGGTAAAGTAAATGTAGTGGTGGTTATTACACCACTGCAGGCAATATTGATAGTGGCTTTAATTGTATAGGTCACATTGGGTGTTAAACCATTAAATACACCGGTGGTGTTGCTGGCTATCTGTGTTGTGCCATTGAAAAGCACATAGGTTACAGTTGCTCCTGCCGGGGGCAATGGAGAGATGGAAGCAGTGGCTGACAATGTACCGCAACTGGCGGATACTCCGATGGTGAAAGAGGCTGCATTACAGTTGTAGGAGCTTACATCGAATGCACCAACAAAACCTTGTCCGCATGCATAGATTGTTTTTTGTGATTCATAAAAGGAGAGGTCATAAACAGAACTGGCGCCAAATCCGGGAACAGTAATATCAGGTTGGGCTGCATCATTAAATATTCCTCCGCTGAACGAAAGTACTTTGATGGTGCCATTGGTAAATCCAATGAAAATATTATTGCATTCGTCTGCTATTATTCCGCCGCACATTAAGGCTGTGTTGGAGAAAAATGTAAGTGGTGTTCCAACGGTTGCGCCTGTTGTTTTGTCGAAAGCTTTCAGGTTTTTACCGTCCCAGTAAAACAGGTAGCTGGAGTTGATCGCAAATACGTTGCTCGAATTATCAATGTTGGGTCCCAGCAAGTACGGACGATTGGCAATCTCCATGATGGTTGTATAACCGGAAGCGATATTCCACACCATGGAGGCAGCACTGTAAGGGGCATTGTTTTTGTAAATCTTGTTCGATAACGAAGGAGTGCCGTACAATGATCCGTAAATCGTATAAAGTGCATTGGTGGAAGGGTCAATGATGGCATCAGAAATATCCTGAGCCCATCCGTTGGTGCCATAGGGTATACCGGTAACATTGACAGATGAAACAGCGGTAGCAGGTGGAGTCAGTACGCCAAAGTTGATGTTGGAGTTGGTCCCACCGCCGGCAATCATGAGTTGTGCTGAGCCGCTGGAACAGGTCCACAGCATTTTCCAGTTTTCAAGGAAACTACCGTTCGCTGTGGAAATGTAGTTGTCATATACTCCTATCGTGTTGATGCGTATGATACGGTGTCCGCCAGACGGAGCAAAACCTTGTCCCAGATATACGTTGCCTGTGTTTTTATCTACCACCCATCCGCCGTAGTAAGTTCCGAAGGTCCAGGCCGGAATAGTGAGCGTACCGCTAAAGGTCCATTGCAGTACGCCGCTGGCATCAAACTTTGCCAGTTTGTATATCTGGTCGTTTCCTCCTCCGGTCACATAGGCATTGCCGGCGTAATCAAAGTCAACATCTTTGGCGAGACCGTTATTGCCTCCGGTTCCGGTAAGGTTTCCGGTGCCAGTTACAAACGGGTCTATGATGAGTGTTTTGGAACGGTCCGGCTGTTGTGGAAAATGAAAGCTGACGCGTTTATCTTTCAGGAGGAAGCCGGAAAGTATATTTTCTTTTATGGAGTCAAGGGTCTCCGTTTGATAAAAGGATACCGGTGCTGATTCCTTTGTTTCACCGGAAGAAGTGCGGAGGATGAGATTCGATGATGCGTCGAGGTATACTTTTTTCAGATCCCCTCCAAAGAGCATAGCTATTTTGCTGAGGTCGGCGCCAGGTTTAACAATGAGCGAATATTCATACCCATTCAACTTCCCTTCCACAAAAGAGTATTCTACGTCAACACCGGTATAAACATTCCGGTATACGATTTTTGTGAACCCCCGGGCTTTAGCTGATGATAATCCGTAGGTGTGGTATTCGGCAGTTATACCTTCGCCGATTACACTGATCTGATCTGTATTGTTCTCCCATTGAACGGTAACACACTTGTCGTAGGCTTTGTATTCTAATGCTTCCTCTTCTTTTTTCTTCTTTTTTCGCCGTCTTTCTTCTTTTTCAATCTCAGTAAGCGTGGGCCCTTTTATTTTACGGTGCAGATAGATGAGTCCTTTTTCAGTAAATAAAACAGGTACATTGAATCCTTCGTAGGCGTATAAAATACGCCCCATCTCCATATGTCCTTCGTAAAACTCTCCGAATTGTCCGACATTCTCAATAAAACGCCCCTGTTGTGCAAAAAGATCCACTGCAGCATTTGCGTTGAATGTTTTGATAGAAGGATTGGATTGATCCAACTGCTGCGCATTTACCTGATAGCTGATGTGCATCAACAGGAATAATATGGTACAAAGCAATCGTACAGACAGGATTCGCTTGTCACCTTTTCTCATAGGCGTTCAGGTTAGTTGGTATGGACAAATCCTTACGGATCAGTGGACAGGTTCAGCAGCTGAATGGTATTCCGTTTGAAAAGCGATGAGCACAAGAGATGCTTTATTGGCAAAAAGACATTTGATTTTAACCGGAGTCACCGGTGAATTCAGTGATGTGAATACGATCAGACAATGTAAAAGTAGAGCTATGCACGCATTGATCATAATTTTATTTTTTGAATCGGCACGAAACGAAGGTGAGCAGAGATAATTGAATATTGAATCGGATGTTTGAAAAGTCAACTTGTGATTTGTCAGAAAAAGATGCAATGGTGAACGGTGTAATCCAATAGGTGAATGATTGCTTTTCTGTTGTGTTAATGATGTGAATGAAAATTCATACGTAAGTTCAATTGTAACATTTGTTACAGGAGAGATGAGTTGGCTTCCTGAATTACTAAAGATGATTTTTATCAGTTCTGTGTTGTTTTGATTGCCGGTGGGTTGGTAACTCCCAATTAAAATTTTCCGGATTGGTTTTATTATTTTTTCAGGTGGCCATATCATTTTGTTGTTCGAAACAAGCAAATGAACCGGCTGCTTTGTTTGTGATGAGGTTTTGCTGCTTGTACGTACAGTAGCGTGCATCATTGCCGGCTAATCAGAATATCCGTGCATTTTATTATATAACTGATTGTTTTTCTGTTAACAGAGCCCTTATTTTGCTACCTTTGCCGGATGAATACCTTCCAAGACCTGGGCCTTGACGTCCGCTTAGTGAAAGGCGTTGAAGCACTGGGCTTTGTGACGCCTACACCCATACAATTACAAGCCATCCCCGAATTATTGACCGGTAACCGCGATCTCGTAGGACTGGCTCAAACCGGAACCGGCAAAACGGCTGCTTTCGGCCTTCCGCTTTTACAATTAATTGATCTTAAAGATCGTGAGCCTCAGGCACTTGTGCTGGCTCCGACCCGCGAACTTTGCATGCAGATTTACAATGACCTGCAAAATTTTGCTGTCGAATTAAAAGGGTTTGATGCAGTTCCTGTTTATGGTGGAGCCAGTATTCAGGATCAGATTCGTAAAATCAAGCGCGGTGTGCAGGTAGTCGTAGCGACACCCGGCCGTCTTATTGATCTGATCAACCGAAAAGCACTCGACCTTCGTAAAATCAAGATTCTGGTCCTCGATGAAGCCGACGAGATGTTGAATATGGGCTTCAAAGAGGATATCGATTTTATCCTCGAGAATACGCCGGATGATAGAAATACCTGGCTGTTTTCTGCAACCATGCCGCGTGAGGTAAAAGAGATTTCGAAAAACTACATGTCGAATCCGTTCGAAATAAAAACGGCTTCGAATGAGAAAGGAAATGAAAACATCGAGCATTGCTATGCTGTTGTCCGTGCGAAGGATCGTTATGCAGCTCTCAAGCGTTTTGTGGATGCCAATGTGGAGATATTCGGTATCATTTTCTGCCGTACCAAAATCGAAACGCAGGAAGTTGCTGAGCATCTCATGCGGGATGGTTACAATGCAGATGCTTTACACGGCGACCTGAGTCAGGCGCAGCGGGATAAAGTAATGGGACGTTACCGTGAACGTACCTTACAGTTGCTCGTTGCTACAGATGTGGCTGCACGTGGAATCGATGTGCAGGATGTAACACACGTCATTCACTATAACCTGCCGGATGAACTGGAGAACTACATGCATCGCAGTGGCCGTACAGCGCGTGCAGGAAAAACAGGCATGTCTATCGCGATCATTCATTCGAAGGAGATCACCCGTATCCGTCAGATTGAAAAATCCACCGGTCGCAATTTCAAATTGCTGAAGGTGCCGAATGGAATGGAAGTATGTGAAAAGCAGTTGATGAAACTGGTGAAGAAAGTGCACGATGTGGAAGTGGATGAAAAAGCCATAAGTCCTTATCTCGAGTCCATTTATGACGAATTGAAAGATCTCGACCGTGATCAGCTCATCCATCGTTTTGTTTCGATTGAATTCAACCGCTTCCTCGAATACTACAAAGGCGCTCCGGATCTGAACGTGGATGCGAAGTCAGGCAAGAGTGAAGGTGGTAGCTTCGGCGGCGGCAGGGCGTACGGTGATCCTCAGAACAGAATGTTTATCAATATCGGTTCTAAAGACGGACTCGATAAAGGCCGTTTACTGCGTTTCATCTGTGATACCACCGGTGAAAAGGGTGCGTCATTTGGCCGTATAGAATTGAAAGGAGTGTATTCCTTTGTGGATGTGGAGCCGGGTCTGATGGATCGTGTGATGAAAGCGTTGAATGGTTCGCAGTTCAAGGACAGAACCGTTCGTACCGAAGTCAGCGGCGATAGCGGACCCAAGCGAGAAGGAGGTAGCAGAGAGGGACGCTTCTCCAAAGGACGAAGCGACCGTGGAGATCGTGGCGGCGAACGCAGAGATTTTGGTCCGCGTCGTGAACGTTCAGCCGGACGCAAAAATGAAATGCATTTCGATCAGGGACAATGGAACCCGCCATCCGACTGGAATCCCTGGAAAGAGGAGAAGCAGGCCAGTAAGAAAAAAAGTAAGGCGGCACCGTCCACTTCGAGCAGAAAAGATAAATACAAAGCCAAATCAAAGTGGTAAGCGGAATCGCTTTCGTTCTTTGATGACCCGGATATAATTACCAAACGATACTATGCACGAGAGTTTGCTGATCATCGATTTTGGTTCGCAATTCACCCAGCTTATTGCCCGCAGGGTCCGCGAACTGAATGTGTACTGCGAGATTCACCCGTATAATCATCTTCCCGAAATTCATGATGGCATCAAAGGCATCATCCTGAGTGGCGGACCCGCTTCTGTAAGGGAAGAAAATGCACCTTCCATTGATACGCTGTCCCTTCGGAAAAAATTTCCGGTGCTGGGCGTTTGTTATGGAGCGCAGCTCATGGCGTTGCAGGGAGGTGGAAAGGTTTCGCCTTCAAAGACGCGTGAGTACGGTCGTGCTATGCTCTCGGTGAAAGAACGCAGCGATGTATTCATGGATCATATTGCGGAGGAGTCGCAGGTGTGGATGTCGCATTCTGATTCCATCACTGAAGTACATGAATCGTTTAAAGTAATTGCCAGCACGGAGGATGTGCGTGTTGCTGCTTATCATGTGGAAGGAGAACAAACCTACGGACTCCAGTTTCATCCGGAAGTCGTGCACAGTGTTGAGGGAAAGAACTTCATAAAGAATTTTGTGTATAAGGTTTGCGGTTTTAAAGGCGACTGGACACCCGGATCATTTATCGATGAAACGGTAGCTGCTTTGCGCAAGCAGTTGGGCGACGATCAGGTCATTCTCGGATTGAGTGGTGGTGTGGATTCAGGAGTTGCGGCCATGCTGCTGCACCGTGCCATCGGAAAAAACCTGCATTGCGTTTTTGTAAATAATGGCTTGCTGCGCAAGAATGAATACGAGCAGGTACTGGATACCTACCAGCATTTCGGATTGAACATACATGGTGCAGATGCCAGTGAAAGGTTTTACAAGGAACTTGAAGGGGTTAGTGAACCGGAGCAGAAAAGAAAGATAATTGGCCGCGTTTTCATCGAAGTATTCGATCAGAAGGCCCATGAAATACAAGATGTGAAGTGGCTGGCTCAGGGAACGATCTATCCGGATGTGATTGAGTCGGTATCGGTGAAAGGCCCATCGGCTACTATCAAGTCTCATCATAACGTTGGCGGCTTACCGGAAAAGATGAAGCTGAAGATTGTGGAACCTCTCCGCAGTCTGTTTAAAGATGAAGTACGTCTGGTGGGTAAAGCGTTGGGTATGCCGGAAGAATTGCTGAACCGTCACCCGTTCCCGGGTCCTGGTCTGGGCATTCGTATTCTTGGTGATATTACGAAGGAAAAGGTGCGCATCATTCAGGAAGTGGACGCGATTTATATTGATAACCTGAAGCAATCCGGACTATACGATAAAGTATGGCAGGCCGGGTCGATTTTTCTTCCGGTCAACTCAGTAGGGGTGATGGGAGATGAGCGTACCTACGAAAACGTGGTAGCGCTCAGGGCTGTGAGTTCAACAGATGGAATGACCGCCGACTGGTGCCATCTCCCATATGAATTCCTTGGAAAGGTTTCCAATGAGATCATCAACAAAGTGAAAGGTGTAAACCGTGTGGTGTACGATATCAGTTCAAAACCTCCTGCAACCATCGAGTGGGAATAAAGCAAATCATATATGAAACGGATTCTTCCATTTCTTCTGATTCTTTTTGTTGTAGCCTGTTCTACGTCGAAGAAGACTGGCACCACTCCGGTTACTCCGGTTGCTGTTGTTCCGGTGCCGGTCGATTCTGCGTCCGTCAACAAAGACACAACTCCGCCACCTCAGGCCACGCTGGAAGTAAAAATCGGTTTGTTGCTGCCGATGCAGATAAAGCGGCACTTTGAGGAAGATACCGTACCTGATACCAATCCGTTGATTCTTCCGGAAGCCGTTCCTGCATTACAGTTTTATGAAGGCGCCTTGCTCGCAAAAGATTCTCTGGCCACTCAGCATTGTTACGTCAGGTATAAAATTATTGACACCGGCACCGATTCGCTGGCAACAATAACAAAGATCAATACCACGAATCTTTCGGATATGGATGCTGTTATATCACTGTTGCCTCCGGCTTTTTCAAAAACACTGGCTGCGGCCTCTGAACGCTGGAAAAAGCCGTTGTATATTTTCAATGCACCCAATACGCAGATTCTGGAACAGCATGCTCATTTGTATTTGGTATCACCCAGTAATAATTCGCAGATACGCATGATGGCTTCGTTTTTAGCAGCCACGTATCCGAATTCCAACTTCCTTCATGTTTTCCGCGAGCAACGGAAAGAAGATGATATTGCGAAACTATTTGCATCAGTGATCGATTCCGTAAGCGGAAAACCGGGTACAGCGGTCATGTTCAACTGGAAGAATGGATGGGCCGGGTTGAAGCCAAAGCTGGCAAAAGGGAAGAGGAATGTACTGATAGTCCCAACCTCCGATGAATCGTTTTTATCATCACTGCTCAATAAGCTCAAGGAAGAAAAAGAAGGTTATACGTTTATGTTGTGCGGACTCCCTTCCTGGGAGGGTTTCGAGTCGATAGACCCGCTCACCATGAAGGAGTTTGATGCAACCTTCTTTAACGGAACATTTATCGATTATAAGTCGGCTGCTGTGCAGGGTTTCAGGAAACGATTTATACAGGAATATCATACCGATCCGTTACCGCAGGCATTTTGGGGGTATGATCTGGTCAGGATGGTAGCCAATGATGTCAACAAACACTCCAGACAGCTATCGTTAAGCAACAGTACACCGCTGATTGAAGTAAACCGTTCGGCAAACTGGGTGCAAGTGTGTGAAGGCTGCGGGTATGAAAATAGAAACGTGAACTTTTTGCGCTTTGGCGATTTTGAATTCGTGAAGCTGAAATAGGTTATTCGAGATAAAGCTCTACCAATCCGTCAGGGAGATCAGTGTGGAAAACCCGGTTCTCCCGGTCTATTTTAACAATCAGTTTATCGTGACAGGGGAAAAGGACTCTTTTTTCTTTGTATTCAAATTCCACTACGGGCTGTTCTGAACGGTCATATACAGTAGTGATCGGGCCGAGTGTTCCTAATGTTTTATCCTGTACGGTAAACCCTGTAATTTCATGAAAATAAAATTTTTTGCCGCGTAGTTTGGGTAACATGGAAAGGGGGAGAAACAACTTGCATTTCAGGTAGTTTTCGGCAGTGGTCATATCTTCGATACCCTGCAGGTGCAGTGTCGCCGACCGTTCCTTCTCCTTTACTGAAATTTTAGAAACATTGTATTCTTTCAATACTTCATCCACTTCCAGATACACTACGCTCAGTTTTTTATAACGGGCAGGGCTATCCGTATCCAGTGCGGCAATAAAATCTCCTTTCACTCCGTGCGTGCGAAGCAAAGTGCCTAACTGAAAATATGCTGTACGATCAGACATATGAAGCGATGTAGATGTAAAGATATTAAAAATGAAGAAGGCTGCCGGAACCGACAGCCTTCAAATAAGTTATCAGGGAAGAATTAAGCCTCAGCAGGTGCTTCGCCTTCGGCAGGAGCAGCTTCTTCAGCACCTTCGGCAGGAGCCTGAGCGGCAAGAGCAGCTTCAGCTTCTTTCTGCTTACGGGCTTCGATACGGGCTTCGTTCACTTTCGCCTCCTGTGTGAGACGTGAAGTCATCACTTTGGATTTTTCGTCAGCAACGCGCTTTTTCTTTGCATCAATTTTGTTTGACTTCTCCTGCATCCAGAGGTCGAATTTTGCATCGGCCTGCTCTTGGGTTAATT
The DNA here is from genome assembly GCA_046330075.1 of Bacteroidia bacterium. Classification (GTDB taxonomy): domain Bacteria; phylum Bacteroidota; class Bacteroidia; order AKYH767-A; family OLB10; genus JAJTFW01. Next base: position 1,105,802 of record JAXLTL010000001.1, on the reverse strand, counting down.
TTCCTTTCGCAACACCTTTGTTCAGGTGTACACGGTACAGGATACCTTTGTAACTAAGGATAGCACGAGTCGTGTCGGTGGGCTGAGCGCCTTTCATTACCCAATCCGTAGCTTTGTTCACATCGATATCGATGATAGCAGGATTGGAAATCGGGTTATAAGAACCGATTCTTTCAATGAAACGTCCATCTCTCGGAGCACGACTATCTGCCACCACAATATGGTAGAAAGGCATTCCCTTCTTACCATGACGCTGTAATCTGATTTTTGTTGGCATATTGTTTTTTGTTTAATCCCCCGGGTTCTCCAAACACGGGGCCGCAAAGATGCGAAAAAAAAACAAATCCACACTTTAATAGCAGGCAAATAATTGATTTTATGGTTGTTTGATGGGTAAATCGACTTAAGTATTTGTTGATCAATATTATAGTAGTTGTTCGTGTTTCATGCCAAAGTTATGATTAGTACGAGTTTAAATAGAATTAAACTTTTTAAAAAAAAAGTCCTTAATGACATTGAATATCAATGCTTTAATGTCAAATATCGGTCCTTGTCTAAATGGATGAATGGCAAAACGCTAGCCAGCAATTTGAAGAGAGATGATACTACAGGATAAAAGTTGAAACATCGATAATTATTGATCAGCGGATTGCCATTCTATCACCCCACTTTCCACCCCCTAAACAAAATTTAACAATAAAATCCTTGCAAAAACCAATTTTCTGTTTACATTCGGTGAACCAAATTTTTTAATACCATGAAAAAATTCAATTTGAAATTAAGAGTAGTTTTATTCTCTTTGATACTGCTCGCGCCGATTTATGTAGCTGCGCAAACCCCTGAAGATGCTACCGTAAGTCTGACACCGGATACGGGTGGAATGGTGAAAGGAGTATTTTTTGTACTCCTGCCGGACACAAATGATCTGGATGCCGTGGAGATTCAACTGGGTAGTGAAGCGGATAGTACCAACCTGGTGAATTATACTTTCGGTTATGATGTAACCACAGGACTTCCATCCGGATTTAGCTGGAACCGCGAAGGGCTGAAGTTGTACCTCAACGTTGGCACATTTGCCGAGACCGATTTACGCTTTGGCAAAGTACGGCTCCGACGAGTAGGTGCCGGCTGGGGCAGTGAGTATGCCTTTGTGTCCAATTAAACTCAAAATTACAGGTGGACTTTTTTCGCCTTTCATATTCATTTCAATAACCTAACCTTTCATTACCCATGAACACCTCCTTCAACAGGCTCGTGGCGGCCATCTGTATAGCCATGATCTTTGTGCTGAACAGCACATCCTCCTTTGCCGGTAATTATACCTGGACCGGCAACACCAGCTCCGCATGGACTACTTCCAGCAACTGGTCGCCGTCGGGTGTACCAAGCACTAATGATACAGTAAACATCAGCGATGGCAGCGGCAACCAAACGGTGCAACTGAACAGCAATGTATCGATCAACAGATTGGTGATTTCCGGAAGAGCAATTGATCTCAATACACGTCAACTTACTATTTCTTCAAGAGCCTCCCTCAATGGTGGCTCCATCAGCAATGGAACATTGATCATTCGTGGTACCTACGCCTACTTTCAGGGTACCAATTCTGACTGTACCATTGATTGCATCACGGGGCAGATTAAATTCAGCGGCGGCACTTTCGACGGAACCTGTTCTTTCGAACACAACGGCACTTCCAACGGTTGGGGAGAAGGCGGGTGTACGTTCAATGCACCGGTCACCATCAAAAAAAGCGGAAGTTCCACTTTACGGTTAGGGCAAACCAATGCAGATGCCTTCAACAGCACCGTTGAATTTATCTGCACTTCCTCCGGCCCCATTGAAGTATCACAGGGCAGTCATGCCATTTTCAACAATACTGTATATCTGAACTGCACACACAGTACCGGAAGTATCACCTTTTGCGCACAAACCACAACCGCTGATCTGGTAGAAGAAGGCCACCTTGAAACAGGTTCCACAGGGATTACAGCAGGAAGAATCACAATTAAAGGATTGGTGCAGGATAATGCTAATGCGAACCAATTAACCGGAACGGGATCAGCATTGATCAGCATCGATTCTTGTACCTTTCCGGGGGCGATGTCTGTTACTTCTCCCAGTATCCTCTTAAAAAATAATACATTTAATGGAGAGTGTACCTTTATTAAAACTACCGCATCCACTAACAGTTATAACTATGGAGGCAATGTATTTAACGCAGCAGTAACCATCGAAAACCAGGATGCCTCAAGAGCGTTTCGGTTTGCCAATGATGCGGGAGACCACTTCAACGGAGAAGTAATCTTTACAACAGGCAGCAATAATATTCAGGTGGCCTACAAAGGAAACAGTTACTTTGCTGGTGATATTACCATCAACAACAACAAAGTTGTTTTTAATGCCAGTTCGGGCAAAGTGATTTTAACCGGCACTCAAGCTCAAACCATCGGAGGGGGCGCTGCTTATGCCATAAGTAAACTTGAAATTAATAAAGATGGTGGGAATGTTCAACTCGACCGAGCTATGACCATCGACTCTTCCATCACCTTTGTAAACGGCATCATCAGCACAGATTCCGTCATCACCCTCAAAGCGGCCACCACCTGTAACGGTGCCAGCAACCAGAGTTTTGTAGATGGTCCGGTGAAGAAAATCGGCAATACGGCTTTTGTGTTTCCGGTGGGGGCACTATATGGATTTTTCCCTTTATCAATGAGCCCTCCTTCAAATTCAACGGACGCTTTTCAATGTGAATACATTAATCGAAATCATGGAGAAACTTCAAATTCTGATTCAACAATCGGATATTTATCAACTTGTGGATATTGGCTATTCAACAGAATCACCGGTTCTAGCAATGTAAAAATAAGAGTATACTGGGATAGTCTGGGATGTGGTGTATTTGATACTACAAACCTAACCATTGCGAATTGGAACGGAACGCTTTGGAAGGATTTAGGTAAAGACTCTATCTTTGGAAACAAGTTCACAGGTTCGATTTTAAGCAAACTAAATGTGCAATCATTTCAGAAAATTGTTTGGGCACAACTATCCTCTACAACTGTAATTACAGCTCAATTATCTGCATCAACAAGAACGATGCAGGAAGATTTTTTCGGTTACAATGGAAACAATACAACTACATGTGATGATGCGGGCAATCCCATTCAGTCATGGCAAATATTAGCTGATGTGAGCTCAAGAATATTAAGTAGAACCTCAATTACGCATCTAAGGTTTCCTCCCGGCAGGCATAGTAATTATGTCGATTGGAAAACCGGTTACCCGATTATTGAAAAGGATTTACCTTTTGGATGGAAGTATCTATTTAACGAGTTTAAACTACCGATGAATAGAGTAGGAAATGAACCAGCTTATGTTGCTCAAAACCTCGAATTTATTGCAGCCCGTCCGTTAATAACATTGAACCTGATGACTTCAAAATTTGAATATGAAGCAGCATCTTTATACAGATACAATGAAGTCAATCTTGCGGTAAGATATGTTGAATTCGGTAATGAGTTTTATTTAGGCAACGAACAATATAAAGAAGCTTTTCCATCTGTTGATGACTACTCGATAGCAGCCGAAGGTTGGGCTATGGCACTAAAATCCATACCAGCACCAGGCATGTCAAACCTGAAGATAGCATGTGTAGGATCAAAGCAATCGGAAAATGGACCAGGACGGCAACGACTTTGGCTTGATAAATTGTTGAACAATTTACCTCCAAACCATCACCTTGATGCCATTACCATTCATGACTATACATTCGAAGGCACCACAAATTGCCCGGGAACATCCGTTCCAAACGCAATGCAGGAACAGTTTTTAACCATCCCTTTTAATGAAAGAGACGAATTAAAAACTGGGGCTATATCTACCATTCAAAATTATAATCTTGGACACAGCCATCCTTTTGAAATCTGGGTTACTGAGTTTAATCTCGATGATGGAGACGATATTCGTCTTGGCACATGGATGCATGGACTTTATAATGCTGCAATGTCACTTACATATCTTGAGACCGATGAAATTGCGAAAGTGACCACACATACGATGCTTTCTGATGCGGTTTTTGGAAACATATTTGAAAACTCTAACGCATTTGATCCGGTAAATTGCCATGGCTTGTTGCCCACTTCTTACGTTACGAGGCAAGGAGAATTTACTGCACTTGGCACATCATTGGATTACGTTGCAAGGGCTATTCAAAATGCAACTACCGCTCAGCAAATTGAATTCCCAAACGCTCACCTTCTGGTAGATGCAAACAATATCCCTACCCAACACCCAGCATTATATGGTTGGCTTTTTAATAAGCCGAATGGTCACCAGGCAATTCTAATCTTGAATTTATGTGCTTTTACTCAAGTGATTGATTTGTTTACGAATGTGCTGAACGGCCAATCGAATGCAGATTTTAATTCAACATTAATCAGCGCGAATGACTTGTCTTATGCAATCCTTGGCGATGCTCAAACTGTGCAACCAGGAATAGATGACTTGAATGAGCTGCGCTCAGAGTCTCCCAATTGGATAACACTACCAGGCTCAATTGATGCAGTTGATATGCCACCTTTCTCATTACTATATCTTGAATCAAACGCGCCTTATGACATATCAAGGCTTACGGATGATGAGATTTGCACAGGTAGTTCTACTACACTCGTTGTTGAAAACAATTTAACATCGATCGCCCCAACGTGTACGGATCCTAATTTGAGCATAACTGGCCCACTTGTTTTAAACGCTCAAAGTAATCATCTGACGTATCAGGTATCAGCAACCGTAGCAGGAATTTATACTATTTCACCTTGCAGCACCTGTACTCCTGTAACGCTTACCGTTCATGAAAATATTTCCAATCTGGCAATAACTTCCGGTAACTATACCATTAATGGGCAAAATCAAATCATCTTTTGTCCTGCAACAGGAAGCGCGGACATACAGTTGAGCGCAAGTTGTACAAGTCCTAATGCTGGTTCTCTGAGCTGGATATGGGCACCGGCTGTAGATAGCGGTTTGGTAAGCTCTGCATGTGCGCAAAACACTCCCTTCTGCAATCAAATCAACGTCCATCCGGAAAAATCTACCACTTATACTGTATATGTTACTGATCAATCCTGCTGGCAAAGCACATCAGTAACTGTTATCGTACCCGTCGACCATTTATCATTGGGCGATGATATCAGCATATGTGATGGAACAGATGTAGATCTGGAAGCGGAATTTACTTCCGCGGCAGGATATTCTTATACTTATGATTGGTCTATCGATCCTGGCGCAACCGGATCAACCATATCTATAGATCATAGTCTTTTATCAGTGGGGATTAACAATATAGTTTTAACTATAGCTGCAAGCGGAACATCATTGCCTGCCTGTACATCTGCTGCTTCAATTCAGATAGAAGTAATTGATTGCTGCCCGATTACAGGCACTGGGATAATTGGTATAAATCCGATAGCAATTAATGATGGAGGGGAACACCTTGTTTATTATAATTATGCTGATAACCTGGCAGATCAATGTTTTGGCCAACCTGATATGAATGTTACTTACACTTTTACCGGGGCAGGTGATCATTTCAGCGCCAGAATTGCTTGCGATCCCGGTGCTGCAACTATTGTAATCAATGGCGATTTCAAAGTACTTTCAAATGTTTTTGATGCATCAAACAACTTATTGTTGGACGGAATTGATCTGGAAATAGATGGATGTAATGTTGAGTTTGGTCCGACTGCTTCAGTTGAAATAAACGGTCGCAGAACCTTAACATTGAACAATTGTACGCTAAGTGCTTGCGGGAATAAAATGTGGGAAGGCATATTGCTGGATAAAGAAGCAGAGCGAACCCCGGCAAACCTTGAAATGAATGGCTGTACAGTTAAAAATGCAGTAAATGCCATAAACATTACACGTAACTCAGAATATGCAATCACCGATAATACATTTGAAGATAACTATATTGATATAAACATCTTTAAAAATCCAACTCTTGTAAGTAATGGACAACAAGATAATTTTCTGATTACCGGAAATTTATTTACAAGATCCAATGGCGCTTTACTAACTCCATATAGTCTGGAAGACAAGTTTGCAGCTTTTAATCTGGACGATGCTGAGCGGCCAAGAATCGGAATTATCGGTTTAACAGCAAACCCAAACATCATTGAAAAGTCAACCTATGGGATTTTCATGGTAAACAGCGGTGCTGAGTTTTATAATACTACTATCAATGATTTAGTTTATTCCAGAGGAAGCAATATTAATGCACCACAAGGTTCAGGAATTTACCTCAAGAATGAAAATATCTACTGGGACAGGTTATTAAGAGTCGGCGCTCTTGATGGAGGGAATACTTTCACAGCCTGTAAAAACGGTGTGTTCGGCATAGGCGAAGCGGATTATCTTATTCAGCAAAATACATTTGGAACGTTAAGCATCGATGCAAACAACCATGATGGAAAAATTGAAACGAATTGTATTCGTATTGAGAAAAGTAAAAACAATGAAATTGAAATTGGGTCAGAGAACGAATTCCAAGATTACAACAGAGGAATTTCGCTGTATGACCTTGGTGAAGATGTAACGCTGAATATCCATGGCAATAATTTCTTTGATGCTATGTGGGGCGGAAACACCAGTTACTATGCAACTGCCATTTCATTGATGAACCCTTTTCCTGTTTATTATAAAGCGCAGGCATTGTTGGTAGATAACAATGTTGGTAATAATCAGGAGGATTTTTATCATGCTAGAATCGGGATTTCACTTTATCAGGCAGGCAATGTAAGAGCCGAGGATAATAATTTACGGTTTCACTATGATACTGATGATTTCAATTATTACTGTGGTATTCAGGTTGTAAATTCACAGGATTGCAGGATTATTGATAACATCTTCAACAATACTGTGAATGGGAGCAACAGAAACCATTTGGTTTCAGGTATCCGTATACAGGAAAGTGTGACACCAAGAATTAATTGCAATGCGTTCAATCGAATGGGATTCGGATTGCATTCCGTTGGTGATAACGGCGCTGTGATCCTGGCGCAAAACGAATTCACCACATACGATCAGGGAATTTCTCTTGGCTGGGATCTCAGTACCCCTTCCTATATAGGAAATTACCAAGGCAGCCCCAATCCTTCACCCGATGGTACCGGCTATTCGAACAAATGGGATGGTACTTCAGCGTTGAGGGTGGAAGGATTTATCTTAAACAATACACCAATTTCATGGTATCATAATGGAGCTTCAAATTATTCAAATGTAAATGCGCCGATAAACAGCAATGGGCTTACGATGCAGGGTTTGAACCCATTCTCCAATGCTGATGAAGGGGCCGGTTGTGATCCTGAAACATGGCTATGGCAACGCATGAGCGGTTATTCATCGTTGGTATTCGACACATTGCGATTAGAAGGCGAGTATGCCACTCTACTGCTTTACAATCATCAGCAATCATTCTATAAATTCTGCCTGCTGGATTCGGCAAGACTGGAAGGAACTGGTACCGACACCATGTATCGTTATAAATATAATCAGCTGGACAGTATGAATATTGGCCTGGTGCAAAAAATTATAAAATCAGCCGGACAGGGGGAAATGGCAGCTGCCTACGACCTGCTTGAAACAGTAGAAGACACGAATTATTATGAATCAAATCTAAAAACCGTACTGACCACTTACCTGCACAGTGTCCTCAACGATTCCATTTTAAGTGCAGAAGATAGCGCTACCTTGTCGGAGATCGCTTATCAGCATTACTTAATTGGTGGTGAAGCTGTCTTTCTCGCCCGCGCTATGCTGCAACTGGAAATTGAAGATGGGCCGTTGGGTGATGCCCGCATCAAAAAACCTACGGAAACGGTTAAACAAAGAATTCTTTCTGTTCATCCCAACCCTGCTACCGATCTGCTTCAATTGACATATTCAGACGAAGATTTGGTTGAACGGATTCTGCTAACCGATCCTTCCGGGCGGGAGATCTTGAATACCGGCAATATTAAGATCTTATCTTTAACCAGTCTGAAACCCGGTTTGTATTTTGTAACTTTACACTATGCAGACGGAGAAATGCTGTTAGAGAAATTCATTAAGCTGAAATGAGAGATTGGTTCGTTAATTTATTATTGATAATAATCCTGATTGTTCCGACCAAGAAGGCTTATTCTCAATACTCCAATAAAGTCTGGTGCTTTGGAGATAGTGCGGGTGTGGTCTTTAGCAACCCTGTCTCATATTTTGGAATCAGCGAAGCTTATTTAACCGCTTCAGTTTCGATTGCTGATGCTCAGGATAGTTTGTTGTTTTATGGATCATCTACCAATGCTACAGCCTATAATAGTTCATTAAAAACACGAGGTAAGTTAATAAGCCGTAATCATCAAAAAATGCTAAATGGTGATTCGTTGGTTTGCCAAGGCTGGTACCATGATATTTTAATCGTTCCAAAATCAGTAACAGACAGTACGTTTTATGTTTTTGTTGCCGGTGTATCAGGACCCTATTTCGGTTTATACTACAGTATTGTTGATCTGAAATTGAATAATGGGTTGGGAGCAGTGACACAGAAAAATGTATTGATCGATACCACCGCCACCAAGGATGCATTAATGGCTGTAAAACATGGTAACGGAAAAGACTGGTGGCTGGTGACCAGGAGATGGGATTATTACTCATCTTCCTATGATAATGCCTTTTATGTTTATCTGGTTGATTCGAATGGGATCTATGCACAACCGGTGCAGAATGTTGGGACGTTGAGGGCATCAGGGGGAGGGGATATCACCTTTAATTCTAATGGTACAAAATTCGCTGAAAGCGACTGGGGTAATCTTATCGAACTCTACGATTTTGACAGGTGCACGGGTGTAATTTCGAACCCGGTGAATATTGAAATGCCAAGTACAACGGGGCCTTATAAAATGTACATGAGTGCAGTATATTCACCTAATAATCGTTTTCTATATGTCATGAGCATTTTGGCAATCGATGAAGCTTCTATCTACCAATACGATTTACTGGCACCAAATATAGCAACATCAAAAACACTGGTAAGTACTATTATGGATAGTGCTTCCGTTGCCATGATGAAACTGGCGCCTGATGGCAAAATATATGTTGGTGCATGGACGGATTTACCGGGAAGTGGTTACCCATATTCGCAAGGTTTTTATAATGTCGTAAATTCAAATTTATCTTTCATCAATTATCCTGATAGCGCCGGAGCCGCTTGTGATTTTCAGTTATTCGGTTTTCCACTTGGCGGGCATCGCACGTACCGCGGCTTACCTCACAATCCCAACTATGAAATGGGACCGTTGATAGGAAGTCCCTGTGATACGTTATCTGTGGGCCTCACCCCCAGCCCCGCGGAGGAGAGGGGAGCATGGATGCAAGCCTGGTATAACCATGAATGGAATATGATTCACGTCAACGCCGCGCAGTTGAAGGGAAAGAAAGGAGTGTTGCGGTTATTTGATATCGAAGGCAGAATCGTTTTCGAAAAACAGATGGAAGTATTGGCGGGAGGGTATTATACGACGGAGATTTATATGAATGAAATTTCGGATGGGGTTTATGTTGTCAACCTGGTCACGGACAGGGAGACGTTGTCGTTTAAAACCACTAAATTCTGACTAACCTAAAATTTGTCGGTTTAACCCTGCCTGCCGGCAGGCAGGCGCAGCGGTAGCAGCGATTACGCGGCGAGCGCAGCGGACGGATAGCTATCGGGGGCAGAGAAATGAAATCCCGGCCCTCAGCATCACCGGTTTATTCTGTGCAGCGAGGGGTGGATCAGGCGAAGGGAAGCTCCGAAAGGAATGAGGAGATCACCCTGAGCCCCACCCAAAGCAAACAGAATAAATTTCGCTGTAAGCGGAAAGGTGATGGTGCAGGCCTTGATCTTTTTGGTTACCCTGAAGCAGAACGAAGTACGCTTCAGGGTGACTGGGGGTTTGGGGGCAAAGCCCCCTTGGGATGCCAAAGAATGGAACATGATTCATGTGAATGCTGCGCAGTTGAAGGGGAAGAAAGGGGTGTTGCGGTTGCTGGATATCGAAGGAAGAATCGTTTTCGAAAAACCGGCGGAGGTGGTTGCGGGAGGGTATTATACGACGGAGATTTATATGAATGAGATGGCTACTGGTGTTTACATTGTGCAGCTTGTTACGGATAAAGAGGCGGTGTCGTATAAGACAGGGAAATTTTAGTCACTGGGCATTATCAATTTAAACGCAACGAACGCAGCGGTTTCGCAACGAGCGCAGCGGACCGATAGCTACCGGGGGCAGAGAGCGTGGGGAGTAACATTATCCTCTTACCAACTAGAAACCCTGCAGCCCTGTAGCTCGGTAGCTTTGTAGCCCCGATGCTTCTCCCGCAACTTGCACGGAGTCCACATTGCGGGACGGGGCGCAAGCGCTCTGTAACTTCAGCATCCCTCAAAACAATCTCAACACCGGATACCGGTTATGCGTGGGTTCATGCCATTTTGAGTTCTGGAAAATGAAACTATACATCGCCCAGGCGTTTTTAGCGAATTCAGGGTCTTCGGCTCTCTTTTTTGCGAACGATTCAGCGAGCGCCGGATCTTCGCTGAGCAGTTGCCAGGCTGTATCATCGAAAAGATAATCGCTGAACCATTCTTTTTGCTGCAGTATGGCATCGAAATATCCCCAGGCAAAAAATGCATCAGTAGCCTGTGGTTCGAGGGTTTCGATGATGTACCGGTTGGAGGGCTGGTTGCAGTAGATGATGTAATCGCCGGCGAAACAACGAATGTCCTGCGTGTCTTTTTCTACTACTACATTGCTGTGGAGATAATGTCCTTCGTAAGGCGTTTTTCCGGTCTTGTAATCGCGGATATAATAGACTTCAGCCCGTATCACACTGTCTTTTTTCAGCGGCTGCATTTTAACGTGGTTGAGTTTGAGCCGTTCAATCACTTCTTTCCACGCCTGAGGGACGAGATAGGCTACAGGTTTGGTAACGGTGAGGGATGGACGAAAAGTGTTTCGGTAAGGAATGTTTTTTCCATAGGACCGTGATTCGTTGAATTTGACAATCTCAAGTCCGGTTACTTTGCTGATTTTTTTTTCGGCTTCATACCCCAGAAAGAATAAACTGTCGGTTTGCGTGCTGTCATGTTCCCAGGCAATCGGAAATGTCGCATCTTTATCCGAAACGGAAGCTGCTGCATCAATTCGTGCCTGCCGCAGGGTAGTACCATAAATGTTGCAGGCTATGGTCATCAGGTGTAAAAGAGTATAGGTGCATTCAACGCGTTGAGAGAAGGGTTTTAGCATATGCGTTTCCGTTACAAAAGGAAATGCATTGTAAAGGGCGCTGTAACCGCTGGCAAAGCGCGGTGGTTCCAGGAAACCATCCATACCTTTGGAAGGGTCATCTCCCCAAACATTTACATACGGGCTTACCGGATACCCCATCTTGTTCATGGCCAGATAGAGGTAGGGAAGAATGGTTTTCTTCATCACCTTGCTGATGGCAGGATGCAGTTTGTCTTTCTGTGAGTCAATCAGCGTCATGGTGTACTGGTAATCGGCGCCGTCAGTAACATGGGTGTCCACGAATACATCGGGGTCCCATTCGGTGTAGATCTTGTTAAATACTTTCGCGTTTTCTGAGTCGCATTTGATGAAATCACGGTTGAGATCGAGGTTGCGGTAGTTGCCGCGGAAGCCCACTTCTTTCGGTCCGTTTTGCCCGCTTCGGAAATACTGGCTGGTGTTGAGCATGCCGTCCACATTGTAAACCGGAATAATAGCCAACACAACTTTTTCCGGCATCAGTAAAACATGGTCGAAATAATCCTTCACCAGTTTGATACTGGCATTGATACCGTCCGGCTCGCCGGGGTGAATGCCGTTGTTGATGAAGAGAATGGTATATCCTTTTCTGCGCAGACTATCGCGGTTGAAGATCCGTTCGGGCGAAACAATGAACAAATGCAGCGGGCGACCGTTGTCGGAGTTTCCGACAGTGATCAGTTTTGCTTCTGCGTACTTTTTATCCATCTCCTTGTAAAAGTTAATGGTTTCATCGTAAGTCACGGAAACACCCGACTTGTATTTTTCCCAGGCAGATTGTCCGAAGGAGATGTTGCACACCGTCAACATCAGCAGGCAGAGGTAAAGCAATTTGGTTTTCATAGCGAATTGCAAAGATGTAAGAAATTGCGGTTTTTTGGCCTGACAAACCTGAAATCCCGTCATATCATTGTAGTGTATTCAAGCCGATTATTTAACTAAATGCTTCTGCCTATGGTCTGATTAAAAGAGCAAACTACAAGATCCCAAAAGCAAGAGCAGGGTCCTTCACGGGGCACTGCTCTTCGTTTTTTATTTCTATGTCTTCATACCGTATTTCCCTGACACTGAGAGAGAATGGATTTTTTAACGAACTGAGCCTGCGAACTGTTTGTATCTCGACCTGCTCAGCATTAATGGTTTAGAAATTCTACGTTTTTTACCGGCTTAACCTAGCTTCCGGTCGATTATTTTTGTAGAATACCATGACCAGATTTTCCCATCTCCACGTACATACTCAGTTCTCCCTGCTCGATGGAGCAGCGGATATCTCTTCGCTCTATAAAAAGGCGGTTAAAAACAATATGCCGGCCCTGGCCATCACCGACCATGGAAACATGTTTGGTGCATTCAAGTTTGTGGCCGAGGCTTCGAAATACAATACAAAGGAAAACCCGAATACCATCAAGCCGATTGTAGGCTGCGAATTTTATATGGTAGAGAATCGCCATAAAACGCAGTTTACACGCGAAGAGCGGGATGTTCGTTATCATCAGTTGCTGTTGGCGAAAAATGCCGAAGGCTACCGCAATCTGATCAAATTGTGTTCCCTGGGGTACATCGAAGGCCTCTACGGTAAATATCCGCGTATCGATAAAGAAATTCTGTTGCAGTATCATACCGGACTGATAGCGACCACCTGTTGCCTGGGAGCTATTGTTCCCAAAACCATAATGAAATATGGAGAGGAGCGTGCGGAAGAGGAGTTCAAGTGGTGGCTCGACCTTTTCGGTGAAGATTATTATATCGAACTTCAGCGGCACGATATTCCCGAGCAAAAGAAGGTGAATGAAGTGCTGCTCGGTTTTGCGAAGAAGTACAATGTGAAGATGATCGCGTCCAACGATTCACACTATGTGGACCGAGATGATTACAATGCTCATGATATCCTGCTCTGTATCAACACCGGCGAAAAGCAGAGTACCCCTACCATGAAGGAGTTCGCCGAAGATGAATCCTCGATGCGCGGTAAACGGTTTGCATTTTACAACGACCAGTTTTATTTCAAGACGACAGAGGAGATGAAGGAACTCTTCAGCGATGTTCCGGAAGCGATTGATAACACCAACGAAATCGTTGATAAAATTGAAACACTGCGACTGAAGCAGGATATTCTGCTGCCGAATTTCCAGGTGCCGGAAGAATTCAGTTCGCAGGACGAATACCTGCATCATCTTACCTACACCGGAGCACTGAAACGGTACGGACAAATTACGCCGGAAATTGAAGAGCGCCTCAATTTCGAGTTGTTTACCATTAAAACAATGGGATTTGCCGGGTACTTCCTCATCGTAGCCGACTTCATCAAAGCCGGACGTGATCTCGGAGTGTTCATTGGCCCCGGTCGTGGATCCGCAGCGGGCTCTGCCGTTGCATACTGTATCGGCATTACCAATATTGATCCGATTAAATATAATCTGCTGTTCGAGCGATTCCTGAATCCGGATCGTAAGAGCATGCCCGATATCGATACGGACTTCGACGACGATGGTCGGCAGAAAGTCATCGATTATGTGGTGGATAAATACGGCAAGAATCAGGTAGCCCAGATTGTGACCTACGGCACGATGGCGGCGAAGATGAGTATCAAGGACGTTGCCCGCGTACTCGATCTTCCGTTACCCGACTCCAACGCATTGGCGAAGCTGGTGCCGGAGAAGCCGGGTATCGAACTCAAGCGTGTGCTGACCGCACCGATTGACGGAGAGAAGAGTCTGAAAGAGAAAGAAAATCTGAATAGCGATGAGATTGAGCAGGTAAAACAACTCCGTGAAGTAATGAACGGAAAGGATCTGCGGGCGCAGGTATTGCATGAAGCATTGGTGCTGGAAGGATCTGTACGAAATACAGGCATCCACGCAGCAGGTATCATCATCGCTCCGAAAGATCTTTCAGAGATCATCCCTGTTGCAACTTCTAAAGAATCGGATCTGCTCATTACGCAGTTTGACGGGAAAGTAATCGAAGATGCCGGCGTTATCAAGATGGACTTTCTGGGACTCAAAACCCTTACGATCATCAAGGACGCGCTGAAGCTCATCAAGCAGAACCATGGAGTAGAGATTGATATCGACACGATTCCGCTGAATGATGCGAAGACCTTCGAAATCTATCAGCGCGGAGAAACCAACGGTACGTTCCAGTTCGAGTCGCTCGGGATGCAGAAGTATCTCAAAGAGCTCAAGCCTGATAAGCTGGAAGATCTGATTGCGATGAATGCCTTGTTCCGCCCGGGACCTCTGGCATATATCCCCAACTTTATCGCCCGTAAACATGGTCGCGAAGCCATTGTGTACGATTTGCCTGCCATGCAGGAATACCTGGAGGAAACATACGGGATCACCGTTTATCAGGAGCAGGTAATGTTGCTCTCGCAGAAGCTTGCCGGATTTACCAAGGGCGAAGCAGATACGCTGCGGAAGGCGATGGGAAAGAAGCAGAAGGACGTGCTCGATAAAATGAAGGGCAAGTTCATGGAGGGGTGTGAGAAGAATGGCCACGACCTGAAAGTTTGCGATAAAGTATGGACCGACTGGGAAGCTTTCGCCTCGTACGCGTTCAATAAATCGCACTCTACCTGTTATGCTTTTGTTGCTTATCAGACCGGTTATCTTAAAGCACATTATCCGGCCGAGTATATGGCGTCAGTGTTGACGCATAACCTTTC
This sequence comes from Bacteroidia bacterium, assembly GCA_046330075.1. Classification (GTDB taxonomy): domain Bacteria; phylum Bacteroidota; class Bacteroidia; order AKYH767-A; family OLB10; genus JAJTFW01. The sequence continues at coordinate 1,090,790 of JAXLTL010000001.1, read as the reverse complement.
GCAACTCGAGAAAGTGACGTTCTTTATGGAAGAATGCCGTCGCATGGGAGTGCCGGTATTAGGTCCGGATATCAATGAGTCACACTATAATTTCAGTGTAAACAAGAGTGGACAAATCCGTTTTGGATTAGGTGCGGTAAAAGGAGTAGGAGAGCAGGCGGTCATTGCCACCATTGAAGAACGGGAGAAGAGTGGTCCGTTTACCAGCGTCTTCGATCTAACCCGACGTGTTTCAGGTAAGGCGGTGAACAAGCGATGTCTCGAAAGTCTGGCGCAGGCCGGAGCCTTTGATTGTTTTGCTGATACGCATCGTGCGCAGTATTTCTTCCTTGACCCGCGTGATGGGATGAGCGGACTGGAAAAGGCTTCTCGTTTTGGAAATGCTTCAGCCAATCAGGCGAACAGCATGCAGGCCAGTTTATTCGGAGATGTGATGGTAGATGAAATTTCGCAGCCGACACTCGGGAAATGTGAACCCTGGAGTAAACTGGAGGCTTTGACAAAAGAGAAAGAAGTCATAGGATTTTATATCTCCGGACATCCGCTGGATGATTTCCGTTTTGAATTGCGCAACTTCTGCAATACAAGGGTGGAGCAGATTTCTTCCAACGAAGGATTGAAAGCCTTACGTGGCCGGGATGTTGCCTTCGCGGGAATCATTACATCGGTGAATCACCGGATGAGTAAAACCGGCAAACCCTTCGGCAGTTTCACCATCGAAGACCTTAGCGGAAGTATGGAAATTGCCTTGTTCGGCGAAGACTATGGGAAGCTGAAACAATTTATGGAGCAGGAGAGTCTGGTATTCATCAAAGCCAAAATCCAGAATCGATTCCGCAGTGAAGAAGATTTCGAGTTAAAACCCTATTCAATACAATATCTCTCTGACATAGGCGATAAACTAACAAAGGAACTGGTGGTGCATCTGAAACTTTGGGAGCTCAATAGTGATATGGGAAATACCCTCAAAGACTTGCTTGCTCAGCATCCGGGCAATGTACCTGTCAGGATTAAGGTGTACGATGAAGAGAAGCGCTGGCAGTTGCCATTTCAGGTTAAATCATTGAAAGTCAAGATTAACACGAAGTTGATGGAAGAAGTGACCCGCATTACCGGTGGCGAAATCACTTTGTCCTGACAAGCTGGCAGTAAAAACAAACAGGAACAATAATTGTAAACACAAGCATCCACAATAAAAAAAGAAATTCAAAATGGCATTAGAATTAACTGATCAGAACTTCGAAGAACTTGTTCTGAAATCCGACAAACCTGTACTTGTAGATTTTTGGGCTGAATGGTGTGGTCCCTGCCGCATGATCGGACCGTTTGTAGAAGAATTGGCCACTGAATATGAAGGAAAAGCAGTTATCGGAAAGGTAAATGTTGACCACAATCCCGGAATTTCCATGCAGTTTGGTATCCGAAATATTCCGGCTTTGTTATTTTTCAAAGACGGAAAAGTAGTAGATAAGCAGGTAGGTGCAGCCCCGAAATCGGTGCTCGCGAACAAACTCAACGCGCAGTTATAAGCGAAAGAAACTGATCCGGTTGAAAACACTGGCCGGTTATGCCCGGCGAATGCAACAGAAATGATACATTCGCGTTAAAGCATAACCGGTCAGTTTTATTTAAGGCAGATGGCATTAGATCCACAGGAATACAATCAGGTAAGTCACCTCGAGCTCATTGCACGGCAGGTAGTGGAAGGATTTATTACCGGACTGCATAAAAGTCCGTTCCATGGTTTCAGTGTCGAGTTTGCCGAACATCGTATTTACAATACCGGAGAGCCCACACGGCACATCGACTGGAAGCTGTATGGACGCACCGATAAACTATTTACCAAGCGTTACGAAGAAGAAACCAATCTTCGTTGTCAGCTGGTAGTGGATAATTCAGCATCGATGCATTTTCCGGAGTACAACAAAAAGAAACCGGATGTATTAAACAAAATCACGTTTTCGTCCCATTGTGCTGCTGCGATCATGCAACTACTGAAGATGCAGCGCGACGCGGCCGGACTCAGTATCTTCTCTGACAAACTTGAACTCAGTACAGCAGCACGCAGCAGCACTGTTCATCATAAACTGCTGATGCATAAACTGGAGGAAGCGATCAGTTCAAAAGGCAGTTCGTCAACAGCGCTGGCAACGGCGTTGCATCAGATTGCTGAGAATATTCACCGGCGTTCTCTCGTTATTATTTTCAGCGATATGTTCGAAAATGCGGCAGATGCAAAAGAAATGTTTGGGGCCTTGCAACATCTCCGCTACAATAAACATGAGGTCATTCTGTTTCATGTAATCGACAAGCGCCTCGAGCTGGATTTTCAATTTGACAACCGCCCGTATCAGTTCATCGATATTGAAAGCGGACAAGAAGTGAAGGTTCATGCCTCTCAGGTGCGCGAAGCCTATCTGCAGCAAATGGATGCGTTTAAAAAAGAACTGCTCCTGAAATGTGCCCAATACAGGATCGATTTTGTAGAAGCGGATGTAAACAAAGGTTATAAACAGGTGCTGATGCCTTATTTGCTGAAGAGAGGAAAAATGTTGTGATGCCCGGAAACTCAGGAGTCATTCATAACTTTTAAATCACTTTATCTACGGTTTATTCCATTTTAGCTTTCAATCATTTTTATCACTCGTCATCAACAACCGCTCAAGCTGTTTCTGTGGCTCTTCTCCTGCAGCTAATGCCGGATCAGCATTTTAACATCCATAACAATTGAACAGTTAAAACGCTTTAACTTCAATAACATTTACAACAACTGAATTTTGCCGAAGGCCAAATTCAGTAAAACAGTTTGTTTACTTTTGAAGTCTCCTATGGCCTCACTTTTTCAGTTATACAAAAGATCCTTCTCAAACCTGAGTCGTAACATCTGGATACTCTCGCTGGTGATGTTTATCAACCGTAGCGGGAACATGGTCTTGCTGTTTTCATCCCTCTATATGACCCGTGAACTCGGATTTTCAATCGCTGATGCCGGCCTGGTGATGAGTTGTTATGGAGTGGGGAGTGTACTGGGCAGCTATTTCGGCGGATGGTTGTCGGACCGGTATCGTCCCTTTGACGTGATGGTTTTTTCGTTGCTGATCAGCGGATCTGTTTTGTTTTTCCTGCTCTTTGCGAAAAGCTTTATCAGCCTGGCCATCGTTATTTTCCTCTATGCTTTTACTGCAGATGTGTTTCGCCCGGCCAATTCCAAATCAATAGCCTCTTTCAGTGGTCCGGAGAACCGTACGCGGTCAGTTTCGTTGGTCCGTCTGGCTGTCAATCTTGGCTTCACGGTAGGCCCCGCAGTTGGAGGCTTCATTGCCCTTTATCTCGGGTATAAATGGTTGTTTATCATCGATGCGCTTACCACTTACGGAGCAGCAATCATCCTGTGGAAATATCTGCCACGGGCGGATTCACCTGTTCCGCAACAGGCCAATGCAATCCTCAGTGATGCAACCACCTCTGCCTATCGCGACTGGAGATATCTTGCATTTATCCTGTTTGTTGCGCTTTATGCCACTTGCTTTTTTCAGATTTTTGCAAGTGTACCCCAGTACTTCAATAAGGTTTGTCATTACAATGAAGACACCATCGGCTTACTGATGGCCTTAAACGGGTTTATCGTCGTTCTGATAGAAATGCCCTTCGTAATGCTCATGGAACACCGGAAGGAGATATTTCCTTTCATTATTTTCGGGACACTATGTCTGCCGTTATGCTTTACCATGCTGATGTTCGGTCAGCAGTTATTGTTCTGGGCTATAGTCTATACGGTAGTCATCACCTTTTCGGAGGTCCTGGCAATGCCATTTATGATGAATTATTCGTTATCCCGGCCACGGAAAGAAAGGCAAGGGCAGTATTCGGCGCTCTATTCCATCGCATACGGGATCGCAAATATTGCGGCTCCGGTTGTTGGATTAGGCATTGCAAACCGTTATGGTTTTGACGGGATGTTTGTATTGCTGATTATCCTCAGTTTATTCACAGCAGCCGGTTTCGTTATTCTGGGCAGAGCAGAAGCAAACGGTTGAGAATTTGCTGTATTTTACCAATCCGGCGGCAGATTTGGTAACAATTTTTTAATACATTTATGCCACAATCAACAACCACGCAATTCCCTTGAAAACAAAACTACTTCTTGCCTTCTGCCTGGCATTCGGTGGCGGGCTTTCCGCTGTTCGAGCTCAGGTGGTCATCAATGAGTACTCAGCCTCTAATCTCAACCAGTTTGTGGATAACCATTCGGATTACGAAGATTGGATAGAGCTGTATAATGCAGGTTCCTCCACCGTGAATGTTGGAGGTTATCACCTGAGTGACGATTCATTGAATACAATAAAATACACCATTCCTGCAGGAACAACGATTGCGCCGAACGGATTTCTGCGTTTCTGGTGTTCGGGGAGAGATAATTATGCTGCGGGACATTATCACACGAATTTCCATCTTACACAGACTAAAAACAGCGGAGAGGATATCATATTCGCAGATCCCGCAGGGAATATCATCGAAGGGATCGATGCGTTGAAGACACAGAATGGTCATTCACGTGGTCGCACTACCAATGGCGCTGCTACATGGGGTATCTTCATTACGCCAACACCAAATGGGTCCAACAACCTGGCGACATCCTATAGCAGGTATGCGGACAAACCGGATTATTCCTATCCTGCCGGTTTTTATCTCACCAGTTTCTTTGTGAATATTACCACATCTGATACCAATGCTGTTATTCGATATACCTTAGACGGCACCGCACCAACCACATCGTCTCCGGTATACTCCAGCCCTGTATTTATTCCGTCAACGAAAGTGCTGAAAGCAATAACGTACAGTACAGATCCTACAGTACTACCCAGTTTTATGGAGTTTGCCACTTACTTTATCAATGTGAATCATACACTACCGGTAGTTTCTGTTGCGGCCACCCAGTTAACGAATCTTGCCAATGGCTCCGGCACACTGGAACCTCAGGGGTCTTTTGAATTTTTTGATACGTCAAAACAGAGAGTGGCCAATACATACGGGGAATTTAATCGTCACGGTCAGGATTCCTGGGTGCTGAGTCAGCGCAGTATGGATTTTATTTCCCGTGATGAGATGGGATATAATCATAGTGTCGAAGAAAAGCTCTTTCATTATTCGACCCGCACTAATTTTCAGCGATTGATATTGCGAGCAGCCGGTGATGATAACTATCCCGCTGATCATCGTCCGGCAAACGAAGGAAGTGCACACGTGCGCGATGCCTACGTACATATGCTGGCGTTAAAGGGAGGGATGAATCTGGATGTACGTAATGACGAAAAGATTATTGTATATCTGAATGGTACCTATTGGGGAGTGTATGACATCCGTGAAAATCCGGACGAACATGATTATACAGATTATTACTACGGACAGGATAAATTTCATCTGCAATATATCCTGACCTGGGGAAACACCTGGGCTGAATACGGCGGACAACAGGCATTGAATGATTGGGCTGTGCTCTTCAATTATATTCAGAATAACAGCATGGCGAATCCTGCCAACTACAATTATGTAATCAGTCAATATGATGCAACGAGTCTGGCTGATTATGTTCTTGCCAACATGATGTCGGTCTGCTCTGACTGGTTGAACTGGAACACGGGCTGGTGGAGAGGTCTGGATAGCACCGGACAACATTTGCGATGGGGATATATACTCTGGGACAACGATGCAACGTTTGGCCACTACATCAACTATACGGGTATACCCAACACCGGACCTTATGCAGATCCTTGTGACGTAGAAACACTTTCCGGCGGATCTGATCCGGAAGGGCATATTCAGGTGTTGAACAGGCTGCGACAGAATCCTGCGTTTGACCAATATTATATTTCGAGGATGGCTGACTTATGGAACACTGTTTTCAGTTGTGATAATATGATATCTCAACTCGACAGTATTCGGGCAACCATCGATCCGGAAATGACGGCTCACGGAGTGCGTTGGAACGGTACCTATGCTGAATGGAATCAGAACATGGATTCATTGCGCGCATTTATTCTGACGCGTTGTAATAATCTTCCCAATGGTATGAATTCCTGTTATGGGTTAACAGGTCCTTATGAAGTAACGATAAATGCGGATCCTGCAAATGCAGGCAAAGTCCGCTTCAATACACTGGTGCATGATCAGTTGCCCTGGAAAGGTTCATATTTCGGAAATATGGATAATATTTTCGAAGCCTTGCCCGACACGCCCTATGTATTCAAAAACTGGACATCCAACAGTCAGGTCTTCAACCCCAATGACAGTACCGCTTTGGTTACAGTGAACCTGACCGGTGCTGATTCAATAGTGGCCCATTTTGACTTCAATACACCTGTGTTTGGAATCACAAACAACGAACCGGTGGCGAGTGTATATCCAACGGTGATCAGTGATTTTACGCAATTGGATTTCAGTTTACCTGAATCGATGCCTGTATCTATTCAGCTCATGGATATAAACGGGAAACAAATCCGGATTCTCGCAAACGGAGAATATATGCAACGTGGATTTCACTCGATGAAACTGTCTGTTCCTGCCGGATCACTTCGTGAAGGCATGTATCTTTTACAGTTCAGGGCCGGAGGTTCTGCGAAAACGTTCAAGCTGATTGTAGCCGGACGATAAAACCGGATTTCATTTATAAAGGCGGATGCACAGCAGGTGGTCCGCCTTTATTATTTCAATGCCTCCGGAGAGCTCACCAGCACAGGCATCTGAATTTTTGGAACAGAACCGAATTCAACGACAAAACTGCCGGACGGTTTTTTTCTGTCCTGTGTAAAAATGACCAGTTTATAAATTCCCGGTGCCAGCTTAACGCCGTTGCCTGAGTCGACCAAACGGAAGCCCGGGGAAATCCAGTTCCGGCGTTGAAGTGGGGTCATATCTTCCAGCTCAACAAAATTCACATCACCCGGTTTCGCCTTGAACAGGTAAACTTCAGGTTTAAATCCATTGGCAGCATTAGCCGGTTTAGATTCATAGGCCGGAGTTACAATATCGCCTTTACGGGGTGAAAGGAGATCGGGAAGAGGAGAGATCACGCGAATTCCCAGTTCCTGCAAACTATCCTTTACTTCGAAGTAAGCAGTATACGTCCAGCCTGTTTTTTTCTGAATCAAAAAAGTGCAAGTCGAATCAATGTATTCAAACCTGCTTTGGGGTTTTTCGTACGGGATTGGATTGGTAATGGCCGGGTAGCCACGGTTACCACTCAAACTGAGGAATGGTGCGAGGCGTTGGGCGGAGGCGGAAATCGAACAGACTAGTAATCCCGTAAGGAAGAAAATGGAAAGAAGTTGCTGGGCATATTTGGGTTTCATTTTACCTTCGTGTTTGTGTTTTGTTATCCGTTGCGCGATTCAAAAATAACCTCTCGTTGTCAAGATGAGGCGCCAGGTTGTTAAATAGCTGATTATTAGCTATATAAATTTGAGCTATCATTTTCATAAAATGAAATCAGGATATATCTTTGCAGCCCGATCAGAAGTATTGATCAAACGGTTCGGTAGTTCAGCTGGTTAGAATACATGCCTGTCACGCATGGGGTCGCGGGTTCGAGTCCCGTCCGGACCGCTTACAAAAGGAGCAGAAATGCTCCTTTTTTTATGCTCTAGTGTTTCATTTTCAGATTTTTATGAAGAGTTTTTGCACCAAGGTCCTTTTCAATTATTAGCCCGAATTACTAAAAATATTAGCCCGAATGGGTCGAAAATTAGCCCAAATGATGTATTATTCAGGCTAATTCAGGTTAGGACCCTTGTTTTTCTGGTTAATTCTGGCTAACCTTGTTATGCGGGATTACTATTTCCTGTGATTGATTCATGAAGGCCTTTAAGATCAATTTCAAACTACAGCACGTTTCAAGTAGCACCAAACCCATTCAGGTAATCATAAGTCTTGGTACAAAGCATAACGGAAAATATCTCACTGTAGAAAAATCCACAGGGCAAAGCCTTCCGGTAAGTGAGTGGGATTCCGGACGAAGACTTCCAAAGAACCCCACACTTGCTACAAGATTTATTCGTCTTGAGGAGTCCATAAAGGAATGGCTGGATGAAGTGAATTGGGAGCATGAGCAGGGCGATTATTCCGAAGAGGAAGAAAACGCATTGATTGTGGGTTTATATGAGAAAAAGTATTTCCACAAAATGCTGGAGGATAAAATCAATCGGTTTATTGAAGGAAAAATCACTGAGCAAAATTTACTAATCAAGCAGGTTAAGGATTATTACGCCCGTCCTTCAAATGAAATCTTTACGGAATTGATGATGAGAATGAGAAGCTTCAACTATTCCATCGTTGACAGTACGGGCAGGATGGTAGATATGGAAAAATTCTTTTCCAATCTCCCTTACACTCCGGAAGAATTAACTTCAGCAGAATCGAAGAAAATTACGATCCGCCAGCCTTCCGCCCAGCATGAAATCATTCGCCAGGATGACAGATATTCTGTTCCTTTTTATCAATACATCATAGATGTAGCTGATAAAAAAGTGAAGCGGCAATTGCTGAAGAAGGAAGGCGCGGATGATTATAAAAATAAAATATCCGCTCAGTTTAAACTCTGGGATGAAAAGATCACCATTGGAGAAATGACGGATGATATAGCTGCCGAATTCTTTTACTGGCTGATGGATACCTATGATTTCTCAGCCAACTATTACGCGAATTTCAAAAAATGGATGAAGGCCGTTCTTCGGTGGGCAAAGATCGAAGACAAACTTCAATTGCCCGGCGTTGAGCCTGAAAGCCTCGTGTATCAGCAAAACAAGGAGAAAGTCAGTTTCCCCTACCTGACCGAGGAAATGCTGCAGGTGCTGATCAATATGCAGTTTGGATCCGGCGATAAACATCTTGAATACACCCGTGACCTTTTTTACCTGGCATCTTATACCGGTGGACTCACCTTCGGTGATTTGTCACAGGCTTTCCATGTGCAGAGCAGGAATGTTGACGGACATAAAATAAATTACATAGCAATAACCCGTAATAAGACCGGAATAAAAGCTGAAATTCCGATCATGGATTCTGTTTATGAAATACTGAAAAAGTACAACTTCAAATTCAAGGAAATCACCAACCAGCATTACAACCGGAATATTCAACGCGTTTGCGAAATGGCCGGATTTATTGATGACTTCATTCAAACCCGCTTAAACATTAAAACCAGGGCTCAGGAAACACTTGCCACTCCCTTTTTCCTCTTAATCGGATCGCATACAGCCCGCCGGAATTTTTGTACCAACTTCTACTATCATCGTAAGATGGACGCCGGTTTAATTATGCAGTTCTCCCAGCATACCAAACTAGAGTCTTTTTTAAACTATGTGAAGGCTTCAGCGAATGTGAAGTTTGATGAGTTTGCGAAGCGGGTGGTGATTAGTGAGAGAAATGGATAATTGTACCAATATAAACTCGATTAAGATTTTTCCTTTATGGGATCAGGCAAATTTGCTCCTCTGCAAAGAAAATATTTTGGGTTCCTTAGCAGAATAATTCGGGTCACAATGAATTGCATATGTCGAAGAGCTATTAAATTAAACCGTGATGGTTGACTTTAACAATTGTATTCTATTGTCAATATCGGCATGTTGAATTACGATTACTTTGTAACCTAACCTTTTCAATTTTGATCGCTTTCTTTCATCATCCAGTTTAATGTGCTCCATGTCATGATCCGGACCATCAATAAAAACAGCTATTTTGGGTTCGTAATACAAATCAGACTCGGCAATTAACTCTCCATCTTTCGATATAACCCGATGCATCTCTACAGGCAATTTCATGCCTTGTTCTTTTATAATTCTTAAGACAGTCTTTTCAAGATTAGATGCAGCTTGTTGCATGAACAAATCAAACATCACATTATCGTCTTGTGAACCTTGGATAGATGAAACATTCATTAATCCAAGCAGGAAATCTTTTACAGATTGCCTGTTGAATAGTTTATGGTCTCTCTGATTAAAGAAATTGCAGATACAATTGTAGCAAGACGATGCGCATGCTCCAACTTTGTCATTGCCATGTTCATCAAAGTGAAGAATATCTAATGCTTTAAAGGCTATTCGTTGTAATAATTTTATATCACGTACAATTGAAGACAATGTACCGGTTCCGCCTTCTGATGTTTCGAAAATGATGAGTTTGCCATTTTGACCTACAATGGGCTGGTAAAAGCCATTGATCTCATTGTCGTCTAAATTCATCACAGTGCATATACTTTGAACAAGTACATTAACTAGTGTTTTTGCAAATACTTCTTCTTCACCTTCAAAAGGTTTTATTAATTGTATCGTAATAACATCATTTCTGGATTCTGTTAACAAAGAAATGTTTCTATTAATCTGATTGGCTGTAATTCTCTTCTCAATCAGGTAATCTTGCAGCTTTGGATGAGAAACCCAATTTAGATTTACAGTGTCTAACATAAACCCTTTATCACCCTTATTATAGTCCACCATTTGACCCAAATTCAAGTGATTCATCTCACCACTACGCTCAAATGAAATGCGGCAAATGCTTTCATGGCTGCTGATTACTTCATTAACCTCAGCTTTCCCAGTTGGCTTATAGCTATGGATAATTTTGTAACCACCTTTTAGCCTTTCTTCTTCATCAGCAGTAATGCGATTTCGTTTTATTGCTCGCATTTTAGGAAACTTCATCACATTTACAGGTGTTTGTGACTCCCATACCGAGCCACAATTCGGGCAATTGGATGGAATCTGCCTGCCTGCTGAAAGTTTTTCGACATGTTCGCAGTCTTCACAAACTACAGCTTGAAAATTATTCGAAGGATCCACTTCCTTACTTACTGTCTGAATTACATATTTTAGTCCGCCATAGTATAAAGTATTTAGCGGAGCAAACTCTCGAATTGCTATTGAAAAGCTTCTTGATATTTCTTCTTCTTCACCTTTATGTAACATCCTTACAGAAGTAATTTTCGAAGGGAAAGCATAGTTTGGCAAAAAACCTACCTGAGACAAATAACGATATACATAGAAATCCTCCTTTCCTTCTTTGAGGTTGTTATTCCGTTTCTCTAAAGCATTACGTCTACCCGGTAGTGAATAGTCAGTATTTCCTTCAGCCCTGATTCGCTTATCAATTTCCTCTATTTCTTTCAGCGACTCTCTATAGTCTTCCCTCATTTTATTGAAGGCAGTATCAAAATAGTATGCAAATTGATCCACCTGATCTGCAATACTATGCCAAGTAATCATACCGTTAGATTCTTCTACCTCCGTACCAAATGCTTCTCGAATGTTTTGTAGGATTACTGGCTTGTTTCGTTGAATTGAATCGACCAGGTCTTCGATATAATCCTTTATCATAGGCAGCTCTTCCCGATTGCTGAAATCAATAAACTGGCGCGGCTGCGATAAAAGTTTTTTGTCGATAGTTTGAAGTACCAATGAATTTACATGGGCCTCAAACAAAGTAGTATTCGCCAGATTGAAACGAGGCACACTTATTTTACCTGATACAATTTCTACTGGCCTGTTATAATAATATTGATCATGTACGCCACGGCTTGAGCCAGAGCCACAAAATGTTTGAACTATCGATCCCTGGCCACTTCTACCGGCACGTCCAGCCCGCTGAGCATAATTACTCGGACTTGGAGGAACGTTTCTCAAATAAACCGATGATAAAGTACCAATATCAATGCCTAACTCCATAGTAGGTGTTGCGATTAAAAACTGGATTTCAGGAGGGTTCTTCTTAAACTTATTCTCTTTGATTTTTCTATCCTGACCTTTTACCTGACCGGAATGGTCTTCAGCGATTATATTATCCCTGCCATCAAATGGCTTGGTATATTGTATGGTATAAAAATTCTCAATAGGCTTTGATGATTCCAACTCATCCTTGCAAGCAGGCATAATACAAAAATGTACATGTTCCCAATTATACTTTGAACCGCATTTCTTGCACTGTTGCTTAAACTCCTTCTTGGGAGCCTGAATCAGAATCATATCTGGTTCGATATAATATACATCTTCATGCTGTACCCGTTGCTTTGACAAGTAACCCATTTTGAGCAAGAAATCCCGGGTTTGCTGAATCACTCTAATGACATCTGCAGTCTCATCTAAGCCAAAACACTTTTTTACCCATAGACCCAACGCACGACTACCATCAAAGGCATGGAAAGTAAAGGGAGTGTATTTGAATTTGTCTTTATCAGCATTGGTATAGATACCTACATTGGTATCTTCAACGGATTCAAATATTCTTTTCTCCGGCGCTTTCTGCTCGATAAAGTCTATGACTTGTTGACGAAAGGTTGATTTATCAATTAAATTAGGATGCCCAATAGCCATTTCGCTTCGGAATATCTCCATGAATCCGCTTATGTAATCTTTCAGTTGCGGCTTCGCTTTGTTTTTTAGTTCAGAAAACATTTCCAACTCCGGTTGTACTACAATTTCTTCTAAAGCTTCATAAGTAGCTTCAAGCAAGCCCACATCTTCAAGATTAATACTAATGAAACGCTTGGTTCCCCGGATTTCTACATAGAGGTAGGTTTCCAGGTATTTAAGGTATTTCTCCTTAAACATTCTACGCTGAGCAAATGGGATTGTCTTCTCATATTCAACATCAATGATGTGTGGGTATAATAGTTCAGGGATACTTTTTACTGGAAGAAACGAATTTTGCTGTTTCAGTACATTGTATAATGCTCTTCTGAAATAGATCTGATTGTACCAATGATCAAGGTGTCCTGCCTGAAACGCTGCATCCTGTCGATTATCGGTAAAGCCAATAACTTTTCTTTCATTTACAGGTGAAGCACCCAATGATGCAGTCACAATGACATCAGTACCAGTGGCACGACCAATGGAATTGAGCAGGAATAATTTTCCAAACTCAGTACCACCCGAATATTCCGTTCTGCAAGAAGGACAATAAGCCAATGGTGCAGGCATCAATGTGCCATTCTCATTTTCATCATCATGATAATGAGTAAAAGTGTTAGACAGTGAGTCTAACTTTCCTAAAATTGGTTTCTTCTCTTTATAACGACTTGCTAGTTCTCTCTTTTTGGGTGTTAGCCAATTATCAGGCACTTTGCTTAAATCTTCTTTAAATGAAGGGGAATAATAACCAGACTTTCCTTTATTAGCCTCATCTTGAAAAGTCCAGGGATTGGCTTCATTGGTTTGCTCATCGTACCACATGCCATAATATTCCTGGCCGCAGGTACGGCAAAAATGCAAAGGGTATAGCGTACTTATGTCTCTCCGTTCTTCCTCGCATTTTGGGCATGTAGTTTCACCACTATCACTCAAATATTCACAACCTTCCACCAAGCAGCCGCGTAACTCCGAGCCTTGGTTGTAAAAGGCATGAACTTTCGGCACAAATCGAGGTACTTCTATTCCCATCGCTGATACCACTGTTCCCATCATGCCCAGTATCAATCCCGCTTGTATTTCCAACTTGCAGGCCTCAATATCTTCGCCCTTTCTTACAGCATCTCTATACTGTTTTGCCAGGGTGCCATAATCTTTTACCTCCTTCAGTGACTGTTCTAAAAAAGTCAGCAGCTTTGATTGCTTCAGCTCATTACCCAATGAAAGTGGTGTTAATTCACCTGTGAATGGATAGCCTATAATCTGTTCAAACAAAGGCAATACAGTTTCAAATTGATCGCTATCGAAAGCCTCAAGCATGGCTTCGGTAACTGCAGGCCTTGCCGATAAACTATCACCTTTAAATTCAATAGTTTTATCCTCTTCTTCTATCACAACATTTGCAGACAAAAAGGGTTCTCCAAATATCCTGGTAGCGAAGCCCGCTACTGCTGCGGCTGAATCTGCACCACCAACATCATTGGCCATAGTTGCAGAAGTTCCAATACAGATCAACTTTCCCTTGGTCTCTGTTTTCTGTTTGAGCCTTCTGATGAGAAAGGCCACATCAGCTCCTTGTTTACCACTGTAGGTATGCAATTCATCAAGAACCAAAAACCGGAGATTCCGCTTTATTTCTTCTCTGAATAATGCTGCATCATCATTCCGGGTAAGCATGAGTTCCAACATCACATAGTTGGTTATAAGTATATCCGGAGGTGTTCTACGCAACTGTTGCCGGTCAATAATTTCACTATCGTTGGGTGCAGCATCTTCACCGAAAACATCTTTGTATGCCTTCAATGCTTCTTCACCAGTAGCTTCTGTATCGCCTGTGTAAAGTCCAATCGTAACTCCCGAGCCTTTCAACTTTTTAGCTAATTCCTCATATTGCGTGTTGGCAAGGGCATTCATGGGGTAAATGATGATAGCCTTAATTCCGTTTACACCATTGGCTGTTTGTTCTAAACAATGACTCACAATGGGTAACTCAAAACACATTGACTTACCGGAACCTGTTCCTGTAGTTACAATTAGATTTTCTTTTCTTTTAGATGTAATTTCTACTGCCCTCTGCTGATGGGCATAAGGAATGAAATTAGGATACACCTGATTGCATCCGGGGTTGAGCCAGCCGTTACCCACTAGTTCTGTTATAGGCAATCCCGCTTTGAACCGTTTGCTAATTTGGATAACCGGTTCCTGCCATAGCATGCTCCTATTATTGATACCGGTTTCTACAAACAATTTGATCTTCTCATTCTTGAAGACCTGAAAGGTCTGTATATAACTTTTGTATTGTTCCTTAACGGACTTGTATATTTTAAACGGATCCATGCGATCTTAAATGATTTTTGAAACAATAAATCCTGTGAGCATAGCAATAGCAACACTAATCAGTGTGCCAACGAGCACATATTCACTCATCTTTTGCTCGCCTTCTTTTAGCCGAATTATGGATTTTGCCGCTATTAACAAACCAATTGCTTCATATTGACTGATTAGGACTAGAAAAAAAATAATCAGCCTTTCCAGCACACCAATCCAGGCTCCTGCATTTTCAAGACTATTGTCCTGATGATTTTCAATCTTATCTCTGAACGGTTTGGTGATCATGCCTATGAATATCCCGATTGGCTTGGTGAGGAATATAATGGCTATGCCTGTCATCCAAATGTTTTGTTTCACCATGCAGGTTTGCAATAAATGCATTGGAGAAAACGCCTCAGGAAATTTTATAAGCCAGACAACGCCAATCACTAAGAGGTGTAATAGCTGGTCTATAACAAAGTATTTTACTGAATCGCTTCGGTAACTCTTCCACCAATCGATCAACCCATGGGACACGAATATGACCACCGGTACCCACCAGGTATCAAAGCAGGTAAACCAAGCTGCCACCAAAGAAGTAAGCCCAATATGCCACCAGAATTCTTTTGCTGCTAAGTGTTGCTCTTTCCTCGCTTTTACCCATGCTGTGGGTTGCAAGATAAAATCGGTGAGCAGGTGAGCTGCTAACAGGCGAATAAGCCAGATAATTGCATCATTCATTGTTATTGATTATTTGGATGCTTTTTTCGTATAAGCTGATCAATTCCTCTATTTGCTTCCATCCCATACTTTGCACGTGCTTATTCACCGTTGACTGCGATTTTTTAAGGAGTTTAGCAGTTTCTATTTGTGTACGATGGTTGAGTAGATGCTCTAATACTTCTGCCTGTTTGATGGTAAGGGATCGAAACAGGTAATCAGTAAACAGGCTTATCGACTGTAGGGCAATCTGTGTGGTAGCCTGACTGCATTTTATGCTTATTCGTCTGTCTGTTTGAGCGAGATCATCAAAGCCCCTTCCTGACAACACAAAGGCTTCGCCTTGCGCCGTTGCCAACTGGCTTACAGGCAATTCAACTGTACCAATACCTATCGAAATCCTGACATCAGTATGAATTTCGGGGCGATCTTTTTCAAACAGAATGGCCTCTGTCCTTAATAGTAAGGACAGACGGTAGGTGGAATAGGGATCGGGAAGATAGGCCTGAAAGCTATCGCCCCGGTAAAAGAATACTTTGGCAGCAGCCTGGGTGGCATAAATGGTTTGTTCCAACCTTTTACCCAACTCCTTTGCCCAGCTTGGTTCAGAGTTTACAATGTCTGCGGTGAGTACGGTATTGAGGTTTGCCATGCACCAAGTTTACGACCATTTTAGCAGATTTCCAAATTTTATCGTCCATTTAGTAGATATTTTTAAAATATCGACCATAAAGACGAATTATGCTTATTATGACTTATAAAGACGAATTTTTAAGAAATACTCCTCTATTTGGTCGATTAGTGGCTAGCCTTCTGCATCTCCACCCTCACCCAGGCAAACTCAACATACAGTTGCAAAATGGTTTCCTTGGTGCGGTAGCT
Organism: Bacteroidia bacterium; assembly: GCA_046330075.1. Lineage (GTDB taxonomy): Bacteria > Bacteroidota > Bacteroidia > AKYH767-A > OLB10 > JAJTFW01. Next base: position 1,074,486 of record JAXLTL010000001.1, on the reverse strand, counting down.
CCCGTATTTGTCAATGTCTTTGCGCCTTACGATGGGGAAGGTTTCCAGGATATAATCCAACTCCTCCTTCTCCAAACCATAGAGGTGGGCATAGATGGCATCTAACTCACATTGGAGCTGGAAGCGTTCTTTTTCGTTCCAGATAAATGGTTCTCCAGTATAACCACAGTCAATTGCAAAACTCTTTACTTCATAATTTGAATAGGTTAGCTTAAGAACATTATCTAAAATCTTTGTGAATGCTTCGGGTCCTATTATAGCATCGCTAATTACAGGAATTTGATTGATAAAATAATCTGACAGATGATTACCAATCAATTTTTGCCGTAATAGAAAGTCAAAAACAAATGAATTAAAACATGCAATAGTGCAGCAAGCTTTCGTGAAATTAATTGGGCCTGTAATAGCTCTGATTGTAAAGTCAGTAGGAACTTTTGGTATAATACACGAAATCATAGTTCTTGAATTTGTGCTAGATCCAATGTCCTTAAAAACAATTATCCAATTATTTGGAAATTGCTCATTAAGGTACTTATACTCTTTAAAATAGTATTGGCTTCTGCACTTAAAATTTGGATCTTTTAGTTCTGAAATTGAAAGATCAATTCCAGAAGCTTTCCTTATAACATTCTCTTCGTTTATTTGAATTGTTGATTGCCTATTGTTAAAAGCTGCAAACATTTTACCCTCAAAAAGCGGAGGTAAGTTACTATCATATTCTTTTTGAAACATTTTGAGAACAGCTGGTATTCCTATATTAAATACCCTAGTGATGGGAAATACATTATACCTGCCAAATAATGGATGTGCACTATATAGTTTAAATGCTATTTCAGCCTCATATTTATTGAGGAAAACTGGAATTGTTTTTGTCTCCGGATTTAATAATAGGATGTCGTCAAAATTCAATGAAATACTATTCTTGTGGAGTTGCTCATCTGTTCTTATTAAAAATTCGTATGAACCGTCTTTATCATAATCTTTGAATATAGTTAGTATACAAAAACGCAACTGTGGATGAACCTCCTGAAAGTACTTAGGACGTTTTGAGTTTTCGTAATCTACAAACGAAACCAAGTATTTTCCTTTTATCAAACTAGAAATAAAAGTTTGATTTGATTTCCCTGTCCCAATATCAGTTGGCGTGATGAATGAAGTATAACCAGATTGATTTACTAGTGCTAGAAACTTTTCTGCGAAAAGTGAATATAAATTCAACTTGCCAAATGCAGAGAGACTGAAACTTTGACTTTCTGAAATAAAAATCCGAATACGATCAATAGTACTTTTATAGTTAATCCAATCTAAATGCAATTGTTCGCTTTGCACTTTTAAATCATCTATCTTCTTCTTCCTTGCGGTTGCGGTAGCGTTGGCAATTTCAGGATACTCGGAGAAAAATTCCTTTTCCTGCGCTTGCAATTCTTCCCAAGGTGGATTACCCAACAAGCAATCAAAACCTCCTTTGTCAAACACTTCAGGAAACTCTAGATGATAATGGAAGAAATGGTATTGGTCGGCAGTTTTCAGCACCCGTTCTATCAACGCTTCGTTTACCTTTTCATTTTCCCGCAACTGCTCCAGTGTAAGATTGGTAGGGTAAAGGTTGAGGTCAGTTTCTGTTTTATCGATGAAAAAGGCAGCGGTCCATACATCAGCCATCAGCCAGTCTTTAAACTGGCGTTCCATTTTTTCCAGCCTACGGTATTCTTCTTCGACTTCTTCCACATCGCTGCTGTCTTCCTGCTTGCGATTGTTCAAAGCCTCCCTTAGACGGAGTAATTCATCAGTTTGGTTGCGGCCAAATTGCAAACCATATTGTGCCTGAGGCTCGTTTACCTTGTTCAGGCTCTCCAATTGTTTGCGTATTTTCTTTTTTAGTTCTGTACAAACCGCAGGGTTATCGTTGCCAACTGGCTTATAGGCTTCTTCTGGAATGCCTTTCTTAATCAAATCTGGTGTAGCACCTATCAGGGAGTTGCCGCATTTCAGTTTGTGATCTAAAAATGTCAATGGCATATCGGGCAGGGAGGCAGTAATCCATAGGGAGAACTTGGCCAACTCTATTGCCATGGGATTGAGGTCCACCCCATATATGCAGTGCAGCAATACATCCCGCTTGGCCTCCCGCAATTGGTCTTCGGTTGGGCGTTCTTCATCGCCCATACGTATCAGAGCCAACTCTTCGCCTAATTTTTCTAAGGCAGCGCATATGAAAGCACCGGAACCACAGGCAATGTCGGCCACTTTCAAATCAAGCAAGGCTGCCTCTTTCTCCGCCTGTGTGCTTCTGTCTTTTAAAGAATTTTGTATCACCGGCACTAAGGCAGATTCGATCAGCTGGGCTACGAGACGGTTGTCCGTATAATAAGAGCCAGTGGTTTTGCGGTCTGTGCCCCGGTCATCTAAGTAAAACTCACCTCTTTTAATTTCCCGCTTTCCAATGGCAAAAGACTCTTTGGCCAACTTAGGCTCATAGTCGAGTAAACTTTCATAGACAGAGCCCAACTCATCAATTGCCAGATTAGCGTAGTTGATGCGGTTGCTCAAGTTGTCGAGCTTGAAGTAGCTGAGACGAAAAATAGCATCAAGCAGGTATTTGTTCTTCAGCGAAAGGTCTTTGATGGTAGCAATTTTCTTATCAGAAAAAAGTTGACCACCAAAAGCGTTAATCGTATCGCCATTTAGAAAGGTGTAGCCTTTGGCCACCAGTTGAAAGGTTATTTTTAGTCCTTCCCAAAGGTCGTGCTCCTCATCGTGGTTGTAGTTACCCCGGTCAGCCCTTTCCCGCAATGCATTCAAACTATAGGTACGGGCATAGATGCTGTTGCGTACCGGCAGCCATCCTTTTTGCTCTGCAAACATGAGGAAGAGCAACCGGTAGATGATGTTCAGTATTTCGCCATAAAAGGCTTTTGCTTTCCCGTTTTGAAATTCATCGGGGTTCAGGTTCTCAGCAAAACCATTGCCCAGTTTTTCGATGGCTTCAATAACCTGATCTCGCAGTTTGTTGCCAACCTTTACACCTGTTTCTCTTGATTTTTTATGAAAGCTTTCCAGTAAACAATTGTCTTCTACTTCAATGGGGTTACCTTCTTCATCGTATTCGGTGACCTGCTCACCCTGGTATTGGTTCTCTATACGTGAACGATGAACTATTCGATAGAATACCCGGAACTGTTCTGTATTGGCTGTTTCGAAAATACTTTCCAGATCAAACTCCAAAAAGCCTTTCGTGATGCTGTGGTAAAAGTCTCGGAGTAAGCGCAGCTTTTTGCCATTGGTCAGCATAGCCCATTGATGGTGACTTGTATTCAGGTATTGCTGGAGGCAGTCCTGCGGACTTTTATTAGAATGTGTTCGGCTATGCTTGTCCTTACTATCAAAATCCTGTGCCGAATGCACCATGTGAATGACGGGGGCATATTCGCTATCCCAGCCCTTGTAGGGAATATGGTACTCTGTTCCTGATTCGCTTTTGATGTTGGAAGCTATAAACACCGGTTGATATTCCAGTGCTTTTAATAAAGGTAGTATCCACTTATTTCGCAGTTCCGTATTATCCAGTCTGTTTTCAATGATTTGAGTGCGGTGTTCTTCCCAGCGTTCACGGAGTTTTTCGAAAGTAGTGGCTATTATCTCATCCACTTTTTTAACATCTGCCCCAAAGCTTTTGTCTTTTACATACTCCGCTTTGGTTTCGCTGGCCAATGCCATGCAGAAATCCTCTGTGATAATATTACCGCTTGATTTGATGAAACTTAATGCCATGCTATCCTTATAATTAAAGCGGTTGAATAATGGTTATGGTTAAGAGATCATGACCGGCTTCTTCAATGTGAATAATATCATCCAGCCAGGCCGGCTGCTCCGTGTTCTTACTCTCTACCAGTATTTTTTTGTATAACTCCTGTCTTTCCTCAATGAGCTTAAACCTTCTATCTTTAATCCTGGCATCAATCAGTTGATGAAGACCAGAGAAATTCAGGGCTTCATTGATTAGCTCAGTCAAATCGGACTGTGATAAACTGCGTGTAGTTTGGGCAGGAGTAAACTGCGTGTTGGACAAGGTCTTTTCCGAATAGCTATCCACCGCAATGGTGATGAGTTCCTCAATTACCCGTTTCTCTTTCAGGCCTACTGCATAACGTACCAGGAAGTTGTAGAGATAAACCACCGTATCCACTTCACTAGAGAAGAAATAAGCATTACGACCATAGAGCCCCTTATCAGTAAAAAATTCAGCTTTTACCAGCTCAATCAGTTTACGAACAAAGGGGTGGCCCGCATCGAGAATAATAGCATCCGGATTGGTTAAGGCCAATTCAGGATCGAACGTCACTTTTTTCAGATGGTCACCAAATCGGCTTATGATTAAACGGGGATCGTTGATGGTGATTTCATAAAATCCGGAACCTTTATCAATCAAAGCAGAATTAAATCGGGAAAGGGCGGCTTTCACAAAAATCAACACCTCTTCCTGTGACCCTACAATCCGCTTGGTTTCTTCAATTCGTTTATCAATCTCAGGTAGTTCAATATCCAGGCTGCTATAGAAGGATTCTTCTTCAATCCTCTTTTTACGCTTTCTGTCTTCTTCGGGAGAACTGAAAGCCTGCCTTACAGCCTTTTTCGTTTCATCCACACCAGCAGTAGAAAACAGATCAGGCATATTTGGATTTACCTCAACTTTCCTTTTTCTTCTGCTTTTTGTCGCTTCAGAAACCAACTCTTTTAATGAATCTTCATCACCAAAGAAAGCAGCGGCATAATCCCGATCGCTTTCCATTGTTTTCTTTTTATCAATGAGCAGCTGCAGTATTTCCTTATCCAGAGATTTATCAACAACCAAAGTTCTAATGGATACTGTTTCGTGCTTCTGACCGATCCGGTCCACACGGCCATTTCGCTGTTCCAAGCGGTTAGGGTTCCAGGGCAGTTCATAGTGAACCACATTGGAAGAAAGACGCTGAAGGTTCAGGCCTTCCGAGATAACATCGGTAGCAATTAATATGGCAGCTTTGGCACGGTCGAATTTTGCGAAGATTTCAGTACGGGCATTCAAGCTCATATCACCATGCATTACAAACGTTTCATAGTCCCGGGTCTTGATATTCTTTTCCAGATAATCCAGCGTATCCTTATACTTGGTGAACACAATAATCTTGGAGTCTTTAATCATCAGTTCAGGGATGATTTCATTTTTCAGCTTTTGTAATTTCTCATCATCCCTTGGAGAAAGCGTTTCACCAAATTCGATAATCCGTCTAAGCTCCGCTATCTCATCCTGGCTGAGGGCCTCAAAATCCAAACGCAATGAAGCCATTTCCTCTGAAACCCTTTCATCTTCCATAAAAGCATCAAACAAGGACTGCTGTAAAGTTTCCTCTGAAGTTTCCTCTGGGATCTCAGGAGTATTTTCAAGAGAATTGATTCTATTCTTTAGTGATTGTAAAACAGCATAAGGGGAACTGATGGCTCTTTTTTGCAGGTGGATGGCTACCCAGTTAGCGATATTCCTTACCCTTCTTGATTGACTACCTCCTGCAGACTTCAAAATAAAATCACCGTAGCGTTCAACAGCATCCAATAGCTGGATGAGCTTTCCATTTGCCTTTGGATCAATGATTACCTCCTTGTGGTCCCTCTTTGGAAAAGGAGATTTCTTTCCCTGTTTTGCATACCATGCCTCGAGCTTCTTTCTGTTCCGCTGAATTACATTGTAATGAGCCTTTGACTTATCAAATAAAACTTCACCAGAACCATTGTATTTTACAATTTCCGGGTTGAGTATTTCCAAAATACTTGCAAATGAGTCGGAATATCCATTATGTGGTGTGGCGGTTAAGAAAAGAACATTTGTGATTCTTGCACCCAAATCCTTGATCATCTCGTAACGCTTCTGCTGTTTGGCTGCCTGCATTGTACTGTGTGGACGAGCACAAAGGTGTACTTCGTCCACCAACATTAAATCCCATTGTTGTTCCTGAATTTGCTGTTTGATATCAGGAGACTTTGCATAATCAACCGATGCAATGACAAACTGGAAATATTGCCATGGATTTGCACCCGCAGGTAATTCCTTCTCAAATTCTTTTCTGGAAAAGGAATCAATTATAGTTGCCTTTATGTGGAAGAAATAGTCAAGGGCTTCCTTCCATTGCTGTTTGAGGTTTGCGGGAGTTAAGAAAAGTACTCTTTTGACTTTCCCTCTTTGAATCAACTCAGATATGATCAAGCCTGCTTCAACAGTTTTACCCAAGCCGACATCATCACCAATGAGCATTCTTGTATTTGGTTTTTCCAAGGCCAATACCAGAGGTACCATTTGATAGTTGTATGGGATGACAGAAGATCTGTGCAGGCTTAAAAATGGAGCAGAGCCATGAATAAGATCGAATTGATAGGCTCTTAGCAATAAGCGTTGCGCAGATAAATCTCCCGGTAGTTCAGCATTTATTCTTTCAAACTTTTCTTCCCGAATATTTTCTACATCAGCAAGAAAAACACGCTGATCATTTGAGTCTCCTGTTATAGGTGTGGCAACTATCTCTAAACCATCAAATTCATCTACTCGCCATAAGCGGTTACGCATGTTGATGATAATACCTGGTTTTATTTTCGCGTTGCTCATTTCTTCTTGCGTTTTTTAAATCTGATTTTCTCTTCAGCTACCTGAATGGCTTCATTGGCCAGTTTCTCATTCTTCACTACAGCATAAATTTGATCCGACAGCCATAGGGTCAACAATTCATCTACATTAGCTTTGAGAATATGGGCAATGGTGGGTATCTGTTCCCGCTTCAGTTGCCGCAATCCTTTTTCGATTTTACTCAACTGAGCCGTGTCCATTTCAAGCAATGGGGCTACCTGCCGCAAGTACAATTGTTGCTGCTCTCTGAGTGCGCGTATTTTCTCACCAAACTGGCTTTCCATCGTCTATCTTTTGACTTGTCAAATATTGGCTAATGTAATTAAAATAACAGTTATCTCTCGGATGGACCGAAGGGTACTGACATTTTAATTACACCCCCTTACCATGAGTAACCGCAGGACACCCTGTATTATCAGAAGAAAGCAGATCCGCCTGTTTCCTTGGTTGCCTTTAGGTGGATCGACTCAAACCCAATTATTTTAAAATTATTCATTTGAATATCAGTACATTGTAATACACTTGATTAAAAACATGAAAAAACATAATGTTTAATCAAAACTTAATCCTACTTTTGATTTGAAAATCAATAAAATTCAATCAAAACTAATATTTAAATTCTAAGAAAATGATCGAAAAAGTTAACAAACCATTGATATTCCAGCCTGAAAGGTTAAGAACCCTGGCAGAATACCTGCTAACGCGCAAAAGAAACGGCAGTTTTAAAGTTCTTGAAGATGATAACTACATCTTCAGCGAGGAAGATTCTACAGTTGTTAATCTGTTCCCGGTTTTTGAATGTGTTGTCACTGCATTACCCAAAGCCTTCCCCGAGGACTGGAAAGCAACGGCACACGGTGTTGCACACCGAAGATGTGACGAACGAATGTGCCTGCTCTCGAACATCATCCTCTACTTTGGCCTCGATGGGGATCAGTTTATGCACCTCTTTACTCCTTATGCACAGGAGCCGGAGGTGTATGGTGGCACATACCTGGTGCGTTATGCCACACCGGGAGATATTGCGCATAACATATCCGAGCTGATCTGTTTCTATGAATTAGCTATGGAACTGCATCCGGACATTCCCATTTTTATCAGTAAAAATTGACCTTTTAATTTTTATACGAACCTTTAAAATTCAAAAATCATGAATCAAGAATCGAGCAATATAAAGTGCCCTAACTGCGGTACCGCCATCAATGTTAACGATGTACTCTACCACCAACTACAATCTCAGGCTGAAAAGGATTTTGAAATGAAGAATGCCCAGATAATCCGGGAGAAAAGAGAGTTGGATCAGATGCGGACGGAACTTCAGCTATCCATTCAGAATGGCGTTACCGAAAAACTTGCCCGAGAGCGGTCGGTCCTTGAAAAAAGTATCCGTGAACAAATTACCGAAGAAAAATCCGGAGAACTGGAGTCACTGCAGGAGCAGTTAAAGGAAAAAATTGGAGAAGCAAAGGAACTCAACCGTATCAAAGCCGAACTCCTGAAACTTAGCCGGGAGAAGGAAGAACTGCGGGATAAAATTCAGTTGGAATCAGAGGAGAAATACAATAAACAACTGGAGGAAGCACGTCTTAAATTATTGCAGGAAACGGAGGCTCGTTCTAATCTGAAAATTGCGGAAAAGGAAAATGTAATTCAGCAACTGAAGAAACAATTAACCGAAGCACAGCAGAAAGCCGATCAGGGTTCCATGCAATTGCAGGGTGAAGTGGCGGAACTGGAATTGGAGAAAGATCTTCGCAATCGATATCCGGATGATGACATTTCGGAAGTTTCCAAAGGTGCTAATGGAGCGGATCTGTTAATCGGAGTCCGTACTCCTCAGCAGAGGAAAGCCGGTACCATTGCCATTGAAATTAAGCGAACAAAGAACTTCAGCAGCGGCTGGATTCCCAAATTAAAGGAAGATCAACGTAATCATAAAGCAGAAATAGCGGTACTTGTTACCGAAGCCATGCCTGCGGATATGCCGTATTTCGGTCTTCGTGATGGGGTCTGGGTCTGCAGTTTTCGTGAGGTTCAGGCATTAGTCTTTGTGCTTCGGGATTCTTTATTGCGTTATAATGAGATTAAATCTGCAGGAGAAAACAAGACCGATAAGATGAGCAATCTGTATGATTACCTCACCGGTCCGGAATTCAGCCTGCAAATAAGGACGATTGTCGAAAGCTTTACGCGTCTGAAGACGAACCTCGATCAGGAGAAGAAAGCCATGATGCGATTGTGGAAGGAGCGGGAAAAAACAATTGAACTGGTTGGACAATGCACATCAGAAATGTTCGGATCATTCCGTGCCATTGCCGGTTCATCGGTAAAGGGAATAGATGCCCTGAACCTGCCGCTCCTGGAGGAACAAACAAAAAATGATGAATGAATTGGAACATAAGTTCAGAAAACTCCTTTGCAGGGTAACTTATTTTCTGCCTGAATATTACCCACTACACGAGGAGGCAGGGTCTGCACCAATGTTCTTATTCATCAAGGACAGGATGGAGCACCTGATGAAAGGGAAGGATGCCAGTGTAATTGGCAGGGAGGAGTTTGAGTCTCATCTCAGTAAAAACGAAGCACTGACCGAAGCATACCTTGAAATGTTTTCTACAGCTGCCCTTTTTTACTTATGCAGATTTAAATACGATGGAATGCAAATGGAATATTTTATCATGTATGATAAACGTATCCGGTTAATCTACTTCAGGAAATTTGAAGCACCAGAGGGAGAGAGGAAAAATTAGAATACTTGATCAGTCGGATTTATGAAATCATTTGCGTAAAAAGCAATTGGTTCTCAGGCTAAACTATACATTACCAGATCTTTTCTCCGCACGTTTCTTCAAAAACTCATAACAGTCCTTTCTGGTTTCGTCCATATCACCGTTGGCATCCAGGATGGACTGTTCGATGTAAAAAGTAAAGCCCACTTTTTTATCTGCCACGGGCTTACGTCCGGAACGTGCCCGCGCCCCACCATGGGACTTTACTTTTTTGGCCGATTTAGCTTTAGACATGGAATTGATGACAATACTTACTGAGAGTGTAACTACAGGACAAAATTATAAATTATAAATTATAAAAGCGAACGACTTCCACTAAAAATACCTCTGAAAATGAATGCAATCGAACACAGCAAAACGGCATCAAATGATACTGTAAACACTCTGAAGATGCTGAAATCAGTTCCCGGTTACGAGAACCAAACTGAGGAGGAATTGTACAGGATATCCGAGAGCTTGAAGGAGCTTAGCCTGTTATTACGAATGATATCTATCGATGGTGTTGCATCGGATCACGGATCCTGAAAATTTTCCGGCTATTTATGATAAAAGGATATCATGGAAAAACAAAATAAAGACCAGAACTTACCCGGATGGCTGAAGCAGTTTTCTGTCAAGAGCAAATCCATAAAAGAAATCGAGAATAACAGAGCTGTTATTTACAACCGATGTTCGACTGAACAACAGGACAGCCTGGACTGGCAGGATAACGTTTGCGTAAATTTATGTAAGCAGATTAAGCTCGACCTCATAAAAACTTTTAATGCAAAAGAATCTGCAACTACGGACGACCGAATTGTATTCAATGAAATGCTTCAGTTTTGTTACAAGAATAAAATTGGAAACATCGTGGTTTATTCCTACGACCGATTTACACGGTCCGGGGATATCGGTTTACTGAAATCGTTGAGGGAAAAAGGAATCAAAGTTCATGCAGCTACGCAAAGTGTAGATGACCAAACGCCCAGTGGCCGGCTCTCACAAAGCCTTTACCTGATGTTTGCGGAGATGGAAAATGAACAAAGGAGGGACCGAATCATAGAAGGGCAAATGAAGAAGTTACGTAAAGGCGAATGGATAGGTAAGCCCACGATTGGATACATCAAAGCATATGCAACAGGCAAGAAGGAGCATGACCATGATAAGCCACAGTGTTTTATCGGTCCGCAGGGAAGATTAATCCAGCAGGCATTCATGTGGAAGTACAATGAAAACCTGACTCATGAGGCCATTATTGAGCGATTGATCCCAATGGGATTAACACTTACACCTCCGCTGCTCTCAAGAATATTCCGTAATCCCTTTTACTGTGGCTACATCACGCATTCCTTGCTGGATGATGGAGAAATCATAATAGGAAAGCACGAACCGCTCATTTCGGAGGAAGTATTTCTGGCTGTAAACGGGATTCTCAGTGGGAACAGACAGGGATATACAAAAGTCAGTCGTGCAGGTGAGATGCCTTTCAAGTCCACGGTAAAGTGCGGAAAATGTGGAAGGCCATTCACGGGTTATTTCCAAAAGGAGTATTTGTACTATAAGTGCCCGAATAAAGGTTGTTGCGTCAACACCAGCGAAAAGAAGCTTCTGGAGCTGTTTGAAGCGTTACTGTCGTCCTATACTCTCGATAGGGAGTTATTACCTGTAATTAAAAATAAACTGGCAGAAACCTATTGGACTCTTCACAAGGCTGACGCGGAAAGAGTAAAGCCTATGAAGGATGAGTTAACCCGCCTGAAAAATGACCTGGAGAAAATGGAATATAATCTGGCCACCGGTAATATCACTCCGGAATTATTCCTGAAGGTATCCACTGGCCATGAACAGAAAATCAAATCAATTGAGGAAGAACTGTCGAAACACGGAAAAGACACTTCGAACTTCGAAAAATACCTTGATTCTGCACTAGAATTAGCATGTAATCTGCTGAAAATGTGGCAAATATCCCATTTCGAAGGCAAAGTGAGGCTTCAAAAACTCGTGTTTCCGAATGGTCTGGAGTATCAGGCAGAAAAACATGCACTTCGAACTATTTCTGTGAATCCGATTTTCCTTGAAATTGCCTCAATTTCAATGGATTTCCCTGCAGAAAGAGCAGAGGGAAAGAATTCAGAAACTGATAAATTGCGTCAGTTATATCTAAGGTTCTCCAGTTCGAACTTTTTGTGGGGTCATTTGGAGGCGATAAATACACAAATAATTGATTTTGAGCGCGAATACCCGCATATATGGCAAAATAGCCAGGTGAGCTACCTGAATCAGGGGACGGGGAGGACGGAGACCGCTGTGTTTCAATACACCTCAAAACACACGATGGAGCTTTTGGAATCGGGGAATTTGAGGCAAGATGTGTTCCATGAAGGGATTGGGGTTACAGGTAAGAGCATATACAGTTATTTCGGGCAGTTGTCTGGTCAAACTTATTGATTGTTAGAGAATGGGTAATGCTTGATTTTAAACATTGCTTAGGAATATTTAAAAATATAATCCCTACGTGTAGGTATTGAGACAATTTGAGGGGGTATTGAATTCCTACAATTTTTATGTCAAGACATGTAAATTAAGTATCCATAAAAATGGTTCATTTACATTTCCTTATGTTATTTTTTTTATTTTTCGCCTGGAGATCGATCTCTTTGCATATATGTCAACCATTAATACGCATTTCAGCCAAAAAGATAATCTCCAGAAAGTTATCATTCAAAATTTAAATTCAGCTAAAAGTTCAGTACTTATTGCTGTCGCTTGGTTTACTGACACCAAATTGTTCAATAAAGTTCTGGAAATACAAGGTAGAGGAATTAAAGTAGAATTGATAATTACAAAACACTTCAATGAAGAAAGCCACAATGATTTCGAGTTAATAAGATCCAATGGTGGTGTTTTTGTAGAAATTGGAGGGGACTATAATACACGTATCATAAGTTCTGTATTATTGATCATAGCACATTATTGCATGGCTCCTTCAATTGGACGAAAAAGGCAAACGAAAGCAACAACGAAACATTGGTTGTTATCAAGGACGATGTCCAATCCATAAATGAATTTACCGCTGAATTTGAAAGATTAAAAAGTATAGCGGGGCTCGAAAATGAGCGCCATCAGCTTAAAATTGCTGAAGCATTAAAATACTCTTTCTTTGATAAACACATTAATCGATTTAGGTAAAATTGATGAGATCAATCCATACTTACATGAAATTAAAAATGCCTGAGTTACAGAAAGCGGTGGACTTATTATTCAAAGGAGATTATTTCAATGCAAAGTTGGAAATGGAATTACTGTAAGCAATTTACAAGTTTAGTCAGTGTCAGTAAGATCGAAAAGGAAGAAATCATTTTTAAAATTAAATTGGTATCTGACCAAATACGACAGCTTGAGATTGAAAAAAATGACATTGAAGCATTAATTGATTCATTTAATAGAAGATATACTTGAATTAAATCCCATTATTGCTTCAATAATTGAAATTAAAAAAAAGATTTTTATCAAGTTAAAGAAGCTGGGCATTATAGACGAATCATTTGAAGATTTAAATAGTCAATATGAAAATATAAAAGATGAATTAAATGCTGAGACTAAAAGAGATATCCCTGATTTATCAAAATCAGCTGCGGAGGAATTAAAAGAATATATCACGAAGCGTCTCTTAACTTTGTCACCCGGATTCTGGCAAATGTATATTTGAAAATAAATGAAAGCTCAAGAGATGTTTTCAATTTTATCTCAAGCCTAAAAATAGAGACTTGGAAACAGTGAATACAATTTGGTCTGACCTGAAATCTGGTATACATAATCCTTTGAACTATGAGAATGATGAATTACACCAGTTAAAAATTAAATATGCAGCTCTTGAAAAAAGTATCAAGTTGTAATTTCAGATTTAAAGAAAATAAAAACCGCCGAACCTTTTCTACAATTGAAAAACTTACTAATTGGGATTCATATTTTACCACTCAAAAGACTATCCTTGAAAATACTAAAAACGAACTGTTAACAAAATACAGCAAAACAAATGGGTAAGGAAATTCAAAAATCAAATAACAAAATAGAAATAGGAAAATCGACTACACAGAAAATACAAATCGGCTCTAAACTTATTCAAATTGCATCTAAAAGTTTAGGAGATATTAGACTCGTCTCGGTTGTTCAATCAACCGTGATTTTTTTATTGGACGGTAGCGGCTCAATGACCTTTAAAGCAGTTCTGGTGTCTCCAAAGGCAATGAAGTGCATTCGTGTGTTCAATCGGTAATCAAATTCCGCCTTTTGGAAAGTAAAAACAAAAGCTCCTTTGATATTGCCGCATATGCATTTGCAAATGGTGCTTACGAAATGGTTTCTTTAAGGTGTATAAAAGATCTAAATGGTGAGAACAACACTTTTAAATCTTGCAGTTATGTCGATGATAACTCAAAAACACGACTAGTAGATGGATTCTACAACAGCAAAGGAATTATCCTTTGATTATTGTAAAGGGAATATGGAAATAGGTCAGTTTAGACAAGTAGGGGGTAATTTTTCGGGTGGCACTTTTGAGTTTGGGTTAATGAATTAAAAAGTTAAATGCATCGAATAATTAATAATTAAAGTACTTCTGAATTCGTCAACGAAAATTACGAATCAAAAATTATTAATAAGACGCTGGGCAAAGAAGTGAAATGCCACCGTAACGGCCGAGAGGCATAGTCTGTTCCTTCAACACCATATCCTTTCGAGATCCAGGTTTGATATCATAAACCCAAGAAGACAAATTTGTAATTGTCGTACCATAAGTTGACTTCCAATTTCCAAACGTTATCGTAGTGAGGTCGCAATCCGATGTTGGTCGTTGAGCGTTAAATTGAAACTTGAACGAATCGGGTATGTTCCTTCTGAATTTACCGGACATATAATGCCATTGGAATCGATTATCTGCTGCCCATTTTATCAGTACCGAAGGATAAAAATCCATTTTAACGTATTGAAGTGCTGTACTTAACATCGATGTATCAAAACGGTTTGATAACCGAAGAACACTATTGAGACCAACAATTCTATGTTTTTCTGCCTGTTCTCGAAAAATAGTGGGGGGCATCAGTAGATTGGCTGAGAAACAATCGGCCTCTTGTTCGACTACTGGATTTTCAATGTAATTGTAATTGTGATCGTAGGTTAATGATTTACCAGAGAGGAGGACCTTCCGGTGATCAGGAATAAAATAGTGTCCAAGCTCGTGTCCAAAAGACGACCTGCCTCGCAAAGATTCAGGGTGACGGATTTGATCAAGATTCAGGTAAATGTGAAAGGGATAATCAGGTTCGCTCTTGCAGTATTCAATCATTGCTTCAAAATGATCGCCATATCGACCATCAGAAAAGGTCAAGCCTTCTCTGTGGGCTATCAATTCGGGATTTGTCCGGATTGTTTTAGAATATTTTTGGGCTGTTTTTTCAGCTAAGTCTGCAATAGTGAGCTCCCGATATCGATTCATTATTTCTTTCGTTTTTTCACCTTGTCAACCGCACTTGACCGGTCATTTCTCATTTGGGTGAGTACTGTGTTCGGAATCTTCTTCCCACTACGGGCAGCCATTGCATAAGTTTTTTCTAATTCTGCTTCTTGGGTGTCACCAGAACCACCCTTAATAGCAGCTATGATAGCATCTGGAGTTTTAAATTTCTCTGGCATTTGAATGTCCGTGCTACCATGTAACTTTTCAAATCGCTCCACTTCTTCTTCGGTAGTCGGGAACAAGTAACCGTATTTTTTGAAAATTTGGTACAGTTCATTCTCGAAGTTGTTGTTGGATTTGCTCATGATTTCTTTTTTGAATTGTTTTTCAATTAACTTTTTAGGGGTTTTTATTTCTATTTTTTGAGTTGTACTTTAAGGTCGTCTAATATCCTGTAATATGCTTTGCGGATCGAATCAGTCTTGATACCGTGTTTAGTTGCCAAGTTTTTCAGGTCTTCAGGCTTTACCTTTTTCTCTGTGTTATAGAGGTAAAGGTATAAGATTTCCTTTTCCTTAGAAGATAACTTCTCGATTGCTTCGTGAAGTAAGGTATGATTTATATCCACCGCCTCTTCTTGGCCTTCTGACGGCTGATATTCGCGTTCTTCGTGAACACCTAAGACGAACTCAATCCCTTTATTTTCTATTTCATTACCCCTGATGTAATCTATTAGGGCATGGTTTCCGATTCTGCAGAGCCAAGCCTTAATTGTAAGGTCGGATATTTCCCCTGTTTTACCTTTAGTCAAGAGGTGTGCTTTCAAATAGACTCGTTTAAATATCTCCTGAAATAAGTCTTCAGCAACTGTTTCATCTTTCGAGAACTTTGAACATACCCTAACTGCGATGTTCCAAACGAACCTATGAAACCTGTAATAAAATTCATTGAACGCTTTGTCACCATTGGCCTTATCGTTCATTGAATTTGAAATACCTTTCAAAATTGAAAGGTTCTGTTCGTCTTTTAACGAACGTTGAAGCTGAGCTGGTGTAAATTTTTCCATTCGCTACTGAAGTTTTTTTTAAATTTATTGTAATTCATCACTTCCTCCATTTTTATACTAAGACGTGAAACCGTGACAGGGTTCACTGCGTTAACCAAATATCGGTATAATTACTTGATATACAAATAGATATATTTTAGCATTTGTCGGTATTAATAAAGGTCTCCCATAAGAATCAAGACGCATGATAGTGACACTCTAAAGAATGTAATTAGCCCATTATTAGCAGCTCGAGGTTCAATAATATTTTTGTCACAGTTCAACGTCCTATAGCATGTAAGTGCACACATTGAAACGAAAACTCGTCACGGTGTCGCGTCTCTGTTGTTGAACTAAAATATATAAATTAAATGGAAAACGAAAAAAAGGAAATCATCGATGTTGAAGGACATTCAAAGAATGGTAAAGACGTTCCCAAAGGAAAACATTATCAGATCAGAATTGACCGTGATAAATACACAGTAGATGTGGAATGTATGACTGGTCGTGAGCTCTTAACGTTAGCAGGAAAGGTGCCGGTTGAAAAGTATCAACTAAACATGAAGCTTAAAGGTGGTGAAGTGAAAAAGGTTGGTTACGATGAAAAGATCTGCTTTACTAAGCCTGGGTTGGAGCGATTCATGACTCTACCACTTGATTCAACTGAAGGGTAAATACTTTACATATGCGAAGACAATTTCATTTACCGGAGACAGATGCGGATCATCTGGATTCTCTTGGGCTCAAATGGGAAACAGTGCAGGTTGGGGGAAACTGGTTACTCATTCACGGGTATCCAGTTCCCACTGGCTATAATTCGAAAGAAGTTACACTTGCATTGAGAATCGATGCTGGTTACCCCATAAGCCAAATTGATATGGTCTACTTTTCTCCTGGTCTGCATAGATTGGATGGGCAACCAATTGGAGCATTGGCTCCACAAATTATTGATGGTATACAATTTCAGCGATGGTCAAGGCACCGTACCGATACTAATCCATGGCGTCCAGAAATAGATGATGTTTCATCACATCTATTTCTGGTTGATCATTGGTTGGAGCGTGAGTTTAAAATACGATAATAAAGATGAAGTACGAATTACGAATATCGGGTAAACACTATAATGAACTACGTTCTCATTTGTTCTCAGGTGATAACAAAGAATCAGTCGCGGTTGCACTGTGCGGTTCTTTGTATTTAGAAAAACGGAAAATTCTTCTTGTACATAAATTGCATTTGGTTCCAAATGATCAATGCAGTGTGCGTGAAGAGGACCTAGTAGAATGGCCAAGCCACACTTTGGATTCGTTTCTTTCGATTGCCGAGAAGAAGAAACTTAGTGTACTAAAAATCCATTCTCACCCTACTGGATTTCCAAAATTTTCTGTAACCGACGATAAATCTGATAGAAATTTATTCAATTCTATTTTTGGATGGATAGATGATGTCGATTGTCATGCTAGTGTGGTTATGCTGCCTGATGGAGAATTATTTGGCAGAGTTATTCAGCCTGATTTGAGTTTTCAACATATAGACAAAATTTCTATCATTGGAGACGATATTTTTATTTGGGAAAATACAAATAAAAATATAATCAATGAAGATCATGTTTTAAGAACAAAGCAGATGTTTGGAGAAGGGACAACAAAGCTCTTGAGTAGTTTAAGAGTAGGTGTTGTCGGCTGTTCTGGTACCGGTAGCCCTACAATAGAGCAGTTGGCCCGTCTTGGTATAGGCGAATTGGTGCTTGTTGATCCTGACAAAGTGGAAAAGAAGAATCTCAATAGAATATTGAACACCACATTGGAAGATGCTGAAAACAAACGTTCGAAAGTAGAGGTATTGGCCAAAGCAATTTCTACATTTGGATTCGGCACAAAGGTGTTTTCTCTTGAGAAAAATATTTATAATAGTTTCGAAGCATTATCGCTTTTAGCTTCTTGTGATTTTATTTTCGGATGCGTAGACTCAATTGACGGTCGACATTTACTCAATCAAATATCAACTTTTTATTTGATTCCATACATGGATATCGGAGTAAAAATCATCGCGGATGGCAAAGGCGGAATAAACCAGGTTTGCGGAAATGTTCATTATATTCAACCTGCAGGTGGCTCTTTAAAAAATCGCGGGGTATATACTAGTGAGGAACTCAGGGCGGTTGGACTACAGCGTACCAATCCTATAGCTTTCGAGGAAGAAATAAAAGCTGGTTATGTCGTTAATGTAAACGTGAACAGCCCAGCTGTAATTAGCTTAAATATGTTCGCTTCAAGCATTGCTGTGAATGAATTTCTTGCCAGAATTCACCCTTTTAAAAATGAAAATAACGAGACATCAAGTATTATTAGATTTAGTTTGTCTGATAATTTTATTCAAAGAGAATCAGATACCCTGTCAGATCCATATTTGCAAAAGTTTGTTGGGAGAGGAGATATGTTGCCAATTTTGAATATGCCAGAACTAAGTAATGGTCATGCAATTTAGAGAAGTTTACCATAGCGAAATTGCTTATCGGTTTGAAGAAGAAGTACCTGATGAGATAGCACAAGGCATTTTATATATTATTGGTGAAAAAAAATTCCACTGGTGTTTGATTATGAAATGTCCTTGCGGATGCGGTCAAACAATCCAACTTAATCTTTTGAGACGTGCAAACCCTTGTTGGGCGTTTTATGTTAGGAAGCAAAGAATTACTGTTTATCCTTCCATATGGCGTGAAAAGGGATGTCGTAGTCACTTTATTGTTCGCAAAAATCGCATCATTATGGTGCGTGAGTTTTATTTGAAATCCTATGTCTAACTGTCTTGTACTTATGTCGTTTTTGCCTCGGAATTTCGTTTTTCAAGATATTTAAACGACTTAAGGCGTAAGATGGAAAAACGATAGGAGGAGTCCAATAACTCAAAACTCAAAGTAGGAATCAATACTATTATAATTAGGCGGTCTCGAGAATATTCTGATTGTTGAAGGATTAATGCTTCCTAGCCAGAATAACCCGAATTCCCAAAAAAATTAGCCTGAACCCAAAACCCGTTAGCCGTAATTTATTGTAATACACTGTATAATAAGTAGATACTAGTCCCGTCCGGACCGCTAAAGAGGTTGCCAAGAGGCAACCTCTTTACATTTAAATATGTTTTATTATGTATTACTTTTACATCCTTTTCAGCCAACGGCTTGATTCTTTTGCAAACTCACTCCTTCAAACTTAACCCGATCCTTTTCCGAGCCAGATCTACATCCAGTACCTTTACCATGACATGCTGATTCAGTTTCACAACTTCTGCAGGATCGGTGATGAACCGGTCGGCCAGGTTGCTGAGGTGGATGAGTCCGTCTTGCTTTACGCCGATATCTACAAATGCGCCAAAGCGGGTGATGTTGGTGACAATACCCGGAATGCGCATGCCCGGTTCGAGGTGCTCCGGCTTGGTGATGCCTTTCGCAAATTCAAAGACCTTGATCTTGCTTCGTGGATCAAGGCCCGGCTTTGCCAATGCCTCCATGATGTCATTCAGCGTTGGAAGTCCGGTTTCGGCGTCTGTATATTTTTTCAGATCGACCTCTTTTCTTTTTTGTCCGTCGCGAATGAATTCAGTGAGCGTGACACCGGCATCTTTTGCCATCTGCTCTACCAGCTCATAACGTTCAGGGTGTACCGAGGTATTGTCGAGGGGATGTTCGCTTTCGTGTATCCGTAAGAAGCCGGCGCATTGTTCAAAGGCTTTTTCGCCGAGTCGTGCTACCTGTTTAAGCTGTTTACGGGAACGGAAAGCGCCGTTTTCTTTTCGGTAGGCGACGATGTTTTGTGCGAGATTCGGACCAATACCGGATACATAAGTTAGCAAATGTTTGCTGGCAGTGTTGAGATTCACGCCGACTGAATTTACGGCACGTTCAACAATTTCGTCGAGTCCGGATTTGAGTAATGCCTGGTCAACATCATGCTGGTATTGTCCAACACCGATGGATTTGGGATCTATCTTCACCAGCTCTGCCAGGGGATCCATCAGTCTCCGGCCGATCGAAACTGCTCCCCGTACAGTAACATCATATTCCGGAAATTCTTCGCGGGCGACCGATGAAGCAGAGTACACCGATGCACCTTGTTCACTGACAACATACACCTGAATATCACTGTTGAACCGGAGGCTCTGAATAAATGATTCGGTTTCGCGTCCTGCCGTTCCGTTGCCGATAGCGATGGCTTCTATTTTATAGACTTCGCAGAGCTGATGGATTTTGGCAGCTGCCTGTTTGCTTTGTGACTGTGGCGGATGTGGGTAAATGGTTTCATTGTGCAGCAGGTTGCCCTGTTTATCGAGGCAAACGCATTTGCAGCCGGAGCGAAAACCCGGATCAATGGCCAGTACCGATTTGTTTCCCAAAGGCGCTGCCAACAACAGCTGCAAGAGGTTCTCTCCAAAGACCTTTATCGCTTCTTTGTCTGCTTTTTCCTTGTAGAGATGAAATATTTCTGTTTCGATGGATGGAGCGAGCAGCCGCTGATAACTATCGGCTATGGCTATCCGAACCTGTTCAGCAGCCGGACTAATGCCTTTTATGAATTTTTTTTCCAACAGCTGAATTGCTTTGTCGGGATCGTCCGGTTCAATAGATATCCGCAGAAATCCTTCTTCCGCACCGCGCAGCATGGCCAGGAAACGATGGGAGGGACAACGCAACAGCCGTTCCCGGCTCTTGAAGTAATCTTTGTATTTGATGGCTTCTTCGGCCTTTGATTTTACCACCGATGATAAAATCACACTTTCCCGCTGAAACAAACTGCGCATCGCAGATCGTGCTTCCGCATGTTCACTTATTCTTTCAGCAAGGATGTGCCGGGCGCCTTCCAGCGCATCGTCGATTGTTTTTACATCGTTCTTTACAAACGATCTTGCAATATCATTCAGCGAACCATTCCGCTGTTCCATGATGAAATTTGCAAGTGACTCCAGCCCATTTTCACGTGCAATGGATGCCTTGGTTTTCCTTTTCTGTTTGTAGGGAAGATAAATATCTTCGAGCGATGCAGGCGTACGGCAATTGCTGATGGCATGCTGCAATTCATCCGTGAGTTTACCCTGTTCCTGAATCGCAGCTAAAACGGTTTGCTTTCGTTTTTCGAGTTCTTCGTATTGTTGCCATAGCCTGCGAATCTCCGATAGCTGTACTTCGTCAAGGCTTCCCGTTGCTTCCTTACGGTAGCGTGCAATAAACGGGATTGTAGCTCCGTTTTTAAAAAGCTCAATGGTTTTTACTACAGCGGCAAATGGACTTCCAAGATCAGCAGCGATCCAATTCGGAATATACGACATGGAATCAGATTAAATTATTTTTATTTCGATGGATCCGAATGTAACAATATCTCCGCCTCTCAGCTTTGCACGTTTCCGGTATTCAACGACATTGTTGAGTTTTACTTCACCATCTTCTACCATCTGTTTTGCATCGCTGCCGGTATCTGCAACTCCCAATAATTTCAGGAGCTTGATGAGTTCGATGTACTCTTGCGTTAATTCAAATTCGTGGACTTGCTTTTTCACGGAACAGCTTTTTGCAAAAATACATGAAAGCCGCTGTATGGCGATTCCACCTTTCAAGCCGGAACATCAGCGGTGTGAGGCGTTAGTACAGGATAACCTTCGCTGTTTTTCCCTGGCTTACGATGAGATAAAGCCCAGGTGAAAGTGCTGACAGATCTACAGCGTGGTTTCCGCTTTCCACGATGGTTTTTAGGATACATCTCCCTCTTGTATCATATACCTCTGCCATAGTGCCATCTGCAAGGATGGGTAAATACACTAATCCGGAGGTTGGGTTAGGGAAGACCGGCATGGCTCCTGAAGGTGCTAATTCATTGTTGAGTCCGGTACTTGTATTGGCAAGAAAGGTCCAGGTGTATTGCGTCAGTGTATTCCTCCGGCTAACACAGAGATCGGTCACCGCGGTAAACACACAGTTATTGCCGTTGATGATAAAGGTGTAAAAGCCGGTATCCATACAAGAAACGCTGCCGGTCAGATCACGTATTTCAAGTTGTCCGCTGGGAGAAGAGAATAAACTCTGAGCTATGTAGTTGCCGTTGCCGGTGGATGAATAATACAACGTGTCAGCCGAATACCAGAACCATAAGTTGGGACTGGGTGGTTTTGTACCCAGCCAAATTGAATTTTTCAGGGTTTGGGCTTGCAGCGATGATACACCAAGCATAAAATAGAGGACGAACGGGAGGATTTTTTTCATGGGATGCTGCTACAGATGATTGCGATGATGAAGATACCTTCTCAATTATGTCAGGTCTGTTACAAAGGCTACCGGATAGCATAACTGGTTGATTATGAATCCCTGATTTAGGTCAAAATGGGTTCTATGAAAGAGCTTCTGACCTGAACCCGTGATGAAGATGCATTTCTGAAATATAGTTTTTTCATCTGCCATTCATCCCTAAACGCTTGTTTTGCAGCGTGATTGAAACGGAAAAGCAGGAGGGGAGTTCACCGATAATTCATAATAAAAAAAGAACTTTGGCTCTCGCTAACCGTTAAAAACGCAAAATCCCGTAGTCGTATGAAATATTTCGCTTCTTTCTTTCTGGTATTCCTCGGACTCGCCTTCAGTTCGTTTGGGCAGGATCAAAAACAAACGCCTCCCAATCCGGCGGATGATCCAAATGCGCCGGAAATAACTTTTGAGAAAGAGTTATATGACTTCGGCACAATTGATTATGCCAGTGATGGGAACTGTGAGTTCAAGTATACAAATACCGGTAAAGATCCTTTGCTGATCTCGCAATGCAATGGTTCTTGTGGCTGTACAGCTCCACAATGTCCTAAAGAATCAATCCTTCGCGGTCAATCAGGAATTATCAAAGTGCATTATGATACCAAGCGTCCGGGTCCGTTTACAAAAACAGTAACCGTTCAATCCAATGCAAAAAACGGCACCAAAGTACTTACCATTAAAGGAGTTGTAAGAACTCAGGAGCAAACCGATGACCAGATGCCCATCCGAAAAGATAACGGCATGTCGCCACTCGAAATTCAATCCCGATAAAAATCTAACATCTATACTTCATCATGAAAAAAGTTCTCTTCCTGGCCGCTTGTAGCCTTGTGCTCGCTGCTTCTTCTGTTAACGCTCAAACTACCGACAAGCCTGCATCGAATGCAGTTGCGCCAGCTGCGGCTCCGGTTGAAAACAAAAACGCTCCGGAAATGGTTTTTGATGTACTTGAGTTCAACTTCGGTACTATCAAACAAGGTGAATCAGTAACGCACGAGTTCACTTTCGTGAATAACGGTAAAGAAGATCTGGTGATCACCAATGCTCAGGGTTCTTGCGGTTGTACTGTTCCTCAGTATCCGAAAGAAGCAATTGCTAAAGGTGCAAAAGGTGTAATCAAAGTTACCTTTAACTCTGCCGGTAAAATGGGTCTTCAGGATAAAACCGTTACCCTTACCTCTAACGCTAAAAATTCACCGATTATCCTTCACCTGAAAGGAACTGTTGAAGCACCGGCTCCTCAGCCTGCGAATGCAACTCCTGCTAAATAAGAACGAATAATCTTGTAAATTTGTAGTCCCGGTTCACCAACCGGGACTACTTATTTTATACCGATGCCAAAAATCTCCGAAAAGGGCAACCTGATGCCCCCAAGCCCGATCCGCAAACTGGTTCCCTATGCTGAAGCAGCAAAGAAACGCGGAGTTTCCATCTATCACCTGAACATCGGGCAACCCGATATTCATACACCTGAAGTGATGATGGATGCTATGCGAAACATAAATATCAAGGTGGTGGAGTACAGCCATTCTGCCGGCATTGAATCTTACCGTAAAAAACTGGCCGGGTATTACCAGAAATATAATATTCCGGTGGACTGGACCGATATCATCATTACCACCGGCGGATCAGAAGCCATTGAAATCGGAATGATGGCCTGCCTGAATCCCGGTGATGAGATTATAATCCCGGAACCTTATTATGCCAATTACAATGGGTTCAGTACACAGGCAAATGTGGTGGTAAAACCCATTCCTTCAACGATTGAATCCGGTTTTGCATTACCACCGATTTCCGAATTTGAGAAAGCCATTACACCCCGTACCAAGGCGATATTGATTTGTAATCCCAGCAACCCTACCGGATATCTCTATACCCGCGAAGAGCTGGAAGTGCTGAAGCAAATCGTTCTCAAACATGACCTTTTCCTCTTTGCCGATGAGGTGTACCGTGAGTTCTGCTACGATGGTCGTGAATATGTTTCCGTGTTGCATTTGGATCAACTGGATCAGCATGTGGTGCTGATGGATTCAATTTCCAAGCGTTATTCCGCCTGTGGTGCCCGTATCGGAGCGTTGATTTCCAAGAACAAGGAAGTAATGGCAGCGGCTTTAAAGTTCGCACAGGCACGTTTGAGTCCTCCAACATTTGGACAGATCGCGGCTGAAGCAGCCATCGATACCCCGCAATCCTATTTTGATGAGGTCATCAAGGAATATGTGGCCCGTCGCGATTTCGTGGTTAATGCACTGAATAAAATGGATGGTGTATTTTGCCCTAAACCGAGTGGTGCCTTTTATTGTATGGCCCAATTACCGGTAGATGATGCGGATAAATTCTGCCAGTGGCTGCTCGAATCCTTTGAGCATAATAAGCAAACGGTGATGCTGGCGCCTGCTACCGGATTCTATTCCCGTCCCGAACTTGGTAAGCATCAGGTGCGGATTGCCTATGTGCTCAATCTCGATGCGCTTAAAGCCGCCATGGAGTGTCTGGAAAAAGCCTTACAGGTTTATCCCGGCCGCTTGGAAACTGCGAAAACGGCAACCGCAACAGCATAAGGAAGTTACGATTAAACAAAAAGCCGGCCGACGAAATCTGCCGGCTTTTTTTGTCTTCATAAATTACAGAGGTTTTCCAATCGTTTTTGTTAATATCTGTAAGGGGAGTAGTCCGGTGTATTGAGGCCTTGCGGATAGATTTGTGCGTTTAGCAATGAGTGTGGAAAAGATAGCTGGGTTAACGCCCGAGATGATGCAATATGGTGCACTGGGACTTTTAGGCCTGATGGCATTGATACAGCTGTATTATTGGCTGATAGAGATGTCAGGTCCGGCTTTTAGTGCCGAAAAACAAAAGAAATCCGAGAAACTACCTCCGGTTTCAGTGATAATTTGTGCACGAAATGAACTGAAAAACCTCCGTAACTTCCTCCCGTCAATTCTGGATCAGGATTACCCGGATTATCAGGTGGTGGTGGTAAATGACTGCTCGTGGGATGAATCAGAAAAGTACCTCGATGAAATGGCAGATGCGTATTCCCGGCTGAAAGTTGTTACCCTGAAAGAACAGGAAAAGTATCAGCATGGAAAAAAATTCGCATTGACGCTTGGAATCAAAGGGGCGGCGCATGAATATCTCCTGCTAACCGACGCCGATTGCAAGCCCGAAGGAAGAAACTGGTTAAGGAGCATGATGAGTGGTTTTACGCCCGGAAAAGAAATCGTTATTTCTTATGGAGCGTACATGAAAGAACCCGGACTCCTCAACAAATGGATACGGTTTGACACGGTGCTGAATGCATTCATGTACCTCACCCGGGGAATGCGTGGAAAGGCGTATATGGGGGTTGGTCGGAATCTGGCCTATACCAAAACGCTGTTCTTCAAAAACAAAGGTTTCGCTAATCATTACCATATTATGTCAGGCGATGATGATTTATTTGTAAATGAAACCGCAACACCTCAAAACACTGCCGTTGTCGTTCAACATCAGGCATTTACATATTCCAAACCCAAAACCAGTCTCACTACATGGATCTGGCAGAAAAAGCGGCATATGAGCACCGGTTCGCATTACAAGGGGCGCGATCGGCGAATGATCGGAATGTATTTTTTCAGCCTGTTTATGTACTGGTTAGCAATAATTCTTGCAATATTGGTGAAACTAAACTGGCAGATAATCGTAGGAATAGTTGCAATACGGCTGCTCACACAAATGATCGTCTCATGGAAAGGTTACAAGCAACTCGGGGAATCCGATCTTCTTGTTTTTTTACCCTTTTTCGACGTCATCGCAGCGTTCACCTATCCGTTGCTGGCCGTATCCAACCTCTTTATCAAAACCAAATCCTGGAAATAAATGGCCGGCACATCGACCCTAACTTCTGCTGAAACAACCAACAGGAAAAAACCAACCTCTATAACCAAGCAACCTATGGAACAACCAAAACCCATTGTACAGGTAGCAGATCAGGAAGTACATCACCTGTCCGACAAAGCGATCAAGGATTATAAACTTGTTCGTCGTGCGGTAGATGATGGCGACCAGAAAGCCTATGCTGAGCTGATGTCGCGTTACAAAGATTCGATCTACTACATGTTGCTGAAAATGGTGAACAACCGCGATGATGCCGAGGATTTAACCATCGAAGCATTTGGGAAGGCGTTCCGAAACATCCGTCAGTATACCCCGGATTATGCATTCAGCACCTGGTTGTTTAAAATCGCTACCAATAACTGTATCGACTTTATTCGTAAGAAACGCAAAATGATGTTGAGTATCGATCGCGGATTCGAAAACGAAGAAGGTCAGGATATCTCTCTCGAAGTGAAATCAGAAGGTCCGGGACCCGATGATGTCATGATGAAAAAGCAGAAAGTGATGATGATGAAAGATGTGGTGGATAAACTGAAGCCCCGCTACCGTCGTCTCGTAGAACTCCGGTACTACCAGGAGCTCTCCTATGAAGAAATTGCCGAGGAACTCAATCTTCCACTTGGTACAGTGAAAGCACAGTTGTTCCGTGCCCGCGAGTTTCTGTATCAGATCATGAAAAACTCCGAGTACGTAATGCACTGAGCATCCCGAACTCTACTACCTTTGCCCCATGTCGGAAAACATGGGGCTTTCTTTTTCATATGGTAATTACCTGCAGGGGATCACTTCGGATATGGAGGGGAAGTTGCAGGCGTTTAAAGAAGTCTTTCTTGAGTGGAATGAGAAGATTAATCTGATTTCGCGGAAGGATACCGACGCTTTTGAAGTGAAGCATGTATTGCATTCGCTGGCAATAGCCCGTTTTATCCGGTTTTATCCGGATGCCCGCGTACTTGATTTGGGTACCGGTGGTGGCTTTCCGGGAATCCCATTGGCTATTGCTTTTCCGGAGGTCTCCTTTACCCTGGTGGATTCGATCGAAAAAAAGATGAAGGCCGTGCAGGATATGGTTAACCGGCTTGAACTCTCCAATGTAAAGGTGGTGCGGGGACGGGTAGAGGAGCTTCCGGGTCCTTATGATTATGTGGTCAGCCGGGCAGTTGCGCCGATGGAAGAGCTGGTGCAGTGGACACGGAAACAACTGGTTTCCGGACAAAAAGGAAGTTTACCCAACGGATGGATCGTGCTCAAGGGCGGGGATTTGAAAGAAGAGCTTAGCTTGTTCAGGAAAGAAGTTGAATTACAGCCACTTAGGGAATGGTGGAAGGATGAGTTTTTTGACACCAAGGTGCTGGTCTATCTGGCCCGGCAAATCATTTAAGAAATTAATTTTCTTTTTGACCGAAATAGTTTTTTTCTATCTTTGCGCTCCCTTAACGCCTTCTTAGGGTCTGTCTGTTGGCAGAGAAAGCAGGCACGGTTAATATCAGAGCATCATGAAAAGGACATTTCAACCCTCGTTACGCAAGCGCAGAAACAAACACGGTTTCCGTAAAAGAATGGCTACTGCCAATGGACGCAGGGTATTAGCGGCACGCAGAAAGAAAGGACGTAAAAAGCTGACCGTTTCCGACGAGAACAGCTGGAGAAAGTAATTGTCCCAGAAAATATTCATCCGGAAGGCATCCCATTGGGGTGCCTTTTTATTTTTCTCTGTTTTCTAAAATAATACCGGCAATTTCGTCCTTCAGCTGGAGCACATCATGTCCGCATTCGAGTAAATGCAATCTGAAATTTCCTTTAAACCCCTTCAGGAAGGATTGCGCCCATTTTGATGGAATAATTGCATCATATTTTCCCATGACCATATCCAGCCGGATGGGCCTTTTGAAAATATAGTGCCGTATCAGATCCCGGTGTACATTGTATTTGCAGAGCATGATCCAGGTGTGAAAAATGCGATAACGGTCACGCTTTTCACGCGTCTGATGGAGATAAAAGTTTACTTGTTTGGTGTTCAGTTTTCCGGCAATTTTCAGAATCTGCAGGGTCGCGGTAATCAGTACCGGAAATTGTACAAAAAGCCGTCCGAGCAGATGTCCAATCCAGGTGCGGCCCACAAAATCCCGCACCTTGTTGTTGCGGAGTCCGTCGGGTGCAATGATGAAAAGTTCATGTATCCGGTGAGGGAGATGGTGTACTTGCCCCAGCGCGATGCGGCCACCCTGACTATAACCAATAATTGAACAGCGCACTTTTTTCTTCTCCCAAAGCAGTTTTTCAATCATTCGGGCCAGTTGTGCTCCTGTAAATGGAGGAAGTCGGTCTTCAGGCTCCAGTCCGTGCGGACCATGATAAAAGAAATCGAATGCAATGAGGGTGTACTGTTTCCCCAGCAAGGATTCGAAGGGAAGAAAATCGCGGCTGGTTCGGCCAAATCCGTGAAATGCTAACAAGAGCTCGGGGCCGGAGCCGAATTCGATATAGGGGAGGGTGAACTCCTGCGAACTTAAAAACTGATAATGAGGCTGCTCTGTCACATGACAAATGTACGGTGTTGTTGCCGGTTTTTAAATTATTAACATTCACCACCCTGAGGCTGCCTTTCCCTACCTTTGCACCGCTAAATTCCCTCTGTACGTGATAAACTTCCACAGCTTTCATCACTTTAATCAACTCCGGGGACTTCTATTTTCAAATTTTTTCATTCCTTCTGCCACAAACGACCCATCTCCATAAACTTTAATACTCCTCTAAATGCCAAAAGATAACTCCATCAAAACGGTACTCATCATCGGAAGCGGTCCTATTGTCATCGGTCAGGCCTGTGAATTCGATTATTCCGGAAGTCAGGCTTCCCGTTCATTGAAAGAGGAAGGCATTGAAGTGGTGCTGATCAACTCGAATCCCGCCACCATCATGACCGACAAGGTGACGGCCGATCATGTTTATTTAAAGCCACTGAACCGTAAATCGATTGCGGAAATTCTTACCAAACATAAGATTGATGCTGTGCTTCCAACGATGGGCGGACAAACGGCGCTCAATCTTTGTATCGATTGCCAGAAAGCTGGGTTATGGGAAAAGCATGGCGTGAAGATCATCGGAGTAGATATTGATGCCATTAAAACCACCGAAGACCGTGAGCGTTTCCGCCTGCGAATGCTGGATCTGGGTGCACAGGTATGCAAAGGACGTACAGCCACATCCTTCCTCGAAGGAAAAGAGATTGCTCAGGAGATAGGTTTTCCGCTGGTGATCCGGCCTTCGTTTACACTCGGCGGAACCGGTGGTGGTTTTGTAGATACCAAGGAAGAGTTCGATGCAGCCTTGAACCACGGACTGCATGCAAGCCCTGTACATGAGGTGCTCATTGAACAGAGCATCATGGGCTGGAAGGAATTCGAGCTGGAGTTGCTGCGTGACGGGAACGGCAATGTTATCATCATCTGTTCTATCGAAAACTTCGATCCGATGGGCATCCATACCGGCGACTCCATCACCGTGGCACCGGCGATGACCCTCAGCGATCGGACGTATCAGAAACTCCGCGACCTGGCCATCAAGTGCATGAACGGTATCGGACAGTTTGCAGGAGGATGTAATATTCAGTTTTCAGTGAACCCCGAGAATGAAGATGAAATCATCGTCATCGAAATCAATCCGCGGGTGAGTCGTTCTTCCGCACTGGCATCAAAAGCCACAGGATATCCGATTGCCAAAATTGCTGCTAAACTCGCGATAGGGTACAACCTCGATGAGTTGCAAAATCAGATTACGAAAACCACTTCTGCATTTTTCGAACCTACACTCGACTATGTAATTGTAAAAGTTCCCCGCTGGAACTTTGATAAATTCAAAGGAACTGATCGTCACCTCGGGCTGCAGATGAAATCGGTAGGAGAAGCGATGGGTATCGGCCGCAGTTTTCAGGAAGCGCTGCAGAAAGCCTGTCAGAGTCTGGAAATTAAGCGGAACGGACTGGGAGCTGACGGCAAGGAACTCACCAATCAGGAAGCCATTCTCGAAAGTCTCCGCAACCCCAGCTGGAATCGCCTGTTCCATGTGTACGATGCCTTCAAAATGGGGATACCATTTAAGACCATCCAGAAGCTTACAAAAATTGATGCCTGGTTCCTGAATCAGATTGAAGAGCTGGTAGAACTCGAAAAGGAAATCGAAAAAAATACACTCGAATCCATCTCCCGTGATCTGATGCTGGAAGCCAAGCAAAAGGGATATGCCGACCGGCAGGTGGCGCATCTGCTGCGTTGCCTGGAAAGTCAGGTGCATGCCAAACGGAAAGAGATGGGCATACACAGAGTCTATAAGCTCGTTGACACCTGCGCGGCCGAGTTCGAAGCGAAGACGCCCTACTATTATTCCACTTTCGAAACAGAAAACGAATCAGTATCCAGCGATAAAAAGAAAGTCATCATTCTTGGTTCGGGGCCTAATCGCATTGGTCAGGGAATCGAATTCGACTACAGCTGTGTTCACGGGGTTTTGGCCGCCAAGGAATGTGGTTACGAAACCATCATGATCAACTGTAATCCGGAAACTGTATCCACCGATTTCGACATCGCCGATAAGCTCTACTTCGAACCGGTTTTTTGGGAACATATCTACGATATTATCCAGCACGAAAAACCCGTTGGTGTTATTGTACAGCTTGGCGGACAAACCGCGCTCAAGCTGGCTGAGAAGCTCGATAAATACGGTATCAATATCATCGGTACCAGCTTTGCCTCACTCGATCTGGCTGAAGACCGTGGCTCCTTCTCTACACTCCTGCGTGATCTCGGTATTCCCTATCCGAAATTCGGGGTCATTGAAGATGCTGACCAGGCCGTCGAACTCAGCCGTGATCTTGGGTTCCCGCTGCTGGTTCGCCCGTCATACGTTCTTGGCGGACAAAGCATGAAAATTGTGATCAACGAACAGGAACTCGAGACGCACGTAGTGAATATTCTCAAAGACATTCCCGGCAATAAGGTCCTGCTGGATCATTTCCTTGACCGCGCCATTGAAGCCGAAGCCGATGCCATCTGCGACGGAGAAGACGCGTACATCATCGGCATCATGGAACACATTGAGCCGGCGGGAATCCACAGTGGGGACTCCAACGCCGTTCTGCCTCCGTTCGATCTCAGCGACAACGTAATTGGTCAGATTGAAGACATCACGAAGAAGATAGCGAAAGCGATGAAGGTAAAAGGACTCATCAATATTCAGTTCGCGGTAAAGAATGAAATTGTGTATGTGATCGAAGCCAACCCGCGCGCCAGCCGAACTGTACCCTTCATTGCCAAAGCCTACGATGAACCCTATGTAAACTTCGCTACCAAGGTGATGCTCGGAGAGAAGAAAGTAAAAGACTTCAATTTCAACCCGAAGAAAGAAGGGTATGCTATAAAGGTGCCGGTATTTTCATTCGAGAAATTCAGGGATGTAAACAAGGAACTTGGACCGGAGATGAAATCCACCGGAGAAGCCATTTACTTCATCGACGATTTGCAGGACGATTTCTTCCAGCAGGTGTATTCAGAGCGCAACCTCTACCTCAGCCGCTAAAATAAAACTGCAAGCACAACGACTAAGAAGAAAACAACATGTCAGATTTCCTGCTTGTATTTCTTGCCATTATACTCCTCTTCGGATTTTTTCGAAGGTATATCTTCTTCTTCCTCATGAATGCCGTATCGAAGAAGATGTACAGTGAAGTACAGAAGATGCAGCAACGTCAGGCTGACTATCTGCGACAGCAACAGCAGCAGCAGCAGCAGCAACCACCGCGGGGACAGGTGAATGTAGATCCGGGCATATCAGGGGGGCGGAAAACCTTTCGTGACGATCCCGGAGAATATGTTGATTTCGAAGAAGTAAAAGACTAGGCAGGCAGAGCACAGCGCTTTCAGGCTAAATTGCGGTTAATTTCCGGGAGGGAGCGGAAAATCTCCTGTAAACTTCTTATTTTCATCACCCGAAATAAAAGCTATGAAACCCTCCCTGTTGAAGCAGTTACAACCCCATCTGATTGCGATCGGTATCTTCATTGTTATTACGTTTTTATACTTTTCACCGGCCTTCTCCGGAAAAGCGCTGGAGCAGCACGATATTGCGCAATGGCTCGGCATGTCGAAAGAGATATCTGATTACCGGGCGGCTACAGGTATTGAACCCTTGTGGACCAGTGCCATGTTCAGCGGAATGCCGGCATATCAGATTTCGGTATTGTATCCCTCCAATCTGATTCGTTATGTAAGTGACCTGAGTATGCTTTGGCTGCCATCGCCGGCAAACCTGCTGTTCCTCGGACTCATCAGTTTTTATATTTTGATGATCAGCCTGAAAGCTGACTACAGAATCGGCATCGCCGGAGCGATCGCTTATGCCTTTTGCTCCTTCAATTTTGTATCTATCACTGCGGGACATAACACCAAAGTGCAGGCGATCATGCTTATGCCCATGATCATTGCCGGTGTGATCATGGCCTATCGTTCGAAATGGTTGCTGGGTGCGGCCATTGCCTGTATCGGTCTTTCCTTGCAGATGTATGCCAACCACTTGCAGATTTCGTATTATCTCGCCATTACCATTGGCATGCTGGCGGTATTTGAGTTGGTTCGTTCTGTTCAGGAGAAGAAAATTGCAGAATATGTACGCGCCAGTGTAGCTTTGGGTATTGCAGCAGGCATCGCCATTCTCCCCAGCATTACCAATCTGTTGTTGACATACGAATACGGAGAATTCTCCACACGAAGTCAATCAGAACTCACTGAGAAAAAATCGAGTGATGGGCTCGACAAAGACTATGCATTGAGCTGGAGTTATGGCAAAATGGAAACCATGACGCTGCTGATCGCTGATTTTGCAGGCGGTTCCTCTTCCTATGAAATGGGAAAGAATACAGAGACCTACCAGGCGCTTGTGCAGAATGCCGGTGAAGGTCAGGCTAAATCATTTGCGAAATCGGTGCCTTTGTACTGGGGTGATCAACCGATGACTTCAGGGCCTGTATACAACGGCGCCATTCCCTTCTTCCTGTTCCTGATTGGATTATTCCTCATCGGCGGCACAATGCGCTGGTGGATTATCTCTGCTACGTTGTTGTTTGTAATGCTCAGCTGGGGCCGGAACTTCACTCCGTTAACAGATATTTTCTTTGCACATTTCCCGGGATACAGCAAATTCCGGTCGGTAGCGATGGCGCTGGTGATTGCTTCTTTCATGATTCCTTTTGCCGGTATGCTGGGGCTTTCGAAATTCACGGACGGTAGTATAGATAAGCCGAAACTCAAAAAAGCGCTGATGTATTCCTTCTATATCAGTGGAGGTCTCACCTTGCTATTTGCCTTACTGCCCGGCTTATTCTGCAACTTTGAAGGACCCACCGATGAGCAATTCAAGCAATACGACTGGTTGCTGGTAGCGCTGAAGCACGACCGTGAGTCGATTCTCCGAACAGATGCTTTCAAATCTTTCATTCTGATTGCGATATCGTTTGGCTTGCTCTATGCATGGTTAAATGATAAAATCAAGTTAAATATCGTAGTGCCGGTAATCGCTTTCCTCATCCTTGCAGATATGTGGATGGTAGATAAACGCTACCTTAACAATGACCGCTTTGTTTCCAAATCGAAGGCAGAAGCACCATTTGAAATGACCGCTGCGGATCAGCAGATCAAGCAGGACAATGGATACTATCGGGTCATGAATACCACCGTGAGCACGTTCAATGATGCGAGTACATCCTACTTCCATCGTTCCATTGGAGGATATCATGGTGCGAAACTCAAGAAATATCAGGAGCTGATCGAATACCAGATCACCAAAGGCAATATGAATGTGTTGAACATGCTCAATACAAAGTATTTTATTGTGCGCAATCCGCAGGATCAGTCTCCGATGGCGCAGATGAATCCGGGCGCACTGGGTGCAGCCTGGGTTGTATCTGACTGGAAGATTGCTGCCAATGCTGATGAAGAAATGAAAACGCTGGACAGTCTGGATACACGGACAACTGCGGTAATAGATCAACGTTATACCGGCGATATCAAGGGTGCTGTTAAAGGAATTGACAGTACGGCCAGTGTGAAGCTGGTGATGAAAGATGGGAAAGTAGCACCGAACCATCTCGTCTACGAAGTGAATGGTACGAAGAACAATCTCGTGGTATTCTCGGAAGTATATTATCCCAAAGGCTGGAACGCATACATTGACGGTAAGCTGACACCATACGTTCGTGCCAATTACACGTTGCGGGCTATGGAAGTCCCGGCCGGAAAGCATACTGTAGAATTCAAATTCGAGCCGGAGACCTATGCAAAAGGGGAGAAGATGGCGCTGATAGGTTCATTTGGTGTGTTGCTGCTTTTCGCCGGTGCTGTGTTTGTTGAGTTGAAGAAGCAGAAAGCCTGATATTATGGCAGTACGGGTACTGGTCATTACTTATTACTGGCCGCCCAGTGGAGGTGCAGGGGTGCAACGTGCCCTGAAGTTTGTAAGATATTTCCCTGAATTTGGTATTGACCCGGTCGTGTTAACAGTACGGTCCGATAAAGCCTCCTATCCGGTTACTGATGAAACATTATCGAAAGATATACCTGCAACGGTAAAAGTCGTTACCACTGACTCTTTTGAACCGCTCAATATTCTCTCCTCGCTGATGGGGAAGAAAAATGTCCCTTACGGTGGATTTGCCAATGCAAATAAGGAATCCAAAACACAAAAGCTGTTGCGATGGATCCGCGGTAATTTTTTTATTCCGGATGCACGTGTAGGCTGGGTCAGTTATGCCTACAAAGAGGCTGTGAAACTGATAGAACAGGAGAACATAAGACATGTTTTCATCTCATCACCACCGCATTCTTCTCAGCTTATCGGGCTAAGATTAAAAAAACGTTTTCCACATGTCAAATGGATAGCCGACATGCGCGATCCATGGACTGATATATATTATTACAAAGATCTGTTGCATACGGCTTCCGCAGCCAGGAAGGACGCTGCTCTGGAACGGAAAGTGCTGGAAGAAGCGGATACTATTTTGGTTGTAAGTGAAGCGATAAAACGGCAATTCTGTAAGAAGTCGGAGAAAATAAAAAGCGGGAAGATTCAAGTGGTACCCAATGGCTACGATGAAGCTGATTTTGAAACCGGGGTAACACCGGAAGCAGGATCCTTTACCATCGCTTATGTTGGTACTATGGCGGACACTTATCGTCCGGAAGTGTTCTTTGAAGCATTTAGCCGGCTGGTAAAAAAGTATCCGGATAAAAACCTCCGTTTCCGATTTATTGGCAATATTCCGTGGCCGGTTAAAAAGCAAGCGGAAGAATATGGTATTTCATCCAATTGCGAATGGAACGGACACGTGACCCATGAAGAAGCCATCCGGCAAATGCAATCGGCGAACCTCCTGTTGCTGATTATTCCGGATGCAGCCGGAGCGGAAGGCATCCTGACCGGCAAGTTGTTCGAATACATTGGAGCCGGCAGACCGATTCTGGGTATTGGGCCAAAGGACGGAGATGCTGCGAAAATTCTGCGTGAATGTGGAGCAGGTGAGATGTTTGAAAGGGAAGACAGGGCGGGAATAGAAAGCTGGCTGAGTGAACAGCTGAATTCAGCTACCTTCGGGCAACAAGTAAATAATAAGCGACTCAAATACACGCGGCGTGAACTGACTTCTGCCGTATCGAAAGTTATCCAATAAAATTATGTGTGGTATTGCCGGATTTATTGATCATAAACCTGATGCTTCAGAGAGGGAATTCCTGCTGGGAAGCATGCTGCAGGCAATTGCACACCGGGGACCGGATGCCAGGGGAACATGGTTTAAAAATGAACTGGCATTAGGGCAAAACAGGTTATCCATTATTGATCTGAGTAAGGATGGGAATCAGCCCATGTTCAGAGGCGATATTGTTATTGTTTACAATGGAGAGGTCTACAATTACAGGGAGATAAGAAAGGAGCTTGAAGCCGGTGGCGCGCAATTTCACACGCAATCAGATACGGAAGTGATTCTGGCGGCTTACGAAGCTTGGGGGACTTCCTGCGTCGATCGCTTTACCGGAATGTGGGCATTTGCAATCTGGGATGAGAAACAAAAACAGTTATTCTGCTCACGCGATCGGTTTGGCATTAAGCCCTTCTTTTACATTGAAGAAGGAGGCAGGTTTTATTTCGGTTCGGAATACAAAGCCTTATTTCCATCCCCGCTGTTCAGAAAAGAACTCAACCACCGTCAGGTATACCGAGGGTTACAATTAGGCTGGAATGCATATCATGACGAAACATATTTTTCGTGTATAAAGGCATTACCTGCAGCGCATAATCTCCTCATCCGCAATAACGGGGAGGTGTTTATTGAAAGGTACTGGGATATTGAAACCGGTAAGCAGGAGACATTCAGCCCGGCGGATGCCGCTATGCGATTCAGAGAACTTTTTGAAGAGAGTATTTCATTGCACATGCGCAGTGATGTGGAAGTAGGAGGGTGTTTAAGTGGTGGACTGGATTCATCGGCCATTGCATCTGTCGTTGGCCGTGATTATGCTAAGGCCGGGTTCAAGACTTTTACTGTTTATTATGAAGGGCAAAATGAAGTAGATGAACGTCCCTGGGTGAAGGAAGTCCTGAAAAAATATGATCATCTTGAACCCTACTATTTCACACCTACTGACGATGATATCCGTGAGTCCTTTGCGCATGCCATCTACCATGCCGATGTACCCTTAGCCGGTTCATCTCCGATTTCGCAATACTTCGTCATGAAACTGGCCGCCTCCAAAGGCATTAAAGTATTACTTGACGGGCAGGGATCGGATGAAATGTTAGGGGGGTATATGCACTCTTTTTACAGGCTGATTGGAGGAGCGTTCAGAAAAGGGAAACTGGCGAAGATGTTGAAGGAGTCTGCCACACATGCCGGAATGCAGAACTTTAGCTCAGCCAAACGAATAGATGTTTTGCTCAAGAGCATGCTGGCCGGTGTTAAAACGGAACAGCAGCTCTATGAACTGGAATACAGAAAATACCTTCCGTTTTTGGCCACAGAGCAGGGGATACCGTTTGATTTACCTGACAAAGAAGGCACCAGGCTCAATCAGTTTCTGTATCATTTAACATTTACTACAAGTCTGCCCACGCTCCTACAGTTTGAAGACCGGAACTCCATGGCATTTTCCATTGAGTCGCGGGTCCCATTTCTGACGCACCACATAGCAGAATTTGCATTCTCGCTTGCTGACCAACATAAGATTTCCGGCGGCGTAACCAAACAGATTTTGCGTGAAGGGATGAAAGGAATTATGCCGGATGCCATTATTCACCGGAAGGATAAAAAAGGATTTGTTACACCGGGCGAAGTGAAATGGTTGAGAGGACCGTTAAAGCATTTGCTGGATCAGAATTTCAGCGATATTGGTTTTGTAGACCATCATAAAGTAAATAAGCTGATCGATGAATTCAAAGCCGGAAACAATCAGCATGCCAACCTTATTTGGCGGATAGCGGTTTTGAGGTGGTGGATGGGGTGAGTGTTTGGATCAAAATCTAAAGATTATTATTACTTTTAGGATTCAAATTGCACTATGAATAATAAGTTTAGATTTCTTTGTTTTTTGTTTTTCTTTTTTGCCCACTCATCAATGGGGCAGGCGCTGGACTTTGTTAAGACATTTGGAGGAACCAGTGACGATGGTATTTACGATCTTGAAACAGATAAAAAAGGAAATATTTATGCCACCGGATGGTACAAAGGGGCAATGGATATAAATCCGGGTCCCGGCGTTGTTTCAATTTTAAGTAATGGAAACCGGGATGGTTTTGTAGTTAAATTTGATTCTCTCGGTAACTATATATGGTCAGTACATTATGGTAGTACGGGCCAGGATGAAGGTAGTGTTATTACTACGGATTCATCAAATAATGTAATAGTTGCAGGGAGGTTTTCTCTAACAATGACTATTGCGGGCGGGGGAAATTCGCGTACGCTCACGGCTGTAGATGGCCGGGACATTTATTTGGCAAAGTTCGATGAATCAGGCACATTAATTTGGGCTTATTCTTTTGGTGGGGTTGGGTATGATGATGCTGAAGAAGTTGCGACCGATGCCGATATGAATATTTATATGGCGGGTAGCTTTAATTCTGTGAGTATTGATTTTAATCCTTCGCCAATGGCCACAAATATTTTAAGCAGTGCAACCTTGAACGATGACGGTTATCTGTTAAAACTTGATTCATCCGGTGTTTTTCAGTGGGTTCAGCAGTTCGCAACTCCGGGATGGGATGAAGTTGCAGGTTTCAAAATCACGGACAATAGTAAATTATGGTTAACAGGGTATTTTTCCGGAAATATGTCTATTCAGCCTGGGTTTCCTGCAATGCAATCGGCGGGTTCATCTGATGTCATGATAACTTGTTTTGATTTAAATGGAGTTTTATTGAAACAGGTTTCGATTGGCGGTTCAGGTATTGATTATGCATTCGGGATTGATGTTAGTAGTGAAAAATTATATCTCTCAGGCGCTTTTAGTCAGGTTGTGGATTTTGACCCTGGAACAGGCATGCAGAACAAAACCAGTAATGGAGGGGTGGATGAATTTATGCTGGCATTGGATACCTCCTTTGCATTTCGATGGTGTTATGCAGGAGGCGGATTAAATAATGATGTAGGCTTGCCTGTCAATATTATTAATGATAATGCTGTATTGTTCGGTGGTTATTATGGTGGAAATGCCACCTTGAATTTTAATGGAAGTTCTAAGACGTATACAGGCACAGATCCGAACAACCTTTATTTTGTTATTTGTGACTCGTTAGGTGTGGCATATAGAAGTTTTACTTACAAAAGCGCTGGATATGAAAATGTTCATACTTGCAAGGCGTTGAGTAATTCAAAAGTGATACTTAGTGGTGTATATGGCGGGGCTGTGGATTTTGATCCAACTTCTGCAGTTCTGTCGATTGGCAATGTTGGAGCGACTGATTGTTTTGTGGTGCAATTAAGCTTTGAATGTTCAAATGTTGTGGCAGAACCTGTAATGTCAGGGAGCGGTTCTGTCTGTGCCGGAGAAAGTTTGATTTATTTAGTTTCTGACTCTATATCTGCTAATTATCTTTGGACTTACCCTCCTGACTGGACAATGGTAACTCAAAGCAGTTCCTTTGTGCAGGTTGAAGCTGGTTTTTCTGGCGGCAACCTCGTTTATCACAACTACTCTTTGTGTAGTCAGTTTGATTCGGTGGCAATTCCTGTTTCTGTTCATTCAATAACTGATTCTATTTCTTTATCCGTATGTGATATCAATCCTTTTATTACTCTATCAGGGGATACTATTGTTGAGGATACTGTATTGGTTCAGGTAATTAATGGTACACCGGGGTGTGATACACTTCGAACTTATTTCATTGATTATTTTCCGTCCGGATTAATTGATTCGTTGTCCTTCTGTGAAGGAGATAGCATTACTGTAGGAGGTATGGTTTACTTTGTTCCGGGTATTTATTCAGACACTACCTTCATTCCCGGAGGTTGTGTTCAGGTCCACTATTGGGTGATTAATCAAAATCCGATATCGGATGAAGTGTTTTATCAGCATATTTGCAGAGGTGATAGTGTAATAGTTGGAAACAGTGTTTATTATGATAATGGAGTTTATATTGATACGTTGCAATCGGCACTTGGCTGTGATAGTATTGTGACCACACATGTTATTGTTCAAACAAGTGCCCCCAATTATTTCTCCGACACCATCTGTCAGGGACAAGTATATGTTGTTGGCCTTCATTCATATTCGATTCCTGGAGTGTACATTGACACTCTTTCTTCTGTAATTGGTTGTGATTCGGTAGTAGTTACGCAACTCTTTGTAAATCCAGTACCTGTCGTGAATCAGAGTTTTGCGATTTGCTTTGGTGATAGTGTGGTAGTTGGAAACAGTGTATATTTTTATTCAGGAAATTATATTGATACATTGGCGGGGCCCTTGATATGCGATACATTGATTTATACGCAAATTTTTATGACACAACTGGATACTTCATTGATTGTTTCAAATAACATTTTGGTGGCCGCTCAATCCGGGGTTACTTACCAATGGATGTCATGTAATTCGGGCCAGTTCATTCCGATACCCGGTGCTGTTGGCCAGATCTTCGTAGCTTCTATGCCTGGTAGCTACGCTGTTGCTCTGGATAATGGAACTTGCAGGGATACAAGTTTGTGTTACAATGTGCTTGCAATCGGATTGGATGAACCTGCGGATAACCTGGTGTCTGTTTTGCCAAATCCAATTTCTGAGTACTGTACAATCAATTGTGAAAGGGGGATTATTAAAATTGAGCTGTATTGTTCGGATGGTCGAATGATAAATAGTTTTAATGGCAGCGGTTCAACTTTTCGAATGAATACAAATTCACTCATAGACGGATGTTATTTCATTAAAGTGTATACTAAAGCCGGTATGAGTATGAAGAGGATTGTAAAATTATAACGATTTCAATACTGAGATTAATTTCTCTTCTCTTGTTTTCATGGAGTAATTGTTCTCAATTGTCATTCTGATAGTTTTTGATTCCACAACCCGGACTTCCCTGAGTAAAGTGGTTAAATCCTCGGCCGAACGGTGTTTCAGGATATATCCCGTTTTGCCGGTTATTTCCGGCATAGAAAACACATTGGTGACAATAGGTGTGCATCCGCAAAGCATTGCTTCGCATAGCGCATTAGGAAAGCCTTCCGCCATCGATAACTGCATATAGTATTCATGCTCATTAAACAATTTATAAAGTTCTTCATGCTTTACAGGAGGAAGAACAGTGACATTAGCTGAACGCACATCCAGTTTTTTCCAGTCAGGAACCCCTGCGATTGTAAAAGAGCATTCTGGTAATCGTTCTGCTACCTTCAGGATCAAATCAATACCTTTCAGTTGCACCTGAAATGGGTATTCAAAAGCACCTGAAATGGTGATGAAGCTTTTTTTCTTTCTCGGTAAATCCAACAATGGCCATTTTAACGGATCATAGCCATTATGGATTATATGGACTTCTTTCTGAAGTCCCTTTATCCATGCACTAATCCCTTGTGTTGAAGGTTCTGACGTATCATAGGTGTAGTTTGTGAACCACAGCGATTGATGTTTAGGACAAATCTGTGAACAGAGTTGGTAAGACCATTTAGTAAAACTCCTCAAAATGGGCCGGTAGAAATTTCCATAGCCGATTCCGGGAAAGGAAACACAGTCGGTGCCGCCCGAAATAATAATTGATTTTTTTCCGGTAAGTCGGGCAAACAAACAAGGAAGAAAAGAGTGGTAGCCTGAGAATTGATTTATGAAAACACTGGCCTTCCATCCTTCTGCAAGCAGAAAGAAGAATTGCCGGATGAATATCAATGGTAGATAGATCTTTTTTGTGACAGAGAATTCAAACTCTGAAACAACTCCTGATTTTTTGAAAAGCTCAGAATCTTTATTTACAAAAGAGGATTTGTTCAGATACGTGTGAACAATTTTCATGACTACTGTGGTTTTCGGGCAATCACGATCATTCCGGCACAGAAGGCTTCTGTTCTGGGAAGTTTAAAGAGTCGGTCATCGATGAAGCAAAGTATTTTTTCGATGACCTGAAATCCTTTAAGGATTATTTTTTTGAGGGATTTATACTTGACACTTTTATTTTCGTATTCATCAAGGGTCACGCCAAATGAAACCGGAATAATTCTGGTTGATGCAATTATACTGAGACCGGCATTTTTGATAAATACTTCAATGTCTGAAAGTCCCATGACTTTGTGAATGTCATAAACAGGTTTGTTCATCCATTTTTGAAGCCATCCGGTTACTCCGGTCAGGTTGGGTATCGTTGTAATAATTATTCCACCCGGTTTTGCAAAAGCGGCAATATGCTGAATAACATCAGAAGTGTTATCGAAATGTTCCACCACTCCGAAGGAGCATACAATGTCGAATTTGTTGGTTAGATCGGCAGGGGGAGAGAACAGATCCCCCTGATAGATATTCCCACTGATCTGATCTCGTTCAAGGATTTTCTTCGTTTGAAGACATCCGTATTCAGAATAATCAAGACCTGAAACCTGATAATTGAAATAAGTGTTGAAGTAGGAGAGGAAAACAGAGTTGCCGCATCCTATTTCTATGAGATTGGTATTTTGGTGAACAGGAAGATGCGAAGAGTAAAACTTATGTATCTCTCTGAAAGCATAATTATGTTTGGTCGCTGGATTTAAAATAACCTGATCGGGAAGTGTATAGTTCTTCCAGAATGTGGACCAGTACTCTTCACCTGCTTTATCGTTGTTAGTTTGCGTCATGAGTTATTTCGTGCCTCTGGCTTCGACACCATTTCCTCCGACATTGATCCAGATGTTCTTTGCACCAAGTGACTCCATTGTTTTCCGGATTTGGTTGGGGGTTCTCAGGTGTTTATAATAATCTGTTAACTGATCATAGGTGTCGAGTTTACTCCATTCGTAATGGAAATCTCTTCCTTGTTCAGGAAAAAGTTTCATATAAACAATCAACGGTGATACCCGGTGTAAAAGCCAATTGAGAGGTGCATTGTTTTGAAGTTTCCAATGAAGCGGGAAAAAGAAGTTTACGAGGTTGTCAACTATTTTTTTAGACCTCTCTGGCTTCATTTCTTTTAAAATCGCCCTGAAAACCGGAGTAAGAGTACTGTAATATCCTATCCTCCATTTGTAGTGATC
Source organism: Bacteroidia bacterium (assembly GCA_046330075.1). Lineage (GTDB taxonomy): Bacteria > Bacteroidota > Bacteroidia > AKYH767-A > OLB10 > JAJTFW01. The sequence continues at coordinate 1,031,657 of JAXLTL010000001.1, read as the reverse complement.
TATTATTAATTGTCCGCCAGGTTTAACTTTTGACCATAAACAACGAATCGTTTTTTCCGGATCAGGAGTGTGTTGAATGACTCCAAGACATACGACTAAATCAAATTGATTGTCCTGATAAGGTAGTTCGTAAACGCTTGCCTGCGCGATTTGATAATTAGGCTGCTGACCGATGTTTTCTTTGTTAACTTCAACGGCAACACTAAGGTCAACAGAATGAACCCAGGCCCCTCCCTCTACTAACAATTCAGTGAAACGACCTGCTCCAGCGCCTACTTCCAGTAACGTTTTCCCCTTTAGTTCAGAGATTGGAAAACCGAGGCATCTCTCCAGTCGGCTACGGGTTATATTGGTTTTGCTGAAACTGTCAAGTTGTGTTTTTGCGTAAGTTTTCCATTGAAGACCAAAGGCGGATGCATAATTATCTTCGGGAACAAATCGTGGTATCTCATTGATAATAGGGAAGTTGTCGCCAGATTCATTGGTGAGTTTGTTCCCGTTTTGTTTCAAAGGGGTACCTGTTTTGGGACTGCAGTAAGGGATTAAGCCATTCATAATAAGGCCATGAAATTATTAAATATTAGGATTCAGGCTTTTCTTTAGTTTTGTCGAATATGTGTGGATTTGCGGGTTTTATCAGCTATTCCGGATCAGGAGACCTTGGGCTTCTGAAATCCATGTCTGATACAATCATTCACAGAGGACCTGATGATTCAGGACATGAACTATTACATTTTAATGGCAGTTCTATAGGTTTGGCATTCAGAAGGTTGTCGATAATCGATCTTTCAGCCGCAGGCCATCAGCCGATGTATTCCAAGGATCGTTCGGTGTGTGTAATGTTAAACGGTGAAATTTACAATTACCGTGAGATAAGAGAAGAATTAAAAAGTTCTGGTTATTCTTTTGTTTCAGGTTCCGATACCGAGGTTGTAATTGCATCTTATCTGAAGAACGGCTTTAAAGCATTCGATTCATTTATTGGAATGTTTGCAATTGTGCTGGCTGATATGAAAAATGGAAAGGTGGTCCTCCTTCGTGATAGAGCCGGTATTAAACCACTATTTTACTCAGTACATCCCGATGGAATAATATTTGGTTCTGAGCTGAAGTCATTTCATAAACATCCTTCATTTAGTGCCAAGATAGATGAAAAAGCTTTGCATACTTTTTTTTATTACGGTAATATACCTGCACCGCACTCCATCTTCGAATCGACTTATAAAGTAGAGCCCGGTTCTTTTGTTCAAGTTGATCTGATGAAACGGTCTTGTTTAACAGAGAAATATTGGGATGTGTTTCAGGTGTATAACAAGGCTACAATTAACATTAGTTATGAGGAAGCACTAAAGGAAACGGAGCGATTGATGGCTTCGGCTTTTAATTACAGAATGGTTGCAGATGTACCTGTTGGCGTTTTCTTAAGCGGGGGATATGATAGTACTGCAGTAGCTGCACTATTAAACAATTCTGTTTCCAGATTAAATACATTTACAATCGGATTTCGGGAGCCCGAATATGATGAGAGTGCTTTTGCTAAGAAAGTTGCGAGTCATTTGGGAACCCATCACCAAACACTTGAGTGTACGATCAATGATGCATTAGATATCATACCAGACCTTCCTTCAATTTATGATGAGCCGTTTGGAGACTCTTCCGCAATTCCAACTATTCTGGTAAGCAGACTTGCCAGAAAACACGTGACTGTTGCTCTATCGGCAGATGCGGGTGATGAATTATTTGCAGGGTATCCTCGTCATGCAAAATCAGTGAATTACTTAAGTAAGGTGGATAAAGTTCCCGGCCCGATGAAAGCAGTCACTACTGGTGTTTCTTCGTGGTTAACCGGATTAAATTCAATTTCCAGTTCGGATCGGTTTGCTAAATTAGCAAGGTTTCTTAGTTCGGGAGATCGGGTCGCTGCCTTTGATGTAATTAATCAAACATTCACCAGAGATGAAATCAACAGACTGATGCAACGAAAGGTGTCTCCGCTGGATAGTCCTTTTTATCATGGTAGTGAATTGAAGGGTAGTTTGTCTATTCTAAATACAGTTTTAGCATTGGAGTATAAAACGTATTTAGTAGATGATATTTTACAGAAGGTGGACAGGGCAACTATGTCTGTTAGCCTGGAAGGTCGAGAGCCGTTTTTAGATCATCGGTTGGTGGAGTGGGCCGCAGGTCTTCCAGATGAATTTAAGGTTTATCAAGGTGTTCAAAAGAGGATTCTGAAGGATATCGTGCATCAATATGTTCCGCGTGATTTAATGGAACGGCCCAAAATGGGATTTGGAGTCCCTGTCAAATCCTGGCTAAAGAATGAATTGCTTGAATTGTTTGAGGAAGTAATGTCAGAAAGCGTACTTAAGGATCAACCTTACCTAAATAGCAAAGTTGTATTGTCGCTCAAAAGAGATTATCTCAATGGTCGAGTGTATGACTTTGAAAGGTTGTGGTTTGTATTTGTGTTTCTGCAATGGTATCGCAAATGGATTCGGTAAAATGCTATTTGGTTATATAATGTAATTTATAGGAATCGATTTTTTTCCTGGCAAATATCAAATCCAGTTTTGGTTTTCTGGACGCAGCATTATCCTGTTTTAAGTACACAGTCAGTTTTTTGATCTTCACAACTTTAAATCTGCACGTGCTGATGCAGATTAGCAATCTCCCGATGTTTCTTTTGGGTAGCTTTAGTATTTATTTTGATCGATATAGTGGATAATTGATGAGAATGTGTATTTCTGATTTGATAGATGAAATCAAAGAAGAGAAATGAATGTTTGGTACAGAAGAGTGTTTATTTAGCATTATTTTAGCAGACCATGGGCGTCATCAAAAGACAGGGAATTAAAAATACCATTGCAACCTATATTGGTTTTGCTATTGGATTTGTGAACCTGTTAGTTGTTCAGCCTCAGTTTCTTACGAAGGAGGAACTGGGCCTCACCCGGGTGCTTTATTCCTTCTCTCTGCTGGTGGCCATGTTTGTCCCCATGGGTATCGGTAACGCTACAACGCGGTTTTTCCCACTGTTTAAGGATATTGAAAAACGTCACCACGGTTACTTTGGCTTTATGTTGCTGTTCCCGCTGTTGGGCTTTGTTCTGGCCTCTGTCTTATTGCTGGTGTTCAGGGAGGCTATCATGAGCAGGTATGCAGCCGAGTCTCCGCTGTTTAACGAATTCTATAACTACGTTTTCCCGCTCACCTTTGCAGTTTCTTTTATTTCGGTGGTGTCTATTTATTGCTCCTCTAACTTTAAAAGTACAATTCCAACGTATCTGAATGATGTCGGCGTACGCGTTCTGACCATTCTAGTCGTTAGCGTGTATTATCTGAAATGGCTCACACTCGATCAGTTTATCCTTTGTTTTACGGGTATCTATTTTCTGCAGCTTGCCGGATTGATCATTTATATTTTTTCTTTCGATAAACCCGGATTCCGGATCGACCGGCCTTTCTTTAAAGAACAAAAGGTGTTGCAGCTGATCCGTTATGGCCTGCTGCTGTGGTTCGCAGGGGTGGCCTCTATTGGACTAAAATATTTCGACTCTATCATGATTGGTCAGTATATGCCGTTGAGCTTTGTGGGTATCTATACCATCGCTGCATTTATTCCTACTATCATTGAGGCTCCGCTAAATGCATTTGACCGTATCGCTTCGTCGAAAATTGCTTTTGCCTGGCAGGAGCGGAATCTGGAGGAGATTGACTCTATTTACAGGAAGTCGAGCCTGTATATGTTTATGATTGGTGGATTTTTATTCGTGAATGTGAATCTGAATATTCACGACCTTTTTACGTTTCTTCCGGCAGGTTATGAGAGCGGTGCCTATGTTGTAATGATTCTGAGTACAGGCAGCTTGTTCAATATGGCAACGGGATTGAATGCGGCTGTATTGTTTACTTCTGAAAAATACAGGTACGGCGCGGTGTTTCTGATTCTGCTTGCAGTGCTGGTATTGTTTCTGCAGGTTTTGTTTATTCCATTGTTCGGGATGAACGGAGCAGCGCTGGCGACCTGCCTTGCCTCGTTTTTTTACAATGGATTGCTGTTCTGGTTCGTTCATAAACACTTCCGCCTGCAGCCGTTTGAAAGAGGGAATCTGATCGTACTTGCCCTCGTTATCTCTCTGTTTGCCATCGGCTGGTTCCTGCCTTCCACCGGAGTGCCATTGGTGAATATTCTGTATAAATCCTCTTTGATTTCAGTCGTGTATCTGGCCGTCGTTTATTTCACCAACATCGCCCCCGAAGCGTTCGACTGGATTCCTTTTCTGAAAAACAAAGCTTAACCGGCAGTGATTTTTTTCAGCAGTGCTTCGCATTTCTTTTTATTGGCGGCATCGTCATCAGACTTGACCGGAATAAGTATGGCCTTCTGCAACCAGTTCTTCGCCTGAACTTTGTCGTTGGTGCCTTTGCGTTCCAGATAGGTGTTGGCCAGTTCGAAATAATGGATGCCGTTGCCGGGTTCCAGCAGGATGGCTTTCTCAAAATATTTGATGGCGTCTTCGTAAGTGCCTCCTGGAATTCCTCCGAAAATGGCTTTGATCATCGTGCGTTCAAATCCTGAGAATCCGGCGACCACCCGGTGCCATCTGCCCATGATATGATAGGGGCCGGCCAGCTTCGGGTCAAGTTTAATAGCGGTTTCTGCTTCCGTTTTTATCTGCCGGGCATTGTCGATTTTTACCTTGCTGCTGGCATTCTCACTCATCCTGCCTAACGCCATCGCATATACGTAATGTGCATGTGCGTTTTGCGGGTGCTGGGTGATGGCTTTCTTCCCGAGATACAGCGCCGTTGCATACCATTGCTGTTGCTGTTTTTCGGTGGGTTGGTCATAACCGAGTTTTGAGTAAATGAAGGATGCCCTCCAGAGATATTCTATGTTGGATGAGTCGCTTTTTAACAGGTTTTTGTAGATGGTTAATGCATCACTGTGTTTTTCTTCCTGTTGCAGCTTTGTCGCATACCTGAACATCTGTTCTTCTTTGTTTTCCTGACTTTTTGCAGTCGTTATGCAGGAGAAGAAGAGGAAAATGATGAGTTTATTTCCAATGGTTCTGTTCATGCTCCCAGTAATTGATATCCTGATAGTTTTCGCAGGTCAATGGCCGTTCTCCCGTCTTCTGTTCGGGTAATGACCGGTTCAAATTTTGCGTTCCAGATGAGTTCATCCCATTTATAGGATGTGCGGTCGTAGACCTGTTGTACGTAGGTGTCGTCAATGGCTTTCAGACTGACAAAAAATTCCGCGTCGAGTTGTTCGAGGTCAGAGGGACTGAGGCCATAGATAGGACTTTCGGGATTGATAGGGTGGGTGATGGTCCACGACATGGCGAGCAGACTGATTTTGCTGATCTCGAGCGTAAGTTGCTGGAATTTACGGGAGATTTTTCCGTTGACATCTTCATTGTAAGCGAAGAGTACTTGTGCTTCAACTTCTATCAGCTGGTTGCGCCGTGCATTGGCCACACGGAATAAAAGTGCTGTTGGTGCATCGATGGATTTTACCGGATGCGTATATGGCGTAATCAGGATGTTTTCACTGTAGAGGATTTTTGCCGTCGCCCTGCTGAAACGCCCATACAAGAGTCCTGTGGCCAGTGCAAACCCCATTAACCCTACAAGTGCTTCCAGACTGGCCAGACTACTGGCAAGTGTACCGGTTGGGTTCACCCTGCCATAGCCTACGGTGGTGAGGGATTGCGCGCTGAAGAAGAAAATCTCCTGAAAGTGTTCGCCGGGTGTCTGATATACCATCCCGGTTAACTGATCGGGAGTGAGGTAGAAATAAGCCAGACTGAAAATCAGATTTAAAACAAAATAGTAAAGCAGAATTACGAGATTGAACTTCCACCAGTTCATCGTGATCAACGTGTGATATACATTGACTACATTGAAATGTGGTTCGCCTAATCGTGCGATGTTCGCTGTTCCGTCTTTATTGAGGATACGCTGCCCTGATTCATTTGAGTTTGTGCCAAACCCAAATTCCGGTGCTTCGTTTCGCTTCAGGATTTTAACCAGACGGGAGTTCTTGACACCCATGTGCGGATCTGAATTTTAATCAATCGTACGATTCGAAACGAATCGCTTTGCGGTCATAACCCATTACTTCCAGACGGTGACGAGCCTCTTTTAGCATGTCGGCCCAGCCGCAGATATAAAAGTAAGCAGGACGTCTGTCCTTGAAAATTTCTTCATACACACTGTGCACATATCCTTTGATACCGGTCCAGCCTTCGTTGTCACGTGACAATACCGGGTAGAATTTGAAGGAAGGATGTTGTTCCATCAGTTGCTCCATCTCCTTGCGGTAAAGAATGTCCTTTTCCCAGCGGTTTCCAAATACCAGATAGAGGTTTTTGTGAGGAATACCTTTGTTGAGTATGTCCATGATTTGAGAACGCAGCGGTGCAATACCGGTGCCTGTTCCAATGAAACAAATATCACGGTCAATAGTTTCCGGAAGCTGAAATTTCCCGAGTACTTTGGAGATCTTTACGGTGGTTCCTATTTGGAAATTTTCCCACATGTATGGAGTGCCAAGCCCTTTTTCGTTGAGTACAATACATAACTCAAACGTATTGTCCGGTGTTGGCGGCGAAGCAATGGAGTAACTGCGGTTAGTATACTTGGAATCAATCGGAAGATCGAGCATGATAAATTGCCCGGCTTTGAAGGAAAAGGGTACTTCATCAGGAACTTTGATGATGTATCGTTTTACCTTTTCCGTTTCGTCGATGATATTTACAATCGTTGCGTCGTTAAATTGGTAGGCCATAACCATGAAGGTTTGGATAAAAATACTTTATTCTGATCTCAGGCACAAATGGCAGTGGAAAATGGTTGAAAAGATTTCGGTTGTTGATGGAGAAATAGTGAATTAAATACTTTGAAATTAGAACTTTAGAGCGCTGTTGTTTTCCTTCATTGATTCTTTTTCACATCAGCCTCTCGGATGATATTGTAGGATGGCGGAGCGCAGATAGTCACGGTCGAGGTGAGTATAAATTTCAGTGGTGGTAATGCTGCTATGGCCCAGCATTTCCTGAACCGCCCTCAGATCGGCTCCGCCTTCAATGAGGTGGGTGGCGAATGAGTGACGGAATGTGTGTGGACTGATGCTCGTCCGTATCCCGGTTTTTGCAGCAAGATTTTTTATGATTGTAAATACCATCACGCGTGTGAGTTTACGTCCCCTGCGGTTGAGAAATAAAAAGTCTTCATGGCCCGCCTGTATCTGTAAATGATTGCGGTAACCTTCCACATACATCGCGATTTGTTTAAGCGCAGAATTTCCAATGGGAACGATCCTTTCTTTGTTTCCTTTTCCTGTGATTTTTACAAAACCAACATCAGCATAGGTTTGGGAGATTTTCAGTCCCACCAGTTCGGATACCCGGAGTCCGCAGGAATAAAGGGTTTCCAGCATGGCCTTGTTACGTTGCCCTTCCGGCTCGCTCAGGTCAATGCCTGCCAGCAACGCGTTGATTTCTTCTACCGTCAGAAAGTCGGGCAACTTATGTCCGATTTTCGGCCCTTCTATCAGTTCCGTGGGATCGTCCTGAATCAGGTTTTCCATCAGCAGGTATTTGTAAAATGCTTTGATGCCCGATAATACCCGGGCCTGGGTTCTGGCTGTCATTCCCAGTTCGTTGATCCATTTGATGAATTCCTGAAGGATATCGTGCTTCATCGCCTCCGGAACAACATTGATTTTCTTATAGTCGAGGTATTGCACAAGCTTTTCCAGATCGTGTTCATAGGCTTCGAGGGTATTCGCCGACAGGGATCGCTCCAGCCGCAAATAACTCTTAAAGCCTTTTATGTATGAATTCCATACCTGCATGCGTTGCGAAGATACATGGCATTTTAACAGATCATGTATCTTCGTAGTCTATGAAAATAGAAATTATCAATGGGCCGAACCTGAATCTACTCGGTAAACGGGAGCCTGAGGTTTATGGCAATGTGACGTTTGATGCTTTCCTTGAGCAACTGAAGATGGTTTTCCCGGATATTGAAATTGGTTATTTTCAGAGTAATGTGGAAGGTGAACTGATTAATCGTTTGCATGCAGTAGGATTTCAATGTGATGGGATTATTATGAATGCCGGTGGGTATACTCATACTTCGGTGGCCATCTCCGATGCTATTGCTTCGATCTCTGCGCCCGTAATTGAGGTGCACATTTCAAATGTCTATGCCCGGGAGGATTTCAGACATCATTCCCTGATGGCAGCCCGCTGCAAAGGGGTGGTGGCCGGACTAGGTTTGAAAGGATATGAGCTTGCGATCCGGTATTTTATTGCACAGGACTGATAATTCATACTTTACGCGACTCCGGGGCGTTGAAAAACCGCCTCAAAACTCCTGACTGCCATTCCATAACCCGCTGACCCGCACGTCTACTTTTGGTGTATGCACAGTCCTGCTTCCGCGGTGCTTATGGTTCGTCCTGCCTGTTTTGGATTTAATGCTGAAACAGCAGGAACCAATGCCTTCCAGCATTCCGATGTTGAGCATGGAGTGCATGAAATTGCGATGCAGGAGTTTGATCAGGTTGTGTCACAATTGGAAGCTGAAGGCGTTCACGTAATGGTTCATGTATCGGAAGATGTGGAAGCACCGGATGCGATCTTCCCGAATAACTGGTTCAGTACGCATGAGGATGGCAAGCTGGTTTTGTATCCGATGTTCGCTGCCAACAGGCGTCGTGAAAGCAACGCGGAAATTATATCCCGGATCCGAAGTTTTTGTCGCACTTCTGTTACCGATGATGTTCGAAGTTGCGCAGAGAGAGCTCGTTTTCTTGAGGGAACGGGGAGTATTGTGTTTGATCATTTTTCACGTATCGCTTACGCTGTGGAGAGTCCCCGTACCACACCGGCTTTGTTTTCTGAAGTCTGCTCCCGGTTGGGTTATCAGCCTTTTCTCTTTCATTGTTATGACCCCGACGGAAATCCTGTTTATCATACCAATGTAGTGATGTGTATGGGTAACAGAAATGTAGTGTTGTATGCAGATGGTGTACCGGATATAGAGCGTTCGTTGTTGTGCAGCAAACTGGAGACCTCCGGTCGTGAGATCATTAAAATCGGTTGGAAGCAATTGGTATCTTTTTGTGGAAATATGTTATTGCTGAAAAACAGCAAGGGCGACTTGCGGATGATAGTGTCAGCGAATTCCTGGCTAGCCTTTACCGATGATCAGAAATCAATGTTGTTAAAGGAAGCCAGGCCTGTGGTGGTGAACATCCCAACCATCGAGCGCATCGGTGGCGGTGGCGTGAGATGTATGCTGGCTGAGTTATTTGTAAATAAAACCGGAGATGGAGCGCAATAGAATTTTCGATGGATTGAAAGTGGTGGAACTGGCCAGCGTGCTGGCTGGTCCTGCAGTAGGATTGTTTTTCGCAGAACTAGGTGCTGACGTTGTGAAAATTGAAAATAAGCGAACCGGCGGAGATGTTACCCGTCAATGGAAGTTACCGTATGAAGATGCACAGGCTCCTGCGTCTTCGTATTATTATTCGGTAAACTGGAACAAGCGCGTTGTTTTTGCCGATCTCCTTCAACCCGACGATTATCGTCTTGTGATGGACGAGATCGCCACGGCTGATGTGCTCATCATGAACTTCAAAGAGGGGGATGAGCGCAAATTCGGATGTGATGCAGAACAGTTGCGTAAGCAATTTCCTTCACTGATCATCGGCCGCATCACGGGCTTTGCAGATAATCCGGCGCGTACTGCATTTGATGCCGTGTTGCAGGCGGAGTCCGGTCTGATGTCAATGAATGGGGAACCAGGTGGTCCATCCTTGAAAATGCCGGTCGCGCTCATCGATGTGATTTCGGCACATCAGCTGAAAGAAGCGATACTGATTGCGCTCTGGAAGCGTGAGAAAACCGGTGAAGGCTCCATCGCCGGAGTGGCTCTGTATACCGCTGCTGTGGTTTCCTTGATGAATCAGTCATCGGCTTTTCTCAATACAGGTTATGTAGCCGGGAAACAGGGCTCTCTTCATCCCAATATTGCTCCTTATGGTGAGACCTTTCTTTGTGCCGATCAGCGCGAATTGTTATTGGCAGTTGGTTCCGACCAGCAATTCAGGAAACTGTTGAAACTGACAGACTCGGAGGCACTGGCAACGGATGAACGTTTTCGGGATAACAGCTCACGTGTTAAGCACCGCAATGAACTTGCGCAGTTATTAGGTGCCGCATTTCGTTCGAGACCTGCAGATGAATGGCTGTTAATGCTGCATCAGGCGCAGGTGCCGGCTGCAGCGATCCGTTCCATTAAAGAAGTATTTGCCCTGCCTGAAAATCAATCCTTGATTCTGGAACAGAAAGAACCGGATCATACAACCTCTAGAAGATGCTCAACTATAGCGTTTACACTAACATGAAACCCGTATTACCTGATGGATTCCTGATTGCCGATCCGTTCCAGAAAGGAATGGAAAAGGAGTATTTTGATTTACGATGGAGGGTGCTCAGAGAGCCTTGGCTGCAACCCAGAGGAACGGAGAAGGATGAGCAGGAGGAAACTTCATTTCACCGGATGGTGCATACGAGGGAAGGAGATGTGGTCGCCTGTGGACGACTGCAGTTGAATTCTCCGCGTGAAGGACAGATCCGTTACATGGCGGTAGATCCACGCTTCAGAAACCTTCGTTTGGGAGCTGCAATTATCCAGGAACTGGAAATGCTTGCCACGGATGCAGGTGCCGTTCAGATGGTATTGCAGGCCAGGGAGAATGCAGTGGAGTTTTATATTTCCTGTGGTTATTCGGTGGTTGCGAAAACATTCCTTCTTTACAATGAGATTCAGCATTTTCTCATGACGAAGCGATTGGGTTGAGCGTTATTTTTGCTGCATGAGAATTGATATCATCACCGTCCATCCGGAACTGATCGAGAGTCCGTTCCGTCATTCCATTCTGAAACGGGCGGTTGAAAAGGGATTGGTGGAAGTAAATCTGATTAATCTTCGCGATTATGCATTCAGCAAGCATCGAAATACCGATGATTATGCATTTGGCGGTGGTGCTGGTATGGTAATGATGATTGAACCTATTGCTGCATGTATTGAAGAGCTGCAGTCGAAACGGCACTACGATGAGGTGATTTACATGAGTCCGGACGGTGAACAGTTTTCGCAACCCCTGGCAAACCGCTTGTCACTGATGCAGAACCTGATTTTATTGTGTGGCCATTACAAAGGTGTGGATGAACGGGTGCGCGAGCATTTTATTACGCGTGAAATCAGTGTAGGAGATTATGTTTTGTCGGGTGGTGAGCTGGCAGCCGCTGTCGTTAGTGATGCTGTTATCCGCCTGATTCCGGGAGTGCTCAACGATGAAACTTCTGCCTTGTCGGATTCTTTTCAGGATGATCTGATTGCTCCGCCGGTGTACACGCGTCCGGCAGAATTCCGTGGTTGGAAAGTACCAGATATTCTGCTTTCCGGTCATGAGGCTAATATCCGGCAATGGCGTTATGATCAGTCGGTGAAACGTACAGGGGAGCGACGTCCTGATTTACTGAAAAAGCACAGAGAAGATCAGGGCTGATCAGCCTTTCTCTACCACTTCGTTCTGGCTGATTTTAATCTCTCTCAATCGTTCCCGGCCTTTGATACGTTTGTTGCGTGTGGTATAGAAAAAGAATCCCAGCAACGACAGGAAATAGACAGCAAAGATCAAGGAGTAAATGTACTGCCATTCATTCAGATATTCTTCAATTACCACATTCAGGATAAGTGAGATGGCAGCTAACCCAACGAATACGAATCCAACCTGATTGTCTTTGAGTCCAAGTAGTGCCAGACTATGGGTGGTATGATCTTTTCCGCCAACAAACGGTGAGCGGCCTGCAGAAATTCTGTTAACGACAACGACCGTTGTATCCAGAATCGGCATCATGAATGTCATGACGGTTCCGGCAAGTAACCGGCCTGTGGCAATATTTCCTTCGGTGTACGGGTCGTTCCAGAAATAAATAATACCCATGGCGGCCAGAAACACGCCAAGAAACTGTGAACCCGTATCGCCCATGTACATCTTCGACGGGTGCCAGTTGAAGCGGAGAAATGCCACAAGGGATGCAAATACACCCATCAGCACCAGCAAGTGCATATTGGTAATATCGCCATTATGAATAATTCTGTAGATAGTATTCCCAATTATCCCCAGTGAAACCGTAGACGTGATGCCATCCATATTGTCGAGCATGTTGATGGAATTCATGATGCCCACTACCCAGAAAATGGTTAATGCATAATTGGCTATTTCATTCGAGAAAAGATGGATTTGAATGCCTGTAATGATCAGGATAACTCCACAAAGCAACTGAATGCCGAACTTTAACCAGGGCCTCGTGTTGTAGGCATCGTCAGCTAAGCCTATGATAAATCCGGCACCACAGGAGAGCAATAACCCCACAAACCCCAGTTGATAGGAGTCCTGGTCCGGTTCAAAAAGAATCGAATAGCTGGCCAGCGAAAGCAGGAATATGATGTAAAAAGTAATACCGCCGATCGATGGTTTTGATAATGCACCCCAGCGGATGATGGTACCATCGCTGTTGTTGCGGATGCCCAGAGTTTTGAAGAAACGAAGAAACAGAATATTGATCATGGTTGAAAATACCACAGCCATTGCGAAAAACGCTGTATAGAGAATATAACTGCTGTTCTGGAGTATATGGTCAGTCATGAGCAATCAGGCATAACGAAAAGGAGTTTCAATGTTATGTAATTCCGGAAGTTCCAGATCTTTTGGGGATACGAGCGGGTGCGCTACTCCCCAGTCGATGTTTAACGCCGGATCATTCCAGATGATGCCTCCTTCTGATTCTTTATGATACACGTTCGTGCACTTATACAGAAAGATGGTATCGTCTTCCAAAGATAGAAAGCCATGCGCGAATCCGGGTGGGATCCAGAACATTTTTTGGCTAATCGCATCTAATGATATGCGAAGATGCTGTCCGTAGGTGGGAGATCCTTTACGGATGTCAACTGCAATATCGATGACAGACCCCTTTACTACACGAACGAGTTTGCCCTGATCAAAAGGCGGTGCCTGATAATGAAGGCCACGCAGGACATTCTTTTTACTGCAACTTTGATTGTCCTGCACAAAACGCGCGGTCAGACCCTGAGATTGAAACAGCTGCTCATTGTAGGATTCAAAAAAATAACCTCTGTCATCAGGGAAAATCCGGGGAGTGATCAATAAGGGACCTTCTATATTGAATTTTTCAATCAACATAAATCATGGTTTACGGATAAATGCACTCCTGAGTTTGTCAATAAATCCTTTTGGCTCATTATCGTCTTCATAATAACCATAGCCGTAACTATAGCCGTATCCATAACCATAACCATAACTGTAGCCATAGCCATAGCCGTATTTAAGTCGCGACATTTCAACACCGTTCAGAATGACAGACAGGTTGTGAATTTTATTTTCAGTCATCAGTTTGTTTATCTGAGCGATAAACATTTTGCGGGAGTAGTTGGCACGGAGAATGTAGAGCGGGTAGTCGGCCATCTGCATCATCGGAATACCATCACTTACAATACCCACCGGAGGAAGGTCAATGATAATGATGTCATACATCTCCTTTAATTCCTTGAGCAGAAGATTCATCTTGGGGTTGATGATCAATTCTGAAGGATTGGGAGGAATAGGACCAGCAGTAATGAAGTCAAGGTTGGCAAGTGAGCTTTTTAGGATACAGCCTTCCAGCGTATCTTTTCCGATCAGCAGTGTACTGATACCACGGTTGTTTTCTACATTGAATCCAAGGTGGATCTTTGGTTTCCGCATGTCAAGATCCAGGATCACCACCTTGAGTCCTGAAAATGCAATAACACCCGCCAGGTTAATCGCATTGAAGGTTTTTCCTTCTCCCGATATCGTGGATGTTACTGCTATCAGTTTAGCTCCTTCAGTGTTGGAGATGAATTGCAGGTTGGTACGGATCGATCGAAATGCTTCTGATATGACGGATTTGGGATTTTTATCTACCAGCAGCTGTGAAATGGGTATCTCACGTTTGTATTTCGGGACAATACCAAGCAGCGTGGCATCGGTATATTGTCCTACTTCTTCCAGTGCGTTGATTTCATTGTAAAGCAGGTATTTTACAATGATCAGGATGAGTGAAATAACAAAGCCGATCAGCAGGCAGGCGCTGTAAATAAGTGGTTTTTTGGGGGAGATCGGTGCAGCGCCGTATTTGGCTTCCTGCAGGATAATGTTCTGCGGGACATATCCGGCACGGGTGATAGAGAACTCAGCTTTTTTCTCGAGAAGCATGGAGTAAAACTTCTCGTTGACACTGAAAACGCGTTGAAGTCTGGCATATTCTGATTGCCGCTCCGGCATAAGTCCTAAAGTTGCTTCCAGTTTATGAAGGTCTTTCTCCCGGTCGTCGCGGTTGGTGCGGATTCTGAACTCTTCATTGCGAATCGTCTGCGCCAATAAATCCTTCTGGCTTTTCACCTTGATCAGCATGGCCTTGTATACCTCACTGTTTTCGGTGGCCTGAAGCTTGATTTGTTCCAGTTGATCGTTTAAATCCTGGAGCTTTGTTATTTGATTTAAAATAACCGGATTGGTGGACTTGCCGATGAGGCTGAGCAGGAATGAGGAAACGTCCAGATCTTTTTGAATTTCCCTCTTTATCTTGGTGTAGATGTTCAGTTCATGGTCCAGTGAGTATAACTCGTTTTGCAGCCGGTCCAGCTGATCCAGTTCGTGTGAGTTATCAAGCGAGGAGACAACTATCTTGTTTTTCTTTTTAAAATCCTCGAGTGAGTTTTCAGAGTTGCTCAGCTGAACATCAACGTTGGCAATGGTCTGGTCAATAAACTCCAGGATTTTATCGGCAGCTTCTGAATTCCGTTCCAGATCGTATTTGTTGTATTCGCTGCACATCCCGTTTACGATGTCGGCCGCTTTCAGGTTGTTGCGGTCTTTAATCTTAATCTGAATGGTTTTTGCTTCTGAATTCAGCGGCGTCACCTGTACATCACGGATAATCGATTCTGTAAGCGATTTCAGATCGTTGATTTTAAAGAAAAGTGTGGATTCATTGAAAAGTGAATTGGTGTTTTTAAACTCACTTTTATTGGCGAGGTGCACGTTCAGTTCAAGATGCTGTAACTTGATCCACCGGTCTGTTTTCAGATCTGCAGTGCTGAGGCTTTGATCCTGTCTGAAGCTTAAGTTGTAGACATCAGCGTTTTTGAAGGTAATTTGAATCGGCACTCCTACAATAGAGCTGTCGATCAATCTGTATTCAATCCAGAAAGGAGAGTTTTTGTATAGCTCGTTCGTTAGAAACTCGCCCTTGGCATAGTAACTGACTTTTACCGGCATTCCCTTTAAAACACGTTCGATGATAACTTTTGAACGGATCAGCTCAATGCTCGAGGCCAGTTTGTTATTAGGGTCACTGAAATTTTTCAGGGTAGCATCATTCAATACACTGCGGGCGGTGTTTTGTTCGGAAATTTGCAATACACCCGTGGCTTCGAAGAGTGGGGGTGTGTAGCGGATGATCAGCAATGCAATTAATAACGCCGAAGTCAGGAAAAGGAAAAGTATCAACGCATTCTTTTGTGCAATCGTGACAAGTAATTTGAGGTCAAATTCCTCGTTGATCGGCGATATTTTCTTTTTAGCCATCCTTGTGCCCTTCCTTTAAAATTATCGCGTACCGTTGGCAATCTGATAAATTAATGCAAACGTGGTGATGATGCTGATGAATGGTGTAATCTGCTGAAGCACTTCCTGAGATACTCGGGGAACTGACTCAACGTAAATAATATCATTGGCCTGAAGTAAAAGATTGCTTTGCGTCATCCCTTTTACCGTGGAGAGATCAACAAGCATTACTTTAGGGTTGCGCAGGTCACCGCGGATCAGTTTGATCTTATAGGCTTTTCCGACATTTGTCAGACCTCCGGCCATTGCCAGTGCTTCGATCAGGGTGGTGTTTTCATTTTCCAGCGGTACTACACGCCCGATTCCGTTATTACCGGGGAAAACCAATACACGGCGGTTGGTAACCCTCACAATAACGAAGGGTTTATTGTAGTAAGTGGCATATTGTGCCTCCAGTTGTTTTTCGGCTTCCCGTACGGTGTATCCGGCAATTTTGAATTTGCCAATAATGGGTAATTTGATCTGTCCATCTGGTTCAACCAAAAACATCGTTTGGTTATTCATTCCGGAACCTCCGCCTCCGGTAATCGGATTATTCACAGAAACCGCAGATGTAGTGAGATCAATCAACTTGAAACCATCGTTGGTGTAAATACTGAAGGCTATAATATCATTGGGAACAATTCTATATTCAACATTTCCAATTGTTTGGTCGTTGGCATATTCATAATCCTTCGGAACCTGAAACATGATGTTCGGGTTGATCCCGCAGGAGGAAAATAGCAAAACGATGGCAATCAGTGAAAGATGTTTGAGCCGGTTGTTCATATAAGTTATTGATTTATTGGAGTATTCACAAAAATAGTGATTTATTCAATTAGGCCTTGTTTTGGGTCTTTTTTAATAAATCGAAATAGAGCTTTCTGATGTCTTCATTCAGGCGGAGATAGTTGAAACGATGGTTGGCAAATACCGGCCCTTCTGTACTGAGGCGCTGTCGTAAGTCGGGTTCATTAACAAGCCTGCTGAGCGTACTGGTATAGGCTTCCTGATCATTGCTGGGAACCAGCAATGCGGTTACCTCCGGAATCACGATGTTAGAAACACCTCCTACATCCGTTGAAATGATGGGTTTGCCTGCAGCCTGCGCTTCGATCAGACTTGCGGGCGTACCTTCGTTGAGTGATGTAAGTGCTATAATGTCGAGGCCCGCCATGGCATAATCCGCATTGAAAATCCAACTGGTAAATACCAGCGGAGCTTCCGGATCAGGGCGCTCCGGAGAGGAATACCGCAGCCCTAGTTCGCGACAGTATTCTTCCATCTTTTCACGGTCTGCTCCGTCACCAATGATCAGTCCTTTTGTCCTGACCTTTGCGTTTTGGTTGACCTGCTGAAATCCTTTTATAAAAATCCCCAGGTTTTTAATGGGTACTATTCGTCCGATGATACCAATGGCAATGGTATTTTCGTCAATATGATATTTTTTCCTGAACTCCCTGCGCTTTACTTCCATGTCTGTTTGAAACGGCACAAGGTCGTAGCCTAATTCTACAATATGGACTTTATCCTTTGGGGCAACTTTATACTTGTTGCACAGTTCCGCTTTCTGACTTTCACTGATGGCAATGATTCCAGAGCTGATAGAGGATAAATAGCGCTCCATTTGTAAAATCATTCTGGTTTTTACCTTTCCGAAATAATGGTGGAATACGTGTCCGTGAAAAGTATGTACGATTACCGGCACTCCGGCATGTCTGGCTGCCAATCTTCCAACCATTCCGGCTTTGGCGGCATGGGTGTGTACGATGTCAGGCTGGTAATCACGAATAACTTTGAGCAGATGTTGATACGCTTTATGGTCTTTGGCAAGATTGATTTCGCGTATCATGTCGGGTATGTAGACCGGAGTGAGGCCAAGCTCCTTCAGCATGAACTCTGAACTTTCTTCGGAATCTTCCTTCATCCCGGCTACAATCTTGGTGTCAAACTCGGGTCGGAGCCGTGAGGCAATACTGGCAACATTGTATGTAATACCTCCCAGGTTCAATCGGTTTACAATTTGCAATACCCGGGGCTTTCTTTGTTTTTCGGGCCAGAAAACCGGTGTGCGAATGAGTTGTTCCTGTTCACGCTGCTGCGCATCAAGGAGTCGTTTGGGTATAAAAAGAGGATGTGCGCCTTTTACGAAACGGTGATCGAGCAGGTGGTGATAGTATTGTCCTACATCACTGACCAGCCGTTCGAGGCTGAAGTGCTCGGCAGCGAATGCAGGGCCTTCCAGACTCATCGATTTTCTCAGTGTTGCATTGGAAATAAGCCGGTGCAGACCTTCAGAATAGGCCGCCTGATCATCCGGAGGAACAATAATGGCTGTTTTGCCGGGAATCACAGTATCGCGTAATCCGCCAACATCCGTACTGATGATGGGTTTGCCTGCAGCCTGTGCTTCGATCAGACTTACCGGTGTTCCTTCATTGTTGGAACTCAATGCAACTATGTCAAGGCCCGCCAGCGCCAGTTCGATTTCATGAATCCAGCTGGTGAATGTCAGCGTAGCATTTTCTCTTGTTATTTCAGGTGTGTTATAGGTGATTTGGAGTTCTTCACAAAGTGCTTCCAGATCACTACGGCTTTCACCATCTCCAATAATGAAGGCGTGTATTTTTTGGCGACTGGTAGTCAGCATGTCCTTCCATGAGCGAAGAAAAAGCGGATGGTTTTTTATGGGTACCAGACGGCCTACAATTCCTATTGTCAGTGTATCATCGCTGATATTATAACGGTTCCTGAATTTGTTTCTTAGGTTAGGCTGGTCTTTTGAAAATCGGCTGAGGTCGAATCCAAGTGGAATGGTTGCGACTTTGTCCGGAGCACAGATTTTGTACAGCTCAGTAAGCTCTCTCTTTTGTTCTTCGCTGATCGCAATAATACCGGTGCTGAAGCGGGCCATCAGCCGTTCAATGTTTATAAAAACACTGGTCTTGACTTTGTTGAAGTAACTATGGAAGACGTGTCCATGAAAAGTGTGGACAATGACCGGTACATTTTCCTGATAAGCGGCAATCCTGCCCAGAGTCCCGGCTTTCGCAGCATGGGTGTGAACGATGTCGGGTTTGAAATACCGGATCAGGTTTTTGATGTCGTTATAGGCCTGCTGATCATCCTTAAAATTGATTTCACGCCGCATGCTGTGGATGTAGCGCGGAGTCAGTTTCATTCCTTCCAGAATGAACTCGGAGCTTTCTTCTGATTCGTCCCGCATACCTGCTACAAGCATGGTTTCGAATTCGGGAGACAACTTGGAGGATAAATAGGCAGCATTATAGGTGGGACCGCCCAGATTTAACCTGTTGATGATTCGGAGTACCTTAGGCATCGTTATTCGCTTTTGTGTTGTTCCCACCACAACTGGAAGACAATGAGTCCCCATAGTCTGGCAGCGTGATCTCCCCCTGCATTCACATCCAGCGATTTCAGTAAATGTGAAACGGCGGGCGCTTCAAAAATGCCTTGTGCTCTGATAGCTTCCGGAGAGAGCAACGATTTAATCTGACTTTTAAATGGCCCGTTCATCCAGGCACTGAGCGGGACCTCGAATCCTTGTTTTTTTCTGGCAAAGATTTCATCCGGTAAGAGATGTCCGAAGCTGTCCTTGAGTATTTTCTTTTGATGGCCGGCATCTATTTTATAGGAAGCCGGTAAACGGAATGCGTAATCAACAACGGTGTAGTCGAGAAAGGGTACCCTGACTTCAAGGCTGGAAGCCATTGACATGAGATCTACCTTCGTCAGCATATCACCGGGCAAAATAAGCCGGCAATCGTTCCTGAGCTGATCGTTAAAGTCGTTTTCATTGTCGCAGTAAGGAGTCAGCTGACGGATGACGGCAGAGAAGTTTTCCTGTGGATACGGCCATACTTCCCTTGACAGAAGCTGGTATGCTTCTATCTGACTGGTGATGCTGCACCATTGCCAGTAGCGCGACCGGAAATCACTACCTGCAGCTTGTGCAAACCGGTGAAGCTGGCGTACCCGGTTACCGATCTTACTGTCCCTTGATCCTTTGTAAAACCCAAGGATGCCTGAAGCGGCCGGTAAAAGTTGACGGTAGATTTTTTTATTCCGCAATAACCATTCAGCTCTGTGTTTCTGATAACCTGCAAAGAGTTCGTCGCTGCCATCACCGCTCAAAGCAACGGTTACATGTCGTCGGGTTTCTTTGCTCAGGATATAAACTGCCAGCGCGGAAGAGTCGGCAAAAGGTTCATCAAAATATCCACTCATTTCCGGAATAGCATCGTAAAGGTCTTTGCGCGATAACCGGAAGGCCGTGTGTTTGGTGCCACAGTGTTTGGCCACCATATGACTATACGCTGTTTCGTCAAAATGAGCATCTTCAGAGAAACCAACAGAAAATGTATGGATTCCCGGATGATGCCGTGCCGCCAGTGCAGTGATGATAGAAGAGTCGATGCCTCCGCTGAGAAATGCTCCCAGAGGAACATCACTGATCAGCCTTCGCTCAACTGCTGCGTCAAGCATTTTTTCCAGCGTTATGCAGGCTTCTTTGTAGCTTGGTGCCGGTTGAATTTTCGCTGCTTCCGGAAGCCGGTACCAGCAATCTTCTTCAAGCAAAAGAGAACCGCTGCTTTCTTTCCGAAGCTTTAAATAATGTCCTGGCTTGACTTTCCGGTAGCCTTTATAAATAGAATTCGGCGCCGGTATATAATTTAACTGAAGATAGAGCAAAAGGGATTCGTAATCTATTTCTGCCGGGAGTCCAGACTTCTTTAAAGGACGGATTTCAGATCCGAATCCGAATGTGTCAGCACCGTCAAAATAATAGTACAAAGGCTTAATGCCATACCGGTCACGGGCAATAAACAACTCGTTATCAACTGTGTCATAGATGGCAAAAGCAAAAAAACCATTTAGCCGGGCTAAACAGTTTTCTTTTTGCCGAATGTATAATTGTAAAAGAGTCTCTGTATCAGATTGTGACCGGAATGTTATACCTGCTGACTGTAGTTCGGAGCGTAATTCCTTGAAGTTAAATATCTCACCATTAAAAACGATGGTGTACCGGCCTGATGGGTCCGTCATGGGCTGATGTGCCGCAGTACTGAGATCAATAACCGATAATCTTCTGTGCCCCAGTAAAATATGAGTATCGTTCATCACTCCTTCATCATCCGGCCCGCGATGCGATATTGCATGAAGTGCCTCTCTGAACCGTTTCCCGGTGATTTCAGAAATTTTTCCCGACTGATAAATACCGAGGATTCCGCACATAACTTTCACACAAAGGTAACAAGGAATTGCTTGTTACATTGTTTGTTTATTTTTGTGCCCTATGTTTTCACTGATACTCAAGGAAATCAACGGCTTCCTAAATTCCCTGATCGGGTATATAGTGATATTCGTGTTTCTGCTGACCATCGGACTCTTCCTGTGGATATTCCCTGATCCATCCTTCAATATAATTGATGCCGGTTATGCCAACCTGGATCCGTTGTTTGTAATTACCCCATGGGTGTATATGCTGCTGATTCCGGCTATTACGATGCGATTGTTTTCAGAGGAAAAGAAAACCGGTACCATCGAGTTGCTGCTGACACGTCCGTTGACGGAGATGCAGGTCGTTATGGCGAAGTATCTTGCAGGTGTTATTCTCGTAATCTTTTCATTATTGCCCACCTTTATCTATTATTTTTCGGTTTCTTCCATTAGTTTGCCTGCCGGAAATATGGACCATGGAGCCATCTGGGGATCATACATTGGCCTGACCTTATTAGGAGCGTGTTTCGTTGCGATGGGATTATTCGCTTCATCACTGGCCGATAATCAGGTTGTCGCCTTTATCATCAGCTTCTTTCTGTGTCTGATTTGTTATAAAGGCTTTGAGTCCATCTCAGCTTTGTTTGGTATGGGAAAAGCATCAACGATTGTGTTTAATCTGGGTATCAATGCGCATTATATAAGTATCAGCAGGGGAGTGGTAGATACCCGCGATGTGGTGTATTTTTTCAGTGTGATTCTGGTGTTCTTGTTTTTTACGCGTACCGTAATCGAAAGCAGGAAATGGTAGAACAGCAGGACGCGAAGAAGCAACAGCGGACATCTTATAAAAAGGCAGCTGTAATGCAGTTGACTCTTTTACTGGGCATTATTGTGCTGGTGAATTTTATTTCTGCAACTGTATTTACGCGAATCGATCTTACCTCTGATAAACGTTTTACGCTTTCGGAAAACGCACGGAAACTGGTCGGAAATCTGAAGGATGTGGTCTTTGTAAAGGTTTACCTCGCCGGCGATTTCTCTCCCGGATTTTCAAGGTTGAGTCAGGCCACCCGGGAGTTACTGGATGAGTTACGTACCTATTCAAATGGCAACCTCGAATATGAATTCATCGATCCGTCTGCCAATCCCGATGAGAAGGAACGAAACCTGCTCTACGCCCAGCTGTATCAGAAGGGTATTCAGCCTACCACCGTTGAGGAACGCACATCAGAAGGAGTAAAACGCACCTATATTTTCCCGGGTGCACTGGTTTCTTACGCCAATGTTGAAACAAGTGTGTCGCTGCTGAAAAGTCAGATCGGGGTTCAGCCTGAAATGATGCTGAATAATTCTATTCAGAATCTGGAGTTTGAAATCTGTAACGCCATCCAGAAAGCTACAGATCCTGCCCGCCCGGTAGTCGGCTTTCTTGAGGGACAAGGAGAACTCGATACTGCGCAGGTGGCCGATTTTGCACAAACACTCAAGACCTATTATAACCTGAAAAGGGTAACGATCAATGGTCAGCTGAATGCATTGAATGATATAAAAGCACTGGTGATTGCCAAACCGGATTCAGCTTTTAATGAATACGATAAATTTATTATCGACCAGTTTGTGATGAAGGGAGGTAAGCTGCTCTGGCTGATTGACCCGATGATTGCCTCTATGGACAGCATGGAACGCAGAGGAGAGATGATTGCTCCTGCCCGCGACCTTAAACTGGATGATATGTTGTTCAGATACGGAGCCCGTGTCAATTACGATCTGGTGCAGGACCTGATGGCTTCGCTCATTCCCGTGGTGACCGGAATGGTTGGTAACCAGCCAAAACAGCAGTTGTTACCCTGGTATTATTTCCCGGTAATGACACCTGAATCAAAACACCCGATCGTTAATAACCTGAATTCGATCAAAGGACAGTTTGTGAGTTCTGTGGATGCATTGAATGCAGATGGAATAAAAACGACGGTGCTGCTCACCACATCAAAATATTCAAGAATTATTCCGGCGCCGGCCAGAGTGAGTCTTGGTATCATGCAGTATAAACCCGATCCTAAAATGTTTCCGGTTTCGAAAGTGCCCGTGGCAGTATTGATGGAAGGAACGTTTACCTCTTTGTATAAGAACAGAATTCCTCCTTCGATCAGTGAATCGAAGGAAATCGGGTTCAGGGAACAAAGTACGCCTACACGGATGGTGGTGGTGGGAGATGGTGACCTCATCCGGAACGATTTCCAGAAAGGACAGCCGATGGCACTGGGTTATGATAAGTATACCGGAGTAACGTATGGCAACAAAACCTTTCTTTTAAATGTCATTGATTACCTCTGCGACGATAAAAACATGATGAGTATCCGGAATAAGGAATTTCGGTTGCGGTTAATTGACCCTGCGGTGCTGGAAAGTGATCCCAAACCTTTGCGGTTTATCAATCTCATGGCTCCGCTGGTATTGGTCATCGTATTTGGTGTCGTTAAATTCTATGTGCGCAAACACAGGTTTGCCTCCTGATTCATGAAAAAAAACAGATTCGTTCTCTTAGTGTTTGTCCTCCTGGCCGGCGTGGCTGCATGGATTTGGTTCTCAAAATCCTCAACAACGCTCAAAGGTGAATTGCGTGATTTTGCGTTCGCTGATACCGCAGCTGTTAACAAAGTGTTTATGGCTGATAAGGAGGGGAGAAGAGCCTTGCTTACCCGTAATTCAGATAATTCATGGACCGTGAACGGACGTTATCCGGCCAGACAGGATGCGATCAATAATCTCCTGTTTACCGTAAAAGCACTTGAAGTCCGAAGTCCGGTAGGTAAAAATCTTTATAACAATACAATGAAGCTGATGGCTTCAAAATCTGTGAAAGTGGAGATTTATGCCAATGATGAACTCGTTAAGACCTATTATGTAGGACATCCAACGATGGATAATCTTGGAACGTTCATGTATATGGAGGGTTCAACGGTTCCATTTATCATGCATATACCGGGTTTCAATGGGTTCCTTTCTACCCGGTATTTTGCCTCTGAAGCCGAATGGAGAGACAAAGCATTTATCCGGGTTCTGCCTCAACGGATCACCGAAATGACATTGACTGATAATTATCGTCCGAAACGTTCATTTTCGATTGTTCGTCAGGCTGATTCTACCTATTCGCTGTATGCCGGGGCTCCGTTGATGCCATCTTCCCGTGTGGATGGCGGGAAAATACGTCAGTATCTTTCAGGCCTTCGGATGATTGCTTTTGAACGGCTTGACAATGATATTCCAAAATTCAGAAAGGACTCGGTTGTAAAAGCAGGACCATTTGCCGTCCTGACCATTAAAACCGATGACGGGAAGGATCGTGAATTACGTTGCTATCGCAAGCCGGTGGGGTCAGGCCCGGGAATGATTATCGATAATTTCGGGAAGGCACTGCCTTTTGATTATGACCGGTTTTATGGACTCCTGAATCAGGACACAGCGTTGATGGTTTGTCAGTATTTCCATTTTGATAAAGTGTTTAAGGATCCCGCCGGGTTTATTGTCGGGCAAACTGTTAAGCCTTCTGTTAACCGGTTTGAATAGGCAGGGGGTTGTTAAAAACTGAAACAGCAGAATTACTGTTGTTGACAGGAGTTCGATTATATTTGTTCGCCTGAATAGAGGGGCTGTGTCAAAGCAGCAGTCGTTTCAGGTTAGGCTATTGAATAGCAATTAGTTAAAGAAAAAAGATTAGTTATGAAATTCATTGTATCCTCGGATATTCTGCTCAAGCAGCTTCAGGTCATCAGTGGTGCTCTCCAAAGCAGCACACCACTACCAATACTGGAGAACTTCCTTTTCGAACTGAATCCCGGCAGCCTGAAGGCTTCGGCGTCAGATCTCGAAACTACTATGTCGACTATAATTTCTGTAGATAGTAAGGAGAGCGGGAAGGTGGCTGTTCCGGCTAAAATATTATTGGAAACACTGAAAACATTTGGTGCTATTCCCTTAACGTTCAAGGTGCAGAAAGATTCTTTTGCCATTGAGATCAGCTCCTCAGATGGTAAGTTCAAGCTGACCGGTTTGAACGGCGAAGAATTTCCGAAACTTCCGTCTATTGATAAACCCAATACGATTGAAATGCCGTCAGAGGTATTGCAGGAGGCTATTAATCATACCCTCTTCGCAACCGGAAACGACGAACTGCGTCCTGTGATGACCGGTGTTTTTTGCCAGTTCAGTAAAGATGGAGCAGTGTTCGTAGCTACCGATGCACATCGCCTGGTCCGCTACCGTCGATCCGACATCCGTTCATCGAAGGAAACTTCGTTTATTATGCCGAAGAAACCACTGAGCCTGTTGAAGTCTTCACTTCCTTCTTCAAATACTCAGGTGAAAATTGATTACAACGAAGCCAATGCGTTTTTCACTTTTGACAATACGAGTCTGATCTGTCGTCTGATCGATGGACGTTATCCAAATTACGAGGCTGTTATTCCTCTGGACAATCCCAATAAAATGGAAATCGACAGACTGTCTTTCCAGAATGCAATTCGCCGCGTGAGCATCTTTTCCAACAAAACCACACATCAGGTGAAATTCCGCATTGCCGGAAGCCAGGTAGATATCTCTGCTGAAGATGTCGACTTCGGTAACGATGCAAACGAGCGCCTGAACTGCAACTATGATGGTAAGGATATTGAAATTGCTTTCAATGCCCGCTTCATCCAGGATATGCTGAACAACATCGACTCTGAACATGTGCTGCTGGAGCTTTCGCTGCCGAATCGGGCAGGATTGTTGTCACCGCCTAAAACGGAAGCAGATCCCAGCGCCGATTTGCTGATGCTGGTGATGCCGGTAATGGTAAACTAAGACTATGTAGAAAAATAAAAGGGGCGCAACGCCCCTTTTTTTATGTCGTTTCGTTTCGTGAAATCCGGGTATTCAGGTGTTGAATCCCAATCCGCAGACTTCATAAACCTTTGGATTGTTAATTCAGAAGGCGGTCAGGACGATAAACTGTTCCGGATCTCTGTTATGCATCTCCGGTGCGACGGATGAAACTTTAATTGAAGGATTGAAGTTGTAGAATGGCTCTGGTATTTCGTAACTTTGTACGAATGGCAGATGCAAATGAACAGCCGCTTCTCAAGGCTGATACCAGTGAGGCTCCGATAGTTTTAGATCCGGAAGCGGAGAAGAAGGAGATTCTTCGGCGTTACAAGGCTCTTTTACGGGCATGTAAGCGAAATATCGACGCAAGCGAACGTAAGATGATTCGTAAGGCGTTCGATTTATCGCTCGAAGCCCATAAGGATATGCGTAGGAAAAGCGGTGAACCGTATATTTTCCATCCTATCGCTGTAGCTATGATTGTTGCAGATGAAATTGGATTGGGCGCTTTGTCTATCGTTTGCGCTTTATTGCATGATGTGGTGGAAGATACCCACTACACCCTGGAGGATCTTGAAAAGCTGTTTAATAAGAAAGTCGCCGGCATCGTTGACGGTCTGACAAAAATTTCAGGAGTATTTGATCATACATCTTCCCTGCAGGCAGAGAACTTCAGGAAGATGCTGCTGACTCTGAGCGATGATGTGCGCGTGATCCTTGTAAAAATTGCCGATCGTCTGCACAACATGCGCACCCTGGGTTCTATGCCTAAGGATAAGCAGCTGAAGATTGCTTCGGAAACTGCTTATCTCTACGCTCCACTGGCACATCGTCTGGGTTTGTATTCCATCAAAACTGAACTGGACGATCTTGCGCTGAAGTATACCGAACCGGAGGTGTTCAAAACCATCGCCCTGAAACTGCAGCAAAGCAAGAAGGAACGCGAGAAGTTTATCATGGAGTTTACACGTCCGATTCGTGAAACGCTCGATAAAGAAGGGCTGACGTATGAGATCAAGGGCCGCCCTAAATCGATTAATTCCATTTGGAATAAAATGAAAAAACAACAGGTGACTTTTGAAGAAGTATATGACCTGTTCGCCATTCGTATCATCATCGATTCACCTTACGAGACAGAAAAATCAGATTGCTGGAAGGTATATTCCATCGTAACGGATTATTTCACACCCAATCCCGATCGTTTGCGCGACTGGATCAGTACGCCGAAAGCCAACGGATATGAGTCGCTCCATACCACGGTGATGAGCAAGGAAGGGAAGTGGGTGGAAGTGCAGATCCGTACCCGACGAATGGATGAGATTGCAGAGAAAGGGTATGCCGCACATTGGAAATACAAGGAGTCCAGCCACGAAAGTGCCCTCGACGAATGGATTGCGCGTATCCGTGAATTGCTGGAGAACCCCGAGTCGAATGCACTCGATTTTATAGATGATTTCAAGCTGAATCTCTTTGCCGATGAGATATTCGTGTTTACTCCTACCGGTGAAATCAAAACGTTGCCTGTGGGCAGTACAGCACTCGATTTTGCCTATGAGATACACTCGGATATCGGACATAAATGCATCGGTGCAAAAATCAATCACCGGCTCGTACCGATCTCTCAAAAACTGAAAAGCGGAGATCAGGTAGAAGTACTGACCTCGTCAAAACAGCACCCGAAAGATGACTGGCTGGGCAATGTAGTTACAGCTAAGGCAAAATCAAAAATCAAGGCAGCTCTCAAGGATGAAAAACGCAGGCTGGCAGAACTCGGTAAGGAGATTTTCGACCGCAAACTGCGAAGCATTCGCATGAGCAGTAAACCGTATAATGTCAATGAGCTGCTTTTGTTTTATAAAGTTTCAAACCTCACCGACTTCTATCACCGCATCGGACTGGAAGCTATCGATCTGAAAAACCTGCGCGATTTCTTCGAGCAAAAAGAAAAGGGCGATCTGAAGCTGCCGGAAAAATCCGACAAGCAGACCTTTGAAGAGATGGTACGCACCATTCGGGGTAAATCCGATGCACTCGTGATTGGCGAAGGGATGGACCGCATCGATTATAAATTATCACCCTGTTGTAATCCCATACCGGGCGATGATGTGTTTGGTTTTATCACGATAAACGAAGGCATCAAAATTCACCGCACCAATTGTCCCAATGCGATTCAGCTGATGTCAAATTATGCATACCGGATTGTAAGGGCACGCTGGTTTGGTCAGCAGCAGATTGCGTTTCTTGTTGGAATTAAAATCAATGGAATGGATGATGTTGGAGTAGTCAGCAACATTACAAAAATTATCTCTTCAGAACTGAAAGTAAATATCCGGTCACTTAATATTGAAAGTAATGACGGGTTGTTTGAAGGTACCATCATGTTGTTTGTTCACGACACGGAACACCTGAAAGTGCTGATGAAGAAACTGGAAAAACTTCCGGGTATTCTGGCTGTAAAACGAATCGATTCAAACGCATGAGTAAAACTTCGGTCAATAAAAAGATGCAGGATGAAATCCTTGAAAAGGTGCAACATCTTTTTACCGCTTATCTTGAAAAACAGAACCTCCGTAAAACACCCGAACGGTTTGCAATACTCCGGGAAATCTATTCGCTCGACGACCATTTTGATATCGAGTCGCTGTATCTGCATATGAAGTCCCGGAAATATCTGGTGAGCAGAGCTACTTTGTACAATACCATTGAACATCTTCTGGCCTGCGATCTGGTAACGAAACATCAGTTCGGGAAAAACATGGCCTTGTTCGAGAAATCGTATGCTTATAAACAGCACGACCATCTCATCTGCCTCGACTGTGATAAGGTGCTTGAATTTTGTGATCCGCGGATCCAGCAGATTCAGTCCATGATGGGGGATATCCTTAACTTTAATGTGACCCATCATAGCCTGAATCTCTTTGGACGTTGTAAAACGTTCCTTCAATCTGGCGAGTGTAAAAACATGAAACATCGCAGATCGTCTGCCGATCAGCAAAGCTGAACTGCTGTTATTCCACCCTCTTTTAATAGTAAAGATTTGAATAGTAGTGGATTATCTGTTTTAAAGGGTGTCGAAAAATAAATACCATCTCTGTGTATTTTAATGGTTGATCTGGTTTAAAATCAGGTAATTTTGGGACAATTATCCAACGATGGAATTCGAATATAAAATCACCGAGAAAGACAAGTATGCACTCATTAGTCTGAGTGGGAACCTTATTGAAAAAAATCAGGCCAATGAGCTGATGGATGAAATCAACCTGTTGTCAGAAAAGGACGGCAGCAACTTTATTATCGACCTGGCCGGATTTAAATACATGAACAGCACCGGACTTAATGTACTGCTGGGCATCCTTTCCAAAGCACGCAAATCGGGTGGTGAAGCAATCATCTGTGCAGTGCCGGAAAAAATAAGGACGCTGTTGGTTATCACTAAACTCATAAATGTTTTTTCTGTTGTCGACAGCGAAGAGCTCGCTGCGAAGGCACTGAATAATTAATCCATGAAAGAACCGGTGTCGTTGCAGCTGCTGTGACGACACTTTTATTTTAAAAACTATGAAGGCAGATGTATTGCTTGGCCTGCAATGGGGCGATGAAGGGAAAGGTAAAGTGGTTGACGTCTTAACACCAAAGTATGATGTCATTGCCAGATTTCAGGGCGGACCAAACGCAGGGCATACGTTAGAGTTTGAAGGCACCAAACATGTGCTTCACACGATTCCATCCGGCATTTTCCATCCCGGCAAGATCAATGTAATTGGTAACGGCGTTGTCATTGACCCGGTCGTGTTCAAGAAGGAAATCGATGCATTGATGCAGCGCGGGGTAGACGTACAGAAAAATCTGTATATCTCCAGAAAAGCACATCTGATTCTGCCCACACATCGTCTGCTGGATGCCGCCTCCGAAGCTGCCAAGGGAAGTTCAAAGATCGGATCTACTTTAAAAGGCATCGGACCTACCTACATGGATAAGACGGGTCGTAACGGTCTCCGTGTGGGTGACATCGAGAATGCAGGATTCAAGGCCCAGTATGAAGCCCTGGTGGCAAAGCATAAAGATCTGCTGGCGCATTACAATTATGAATATGATCTCGCCGGAATGGAGCCTGCGTTTTTTGAAGGACTTGAGTTGCTCCGTCGACTTCCATTGATTGATAGCGAATTTGAATTGAACAAATATCTCACGGAAGGCAGATCCATACTCGCTGAAGGTGCACAGGGGTCTTTGCTGGATATTGATTTCGGTTCTTATCCTTTCGTCACCTCCTCTCATACCATCACCGCCGGTACCTGTATCGGATTGGGACTCGCTCCCTCCCGTATTGGTGAAGTGTATGGGATCTTCAAAGCGTATTGTACCCGGGTGGGCAGTGGTCCGTTTCCTACCGAACTTCATGATGCCATCGGCGAAGAGCTGCGGAAAAAAGGTCACGAGTTTGGTGCTACCACCGGACGCCCTCGCCGTTGTGGCTGGCTGGATCTTCCCGCACTTAAATATGCGATCATGCTGAACGGTGTTACGCAACTCATCATGATGAAGTCAGATGTGTTGAGTGGTTTTGAAAAGATCAAAGTGTGTACGCATTATAAATACAAAGGACAGGTGATCGATTATGTTCCGTACGATGTCGTGAATGAACCGATTGATCCTGTGTATGAAGAGTTGGATGGCTGGGATGAGGATCTTACCTCCGTTACGGATGCAGCACACTTGCCGGATGCCTTGCAACGTTATATAGATTATATCGAACAGGCAACCGGGTTGCCTATTACCATTGTATCTGTAGGTCCTGACCGCAGGCAAACAATGATGCGGAATGTTACAGTTTGATTCCCGTAAAACACGCTGCATTTGAACTCCATGCTGCTGAATAAAAAAGTAAAACAGGGCTGTTATTTCAGCCTTGTCTTTTTTTGTCTTGCGGCGATGGTGCAGCCTGCTCAGGCTCAGGAGAAGAAACAGATTGAGATTGTTCGTGCAGGTATGCTGGAAGGCGTGAAGCGAAATGGAGTGGAAGTGAGGCGTCTTGAAAACGATGTGGTGTTTCGGCAGGGAGAAACCTATATGTATTGCGATAGTGCCTTGTTCTATGAAGCGGAAAACACCATCGATGCTTATGGAACCATTCGAATTGAAGGCCCCCGTGCAAAACTGTATGGCGACTATCTGCATTATAACGGTGATGAAGAAAAAGCAGATATCACCGGGAAAATTGTCCGCATGACGGATGGTAAAATGGAACTGACCACGGATGCGCTCCAGTATAATCTGAAAGAGGATATTGGTTCCTATTTTACGGGAGGAAAAGTGATCGATAAGGATAATGTGCTCACCAGCAAAAAAGGATATTATTTCGCGAACGACCGGATGGTGTTTTTCAAAGATGATGTGGTATTGGTGAATCCAAAATTCCGCTTATCGTCGGATACCCTGAAATACCATACGCCAACGGAGATGGCCTACTTTTTCGGACCCTGTAATATTTACAGTTCGGCAAAGGACAGCGGACATATTTATTGTGAAAACGGATGGTATAATACGAAGACGGAAAAAGCGTGGTTTGGGAAAAATGCATTTATTCAATCCAGAGAGAATAAGCTGGTTGGTGATAGTATAGTGTATGATAAATTAGCCGGAATGGGTAAAGCCTGGCATCATGTGTCGGTGACGGATACGACGCAGAAAATGATTATCAGTGGTGATTATGCTTTTCTGGATGAAAAAAAGGGTACTTCATTTGTTACCGGTGGATCTGTGCTGACTAAAATTTTTGAAACAGACAGTCTCTTCCTGCATGCTGATACACTTTACGCCGAACAGGATACCGTGAAGAAAACAAAAACATATTTTGCCTATCATCATGTGCGTATTTATAAACCTGATCTGCAGGGCCAATGCGACTCACTGATTTATCATACTGCGGATTCTACGATTTGGTTTTATACAGTTCCGGTATTATGGAACGGTCCAAACCAGCTCACGGCTGAGAAAATAGCGCTTATCCTGAAGGGTAACGCCATTCACAGAATGGAACTTTACAACAACGCATTCATAACCGGGAAAGAAGATTCCGTGCGCTATAATCAGGTGAAGGGCCGCGATATGACCGGTTATTTCACTGATAATAAATTAACCACCATCTATGTGAAAGGCAATGGGCAGTCTGTTTATTATCTCCGGAATAAGAAGAAGCAGCTGACCGGTGTGAATCAGGCCGACTGCAGTGATATGCGCATTGAAATCAAGGACAATAAAGTGTTCAGAATTGCTCTTCAAAATAAACCTGATGCAACTCTTTTTCCGGTTAAGCAGGCTGATCCTGCTGCTATGATCCTGAAAGATTTTGCCTGGCACGGCAGTTGGCAGCCCATGACGAAGGAAGATATTTTTATCTGGCCTGGTATAACGGATATTGAAAAGGGACGTTAAAAAAAAGAGGGAATTACTTCCCTCCTCCAAATACTTTCTTGAGTATATCGCTGATTCGCGCCGCAGGATCTTTCCTGATCTTGGTTTCTTCCTGTGCAACCAGCTTGAATAATCCGTCAATCGCTCGCTGCGTTACATATTCATCCAGATTTGGATTGACTTTTTTTACGAAGGGCACTTTGTTATAAGTGGTAAAAAGCGGATTCCAGTATTTGGTGATCTGAACTTTCTTCAGTGAAGTAGAAATGACCGGCTTGAACTGTTTCATCAGTTCGGTCGAAGTTGTTTTTCGCAGATATTGTGTCGCCTCATCGTCTTTTCCGCGAAGAATGGTTAAGCCATCATTGATGGTCATCTTTGTAATTGCTCCAAGAAAGATCGGTGCCGCTTTTTGAGCAGCATCTTCAGCCGCCCTGTTTAACTGACGTTCAAAATCCTCTACCTGTTTTTTCATTCCCACTTTTAAAAGTGTAGCGCGCATATCCCTAGCTTCACTTGGGAAAGGAATTTTGATCAACGGGTTTTTATAGTAACCATCCAGTTTGGAAGCTTTGGTAGCAGCATTTTTCGAGCCGACGTTTAACGCTTCTTTCAAACCTTTGGTGATTTCTTCTTTTGAGAGTCCGTTCCCCAAAGCACTGTTAACGGTATTGAGAATGTTATTGATATTGACCTGTGAGAGTGCTATGGTAGCAAGAAACAGGAAGGAGAACAGAAGTGTTTTTTTCATGACATGATTTTTCACGAGCCGACCAAATATACTGCCATTTTGCGGGATCTCCCCCTTATCGGGGATTGAATTTGGTGGATGTAAGATGAAGAAGCTGGTCTGCTTCATTCTTTCTACTTTTGATCCGAAATCTATTTTACATGTTAGCAGAGATAATTACGATAGGCGATGAGTTGCTCATTGGCCAGGTTGTGGATACCAATTCAGCCTGGATCGGACAACAACTGAATCAGATTGGCGTGAAGGTGCATCAGATCACTTCGGTTTCGGATGATCGCGAACATATTCTTGCGGCATTGAAGGAAGCCTCAAACAGAGTTAGTCTGTTGATTATGACCGGTGGACTTGGTCCTACCAAGGATGACATTACCAAAAAAACGCTGGCTGAATATTTCAACGTGGGATTGGTTTTCAGTCCGGAAGCGTATGCTGATGTGGAACACTTGTTCAGCATCCGGGGGAGAAGTGTTACTGCGTTGAACCGTTTGCAGGCTGAAGTGCCTTCCAATTGTACCGTGTTGCGGAATAAGGTGGGTACAGCACCAGGTATGCTTTTTATTGAGAAAGAGGTGATGTATGTATCCTTGCCCGGCGTGCCTTTCGAGATGAAATACCTGCTGGAACATGAAGTGTTGCCTCGCGTAAAAGAAAAGTTCAGTACCCCATTCATTTTGCACAGAACCTTGCTTACACAAGGAATAGGAGAGAGTTTTCTGGCAGAGAAGATTGCAACATTTGAAGACCGGTTACCGGCCTATGTTAAACTGGCGTATCTCCCGGCCTCAGGGATGGTGCGTTTGCGGCTCACTGCCTCAGGTGATGAAGCAATGATCAGGGCGGAGGTCGGACGGCTCGAGCGTGAATTACTTGAAGAAATAAAAGAGTATCATTTTGGCTATGACGAGGAAACAATTCAGGAAGTAACCGGTAGGTTGTTGCTCGAAAAAAAACTGACCATTGCCACTGCAGAAAGTTGCTCCGGAGGAAATATCGCTCATCTGCTTACTTCCGTCCCCGGTTCTTCCGCTTACTATATGGGCTCCATGGTGACCTACTCCTATGAAAGTAAAACACGTTTACTCGACATTCCGGAGGACCTTATAAACAAGCATGGGGCGGTTAGTGAAGAAGTGGTGACCCTGATGGCTGAAAGTGTGAGGAAAAAGATCGGGACCGATTGTTCGGTTGCTACTTCCGGCATCGCCGGACCCGGTGGCGGAACCCCGGATAAACCGGTTGGAACGGTATGGATTGGCGTTTCTATTCCGGGAAAAACATTTGCGAAAAAAGTTCTTTTGGGAGATAATCGATTGAGAACCATACAGGTGGCATCTGAAACAGCGTTGAATATGCTTCGTAAGGCATTGATTCAATCTGACTTGTGAGAAATACTTTTTTATGTATCTTTGCCCTCCCAATAAGAATAGTCATGTCTAAGATTTGTGACCTCACCGGAAAACACGCTATCACCGGAAATAACGTTAGCCACTCTAACCGTAAGACCAAACGCAAGTTTAATCCAAACCTGCAAACCAAGAAGTTTTACATGCCTGAAACAGGAGAATGGATCACGTTAAAGGTGAGTACTTCAGCGCTTCGTACCATTGATAAAATCGGTATTACCGAAGCCATTACCCGCGCTATCGTTAAAGGTAAACTCTAAAATATTTTTACCACGGCATTGCAGCCGGTAATCTGCTCATGGTTACATTTGAACCATGATACGCAGGTTACCGGTTTTATTTTTATGTCTGCTGAGCCTCACCGGCAAAGCACAATGGGACGATACAGATCGACTCTCTTATGAATTTCACAGAGGACGGCGGGAAGCACTCCGGGCGTTGTTGCCGGATAAGTCAGCCGCTATCTTTTTTGCCAATCCGGTGCGCAACCGGAACAACGATGTGGATTTCCAATACGCACAACATCCTGATTTCTATTATCTCACCGGTTGCAACGAGCCGGATGCAGTTTTTGTCCTGTTTAAGGAGCCAAGAATGATTGATGGTTTGTCCACTTCTGAACTTTTATTCGTTCAGGACAGGGATCCGAAAGCAGAGATATGGACCGGCAGGCGTTTAGGCGTTGAAGGAGCCAAGTCGCAACTGAGGATATTGTCAGTGTACACCGGTATTCAATGGAAGGATTTTGGGGTTAACTGGTCGTCGCTGGATGAAATCTTTGTCCATTATCCCGAACATCCAAACGATACAAAGAAGGGTGAGGCTGATCTGGCTGACCTTGTCGGCTATTGTAAAGAGGCGATGGCGAAGGCAAAGAAGGAGCCTAATACATCGGCCCTCCATGGATATATGGCCCGTTTACGTGAAGTGAAAACAGCAGAAGAAGTGAGTCTCCTGCAGAAAGCGATGGATGTTTCTATCGAAGGGTTCATAAACATGATGCAGAAGGCAAAGCCGGGAATGAAAGAGTTTGAAGCCCAGGCAGAGGTTGAATATGCAGCCCGGAAAAGCGGAGCAGAATATATGGGTTATCCATCCATCTGCGGTGGCGGCGAAAACAGCTGTGTGCTGCATTATACCTTTAACCGGAAACCGCTGGATGGAAGTAAACTGTTATTGGCAGATATGGGCGCTGAGTACCATGGATATACAGCTGATATTACCCGCACATTTCCTGTTGACGGTACCTTCTCTGAAGAACAGAAAGCAATTTATAATCTCGTTTTCGATGCTCAGAATGCCGGTATCGCAGCCTGCAGGAAAGGGGCGGACTTCAGGGCTTCTCACAAAGCAGCGATGGAGGTGGTGGCTAAAGGACTCGTGCAGCTGGGTATTATCTCCTCTGAAGCCGATGCAAACAAATATTTCATGCATGGAACTTCCCATTATCTGGGATTGGATGTCCACGACCCGGGCACCTATGGTCCTCTCAAACCCGGCGTTGTGATGACAGTTGAGCCCGGTATTTATATTCCTTCCGGTTCGCCCTGTGATAAAAAGTGGTGGGGTATTGGGGTCCGCATCGAAGATGATATCCTGGTAACCGACGGTGAGCCCTTCATCATGACCGGCGCTTTACCCCGGTCGCCGGAAGCGATTGAGGCCATTATGCGGTTTGGAAAACCCCGGAATTGAAGTTAAATACCTGATTTTCAATTGGTATTGGCAATTATAGAGGTGGCGTGAAGGCTGAAAATCTTCCGCCCGTATTTTCTCTTAAAGTTTCTTTTGTGATTAAAGGATTTGTGTATTATCTTTGCCGACCCAAATTACGGGTAAAATCTATTTGAATCATGGCAAAGAAAGGTAACCGCGTACAGGTGATCATGGAGTGCACAGAGCACAAAAATTCCGGTATGCCCGGCACCAGTCGTTACATCACTACAAAGAACAAGAAAAATACGACAGAGCGTTTAGAGCTTAAGAAGTATAATCCGATTCTTAAGAAAGTGACTGTTCACAAAGAAATCAAGTAATCAGCTTAACCCTCAATAATTACCCAACATGGCAAAGAAAGTAGTTGCTACCCTCAAAACCGGAAAAGGAAAAGAGTTCTCCAAAGTAATCAAGATGGTTAAGTCTCCTCTTACCGGTGCTTATACCTTCAAGGAAGAAGTGGTGCACAACGACCACATCAAGGACTTCCTGAAAGAAAAATAATATTCTCTGACATTCAACCAGAACAGACAGCTTCTTTCGTTTGAAAGAAGCTGTTTTTATTAGTACCCCCTTAAATACTACCATGGGATTATTCGGATTCTTCAGTAAAGAGAAAAAGGAGTCGCTCGATAAAGGCCTTGAAAAAACCCGCGAGAGTTTCTTTTCAAAGCTGACCAAGACACTGATCGGTAAATCTTCTATCGATGATGATGTATTGGACAACCTCGAAGAGGTGCTTGTGACCAGCGATGTAGGAGTGGAAACAACACTCAAAATCGTAAAGCGCATCCAGGACCGTGTGGCACGGGATAAGTACACTACGACATCTGACCTGAACCGTTTGCTGAAGGAAGAAATTGCTTCGCTGATGGCAGAAAATAAATCCTCAGGCACTGGTGATTTCTCAGCATTGAACGACCTTCCTGCAAAACCATATGTGATCATGGTAGTAGGGGTGAACGGTGTAGGTAAAACCACAACCATCGGAAAGCTGGCCCATCAGTTCAAGAAATCAGGAAAGAAAGTAATGCTGGGTGCCGCAGATACATTTCGTGCCGCTGCGGTGGATCAGCTGGGCATCTGGGCGAAACGCGTTGATGTGGATCTCGTTAGTCAGGGAATGGGAGCCGATCCTGCTTCCGTAGCGTACGATGCTGTAGCTTCTGCAAAAGCACAGAATGCCGATGTGTGTATCATTGATACCGCAGGACGCCTTCACAATAAAATCAATCTGATGAATGAATTGTCGAAGATCAAACGGGTGATGCAGAAAGTGATTCCGGATGCACCACATGAAATTTTGCTGGTGCTGGATGCTTCCACCGGACAGAATGCGTTTGAGCAGGCAAAACAGTTTATTGCAGCAACAGAGGTGAATGCACTGGCGCTGACCAAGCTGGATGGCACTGCCAAGGGTGGAGTGGTCATTGGCGTTTCTGATCAGTTCAAAGTGCCGGTTAAATATATCGGTGTTGGTGAAAAAATGGAGGATCTTCAGTTATTCGACAGAAATGAATTCGTTAATTCGCTCTTCAGTGATGAAAAATAAAAGGATGAAATCAATAACTGCAGCCCTGATTCTTTGCATGGCGATGTTGTCGGCAGAAGCACAGACTTTCGAAGTCGTGATACGTGATAACATGGGAAGGATGAACATGGAACAGAACTATCGTTTTACGAATGATAGCCTGGTAATCACTGCCGTTTCAGACAACGGCCGCACCCATGTAAATTATCTGAACCGTAAGCTGACAGCAGCAGAGAAAAAGTCGGTAGCCGACTTTGTTTCGAAGTTTCCCGTCGACTCCTTGCGTGAAGTATACTTCGATGATTACAGTAATTACACCATCATTGATGAGCAGCATTATCCCCGCTCCATCGACCTGATGATAACGAGAAAAGAAACAACGTATGTCTCAAAGGCAACCAATGCCTGGGTTGGACTATACAACAGGGTCTTTGAACTTGTCAATTCAATGGTGCCGCAGGAAACAATTATTCCATTCGACAAATCGAAATTTAACGTCTTTTACTAAAAGTGAAAACCAAAACGCTCAGGCAAAATAAAGTCAACGTCATCACACTGGGATGCTCGAAGAATCTCGTTGACTCAGAAGTAATGATGGGTCAGTTACGTGCAAACGATTTTGAAGTAGTGCACGAAAGTTCCAGAAATGATGCATCCATCGTAATCATCAACACCTGTGGCTTCATCGACAATGCAAAGCAGGAATCTGTGGATACGATTCTGCACTACGCAAAAAAGAAAGAACAGGGTAAAATCGACCGGCTGATTGTAACAGGTTGCCTCTCGGAACGATATAAACCTGATCTGGAAAAAGAAATATCCAATGTGGACGCCTATTTCGGCACACGTGACCTTCCCTTGTTGTTGAAAACGCTGGGCGCCGATTACAAGCACGAGCTGATCGGCGAACGATTGCTTACTACTCCCCGCCACTTTGCCTACATGAAAATCTCTGAAGGCTGTGATCGCCCCTGTTCTTTTTGTGCGATTCCGCTGATGCGTGGTAAGCATGTATCACGCCCAATGGATGAACTGGTGAAGGAGGCAAAAAGCCTTGCGGCTGCCGGCACCAGAGAGTTATTGCTCATTGCGCAGGATTCTACCTATTATGGACTGGACATTTACAAAGACCGGAAGCTGGCTGAACTGATGGCGCGGCTGAGCGATGTAGAAGGCATCGGATGGATACGCCTGCATTACGCATTTCCCAGTGGGTTTCCGGAAGATGTACTGGATGTGATGCGTGAAAGGGAGAACATTTGCAAATACATCGATATACCACTCCAGCATATTTCTGACCATATGCTGAAGTCGATGCGCCGTGGTACGACAGAAGCAAAGACCTATGAACTGATTGACCGTTTCAGGGAGAAAGTGCCGGGTATTGCGTTGCGCACAACCATGATTGCCGGGTATCCGGGCGAAACTGAAGCCGATCATGAGGCCATGCTGCGTTTCGTGGAGAAAGCAAGGTTCGATCGTCTGGGTATTTTTACTTACTCTCATGAGGAAAATACACATGCCTATTCACTGAACGATGATGTGCCGGATGAAGTTAAACAGGAACGTGCAGAAGCTGTGATGGCTGTGCAGCAGGAGATCTCTGAAGATATCAATGCGCAGAAGGTTG
The DNA here is from genome assembly GCA_046330075.1 of Bacteroidia bacterium. Lineage (GTDB taxonomy): Bacteria > Bacteroidota > Bacteroidia > AKYH767-A > OLB10 > JAJTFW01. The sequence continues at coordinate 992,363 of JAXLTL010000001.1, read as the reverse complement.
GACAGGTATTCAAAGTGCTGTTTGACCGTAAAGAAGGAGATTATTTTGTTGGCCGCACAGAGTTTGATTCTCCGGAAGTTGACAACGAGGTGCTGGTTTCGGCGAAAGAAACGTATATTCGTGTGGGAGATTTTGCTGATGTGAAGATTACTTCTACAGCAGCCTTCGACCTCTATGGTGAAATCGCCGGCTAATCATCTTGTATGAAAGCGCATAAACTTCCGCTGTCAGAAACCGGAATCTACGGAAAGATGATGATGGACTATCTGGAAGGCCATCCTCTGCTCCGTGAATTTTACAAATATATACCGGCAATAGAATCATTTCCTGACGCTATCCGTGACCGGATGGAGTTTCCTTTTCATCGCGAAGAACTTGCCGGCGAACTGACTGATCAGCACAGAGCCTGGTTCGGGAAATATCCACAGCTGGAACAACAGATCAATACACTCCGGAGTAACAATACATTTACTGTTACAACAGGTCATCAGCCTTGTCTGGCCGGCGGACCCATGTTCTTTTTTTATAAACTGATCACGACGATTAATCTTGCACACAGGCTCAATGAAAAATACAGCGACTATCATTTCGTTCCTGTTTTCTGGCTTGGTGCAGAGGATCATGATCTGGATGAGGTAAACCATGTTTTTCTGCATGGTAAAACGATACGATGGTCATCACATCAGACCGGTGCAACAGGGCGAATGTCGACAGCAGGACTGGATACATTTTTGTCAGAACTTAAATCTTTATTCGCCAATGATCAGTTTGCAGACAATGCTATTGCTTTATTGGAGAGAGCGTATCTTGGTGAAACGAATCTGGCAGATGCCACACGGGCTTTTGCCTTACAGTTCTTTGCTCAGGAAGGCTTGCTGGTGCTGGATGCGGACCGCCCTTCATTGAAAAAGTTCCTGCGTAATGTCATTCATCAGGAATTGGCTATTCAGCCCTCCTTTCAGCTGCTGGTGGCTACCAACGAAAAGTTGAGCCGCAATTACAAACTGCAGGTGAATCCGAGGGAAATTAATCTGTTTTATCTGGATGATCAATTGAGAGAAAGAATCGTTCGCGATGAACGCGGACATTATGATATTGTAAATACCGATCTTGATTTTTCAAAGGAATTTATTCTTGACCTTGCTGACCGTCAACCGGAGCGATTCAGCCCGAATGTGATCTTGCGGCCGGTTTATCAGGAAATCATACTGCCCAATATCGCCTATATTGGTGGTCCCGGCGAAATCGCTTATTGGCTGCAGTTAAAGTCCACGTTTGAACATTACCAGGTATTCTATCCGATGCTTGTGCCAAGGAACAATGGAGTTATTCTGCCTTCGCGTATGCTCGGGAAGTTTATTCAAATGGGATTTGATAACAAAGACGTCTTTCGTGCATTTGATGTGCTGAGTCGTGAATGGCTGTCGTCTCAGGAAGATCTTTCATCGAAGATGGAGGAGACCCGGCAATCGTTACAACAGGTATTTGATGCGCTCGCTGCTTCCTTTGAATCAATTGATCCCACACTGGCACCTTCTGTTAAGGCGGAAGCGCAGAAGGCCGTTAACAGTCTCGAAAATCTGATGCGCAAAGGAAATGCTGCACTAAAAAGAAAGCATGAAGTAGCACTCAATCAGATCCGGAATATCCTTGAAAAAGCGAGTCCGAATGATACACCACAGGAGCGGCTGGTGAACATTTTTCAGTTTTATCCGCGTCACGGAGATGCACTGGTGCAGGCCTTGCTGACGCTGATGGAGCCGTTCAGCAGTGAAATGATAATAATTGAAGAATAGTATTCACACATGAGTAACGCAGAAGTTTTCAAAGAAGAAATCCTGAAAGGCTACACTCCTAAAGGCGGCAGCCTGCTCATTGGCGCCGGGATGCTGAACGGGGAGATTGTTCCGGAGGCAAAAATTCAGATTCCGCTTGCTACCCTGAACAGGCATGGTTTAATTGCCGGCGCAACAGGAACCGGAAAAACAAAAACGCTGCAAGGACTTGCGGAAGGACTGTCTGCACACGGTGTGAATGTAATGATGATGGATATCAAAGGTGACCTGAGCGGAATTGCAGCTCCGGGTACTGTAAATGATAAGATATCTTCCCGCCACGAAAAACTGGGTATACCCTGGAAGGCACAATCGTTTCCTTGTGAACTGATGAGTCTGTCGGGTGAGAAAGGTGTGCGCCTGCGAGCTACGGTATCTGAATTCGGGCCGGTGCTGTTTTCAAAAATTCTCGGACTCAACGATACGCAATCCGGTGTTGTATCACTGGTGTTTAAATATGCCGATGATAAGAGCCTTGCTTTGCTCGATCTGAAGGATTTTAAAAAGGTACTGCAATATTGCACCAACGAAGGCAAGGAAGAGATTAAGAAAGAGTACGGAGCTATATCAACAGCTTCTGCCTCGACTATACTTCGGAAGATTATTGAGATTGAAGAGCAGGGTGCTGAATTGTTTTTTGGCGAGTTATCCTTTGACACAGAAGACCTGCTGCGCATCAGCGATGACGGGAAAGGATTTATTCATATTGTCCGGCTTACCGATATCCAGGATAAACCAAAACTCTTTTCAACTTTTATGCTTTGCCTCTTGGCAGAGATCTATCAGCACTTTCCGGAAGAAGGCGATATGGAGCAACCGAAACTGGTACTCTTTATCGACGAAGCACATCTGATCTTTAAAGAAGCGAGTAAGGCATTATTGGATCAGCTAGAGTCCATCATTAAACTCATTCGTTCAAAAGGTGTAGGGATTATTTTCTGTACTCAAACGCCTGTCGACATTCCTGCAGCAATACTTGGACAGTTGGGATTAAAAATTCAGCATGCCCTGCGTGCTTTTACTGCCAACGACCGCAAAGCGATTAAAATGGTGTCTGAGAATTATCCGGAATCAGATTTTTACAAAGTAGATACGTTAATTACCGAATTGGGAATCGGAGAAGCACTGGTTACCGCACTCACTGAAAAAGGTACTCCTTCGCCGTTAGTGCATACCTGTTTATGTGCTCCCGGCTCCAGAATGGATGTGTTAACAGAAAGTGAGCAGGATGCAATCATCAGTAATTCTCCGCTATTTAAGAAATACAGTCAGCAGGTAGACCGGGAGAGTGCGTATGAAATTCTGAATGGGAAACTGGATGCAGCGGGTAAACAGGAAGCCGGAGAAGCTGAGCCAACAGCATCTTCCAAAAAGGCAGAAAAGGAGGAAGGCTCTGTAATCGGAGATGCGCTTGACAGTACCGTTGGCCGTCAGGTAGCCCGCACCATCGCCCGCGAAGTCACCCGTGGCTTACTCGGTGTGCTTGGATTGGGTGGAAGTTCAAGAAGCCGGAAGAAGTCCTGGTTTTAACGATTGTTCATTCAAAACGACCTGAAAGTCCTTTTTGTATCCCTAATCTAAGTTATGTCAAACCCTGTATTTTGGCAAATTATAGAAAAATGTAGGTGAATTCAGGCAATTCTTGGGCGAATCACCCCTTTTTCCGGTTTAGAAATGCCATTTTCCGGTTCAGTTTCCTGATATTCTCGTTCAGCATTTCTAACGCTTTGTTCGAGCATTTTTAATTCCTCAGGAGTATGGGGAACTTAAATTTGCTTTTACAATAACCAACGAAATGGTAAAAAGGGAAGAAAAAAAGCAAATGATTCTGAATGCAGCCACCGAGTGTTTTTCCCAACTCGGATACGACAAAACAACGCTGGATGATATCGGCGGAAAGGTGAAATTGAATAAAGCTTCCTTGTACTACTATTATAACAGCAAGGAAGATCTGTTCTGTGATGTGATTTATGCAGAAGCTCAGCGCTTCAGAGAAGAGGTCCGTAATAAACTCCATACTTTCCGTACAGCGGAAGAGAAAGTGATCTACTTCCTTTCGGAAAGAACCCGGTTTTACAAACGGATCAAGCATCTGCAGGATATTACAAATGATGTAGTCAAGAAGATCGAACCTATTTTCAATACATTGCGTCAGGGAATCCTGAGTGAAGAGAAAAACCTGCTGAAGGAAGTATTGGAAGAAGGAATCCACAGAGGTGAAATCAATCGTACGGATTCCGGTAAATTATCAGAGGTGTTGCTGAAAGTAGCTTCGGCATTCAAAGTGCAGCCGAATGGTACTGATCTGCAACATGCTGAATCAGCCGCTATTGAAGATATCAGGTTTACTACCCGTTTAATTCTTCGCGGAGTGAAGGGTTAACAACGGGTTGTTTAAAATCACAGCGACACACAGTAAAGCCAAATAACCAATGGCCTATTTTCATGCTTCAGGTATGAAAATGGGCCATTTCTCTTCTGCGTCACATAAACATATAGTTTATCAGCTGTTTGTCCGGTTATTCTCGAATACCCGTACGAAGAACAAGCCTTATGGTACCATCCGCGAGAATGGTTGTGGAAAGTTTGATGATATCACTCCGGTTGTTCTGAAGGCGTTGCGCGATTTTGGAGTTACGCATATCTGGTATACCGGTGTGCTTGAACACAGCAGCGTTACTGCATATCCTGAACATGGAATTGAAGCAGATGATCCGCGTATCGTAAAAGGTCGTGCCGGTTCTCCCTATGCAGTCAGGGATTATTACGATGTGGATGCTGACCTCTCCAATGACCCGGGCAAGAGAATCGAAGAATTTGTTGCGATGATTGACCGTACCCACGCAGCAGGAATGAAGGCGATCATCGATTTCATTCCGAATCATCTGGGGCGAAACTATCATTCAGATCTAAACCCCGGAAAATTCCCCGACTTCGGAACGCACGACAACCGTGAGGTGTTGTTTAGCCCTGAAAATGATTTCCTGTATCTGCCGCATCAATCTTTCCGGCCGCCTGCTGATTATCAGCCATTGGGCGGACTGAAATTATCTTCTGCCATGCAGCACTTTTCTGAAAACCCTGCTCGTGTTACAGGGAACGATGTGTACAGTGCTGCGCCATCTTCACAAGACTGGTTTGAAACAGTGAAGCTGAATTTTGGAGTAAACCCGCATCCTCCGCATGAATGCCATTTTGATCCGATACCTCCGGTGTGGCAAAAACTACTGGATATCTTATTGTATTGGTCGGCGAAAGGTGTAGACGGCTTCCGATGTGATATGGCCGAGATGGTGCCTGCGGAGTTTTGGGAGTGGGTGATACCATGTGTGAAAACCCATTACCCGGAAGTTCTTTTTATCGCCGAAATTTATAAACCTGAACTGTATCTGCGGTACCTGGAGAAAGGGTACTTCGACTACCTCTACGACAAGGTTTCCTTATATGATACACTGCTGGCTGTATTAAAAGGTCAGACTGCAGCAGATGATATTACCCATTGTACACGAAGTGTGGAATATCACTCGGAAAAAATGTTGTCGTTTATGGAGAATCACGACGAAGAACGACTGGCAAATTTTGCAAGTGTGGGAAATCCTCTGGCGGTCATTCCCGCCATGTATGTTTGTGCATTGATTTCAAAAGGCCCGGTGATGATCTATTTCGGACAGGAATCGGGAGTCAGGGCCGAAGAAAATGTTGGTTTTGCAGGATCCCGACAGCGCACTTCCATTTTCGATTATTGCAGTGTGCCGGAGCATTTGCGCTGGTACAATAAAGGGAAATGTGACGGAGGACAGTTCACCGAGGAACAGCAACAGTTATACCGGGCGTATAAAGAGTTGCTGAAACTGGCAGCTGATTCACCGGCGATCGCAAACGGAGGTTTTTATGATTTACAGTATGTAAACAGGCACCATCAGAGTGAAGGGTTTGATGAACGATATATTTATGCGTTTATTCGCCATGCCAAAGAGCAGAAACTGCTGATTGTGGTCAATTTTAATCCATCTTCGCCGTACGCGGTACATGTTAAAATTCCTGACGATGCACTCATGAATATCGGGTTGTCGGGAAAGAAATCCATTCGGTATAAGATACTGAACAATGAACCTCTTGCAGGAGAAATCAAAACCGATAAGCTGCATGTACAGGAAAACAGGTTTAGTGGTATTCCCCTGCAGCTTGAACCGATGAGCGCAAAAGTCGTGGAGTTATATTAATTTCGTGATATGTCGAAACAAGGAACCAAGAATCCATTTAACCTGATCGTGCTTGTTGCTGCCCTTGGGTACTTTGTAGATATCTATGATCTGCAATTGTTCAATGTGGTGAGTAAAACGAGCATACGCGGCATTGGCATTGCTGATCCTGCTATCGTAGACAGATTTGACTATATCTTGTTTTTGTGGCAGATGGCGGGCATGCTGACCGGCGGATTGTTGTGGGGCGTTTTGGGTGATCAGAAAGGACGAAAGTCAGTACTCTTCGGTTCCATCCTGTTGTATTCACTCGCGAATATTGCCAATGCTTTTGTGGTGAATCTGGACCAGTACAGTCTGGTTCGTTTTGTTGCGGGAGTAGGATTGGCCGGAGAACTTGGCGCGGCGATCACGCTGGTGTCGGAAATAATGCATAAAGAACACCGCGGTTATGGCACCATGCTGATTGTTACCATGGGGGCACTCGGTGCCGTTGCAGCAGCGTTGATCTCCAACAATCCATTTCATGTATTTGGATTGCAGCCCTGGCAGATTGCGTATCTCATCGGTGGCGGACTTGGATTGCTCTTGCTGCTGCTGCGGGTTGGCACTTATGAATCGGGTATGTTTGATCAGGTCAGGAAGCAAAAAAATATACAGAAAGGGAATTTCTTTATGCTCTTTGCTGATGGAAAGCGTTTCAGAAAATATCTGGCCTGCATCCTGATCGGATTGCCGGTGTGGTATTGCATTGGCATCCTGATAAAATTCTCGGAGAAATTCGCAGCCATTTCGGGTGTTGTTGGTGAGGTAAAAGTGGGCTTCGCCATTATGTATGCCTACATCGGATTGTCAGTAGGCGATCTGATTTCCGGAATTCTGAGTCAGATATTCAGAAGCAGGAAGAAAATTGTAATGGGATATCTCTGGGGCACGGTGTTGTTGGTGGCTGTTTTCCTCTTTGCCAAAGGAATGCCGGCAAATGCTTATTATTTTATGTGTTTTATGCTGGGGTGTGCTACAGGCTACTGGGCATTGTTTGTGACGATAGCGTCCGAACAGTTTGGTACGAACATCCGCGCAACGGTTACAACCACTGTCCCTAATTTTGTGCGCGGTGCCGTGATACCCATTACACTCGGGTTTAAATCACTTGAACTATCCAATGGGAGTGTAATGGGCGCTGTGGTAGTCGGAATAATCTGTATCGGACTGGCCATGCTGGCGACCATGAGTATAAAGGAGACCTTCTCCAAAGACCTGGATTATCTGGAAGTATCATGAAAACACATACGCTCGTCATAGGAGCTTCTGAAAACCCTCAGCGTTATTCCAATATGGCCATTCGCCGGCTGAGGTCAAAAGGTATACCGGTACATGCTGTTGGTCTTAAAAAGGGCAGGGTAGAAGATGTGGAAATTGAAACCGGTCACCCCTTGTTTTCGGATGTGGATACCGTTACCTTGTATGTAGGACCACAACATCAGGCGGAAGTGGAAGAGTATGTCCGAAGCCTGCATCCCCGCAGAGTGATTTTTAATCCGGGAACAGAGTCGGTATCGTTTCAGGAAGATCTGCGGAAAGACGGAGTAGAAGTGCTGGAAGCCTGCACGCTTGTTATGCTGGGTACTGGTCAGTACTGATTCAGAATGTAAGTGTAAATACAGTGCCTTCGTCAGGCTTTGAACTTACACGCACTTCAATATGATGAAAGGCTGCAATCGTTTTTACAATCGGTAATCCAAGTCCGTAACCGTCAGCCTTGGCTTTATTGAGACGGCGGAACCGGTCAAATATTCCGGGAAGTTCAGCCTGTTCCATACCAATACCTGAATCCTTGATTTCAACTTCGAAACGCTGATCGGAGTAGCGCGTTGTTATGATTATCTGCCCTCCTTCTTTATTGTACTTGATCGCGTTGTTTACAAGGTTCATGAACATCGTAAATAACAAGGCTTTGTTGCAGGGCCCGTATTCAAAATCGTTGTAAAAGTGCTTGTGTAATTTAAGTTCTTTTTCCTGCAGCCGTTCTTCAACTTCTTCCAATACTTCATCAAGGATGCCGGTAATACTTGCATTCTCCTGTTTCAGGTATTGGTCGTTTTCGATTTTTGAAATCAGCAGCAGCGCTTTGATGATCCTGCTCATCCGGTTCAGCGTACGTTGTGATTCCGAAAGCTTGATCAGTACTTCGTCCGAAACATTGCCTTCAATCATGATGTTTTCCAGACGATTCTGAATGATGCTGATGGGCGTTTGCAATTCATGTGATACATTGCTGATGAATTCCTTTTCGATCAGAAAGGAATCTTTCAGTTTATGCATCATTTCATTGATACGGTTGTCGAGCTGGGTGAATTCAGTGGTGGAACTGGGGATGGGTTCAAAATTAAAGTTGGTAGGAGCAGGTACCGGTTTGAGTTTGGTATCGATAATTTTATTGAGCGGTCGTAACAATAACCGTACGAATCCTAAGTCAACAAACAGTGAAATCGTGATGACAGCAACCATCATCAGCAGCATGAAGCGTTGTATAATCGATTTGAGATCATCTATGGCACCGGTTCCTTCACCAATGTTAAGTTCATACATCTGATTATCGTACAGAAACGGTCGCTTGATAATCCGGTGTTGCAGAAGTTCACCTTCAATCGACCAGGTTTCGTCACGTATAATGGTACCCTGTGACAGTCGTTTAAAATCTGTAATCGGATAAATGGCGACAAATTCCTCTTTCAGGATATTGTAACTTTCAAAACTGCAGTCCTGCTCGCGAACGATATCTGCGATGCTTCCCTTGCGAACAGTCAGCAGTACGCGTTCACTGCGGGCGATGAGCCGTTTGTCAATGTGCTCATAAACGATACGCTCTACCAGCACCGGCAGCAATGCCGTAAAAGCAAGAATAATAAGCGCCTTCGACACAGCATTGTATACTGCGAACTTGACCTGAATGGTCATGGTGCTGTTCCAGGGCAGCCTTATCAATTCACTCAGGCGTTTATGCGATACCCCACTCCTCGAACGGTTTCAAACCATTCGATAGGTGCATGTGTGGAGAGCTTCTTTCGCAGGTTTTTCACGTGGACGTCGATGTAATTTGATTCGTAATCGTCTTCAAGTACATCCCCCCAGATGTGTTCGGTTAACTGCATACGTGTCAGGACACGGTTTTTATGCAGGGCAAGATAATGCAAAAGGTCGAATTCTTTCTTGGTGAGGTTGATATTTTGTCCGTTGCAGGCTACCGTTCTGTTTTGAATATCGATGGCGAAGTCATGTACATGCATGACATTCGACTTTAAGCCGTGTTTTCTGCGTAAGATGGCCTGCATCCGGCTGTGGAGTTCTGCAAGTGAAAATGGTTTTGGGATATAGTCGTCAGCACCCAGATCCAGCCCGGTAATTTTATCTTCTACTTCTCCGCGTGCGGTGAGAATGATAAAGGCGCTTTCAATTCCTGATTTTTTAGATTCTTTCAGCAATTCAAGTCCGTCAATGTCGGGCAAGCCGAGGTCAAGCAATACGAAGTCGTAACTGTTGGCGTGGATTTTATCCGACCCGCTTTTACCATTGAAAGCAACATCACAGTTGAAGTTCTGTCGGGTGAGGTAGATTTCCATTTCGTGAGAGAGCGAGCGCTCATCTTCCACAATCAATACGTTCATGTTTTATCGTTTTAGAGACCTGATTTAACGGTCGGTCCTGCAGCGAACAAAAGTACTGCCAAAGCATGAAGATTTGAGGTTGATTCCCCGTTATCGGTTATTTTCCAATAGGATAGGTGGAATCGATGGCGGCCCTGAGAATGCTGCAGGCTTCTCTGATCTGTTCTTCGGAAATGGTCAGCGGAGGACAAATTCTCAGTTTATGGGCGGCAAAAAGAAACCAATCGGTAATCAGTCCCCGTTCGATACAGGCTGTGATGATGTGCCGTGCGGCTTCCTCAGTATCAAACTCAAGTGCCAGTAAGAGTCCTTTACCACTTATTTTACGAATGGCCGGATGTGTTAATTCAGTTCGGAAAATTGCCTCGAGTTGAGGGATACGGTGTTCAATGTTGAGAGATTGAACGATGTCGAAAGTGGCGATGGATGCAGCACAGCTTACCGGATGTCCGCCAAAGGTGGTAATATGTCCCAGCACCGGCTGATCACTGAGCGTTTGCATGATTCGTCGGTTGCTCATGAAGGCTCCGATCGGCATACCACCACCCATGCCTTTTGCAGTGAGCAGTATGTCGGGAACAAGATCGTAATGCATGCAGGCGAAGAATTTTCCCGTTCGTCCAAATCCCGTTTGGATTTCATCTGCGATAAACAGCGCTCCTGTTTCCTGGCAGCGTTTTCGGAGAGCCATGAGGAAGTCCGGGGAAACTTCTTCCGCACCGGCTTCTCCGCGGATAATTTCCACAAAGACACCGGCTGTGTGTTCGTCGATCTGTTCCAATGCACCAAAGTCACCTGAGTCCAGATGATAGACTTCCGGCAGGAGAGGGTGAAATGGTGTGGTGAAGTAAGGATCGCTCATCAGACTCAATGCGCCATTCGTGGATCCATGATAGGCATTCCGGAAGGAGATGATTTTTTTTCGTCCTGTTGCTCTGCGCGCCAGCTTGATGGCGCCTTCGGTGGCTTCGGTGCCCGAGTTAACAAAGTAAACACTGTCAAGCGACGGCAGTACAGAGCTCAGTCGCTGAGCAAGGAGTACCTGTGGCGACTGAATATACTCTCCGTATACCATCAGGTGCATGTATTTCGACAGCTGTGTCTCTATTGCATCGAGCACTTTCGGGTGACGGTGTCCGACATTGCTTACCGATATTCCGCTGATGAGATCCATCCAGCGTTCCCCGTTTCGTCCGTAAATAAAAATTCCTTCAGCCCGTTCAGGTTCGAGTCCCATAGGTGCCGGACTCGTTTGAGCAACATGCTGAAGGAATAATTGACGAATGGTCAGTTGCATCAGAGTGCAGATAAGGCTTCTTCAATGGCACGGATCTTTGCTTCCGCGTCAGCTTTTTTCTTTTGTTCGGCGGCAACAACTTCAGGTTTGGCATTGGAAACGAACCGTTCATTTCCAAGCTTACCCATCACTGATTTCAGAAATCCCTGTGTATAGGTAAGCTCTTCCTGCAAACGTTTCCGTTCAGCATCTTTGTCAACGTTTTCACTCATTGGAATGAAACATTCCAGTTCGCGGATGACGAAAGGAAATGCGCCCTGAGGTTTTTCTGTAATGGCACGGATAGCACTCAGATTTCCAAGTTTGATGATAGCCTCTCCGAATCGATGCAGCGCAGGCACATCACCGTTGGTGCGGACCATCAGCTCCAGTGATTCCTTCGGACTCAGTCCTTTGCTCTGTCGGAAATTCCGGATTTCTGAAATCAACTCTGCCGCTACAGGGAACTCAGAGAGGATGGCCTTGTCCATGGTACCTGCTTTCGGCCAATGAGCGATGATGATGTCATCACCGGCAGCGCGATCTCTCAGTAAATGCCAGATTTCTTCGGTGATAAACGGCATGAACGGATGCATGATGCTGAGAATTTTTTCGAAGAACACCGTTGTGCTTTCGAGGGTAGCCGCATCGATGGGTTGCTGATAGGCCGGCTTGATAAGCTCGAGATACCAGGCGCAGAAATCATCCCATACCAGTTTATAACTGCTCATCAGGGCATCGGAGATGCGCAGCTTTTCGTAATGTTCGTTGATTTCACCAATGGCTTCGCTGAGGCGTGCATCAAACCAGGCAATAGCGGCTTTGTTTACATCCGGTTGTGGAATGGTTGTACTCACTTCCCAGCCTTTTACCAGTCGGAAGGCATTCCAGATTTTATTGCTGAAATTCCTGCCTTGTTCACAGAGTCCTTCATCAAACAACAAGTCGTTGCCGGCAGGTGAAGAGAGCAGCATGCCCACACGTACACCGTCCGCGCCGTGTTTGGCGATCAGGTCGAGCGGATCGGGAGAGTTGCCGAGCGACTTGCTCATCTTGCGTCCTTGCTTATCGCGAACAATCCCGGTAAGGTACACGTTTTCGAAGGGTTTATTTCCCCGGTATTCATAACCGGCCATGATCATCCGTGCAATCCAGAAAAAGAGAATCTCCGGAGCGGAAACGAGGTCGTTGGTGGGGTAGTAGTATTTGATGTCGGCATTGTCAGGGTCTTTGAATCCGTCAAATACCGAAATCGGCCAGAGCCAGGAACTGAACCATGTGTCGAGTACGTCTTCGTCCTGACGGATATCCGCAGCCGTTACACCGGCATTCTGTTGCTTGAGTTGTGCCAGTGCTTCTTCTGCGGTTTTGCAAACCGTGAAGTTGCCTTTGTTGTCGTACCAGGCCGGTATGCGTTGTCCCCACCAGAGCTGCCGGGAGATGCACCAGTCGTGTACGTTTTCCATCCAGTGGCGGTAGGTATTTACGAATTTCTCGGGATGGAGCTTTACCTCTCCGTCCATAACAGCGTCAAGTGCCGGTTTGGAGAATTCTTTCATCTTCACAAACCACTGCATACTTAAACGGGGTTCAATTACCGCATCGGTACGCTCGCTGTAACCCACCTTATTGGTGTAGTCTTCGATCTTCACCACGTGTCCCATCTCCTGAAGATCTTTCACAATCTTCTTACGGACAACAAAACGATCTTCACCGACATAGTGCCCGGCGGCAGCACTCAGCGTTCCGTCGGCATTCAACGTGTCGATTACTTCCAGTTTATGTTTAACGCCCAGGTTATAGTCGTTGATATCGTGAGCCGGTGTTACTTTCAATGCACCGGTTCCGAATTCCATCAGAATGTATTCATCAAAAATCACCGGTACGCGACGGTTGACCATCGGAATGATGGCGTACTTGCCTTTTAAACCTGCATATCGTGGATCGTTGGGATGCACACAAACCGCAGTATCTCCTAAAATTGTTTCAGGACGTACCGTTGCAATAGTGATGGTTTCGTTATTGTCGAACTTTCGCTGAAGAGCCGCTGCATCAGAAGGATCAAAGGCTTCATCTTTATCAACGATCACATAACGTACATAGGTCAGCTTCGACTGTACTTCTTTGTGAATTACCTCTTCGTCACTTACAGCCGTGAGTCCTGCAGGATCCCAGTTCACCATGCGCATACCACGGTAGATGTATCCTTTTTTATAGAGGTCGATGAATACATCGATTACTGCTTCGCTGAGATCGTCTTCCATCGTAAAACGGGTTCGGTCCCAGTCGCAGGAGGCTCCGAGTTTCTTCAGCTGTTCGAGAATAATACCTCCGTATTTTTCCTTCCATTCCCAGGCATATTTCAGAAAGTCTTCCCTGCTGAGATCGGCTTTCCTGATGCCTTTCTCCCGTAGCATTTGAACAACCTTTGCTTCGGTGGCAATGGATGCATGGTCGGTACCGGGTACCCAGCAGGCATTTTTACCGAGCATACGGGCACGGCGGATCAATACGTCCTGAATCGTATTATTTAACATATGGCCCATGTGCAACACTCCGGTTACATTGGGAGGAGGAATGACGATGGTGTAAGGTTCACGATGGTCCGGAACTGAACGGAAGTACTTCTTTTCCATCCAGTAAGCATACCATTTTTTCTCAGCGGTATCGGGTTGAAACGTCTTTGGGATTTCCATAATCTGCAATAACACCGGATTTTTCCGGAGGCGCAAAGATAAGAAACGGCGCGCCTTGAGTCCACCCGAATAGCTTTGAATTCAACGATTTCGGTTATTTTTGAGCAGAAGATATGAAGATTAACCTCACCACCCGCATATTCATCGGCATGCTGCTCGGCATTCTGGTGGGTCATTTATACCGTGAATCGCATCCCGATCCTGCTGATTATAACGATTTTGCAGAGCAGATACAGATCCTCAGCGATATCTTTTTAAGGCTGATCAAGATGATTATTGCCCCCCTGGTGTTCAGTACCCTGGTGTATGGCGTTGCCAAGGTGGGCGACTTTAAAAGCGTTGGACGTATCGGGTTAAAAACCATTCTTTATTTCCAGTTTGCCACCATTCTGGCATTGGCACTTGGGCTCATGCTAGTGAACATCTTCGAACCCGGCCATGTGATGCATCTCCCGTTGCCCGCAGCCGATGCCAGTAGCGGTGTCGCAACCAAGGCTCCCGCTTTGAAAGAATTCATTACCCACGTTATTCCTAAAAGTGTAGTGGAAGCGATGGCGAATAATGAAATCTTGCCGATTGTGATATTCTCTTTGTTTTTTGGGGTTGCTGCTGCATCGATGGGCGAGAAAGCCAAAACCGTGGTGCATGCTTTTGATACCATCGGTCATATCATGTTCAAAGTGACCAATTATGTAATGCTGTTTGCTCCTTTCGGTGTATTCGGCGCCATTGCTGCCGTGGTTGCAAAACAAGGGTTGGGCATTATCGGCGGATATCTGTATCTGATCGCCTGTTTTTATTTTGGCCTAATATTTTTCGGTCTCGTTATTCTTGGCACAATCTGCTTTGTGCTGAAAATTCCCTTCTTTAAACTTCTCGGACAAATTAAAGAGCCAATTCTGCTGGCTTTCTCAACGGCCTCCAGCGAATCTGCTTTCCCGAAAACCGTTGAAGCGCTCGAAAAATACGGCTGCAGTAACCGGATCATCAGTTTTGTATTGCCGCTGGGATACTCGTTTAATCTCGACGGATCTATCATGTATATGACGTTTGCCACCGTGTTCATTGCGCAGGCCTATGGCATCGAACTCACCCTGCAACAGGAAATTACCATGATGCTAATGTTGTTGGTGACCAGTAAGGGAATGGCCGGCGTTCCCAGAGCTTCGTTAGTGGTGATTGCGGGAATGCTGAGTGCGTTTCATATTCCGGAAGCCGGACTTTTATTGTTGCTGGGAATCGATCAGTTGCTCGACATGGGTCGCAGTGCAACCAATGTGGTCGGGAATGCAGTAGCTACCGCCGTCGTCAGCAAATGGGAAGGTGAACTGAATGTTCAGACGGAGAAGAGCTAAGTCTTCTTATTTTCCGATTTTAAACGTGGCTCCCAGAGAGAACAACGTTTCAAAAAACCAAAAGTGCTGTTTAGCTTTATCGGCATCGTTATACGTTGTCTGTACATCCGGAAGGTTTATGAATCCGCCTTTGAGTTCACCCTGCAACAGGATATGTCTGAAAAAAATAAAGTTAACACCTGCTACCGGTGCAAATCCATAGCCGGCAACATGAAACTCATCATGACGCTGATTCTGCATGAGCGTACAATTGGTACGAGGATATATGATTCCGGCTCCGAAACCGGCCATTGAATAGACCTGAACAAATGCATTGGGCTTCAGTCGCAGAAATCTGGAGATATTGTCAGATCTTCTGATTTCAGCGTTGAGGTAGTTCAATCCATCGGTATGTTCATACATTAAAAAGTCATTGGTCAGGTAAATTTCGTCATCCGCATAAGTACCATCATATATAGTTCCGGTTCCGGAAATCTGACCGTTGATCTTTACTTTTTGATTTTGAACCATCACATATTTCATATGGTCATCGCCCAAAGAAATTTCCCAATGGTCGTTGATAAAGAAGCCCAGGCGCAGATCGGTTTGGGGAATCGTAACCTGATCAACTCTGAGATATGGATCAGCAGCCAGAGGCGTCTGACGGTCTTTTGCAACGACATTTTCGAGTGTGAAATTGTAATTGTCGCCGGTAAACTGAATGTCTGAATGGCTGTAAAAACCACGGTTCCATCCCCAGTAAAAGTAAAGCTGGTGTTTTCGGCTGGGATAAACGGATAGTGAGTCGCCAGGACCGCTGAATGCAGTCTGGCTGAATACGGTGATGGCAAGCATCGTAAGGAGATACAACTTATTTTTCATGCAGGTGATTACTTCCGGCAGTAATGCTTTCGGAAGATGCGGCAAAAGTAACAGGAATTAAAAGATGCTGAAAACTGATTTTACTCCTGTTTTTTACGCAGGGCATTATTCTGATCTCCCTGCGTTCTTCGGGCATCTTTGTCAAGCACATAAAGTACCGTGTCGCCTGAAAGCTCATAGTATCTGGGTCCTGCCTCCTTTACGCCCGAGATCTCTAAAATACTCGTCGTTGAATCGATCCCGGTCATGAGCCGGTAGCTGCCGGACCGCATAAATACGGAGTCGGCTTTTCCTTTGTATATCTCCGTGAGGAAATACGTCATACTGTCTTTGTTGAGGTGCAGGAGTGTTGCGATACCCGGGCAATCGGCGCAGGGCAGAACACCCTCAAAGTCGATCGACATGGAATTCAGCAATGCTTCTGTTTCCGCTTCATCCGTTACCAATGTGTCGACGGTAATGGTGGCATTCCCGGTAGAGCGGTTACAGGAAGTGGTCAGTGAAACGGCGAGTAGAGCGAGGAGGAGGTATGTTGTAATTTTCATTATTCGGTGTAGTTGATCCGGAAGCTTCCATTGCTGATCTGACGCATGGTTCCGGTGAGCGCATTTTTAGCATTTACAGAAAAGCTGCCTTCAATAAGATTGGCGGTTTTATCGTTTTTGGTAATCACCAGCGTGCCGGGGGCATCATCTGAAGATTGCCAGTCGAAGGCGAACTGATCAGTGAAAAGGAGATGGTTGATATTGTCATTCATGGTGTAAGTGCCTGGGTCCACACTGTCAAGTTCGAGCGTCATAGAAATTCCCGATTGGGTAATTCCATTGATGGTCATCTCAATAGCCTGATCTCCGAAAAGAGTGGCATTGGCACAATACTGCGTACCCTGCGTAGTCCATTTTAAATGTCCGTTAGGTAATGAACATCCATCGGTGACAGCATTCGTATTCGGATCGTCATCATCGTCACCGCAGGCAGTGATGAAGGTGAGGGCCATGAACAGAGGAAGAAGCAGGAATAGGGTGTACTTGGTTTTCATTTTCAACGCGCGTTGCAAGATATAATATTTAGCAAGGCAATTCAACTATTCAGGAAGAAAATTAAAAAGCCCGGAGGATTCTCCGGGCTTTTGTGTTCTGTTACTTGTGTTATTTCGGACCGAAAACGTTCTTTAAAGCATCTTTCGCTTTCTTTTCGGCTTCTTTTTTCAGCTTATCGGCTTCTGCTTTGGCTTTCGCTTCGGCTTCCTTCTTTAATTTATCGGCTTCCGCTTTGGCTTTGGCTTCCGCTTCTGATTTCAGGCGATCTGCTTCCGCCCGTGCTTTGGCTTCTGCTTCTGCTTTTATACGGTCGGCTTCTGCTTTCGCTTTGTCTTTCAGCTGATCAACCATCTTTCCACCGGTTTCTTTAATGTCAGTGCCAACCGTTGGATTGGAGACTGTACCACCCATCTTCAGGTTCATTTTGATATTTTCCGACATGCTGAAGTTGGCTCCTTTGGCGTTGGCTTGTGAGATGAGTCCGTTGATGGCACCCGTCGCCGACGAAGGCATCTTTGAAGTAGGAATATTCATGGCCAGATTGTAGTCGATTGTTTGATCGAATCCTGTGCTACCTGCTACATTGGTGGGGATACCCGCTAACGTTACATCAAACGGTTTTACGTTTACGCGTCCGTTTTCAAAGGTGAAACTGAGGTTGACATTACTTACGTTGAGCTGGCGGAATTGCTCCATCTTCAGTACATCGGCTGCTTTCTGTAGCGGAGGGAAATTGGCAATGGTCACATTGGCGGTGCTTAATTTCCCGCCTCCGGTGAGTGTTTGCAGGTCGGGTTCCATCTTGTCGTTGAGCTTGCCATTCATGGTGAATAGCGTGCTGTAACGGCCGGTAGCTTTCTCAGCAATCGGTGCCATCTTCTTTACCGTGTTAAAAGTCTTTACGGTTTGCTGAATATCGAAACCGGAGATGTCCATCGTTAAGGCGATGTCAGCTTTTTTACGTTCGCGGGTGGCATAAAGTCCGCTCAGCTTCATAGATCCGCCCAGCGTAGTAAAACTGAGGTTTTCCATGTTGACGGCCTGATCCCGGATGATTACTTTTCCTGAAAGATTGTCAAGGCGTACATCATCGTATAATAACGTGCCAATATTGGCATTGGCGATGAAGTCGATGTTGGCCGGGACCTCAATAAGAGTCATCGCCGCGGTGTCGGTGGTGGTTGTTCCGGCAGGTTCGCCGGAGTTCATCGCCGCCAGATCAAGTTTGTTAGAGAGGAGATTGAGACTTCCCTTGAGTGTTTCGTTCTTGAAGAGATAGGCGAGCAGGTTGTCGAGGGTTCCGTTTGCGCGGATATCGCTGGCGCCCATTTTCGCGTCGAAGTTGTTGAGTGTGATGTTCTGCGGATTAAAGGTGAGGTGACATTCGTTGAGGTCGAACCCTTGTTTGTAATCTTTGCTGGTATAATTGAATTTGCTCAACAGGAGAGAGCCCGCAGCCTGGAAATCTTCATAGCGTTTTTGTTCGATAGCCGATAATCGTCCGTTGAAGTTCAGGTCGGCATTCATGGAGCCGGCGATGGTGGTTCCCTGTTCAAGCGGGACAATCTTGCTGATATTGGCGAAGTTCACGAATCCTTTGATGTTCCCATTGATGTCTGCATCACTAACGGGTGTGCGTACCCGTAAACGTGCATCGAAGGGTTCGCGGCCGAGCTCGACGTGCATTTTGTTGAGGTCGATCAGGGTGTGATCGGGAACACCATCCGCGTTGGCAATGTTCAGATCTACCTGTACATTGTTGACAGCTACCGGCAGTGAAGGATATTGGAACATTCCATTGCCGATTTTCAGGTTAACACCGAAGCCCGGCATCTGTTTTTCGTTGTAGGTTCCTTTTACCCATGCTTTCAGCGCCAGTGTACCGGAGGTCTTCATGCCATCAAATCCTTCTCTGAATACACCGGGAACCATGGAGATGAAATTTTTGAATTCATTCTGCTTCGCCTCAAATTTCAGGTCCATTACAATGTCTTCTTTCGGCATAGCGAGCCATCCATCCATACCGAGTACCAGCCGGTTCAGCACGAGTTCATTTTCTTTGAATGTGAATTTGAAATTCGGCATATCCATGTCAAGATCGGCCTTGAGTTTGGTTTCGGCCCGGTGGAGATATTTCACACCTCCGTACCAGAGGTCGGTAGCGGCGGCGGTAGTGTTGGTACTTAAAACAAAAAGATCTTGCGTAAAATCACCTTTGCCGGAGTGGTTGAGGTCTTCCATGGTCATTTTAAAGCCCAGCGACGCATCATCGTAAGATACCCGGCCATTTTCAATACTGTACGACTTCAATGCCACCTTGAATTTCGAAGGCTCGCCGGTAGTAGATGTTGCTGATGAATCCGGTTTGGAAATATCCCAGTTGGCTTTACCGTCTTTCAATACAATCAGATTGATGAGCGGTTGTTGGAGATTGATCTTTTTGATGTCGATTTGTCCGCCGTTGATGACACTCATTACATCTACGGTAAGCGAAAGGGTTTTGGCGGAGGTGAGGGTGTCCCCTTCAAACGGCGCTACGCCTACCACGCTGAGGTTGCTGATGGAGAGGGTGAAGTCTGGAAAGGAACTCAGGATGGTGAGGTCGAAATCGCCGAAGTCAACTTTTGCATTGATGTTTTTGTTGACTTCCTCTTTGACCATGGCTACAATTTTGTCTTTATAGATGACAGGAAGTAGAATGGCAGCGCCGAGTAGCAGGACAATCAGAATGCCCAGTCCGATGAATATTTTTTTCAGCATGAGTGAAATGTGGAATGATTCGGTGAGAACGCAAAATTCGGCAGAAATTGTGCGAATCCGGCGCGGAAGGATGAATGGTTTATGAAAAGAAAATTAACAGCTCAGAGTTTCGCTGTTTTATTGAGCAGCCAGTGGTCGGCCAAAACAAGAGCGCACATGGCTTCAACAATCGGAACAGCCCGTGGAAGCACGCAGGGGTCGTGGCGACCTTTTCCCTCGAGCGTTATGTTTTTACCCTCTTTATCAACGGTTTCCTGCGTTTGCATCAGGGTAGAAACCGGCTTGAAGGCGACCCTGAAGAGCAGGTCAGAGCCATTGCTGATGCCGCCCTGAATGCCTCCGCTATTGTTCGTGAGGGTGCGGAAGCGGGGATGTCCGTGGGGATCAATTTCGGCGGTAAAGCGGTCGTTGTGTTCACTTCCGTAGAGGGTGGTGCCGGAAAACCCGCTGCCCAGTTCAAAACCTTTTACTGCGTTAATACCCATCATGGCTGCAGCCAGATCGGCCTGCAGTTTATGATAGATGGGTTCGCCGAGTCCGGGAGGTACATTCCGGGCGATGCAGGTGATAACACCACCGACGGTATCTCCTTTCTTTTTCGTTTCCTCAATCAGCGCAATCATTTTCGCAGCTGTATCCGCATCGGGGCAACGGATGGCATTCTGATCGATAGCAGAAAAATCGAGTGTGCGGTAGTCTTTGTCCAGTTCGATATCCTTCACACGACTTACCCAGGCGATAATCTCAATGTTGGCCGTTTGCAGGAGTTGATGAGCGACTGACCCTGCCATCACACGGGCGGCAGTTTCACGGGCCGAAGACCTTCCGCCACCGCGGGGATCACGGTGACCGTATTTCTGATCGTACGTGAAATCGGCATGGCCGGGACGCCAGGTGTTTTCGAGGTGTTTATAATCCTGCGGACGCTGATCCTGATTTCGGATCAGTAATGTAATCGGAGCGCCGGTTGATTTCCCTTCGTAAACACCGCTGAGAATTTCCGGAATATCCTGCTCATTGCGGGAGGTGGTAATGCTGCTTTGTCCGGGCCGGCGACGTTGAAGCTGATATTCAATAAAAGAAAGGTCAATATCCAGTCCGGCAGGACAACCATCAATCACCACACCGATAGCAGGACCATGCGATTCACCGAAACCAGTCATGCGGAAGAGTTGTCCGAAAGAGTTGCCAGCCATGGGGTAAAGATAGAGAAGAAAAGAGAGAAAAGGAGGGGCATCCCGCACAGAGTGCGGGAGTAGAATAGGGGTAAAGGGGCAAGAGATGGTAGTGGCCGGTCGCGACCGGCCATGAGACAAATATTATCCGGTGGTGACCGGTCTAAAGACAAATAAAATCAGCGACCATCCGCCAAATCGGCTTCATCCGCGTTCCCCCTTTCGGCAATGTTGATTCTTGAAAATGCAGGCGAGATGTATCAGGTGCAATGGTTCAGGATCCCGAGGCTTTGCTCGGGACAGGTTCTGAACCCTTGCATCGCAAGCGATTGAAACAGTATCATTCAACTCAATTTTCCTTACCTTTGATTCATGACCTTGTTCCGCTATTTGTTTTTGTTGATGGTGATGGCCCCGGGCGTCTATACAATTATTGTCCTTCCTGAAAACGACAAACAGCATAGTTTGAAATTTATCAAGTTGAAATAAACATGATGAGTCGAAACATTATCTGGCTGTTAATACTGATATCGTTCTGTCAGTTGAAAACATATGCTCAATTCAGGAATAATAATTGGGTGTTTGGTGATAGTGCTGGAATTAATTTCGATAATGGTATTGCCTTTTTCAAAAGTGGGAGTGGCTTTTTTCGAGGAACTTCTTCTATTTCTGATGTACAAGGCAATCTGCTGTTTTATGGTGCAACCGGCAACTCAACAAACTCTAATAGTAGTCTATTAAGGATAGGTAAACTTTTTAATAAACTACATCAAAAGTTATTTAATGGTGACACCTTAGTTGGAGGTGAATGGTATCATGATATGCTCGTTCTCCCAAAGTCGGTTACGGACAGCACCTTTTATGTGTTTGTGGCCGGAGTTGTTTATCCCGATACGGGCTTATGGGTAAATATTGTGGACATGAAATTGCAGGGAGGTTTAGGTCAGGTGGTGCAAAAGAATTTCCGATTTGAAACACATCCCGTGCAAGATATGCTGGCTGCAGTACGTCATGGAAATGGAAAGGACTGGTGGCTGGTAACACGCAGATGGACCTATGCGCCGGGGTATGTAAAGAACAATGAATTCTGGGTGTATCTGGTAGACTCAGTAGGTATACATCCATTGCCCACTCAATTTGTAGGAACTTCGCATTTTGATAATGGTGGTGATATAAGCTTCAATCATTCAGGTGATAGAATAGTATTAGCCGGACTTGGCAGTTATCTTGGAGTATTTGATTTTGACAGATGTTCCGGATTGATTTCAAATGAAACAGTAATTGAACAATATGCGCCTCCAGGAAGCCTGTTCAAACTATATATGGATGCGGTATTTTCAGAAGACGGCAATAAACTATATGTTACTTCTGCACAGGACATCTATAATCTAAACAGCAAAATTTACCAGTTTGATTTGAACGCGTCAAATATTCCCAACTCAAGAGTGTTACTAGACTCATTTCCAATTGAAGCAACTCCCGGTGGAATGGAGCTGGCACCGGATGGTAAAATTTACATCAGTTGTGTTTATGCTGGTCCAGGCTCCGGCTTTCCGTATCCTTCTACCTGCTGGAATTATATCAACGAAAACCTCTCCGTCATCAACCAACCCGATTCCCTTGGTCTCGCCTGTGATTTTCAACCCTTCAGTTTTTCCCTCGGCGGTGCCCGCACCTACTACGGCCTCCCCAACAATCCCGATTACGAGCTGGGCGCCTGGGTGGGTAGTCCCTGTGATACGTTAACTGTGGGCCTCATCCCCGGCCCAACACCGGAGGCATCGTGGATGCAGGCGTGGTATAACCATGAATGGAATATGATTCATGTGAATGCTGCGCAGTTGAAGGGGAAGAAAGGGGTGTTGCGGTTGCTGGATATCGAAGGCAGAATCGTTTTCGAAAAACAGATGGAAGTATTGGCGGGAGGTTATTATACGTCGGAGATTTATATGAATGAAATTTCGGAGGGGGTTTATGTGGTCAACCTGGTCACAGATCGGGAGACGTTGTCGTTTAAGACCAGTAAATTCTAGTTACCGGATCATCTTTCGTTTTAAACGCGGAGAGCGCGGCGGTTACGCGGAGAGCGCGGGGAAATTCTCATAACTCTCCGCCGGACGGCGGATAACATTTTAACATTTATAACATTTATAACCCTTACAACTTTTAAAACCTGCTACAGCCAGAAAATGACAACGATAGAGAAAAATATCAAGTTGTTTGTAATCTCAACATCACAAAATCGTTCATCACATATCCGTTTCCGATGTCGAAGTCGGCTACTTTTTCAATGATGAATCCGTTTTTAAAATAGAAGTTGATGGATTTAAAATTCTGACGGTTAACGGTGAGTCGGATCGATTTCGGGTTGCCTAACAGTCCGATCATTTCATGAAAGAAATAGGTGCCCAGGCCTTTTCCCTGTTTTTCATGATCGAGATAAAATTTATGCAGGAAGTACTCTCCGTTACCGCGATCCGTGAATGAAATATAACCAACCGGAGTTCCATTTGCTTGCAGCAGAAAGAATTGCTGACCTTCCGACATCTGCTTTTTCAATGCTTCTTCTGAATACATGAGTTGCAGCATGTATTTGATTTGTTCCATAGAGATAATGTCCGGATAATGTTTTTTCCAGATGATCTCCGCTAACTGCGAAATTGTTTTGCAGTCAGTAGAAGTTGCTTTTGTTATGGAGAGGTTTGATGACAAGTATTTTTCTTTATTGAGATTTGTACTAGCCCCCTAAATGACTGGAGGAATTCGCCAAGTCGAATTAGAACCATAAATTTAGGGAATTATGACAAGAGTCAAAAGAACATTCAGTCCTGAGGAGCGCCTGAGCCTCATTCAGGAGGCCTCCAGAGAGGGATTTGCCCAGACATGCCGGAAGTATAACCTGGCACCGTCATTGTTAAACAGGTGGAAGAAAAAGTACCTTGAGCAGGGTTTGGGGGGCTTAAAGCCTAGTCGTGTGGCAGTTGATCCCAAAGTAAAGGAGTTGGAACAAGAGAACGAGCGGTTGAAGAAGATCATCGCACGTCAGGCATTAGAGCTTGAGGTGAAGGAGGAGCTTTTAAAAAAAACTCCTATCCAAATCAAACGAAAGTAGCCATTATGCAGGCGTATATAGGTAAGGCGAGCACAACGGATCTGATGAAGTGGCTAGGAATTCCCTCCAGCTCCTATTACTACAAGCCCACAGAGGGTAAACCGGGCCGAAAGCCGAGTACGCATACACTCTTCAAGAATGAGTTGGTAGAGAATCAACAAGTCGTAGCGGAGATCAAAGGCATTATTCTGGGACCTTACAATGCATATGGCTATCAGAATGTGACGGCAGAGCTTCGGGAAATGGGATATTGGATTGACGATAAAAAAGTGTACCGGATCATGGATGAAGAAAAGTTGCTATTGGGGAAAGTTATCCGGACAAAGGGCAAGAGAGAGAGGGTTCAGTATCGCAAGGTCGAAGCCTCCCGCCCAATGGAGTATTTATGTCTTGATATCAAGTATGTCTGGGTGCACGGAGAAAGCAGATGGTATTATCAGCTGTCGATTATGGATATATACAGCCGAAAGATCATTCACTGGATATTCCAGTCCAGTGTACGAAAAAAGGATGTGATAGATATGTTCCGGTATCTGCATCTTAAATATGATTTAAAGGGCGTAATTATCCGCAATGACAATGGTTCGCAGTTCCTGGCTAATGAAGTCAGACGCACATTACAAGAAATGGAAGCGCGTCAAGAGTTTACCCACGTTGCTACACCCGAAGAAAACGCCTATATTGAATCCTTCCACAGCATCCAACAGAGGGAATTATATTGCCGATATCAATTTCTAAGTTATTATGAAGCTAAGAAGCATATTGAAGATTACATGCATTGGTATAATAATAAACGAAAGCATAAAAATCTGGGCCGCATTACGCCTCAGCAAAAATGGGATCAAGGAATGGCTTTGTCAACTCTTATGCAGAGCACCTTTGCAGCGGATGATGGCTTGTCAAGGCCGGTTGATACCGCTGTATCAAAACCGACAAATCAACCGCTCGGCATGAGCCTTGACAAGCCCGCAGCCGATGCCTACCTTTGCATAACAGTTGACCAAAGCCATGGACAGCACTACTAATGAAAATCATAGAATCTCTCCAGTTAATAGGGGGTTGCTACAGATTGAAGTGGGTGATGATATGGGGGATGTGATTGATAGGGGGTGATGATATGGGGGATGTGATTGATAGGGGTGATGATATGGGGGATGTGATTGATAGGGGTGATGATATGGGGGATGTGATTGGTAGGGGTGATGATATGGGGGGATTTGATTGATAGGGGTGATGATATGGGGGATGTGATTGATAGGGGTGATGATATGGGAGGATTTGATTGATAGGGGTGATGATATGGGGGATGTGATTGATAGGTGGGACGATAGTTATGCAGACTTGTAGCCTGCTCCCGCAGCTCGCTGCGGGACTGTAGCCTGAAGCCCTGAGGCTTCGCTCAGGACGCAAGCGCCTTTTAGCCCTGAGGCTTCGCTCGGGACGCAAGCGCCTTGCAGCCTGATTCATCCCTCCAGCAGTTCCTGCAATTCAAGCCATCGCATCGATTTTTCATCGAGTGCATTATTGCATTTTTCGAATTCATCCGAACATTGCTGCATTTCGGTGTGCGATAAGCCCGAGTTCATTTTATCCACCAGGATCTTCTTTTTCTCCTCCAGATCGGAGATCTCCTTCTCGATTTGTTCGAGTTCTTTTTGTTCCTTGAAGCTGAGTTTGCCTTTTTTCCGGACAGGAGCTGCAGGTTCTTCTTTTTTTGAGACAGTTTCTTTCTTTTCTTCCTTAGTTGGCGTCAGACTTCCAAAGTTCTCACGGTATTCTGTGTAGTTGCCGTGAATGTCTTTTACACCTCCATTTCCATCCAGTACGAACACATGATCCACCAGCCGGTCCATGAAATAACGGTCGTGCGTTACCATTAACAAACATCCCTGATAGCCTTCGAGGAACTCTTCAAGGATGTTCAGGGTAACGATGTCAAGATCATTGGTGGGCTCGTCAAGAATGAGGAAGTTCGGGTTTTTCAGCAGAATGGTAAGCAAATACAATCGTTTCTTTTCTCCTCCGCTGAGTTTGCTGACAAAGGCATGTTGCTTGGGCCCGGTGAACTGAAAGTGATTCAGGAACTGCGAAACACCCATCCAGTTTCCATTGCCGGTTTCCACGTATTCTGCAATATCTTTCACGACTTCAATCACACGTTTATCCTCCGGCAACTGCATGCCCTGCTGCGAATAGTAGCCATACACCACGGTCTCGCCTGATTTCACACGACCCTGATCAGGCTTTACCAGTTCCATGATAATGTTGAGCAGTGTCGATTTGCCGGCTCCGTTTCTGCCGATCAGTCCGATTTTTTCGCCACGTTTGAAGGTGTAGGAGAAGTCTTTCAGTAACTGGCGGCCATCGTAAGCTTTGCAGATATTTTCCAGCTCAAGAATTTTACTGCCGAGGCGATTCATCTGCATCGTAATCTGCATCCGGGCTTCGGTGCGTTTTCCTTTTGCTTCTTCTTCTACATCATAAAAAGCATCCTGCCTCGACTTCGATTTCGTAGTGCGGGCTTTGGGCTGTCGGCGCATCCAGTCGAGTTCACGACGGTATAAATTTCTGGCTTTATCAATGCTCGCCCGTTCCTGTGCTTCGCGTTCTTCTTTTTTCTCGAGATAATACGCGTAGTTGCCGTTGTAGTTGTACACTTTGTTGTTCTCGAGCTCTACGATGTAGTTACATACGTTATCGAGAAAATACCGGTCGTGCGAAATCAGCACCAGTGGTTTGTTTTGCCTCTTCAGATATTGCTCCAGCCATTCAATCATATCCAGATCGAGATGGTTGGTAGGTTCGTCGAGGAGAAGAAAGTCGAAGTCTTCGATCAGTAAACGGGCCAGGGCAATGCGTTTTTTCTGTCCGCCGCTGAGTTGCGCAGTTGGTTTTTCAAGATGATGGATTCCCAGTTTTCCAAGCACCTCCGCCGCTCTCGCTTCATAGTCCCAGCCATTGAGCGAGTCGATGGTGTCCATCACGATCTGCAGCTTCGACTGGTCGATTTCGCCTTCGTCGAGTAAACGTTCGTATTCTCCAATTGCATGCAGAATGGGATGGCCGGGTTCGAAGATACAATCCATCACGGTTGATTCCGGATGGAAATACGGGTCCTGTTCGAGGTAGCCCACACGTAAGTCGTTACGGAAAGATATCTTGCCTTCGTCCGGCACTTCTTTGCCGGCCAGCATCCGCATCAGTGTGGTTTTGCCGCTGCCATTGGCTGCTATCAGCGCCATCTTCTGGTTTTCTCCCAGCGATATATCAATCTTCGTAAAAAGCGGTTTCTCGTTATAAGCTTTGGAGATGCTCTCGGCGGTGAAGATGTTCATAGGTGCAAAAGTACGTAGAAGCGTGCTTTCTTCCCACTAAATCAAAGGGAAGCAAGCAGAAGTTCGTGGAGTTCACGGGCTTTGGCCGATCCATAGGTCTTTCCGTTGAGCGTTGAAAAGTATTGTATACCCCGGATGGCGTTGGTAGTAATGATTTCATCGGCCAGCATCACTTCCGATTCTGCAATCATCTGTTCACGGCAGGGGATCCCGTTTTTATCAGCCAGATCGAGAATTTTCCTGCGCAATACACCGTCTACACATCCTTCTGATAAGGGAGGTGTGATGAGGGTATTGTTGTACCAGAAAAATACATTGCTGCTCAGAGCTTCGATCACATTGCCGGAGGTATTCAGCAATAAACAATCTTCAACTCCTGCATGCTTCACTGCAATGCCGGCCATCACGTAAAAAAGACTGCTGATGGATTTAATGCAGGAGAATGGTCCGCGGGCTTTGGCCTGCCGGGTGTAGAGAATAGCAGGCTTTCCTTGCCCGGGAAAGGTATAGGTGTCCTCCAGCGGGAAGGCACTGATCAGATAGCCGGTGTTGTTGTTGTCCGGTGCATAGAATCCATCCGCCTGACGGAAAAGTGTATAACGGATACGGACATACGTACTTAGTTGATTTTTCCGTATCAATGCATTGATTTTATCCTCCAGCTTGCTGAAGTCGGCCAGGTCAGGTCCCTCAAATTCGAGCAGTTCCATGGCATGACGGATACGTGATTCGTGAAGATCAGCATGAATGATTCTTCCTTGATGGACCCGCATGCTTTCGAAAAATCCGTCACCGTACAGGAACGCACGGTTGTTCATCCAGCCGGAGTTTTCTGATTGGATGAAATCGCCATTCAGCAGCACGACCGGAGAGAAGGATTGCGTCATCGTCCTGTAATTTGATCGAAGAAGAACAAGATGAGGCCGGGCTTCAGCGCAATCGTATACACCAGTCCGAAAATCGCTCCCCAGTAATGAGCATCGTGATTGATACCTGTACCTTCGCGTTTACTCATCATTTTTTCGCCAATGAGGTAGAGTGGGCCAAAGATAACTCCTGGTATTCCAATGATACCGAAGAAATAGATTTTCGACCAGGGGTCAAAGAGAATAGCAGCAAAAATGATGGCGGATACGGCGCCGGATGCACCGAGAGAGTTATAATAATGATTGTTCTTGTGCTTAGCCAGCGAGGGGGCGTTGGCGACCAGTATGCCGCCAAGATAAAGAATAAGATAGTAAAACAATCCATGGTCACCAAAAACGGCCAGGTAATAAGATTCAACAGCCATTCCAAAACCATAGAACGCAATCATATTGAACGCAAGATGTGCAAAGTCGGCATGTATGAATCCCGAAGTCAGCATACGCCACCATTGTTTCCTGTGCTGTACCATATAGGGATTCAGAATCCATTTGCGCATCAGTTCTTCATTGCTGAAAGCTAACAGTGAAGCACCGATGGTGGCCAGCAGGAGAATAATTGTGGTGTTCAGATCCATGCTGTAAAGATAAAGATTCCCTTCGTTTGAAGTCAAACATTTGTATCCGCTTACAAACGGCTATCCGGATTCCGGTTTGTTCTTTTGCGGGATTGAGATGAAAAAGCCTGCCTCTGTCATTTTTGGTCATTCATGGCCATTGCTGCGAAAAGTACCTGTGCTGCGCTTCCTGATTCCATTTACAGCCGGAACCCTGCTTTCGGAGGTTTTTCAGGTTGCGCCGGATGAAACAGGTGTTTATGGGTCGTTGTTGCTGCAGATCATCGGTTGGGCAGGATTGCTTCTGTTTTACAGAACCGGATTCCGGCGCCGGCATCATTTCGGTATGTTGCTGGGAGCGTTGTTTTTGATGCAGGGTTGCCTTTTTGCACAGCTCAGAACGGAAATTTTTCACCCGTGTCATTTGTCGGCTATGCAAATGGTGAAGTTTTATCATGGCACTATGGAGTCGACGGTACGGGAGAAGCCTCACTCGTTCAAGGCGCTGGTGAAAATTGATGCTGTTTTTACAGAACGCAAGTGGCAGGCTGCTGAGGGAAAAGTGATGTGTTATTTCAAAAAGAATGGCGGACCATTGCCGGCTTATGGTGAAAAATTGGTTTTGAAGATGATGCCGGAACGAATAGATCCTGCCACCAGTCCTGCGGCAGCATTATATGCGCACAGGCAGATCTGCCACAGAGCCTTCGTTCAGCAGTTCAGGAGGGATGCAAGTTGTTCGGATGATTTTTCTTTTTTCAAGACAGCTGCGGATTGCAGGTTGTGGGTAACCGGACTTTTTTTGCAGCAGATGCATCATTCAAAGGAAGCTGCAATTGCGATAGCGTTATTAGTAGGCGAGGAGGTGGCAATTGATGATGAAATCAATGCAGCTTATGCTGCCACCGGAACGCTGCATGTACTGAGTGTTTCAGGAATGCATGTTGGCCTCATCTTTTTTCTGCTCAGTTTTATCTGTAAGCCTTTGCTGAAATGGAAACACGGTCAGCACATATACTACCCGCTGATCATGTTATTGGTGTGGTGTTACGCGTTTGTGGCCGGTGGAGCGCCCTCCATTGTAAGAGCAGCGATGATGTGTATGTTTTTTCTCATTGCCAAGTGGATCGACCGGCGGAATCAAGGCTTCGGCGCATTGGGCGCATCGTTGTTTATTATCCTTTTAATAAATCCGTTTAACCTTTATGAGCCTGGCATGCAGCTTTCTTTTTTCGCTGTGCTGGGAATTATCTGGCTGCAGCGTCCGATTTTCAGAATCTGGCTACCCAAAAATATTATTGCGTATAAGCTCTGGGAAATGACCAGCGTGTCATTGGCCGCGCAGATACTGACGCTGCCAGTATCTCTTTTTAATTTCGGACAATTCCCCAACTATTTTATCATTGCCAATTTGATGGTGATCCCCATTACCACAGCCTGTATATACAGTCTGATTGCACAGGTAGTGCTTTCACCGGTAGAATTACTTTGCGATTATGTTACTTCGCTGAATCTCTGGCTGCTCAGAATTTCCAATTTTATTGTGATGGAAATGAAAGAATGGCCGGGTGCTGTGAGTTACTGGAAAATATATGCGTGGGAAGCGGTGTTGTTATATGCGGTCATTCTGGATAGCGAAGCCTGGCTGCGCACAAAGAAATTTATGCCCTTGGCACGAATACTAATATTGATCATCCTGATGACGATAATCAGACTACTTCTGATAATTTGAAATATTCCTTTGGACGGATTCCTTTCTCTGTCATCTGCAGGTTGCAACATTCGTTCACCGGATCATGTTCGAAGAACAGGATGTAATCATTGGTTTGTGCTTCTGTAATAAACGCTGCTTTTTCTTCAAGCGTCAGCAATGGACGGGTGTCGTACGCCATCACAAAGGGTACGGGAATATGCGCTGCAGAGGGAAGGAGGTCGGCCATAAATACAATGGTTTTGCCTTTGTACTGAATATGTGGTAACATCATGCCATCGGTGTGACCATTCATGTATTTGATTTTTACACCCGGAAAAAGTTCGGCGCCATCAGTCGTGAATTTCAATTGTCCGCTTTCCTGGATCGGCAGGATATTTTCTTTCAGAAAACTTGCTTTCTCACGGGCATTGGGTTGAGTCGCCCATTTCCAGTGGTTTTCATTGCTCCAGAACGTTGCATTTTTAAAAGCGGGTAGCAGCTTTCCATCGTTCGTACGGACGATGCTTCCGCCACAATGGTCGAAATGCAGATGGGTGAGAAACACATCCGTAATATCATCGAAGCCGAAGCCAAGTGCTTTGAGTGATTTCTCCAGCGTCGCATCGCCGTGGAGATAATAATGTCCGAAGAATTTTTCGTCCTGCTTGTTGCCGATCCCGTTATCGACCAGAATCAGGCGGTTGCCATCTTCAATCAGCAGACAACGCATGGCCCAGGTGCACATATTGTTTTCATCGGCCGGGTTGAGTTTGTTCCACATGGTTTTTGGTACCACGCCAAACATAGCGCCGCCGTCGAGTTTGAAGAAACCGGTATCGATGGAATGTAGTTTCATGATCAAGGGAATATCCGCAAATGTAGGGAATTGGGAAATTGGTGTCCCGTCATTGCTTCGCAATGCGGGATGCCGAAGGCCTCAATGGCTGCAGGCCTCAAGCCGCATGCTTGCCTCGATGGCTGCAGGCCTCAGGCCGCAAGGCTCAAGTGAGGAGCGAGCCTCGGGGGAAATTGGTGAATGCCTTTGTTGTCAAAATCCGCGTAAATCCGCCTGATCGGTTTTATCTGCGTTCCCGCTTGTTAGCGGATGTTCTAAAGTCTTGATTTTGTGTTCTGCAAATGAATATTTTTGTTGAATGATGAACGTTCATTTTATTGCGATTGGCGGAGCGGCGATGCATAATCTCGCTCTTGCTTTGCAGCATAAAGGATATGTGGTTACCGGATCAGATGATGAGATCAACGAGCCTTCGCGGAGCAGACTGGAGAAAGCCGGATTGCTGCCTTCGGAAATGGGTTGGTTTCCGGAGAGGATCCACAGCGGGCTCAATGCCGTCATTCTTGGCATGCATGCAAGAGCAGAGAACCCTGAGTTGCTGCGGGCGAAAGAGCTGGGTATTCCTGTTTTTTCATACCCAGAGTATCTCTACGAGCAATCGAAAAACAAACGTCGTTTTGTAGTTGGCGGAAGTCATGGAAAAACCAGCATCACCGCCATGATTCTGCATGTGTTGAACTTTCATCATGTGGATTTTGATTACATGGTAGGTTCGCAGCTGGAAGGATTTGAACGGATGGTTCGTCTTTCTGAAACAGCACCGCTGATTATTCTGGAAGGAGACGAATATCTTTCTTCACCAATTGACCGTCGCCCGAAATTCCATCTCTACAAAGCTGATGTTGCATTGTTGAGTGGCATTGCCTGGGATCATATCAATGTGTTTCCGACGTTTGATAATTACGTGGAGCAATTCCGGATTTACGTGAACGGCATACCTGAAAACGGACGCTTGATCTATTGCATAGAAGATCCGGAAGTGAAGAAGGTTTGCGAAGCGGCTGCGCCGGTGAAGACAAAATCGCCATACGGCATTCCGCAGCACCGGATCATTGATGGTACTACTATCCTCGAGACATCGCTGGGGGATGTGTCATTGCAGATCTTTGGAACCCATAACCTGATGAATCTCGAAGGTGCAAGGATGATGTGTAATGAAGCCGGTATCAGTGATCAGCAGTTTTACGAAGCCATTGGTTCTTTCAAGGGTGCGGCACGGCGACTCGAACTCATTGCCCGTTCTGAAAAACTCATCGTGTTCAAGGATTTCGCGCATTCACCTTCTAAGTTAAAAGCAACGACGGACGCGGTGAAGACACAATTTTCTGAGCGCCGCCTGGTGGCCTGCATGGAGTTACATACGTTTTCCAGTTTGAATGCAGCCTTCCTCGATGAGTACAGGGATGCGATGAAACTGGCAGATGTGGCAGTGGTATATTTTAATCCGCATACCATTGCACATAAAAAACTCGAGGCTATATCAACAGAACAAGTGAAGAAAGCCTTCGGCCGCGATGATCTGATTGTCATGAATGCCTCTGCCGATGTTCGCGCCTTTCTCGAAAATCAGCACTACAAAAAAGATGTGCTCTTGCTGATGAGCTCCGGAAATTTCGATGGCATCGATCTCAATGCATTTGGAAAGATGCTGGCGGAAAAATAATAGTTGTTATTGGATTGAAATATTTTTTTCTTCTATCCAAAATACCCGGACCCTGAGCGTATTATTTTTTTTTCAATCCAAAATTCCCGGACCCTGAGCGTATTATTTTTTTTATCTAATATACCCGGACCCTGAGCGTATTTTTTTTAATCCAAAATACCCGGACCCTGAGCGTATTTTTTTTAATCCAAAATACCCGGACCCTGAGCGTATTATTTTTTTTATCTAATATACCCGGACCCTGAGCGTATTATTTTTTTTCAATCCAAAATACCCGGACCCTGAGCGTATTTTTTTAATCCAAAATACCCGGACCCTGAGCGTAACCGAAGGGTGCGGGTATCGGCTACGCTCAGGCTCCTTTTTTTTATGAGTTCATCGATACCAGAAACTCTTCGTTCGATTTTGTTCCCCTCATGCGGTCGAGGAGGAATTCCATCGCTTCCATCGGATTCATATCGGCGAGGTGATTGCGGAGAATCCACATCTTCTGCAACATCTCCCGATCCAGCAGAAGATCATCACGACGGGTACTGGATGCAACCAGATCGATAGCCGGGAAAATACGTTTGTTGGCCAGCTTACGGTCGAGTTGCAATTCCATGTTACCGGTTCCTTTGAATTCCTCGAAGATCACCTCGTCCATTTTAGATCCGGTATCAATCAATGCTGTTGCGAGGATGGTGAGTGAACCTCCGTTTTCAATTTTACGGGCTGCTCCGAAGAAACGCTTTGGTTTCTGGAGTGCATTGGCTTCCACACCACCGGAGAGTACTTTACCGGATGCAGGAGCAACGGTATTGTAGGCACGGGCCAGACGGGTGATGGAGTCGAGGAGGATGCAGACATCGTGTCCGCATTCTACAAGTCGTTTTGCTTTTTCAAGAACGATATTGGCAATCTTCACGTGACGGTCAGCCGGTTCATCGAACGTTGATGATACTACTTCTGCACGTACGCTGCGGGCCATATCCGTTACCTCTTCCGGACGTTCGTCGATGAGGAGGATGATCAGATACACTTCAGGATGGTTGGCGGCGATGGCATTGGCCACTTCCTTCAGCAATACAGTTTTACCCGTTTTTGGCTGCGCAACGATGAGACCGCGCTGGCCTTTGCCAATCGGTGTGAACATGTCCATCACACGGGTGGAGTAATTTCCCATCCCGTAAATCAGGTTGAACTTTTCGTGGGCAAAAAGCGGTGTCAGGAAGTCGAAGGGCACACGGTCGCGCACTACTTCCGGAGCAAGTCCGTTGATGAGCTCGATGCGCACCAGCGGAAAATATTTTTCGCCCTCACGGGGAGGCCTTACCGAACATTTAACGGTATCTCCCGGTTTCAGACCATATTGTTTGATCTGTACGGGGGTTACCATGATATCATCGGGAGAAGGCAGATAGTTGTAGTCGGATGAGCGAAGGAATCCAACACCTTCCGGCATTAATTCCAGTACTCCTTCTGCTACGATGGCATTGCCAAAATCAAATGCGGGCTCAGCATTGCCAATGCGGCGTTCGCGATTGGGCATCTCACGCTGTGGCATTTCCCGTTGCTGTGGATAGGCTGGTATTCGTGGTTGCTCCTGAACGGCAGGACGTGGAGCCGGTTCGCCGGCAGGTTGTTCTGCTCTGATCTCTTCCTGCGGTTCGCGTTGAATTGTCTTTGCCGGTTTTTCATTGCCAAAAGAATGTGGCTGATAAACCACAGCGGCTGGTTTCTCCGGTTCTCCTTCGGGACGTTGCGGGATGATACGCTGACGTTTAGGGCGGCCGCCATCACCGTTGTCAGTTGTTGCAACACTCATTGCAGGGGCAGGGGCAGGAGCAGCTATTGGTTTTTCTTCAGCAACAGCTTCTGTTTTCGGTGTTTTTTCCCGGGTTTTTGATGCAGCTCGGGTTTTCTTTACAGGTTCGGCCTTTTCGGGCATTTCGATGCCCAGTGCTTCAAAATTGATTTCGGGATTGAGAGCCTGATGGTCGAGGATCTTGTAAACGAGGTCCTGCTTTTTCAGATGGTCAAAATTCTCAATACTCATCTTGCGCGCAATATCTTTCAATTCCGGCAGATGTTTTTCATTCAGTTGAATGATGTCAAACATTTAAAATAAGATTATAGGGTGATTATTAGAACGTAATAGCCTGATTGTGAGGCTTGTTCGTAAGGGCTTTGGGAGGGATTTCCGGCGGATTTAGCCGGGGAGATGAACTCTCAAATGGTTTAAAAACTGCAGCAATGTGCAATTACAATGCAATAGTACAATATTTACGGATATCGGGCAAAAATGTTGTGCTTTATCGCGAATGTTTTTTATCAACAGCCTAATGCTCATCTTTGCAGAAAGATATCCTATGATTCAGCGTATTCAGTCCGTCTATCTCTTGCTGGTGGCCGTTATCGGTGTATTGCTCTATTGTTTTCCCCTCGTGAGTCTGGTGCCTTCCCAGGCCGGAGCATTGCCGGTCATTTACCATATTTCTGCCTTGCAGGTGGAGTCACTGGTGAATGGTACTTCTGATCTGTATGTGCGGTATTGGCCAACCCTGGTGTTGAATGCGCTGATCATTGCCTTTTCTTTTTATACCATCCTTCAGTACAAAAAACGTCCCTTGCAGATAAAGTGTGCAAACGGTCTGATGCTGATGATTCTGGTTTTACTTGTGTTGTTTGCCCTTGACGTTGATCGTTTGCGCTCGGGCGCTGCTTCTACCCATATGATTGCCTACAATCTGTATTCGGCGTTGCCGGTGATACAGGTTGTGCTGGTACGTATGGCGGTAGGCGGAATCAAGAAAGACGAAGCACTGGTGCGCTCAGCCGACCGTTTGCGGTAAGGCGCCACGTTTACCCAGTTCAATAACTTCCGGCTCTTTGATCACTCCGTTTTCTATCCGGAAACGGATCATGGTGCGTATAATATGAAATCCATGAATACCGGCTGCTCCCGGATTCATGTGGAGATGCCCGTACTTCTGATCTTTCATAACCTTGAGCATATGACTGTGTCCGCAGATAAATAATCCCGGACGATGTGCTGTGATGAGTTCCTTCGCACGGGTGGAGTATTTTCCGGGATAACCTGCAATATGAGTTATTAATACAGGAAGGCCTTCGCAAATAAAAAAATTATTTTCAGGCCATACGTTCCGGGTCGTGTGGTTGTCGATGTTACCGTACACAGCACGAACTGTGGTTATTTTTTGCAGCGTGTCAGTCAGTTCAATGCTGCCGATATCACCCGCATGCCAAATTTCATCAGCCTCGCGGCAGTGCTTTATAACAGATTCATCCAGATGACCATGCGTATCGCTCAGCAGTAAAATTTTCTTCATGCCTTGTCAAATCATCTCCAGCTGACTTTCCTGCACCCAGCCTACGTTGCCGTTGGCGATACGGATCTGCTTCCAGCCATCGGCTTCTTTCAGCACTTCTACCTTGGTACCTTCGTGCAACAGGAAAAGATTGGTGCTTTTGTCGTCTGGTGAACTCTTGATGTACGCTGTTGATTCCATCACCACAGCGCTGTTCTTTGCATTCAGCGCATGTTCTGCGGCATAGCTGATAAAAAATCCGGTCAGACTGATCAGTAAAAAAGTGAATGCAGCCAGAAAGGAATTTCGTTTGGCATTGGGAGTGGGGGCGAAGAGATAGTAAATGGCAATGACGAGCGTGAGCCAGATGCAGAGGATAGAAGCCCAGCTCCAGCCGGAAGGGCTCGTAATATGCAAAAAGGACAGCCACCACCGCTGATAAAAAAGCAATGGAATCGGTTCAATTTTATCTACCGTTCCTGAGTAAGCAAGTCGGAGGTTAAACTGAATGTCTTCGTCAGATGGGTCGAGTATCTTCGCGCGTTCATAATTCAGAATAGCTTTGGAAACGATGCCCGACTTATAGTATGCATTGCCGAGATTAAAATAAACTTCCGGCGATACGGCACCTTCTTTAATCAGTGTTTCATATTGCTGCGCTGCTTCCTGATAATTTTTCCCGCGATATAATTTATTCGCAGCTTCATATCGTTCAGATACACCTACTGCTCCCGCTGTGTGGCAGAGTATGATAAAGAGCAGCAAAACGTTCAGTTGCTTTTTCATGCTTTTACCTCCTCTTCGATGGCTGTGATGATGCGTTCCGTATTTCTGTACAGATCGTCCGCTTTAATCCCTGCAAAGGCGCCGCCATAACGGGCAAGATCACATTGGTCGATTGACTTCAGAATATCGTCAATAAGTTCCGGCCGTATGTTTTTTTCTGCCAGTATGCTGCCGGCATATTCTTTGGAAAGTTGTGCCGTAGGGATCGCAAATTTATCTCCGAGGTATCCCCAAACAGCTCTGTGTATTTCTTCAAACACTTTTTGTTCATCTCCGCCCATCAGTTTTTTTGCTGTCGCCAGGCGTTTTTTTGCCACACCTGTTGCATTCTTGACCCGAAGTGCAGCAGCATTGCCCATCGATTTGTTTTTATACCTAACCCAGGAGGCCATTCCACCGAAAATCAGAAAAGGCAAGAGTGCCAAGGCATAATAGGCCGGTGTTCCGTAACGGAGTCCGTCAACTGATTCAAAGTCGGGAGTACCCGTTTTAATGTACCGGATATCGCTGCAGATGAGTTTGAATTCACTTTTTTCTCCCGGACCGGCGGAGATTCCTGCACTGCTGCCGGAGGTTCCTTTTCCTACTTTGATGTGAAAAGGACCGGCTTGTTTGGAAACGTATTGCTTTTTGCTGAGGTTGTAATAACAAAAGTTGATGGCAGGAATTTCATAGTCGCCTTCATGGCGGGGAATGATCAGGTATTCGAAAGATTTTGAACCGTTGACTCCTGATTCCGAGGCTTTGTAGTTCTCTCCGATTTTGGGTTCATAGGTTTCGAGATCGGGCGGCAGCTCCGGCGTCTCAACATCAGCGAGTTTAAGGTTTCCGTTACCACTGATTTTTATTTTCAGTGTAACCGGTTCGTTGGCTTTCGTTTCGGTGCGGTCAACGGTAGCGTCAAAATTAATGTTTCCAACAGCTCCGCTGAAACCGGTTGGCGCATTGGGCGGAAGATCACGTACGGTGACTTTTACGGGCTGACTTTTGAATGCATATTTTACATCCTGTACACTGCCCATTCCAAAAAACGGATCGCTGAAAAAACCGAATGGATCGTTGCTGGCCTGCCGTTGTACTTTAATCCGGGCGAGACATTCGAGCTCCATGGGATCAATGGTAAGTACGCCGGTTTGCTGGGGAAACAATACGAGTTTTTTGATTTCCCACACCGTGTAACGCTGCCCGTCAACAATCTCTACCGTTCGCTCCAGATTTTGCGGTAGTTGAATTTCCTGGTTCCAGAAACCATCCATCGATGGCATTTTCGGAATGGCGAAGTCGGTGATGTTGACGTTTGCATATAATTTAAAAGTGAGCAGCAGGCTTTCTCCCTTTAATACCGAACTTTTATTGACGATGGCTCTGGCAAAAATGTTTTTGTCAGTGAGGCCACCTGAATTGTTTTGCTGTTGGCGGTTCCCCTGCTGACCTTGTCCCTGTTGTCCTCCCTGCGCCTGCGGATTCCCCTTCACCACATTAATCTGTATAACGTTAGAGGCTATCCGTTTTCCTTCCACTTCAATACTGGCCGGACCAATTTTATAGTTGCCGGTGTTTCTGGGCTGGAGGTAATATGTAAAACTGATGGACTGCGAAATATTGCCATTGATAAACTGCATGTTGGTACTCTGATTCGGACCCGACAGTACAACAAAGTCTTTCAGGTCGGGACCTTGAAAAGAACGGCCACCGGTATTCAGGGTAAAGGAAATCTGAAACTGTTCACCCAGCGCTACTGTCGTTTTATTGGCGGTACCGGCTAAAAAGGGCGACTGAGCCCACCCGGTAACTGCTTGCAGCAATAGAATTCCCAACAACGCCAAAAAGCCGGGAACAGACCATTTTTTATTCATCATATCACGAAGTGAATTACGCGAGCACAAATTAAACGTATCTGCCATGAAAATCGTTTGAATTTAACCAATCCTTAACGGGATTGTTAATCCAGATACACCGCTTCATGGCCGGGAGTTAGGTCAACACGGATATGTTCCTGTAAGGTGGTGCTCAGGGTGATCCCTACAAAGTCAGCCTCAACGGGATAGCGTTTATGGTCGCGGTCTACCAATAATACTGTGCGGATTTTGCGCATATCGGCATCCAGAAAAGGACGCAGACTATAAATCAGGGTTTTGCCGGAATTTAATACATCATCTACCACAATCACTACTTTATCCTTTAATTCTTCTCTGGTGATATTCGGGGAGATGGTAATTCGTGTTGGTTCTTCTTTGTCCATCTCCAGTCGGATGAGCGAAGTCGGAACCGGGCAGATTTTTTCGAGTGCAGCACAAAGCCGTTCGGCGAACACATATCCGCTATTGGCAATACCGGCAATCAGTAAGGCTGACTGGTCAAAATTGTCTTCGTAAATCTGACAGGCCAGCCGGTCGATCCGTTGCTGAATCTGCAAACTGTTTAGCAATAAGGTAGCCGACGCTGTCATACTCAGGGATTAGTGGGGGTCTCACTCAATGCATCTGCCTTATATCTTCCCGCACCGGCGAAGTACCTGCGGTAATAAGGTTCGTCGAGGTCGCTGATGATGACTCCGCGTGATGTACTGGCGTGAACAAATTTATTGTTTCCGAGATAAAGTCCTACGTGTGAAATCCGATGGCGGTAAATACGAAAGAAAACAAGATCGCCTTCCTGAAGTTCAGAACGATCAAGTTTATAGATGGAATTGTAGATCTCTGCAGAATTTCTGGCACCCAGTCGTTTTCCGTAAACACGGTCGAACAGCACATTCACAAAACCGGAACAGTCAATACCTTTTTCGCAACTTCCTGCAAAGCGATACGGAGTTCCAAGCCAGCTGGCGATGGTATCATATAGCATCAGGTTCCCATCTTCTGAAAGGGGAATCCCCAATTCCTGCTCGAGCCAGGAAACTTTGTACCCCGTGAGCAGGTCGTTTTCCTTCTGCAGACTGTCTTGAGCCTGAGCCACAAAGGCCACCAAACTGGTCAATATGAATAACAAGATCCGCATGCGGCGGCAAAAATAGCGAATACCGCCTTAAGGCCTGATGAATTCTATGAACACCTCGTTTCCTGCCCGGGGTGGAATTGAGTTGGTTTCGTCTTCCAATTTGTTGATATTGAAGTGTTTGTTGAATAATTCCAGGTACTCTTGCTTTGAGCCACCGAAGGGCGGG
The DNA here is from genome assembly GCA_046330075.1 of Bacteroidia bacterium. GTDB lineage: Bacteria > Bacteroidota > Bacteroidia > AKYH767-A > OLB10 > JAJTFW01. The sequence continues at coordinate 952,096 of JAXLTL010000001.1, read as the reverse complement.
CCTTGTTTTTCGAATTCCACTGAAAAGAGTAGTCCGGCCAGTTTTCCGCTGGGTTTGATGATTTCGGCCATTTTTTTCACATAATCTTCCCGCATAGAAGGATCAAGTGCGCAGAAGAAGGTTTGTTCGAGGACGAGATCGAATGATTGGTTCAGCTGAAAAAAATCGCCAAGCAGTATATGGTCGGAGGGGAAGCCGGGAAACTTTGCTTTAAACTGTTCGATGGGAGCCGGGGCAATGTCGATGATATAGACATTGCTAAAACCTTGTTCGTACATGTATCCCGCTTCATATGCATTTCCGCAGCCCGGAATCAGCACTTTGATGGTACGGTCAGGCAATGCGTCTATGTGTTTTTTTAACGGGGGCGAAGGGTATCCGATATCCCATCCGGTGGAGCCTTCGGTATATCTGCTTTGCCAGAAGGCGGCGTCGAGTTTGTTCATGTTTTTGATGTGGGATTAAAAACCATTAAAGAGGAAGGTATTATTTCTACCTGAATTTCTGAGATTTCTTTATGTGCTTCACCATCAATATGCAGATGGATCGGACGATTGCTGCGAGCTGTGAATTTTCTGCATTGTAAGGTATGGATATACTGGTTGTCCCGGAGATTTCCATTGAAGAGCCTGAAAAACAATCCGGGCAGTTGCCAGAACGGAGGACGGTGTACCATCACCAGATCGATGAGTCCATCATCCAGACGCGCATTGGGTGCGATGACGGCTGCATTTCCAAACTGGCTGGCATTGGCAATAACAAGCATATGAGCTGCTTTTTCAAACGTTCTTCCATCTGCCTCAATCTGAAACTTTACAACCGGATATTTAAAGTATTCCGACATCCCGATCCGGGTATAATTGCTTAAGCCTCTTTTTCCTTCGTGGTTGAATCGCCAGGCTACCAGACCATCGAAACCGAATCCGCTGACATTGACTGCAAAACGTCCGTTTATGTTCAGTGCATCGATTTTCTGAAGAGAAGCATGTGCAATCTGTGAGAGCGTTTCCGGATATTTCAGTGCATAACCCAAATGACGGGCAAGTCCGTTCCCTGATCCTGCCGGAATGATACCGAGCGCAGTATTGGTATGTATCAATTGCGAGGCTACTTCATTTACCGTTCCGTCTCCACCGGCAGCAATCACGCCTGCAAAACCGGATTGTACTGCATCTGCTGCCAGTTCAGCCGCATGGCCTGCATATTCTGTGGTTTGAACTTCTACTTCATAGTGCCGGCGCAGGACAGACTTATCCACTAATGCGGCGATGCGAGGGGCAAATCCGTGACCTGCGATCGGATTAATCAGTATGCGCAGTTTTTTCATCAGCCGGTACGATTGAATTATGGATGAGTCCGTTGGTATATTGCTGCAGAACGGATTTGAGTAACCGTTCGAGTTTTCTGACCTCAGGGTCGTTGAGATGTTGAGCGGTAAGATCGTGTTCCTGCAGCAGGTCGGAGCGCTCATAAACATGTGAGATACTGTTCCCGTCGAACATTACCAGAAAGCGATCATTGATGATGCTCCATGCATTATTCGAATAATTCACCGACCAACCATCACCTGCTGCCAGCAGATTCCGGCCAAAAGCAGTATAGGCGCCTGAATAACCGGCCAGAGCAAGGGCGGTGGGAAGCACATCTGTTTGCTGTGCGGTTTCTTCGTGGATGTGGTGAGATGAATCTGAAGGTTGAACGATTACCAGGGGGATATGAAAAGCTCCTGTTTTTCCGGAGGTGTAAGCGGTAGCTGAAGGTCCCGCATGATCAGCTGTAATAATGAATATAGTGTTTTTGTACCACGGTTGTTGTGCTGCTTCGCGGAAGAACAGGCGAAGAGAAAGGTCGGCGTAGCAGATGCCTTTTTCTACAGGACTCAGCGCAGCAGGAATCAGTTGACGGAACGCCGGAGGAATGAAATAAGGGTGATGAGAAGAGAGCGAAAAGAAGGTAGCTGTAAAGGGTTCCTTCCATTGATTCAGTTCGCCGGTCATGAAATGATAAAATGCGTGATCACTGATGCCCCATTGGCCATCATAATCGGTTCCCGGACCGGTATATTCATTGCGGCCATAGTATTTTTCGTATCCGCATAGCCGTGAGAAATTGTCGAATCCCATGGTGCCGTTGTTTCCTCCGTGAAAAAATCCGGCGGTATAGCCGTTAGGTTTCAGCAGGGAAGCCAGGCTGTTTATGCGGGTAACGTTGTATGCTGAATTGATAAAGGCCATATCCATCAGATTCGGCAAGGAAGCAACAATGGCCGGTATTCCTTCAATGGATCGTTTGGCATTGGCAAACGTATTCGGCCAGCACTCCGCATGCCGCATCAGTGAATCAAAAAAAGGAGTGGTGTTTTTTTCAGGATGATAGTAGCTGATATAATCGTGCGAAAAACTTTCCAGCACGATGACCACGATATTTTTCTTTGTGACTGTGTCAGCGGCAGTCAGGTGCTGATGGGATGCGAAAATAATTTCAGCTTCAGCAGGCGTCATATAATGTGGATCTGTCAGCGATTCACGCCCCATTGTTTTAATGATAGAATACGGGGTGTTCAGCACGAGTGGAATGGAAGCCGGGGGCACCATTCGGGCTGCGGCCTGCAACGAAAGAGGCTTGAGCTGGAGTCCGCCGCGAAATCCAATAACATTCAAAGCAATCAGCACCAGTAAACCTGAAATTTTCACGAGAGGAGAAGCAGTTGTAAATGGCGACTTTGCGTACTCAGTCACCCGGCGGCGATTCATCGTTTCGGTACGAACAAGCAGCCCAACAAGACCTATCCAGAACAGGGCAACATACCAGAAATCGATGATATAGGTTCCGATATTGTTTCCAACATCATCGCCGGTGGTGATCAGTGCGAAGAAGTCAAATCCGGTACGCTTCTGTGTGTATTCAAACCAGGCAGCGTCGATACAGTTTAACAGTGAAGACAGGGACAGTATTAAAATAAGATATGTAGAAATGGCACCTTGCCAAACGGGATGGTTGTTTATTTTTAAAGGAAAGAGGTGTAACAATACTACCGGAATCAGTAGGATGGAAACAGCGGTAAGGTCATACCGCAAGGATGCTGTTAAGATTTCAATGAAACTTCCTGTATAGGTGGAAGGGTTCATCCACACGAAAATCAATCGCCCCAGCATAAAAATTAAAAGTGCAGCCACGATCCGTCGAAACAACAGCCGATAGTGGAAGCCGGTTAAAGATGACATGGCTTCAAAAATAGGGATATTTCAGGTGCAATGCGGACGGTTGAAACGGACGAAAACAAAAAAGGCTGTCGTCACGACAGCCTTTTTAATGTATTCAGCATCAAATTATTGACGAACAAACCAAGCGCGGCATTGTGCGATGGAAGAGGTCGTAATATTTTGATCATTATAACTTAATTTAAAACCATTTGCAGTAACTGAACCTGTTCCGCTGAATGTATGGTCATCCAGTGAGCTGCCGATATCGAGTGCTGGTTGAGAAGCAAGGGTGATAACACCTTCTTCATCAATGGTAGTAGTAATGCCGGTATTGCCGGAGTAATCAGCAAATTTATTGAAACCCATAGTGGTAGCATTAACAGCAGTTACGGTTTGCGTATAAGAAAAAGCCTGTGCTGCGGCACCTGTTCCACACGTATCGAACACGTTATATGTATCAGCCATTGCAGCTGCAGTAGCATGTACATGCACTTCGCGGGTTGCGGTACCGGTATTGCCTGCTGCATCTGATACAGAATAATAAACTTCATAATGGCCAGGCATAGTGTTGTCCACGTCAGAAGCGTCAACTGTGATAGAGCTGGAAAGATTTCCGTCTTCATTGTCTTCAGCAGTAGCACCCGGATCAGTGTATGTATCGAACATGTCGATTTCATGAGGATTGTCTCCGATAAGGGTAATCAAAGGTGCTTCAGTATCATCCTTGCTGCAACTGGTCACAAACAAAGATGATGCGGCAAGAATGCCGGCGAATAACATTGTTTTTTTCATGGTTGTATTAGTCGTGTTTGTGGCAAAAGTAATTGAAAAAATGTAGAATTCACTGAATTTTTTCCTTGTCACTGTGTTTTTTTATTGAATACATTTGTGGCTCAAATTCAAGAACACATCATGAAAAAGGTAATTTATTTAATTGCCGGAGTTGCCGTTACCCTGGTAGCTGCCTGCGGACCCAGCGCTGAGGAAAAGGCTGCTGAAGAAAAACGAGTACAGGATTCTATTGCCGGTGTAGCTGCTGCTGAAGCTGCTGCTCGCGTTCAGGACAGCATCATGAAAGTTGAAGCTGCCACGAAGGATTCTCTGGCACTTATTGAAAAGCAACAGGCTGATTCAATTGCTGCCAAAGCAACGGCTGACTCTATTGCAGCTGCGAAGAAGAAAGCTGTAAAGCCGGCTCCGAAGAAAACTCCTGAACAAAAGAAAATTGAAAAGGAAATTAAAGAAGTGAAAGACGCCACCCGTGGTCGTGGATAATCTTTAATATCTCTGAAATACAAGTAATTGACATGAGAAAAAGCATCTATGTACTGATTGCCGGACTGATGACTGTATGGGCATCCTGCGGACCGAGTGCCGAAGAAAAGGCGGCTGAGAAAAAGCGGTTTGATGATTCTGTAGCTGCTGCAGAATCGGCAATGAAAGCAGCAGAAGAAGCTGCCATGGCTGCTATGGCGGCTGACACTACCATTGCTGCTGACAGCACTGTTGCAGATAGTTCGGCTGCGAAATAAGTCAGACTCTCAGTAAAACGAAAAGGGCTTCCGGTTGAAGCCCTTTTCGTTTTAAATGATCCTAATTAAAGCAGATGCCCTGCCAGATTCGCCAGGTCACTGCGTTCACCTTTTTCAAGCGTGATGTGGGAGTAAAGCTCCTGATTTTTCATTTTGTCAATGAGGGAGCTGAGTCCGTTGCTGTGTGAATCGAGATACGGAGTATCGATCTGAAAGATATCTCCTGTGAAAATAATTTTAGTGCCTTCTCCGGCTCTGGTGATTATCGTTTTTACTTCATGAGGCGTGAGATTCTGTGCTTCATCAATGATAAAGCAGATATTGCTCAAACTGCGTCCGCGGATATAGGCCAGCGGCGTAATATGCAGTTTTTCATTCTCCACCATATCATTGATTTTCTGAAATTCCTTATCAGTTTCCTTGTATTGACTCTGGATGAACTTCAGGTTATCCCATAAAGGCTCCATGTAGGGGTTAATCTTCGATTTAATATCTCCCGGCAAGTAGCCGATGTCTTTGTTGCTGAGCGGTACGATGGGCCTTGCCAGATAGATCTGCCTGAATTTACTCTTCTGCTCGAGAGCAGAAGCCAATGCCAGTAAAGTCTTTCCCGACCCGGCGATGCCCATAATAGAACTGAGCAGAATATTTGGATTCAGTACCGAATGGATAGCAAAAGCCTGTTCAGCATTTCTGGGTCGTATACCTGCTGCCGGTTCTTTCTGGATTCGCTCGATGCGATCGCTCAGCGGATTATACCAGGCGAGTGCGGAGCCCGACTCTGTTTTACTGCGGAGTATAAAATAATGATTTTTAATCGGGCGTTCTTTTACGATATCCTTCCAGGCGCACCAGCCATCCTGATATAACTTGTCTATTGCTTTTTTCGGTGCGTTCTCAATGACTGATTTACCGGTGTAGAGATCCTTTATATCCTTAACCTTTCCGGTTTCATAATCTTCTGAAGCGAGGTTGAGGGAACGGGCTTTGAGACGCAGGTTGATATCCTTGCTCACCAGCACAACCTTGCGGTGCGGATATTCTTCCTGTATGCTCATTGCCGCATTGATGATTCGGTGATCCGCTTTACGCTCGCCAAATACCTGATCGGCGTCGATGGTGCTGCTTTTTTCATGCATCAGCACGCGGAATTTGCCCTTGGTAGGACCATTGAGCGGAATCCAGTCCTGCAAGGAATAACTGGCCGATAACTTGTCAATCGCCCGGATGAATTCACGTGCTTCAAAGTTGATCACGTCATTTCCTTTCTTAAACCGGTCAATTTCCTCGAGTACGGTAATGGGAATAGCTACATCATGCTCCTTAAAATTAAAAAAGGCGTTGTGATCAAAAAGGATAGCAGAGGTATCGAGTACAAAGATCTTTCTGTCTTTGTCTTTAGTGGAGATCCTGGGCATAGGCCATGTGTTTTTCCGAATTTAACGGCAGATCAGGGTCGGTGAATCGCAGGATCTCCGGCCGTAATCTACAATCCAATGTTAATAGTGATCGTTCTAACCTATTGAATAGCGGGAAGTCAGCGAAACCAGCTGGTGGAATCAGGGTATAGAGCGGGCAGGGGGGACGCTTCGATGGGAAATAATAAAGCGACTGTTGCGTTTCTGCTGCTACACGACCTTCTATTTATTACCTTTGCAAAACATTCGCCCACGGTGATCAGGTTTATCGCTCCCCATTATCTCTTCGCCCTTTCATTGCTGGCCATTCCGGTCATCATTCACCTCTTTAATTTCCGCCGGTACAAGAAAATACTCTTCACCAATGTGAAATTTCTCACCGAGCTGAAGGAGGAAACGACCCGAATTTCCCGTCTGAAACATCTGCTCATTCTCTGCTCCCGGTTACTCGCTGTTGCCTTCATCGTACTGGCTTTTGCGCAGCCTTATATTCCGGCTGGTCATGCAGCCGCTCAGGTACAGCAAGGTACCGTCGGTATTTATGTCGATAACTCCTTTAGTATGGATGCAGTTGGCAACGAAGGTGTTTTACTGGAAGTGGCCCGGCGCAAAGCAAAGGAGATTGCTGGCGCTTATCCGGCCAGTACCCGATTCCAGTTGCTCACGAACGAATTTTCTGCAGTGCAGCAGCGTATGCTAAGTAAGGATGATTTTATGGAGGAGCTTAGCAGGATACAATTCTCACCGGTGAGCAGAACGCTGGATGAAGTAATGCTGCGTCAGAAGGAAGCCTTGAACGCTAACGGATCTGACGGCTTCCGGTCGTTTATCATCAGCGATTTTCAGGAGAGTACATTTAAAATAGCTGGCTCCACACCCGATTCTGCCATCCACGTATCCTTTGTAGCCTTGCCTTTGCAGGAAACGCCAAATGTGCTGATCGACTCCTGCTGGTTGTCGGGTCCGGTAGTACAACTGAACCAACCTTCCGAAATTACAGTGAAGGTATTGAATACTGGCGAAAAGGATGCGGAAAATGTGCCGGTCAGATTATTACTCAATGACGCACAGAAGGCCGTGTCGAGTGTGCTGGTTCCTGCCGGACAATCATCCACAGTCACCTTCAGTTTTACCGTGTCGGCTCCCGGCTGGCAGCGACTGGAAGTTCAACTTACCGATCACCCCATCACTTTTGATGACAGCTACTACACTTCCTTTGAAGTGCGTGAAAAAACTGACTTATTGATAATAGGGGACGGCACACCGCTGAAATACCTTGAAGCCCTCTTTGGCAAGGATCCATCCTTTGTATTGAAAAGAGCAACAACCGGCACCGTCGACTTTAGCGCACTGCAAAATACGGAGATGGTATTGCTGGAAGATATTCGTGAGATTTCCAGTGGGCTGGCGCAGGAGCTCAGGAAATTCACCGAAGCCGGAGGAACACTGTGCATATTCCCTGATTCCGCGATTGCTGACCCCAGCTTAAACGCCGCCTTTGCTGCATTAGGTATTGATCAAATGGGTGGAATCAACGCATCTGCTGATAAGGTCATTTCTGTAGATGTGCAGCATCCGGTCTTTAACGAAGTGTTTGAAACAAAACAGATGCGCGATGGTCGCATTGACTACCCATCCGTTGCACGTCATTTTGATCTTATCAACACCAACGGCAGTGCGGGACAATCACTCATGAAATTACAGGGTGGTGGAAGTCTGCTCGAACAATATCCATCCGGTAAAGGAGCCATTTATCTCTTCACTGTTCCGATGGAAGGCGGATTCAGCAACCTTTCCCGCCATGCGATCTTTGCACCGCTGTTATACCGAATGGCATTGCTCAGCACCCGGCCGATCGCGATTTCGTCTATTCTCGGACATGCGCAACCGTTATTACTTAATCTGCCGGCTCTTACCGGTGACGAGACGTTCCATCTGGTCAATGAACGGCTTAAGACTGATATTATTCCTTCCGTAAAGCAAGTGAACGGAGGGTTGCTCATTTCGGCAGGAGATCAGGTACCGGCAGCCGGACAATATGAACTTAAGCGGGGTAATCAGCGGGTGGCCATCCTCTCATACAACTACAACCGGCGGGAATCGGTCATGAAATTCCAGGACGAAGCTGTTATCAGTGCTGCCGCCGGTCAGGCCGGATACAAGAACTGGGATTTAATGCAGGCCGGTATTCCTGATCTTACGAAGGCGCTGCAAACACTGCATCAGGGAACACCCTTATGGAAGTATGCTGTCACACTGGCTTTACTCTTTCTGCTCATAGAAATATTACTCATCCGATACTGGAAAACCGCATGAACCTTCTCCTGAAAAACGTACGGATCAACGATCCGTCCTCATCACTCCACGGTAAAAACACGGATGTTCTTGTAAACAACGGGATCATTCAGGAAACAGGAAACGGGCTCACAGCACCGGCAGAAACGGTGGTTGTTGAAGAAGCCGGGGTGGAAGTATCACCCGGATGGCTTGATTTACGTGCATTTTTCAGAGAACCCGGCGATGAGCAAAAAGAAACGATACGTTCGGGTCAAAAGGCCGCTGCACAAGGAGGTTTTACCGGAGTTGTAGTGATGCCTTCCACCCATCCAGCTATACAAACGCATGCCGATGTTAGTTTTATCAAAGCCAGAGCCACGGGATATCCGGTGGATGTATTTCCGGGTGGAGCATTAACAGAACAGCTCGAGGGAAAAGAGCTTGCGGGAATGTACGATATGAAACTTGCCGGAGCAGTAGCATTCACGGACGTAAAGCGGGCCATTGGAAACAGCGGAGTCATGTTGAGAGCGCTGCAGTATGCGGGCAATCTGGGAGCGCCTGTTATTTCATATGCTGATGATCCTGGCTTAACAGCAAAGCTGCAGGCGACAGAAAGCCCGTTCACCACATTACTCGGGTTCAAGGGAGCACCTGCCATTGCCGAAGAGATTGCGGTACAACGTGATCTCAGTCTGGTGAAATATGCAGGAGTGCCAATACACATATCCGGTATCAGCACCCGTGATGCAGTGAACAGAATCCGTGAAGCGAAGAAAGAAGGAGTACCGGTGACGGCGGAAGTTTATGTATATCATCTGCTGCTGGATGATACCTCCCTGGAAGGATTCAGCAGTATGTATAAAGTGAAGCCACCACTGCGTACGGCTGATGATGTACTTGCTCTCAGAGAAGCCGTCATCGACGGAACCATCGATGTGATCTGCAGCGACCATTCGCCGGAGGATCTGGAGTCGAAGGATGTGGAGTTTGACTACGCAGCCTATGGCATGATATCACTGGAGAGTTTTTACGGTGTACTCAATGCAGCCTTTAAGGGAAGCCTCTCACGGGAACGGATGTACGAAGTACTGGTGAAAAATCCGCGCCGTATATTGGGTATAGATGTCCCCTCCATCACGAAAGGCGCTATCGCCAACCTCACTGTTTATCATCCGGCTACAGCGTGGACCTTCGGTAAAGAGCATATTCAGTCGAAGTCGTCCAATACACCTTTCACCGGCACCACGTTTAAAGGCAAGCCCATTGGTATTTACAATCAGGGGGAATGGGTTCCTACGGGGTTGTAGGAGTTACAGAGTTACAGAGCTACTGAGTTACAGAGTTGCGAAGCGCTTGCGCCCGGAGCGAAGCCTCAGGGATATAAATGTTTTCCCCCGTGCCGTTGCGTTCGTTGCGAGTCGCCGTTTTCGCTGCGCCTGCCTGCCGGCAGGCAGGTTTAAACCAACAAATGCTGCTGTAACTAGAATTTCCCGGTCTTAAACGACAACGTCTCCCTGTCCGTGACCAGGTTGACAACATAAACCCCATTCTCCCAATCCGGCAAATCTGTCCATTTCATTCAGCATTCTCCATACTTAAACATCCCAAGGGGACGCTGTCCCCTTAAACCCCTGGTCACTTTTTCTCTTGATAGAAAAAGTAACCAAAAAGATCAAGGCCTGCACCATATCCTTTCCGCTTTCGCGGAATTTTTTGAGCTTGTCCGTGGCGGGTTCTCAGGGGGGATCTCCTCATTTCATTCGGCCCCGATAGCTATCGGGGTACCCTCGAACTTTTCCGCCACTTCCTTCACTCAAAAAACCGGATATGCTGAGGGCCGATTTTTTTCTCTTGTTTCTATTGCTATTAAAATGCCTGTCGGTTTTTGTTTGCTATTGGTTATTTAATCAGCAAAATTAAAAATTGTATTCCGGGGCGGGGGCAATTCTGAATTCTGCATCTTGAATTCTGAATTCGACTAGAATTTACTAGTCTTAAACGACAACGTCTCCCTGTCCGTGACCAGGTTGACAACATAAACCCCATTCTCCCAATCCGGCAAATCTGTCCATTTCATTCAGCATTCTCCATACTTAAACATCCCAAGGGGACGCTGTCCCCTTAAACCCCCAGTCACCCTGAAGCGTACTTCGTTCTGCTTCAGGGTAACCCAAAAAGATCAAGGCCTGCATCCTTCGACAGGCTCAGGAACCGCCACCGCCTTTCCGCTATCGCGGAATTTTTTTCGCTTGTGTACGGCGGGCCGTCGGGTGATCGGCTCATTCCATTCGCCGCTTCCCTCCGTCTATTCCACCGTTCACTGCGCTTCAAAAACCAGCGGTGCTGAGGGCCGTTTTTTTCTCTGACTTCATTAACTAAAACAACCCTGTAGGTTTTGATTCTATTGGGTGTTTGATCGCAAAATCAAAAAAGTGTCCCGAGAGGTTGGGCAATTCTGAATTCTGCATCCTGAATTCTGAATTCAACTAGAATTTACTGGTTTTAAACGACAACGTCTCTCTATCCGTAACCAGGTTGACAACATAAACCCCACTTGACAACTCATTCATGTAAATCTCCGTCGTATAATACCCTCCTGCCAACACCGCCGCCGGTTTTTCGAAAACGATTCTGCCTTCTATATCCATTAACCTCAACATTCCTTTCTTTCCTTTCAACTGCGCCGCATTCACATGGATCATATTCCATTCGTGATTATACCATGCCTGCAGCCAGGCTCCCCTCTCCTCTGGAGAGGGGCCGGGGGTGAGGCCCACAGTTAACGTATCACAAGGACTGCCCACCCATGCCCCCAGCTCGTAATCGGGGTTGTTGGGGAGACCCCTATAAGCACGATAGCCTCCTAAGTTAAGAGCAAATAGTTGGAAGTTTGATGCAGACCCCAAGCTATCTGGAGAGTTAATTACACTGAGGTTTGAATTTATAGTGCTAAAACAACCACTAGGCCATGGGTAAGTGCACCCTCCAAATTCCTGTGCACTAATATAAATTTTCCCATCTGGTCCTAATTCCATTCCATGATTCTCTGCATTTGTAGGAAAAGAGTCAATTAATACCCTGCTAGTAGCAATATTTGTGGCAGTTAAATCAAACTGATATAGTTTACCACTTGTCTGATATGCTTCCTGCGATGAATTCACATATAAAAATTGCCCACTTGGTGAAAAAACAACACTGGTGTACCAACGGTATGGGTGGTTGCCCAGTTGGGTGTTCGGTTCTATCAGGGTTTCATTTGAGATTTGGCCGGTGCATCGATCGAAGTCGAAAACACCCAAATAATTACCCCAGCCACACAAGGCCAATTTGTCACCTGTAGAATTGAAACTCATATCACCGGCTCCATTATAATTTGAGGTTCCAATATGCTGTACAGCTAATGGATGAATTCCAATTGAATCTACAAGATAAACCCAGAATTCATCATTCCCGATTCCGGCACCACTTGAACGCCATCGTCTGGTTACCAACCACCAATCCTTGCCATTGCCATGTTTCACGGCAGTGAGCATATCCTGAACAGGGTGCGTTTCAAATCTGACATTTTTTTGTACCACTGCACCCACTCCCCCCTGTAATTTCATATCCACAATGCTATACCATAAACCGGTGTCAGGTACTACCACCCCAGCCACAAATACATAAAATGTACTGTCGATTATTGATTTTGGTAAAACAAGCATACAATGATACCAATTGCCACCAACTAAAGTGTCACCATTTATTAGTTCAGTATGGTATTTATTAAACAATTTACCTTGTTTAATTTGACCGGTAAATTCATTTGTCGTGTTACTGGTTGCCCCATAGAAAATCAAATCCCCATTGATATCAGAAATTGTTGCTGTCCCTCTGGTGAAGCCAGTTCCACATCGAAATATACTTATCGCCGAATCAAAACGAACACCAGCACTATCACCGAAACACCAGTTGTTATTCGTAAACTGCGCATGAGTTTTCAGGCTAATATAGATTAGGGCCCCGATTATATAAATTATTTTTTGTATTCTAAACATGGTTTCATTAATCTATTTTGCAAAACCCAAGTGGCTTATACCTTCTTTCTTTGTCTGTGACAATTAGAGAATAATACCCATTCGCAAGAACCTCCACATTAATCATCCCATCCTTCTTTTCACCACTTAAAACCAATCGCATTGCTGCATCATAAATCTGATACCTGAAAGTTTCGTGCCGGTTAATATTTATTGTGCTGCGTACCGGATTCGGCCAGAGCGTTATTTCCGGCAAAGATTTGTCTTCTAGTTGTGAATACAATCTGCTGCCGCTGCCAATGTCTTCCAACTCCAGTTGCAATGCCACCCTTGCGATTTTCACTGCGAGACCTCCTTCCATTGAATGCAAATGGGCAATTTCAAAAAGTAAGTTGGTGTCGCTGCTATTAAGTTCACGTTCTTCTATTGCTGTTTCAATTAGAATTGAAAGCACCTGCTTCAAATAGTATTCATGATTATTGGTATCGTTGATTGTACTCAATATTTCATTGGCTTCATTCCATCTGTCGATTTGTGATAGTTTAATAATTGCATCGAACTTTCCAATATTCGAAATGGAAAGATCATTGATAAGTTTTTCAAATACCTGATCATCACTGCGTCCCATGGTAATTCTCCCGGTATCAGCCATCAGATAGGAGAATGCGGTAGCTTTTCGAGTATATAGAAATTGATCCGCATATGGGCCTTCATAGCGGGCAGTATCGGCAGCAATAGAGCCAAAACCCGTACTCCTTTCCGTTGAGTTATCATCGCCGCAAGGTTGATCAAGATATGCTGGCTGGTTTCCAATTGGATCAATCGAACCTGAACTTGAATTGTCGGATCTAACCGGGGCTCCATTGTTGCTGAAGATTTCAGACCCGTGATGGTACCATGGCATAGGTGAGAAATTCGATAAAAATCCTTCCACCCGGTCATTCTGACTGTCCATCCAGAGATTATCTAATCCAATGCCAGGCGCACCTTGAAAGTCTCCAATGAAAGTACCTGCGCCACCATCACCTAACTGAACCCCTAAATCATAACCATTTAAAAAATTTGAGATCAATGATACATAATCGTTACTATTCACAAACTGCAACGATTGTCCTAATCTGACCAACGTGTTGCATTTTATTATTGGCATAGATGACTGATCCGTCCGTATTCCTACCAATTGATTGCCGATCAAAGATACAGTCCCTGTGTTTTCAATTGTATTAGTTGATACTACACATTCCGGAGCAGATTCTAATCTGATGCCCCTATATAGGTCACCGGGAACTGAAGTAAGATTAAATCGGATTTCGTTCTCTTCAATCTTCACCCCACCCGTATTGGCAATATGGATACCTATTCGGGGCTGGTAATAGTTCGAGCCATCCAAAATGCCGATTTGATTATTGTGGATCCGGGCATCCAGCATACGGTTGACAGGAAGAACGGATGTTACTAAAATGGCGGTACCGTCGAAATTGGCTACGGGTGCGGTCAGACGACAATTGTAAAAACTATTCTTACTTATGTCTATTTGGGTTTGATCGTTAAGACCTCTGATCAAAATACCAAGCCTGTAATCGTAGAAATCATTTTCCCTGCTAATGTTAATGGATTTGTTTGGATTGTTGAAAATTGAAACACAATTCTGTTCAATGAAATTCTGGTTGCTGACAGGAGAACCAAACTCATTGTTATAGATGGTTATGTTTGACTCGCCAATACTGAAAATTGCTGTACGTGAGTTTGTGAAACTATTTCTTCGGGACACAGCTGGAGAAGTCAATGTATAATCCAGATTTCCTACAATGAGTTTACGGTCATTATAATCACTGGCAGAACGATTAAATACGCAAGTCCCATTTCGATCAACTGGCAGTGCCGAACCATCCAATTCAGTGATGTTATTGAAGGTATTATTGTAAAGTTCAAAACTCGATTTATTTGCTCTGATTCCAAAATTTGAGTTTTCAAACAAATTCGCACTCACCGACCCATCCAGCGAACTATCCCCAATCACCACCCTTTCCACATCATCCAGCACGATAGCCGCAAATTTGTGAACGGTATTGTAGGGTGCCAGCAAATAGCCGCCGGAGGAGGTGAAGGTGTTGGAGCGGAGGAGCATCAATCAAATTTAAGAAAAATCCTGAATTAAACTGAGGTTACCGTAGGGGGAAGGTTATAAGTATTATAAATGTTAATCCCGTAAGGCGGGAGTTAAAGTGTTAAATGGTTAAAATGTTTTTAATGTTATGAAGATTTCTCTGCTCCCGATAGCTATCGCATTAGCGTTAAGCTAAAATCCTCAGTTTATCTGCCATCGTGTCCCGGTTCCTAACTTCATAAAGAGTAAAGTTGGCCAATTTAGAGGCAACATTTAAGTCAAATTGTATTCGATTGTTAATGATCATCATTAAGATGATTTTAACTGATTTCAAGAGGCTTACTCTATCTTCGGGCCTACGTATAAGTGATTTCAAGGTGTTGTATATGGGCGTAATCATAAGTACAATCAGTAACAAATGAAGATAGATAACTGTTACCGCTAAGTGATCATAATTCAGTTGACCCGGAATGGACTTCTCTAAACTCAAACCACTTTTCCAAGACTTAAAAATGATCTCTATTTGCCAACGAGCTGCATAATAATCTTGAACGTCTTTTACGTCCAGATCATGTGAAGAACTCAGATAAATATCCCATCCAAGCAATATTTTTTTATCCTGGGTATACCTTAGTCGCTTATCACGATCTTTCATGGCTTTTCTTCGTCTTGCCTCCGCCAAACATGGAGCTACCTTAACCGCTATCAACGTGCATTCAAGCTGTTCTTTTGCACCAAGAATAACTTTTCGTTTCAAAACCGTTTTTCCTCTCAATAATTGTATTATTGACACCGCCTGCTTACTCTTTAAATCAATTATGGCCACATCTTTTTTATATCGACTGATGAAGTCTGCCTTACGTTGTACGATTTGTCTAAAGGTGGGCATTACAAAATATCCCATATCGCGTATGACCAAATCTCCCTTCTTTAGTAACGGCAATATGTCGGATGAGGCTGTCTGGTCATTTCTTGTGAAAGGAGTTAGCAGAATAGATTTAAAATTTCGTTTACTGGCATTATAAATTACTTGCAATTTCGCTACCGCTTTTATCTTGCCGCGCGAGTAATTTCCTTTGTATTTTGTACTTAAATTGTCCGGCAACTTAATTGCCATTCCATCCTGGATATATACATTTTTAAATCTGCTATTCTGTGAAGTCTGGCTCGGCTTTATCTGTGCAACGAGTGCATTGTTGAGCAGTCTTTCCAATAATTTAGTTAATGAACTATTGACCCTGTAAAAGACAGCTTGCTTGCTAATGCAGAGTCCTTCCTGAGCCGACAACTGAAAAGCCCAGCTTGACAATGAAAATTTACTCCGAAAACATGACTTATAAAAACTTTCAACAAGTGCTTGCAATCTGATCTTGCCTGTACGTCGTTTTCTAAAACCCAATTCTCTCTCCAGTTTTGTGATACCTAGCAACTTTAACTTTGAATTCAAGTCATGTTGCATATATTTGTTTTGGCTTCCCGTGCGCATGTTAGAGTTTGTTAGCGCAACATAATTATGCAAAGGGGAAGCCTTTTTTATTCTAATACCAAGCTAATTATCAAGAAGTTTGAGTTGAAAAGTAATCGGCTTAGCTTAACGCCAATGCGATAGCTATCGGGACGTTGCGAGTCGCCGTTTTCGCTGCGCCTGCCTGCCGGCAGGCAGGGTTAAACCAACAAATGCTCTTGTAACTAGTATTTACTAGTCTTAAACGACAACGTCTCCCGATCCGTGACCAGGTTGACGACATAAACCCCACTTGACAACTCATTCATATAAATCTCCGTCGTATAATACCCACCCGCCACCACCTCCGCCGGTTTTTCGAAAACGATTCTTCCTTCGATATCAAACAACCGCAACACACCTTTCTTCCCTTTCAACTGCGCCGCGTTGACGTGAATCATGTTCCATTCGTGGTTATACCATGCCTGCATCCATGCTCCCTTCTCCTCTGATGGGCCGGGGGTGAGGCCCACAGTTAGCGTATCACAAGGACTACCTACCCAAGCCCCCAACTCGTAATCGGGGTTGTTGGGAAGGCCGTAGTAGGTGCGGGCACCACCGAGGGAAAAGCTGAAGGGTTGAAAATCGCAGGCAGCACCCAGGCTATCCGGGTGGTTGATAACACTGAGGTTGTTGTTGATGGTGGTGTAGGCGGTGATGGTATCTGGGTAAGGCCATGGAAAACCTTCATCTGAGGCTGATAAATATATTTTATTATCGGGGGCCAAGCGAAGTTGCGCTATTCCCATATCAGGATCAACAAATGAATCAATCAAGGTTTTGCTCGCAGGTACATTCGTAGCTAATAAATCATATTGCCATAAATAAGATGGTGAAGTGGTTTGCGAATAGTCTGCTACATATAATTTCGAATCATCTGGTGAAAAAGCACAGCTGGAATACCAATGTGGGTAGGGAGCTACAGATGGTTCTTGTTCAATAGGGATGGTGGAAGTGATGGTACCTGTACAGCGATCGAAATTGTAGAGTTCGATCATACCTAACCAAGAGCATTGCACAAATTGAGTACCATCACTATTAAAAATCAGATGCCCGCCGCCGGTTTTACGTAATGAACCAATATTCTGAATTGCAGGACCTGAAATACCAGATGGCGAAACAAGAAAAAGGTAAAATGAATTAAATGGGGTAAGGCTGGTTGTATATCTCTGAAATATCACCCACCAGTCTCTACCGTTACCATGCCGCACGGACATGAGTGCGTCAAAGGCAGGAAAATTATTGAGCTGCACATTTTTCTGAATGACTATTCCTGAATCATTGTTCGCTTTATAGTTGATTTTGGAGTAGTATAGACCGTACTGTTCAGCTTGAGTAACACCAATTGTAAATAAATAAATAATTGAATCATTTCCAGGATCAGGTACAAATAAACTGGCATGATACCAAAGGCCACCTTTGATCCGTATTGAATCATTTATATCATTATTATATTTGTTCCAAACCGAGGGTCTGACTGGTTGAACATTGTAATTATAACCTGTATATAAAAGTATGCCGTTAGAATCAGCAATACTTGATGATCCGTTTCGGAAATCAAAAGAAGAAGCCCCAATTACAGGGTTGTTAGGGTTACTCCAATTTATCATAACACTATCCCCAAAACACCAGTAATTACCATTATACTGTGCTGTTGCTGATCCCGGCAGCAAAATCATCAATAAAAACAAGTAGCGGAAGTAACCCATCTTTCAAAGATAAAAAATCACCTCAAATGAACAGTCATGTTTGAACATAACCCATCATAACCAACCGTGCAAATCAGTGGTTGTAGGAGGCGATGTAGAATGTAACAAATCCTGCCTGCCTGCCGGAAGGGGTGACCTCTTCCCCGAAAGCTTTCGGGGCATGCAAGCGCTCTATGAATTATTCCCTGCAATGAGCCATTCGAGATACTTCCTGCTTTTTTTCTTTTTAATGATTCGTTCTCTTTCAGCGGCCTCTTCTCGAGATTCAAAAGCTTCCTGATACACCAGTACCCAGTCCTTAGACTTAGATGTAAATGCAGAAATTCCACAATTATGATCATTCAATCTCTTCTGAAGGTCAGATGTGTAACCGACATAATATCGATCTAAACGTGCTGAGTAAATGAAATAAACGTAAAACATGTTATATAAATGACAAAGCCCTCAATAAGATTAGGATCGGAGGGCAGAATTAGTGAATGGTGATTCGGAGCGAAGAGCGCCCGGTGACCTCTTCCCCGAAAACTTTCGGGGCATGCAAGCGCTCTATGTTTTTAATGACAAAGCCCTCTATAAGTTTAGGATCAGAGGGCAGAATTAGTGGATAGCAATCCGGAGCGAAGAGCGCCCGGTGACCTCTTCCCCGAAAACTTTCGGGGCATGCAAGCGCTCTATGTTTTTAATGACAAAGCCCTCCGATGCTAAAGCATAGGAGGGCTTTTGTGGAGAATACCGGAGTCGAACCGGTGACCTCTTGCATGCCATGCAAGCGCTCTAGCCAGCTGAGCTAATTCCCCTGCTTTTGAGCGCTGCAAAGGTAGCAAATCAGATAAATATTCTAAAATAAGGAGGTTTGCTCTCTATTATTTTATATAGCGTATTGTAAAAGAGGGGGTTGGACTAGAGCTTGGCCTCAGAAACCCGGATCGGTAACAATAAATCGTGCTACACCTAACTTCTTTTCACTCCGGAGTCGGGCGAAGTAGGTGCCTCCGGGCAGGCTTAATCCAATTTCAGTTGTTCCCTTGCTGAGTGATCGGTTGTCGATACATTTTCCGCTAACGTCAAGTATTTCCAGTGAAGCGGGTGTGGTAACAGCTTCATTTATGGTGATGCTGAAATGACCGTTGTTGAGTGTGGGTGTTAAGCGGAAATCCAGCAACACCTGTTCGGGATGGGTGAGTCCGGTGAGCAGGCTGAGGTCCGTTGACCAGATGCCCCGCCCGAAGGTGGAGATGAATACTTTGTTGCGGGTGATGTTGAATTCAATGTCAGTTACAATGACGTTGGGAAGTCCGGTGCTGACATTAATCCAGCTGGTGCTGCCTGCAGGAAGCAGATAGATGCCGATGTCAGTAGCGGCGAGTAAATCCTGTTTTCCGGGAATCTGTTTGATGCAGTTTACGGGAATGTTGGGCAGGTTGTAACTAATGTTCGTCCATGCATTGCCGTTAGTAGTGGTTTTATAAACTTTTTGGCCGGAAACAAATCCAGCCATACTAACATACGCGGCAGCAGCATTGAACCGGTCTGCTTCGAGGGAGGTGTAATAGAGTGAGTCGGGGAGGTTGGAGGTAACATCGGTCCAGCTCTGTCCGTCGTTGGTGCTGAGAAAGAGTGCGGCCGGATTGGCGAATTCATACCTGACCCTTCGTCCCGCCCAAAGTACGCCGCTTGTCACAGGTGATACGGCAAGTGCTGAAAGTTCATTGCCATAAAAATTTGGTGGCAGGGGTAAGGAGGTGGTAGCGTTCCAGAATAATCCGCCATCGTAGGAAACGGTTACATTCTGAAAACCGCAGTACATGGTCAACGGATCTGAAGGGTCTCCTGCAATCGGTGAAGTCCACTCTGCATTTTCGTTGTTTACATTGGCAAAAATCCCGTTGAAACTGTTTCCGCCATCGGTTGTCTGACTGAAATTTCCGTATTGCGATGAAGCAATGAAATATCCCTGTTGTGTGGTGTCCATCAGGTTGTCCATCCCATCTCCCCCGAATACTGTCATCCAGTTGGCACCATCGAAATAAAACGTCGCGTTGTCCTGCGCACCGGCAATGAGTTCGTCTGTATTGCTTTTTGAAGAGGATATCCGATAAAAGGAGGTGGTGTTCATTCCATTGCTGAGATTGGACCACATGGTTTGAAACTGGGTGCCCAGGTTCAGGTTAACCCATGACTCCGGTATCAGATTTTGAGTTCTGTTTACTCCACCGTCGTTGCATACATAGAGGTATCCGGTAGATGGATGGAATTTAATATCATGGATGTCGGCGTGAATGGATGGGCCATAGCTGGTGGTCCAGTGGCTGGCAGGATTAAAATTAATACCACCGTCGTCCGACACCCAGAGATTGACACCGCCGGCAATCAGCCGGTCAGGGTTCTGTGGATCTACTGCTAATCCGAGATCGTAGTTGCCCTGGCCACCAGGGGAGGTGACATCATCATAACCCAGAATATTCATGCCCGAAAAAGTAGTGGTCCATGTTACTCCACTGTCGGTTGATTTGTATACCGCATAGGAGCCACCTTGTGTGTCAACACCTAATGCATAGAGAATTGAAGGGTTGCTGTGCGATTGGGCCAGTTTAACGCGTTGTACGGAACCGGTTGGCGGAATGCCGGTGTTTAATAACGTCCATGTAGAGCCGAAGTCGGTTGACTTGAAGATATTGGCACTGCCTATGCCGGCAACCATGATCCATCCGGTTGCAGCATATAGTACATTGGGGTTTGCCGGATCCTGCAGCATATCCCAGTATAGTGAATCATTGATTTGTGTAAATGTTGTTCCGCCATTCAGGGATTTGTACATGCCACTTACTCCACAGGCAACAACGTTGTTACTGTTGGCAGGATCAACAATAATTTTCCGGATCAGTGATGCATCACCGTTCGACAACTGGAAGCTTAATCCGGTAGGTGCCCAGGTGAGTCCGCCGTCGGTAGATTTGTAAACACCGAGTCCGTAATGTGTGTTTCTTTTCCGTCCATTGGTAAACAGACTGGTGCCTACGTATTCAAAATCACAGAGCGAAATGTAGAGTGTATTTGTGTTTGTGGGGTCGATGGCAATATCTGAAATGCGGGTGATAGGGAGATTATCGGTGAGGGCGGTATAGCTTATTCCGTTGTTGGTTGTTTTCCATAATCCGCCCTGGCCAACACCGATATAAAATACCGCAGGATTAACCGGGTCGAAAGCGATGCAGTTCACGCGCCCCATTCCATTCGTCATGTAGCCGGTGAGGTTGTTGGGCAGGGTATAAGGACCCACCGGAAACCAGGGCGCACTCGCGAGGGTAGAGCGTGCTGAAGATTTTTCCGCTGCTGCCTGAATCATAGCGTTGAGATAGGCTTCTACACCATCCTGCTCGCCATGCCCGTTGGTATGCATTTGTGCTTCCTGTTCGAAACGTTTGAAGGATTTCCATCCACGGATTTTGCTGATATTTTTTTCTTTTTTCCATTCGTAAAAATCTCTTTGTAATTGACGGAAGGAGCGAACGGAGTCGGGGCGGTTTTTTAAATATTGTTGTGCGAAACCGGATGGTCCGGATAAAAAAAGGACAAGCAATACCGTGATGATATAGCGCATATTCATTGTTTTGTGGTGTCTCTCAAAAATAGGGAAGAAGAACGGAGTTCTCTCCTGAAATCCTGCTCTTTTGTCAAACTGATATCATTTTTACATCAGTTTTCTGATGTTTCGGATACGTTCAGGTACCGGTTGAGAGTAACCTGCACCGGTTTTCCATTTCACCTCTGCATTCTTCTCAAATACGTTTGTAAAGCTCCAGGCTCCGCCGTTTCCTTTATTTGCAAATGGTGATCCTGGCGGGAAATAGCTGAAGTTGCTGCAGTTCATCTGTGCATATCCTGAGATGACTTCGAGTTCAACAAGTGTGCATTTCATCTGTACGAACAGGTCGCGGATTTCAAATACTGCATTTCCATCTCCTCTGCATTTAATGAGCGCCTTGCCTACGCCGGCTTCCCCGTGTAACCCTGTTACGTATCCGTCTTTTACGGTGGTGGTTCCGCCTGTATTGATCACCACAGCGTAGTCAATGGTTCGTTCCTGTCCGCCATCAAGTGCCAGGTCAATAACTCTGCATTCGCTGCTGTTGGAGATGTAGACTCCGGCCGATTGCCCTTCTGCAACAAATACACGCGAACCAATCACCCTCGATTGATTGCTTCCGCTATTAGGAGCGTTCGCCCCGGGCCATACGCCTTCGCCACTACCGAGATAATAGGAAATGGCGTAGCAGTTCACTGCATTGCAACGGTAAATTTCGGAGCTCATGGCATGACGTAATACGATGCCGGTGTCAAGATCTGAAAAATGGATGTTTTCAAATTTCGAATGGAAGGTGGCACCAATGCGAATGCCGACTGCTCCTTTGCCCGGAAGTGCTTTTCCGCGCAGTATCAAATTGAAGATCGTGAACCGTCGCGCCGTAAAGAGGTCGAGTCCTTGCCGTTGGTCAGCGGGCAGACTCTCAAAGAAAGCAAATCCATTTCCGTTGACTGGATAAACGGTGGCTCCGTTTCCATCAATGGTATAGCTGGTGAAATCGCCGGGTTTAATTTTTTCTGGAAGCCTCACCGTTTTATTGATATAATAATCTCCATGGCCCAGCGAAACACTGTAATATCCGTTTTCGAGGGCGATCATACACATTTGTAATGCCGTTCTGTCTGGCGTATCGTCCAGTGAGATGTCCGGAATGTACTGGGTGAATCTGCGCTGAATAGTTAGATCATCATAACCGAGATTGCGGAAGCTGGGAATTGTACCTGCCAATGACTGTGGCATATGTCGTGCCCCGAACCAGTCAGCCATAACGGGTCCGTTAAATTGCCGTACCCATGAACCAGCTTTGCCGGATTGAGATGATTTAAATCGGATTCCCCAAAGAGCCGGGCGCAGGTCATTGGCTACCCAAACAAATAGACCTCCGCCTCCGGGCGTCAGCGAATCTATAGCACTTACAAGGTGGGCTTCACTGAAATCTTCGGTGTTTTCAAGGTCCGCATAATAATTTAGTTGCCGGGCATGTGCCAACGTAGTTGACAGCATCAGAAGCAACAGGATAATCCGGAATCGGTGCATTGGATAATAGAGTTCTTTTACAAAGGTAACGCGGGGAGAGATGATTTGTTGATTGGGGAGGGTATAAAAAAAGAAGGCCGCCGATGGCAGCCTTCTTTTTCAATTAATGCTAATCTTAGTGCGTTACGATCATACGTTTTGTGATCTGCTGACCTTCGAACTGCATAGTGTAAGTATAGAGTCCGGGTGCAACGTTGGCAGTATTTACATAGAAGGTATGAACACCTGCATCCATATTCTGATCGGCGATTACATTCACCACCTGACCAAGCATATCGGTCATTACGATACGAACCTGACCTGGAGTCGGGATAGCAATATCGAAAGTTGTGTTTTCTTCAGCCGGGTTAGGATAGTTCTGGCTCATGCCGAAGTTGTCCATAGCGAATTCTTCCACACCGATTGGTGAACAGATACCCATGTCTTCGAAGCAGAAGTCATCTACGTCCCATCCTTCTTCTACAACGCTGTAGTCAGAAGCAAACCTCCAGCGAACAACGATTTGGCTGTTCACATCCGGACGGAATACTTTTTCAGTATAGAACCAGTCGTTCCGTGTACCGGTAAAGCCTTTTGCAGCAGGATCAGTTGGGTCAAGTTCTGACACATATGTATAGTTAGGACTTGCACCGAAGAGCTGCATGTTGGGAGTACCGGTAAGATCCAGACGATTCCAGCTTACGCCGTAATCATCAGAGTAGTGCAATGTACCTCCGTCAGTACCATATTCTGTACGGTATTGCTGATAGAAGCTCATTTTGTAGCAGTGGTTGGTTTGTACACGGA
This sequence comes from Bacteroidia bacterium, assembly GCA_046330075.1. GTDB lineage: Bacteria > Bacteroidota > Bacteroidia > AKYH767-A > OLB10 > JAJTFW01. The sequence goes on along the minus strand of JAXLTL010000001.1, from coordinate 928,419 downwards.
TCAATGCAGAGAAGAGACCTGAAGAATCTTTATTTGCATAAGTTCCGGTAAGGTTGGTTGACCAGGCTGTATTTCCGGTATGAGCGCCGTTCAGGTTAGGCTTGGCCGGAGTTCCCATCTGCCAATCGTTTTCCTGGCAATAGGTGAATGAGTTGGCAGTTACCCATTGGTTGCCTGATTCGAAGCTGGTACAGTATGGCAATTGTGCGAGTGAAATAGAATCGAACACCAGTACCGTTGCACAAGCCGTATCATCCGGTTGGTAAAGGTCAAGCGTTCCATTGGGTGAATCCGTGTATACACAAACCTGGTGGAAGCCCGGTACAGCGATCCATGTATTGTTGAAGTTATGGATCAATGTGGAATCCGGAGCAAGTGAGCCGCCCGGCTGACCAGTATAAGCAACCTGATCAACAGAAACGATGTTATTGTCTATAACAAGCGTTGCATTGTGAATGAAGACCTGATTTACACCGTTGTTTTTAATGGGCGCTGCAAAGGTGATCGGCTGTCCCGGGAAGATAAACTGACAAGGAACCGAAGTATTCACAGATACTGTTTGAACTGACAGCGGAATCGGAACGAAGACTTCAAAGTTATCTACTGACACACCTTCGCCGTTGGTAAATCCAAGTGAAGTATAGTGGAAGCGGAACTGAACGAGACTAGGTGTTCCAAGAGCACCTGTAACGTCTTTGAAGTAGGACTGAACCCAACCTGCTGTTGCATCATCCCATGAATCGAAACCAGGTCCATTGTTGTACCAGTTGTTTACGATTTGAGTAGAAGGAATCAGGTTTGTCCAGGGGCCATTGTTGATCGAATATTCAATTGTAAACTCATCACCGAATTCATAAATGTTACGGTTCTGATAGAAGCGCAGAATAGCACCTTGTGCATTCGTCAGATCGAAGAACGGAGACGTTACCCAACAGTTAGCGTTCGGAGTTACTGCGCTGTTCAGATTAACGTCCCAACAGTTAGGAGCACTGTAAGCACCAGTAGTCTGTCCGAAGTTTGGTGTACCAAATTCCCAGATGGTACCAGGGTTGGCGGCTGGGTCAACACCAGGAGCCCAACCAATGTTACCTGCATCGAAGTTATCAGAGAACCAGTTAAGGTAAGTAGGAGTAATCAATGGCTGACCAACAACGGTAATGCTGGATGTATCATTAGCAGCAAGTTGATCCGTTGCAAGAGATGTATAGGCGACAATTACGTTGTTACCCTGAACCACGTTGAATGCAGGCAAAGGAACGGAAATCGTTCCGCAAGGAGGCAATGATCCGGACCAGATGATGGTTTGTAAACCACCGCCATTCACAGTATAACTGATGGGCACACTGGTTACAGTAGTTGCACCAAAGTTTTCAAGGATAACTACCACTGGTGCATTGGCACCTGCAGGATATCCGCCAACCGGAGATGTAATTGCAGAAATACCTACGTCATCGCCTTGAGCAGCATACAGACAGAAATCATCAAGACTCAAACCATCGTATTGAACAGAAGGATCGGATGCGAAATGGAATCGGAATTGAACCGGAGTCGGGCTGTTGAAGATACCGCTGGTGCAGCATAATTTATAGCCTACATTGATCCATCCGTTTGAATTACCTGACCAGCCCGGTTGGTTATTAAGTCCGATCAGACTTGGATTGTTATACCAGTTGGTACCACAGGAGTCACCATAGTTACCGATTTGGTTCCATGTAGCACCTCCATCATTGGTAAATTCAAGAACAAGACCATCCCAGTTGTTTTCAACGAAGAAGTTCAGCCAGAAACTGATACGGCCGGAACCAATGGTAGAGAAGTCAAAGTATGGTGAGAACAGATAGTTGTCTGCATTCGCCAGGTAGCCGCTTGTCAGGTTAATATCCCATGAATTGATACCGGAATGTGTTGTGCTGGTTGCTCCAAAAGCAGGCGTTCCTAACTGCCAGTCGTTACCTGCCGGGTTGTTAGGTCCGTTTTGTGCAGACCAACCGGTGTTACCGGCATCAAAATCATCACAGAAAGATGGGGATGGGGTATATGTTGGGATACCTACATAAGTAATGCAAGTGGTATCGTTTGTGCCGATGCAATCGCTCGGAAGTTCGGTCCATACACAAACAGTGTAACCACCACTCGGTACAGTGAACGACGGAAGCGTGAACAATGAGGTAAGACCTCCGGTCAGGGGTCCTGCAAATGTTACAGGTGTCTGCACTACGCCGTTAATAGAGTAGCCAATCGTTACGTTTGATTGTGTGGCCTGTCCGAAGTTTTCGAGGTTCACTGTAACGGTTGTTGATGAGCCTGAAGGCTGACCGCTGTTTGCCGGAGGGTTCGTGATGGCACTAACACCGAGGTCATCATTACAAGGAACATTGAGACATAAGTCATCAATATGGAAACCTTCGTCGTTGATGATACCGTCTGAAGCAAATACAAAACGCAACAATACGGAAGTGTTACCCATGATACCGGGAATGGCTGCAAGTTTATACTTTACATATTCCCAGGTTCCATTGATGCCTTCCCAGGCCGGTAATGATGTTGCGCCAATGGCAGCATCAGAATACCAGTTGATGGCATTTGGATCGTTCTGAGTACCCAGAATATTCCAGGTTCCACCATTATCGAGCGAGTATTCCATACGTAAACCATCCCAGCCGGCTTCAGAAGCACGGTTGATATACATTTCAAGGTTTACTACGCTTACTGCAGAAAAGTCAATTGGAGATGAAACGAGTATAGAATTGGTGTTATCAAGATAATTACCCGCAGAGTTGAGACTACCTACACCCCATACATTTGGAGCGGAATGTGGTGTGCTTAATGTAGCTCCGGTAGGTGCTCCGTTTACCCAGGTAGTACCAATGCTGGTGCCATCAGGAGTAAAGTTCGGATTTACTACGTCGAAGTTATCACAAAATGGTGGGTGAAGTCCATCTACAATAACTACCTGGATACAGCCTGTTGCAGGGAATCTGGTAAAGTTGTTACAGCCAGATGCATCTGTTGCTTCAATCCAGTAGCAGATCGTATCGTTGATATTTCCGGAGAAAATCTGTGCAGCCCACATGGAGTCCTGAAGATTGATCATACCACCATACTGCTGAACAGGACCATTGTTTACAGTCCAGTATAATTCTGCAGCAGAAATGCCGCTCATGTCATTGATGCTTACAAAAATATCCCAGGGTGGGAGGGTAAACACAGTTCCGGTATAGTAAGGATTACCAGGATAAGGAATGCTTACAGTCGGAGCGTTCAGTTCGCAGGGAGCAGCTGTAACGCAGATATTGTCAAGTAACCAGCCATAACGGTTATTCATACCTCCAAACTGGTCTTCCACTTTGAAGCGTAAAATCACAGAGGCCTGATTCGCCAGCGCCAGCGAAACATCAAAGGTCTCGTGTTGCCACCAGGTGTTCAACGGTGCAACCGGGTTACCGGCCTGCCATTCGAAGGAGTGACTTCCTTCGGAGAAGGCATTACCATTGGCAAAGAATACACCTGTGCCCAGATAGTAACAGTTACCGGTTCCGAAAGGCAATTTGTTTGGATCATCATCCAATGCGGTCCAGGTATTGCCTCCATCGGTTGAAAACTCAATGGTAGCACGGTCAGAGAAGTCGATTTTGCAGATCTGGTCAAAATCCAGCATTACGAAGTTCTGTCCGACAGTACTGAATGCCGGTGAAGTCAGAGTAATCGTTGTCAACGTATCGTACTCACCCCGAATACAATTCGGGCTGGAAGCAGAATAGTTGTTGTCAACACTCCAACCTGGAGTTCCTGATGATGTAGTACTGATCGTACCATCGAAATTTTCACACCAAACCTGTGTTGCCTGCGGGAAGGCTGCAACCCATGTGATCAGTGCGAAAAATGTAAGTAATAATCGTTTCATAGGGAATTGGTTTTATTACGCGTGTTATTTTTGGCTACGGTATAGTCTTCAAAAATAGAGAATCCTGTTTAAAACACGGCTATCGGGTTTGTAATTTTTTCAGAATTATTAACAGGATTGATTTAGAATGTGAATTCCACCTGATCAACTTACTTATTTCAGGGATAAAAAACCGGTAACGAACAAAAAAAGGCTCCCAGAGGGAGCCTTTTTTTCGGGTGATAATTCTTATTCATCCAGCCAGGACTTGTAGTAATCTTCACTCATAATCTTCAGGGCATCTTCTGTGAGCCAGAGGGGTTTAAAGGTGTCGATCATGACGGCCAGTTCCAGCGTTTCTTTCTTGCCAATACTCTTTTCTACCGTGCCCGGATGTGGACCATGCGGGATGCCGGCAGGATGGAGGGTGATCATGCCTTTTGTGACGCTCTTCCGGCTCATGAAATCGCCGTCAACATAGTAGAGGACCTCGTCTGAATCTACATTGCTGTGGTTGTAGGGCGCAGGTATGGCATCCGGATGATAGTCGTATAGCCTTGGTACAAAGGAGCAGATCACATAATTGTTGGCTTCAAACGTTTGATGTACGGGTGGTGGCTGGTGAACTCTACCTGTAATAGGTTCAAAATCACGAATATTTAATGCCCAGGGATAGTGGTTACCATCCCAGCCGATGGCGTCGAACGGGTGAGTGGCATATATATATGGATAAACAATACCCTGTTTTTTTATCAGGACCCTGAATTCGCCTTTTTCATCATGAGTCTCAAGATTTTGCGGTTTCCGGATGTCGCGTTCGCAGAATGGGGCATGTTCTTCCAGCTGTCCGTAGATATTCCGGTAGCGCCGGGGTGTTTCGATCGGTGTGAATGATTCAACAATCAGTAAGCGGTTGTTGGCATCGTTGAAATGGAGCTGGAAGATAGTACCCCTGGGAATCAGCAGATAATCTCCATAGCCGAAATCAATATTACCATAGATGGTTTTGAGGGTTCCGCTACCTTCATGGATGAAAATCAATTCATCGGCATCGGCATTTTTTAGAAAGTAATCGGTAATGGATTTGCGCGGAGCTGCCAATGCAATTTGCAGGTCATTGTTCAACAGTACTACCTTCTTGCTGTCGATGTAGTCATCTTCCGGCTTAACATGGAAGCCTTCGAAGCTTTGATGGCGGAGGAATCGCTGAAATGCAACCTTCGGCTCGCGGGAAAAGGGTTCTCCAACGGCCTTCACCAAGGTAGGGGCATGACAATGGTAAATCAGCGAATAAACGTTTGAAAATCCGTGAGTTGAGACTAGTTCTTCCGCGTACAAACTCCCGTCAGGTTTCCTGAACTGGGTATGTCGTTTTTGCGGAAAACGACCAAGTGCGTGATATTGAGGCATATTTGATTGAGCTTGGAGCGTGCAAGATACAATCCATACTGATTTTTATCCGACAGCTTCGGCAAATTTAACCATTGGTTACTTTTGTGCCCTTATAAAATTATATCATGAAGCTTGTTTCATACCTCCACGAACAGAAAAAACTCCTCGGCGTAGTTGTAAACGACCGTATATTCCATCTCGCGGAAGCCGGAAGAATCACTGGAATCAGAGTGGCTGATACCATGCGTGAACTTTTGCAGGGGGAAGAAGCTGCTATGGATGCTGCACGTGAGGTGGAAAGAAGGATTGTTGAAGGAAAAACAGGCCTTTCAGGGTATACCTGGTCAGAATTGCATATCCTGGCTCCGGTTCCGGAACCTACTTCCTGCCGTGATGGCTATGCCTTCCGTCAGCATGTGGAGGCTGCCCGCCGTAACCGTAAAGTGGAGATGATACCTGAATTTGATGAGTACCCGATATTTTATTTTACTAATCATAATGCTATCCAGGGTCCGGGTGAAATAAGTTGTATGCCGGATCATTTTCAGGGTCTTGACTTTGAACTGGAAGCAGCTGTGGTGATCGGTAAAAAAGGCCGGAATGTACGGGCTGCAGAAGCTGATAAATATGTGGCGGGTTATATGATTATGAATGATTTGAGTGCCCGTACCCTGCAGATGGAAGAAATGAAACTGAATTTGGGTCCGGCCAAGGGCAAGGATTTTTCAACTGTTATTGGTCCTTACCTGGTGACCCCCGATGAGTTGGAACGTTTTAAGGTGGCACCGAAAGCCGGACATGAAGGAAACCGGTACAATCTCGCTATGAAATGTTTCGTGAACGGAATTCAGGTGAGCGATGGCAACCTTGCTCAGATGGACTGGACTTTTGCAGAGATTATCGAACGTTGTGCGTATGGAGTAGATATTTTACCCGGAGATGTGATTGGATCAGGAACCGTGGGTACAGGATGTTTCCTTGAACTGAATGGTACCGGAAAGCTGAATGACCCGAATTATCAGGTGCAATGGTTGAAAGACGGGGATGTGGTGGAGATGACGATCGATGGTCTGGGTTGTTTGTCAAATACCATTCGTAAAGTGGATACTGACTATTCTATCCTTAAACTGAAAAAGGCGGTTGGCGTTTGAGACCAAAGGCTATAAAAGCAAAAAGCCCCTGCTTCTCGAGGGGCTTTTTTTATTGTTTGGATTTTTAGCGAAGCGCTTCTCGTCTCCGGAGTGTCAGCCCGGGACAGCCTTACGGGGCTGTCCCTTTTACTGACATTCAACCTAAAAACACCAAAACCATTTTTTCTGCCTTACGGGGCAAATATGTTGGGCTTGTACTGCGTGTGGTTCCGGAAGTTTGTCAGTCCCGGGTAGCCTTACGGGGCTACCCGTTTACTGACATCAACCTAAAACCAAACAAAACCCTATTTCTTAATCTCTTCAGAACGAAACACCATTTCCATAGTGTTGACATGAAAGTTAAACGGGGGTGTCCCGATAAGGTTCGCGTTTTTTTATGAAATCTTACATAAAATCTTACAGCCTGATAATACGTCTGTAAATCAGTAGAATGGAAATAAAATTGCAGGCAGAAATGCAAAAGATATTGAAAGCAACTAACTGTAAAAAGCGTTACTCTAATCCTTAACTTTGTAACCACTTATTGCACTATGGAAGATATTAAACTGAACACCATTGAAGAAGCGATTGCTGATATTCGTGAAGGGAAGGTTATCATCGTTGTTGATGATGCTGATCGTGAAAACGAAGGTGATTTTCTCGTCGCTGCTCATCATGCGACACCTGAAGTGGTCAACTTCATGGCGACGCACGGACGAGGGTTGATTTGTATTTCTCTTACCGAGGAGCGGTGTGATGCACTTCAGCTGCCGATGATGGTGAACCAAAATACAGCCTCGCATGAAACTGCGTTTACCGTTTCTGTTGATTTGCTTGGACATGGTTGTACTACCGGTATTTCTGCCTCCGATCGCTCGAAAACCATTCATGCCTTGATTGATCCTGCTACCAAACCGGAAGAGCTGGGCAGGCCGGGTCATATCTTTCCATTGCGAGCAAAAACCGGAGGTGTATTGCGGCGCGCAGGGCATACCGAAGCATCCGTAGATTTATCACGTCTCGCAGGGCTGGAACCTTCCGGTGTAATTGTGGAAATCATGAATGAAGATGGTTCTATGGCACGGTTACCTGAACTGGTGAAGCTGGCTCAGAAATGGAACATGAAAATCATTTCCATTGAAGACCTGATAAAGTACCGGGTAGAGAAAGAATCCCTGATAGAACGTATGGTGGAGGTGGAGATGCCTACTTCCTTCGGAAATTTCAAGATGGTAGCGTACCGTCATATAGAAAACGGACAAGAGCACCTGGCGCTCATCAAAGGAGAATGGAAGAAGGGAGATCCGATTCTGGTACGGGTGCATTCTTCCTGCATGACGGGTGATATTTTCGGATCATGCCGTTGTGATTGCGGACCACAGTTGCATAAAGCGATGGAGATGATCGAACAGGAGGGAAGAGGCGTGATACTCTATATGAATCAGGAAGGCCGGGGTATTGGTTTATTGAACAAGCTTAAAGCCTACAAACTGCAGGAACAGGGACTGGATACTGTAGAGGCCAACATTGAACTCGGCTTTAAGATGGATGAGCGTGATTATGGAGTAGGAGCCCAGATTCTGCGTGATCTGGGTGTTTGTAAAATGAGATTGATGACCAATAATCCGACAAAAAGAGCCGGCTTGATTGGTTATGGATTAGAGATAGTTGACCGTATTCCTATCGAAATCAGTCCGAATCCTTTCAATAAACACTACCTCGAGACCAAGCGCGACAAGATGGGGCATACCATTAAAGCCTGAGCAGGTTGTCTGTTTTTCAGGGAGTTTTCCACCGGTACTGTTGAGAAAAAATAATGTCAATTCTTAAGTGAGAGGACTATCTTTGACCTCTCAAAACCGGCATGCTTGCTGTAAAATATTATGACGCTAATTAAATCTATTTCTGGTATTCGCGGAACCATCGGTGGTAAACCGGGCGATGGTTTAACGCCTGCTGACATTGTTAAATTTACTTCAGCTTATGGAACGTGGCTGATATCCCGCAACAATGGAAAAAAATGTAAAGTAGTGCTGGGCAGAGATGCACGAATCTCCGGATCAATGGTGTCCGGGCTGGCATCTTCCACACTGCTTGGATTGGGAATAGACGTGGTAGACACAGGATTGTCCACTACACCTACTGTTGAAATGGCGGTGCCTTATCATGCTGCTCAGGGCGGAATTATTTTTACGGCCAGCCATAATCCGAAGCAGTGGAATGCGCTCAAACTGCTGAATGAAAAAGGAGAGTTTATTTCGGCAGCCGATGGTGCAGAAGTGCTCTCGATTGCGGAGAAGGAAGCGTATCACTATGCGGAAGTTGGTGCTCTCGGACAACTCACCACTGACCAGCAATCCATTGCCCGTCATATTGAATCCATTCTTAATCTGCCGATGGTAGACCGGAAAGCCATCGCCGCGAAGAATTTCAAAGTTGCGATTGATTGTGTGAATTCAACCGGTGGAATTGCAGTGCCTGCTTTGCTGCGCGCATTAGGCGTAAAAGAAATTGTAGAATTGTATTGTGTGCCGGACGGTAACTTTCCGCACAACCCGGAACCATTACCTGAACATCTCACCGAAATTTCAAAGGAAGTGGTGAAGAGTAAATCTCATGTGGGAATTGTCGTGGATCCGGATGTTGACCGGCTTGCTATCGTGTCGGAAGACGGAGAAATGTTTGGTGAAGAATATACCCTCGTTGCAGTAGCTGATTATGTTTTGCAGCATAAAACAGGAAATACGGTTTCGAATCTTTCTTCTACCCGTGCGCTGAGGGACGTGACAGAAAAACATGGTGCCGTCTATTCGGCCTCTGCCGTGGGCGAAGTGAACGTAGTGGAGATGATGAAAGCAACCGGAGCAGTGATAGGAGGTGAGGGAAATGGGGGCGTTATCCTGCCTGAACTGCATTATGGCCGCGATGCACTGGCCGGAATCGCTTTGTTTTTATCGCACCTTGCCAGGAGCGGCAAAAGCTGTTCAATGCTGCGTGCCTCGTATCCCGACTATTACATCTCTAAAAACAAAATCGAACTGACCCCAGAGGTAAATGTGGATGAGATTCTCAGCCGCATTTCTGATAAATACAAGAAACAACCGGTCAATACCATCGATGGTGTTAAGATTGAGTTCGACAAGGAATGGGTGCACCTGCGCCGTTCCAATACGGAACCAATCATTCGGATTTATTCTGAAAGTCAATCACTGACCACTGCGAATAATCTGGCCGGCAAAATTATCTCTGATATCAAGGATATTCTTGCAGGACAACTCACCAAAGCCTGAAACGTTCAATATCATTTCAATGAAAGTTTATTTCGATAATGCAGCCACCACACCTTTGATTCCGGAGGTGATTGACGCAATGCTGCCGGTGTTGCAGCATCAGTTTGGTAACCCTTCGTCTATTCATGCATACGGCAGAGAGACCAGGGCTGCAATCGAAATGGCGAGGAAGAAAGTTGCAGGTTTGCTGAAAGCAGCTCCTTCAGAGATATTTTTTACTTCCGGAGGAACAGAGGCCGATAACATGGCAGTTCGTTGCAGTGTGCATGACCTGGGGATTAAACACATCATTACTTCTCCTATTGAACATCATGCGGTATTGCATACTGCCGAAGACATGGCACACCGGGGCGAAATCACGTTAAGCCTGGTTCGGGTTGATGAAAAAGGTCATGTGGATCTTGAACATCTTGAAACATTGCTGAAAGAGAATGAGCGGAGTCTGGTTTCACTGATGCATGCCAACAATGAAATAGGAACACTTTTGCCATTGCAACAGGTAGGAGTGCTCTGTCATAAATATAATGCACTTTTTCATTGCGACACGGTACAGACCATGGGGCATTATTATCATGATTTGTCGGCGCTGGAGGTGGATTTTATCACCGGAGCTGCTCATAAATTTCATGGACCGAAGGGGGTTGGTTTTTTATACATCAGCAGCAATGTAAAGATTAAACCACTGATCACCGGCGGTGCCCAGGAGCGGAACATGCGTGGAGGAACCGAAAATGTTTACGGAATTGTAGGTCTTGCAAAAGCGCTCGAAATCTGTTACGCAAACATGGAGGAGGATATCCGCAAGGTTAGTGATTTAAAATCCTATATGATCGGGAAGCTGCGTGCTGAAATTCCTGGCGTTGACTTCAACGGTGATGTGGAGGAAGGGAATAGCCTGTATACGGTGTTGAATGTTTCGTTTCCTCCAACCGATCATTCGGAAATGCTGTTGTTCAATCTGGATATTGCCGGAATAGCCTGTTCAGCCGGCAGTGCCTGTTCTTCCGGTAGTAATGTGGGTTCTCATGTACTCACTGCCATAGGTTCTTCGCCTGATCGTCCGGCCATTCGTTTTTCATTCAGCAGGTACAATACCCGTGAGGAAGTGGATTTTTGTATCAGCAAAGTGAAGGAACTTTTTCTCGTTAAGGCCTGAAAATTGAATTTATTTTAGTAATTTGGTTGAGAAAACCCTCAGCCATGAAATCATTCTGCCTGCTACTGACCACTGTATTCGCGGTTTTTATCATACCTGCCCGGGCACAAACAAACCAGAATATTGTATTCCGGTCTCAGCTGAGCTATGGCACAAATGTCGACTTATCGAATATCTGGGGCTATGTTGATTCGCTGGGCAATGAATATGCGCTGGTAGGAACACAAACCGGCTTGTCGATTGTTGATGTGACCAATCCTGCAAATCCGATTCAGAAGTTTACGGTTGCCGGTACGAACTCTTTCTGGAGAGAGGTGCAGGTATGGGGCAAGTATGCATATGTGACAACCGAGGGCTGTTGCAATGGATTGCAGATAATAAATCTTTCTAATCTTCCCGCATCTGTTACTTCAAAATACTGGACCGGAAGCGGAGCAGTGGCAGGTCAGGTAACAAGAATACATACTGTGCATATTCGTGATGGGTATGCCTACTTAAACGGCTCACAGATTTTTGGAGGGGCGGCATTAATAGTTTCGCTTGCGGATCCCTGGAATCCTGTATACGTGGGAAATACCCAGATGGCGTTAACGGGTACCAACAGGTATGTACATGATTGCTATGTGAAAAACGATACATTGTACGGAGCTCATATATACGGGGGATTTTTCTCGATGATCAATATTGCCAACAAGGCGAATCCTGTGCTCATTACTACTCAAACAACACCGTCCAGTTTTACGCATAATCTATGGATGGCAGATAACGGATCACGTATTCTGTACACAACCGATGAGGTAAGCAACTCCTATCTGGCGAGTTATAATGTTTCCAACCCTTCAAATATTGTTGCGCTCGATCGTTTGCAGGGTACACCCGGAAGCGGATCTATTATTCATAATACGTATATACGCAATAGTTATGCAATTAACTCCTATTATAAGGATGGTATTACGATTGTGGATGTAAGCAGGCCGGAAAATATGATTACCGTTGGCCGTTATGATACCTATACGCAGGGATCGGGTAATGGATTTAACGGCGCCTGGGGTGTATATCCTTATTTGCCTTCGGGGAATATTATTGTTTCTGATATTGATAACGGATTGTTTGTGCTGACTCCAACCTATATCAGAGCTTGTTATCTGGAAGGTAATGTGACCGATGCCTGTACGCACCTGCCATTAAATAATGTGAATGTGGTGATTACCGGCGGAACTCATCATGCTGAATTGTCAAAACTGGACGGTTCGTATAAGACAGGAACATCTGCCGCAGGTTCATTTACGGTGAGTTTTTCAAAAACCGGTTATACCACAAAAGTGATCCAGAATGTAATGTTACAGAATGGAGTGCTGACTCCTTTGAATGTTGAGTTGAGCCCGGTAAATGCTGTCAGTATTTCCAATGCCATCGTCACGAATGTATTGTGCAATGGTCAGGCAACGGGTGCTATTGATCTGTCAGTGACGTCCGGGACAGCTCCGGTCACTTATAGCTGGACAGGCGGTGCTGCTACGCAGGATATCTCCGGAAAAGTTGCCGGTAATTATCAGGTGTTGGTTACGGATGGTGCCGGTTGTACAGCGCAGGCGTCTTTCATTATTACACAACCTTCAGCTGTTCAGATCAACGGCGGGTACGTGACCCCCAACTGTATGGGAGCTGCAGATGGACTTGTATATGGTTTAATCAGTGGTGGTGTTGCTCCCTATTCACATTCCTGGTCCTCGTTCTTAACGCCGGCTTACCGGTCGATTATCAGCAATTCATGGAGAGGTGCTTTACCGCAGATTAATTTCAGTTCTGTGGATAGTGCAGGACTTCATCCGCTGCCAGCAGGTGTATACACCTTAAATGTAACAGATGGAAACGGTTGTCCGGCAAGTCTCTCAATTACATTGCCGGACCCGCCAAATCCATGTGCAGTTGCACTTCATCTGAAGCTGTTTATTGAAGGGTTTTATACAGGAGGGAATGAAATGACACCTGTAATTGATCAGACAAATTTGCCGGGGTTAACAGATACGGTGATTATTGGTCTTGCTGATACTGCTGCTCCGTATGCAGTGCAGCATCTTGCTTCCGGGATCGTAACGATTGATGGTGACTTGAACGTTCAGTTTCCGTCTTCAGTATGGAATCATGCATGGTATATTGTGATCCGTCACCGGAACAGTATTGAAACATGGAGTAAGCAACCGGTTTTCTTCAACGCTGCATCAGCGTTCAGCGATTTTACAATAGTGAATTCGGTATTGCAGCAAAAGAATGTAGCCGGACATGTTGAAAAGGAAGCAATAAACAGTTTTAGTCAAATGAGAAAACGGACAACTATCGGCACACCATCTTTTTGACAAAGTATGATCAGTGCTGTAGCTTATCAGCCGGCAAATCCTTGATTTTTTTTGCAGGTATTCCTCCCATCACTACAAACGGAGGAACATCGGAAGTAACAACTGCACCTGTTGCAATAACACTGCATTTACCGATTGTTATATTCGGCAATATAGTAACGTTCGCACCAAGCCATACATCTTCTTCGATTGTTATTGTACCTCTTTCAGGAGGATAGAGAGCACGAAGCCTTGAGTTGTTGGGGTCGGAAGCAAGTACCAGCATCACGCCTGGACCGATGGAAACACGATCGCCTATTTTTAAATGACAGGAGTAGTCGGAAATACTCGTTGCCAGACCCAAACCTGCAGCAATGTAAACGCCTTCACCAACTTCAAAGCCCATGGCTCTCAATGCGGCATTTCTTACAGCCTGATGTGGAAAGGAAGCAGCTATCCAACGCAGGAATTTCATCTTTAGTTTGCCGAAGACGCCACGTTTTTTATTGGAAGTTGCTGCAGCCATTATTATGATCGCTTTAGATGCTTGTAGAGCTTTAATCCTGTTTCGCCGATTTTCATCAGCAATGGTTTGTATGCTTTCTCGAACCGGCCGTATTGAACCAAGGTTCCCCCAAATTTCGATTTAAATTCCCGAACTCCATAATCCTGATCGGGCTTTCCTGCGCCAAGGAAATCAAAACACTCCAGTTGATGTACAGCGCCGTATTCAATAGCTGCCCAGGTGGCAAGTATGCTGGGATATTGATCTTTATAGTCTTTGTCGAGTCCGGCGATATACCATTCGTAGATCGCTTTTCCGGGTATCAGCGGACACATAATTCCTCCGATAATTTTTCCTTCATGACGGATGAGCAGATATTGGCCATAGCCTGTTGAACAGAGATTTTCAAAGAAGCGATCGAAGAAGATTTTAGGAGGAAGTGGTTTGTGCACTTTCTCCCGATACATCTTTTTCAGTAACGCGTAGAACTCATCTACTTCTGCCTGTTTGGACGCTGTGATGATTTCTGCCTGCTGTAACCCCTTTTTAATCTGCCGTGATTTGCTTTTGCTCATCCCCGAAAGCAATTGCTCTCCTGTTGTACCTCTTGTTGGAACCTGATAGTTCAGATGTTGTAAATAGTCAAAACGGAGTCGCTGAAATGTATCTTTGACATCGCTGCAGTCAAAGATGTTTCTGAATTGAGTGTAAATAGCTTTAGGGCGGGTAATCTGATCATAAGCTTTCAAAACCGGCTCAGCTATTTCGGGAGATTTTAGTACCGGACCTCCCCACACGATCGCTCGGGCAGTAAGGAAGCCATAGAAAGCAGTTTCCTGCTGAATCACGCTGACCAGAATTCCAACCACTTTGCCCTCTTCCAGTGCACCGGTAACCATAGGTGTGTATCCCGGAACAGAACCGAAGAGCTCAAAGGCTTGAGGGAGCTGAAAGAAATTTCCATCCGGATGATGATGAATAAAATCTTCCCATCCTGCTGATTTCAGCAGTTGAGCATCATGCGTTATGGTGATTCCGGTTTTCATCTTAATCCATGAGCGGACTTTGCACGTAGAAGTTCTTTTTGATGAAGTTTTTAATATTCTGCAGAATGAGCTCCTTCATCCAGGGACCGATGTCATTGTGCCATCGTTGCGGATGAGTGGTGATCATGATCTGGGGAGGAAGCTCACCCGCATTGAGTTTCCGGATGATGTCATTCGTTCTCCGGAAATGGAAATTGTTCTGAAATGAATTTTTTACTTTATCGCGTACGCTCACCCTGTTCCCGTCCCAGCGGCGGCCTGTATCTGTAATGTAGAGCGTGTTGCTGAAGTCAGTGTCAAAATATGGTTCAGCAATTACTCCGTAATCCCTGTATTTGATCTCTTTCCAGATCATGCGGTTGTCCCAGATAGAAGTAGGACTTCCGTGCATACAAATTGTTTTTACCGGATAGTAGGTACGGAAATACTCCAGGTTTTTTTCAAAAAGACGAATGGCTTTTCTGAAATTACCGTTGGCGAGCGAAAGGTCTTCGTAATGAAATCCGATTTCATGTCCCAATGAGGCGATAGCTTTTATTATTTCAGGATGATTGCTTTCTTCAACGATTCTGAAATAATAGGTCGCTCTGATACCCAGTTGTTTTTCTGTTTCGGCTTTACGGAGACTTTGTAATGGAAGGTCGTCCACATCGTGCCTGACCACCACATATTTTTCAGGTTTTTTCTCCCTGAAAAGATCTTCGTAAGCGATCAGTGAATAGCCCTGATGCTGGAAAGCTTCAAGAAGTTCACGATACTTGTTCAGCGTAAAGTCGCGGGCCATTTATTTAAAGGAATTAATTAGATCAGGTTGTTTAGCAATTTCTGAAACACTCTCGGGGTAATGCTCTAAAAACCACGTGAAAAAAGCCGTGGGATTCATGGTTTTTGCGAGCATCGCTGCGCGTTTTTCACTCCATTGCTTTTTGAGGTCAGGGGTGGCGGCGAGTTCTTTTATTTTCGCAATCAGCTGTTGTGGCTGGTTGGTTGGAATTCCGTAAGTGAGTCCGTAGGTATGTTCCAGTTCTTCCAGATAGCCCAGTTTTCCAACAAAGTCATTGAACCTGACCGATGGTGTGCCCAGCACTGCGGCTTCTGCAGTCATGGTTTGACTGTCGCCAATGTACAGATCTGCATGATAAAGTACATCCAGGACATCGGAAGCTTTTACTTTTACTCTGTAGGGCTCGAGTTCAGGGGGCAATTCACGCTCTGAACTCAGGTGTATTTTTCCGTAGGGTTCCAGCGTTCTGACAATTTCGATGGCCAGTTTATCAGTGATTCCAGTTACGTTTTCGTCATGCCATGCCGTTAGTTTGGCAAAACGGATGAAGAAGTTCATTTTGCCTTCTTCAAAAATGTCTTTCACTTTTGTGTAATCAGGCTTGAAATAAGCTGGATGCAGATAGGCCAGTTCCTGATTGGCGTTGTATTTAATGGTTTTGGGATGGCTGTCCCATTGTGCAGCACTGCAGGATACAGGACAAAGCTGATGATTCAGAAACGGAACAAATATCTTGCTGTATACTGGAAAGATATACAGGTCATCTTCAAATACTGCGATGGATTTTATTCCCAGCAGTTTTCCGAATGGCGCAAACTCGGCACTTGTGGAAATAAATAAGTCGGGTTTGAACGACCGGGCGATCTTCCAGTGTTCATAAATGCGCTGAAGGAATGACAAGGCAATTCCGGTTCTGGAGTCCTTGCGTTCTTTTTCGGCAATATTTACAAAGGGGATTCCACTTTCTTCCAGCAGCTTTTTTAAAACGTCTTTTGTTTTGATCGTTACCATAACTTCATGACCATGCTCTTTCAATGCACTCATGGTGTGCTTGAAGAGATGGAAGTGGGCGGGGTGTGCCAGGTAGAAGAGGTAACGCATTTAATTCAGGTGAGGGTATAGCGCAGATAGTCCTGCCAGCATCCAGGCATTGGACCATCGCATGAAATCTGTTTTTTCTGTATGTGATTTGTATTTTCTGAAATAGAAATGTCCATCGGCGGCCTGCATGTTTTTCAGCATCCAATGTGCAACCGCCCTGGCTTCATCATATTTTTTGAACCGGGTGAGCGTTAGCAGTGTTTGTCCTGCAGCTGTGCAGTCAGCCGGGTACCTTTCGTTGTTGTAGAATTTCGGTTGACCATCTGCACTGATGAAGTTGTTTGCATAATAGTTCAGTCCTTTATTCAATGCAGGTGCGAAGGAGGTATCTCCGCTCAACTGTATATAAGCCGAAAGACAATCCAGAATATAGCCGGTATGATAATTATCGACCCACTTTCCGCTTTCCCGTTTTGAGTAGATCCAAACGCCTTGTTCATCCTGGTTTTTCATCACCCATCTGATGGCATTGGTTGCTGTAGTGATAAATTCTTCTTTTCCGGTTAGTGCATAAGCCTGACTTAATAACCGGGCTCCCTTCATGCTGGCATTAAATACCATTTCGTGATCAAAGGGCGAATAGGAGAAACAGAAACTTTGGTCGGTATCGGTTTTTCGGTTCAGATCATGCAGGACAAATTCCGCAGCGCTGACGACCATCTCTCGTGCTTTTTGAGAGGAAAGCTGAACTGCAGCCTCATATAGTCCGTTGGCAATAATGCCGGTGGCAACTACTGTAGGCTGATAAGCCGGGATGGTGGCATAACGTGCTTCCCAGGGGAAATCATAGCCCCAGCACGTTCCGTGAAAACCCTTTGCGGAAAATTGTTCCAGCTGAGTGATCAGTTGTTCTGCTTTTTGCCGGTATTCTTCCTTTTTAACTGCAGAATAGAGCGTGGTGTAGCTCTGTACAGCCAATCCGAGTGTAACCGGGTTCAGGCCTTTTTTTATGCCCAGTATCGGGCGCAGATTTATGCGTGACCGCTTGACAGCCTGTTGAGCGTAGAAGCGAAGGGTATGATGTGCAGATAGCAGCGGAAGTTTAAACAAAGGAGAAAGCAATCCATCATACGGATCATAACCTTTGAATTCTTCTCTTTCCATATGTTGCAGCAGAAGAAATAATGACTTTTTGATTTGCTCCTCCGCCATTATATTTATTCCTTGTGCGATTGCTTTCCAGTGGCAATCGATTCAATTGCTTTGAATGTGAAATAAGTGGAGTTGTAAATTTCTTCAAATGAAATAGGGCAGGGTGTGCCTTCGTTTACAGACCGGATGAAAGCATCTACTTCGGCTTTATGTCCTTTGTCCATCACGCTTTTTTCTCTCCGCTGACCTTTGGGTCCTAGCATTTTCAACTCCCTGAAATCTTCGATGATTCCTACGACGCCGCCATTGTAAACTTCGATGTATTCTTTAGGCAGATCTTTATTTCCATTCGAGAAGTAAGAGATGGAGGCGATACTTCCATTCTCCATCTGCATTGAAATGCAAAGGGTGTCGGTCAGGTTGGCTGCATCTTTCATGGCCACGGCGTGAAGAGAAGTGATTTTGCTTCCTGCCAGATACGCACAATAGTCGATGAAGTGACATACTTCACCTATGATTCTTCCGCCTCCGGTTGCAGGATCGTGTATCCAGTGTTCTTTCGGTACAATGCCTGCATTGATTCTGTAAAGGATAGAAACCGGAACAGATGCATTCAACTGTTTCTTCAGCTGTTGGGTGAGTGGTGCAAACCGCCGGTTGTATCCAACCATCAGACGAACCGGCTGTTTTCTCCAGCTTTCTGCAATTTCTTCCAGTTCATGCGGATACAGACAGAGTGGTTTTTCCGTAAATACATTCTTCCCGTTTTCGATGGCCGACTTTACATATCCCGCATGTGAGTCGTGTCGGGTTGCAATAAATATGGTATTGATTTCTTTATCACTCAGGATATCACCGGCAGATCCTGAGCATTGAGCAAAACCGAATTTATCAGCAACATTCCGCGCATTGTTGGGACGTGCGGTGGCAATGTTTTTTAGTTCTGCTTTCCCCTTAAGAGCCGGCAGGAGAAAATTCTGACCAAACGATCCTGCTCCGATCATCCCGACGATTGCGGCGGTTGCCGGTGAAGCAGTAGCGCGGAGTGTTACCTGGTTTGTTAATTTTTTTTGCAGATCATATTCCAGAACAATACCCGAGAAAGGTTCGGTGCGGGCAAGAATCAGGTCATATGCCTTTTTCGCATCGTTAAATGGGAAAACATGCGTCACCAATGGTTTAATGTTGAGGCGGCCGGATGCAAGCAAATCCGCAAAAGCCTGCATGTTTCTGTTTTCAGTCCAGCGAACATAAGCAAACGGATAATCAATTCCCTGTTCTTCGTATTCACTGTCATAACGGCCGGGGCCATACGAACACGACATGCGGAGTTCGAGCTCTTTGTTATAGTAGTTCTTGCGCTGGAATCCGGTAGGCACCGCTCCAACAATAATTACTTTGCCTTTTTTTCTGCTGATTGTACCGGCGAGATCTATAGGATCGGAGGACGATGTGGCCGCTGTAATGATTACCGCGTCAGTTCCGTGTCCGCCGGTCAGTTCAAGTATAGCCTGTTCAAGCTGTTCGTTGCTGCGATTGAACGTATGATCGCATGAATATTTCGCAGCCTGATCTACCTGCTTCTGATCAATATCGATTCCTATAACCTGCACACCGGACGCTCTTAGCAACTGGGAGGTGATTTGTCCGAGCAGTCCGAGCCCGATCACAACACAGTTTTCTCCGAGACGAAGATCTGCCTGTCGGACACCTTGCATCGCAATGGCACCGAGTGTAGTGAAGGCAGCCTCCGGCATAGAGACATTGTTTTTCAGCTTTACGCAGAGATTTACGGGGACAGCAACAACTTCTGCATGTACAGCAGTTGATCCGCCACAGGCTACTTTGTCGCCAATACGGAAATCACGAACATCATCAGCAACTGCGATGATCTCCCCTGCACAGGAATATCCCAGAGCACTGGGTGCATCCAGTTTGTTCATCACCAGCCGGTAGGTTTCCTTCAACCCCAGCGTTTTGGCCGTCTGGATGACTTTCTTTACTTCTTCTTTTCTGGCACGGGCTTTACCGATGTATCCAAGACGTGCATCTTTTACGGTTTTCCCTTCAGTACCGGCGCTGATAAGTGAAAAATGATTTCTGACCAACACCTGTCCTGATCCAAGTGCAGGAAATGGTACTTCCAGCAATTGCATATGGCCGTCTTTCAGGTTCTGGGTCAGTTGTTCCATAAGTCAGCTGTTGTTATAAACAGCAATCGTTTTCTGATTCAGCGGGATTGACCACTGATGTACATCTGCATTAATTATCTGGCAGCAGTATCCCTGAAGACCTGCGCCATTCTTTCAATCATAATATCCTGCGTGAAGCCCTGCTCATACATCTCTCTGCTTTTTCGGCCCATCTCTTTTCGCAGGTCAGGGTTTTCAACCAGATGTCTGATCTTCCCGGCAACAGCTTCAGCGCTTTTCTTTTCTACCAGAAATCCATTGACTCCATCTTTTACAGACTCGCTGATGGCAGCATGGTCTGTGGTGATGATAGGGAGACCGGCCGACATTGCTTCCACAATGACCCAGGGATGTCCTTCATTCGGATAATATGTAGGAAACACGAAGATATCACTGCTGGCGAGCAGTTCAAACTTCGCATCTCCGCTCACTGAACCCGCAATAGATATGGGCAGTTCAGGATGTGCTTCTTTAAACTGCAAAAATGCGTTTTTAGTTTCAGGATCGCGCCATGCACCGGCAAATACGAATCCTATTTTGTCTGACATATCTTTCAGATAATCAGACGCATAGAGGGTTTCAAGTACACCTTTTGTGCCGATGAAGTTGCCCAGGTACAGCACTCTGATTTTTCCGGTAGCGGGAGTCACCGACGGTTGCGGATAATTACCTCCATTGGGAATGACATAGATATACCGGTCCGGAATCAGCCAATTGAAGAGTTCGCGGAGGTTGTTGCCCAATACAATTTGTGCGTCCACTTTTGAATGAACTTTTCTGACCAGCCACCGTGCAAATCCGGGTGCGGTATTGTACCATTTTAAAAAATTTCCTCCGCGGAGGTGAGAGATTACTTTCCGTTTATAGAGTTTGGCAAGAATGATGAAAACTGCATCCCGTGAATATCCCACCGTGGTTTGTCCGGCAGGGATGTACATCATAGCTTCTGGATATTTTCGAAGATTTTTCCAGAGATCGTAATATTGTTTAAAAGCCAGATAGAAGTTTCCAAAATCGATTTTACCCAGTGTACTTATGTCCCGATGATCGGATAAGTCTATATGGATCAGGTTGAATTCTTCTTTGAGTTTTGAATTCAGAATGATCTGGCAGGCTACAGCTGGACCTATATAGGGCGGAGGTAGTTTTCCCAGAAATAATATCGTGGTTTTCGACATGTCAGAACTGTTTTTCCTTCGGCAGCAGGGCGTAGGCGTAAACGCAGTATAAAAGATAAAGATACGGCGCGTATAAGGTTGGCATTGTAGTGAGCGAATAAAGGATGACGGTAAACACACAGCAAAGGACGAGAAATTTATCGGCCAGATTTTGCATGGCAAATCCTTTGATCACCATGACAACAAGGAAGAGTACATAAAATGTTACACCAATGATCCCGGACAAGAAAAGGTTGCGGATGTAATCACTGTGCATACCCAGTCCCATCATTACGAAGGAGTCTTTGAAACCTGAAAAGGAGACGCCGACCATCTGATTAATTACCGGCATTTGCTCCCAGATTTCAAAGTACTTTTCCCAGCGGGTCATGCGTCCGTTGCCCAGGGTTTCGATATCTTTTTCTCCTTCTACAACATTGATTTCTTTTTCTACCAGCGGTTGCAACATACCGTGGTAAATGTCTTCGGCAAAAAATGGAATAAAGATCGTTGCGAAGGCCAGCACAAAAAACACGCCTTTGAAATTCCGGAGGTTAAAGAACATCAGCATTAATACTACCATGATAAAGTTCCCCCAGGTAGCCACGTGCTTAATGGCATTCATTACCAGCAGTCCATAGATAATGGCTCCGATTACCCAGAATGGGCTTATTGATTTCAGGTAAAACCATTTGTTTCTCACTACCAGGTGAGCCTTATCCCGGAAATAGGCAACCGATGAATTTTTTGAAATAAAGTAATAGAAAATGATCATCAGTGACCCGATACAGTAAATAGCATAATTCATTACATCGCCATAGCCACCCCGTAAACGGTAGCCAAATCCACGGCCTTTCATGTATTCAATCGCAATCGGATTGAAAAGGTATTCGTACATGAGCATCACAAATGGAAATGCCGATGCAATCAGAAACGTTGTGCAAATGCCCAGCAGGTCGGTTTTGTTCTCTACGAAACGACGGCAATAGGCAAATAGAAACAATGGGATCAGGTATTTAATAGCATCTCCTAATGCAACCACACTCAGGTGGATCGAATAAAGCCAGATACAGTTTAAGCTGACAAAGATGCCCCAGATCCAGAAGGGGATGTCAACAGACGATCTTACGGATGGCTTTAAGGATTTACTGGTTAAGCTGAAAAAGATCAGAACCGGCGTAAGGAATCCGATTATATACAAAGGTGAAGTAAGTACTGAAACTTCTTTCAGTTCATAGAAATTGTCCGTGATAGGACGGGCGAGAATGAGGATAATGAACCAGCGCTTGGACCCGGGAAGGGTCTTGTACCAAGCCAGCCATTCTTTTAAGTTCATCGTTTGTCGCCTTCAGAGATTCGTATTGCATCGATAAAGCCTGTCGCACTGATTTCAAGGCGGGCTTTCCCGATTAGTATTTTCCGGCCGGCTTCTCCCATCTTTCCTGCCAACGTCGGATCGTTCAGCATTTGCTCAAGGAGTTCGGCTACGTGCACGGTATCTGTATAATCTACCGCATAACCATTGACGCCGTTTTCCACCAGGTCAAAGGTGGCTCCGGCATTAACCGACGAGAGCACAGGAAGTGCTGCTGCCATGGCTTCATTGAGTGTTAAGCCCCAGACATCAAAGTCGGTTTGAAACAAAAATACATTGCTTTTCGCCAAAAACCGGGGTAATTCCGATTTCTGCCGAAAACCATGGAATTTTACGAAGTTATTCAGATTTAGTTCGCTGACTTTTTTCTCCAGCTCTTCCCGGCTTTCACCGTCACCAACTATATCGAGCACAAAGTCATTCCGCCGTGTTGAAAGCAGCCTGATGAGGTCAATCAGCAGGCCAACATTCTTCCGGCGAACCAGATACCCGATATACAGCAAGTGTATCTTCCCATCTCCATAGTTGGGGCCTTCCTGTTTCCGGATATTGTCGGTTTCTGTGATGAAAAAGGAGGGATCGGAGGTGTTGATGGCGATCGCTACCTTGTCTGCAGGTGCTCCCATCTTTATAAAGTAATCCCGGGCCAGCGATCCGTATGCGATATATGCTTTTGCACGTTTTATGAGCAGCTTGCGCATCATTTTCCGAAGCGCACTATCGTTTCTTCCTTCCCGGAGAATGGAGCCGGCCCAGATGATATACTTGAAGTTGCGGATGGATGATCGAAGATAAAGACGTATCGTGGCAGGGGAAAATCCGATAACAATGGTTCGGTAAGGGCCGTAATTACGGATCTCCTTCATCAATCCTTTGTAACCGAAAAAGGTGCGTTCTGTGTTTTCCGGTGATGTATAAACTCCGCCCGACAGTATCTTATAGGCAAAGGTTGCCTGCGTCATGTCCGTTTGAGAAAGTCGACGGATGTATCCCGGAGCTCCGAAGATGACCAGCAGTTCCATGTTGTGGGTGGCCAGCTGCCGGTTGAGCTCATTGAAGAGCGCAATCCGGTAGGGATTGGGGACATTGGTAACGATTAAAATTCGTTTGGTCATGCCTACATCCATCTTTTAAACCACGACATCAGGAAATAGATGGTCCACATGTCATTGCTGTTATCCTTGTTTCCGCTTTGAAGTTCGCGTAATTGTTTTCTTAACGCCGCTTCATTGAAATAACCTGTGTTTTTACAGAATTCGTTGAGATGTGTGTCTATGAAGTCGGACATCATGTCGCCTGCCCATTCTTTCAATGGAACGCAGAATCCCATTTTCTTCCGGTACAGCGTGTCATGATCCAGAATTTTCTCAAATGATTTCTTTAAAATGTATTTAGGTATATTGTTTTTTATTTTCAGAGAGGGTGGAAGCGATAAGGCAAGACCGGTGAATGACGTGTCGAGGAAGGGGCATCGGATTTCAATGCTGTTCGCCATTCCAAGTTTATCCATCCGGTGCAGGTATCGGGTGGGGATTTGTTGTCTGTATCCGAGGAAACACATCCAGTCAAGATGGTTCAGCCAGGGAAATCGTGCCTTGTATTGATCGAATTCAGCCTTCATCCCCTTGATTACATCATAAGAGTTGTAGGTGGATGTTCGTTGTTGCCATGCCTCACTTAAGAGCTTTCGCTTATAGGATTCTTTGAAGGCTTTAGCTCCGCCCCAAAAGAATTCCTGTCCTTCAGCAGCCCGATGCAGCATTTCGCTCCTGGTGTCTTCTCTTGATCCGGTTAGACTGGCAGCCAGGCGACGCAGTCCCGAAGGCAGTTGGAGGAAGAGGTTATAGGCAGGGTAGAGCTTGTTGTATCTGGTCCATGCATTATAGCCGGCAAAGAGTTCATCACTTCCGTCGCCGGATAGTACTACAATTGTGCCTTGTTCGCGGGCAAGTTTCGAGATGAAATAAATAGGAATCGCTGTGGCATCGCCTACCGGATCATCGAAAATATCTGCAACCTTATCAATTAGTTCAATGAGGTCCTGTTGCTGAACTATTTTTTCATGATGGTCGGTGGAGAATTGTTGCGCAATTTTTGCTGCATCAGAGAGTTCGTTATAAGCAGCTTGCCCTTCAAATCCGATGGTGAATGTTTTTACCGGATGTTGCGTGAGCTCCGACATGGCAGCAACAACCGCACTCGAATCAACGCCTCCGCTTAAAAATGCTCCAACCGGCACATCGGCAATCATGCGATAGCGGACAGATTTACGAAAGGCTTCCAGAATACGGTCGGCTGCTTCCTGTTCATCAATGGTTCGCAGGTCCTGATATGGGATGTTTCGGTAGTCCCCTTCCGTTATTTGTCCGTTCCGGCTGACCCGTATCCATTCGCCCGGTTTGAGTTTGCGGATGCCTTTGAAAAGGGTATATGGGGCATTGACCTGATTAAAGGTGAGGAAGTGATATAATTGTTCGTCGTCCGGAACTTTCTCTACTCCATCCACAGAGAGAATCGAACGGATTTCAGATGAGAAAATAAACCTTCCCCGGTTGATGGTGTAGTAAAGAGGTTTTTTTCCGGCACAGTCTCTGGCGAGTAATAACTCCTTGGTGCGTTCATCCCAGTATGCAAATGCAAACATACCGTTGAGATGGGGCAATGCCTGAATTCCCGACTGGTCGAGTGCATGTTGCAACACTTCAGTGTCAGATTCGGATCGAAAGCGATGATGTACGTATTGCTCTCTGAGTTCCCTGTAGTTGTAGATTTCGCCATTGAATACGATCGCAGATCCTGTTTCGCTGAGCATGGGCTGATGTCCGGCAGCAGAAAGATCTATGATGCTTAACCGTTGCTGACCTAAACATAAAAAGCCTCCCGGATGCTCCCAGATTCCTTGGTCGTCAGGTCCTCTGTGCCGAATCAGCTGATTCATGGCGGCAACCGTCATGTGCAGGGGTGTTGATGTACCCGCAGTGAAATTTAATATGCCGTTGATGCCACACATAACTCAGAGTTCCTGATAGATCCGGCTGAACGCCGATTTCATTTTTGTAATGTTGAATGCAGAAGCTACCGATTTCCGGATTTCTTTTTTATCTGCAACAGAACTGTTTGAGAGAAGGTGCAGGATGCGTTCCGCCATCTCCTGCTCATTCCGGCAGATATTTTCCGGCTCGGCTTTCGAAACAATTTCTACCGGACCTCCGGCATCGTTGAACACAAGTACCGGTGTCCCTGCAAACAGCGCTTCCACCACCACCAGCCCGAATGCTTCATTGGCAGATGGCAATACGAAAATATGCATATGCTGATAATAACGCCTGACATCCTGGCGTCTTCCTGTGAACATTACCTTCGAGTCAAGTCCGAGCCCGGATACCTGCAATTTCAACTCCTGCTCCAGTGGACCATCTCCGATAATTAGCAGACGCATGTCGCTGTTTTCTGCCAGCAAGGAGAATACAGCTATCAGTCGTTCTATACGCTTTACAGCGGCCAGCCGGCCAACACATCCGATGATTTTATTGCCCTTGCAGAAACCGGCAATATCTGCATCGGGTGGTGCATCGAACTCAACAGGATTGAGTTCAATGCCATTGTAAACGACTTCCTGTTTTATCCCATCAAGCTGGTAACGCCGGTTGGCAATGTTCTTGCTGAATGCTGAATTGAAGGTGATAAAGCGGCTATGATTTTGTAAGAACCTTCTCAGCAGATACCGTATGAGCAAATCGCTCATCGTTGTGCCTCGGCCAAAGCCGAAATTTCCGTGTTCAGTATAGATGATCTTTTTACCGCTTTTAGCTGCTGCATAGGCAGTGGCCGGATGAAAACTGTGAAAATGAAGTATGTCGTACTGGCTGAACAAATCAATCAATGACCGGATCTTTCCTGTATTGAAATCCATTCCTCCTCTGAAACTTCCTTCATGTACTTTTCCTGTTCGTTTGAATTCTTCCCATAGCGTCCCTCCGGGTTGCCCGGCATAGACCTCAGGTGATATCGTTTCGTCCAGCAGTTGATTTTTCCATAACTGTAAAACCAGACGTTCAATACCACCGGTATTGGATGACCATATGATATGAAGTAATCGGATCTTCATCTGGCAGTTTTCCTGGCATGACAAATAAATCCGATGCACCCATATGAAAACCGGTTATAAAGCTGTTTAAATACCGGAAGATTCATGGTCCACAGGTAGAGCAGTTGTGGAATAGTGGTACTGATAAACATAAGCGGGTTGTACACACTGTAAATGGCACGTATCCCCGTTTTTTTTGACAGCA
Organism: Bacteroidia bacterium; assembly: GCA_046330075.1. Lineage (GTDB taxonomy): Bacteria > Bacteroidota > Bacteroidia > AKYH767-A > OLB10 > JAJTFW01. The sequence continues at coordinate 901,688 of JAXLTL010000001.1, read as the reverse complement.
CATTGAACAGCTTTAACCACGGCTTTATCCATAAGGTGATGGTGGAAGCAAATACATCTCCGACAGGATAGATTTTCACAATCTCGAAGCCTGATTTTCTGAGCAGATACTCCAGGCCATATCCGGTGAATCTGTAGTGATCGTAAGGGCCATCTACGATTGGCGCAACAAACGGAGTGGTAAGTATCAGCTCTCCGTTTACCTTTAGAAGGCGGTAAATTTCATCCAGCATTTCAGATGGTTCCGCAATATCATGCATCACTTCTGTACAAAGAACGGTATTGATGCTTTCTGATTCCAGTGGAATATCAGTCGCCAGACAAAACAAGTCGATGTCATTCTTGGGGAAGTGCGAGTCGGGATGTTCGGCACCAATCGATTTAGTAAATGAATCTGCATATAATTCCCGATATGGTCTGGGACCACATCCTAAATCAAGCAGTGTGTCTTTCTTTTCTGACAAACGAAAGTAGTTGGTCAGAAAGCGATACCGCAGGGTTTGTTCTATAATTGCTCCCGGATTCCGAAACTGCATTCTTTAAAGTAGTTTTGATGTGACCGCCGTGGTCATGGTCATAAAGTTAGGTAAATTAAACCTGTTGTGGCTCTTCATCTCCCTTAAAAACAGAAAACGATCACGCAGGATAGGGTGGAACGGAGAATTGGTAATGGGTGCATCTATAGTAAATCGATTGAATTTATTGAGTAGTTTGAAGTATTTCTTCTCTTTCAACAAGCCGATATCAGGGATCAGTATGCCTTTTCTATGGTAAGCGAGGGTGCTTTGGTTTATCAGTCTGATGTTTTTTGCAATCGCATAGCTTCCATCACCCGGCAGATACACCTGATGGTCGTTAAAGATTTCCCGGCATAGTGTATTGTAGGCTTTGTTAAAACGGACAATCCAGTCATCGAAGAATTGATTGTCAACTGCTTTTTCAAACCAATGCAATGATTTTTCCCGGATCTCTTTTACCAGCGGGTGAATGGGCGAATCCGGCATGCCGATGAATTCAAGATCCATGATCAGCCCTTTGGTATGCTGCAGCAATGCTCTTAATTTGAAAATCCTGTATTCTGTCTGAACAGCCATGTCGATGTAATGTGCCAGAAGAAATTCAAGTCCTGTCTGCAGTTTTATGGCTGCTTCTTCTTCCGGCGTCCGCTCCGGCACATTACCTTCCGGTGCGGATCCTTTCAGCAGGACCGGCTCACTCCAGATGGTGTACCGCATGTTGCTGTAAAACTGGTCTTCGCGGATGGCCATAATTCCATGTGTGAATAAACGGGTATGCCGCTCCCACAGACCTTCCATTCCGTTTAACGAGCTTTTCGCATCATTCTCAAAAACAACAAGAATATCGAGGTCAGATACTCCAGGTACAGTGATATTGCCAAACCGGTATACTGCTTTTACGCCCGGTTGCTCTGAAAGTCTTGAACTGATTATTTCAAGTGCTTCGTCATACCAGTCGCGTTCGCAATATATGGGGCGCTCTATGTATCTGAACATTCCTTTGTAGGTTGAACCCTATTTTACGAATTGACGAAGGAAAGGTTGTAGGGTGTATCTGATTCTTTTGCCGTCGACAAGTGTTTTGTTTCCCCATGCACTAAGGGTATGTATTCCTTCGTGGTAAGGTCCCGAAAAATCATGTGGTTGCAGTTGGCGGAATACCTGCTCCTGAAAGTCATCGGGAGTGAGCAGCGTTATTTCCATGAGCATCAGGGCAGCTCCATATCCCCGGCTGCTGTTCTGCGCAGGCCGGATTAATTTTCCATCGAGCAGAAATGGGGTTCCTCCGGGTCTAGCAGTACATATATCTGTTTTTACAGGATTTGAACGATGGGAAATCCAGGGTCCTTCAGGCGAAGCAGAATAAAAGATGTATAACCTGAGGTCGGCACCCTGATTTGCTTTCTTTGTGCAGAATAACCACCACCGGTTTTCAAAATAAAAAACAGTAGGGTCAACAACTTGTTCGTTTTCAAAAAGGAACTGATGATTTACTAATTTGCCTTCATGAAACGAATACATCGCGGTTCGTTTATCATCTGCTGATTCGGGCATGACGATTTGCAATCCCCGGTGTTCGAAAACAAACGGGTAGCTGAGGTGGTTTTCATTTTTCAGCAATTCACGTTCTCCCGTTTTGTCAAGGAGATGGATCACACCCTTCCGCTGTCTGGAATGGTAATATTCAAAAAGAAGAATGTCGTTCGTTCCGTCGTTGAATCCAAACGGATCAGCCTTGAAGTCATTACCGGGCGCTTCCTGAATCCACCTGACTGTAAATGGCCCTTTTCCGGTTGCAATTTCCTGTATAGGAAGGTCAATGATCCCAATGTTCCACTTGTAAGTGGTAAACAATTGTTCCAGTTTATGGCGCCATGAAGATTTTACACGGAGGGGTTTTTCCTGTGTCAGAAAGGGCAGCGGATGGACGCTTTTCCGTTGATGATTGTTCAGTTCACCGATAATTTTTGCTGCCAGAAGACTGATTTCACGAATGAGTAGATCTTTTGTTTTATTTGCAGCGTAAGGGAGCAGCCGGAGACGGCATTCCCCCAGATCTTCTGTGACGGAATCTGAACGAAAACCAATCTGTATCGTATACGCTGGTGATTCCAGCATAGCAGTGGTAAAGCGCCCGGTTCGAAAGAAAGGAGCCAGGTCTTCCCCCTGAAGAAAGAGAACAGATATATTCCCGGACAATGGGTCAGCAGGTGGTGTCAATTGAAAAAAAAGACCCTCCGTTTGTTCAACAGTACGCGTAAACCCTTCAGCGGGAACGATGGTTTGGTCCTGCACACGGTAATATCCCGGTGCAACTCCCAGCAGTAACTGAAGCTGATGAGCCACTCCTGACTCCAGCTGATCAGGGGCATCTCCTCGGATGATAATACCTTTAAGGGCCATGCTTACGCAGATATGCAAATCTAATCGAACAAACAACATTGGATAAGTCGCCGAACATTATCTTTGAGCATAGTTATGTCAACATCATCATTCTTCACCAAACTGAATCTTTGGATTCGTATTAGAACCAGGAAGATTGCCTGGCGGTGGATGAAGGAGCCTGCTCCGGCTCAGTGGTGTTTTATTGTTGGTTGCTACAACTCGGGAACAACACTCTTGAATCAGCTGCTGGGTTTACATCCGGAAATCGGGACGATGCCGAATGAGGGTCAGTTTTATACAGATCAATTGCCCCGGGGTGCCACTTTTGGCCTGCGCAGATTATGGGCATTGAAGCCTGAATTATTTCGTCTGGATGAATCCTCACATGCCGGCATCGATGTCAGTAAGTTGAAAAAGGAGTGGGCGTATTTTTACAATAACCGTAAGAGGCCTGTACTGCTGGAGAAGACCATTGCGAATGCAGCCAGAACCCGATGGTTCCAGAAATATTTCAGTCCTGCAGCGTTCATTGTTCTTGTCCGTGACCCATACGCCGTGGCAGAGGGAATCCGCAGAAAAGAAGGACATTCGCTGGAAGATGCGATTACGCAGTGGAAAGTATCTTACCAGCAGATTTTTGACGATTTGCCATTCATTCAAAAGAAGCTTGTCTTGACGTATGAGGATTTAACGGCTGATCCCCAGAAAGTCCTGCATCAGATTACCTCCTTTTTGGAGATCCGACCGTTTGAAATAAAAATCGATGGAAAGGAGTTTACCGTGCATAAAGTAAAATCGGAAATCGGAAACAAGAATAGCAGTTCTTATAAGAAGCTCTCGCCGGAGGATTATACTCTGATCAATACGATTGCAGGTGAGTGGATTGGAAAACTTGGATATCAGCTTCGTTTATCCTGAGCTTCTAAAATAGTATCCATGGAAGAAATGAGTTTCCGTATCCTTTGACTGAGTCTCTTCTTGAGGATATCAGCCAGTTCTGCATGTACAGGTGATTTTCTGCTCTTGCCGTCAAAATAGCGCTGCCAGTTATTTCTGATCTCACTGATTTCATCAATGAGTTGCAGCTCTTCTGGCGGAAGTAACGTTTTTATGGTTAAGAAGCCGTCGGCCTTCCATACCGGCTTATTATTCAGTGACTGCAGAAAAGCGGCAGGAAGCAACAGACATTCGCTGATCAGTAGTTTCGTGTGATAGATACTGGTAAAGGTGGATGGTTTTTCAAGCCTTCGTAGAATTCCGGTACACAGGTTTTCATACAGTGTATTATAATCCTGATGCGTCGGGTCTATTACTGCTGAGAGGGTGTAGGAGCCTTCAGGGAATAGTAATTTTCCTCTTTCGAGCAGAACCAGCGGGAGTTCGGCATCGGGGTAGCGTTTTAAGTCGTGCTGAAACAGTATTGACCAGCCATGATGTTGCAGCAGATCCTGCCGTTTCATGAATTGGGATGAAGCATGCACAATTTTATGGAGTTCCCTGAGTAGTCTCTTTGATTGGATGGCGTCCTGATCGATAATCAGAATACCGTCAAAATCACTGAAGGCGATTTCTTCACCGGTAGCAATGCTGCCCTGAACAATGGCTGCTTTAATTGCAGGGTGTTTGAATTCTTTCAAGAAACTTCGTATACGCTCAGCTGTTGTATTTCTGCCGGTATAGCTTTCGATGGTGATGGTTTTTGCCTCTCCGTCGTGGTGATTGTATTTTGATTTTTTCTTCAGGCGGTTCCAGACTTTTCTTGTTCTGAGAAAGCTCCCGAGTCCCGGAAAAAAAGTGGAGATCGCTTTGTCGTTGCGATCGACGTAACGTCGTTCCAGATATCGTTTCAGCAGTTGGCTCATAGCAGGTCCTGAATAAATGCGAGCAAACGGTTGGCCTGCTTTCGAAAGGTTATTTCACGTACTTCCCTGGCGGCAACAGCTGCTTTTTCGTGGCAAATTTCGGGATGTGCAATGGCATAGCGAATGACTTTTGCAAGTTCCTGACTTGATTCAGGTGTGCAGAAAAGGCAATTGTTCTGATGGAGTAAATCGGCGCTGGCGGGATAGTCGGGGCTGATAATGACATTTCCCGTTAACATGTACTCGCAGATTTTATTGGGGAGGTTGTATCGGGGATCGTGACCCTGCCGGGTATAGTAGGTGATGAGAATGTCGGCACTGTACTGGTAGTAACGGATGTCCGTGTAGTTAGTGAGATAGCCCGTGAAACGTACATTGCTGATGTTGCGGTCGGTACAGAACTGTTGCCAGAATGCAACTACGTTGGGACTTCCTCCTGTCAGCAGAAACGTCGCCTCGGTGCATTCGGCGGCAGCTTCAAGAATGTGAATAATTTCCTGCTGGTATTTTAATCCCAGTTTGCCTGTGTACACTACCAGTGGCGTTTTAATGTCTGTCAATCCGGCTTCTTTTCTGGCATCTTCTTTCCGGAGTTGTTCCGTAGCCTGCTTTTCTGTGATGGGATTTAACGTGATGGCCGTTTTTCCGGCAGGAAAACTGATTGTTTTCAGTAAGCTGTCGCGAATGGATGAATTGGTGAAAAACAATGCAGCGGAATTACTGTATACCATCCGGTCGCTCCATTTGGTTTTGAGATCATGTGACCAGTGAATGATAAATGTTTTGCGAAAGAGAAAGGGAAGGAGGAACTTCAATATGGAAAGCGGCAGTAACAAGGCACTGTGACGTGAAATTATCACCATTTTTTTTCCGGCTGCAAATTTGCGGCGGATACTGAGGATTTTCAGTGTGTCAAGCAGCGCGATGAGCGCGGCGTTGAAATGGCCTTTGATGTCTTTCTTAAAGGTAACGGGCAGATAGTGAAAGTACGGTGGTCTTTCCAGTCCATATACACTGGCGATGGCATGTTTGTCGATGTTGTCGGGACGCTGAACATAGGGGGCAATGATGTGTACTTCGCATCCTTCCTGTGAGAAACCTTCTGAAAAGCGTACGTCACTGACCTGATTGGTTCGCGGCCTCAGCAAATCAAATGGACTTAAATAAACAATAACAGGCCTTTCCATGTATCAGGACTGAATCGCACAGCCTCCTTTGTTAAACTGAAGGGCTTTGAGATGACGCTGCGCTACAATTTCTTTGAAAGCACTGTTTTTGTGCACATCGTCACTAAGCAGGAGACCGGTTTTGGTAAGGAAGGGTAGAATGGTCTCGAATTCAAACTTCATATGCGCATAACTATGGTCGCTGTCATGAAAGAAAAAGTCCAGCTGTCCAAATTCCTTTAGTGCTTCAGGAAGAAGAGTGCGGGCATCGCCCAGGCGAAGACTCCAGCGTTTGCGCAAAGCATCGGGAACTCTCCACCCTGTGGGAGGTGTTGTGTTTCCGAAATTATATGCGCTGTTGGTATCATTGTTGGGAAGATCGATAGAAATCAGCTGGCCTTGCTGATTCTTGTGCATTGCATTTAAAATTATCCATGAACTGGAGCCATGCGCAACACCTGTTTCAATCATAGTGGATGGTTTGAATACCCGGATACAGCAATACATCCATTTTCCGAATGTATTACCCAGTGAATTTCCTACAGGAATGTTGGAGGTGTTCTTTACAGGGGCGATGAGTTCGCCTTTTTCTATTTCATCCAATGCCTGATCCCATTGGGCCAATTCAGTCTGTGGTCCCCAAAGATGACGTGCAGCGTTTTTAATGACCGCCCGTTGCATGGGTTCTTTTCTTCCCATGTAGAACTGCAAAGCCGAAAGCGGATATTTCAGCGCGATGGATTTTGAACTGGCTTCAAAGATTTCAGATGATGACATATGTTGTTTTCCGGCTCTAAACCGGTAAGCATGTATACGATACAGCTGGCTGCCGGTTCCGGCACAGGTGCTAAAATAAGAGATTAAAGATAAGCTGCTGCTATACGTTGAGTCCTTTTATGCCTGCCCTGATAAATAGGATATTGATGAATACATTGGCTATCAGTACGCCAATGGCTGTGCCGGTCGGACCCATAATCGGACTTAGCCACCAGGCAACAATTCCGCCAAGGATTACTCCGGCAATGTAAGAGCTTAGGCGTAACCGTGTTAAGCCCAGGCTTTGAATCAAGGGTAAGGCCCAGAAAAATACGGAAGCCTGAATACCGGTGATCATTAAATAGAAAAACGGCATGCCGGCATCTGCATATTCTTTGCCGTACAAGGCAGTAATGATCTCTTCACGGAAAAAATAAGTGATTACCATAAAGAGGAAGGCAGGACCTAAAGTCAGGAGACTGAGCTTTCGGAGCATGGTTTTAACTTTATGGTATTCTTTCTTGGCGACCAGCACCGAAAATTGCGGAAAAATAGCGTTCACCAAGGGGTCAGTGATGGTAAGTACCGAATAAGCCAGTTTTTTAGCGTTAGCGTATAATCCAACTGCACGAACCCCTGAAATCTGCCCGAGAAGTATGATATCTCCCTGATTCATCAATACCTTGATGGAGCTGCTGATGGAATTGCCGAAAATAAACTGAAGGAACTCTTTCCTATCACTTCGCATCAGTGGGATATGACCTTTATTCCACCAGGGGCTGATCTCTGGCCTAAGCTCGTTCCATGCAGCATAATTACAAACCAGACTGTTGACAATTCTTGTAATTATCACAGCAGTCATGAACTTTGACAAATCTCCGCGGAAATAAAACAAAGTGAGGGCTACCAGCGTGAATTCGATCGTGTCCATGATCATCTGGATCATCGAATTTGTTTTGAATTTGTAAAAGAGTTTCAGGATGGCTTTGCTGATGGCATCTACAAAACTCAGACTGTTGGCGATGGCAAACAGGATTACATAAACACCCAGTCCTTCCATAGGAATAAAAGTGTTATAAAACAGGAGCGTAAGCAGGATGAGCAGCAGGATGGAGGCAAGGGCCGACAAAACACTCAGCAGCAGACTGTATTTTACGACGGCAATCAGTTTTTCATGACTTTTTTCCTGAAGGTAACGTGCTCCATAGCGTATTAACCCCATACTGACATTCAGGCGCATAAATTCCTGGGTGGTCAGCACAAAAGCGATAGAGACAGTATAGGTACCCAGTAATTCAACGCCAAGCAGGCGGGCAATAAGAATCGACCGGAGAAATCCCAGAATACTGCCGACAAGATTTGCGGAAAAAACCCAACTGCTGTTTTTGAACAGTGTCTTTGATTCGTGGTCGAATTTCGACTTTATCGAATGTACCGTTTTTCGCGCAATCCCTTTCAAGGTACTTCTTGTTAGGCTTTCTTTTCAGAGCTGGAACTGCGGCGTTTCTTTTTCGAGAAAACGGATTTCAGTGCAGATCCAAAACCACCCTTCGGTGCATCTTCTTCGTAATAGCCATAGCCATACCCATAACCATACCCATAGCCGTAAGAATATTCGTACCCGTATCCATAGCTTCTGTTATTCACCTTCAGGGCATTCATGATGATGCAAACATTCCGGATTTTACCTTCTTTGTAAAGCTTGTTTACAAAATTGAGATGGTGGCGGCGGGTGATTCCCTGACGTACTACATAGATATTGACATCAGCGTATTTCGACAGTACCATCGCATCCGTGATCAGTCCTATCGGTGGAGTGTCAAGAATGATATTGTCGTAATGCTCACGTAAGTAGGCAAACAGCGCGTCCATCTTTGGAGAAATGATCAGCTCCGATGGGTTGGGTGGTTTGGGTCCTGACAGGATAATGTCAAGATTCGGAATGCTGCCGGAATTCTGAATGATGGATTTCTCATCTGCAATACCAATGAGATAGTTACTCAGTCCGATTTCACTCGTGAAGTCAAACCCTACCGTTATCTTAGGTTTACGCAGGTCACATCCTACCAGAATGGTTTTCCGGCCTGACATCGCCATCATCACCGCAAGATTGATAGAGCAGAAACTTTTCCCCTCCGAACTGATGGAGGAAGTGATCATGATAACATTTTGCTCTTTGTTTGGTGTGAAGTATTGCAGGTTGGTACGGATGGAGCGGAATGCTTCAGAAATATGTGAATTGGGTTTTTCAGTTACCACCAGACTCGACTTGGAGGCGCTGAGTCCGATCATGCCCAGTACAGGAATGCTTGAATATCGTTCCAGATCATAGCGATCGTTGAGTTTGTCATTCAGCAGATCGCGTGAATAAATCAGGATGCCGGGAATAACAAGTCCAAGTATCATGGCGATGGAGTAACTCAGACTTTTTACCGGTTTTAATGGTTTGTAATAGGTGCGGGGCGTATCAACAATACGATTGTCCGCGGTTGTGGCTGCCAGTAATATGGCGGTTTCTGCACGTTTCTGAAGTAAATAGGAATAAAGTGTTTCCTTGATGTTTGATCCGCGAAGCATGCTTTGTAATTCACGCTGAGCTCCCGGCAGTAAACGTAATTTACCTTGAACGTGACCCTTCTGTGAACTGGCTTCATTCAGCGATGAACGTAATCCGTTTCGCAGACTTTTTATGTTTTCGAGCAGGGCTGATTTGGTGTTCTGTATTTCAATGTTTAATCCTACCAGCAGGGGATTGTCCTGCTTGGCCAGGTTTAATTGAGATTTCCGTTTGTTTTCCAGTTCATTCATTTTGAGAATGAGGTTGGTTAACAAGGGGTCGTTTACCAATACGGATCCGGGTGAAATATTTCCACTCAGCTCTTTTCCTTGTGATACATAGCCTTCGAGATAGTCGAGGAAGGAAATCTGTACCTGGAGCTCGGAAATTTTTGCATCAAATTGTTTTACACTTTCGAGATAGGAAGTGGCCTCTACATCAAGGTCAGTAATGCCTCTCTTAACCCGGAACTGTTCTACACTGGCTTCATTGATTTCGATGTCTTCCGTGAGAAGGTTTACCTGTTCGTCAATGAACTGGAGGGTATTAACAGCGTACTCATTTTTGACCTCAATGCCTTTGGCGATATAGAATTCAAACAGCTGATTGAGGAAGTCTTCGTTCTTGGCCGGAACCGGTCCCTGAATGGAAGCCTGTAACATCGTTGAGGCCTTACTTACCTTGTCAACCTTCAGCGCTGTCTGGTAATTATCGGTCATGTTTTCGATGGAGTAAAAACGGATAATGATGTTCCGCTTATCGAAGTTCTTTTTCAGATAGGACTCATCTTTGAATTTTTCGGTTTTTTCAATTTTGAATGTCCCGATTTTTGTATGAATCCGTTTGCCAAAGAGATAATATCCGATCTGGTAGCCGCTAGGGTGATTGTAACTGATTTTGAACTTGCGGTTATCAATGATTTCGAGATTCAGAGCTGTGCTTTGGGAGATCGGGTAAAGCGTATCTTCCATCAGTTTAACCGGCGACTCTTTGTACATCTCGGAGGTTTTAATTTCCCCTTTGAGGAAATAGCCCTTGTCATAGCCGAGTGATTGAAGCGTCTTCAGGATAAGTTGGCGTGAGCGGATTATACCGATTTCATTTTCAATTCCGCCCTCCGTATTGAATTCATTGAGCTGCGCCAGCAGGTCGTTCTGATTGTAGCGCTGCTTGTCGTCTTTGATCAGTACAGTACAGCTGGTATAATAAATAGGAGTGGAGTACCAGTTGTAAAAGTAGGCGGTAATAAATCCTAACGTGAGAGTATATACGTAAAGATACCAGTGACGTACGAAGAATTTGTTGAAAAGAAATTTCAGATTGGTCTGATTATTCGATTCTCCTCCGCCGATGGCCTGCTGCTGGTCAGGATATTGACTTTGTGGTGGAATACGTTGGTCGCTCATTTTAATTAGTGCCTTGATCAGTTAAAGAAACGCGTCGCCAGTACGGCAATAAGTGTCAGCGTTGATACTACAATGGGAATTACCCTGTAAGCATTGTCGCTTTGTGCTATCTTTCCGTTTACCGGTGCTACATAGATGATATCTCCGGAATGCAGATAGTAGTAGGGCGCATTGAAGAGGTCGCGTTTTGTTATGTCGATGGTGATGTATTTTTTCTCGCCGTTTTCTTCTCGGATGAGTGTTATCTCTTTTCTGTTTGCAAAGATATTGAGGTCGCCGGCCAGACCAATCGCTTCAGGAAGCGTAATCTTTTCATTGGTAACCGTGTAAACACCCGGACGATATACTTCGCCGAGAATAGTGACCCTGAAATTTTCGATGTATATTCTGACTGAAGGATATTGCAGAAATTTCTCGAGTCGTTTGGTTAATGTGTCCTTCGCTGCACTGGTGGATAGTCCGCCAACTTTTACTTTGCCCACCAGCGGAAGTTCGATCATCCCGTAGCCATCTACCAGGTATCCGATGTCGGTTCTGGTTGTATAGGATGCATTGGTCGTTTGTTCGTTACGTTCAATCGGTGCAATGGCATTGAAAAAACTGCTGGCTTCCGGACTTAAGCTGCTCACGTAAATGGAGAGAATATCATTGGACTGGATCTGGTATTCGTAACTGGGAGGAAGAACCTTGTTCCGGTCCTGAAAATTTGGATACACAACTTTTCGTTCTGAGCGTGTAGAGTCCTTTGGCTGAAAGTATGCTACGTCTTCAATATGACGGCATCCGGTCAGGCCAAAAAGTAATATAGCAATGATGTATGTCAATTTCCTCATATCCACAAAGATAGATATTCAACCGGTTTTCAGCCGGCCGAATTTAACCCAAATCTCATACGTTATTTGGTGTAAAATGTTGCGTTGTTTATCTCTGTTGGGCAATGTTGTAAACAGAACCGTCAGTGTATTGTTATTATTGGTGAAAGACCTGCCGGGCAGTTGGATGCTGTTAGCATCTTCCGGATGATAAATTTCATTTGTGCCTCAGGTCTGATTATCCTAATTTTATACCCCGATAAAAAGAATAGAAAATCCGATGAGTCAAAACATTGCTTCAGAAGACATTGCACGTCGCGAAGCCGAATTTCAGGCGAAGATTGATGCCGGACAAGTGATCGAACCCAAGGACTGGATGCCGGAGAGATACCGTAAGCAGTTGCTTCGAATGATGTCTCAACACGCTCATTCTGAGGTTGTTGGAATGTTGCCGGAAGGTAACTGGCTTACCCGGGCGCCAAGTTTGATGCGGAAGGCGGTGCTCTTGGCGAAGATTCAGGATGAGGCGGGTCATGGACTTTACATTTATTCCGGTGCCGAAACGCTGGGGACGAATCGCTCGGAAATGATCGATCAGTTATTGAGTGGTCAGGCCAAATATTCCAGTATTTTCAATTACCCGACCCTGAACTGGGCCGACATGGGTGCTGTGGGTTGGCTGGTAGATGGCGCCGCGATCGTGAATCAAACTGTCCTGGCGAAGTGTTCGTACGGACCATATTCACGCGCGATGATCCGTATCTGCAAGGAAGAAAATTTCCACAATAAACAAGGCTATCAGATCATGGCCTATATGATGCGTGGTAACAAAGCGCAGCAGGAGATGGCGCAGGATGCGATGAACCGCTTCTGGTGGCCGGCCCTGATGATGTTCGGTCCTTCAGATAAAGATTCGCCCAACTCCGGCGACCTCATGAAATGGAAAGTAAAGCTGCAATCGAACGACGATCTGCGCCAGCGTTTCATCGACCGTACGGTTCCGCAAGCAGAGGCGATTGGTCTCACGATTCCTGACCCTGAACTGAAATGGAATCCGCAGACCCGACACTATGATCATGGTGAAATCAACTGGGCCGAATTTTATGAAGTCATCAATGGTAATGGTCCTTGTAATAAATTGAGAATGAAACAACGCCGGGATGCCCATGAAAACGGCACCTGGGTGCGCGAAGCTGCTGCGGCTTATGCGAAAAAGAAATCAGCGCAAGCCTGAGTAAAGTCATTCAGCGAAGAGGAGAAAGTGCAGAAGCCTTCCTTTTCTTTGCCATCTTAAATTAACAATTGAATACCTCTTCATACAATGTCTGAACAACATCAATGGCCATCCTGGGAAGTATTTACCCAGAAACAAAGCGGAGATCCGCACGAACATGCCGGTAATGTACACGCTCCTGATGCGGAAATGGCACTCCTGAACGCGCGCGATGTGTATGGCCGCCGTCAGGAAGCCGTGAACATGTGGGTGGTTCCTACCGATGCAATTGTAGCGTCTACTCCGGAAGATATGGGTCCGTTTTTCGATCCGGCGAACGATAAAATGTACCGCTGGCCCAATTATTTCAAAACGCCCGACGGCATCAAGCAAATCTGAAAATGACAAAGAACGAGGCGTTATATACGTATTGTGTACGGCTGGCCGATAATGCCGTGATCCTCGCGCAGCGGATGTGTGAATGGTGCGGACACGGACCGATTCTCGAGGAAGATATTGCGATGAGCAATATGGGACTTGATCTCATCGGACAAGCCCGCGGATTTTACACCTATGCGGCAACGTTAGAGGGGAAAGGCCGTACCGAAGATGATATCGCTTACCATCGCGATGAGCGCGGGTTTACCAACCGCTGCATGGTGGAGCAACCCAATGGCGATTTCGGTGTGACCATGATGCGTTCGTTTTTATACGGCGCACAGGCGTATCTGCAGTTCCGCGCGCTGGTGAAGTCGAAGGATGAAACCATTGCCGGATTGGCAGAGAAGTCGCTCAAGGAAGTAACCTATCATTTGCGTCACAGCAGCGACTGGATTATCCGTCTGGGAGATGGTACCGATGAGTCGCACCGCAGAATTCAGGAAGCACTCAACGACCTCTGGCATTTTACCGATGAACTTTTTGAGATGGATGAGGTGGATGCCTTGCTCATCAATGAAGGGATCGCCTGTGATATTTCTGCACAGCGGGCAGAGTGGGATGCGATGGTGAAGGAAGTGATGGAGAAGGCTACGCTGACAATTCCTGCGAACAAAGGTTATCAGGCCTCCGGAGGCATGAAAGGTAAACATACCGAACACCTCGGACATTTACTTTCTGAAATGCAGATCCTGCCGCGTACGTACCCCGACGCGAAGTGGTAACAATCCAATAAAATGATTCCTGCTGAGGCGAAGAAATCCCGGTTATGGGACGTGCTGAATGAAGTGCCCGACCCCGAGGTGCCGGCGATCAGCATCGTTGAACTGGGTGTGGTGCGTGATATCATCGAAAACGGAAATGATGTGGAAGTGGTGATGACACCCACGTATTCCGGTTGTCCTGCTATGAAGATGATGGAAGATGCGGTACGCGAACGCCTCACGGAAGACGGTCTTTCGGTAACGATTCGTGTGGTGTACAAGCCGGCCTGGACAACCGAATGGCTAAGCGAAGAAACCCGCGAAAAGCTTCGCGCTTACGGTATCGCACCTCCGCCAAAACTTACGTTTGAACATTTGCATCCCCTGTCGAAGCCAAAGCAGGATGAAATCGCCTGTCCTTTCTGTGCTTCAAAAAACACTTCGCTCACGAGTCAGTTTGGTTCTACCGCCTGCAAAGCTTTGTATTACTGCGATGGTTGCCACCAGCCGTTCGAGCTGTTCAAGTGTCATTGAGAATGCTTAGTTCATCCTTGCGATATCTCTGAACAATCTGCTCCAGGGCGTAATGCCATATTTTTTTCCGAGCCGCACAATGATGATATTCTTTTCGGGATAAACATAGATGAATTGTCCGAGATGTCCTTCCGCGAAAAAGTCGCCCGCTGGTTTGATCACATACGGCGTTTCTTTGGGTGGTTTTCCAATCTGGAAGTTGGCGCGGGAATACGTGCCGGTTAACTGCGTACTGTCGCGGTATTCGGCGAAATCGCGGGTGTGCCACCATTGGTAAGAGTAGAGGTAGTAATTTCGGTAATCCTTCAACGTTACCGATGAATCGACCCAGGCTTCGCTCACGATTTGTTGGCCGTTCCAGTTTCCTTTGTTGAGATAGAGCCGGCCGAATTTGGCGAAGTCGATGGCGCGCGCATTGATGCAGCAAAAGCCCTTGGCCATCTGATGCTTCTTGCTGTCCACGCTCCATGAGGTGGGCGACTCCATGCCGAGTGGTTGCCAGATTTTCTCCTGCAGATATTGGGCAAGCGGCTTTCCGGTAGCGCGTTCCACAATCCAGCCGAGTAACTGCGTGTTGATGCTGAGATAATTGAATTCCTCATCCGGACCGGATTCGAGGGGTTGGTTGATCAGGTATTTTTTCAGGTTGCGGCCGTAGTAATACTTGGCAGCATCTCCGAAGGGATTTACATACGACTCGTTGAACTTAATCCCCGACCGCATCTGCAGCAGGTGCTCAATGGTGATCTTTTTATAGCCCGGATCTTTTAATTCGGGGAGATAGTTGGTGATGGGATCGTGGATGGATTTGATCTTTCCTTCGTCGATGGCGATACCGATGAGCGCACTTACAAACGACTTGGCGGCCGAGAAGGAGGGAACCACATCGCTGCTGTCGTAGTGGTTGAAGTATTTCTCGTAGAGAATGGAGTCGTTGCGGATGATGAGGAAGGCTACGGTCCCGTCTTTTTCGATGCGTTCTTCGAAGGGCAGACTATCATTTTTGTAGTGAATATATTTCGGCAGCCGTAACGTTTGGGCATTACCGTCCTTGAAATAAAACGGTGTAGCCGATGCTGCGACCGGTTGTGAAGGGAACTTTTTATAATCGCGGATATCGGCAAAGTTCCAGACGAAAAAACGTCCCACATGGCAGGAACTTAGCGACAGGAGGAGGAGCAGGAGCAGGCTTCGTTGTTTCATAGATCAATGGTACACCGAAAATACGGGAAAGAGATCATTCACAGAAATCCAGCACGGAATTTATCGCCGGATCACCATCGTCCGCCGTTGTTCGTTGCCGGGGTACTCAATGGTCACCATCAGCAGACCGGCACCTTCCGTGAGTGAAAATTCCGAAGCCCGCGTTTCGGTAGATGTGATTTCGCGTCCCGAAGTATCCGACACCCGCACCCGGCAGTTCTCCTTCTTTTCATTCGGGAAACGCACCACGCAATCGGTGCAGGGGTTGGGAATCACCAGGATCTCGCCGGAAGCTATAACATAATGCAGGATTGATTTTGTTGACGACTTGATCCCGAACCCACCAATGCTCAGGCGGTAGTAATTCAGCCGGTTCGCCAGCGGACTCGCGTCCAGATAACTGTACGTTTCATCTGCGCCCGGATTCCCGCAAACGCCGGGGTACTCGTAAATCTCTCCGAAATTCAGGCCATCACCGGAACGTTCTATGCTCACTCCGGTACATTGAATACCGCCGCGAACAGTAAACGAAATCGTAATTCCTGCCGGAGTGCTCTGCAGGTAAAAAGCGTTGAACAAGGTATCTCCCGCTTCCTGACTAAAAGCGTTGGTTGCTGCAAGCATCAATATCCATAAAATCTGCTTCATCAGCGATACTTTATTAGCCACTGATAACGCAGATAATTATGATTTATTATGATAAACTATATCATAACAAATCATAATTATCTTAAAAAATCTGCGGCCAAATAAATGGTCTTACATATTGGCAATAATCTCATCCCCGAACTCGGAGCACTTGAGCTTGGTTGCACCTTTCATCAAACGCTCGAAATCGTAGGTGACACGCTTCTTCTTGATACTGCGCTCTATGCCTTTTACAATCAGTTTCGCTGCGCGATCCCAGCCCATGTACTCGAGCATCATCACGCCGGAGAGGATCACAGAGGAAGGATTCACCATGTCTTTACCGGCATATTTCGGTGCAGTGCCATGTGTTGCTTCGAAGATGGCGTGTCCGCTGAGGTAATTGATATTCGCTCCCGGAGCAATACCGATTCCGCCCACTTGTGCAGCGAGTGCATCGGATACATAGTCGCCGTTCAGGTTCAGCGTTGCGATCACATCATACTCGGCAGGACGCAATAAAATCTGCTGCAGGAACGCATCGGCAATCACATCTTTTACGATCAGCTTGCCCGCTGCTACCGCTGCTGTCTGCGCTTCGTTGGCGGCTGCTTCACCTTTCTCTTCCTTGATCTTATCGTACTGCGCCCAGGTGAAAACACGATCGCCGTATTCACGCTCTGCCAGTGCATAACCCCAGTCCTTGAACTTACCTTCGGTAAATTTCATGATATTACCCTTGTGGACAAGCGTTAAGGAGGTGTGCTTGTACTTGAAGCAATGCTCCAGTGCAGCACGCACCAGGCGCTCTGTACCCTCTGTAGAAACCGGCTTGATACCGAGCGAAGAGGTCTTCGGGAAACGGATTTTCTTCACGCCCATTTCGTTCTCGAGGAAATTCAGGAGTTTCTCCACTTCCGGAGTGCCCGCCATGTATTCAATACCGGCGTAGATATCTTCGGTGTTCTCGCGGAAGATGGTCATGTTCACCAGTCCCGGCTCTTTCACCGGACTCGGCACACCTTTGAACCATCTTACCGGACGAATACAAGCGTATAGGTCGAGTTGCTGGCGCAGTGCCACGTTGAGCGAACGGATGCCACCGCCTACGGGAGTAGTCAGCGGACCCTTGATCGCCACTTTATATTCGTCGATCACGTCGAGTGTTTCCTGAGGAAGCCAGTTGCCGGTTTTATTGAAGGCCTTTTCGCCCGCCAGCACTTCTCTCCAGATGATCTTACGTTTTCCTTTGAAGGCCTTTTCAACGGCCGCATCGAGCACCCGAACGGAAGCTGCCCAGATATCCGGACCCGTGCCATCGCCTTCGATGAAAGGAATTACGGGATCGTTGGGAACTTTCAGTTTGCCATTCTTGATGGTGATTTTTGAACCTGTCATGGTATTTGATATGGGAGGTTAGTTGTGATTTTGTCGAGTGGCGAAAGTACTAAGAAGCGTAGGTTTAAAAAAGCACTTCGGTGCGGTGTCGGGCTTGAATATGGACAATTCAGCAGGAAATTCCCGCTATTTATTCACCATTTGCTGTCCGGCTGTTGAAAACCCTCTCCGCCCGCGCACACTGAGCAAGGTCGCCCCGGCAGGTTCACGGGCATTCCCTACCTTCGTGCGGCAATAAAACCACTATGTCATCCATCCTTTCAACTACGGTAGGCGGTGTGCGTATCCTCACCCTCAATCGACCCGAAAAATTCAATTCCTTCAACCGCGAAATGGCCCTGCTGATGCAACAGGAACTCGACGCTGCAGCCAACGATAAAGCAGTGCGCGCGGTCCTCATCACCGGAACGGGCAAGGCTTTTTGTGCCGGACAGGATCTGGCAGAAGCTATCGATCCAAACGGGCTGGGCATACAAACCATCGTCCGCGAACACTATAATCCCATCGTGGAGAAAATCCGCAAGATGGAGAAGCCCGTGGTAGCTGCGGTGAACGGAGTCGCTGCCGGAGCCGGTGCCAACCTGGCCTTCGCCTGCGACATCGCCATCAGCGCGGAGAGTGTGAGCTTCATTCAGGCCTTCAGTAAAATCGGACTCGTACCCGATACCGGCGGAACGTTCTTCCTGCCACGGATGATCGGTTTTCAGCGGGCGATGGCACTCATGATGCTCGGCGATAAAGTAAGCGCCGCCGACGCATTGGCCATGGGCATGCTCTACAAAGTAGTGCCCGATGCAAATCTTCAGGAAGAAGCACTAAAGACCGCCACCCTCTTAGCCGAAATGCCGACTCGCGGTCTCGCCTATACGAAAATGCTGCTCAACGAAAGCATGAACAATAATCTGCAACAACAATTGCAGGCCGAAGAAAAATACCAGGCAGCGGCCGGCGAAACCTTCGATTACAAAGAAGGCGTAGCGGCCTTCCTCGAGAAAAGAAAACCCGTTTTCAAAGGAGAATAAGATGTTTAACCAGGACAGTAAGATCGGCGTCATCGGTGCGGGCGCCATGGGAGCGGGCATCGCGCAGGTGGCAGCCACAGCAGGACATACAGTATACCTCTTTGACAGTCGCCACGACGCTGCCGCGCTGGCCCTTGAAGCCATGAGTAAATCGCTGCAGAAGCTCGAAGAGAAAGGCAAGATAGCGCAGGGGATGGGGAAAGTGCTCACGTCGCGGATCCATGCGGTCCCCAGCCTCGACGCCATGGATGATGCCGCGCTGGTGATCGAAGCAATCGTAGAGCAGCTTCCCGTCAAGCAGGAAGTTTTTGCCAAACTGGAGTCGGTCGTGAGCGCGGACTGTATCATCGCCACCAATACCTCTTCCCTCAGTGTTACTGCCATTGCTTCCGCCTGCAAGAAAGCCGAACGCGTGATCGGACTGCATTTTTTCAATCCTGCCACGCTGATGCCGCTGGTAGAAGTTATACCCGCTGTGCAGACTGCTGCGCATCTCCCTGCTGCCTGTGTGGAACTCATGAATAGCTGGAAGAAAGTCCCCGTGATTGCGAAAGACATGCCCGGGTTTATTGTGAATCGTCTGGCCAGATCGTTTTATGGAGAGTCCATCAAGATCTACGAAGAAGGCATGGCCGACATGCCCACCATCGACTGGGCTTTGAAAACGTTTGGCGGCTTCCGCATGGGACCCTTCGAGCTCATGGACCTCATCGGCAACGACGTGAATTATACCGTCACCGAAACCGTATGGACGCAGATGTACTATGATCCGCGGTATCGTCCCTCGCTCACGCAGAAGAAAATGGTAGAATCGAAACGTTTTGGACGGAAGTCGGGAAGAGGCTACTACGACTACAGCGAAGGAGCGGTGAATCCCGCACCCACCGAAGATCCCGTTCTCGGCAAGGCCATTTTCGACCGTGTCATTGCCATGCTCATCAACGAAGCCGCCGACGCAGCGTTCCTCCATATCGCCACCCCCGCAGAACTCGACCTCGCCATGACCAAGGGCGTTAACTATCCCAAAGGTTTACTGCAGTGGTGTGACGAGATAGGGGCGGGGGAGATTTTGCGCCGCATGGACGCCCTCTACGATCGTTTTAGAGATGATAGGTATAGGGCGAGTGTAGGGTTGAGGGAGAGGGTTTAAGGTTTAAGGTTTAAGGTTTAAGGTTTACTATTTTGCTGGGTTTCGGGGTTACTGAGTTGCTGAGTTTCGTGAACATTGATTTGCCCAGCGCGTTGGATAGCTATCTCTTATCTGTAACATCCTAAACACTCCATCATGACCTTACGCCATAAGCCCTGAAGCGTGCCGCAGGTTCTGCTTCAGGGTAACCCGAGAAGGATCTGATTTTATGACAATCTTCCTAATCACTCCGTTCATCTGTATATCAATCTGCAACCCGAGAAGGATCTAATTTTATGACAATCTTCCTAATCACTCCGTTCATCTGTATATCAATCTGCAACCCGAGAAGGATCTAATGTTAAGACAACCTTATCTGTAGTACCCTAATCACTCCGTTCATCTGTATATCAATCTGTAACCCGAGAAGGATTTTAGGAGGACAAAAATGCCCGGGTAAAAATAGCCCCCAGTAAAATTTTGAAGGTAAACGTTCGAAAGCTAAATTTGAACTTCTAAAATATAACACGCTTCAAACATGCGGGAAGCAGCCGGAAATTGGACAGATTACCGTGAGATTGTAGCGGGAATAAGGGAGTTAGCGGCTATTATTTGGCGACAGTGTAACCATCAACCGACTGACAAAAACCAGTAGACAAACAAAAAATCAAAACCATATGACACTTCCAATAGAGATTTCAATTTTAGTAGGAACACATTTTCTTTTAGCAGGGATAGGTTGGCTACATGGAAAGTATGTCGCTGACAAGAAAAAAATTAAACAATTTTATATAGGACTGAAACCCATTGTTGGCTTGGTATCAGAGCTAAGAAAAAAGAGGGTTCTTGACAAAGAACAAGCAAAAAAATTTATTCAAACTATTTCAAGTTCGTTTAAGGACAACTTTGAAATAGGGACTATGCTGACGCATGAGTTTGGCGAGTATGACATTAGAACGAAACTTGAATGCGGCATTTGTGGTGACGAAGAGCATAAAATTGCAAGAGGTAATCTATGTTCTGATTGTGAATTAAATTGCAGTATTTGGAACTTCAAATAATCGTTTAACCAAATTAGTAACTTTGTAACCATGGACGAAAACATAAAAAATTTAGAGCGTAAAATCGAGGAGAGCGAACTTCTAAAAAAGGAACTTAATTATCTTAATGCAACAAGGAAAGCAAAACTTTTTTGGAACATTACTTTCTTTTTGGGGATTCTCATTATGTCAGTTGTTGTCGGACTTCTTTCGTTCGGAAAGGAATTGGACTTCAGTAAACTTCTTCATGAAACAACTTCACTTTTTGAAGTAATTGTAACACTAGTAATTTCTTTTGCTAGTGGGACAATTACATCTTTCTTAAATTTCGGAGAAAAGGGCAAAAAGGAGAAAGTCAAGTTACGAGAGCTTGTAAAGGACACATACTTATCAAAACTTGATGCATCAATTTTAAATCCTCAAACCTCAACTGCAAAGCAATGACAGATTTAGAAAAAATATTAGCCGAAGTTGATTATACTTTACAAAATGTATCGAACAAACCATTTACGCAAGCTGCGTTTGATAAATTCAAAGAGCGTATTGGTGTTTACATTAGTTCACTCTTTAACGAATCGCAAAAGACAGCAACAAGAAATCAAACAGATAATATTTCTGCAAGTCATGTTGAATCTGCGTCACAATATTTAATTAAAAATCAATCAAGCAAGTTCAGTAAGCTATCAGGTATTCTTGGTGGTATTTTTCTTGGTGCGACTGTTTCAAATGTATTATCAATGACTGTTCTCGGACAGCAATTTTCTATGATTGGATTTGTTGTAACAATCTTGTTGGGAGCGATTGGGAGTTTCTTAATTGGAATAAACATAATCAAGGACTGATGAAATCGCTTCTTGTGGAGAGTATAACAGCCGCTAACAACTTAGGTTTCGTTGCGTGCGAAGCACGAACAATGAAACCCCTGTTGCACGGAAGCCTGCTTTCGCGGGACCGCTTTATGGGGAATGAATACGACTTGGACGTTTAATTGGAGCAAGAAGCTCAGGAGTATTAAGAAAGTTTTTGGAGAAAATTGGTCATTTGTTTCTTTCGATGATCAGGTCTGGTGCATTTAGCCGGAAATTATAACGTGAGGGCAATACAACTTCAGCCCACATAGCAGGTGTTTTTTTAAGCAGCATTTTTATTGGGTTTGATTTCTGAATAAGTAGCAGGCGGCCCACGATGGTCAAATCGCATGATAGTTTGAAGCGTAGCTTTTTTACAGCATGGGCAAAGTACCGGAGGTGCTTTGCGCCTTTCTTGCTTTTGTATGGTCATGATTTTATTTGACAGTTGAAGATGAATGGAAGGAATGGCTTTCGATTTGGTTCGTGAGGACAGAATGCCATAATGCCGGATGCGCACAAAGCCTTTGGGTAATATGTGCTGTGCAAACCGTCGAATGAACTCCATCGGCATGAGTGAGAGTTCTCCTTGTTGTCCGTTGCGATAATTTTTATACCGGAAACTCACCTGCTCATCAGTGATAGTTGTTAAGCGATGATTGCTGATAGCAATTTTGTGGGTATAGCGTCCCAGATAATCGATCACCTGCTGCGGACCACCGAAAGGACGTTTAGCATAAACGACCCATTCGGTTTTAAAGAGTTCTTCGAAGAAGGCCTTTTCTTCTTTAGGATAATGCTTGCGTAACATGGCAACCATTCTGGCCCGGAAAACCTTACTGAGTGCTCTCACCGGAAACAGATACTTTCCATTTGAGCGAGCCGTTTTCCAGTTGCCTGAGGCGTTGAGACCACCGCCAGGTACGATACAATGCAAATGTGGATGCAGGCTGAGATTTTGTCCCCATGTATGCAGTACGGCGATCATGCCACTTCTGGCAGCGAGATGTTTGGGGTCAGCAGCAAAATCGTTGATGGTACTCCATGCTGAAGCGAACAACGCATCATACACTTTTGCAGGAGCAAACAGGCAAAGACGATTGATCTGTTCCGGCAGTGTAAACACCACATGGAAGTACGGAACAGGCAATAGTTCCTCCTTCCGGGCCTTCACCCAGTCTTCTTTGGCCATCACCTGACACTTCGGGCAATGGCGGTTACGGCAACTATTATAACTGATGCGCGTGTACGAACAATCAGGACAACGATCTACGTGTCCGCCCATAGCAGCGGTACGACAATCACGCAGCAGGCGAAGTGTCCGCTTTTGCCAAACGTTCAACACTACGCTGCTGTTGATCTTATCCCATTCCTGATCGATTACCTGCGCCACTTCGCAGGCTGGCCTCAAGCCTTCACCGAATAAAGTGTATCCAGTGGAGAGAACGGTGCTTTTCTTCCATTCTTAGCTACGTGCAGATAGACCATCGTAGTCTCAATGCGTTCATGACCGAGTAGTTCTTTGATGGAAACGATATCCAGTCCATCCTCGAGTAAATGCGTAGCATACGTATGCCGAAGTGTATGCACCGACACCTCCTTGCTCACGCCGGCCGCTTTACAGGCCTGCTGCACCACCCATTGAACCCCGCGTTGTGAATATCGACTGTCGAAATCGCCACCGACCCGTCCATCCGGTTTTCCGTTGAACAGATAAACCGAGGGAGACTCTGCCTCAATGTATGCTCGTAATCCACGGCATAACATGTCATTCAAGGGAACATAACGGTCTTTCTTACCCTTGCTCTGACGGATATGTAATTGCCGGCGATCAAAATCTATATCTGAGAGTTTAATGCTTCGCACTTCCATACACCGCAATCCGCAACCGTATAACAACCCCAATAGCACCCGATGCTTCAACAGTACCGGAACCCGAAGCAATTTACGCATCTCATCACGGCTCAGAATCACCGGAAGCTTCTTCTCCTTCTTGATGGCCGGAAGTGATATCCGTTTATAATCCAGCCCCTCTGCCTTAAAAGCAAAACGAAGACTATACACCACGAACTTAAAATACGACTCCGAGGGTGTGTCATGCTGTTCCAGCATCAGATCCAGATACTCCTCAATCTGCTCCATATCCAGATCAGTTGGCATACACTCGAAATGAAGGGCCATTGCCGCCAGATGGCGCATGTAGTTCGACAAAGTACTGTCGCTCTTACCCGCCACTCGAATTTTTCTGCTCAGGCGCTTGTGAAAATCCTCAAATCCTGCTACTTTTACACATGCTTGTTTAACCAGGGTCATGGATCCCTGTTCTCTTGTTGATGTTTTCATATATAGAATGTTTAGCGACTCTTCTACGATGAAACATCCGGAAACTATTCAGTCCTGGTTATTACAAGCTACCCCGCGAATGCGGGGTTTAGTGCAACAAGGGGTTTGCGATAGCGGGGGTTCCGTGCTTCTCAGACAAATTTGTTCAAGGTGTAAGTTCAGTTCTCCGAATGAAGTTTAGTGCAGAAAGTCCCCGCCATCGGGAATACGAAAACCGTGTGTGACTTGAATCCCTCATCCTGAAAGATGAGTGAATGCTCTATAACTGATGGAAGATTTTGAGAAATATTCAAGATGTCTTCCGGCGACGCTCTTCCGGGGGAGTTGCCAAACCACATTTCGGCAGGCTCAATGACCACCCCATGCTGCTGTTATCGGAAACGGGAACGGTGGTGAGCGATGGGGGCTTAAAGGACAGGGTAAATCTGTTCCGGTACATCAACAAGGTGCTCATAACTGGCTCCGGAATGGATGTCCAGAAAATCCTTTACGCAATACCCGTTGGAAATTGATTTGACTTTCACTAACTTAGTCAGCGGATTTAGAAACAGGAAAGCCTTACTTCGTCCGATAGCTATCGGACAAGCTCAGCACAAGTATGAACCAATATGTTCACGTAAGAAAGTGTGGAAAGGTTATGGGTTAATTCCATTGGTTGATCCGATTGGCACTTGTATTAGTATACACTATTTATAAAATGAAAACATTCAGACTAATATGAAAGAAAATTTGATAACAGCTTTAAACTTAACTGAGGAAGAATTATTCACTTCACTTGGTAAAATAACTTACAAGTCGACTACAAATTTGAATTCTATTACTTTGTCTGACGAGGATTACAGTAAGAAAGGTAAAATTTGGTTTACGAAGAGGTTAGATATTATTAAACAGAAGGTCTGTAGTAATGAAACAATCTTATTCGTTTTAAATAAAGAAAAAGTTTTGGATAATGTTCACTTGGCTATTGCTATTGCTTCTATATTTGAGCATGTTTTTGAACCTGCTCATGTTACAATTATATCTGCCTTGATAATAAAAAACGGGATACATCGATTGTGTAAATCTCATCAGACTCATGATTCTTTCAAGTAGTTCATATAACGGAATTAATGGTTATTTTGATCCTTTAACTTTAGCCATTTATGAAAATGCTCCGAATGAAAATTGGCGGGAGTTTGAAGCCGAATTTAAAAGGAATTTCAGTAATAAGCAATTTGATTATAATAAATTACTTTATGAATTTTGGTATCTCCAAGCGCATCTTACAAATCTGCACGAATCAAACCATTTCATTCGGCATAGTTCTTCAGAACTAGGAGTGCTTTATACTATTTTACTTAACCTGAAAAATGATAATCTTCATTCCTTAATCAGTAAAAGCGTACCTAAAGAATTATCGGAACTTCTTAATAACCAAATACAAACTATTGATTTAATCATTGATTGCTTATTTTCGAATCGTCAGGATATCACTCAAAAACAAGCTGTACACGTTTTGAATTACTTTTTTAAAAATTTATTTGACGTTAAGGAAGATGTTTTTATCACAAGATATCCTGAATACCCAGTCTGTCCAACTAAATTTCTGGGTTATTGTAATATTCTAGAAGCTTCTGCTGTATTTAGCGAATATGAGCTTATTAAAGCTAAAATCAGTGATGCCCCGATAGTTTTAATGGATTTACTAAATGTAAAGCGAAGAGATTTTGATTCGTATTTTTCATTAATGGTTTGGCTACTTGAGATTTACCAGTTTCCCCCTTTATGTCAAGTTTTTAATAATCTATCTTTGGACGTACACATACCTTTTATTACTTCACCACCGAGAACTGGAATTTACTTTGATGAAATTCATCCTGGATGGCGTCAATATTGGTTTAGTCAAATGATTCCTAAAGACGATAACTTTAAATTCCTATTCAATAAAGCAGAACCTATTAACGAAGTAGTTACATACAACCACGAGCTTCAAAACCATTTGATTCATGGAATAAGTGAGTTTGTAACAGAGAAATTAAATTTCGCATGTTGGGAGAGTAATAGTATTGCATTAAACGAGGTGTCGTATTCTAAATTCTTGAAGGAGATAAAAGCAGAAAAACGCGAAATCTGGAATCAAGCATCTTACGTAGGCATCTTAGAACATGTTTTTAATTCAAATAATATATTTAAACAAAGATGCCTGAAACATCCAGCTTTAGTATTTGGAAGCTCAGTTCGTATGTATCAAGAAGAGGGCCATAAGGAAATTAACGAGATAATTCATAATGTAGATATCAATCAAAATGCATATTGCCTATTTTCAATTCAAGCATCAGAGATCAAATCCATATATCCAATAAATTCCTATGCTAACCAGTTAGTGGCTGCATATAGAACGTATGCTCAGTCTCAGGTGCTTCATTATTATTTAAATGATTATTCAAAGGAAGATGCAATTATTCAGGTATTAAAAATAGGTAGATTTGGAAATTCAAGTAACCCTTTGCAAGAATGGTTCGAGAAATATATTTATGAGGTTGCTGATTCATATTGGAAATGATTGCAAAATGAAATAAAGTGCCAACATTGGTTTTGCGGTATTGGAGTTGATGTGCTTTATTTAAGCATCGGAATTTTAATGAACATGGTTCTAAATTGAACATTTGTACTTTGAATTCCCCAACATCACAAAGTTGAAACCGTGTGTTACTTGAATTGCTTTTCCAGAAAGATAGAGTGTTTCATAAAGTGTTTCAGTTTAAATTAAGCACTAACTTTAAACTACACAAATGAAAAAGAAAAAGTTCGATTATGAAGCCTTTAATGGATATTCCGGCGAAGCTGACCCCCTCTTTCGGCGAATTTGAACCTTAGATTAGATTTCCTTAATACATATTGGAATGACGAAGAGTTCAGGTTGATTAACTTGGTATACAACTTTGTCCGGGTCCTAAGAATTTTAGGCTCACAAGAGTTAAAAAAGCGCCGGGAGAGATGTTTTTTCTCACTTTCAGCCCCGTGGCGCACTATTGAGCGTATTGTAACCAGCAAAATTAATTATCCCTATAAGTCATCATGGAGCCCAGTAGCTTAAAGACGAATTCTTATATTTGTTTTTGCACGAACTGACGTTATCTGCAACCGCTGGGCGACATCGCAACTTCATACAAACTGCATGAAATGAACACAATTAGACAAATACTTTTATTAACTCTGACGATAATTTTCGTTTCGCTTACTTATGGACAGGATGATACTTTCACTACATACAAATATGAGCACAACGACAACTATACTAAATTGAATTTTTCTTTTGACATTCCAACTGATTGGTCAATCAATCCAGAAACTGTTGACGGCACAGGGTATTTTCTCTTGTGCAAACCGATAAGTGCTGCAGAAATCGCAAAGTATAGTGACTGTTTTGGTGGTATGCCATTCAGAATAATTTATCGAAACGGAAACCTTGATTCTGTTCTTTTTCAAATGGGCCTTCAGAAAAAATCTGAAGGCATGTATTTGACAACTTTCAACGGTAAAATAAAAATTGAAATCACAACAAGTATAAAAGGCGAAACATACAACGGACTTTATTACACCATCACAGACCAAGTTGTTTGCATCGACAAAAAGAAAAGTAAAGTGACTGCGAAATATCAATTCATTTATTTCTCCAACAGCACTCATACAATTATTATTGAAACAAACGGGAAAGAGTTAGATGAAAATGTTTTAAAACAAATAACTGACACTTTTAAATTTGAATGAGTGATGAAAAGCGGTGATGCCGATGGCAAAGGGTTTGTGATATTGAGGGGCGTGCTTCGCAGACGCATTTGTTTAAGGTGGAAGTTCAGTTCTCCGAATGAAGTTTTAGTGTAGAAAGTCCCCGCCATCGGGAACACGAAAACCGTGTGTGACTTGAATCACTCATCCTGAAAGATGAGGGGATGCTCTTTGACTGATGGAAGATTTTAAGAAATTTTCAAAAGGCCTTCCGGCGACGCTATTCAGGGGGAGTTGCCAAACCCCATTGCAGCAAGCTCAATGACCACCACATGCTGCTGTTATAGGAAACGGGAGTGGTGGTGAGCAATGGTTACGAATAGGACAGAATAATTCTGTTCCGGTACTTTAACAAGGTTCTCATAGCCGGCATAAGAATGGTGTCGAGAAAATCCTATAAACTTAGTCCATTTGAAATTAGTTTAACGTTGATTAACTTAGTCAGCGGATTTAGAAACATGAAAAGCCGTATGAATCGAGAGGTTCACGTACGGCTGTGTACTGAGCCTGTCCGATAGCTATCGGACGAAGTATTTTGTGGAAAGGCGAGGGTGTAATTCCCTTGCCTGACCCGATTAGCTGTAACTTTATGAGACATCCAGTAATCATAGTATTGACAATTTTCTGGACAGGAATTCTTGCTATTTCTTGCGGACAAGCTGTGGTTTCAAATCATTCTGACAACGGCCAATATAACGGTGTCGACTGGGTTACTGTTTATCAAGACGACCCATCAGATACAATTCCCAAAGACAAAGTTATTTACCAGACTGCTTGGGGAAATACGCCTGACAGTTTAAAACCAAAATTTGACATTAATTTTTGTAAGGACAATTTTCGATTTCCATATTACTTTCCAGACAAAGACCAACTAAAAGGTAAAGCAGGTCAGACAAATACGAAAATTGACAATGAAAATTTACAACCTGCTTTACAGACAGCATATTCAATGACTTACAACAGAAACGGAATGATTGCTAAATATTCTATTTCTGGGCCTTCAACCATTTACTCTTGTGACATTATTTATGACAATCAAAATAGAATTAAACAAATTTCGGACGGCTGGAAAAAAATAAATATCACTTACAACGACTTTGAAAATATAGAGGAAATAACTGAAATAAGTTCGGCTGGACAAACCAATAAATCTTTAAAATTCACTTACACGTATATT
This sequence comes from Bacteroidia bacterium, assembly GCA_046330075.1. GTDB lineage: Bacteria > Bacteroidota > Bacteroidia > AKYH767-A > OLB10 > JAJTFW01. The sequence goes on along the minus strand of JAXLTL010000001.1, from coordinate 872,783 downwards.
GCATTTCCGAGACACTGAAGACAGAAAAGCTACTGTTAACAACTAAGGTTTCGTTGCGGTCGCAGTCCTAACGATGAAACCCCTGCCTGCCTTGCGGTAGGTAAATCTGTTGGCAAGTTTATCTGCACTCAGGCAAGCAAGCCTGTTGCATGGAAGCCAGCTTTGTGTGGAATAAATAAGATTCTGACCTTTAAACCGATTCTGTTTAAGTGCCAACTATCTATAAAACTTGCCCATTGGAAATTGGTTTAACTTTGATTAACTTAGTCAGCGGATTTAGGAAAATGAAAGCCGTATGAATCAACAAGTCCACGTACAGTTTCTTGCCTGCCGGTTGGCTGGTGTGGGGTGGCGAGAGTGTAATCCCTTCGTCTGTCCCGATTAGTTGCCATTAATGTGCTCCGAACAAACATTAACGCTAAATTCAATATGGCTGCATTAAATTAACTTTACATATCGAAGCAAAATGAAATACAAATCTTTAACTCTCTTGCTTTTTTTAATTCAAAGTTTGGTAACTATTGCGCAACCATCAATTGCTTGGCAAAGATGTTTGGGAGGAACTGGTTTTGAAAGTCCGGCATTCTCACATTCGTATAAAGATGTGTTTCAACAAACGTCGGATAGTGGTTTTGTATTCGCATGCACGTCAACATCAAATGATGGTGACGTAACGGGTCATCACGGCTCAGTTTTTAGTGAGGATTATTGGATTGTAAAAGCAGATAGCATAGGAAACATCCAATGGCAAAAGTCATTGGGGGGTACTCAAACGGATATTGCTAACTCTATTCAACAAACCTATGATGGTGGCTATATAGTCGGAGGATTCGTTTGGTCCACTGATGGAAATGTAACAGGTAATCATGGTGACACAGATTATTGGATAGTTAAATTAGATAATGCTGGAAATATACAATGGCAAAAATGTTTAGGTGGGAGCGGATATGACCAAGCGTATTCCATTAAGCAAACATTAGATAGTGGTTTTGTTGTAGCGGGCAGAAGTAACTCTGGTAATGGAGATGTAACTGGGCTTCATGTTGCAAGTGGGTACTCCAGTGATTATTGGATTGCTAAATTGAATTCTTCAGGTAATATTCAATGGCAAAGATGTTTGGGTGGTTTTGGTGAGGAGGAAGCTCATTCAATAATATTAAGTAATGATGGCGGATTTGTAGTTGTTGGAGAAACTCGCTCCAATAATGGTGATGTTACAGGAAATCATGATACAACCGGTAATTACTATGATTATTGGGTTGTAAAACTTAACTCGTTTGGAAATATCCAATGGCAAAAATGCTACGGGGGGTCAATGAATGATTCACCAAATTCAATTAGCAGTACTTCTGACGGAGGTTATATAATGGCAGGTCAAACTTCTTCCAATGATGGAGACGTAACTGGATACCTTGCCCAATATGGTGAAGGCTGGGTCGTTAAAATTGATAGCATTGGAAATATTCAATGGCAAAAATGTTTTGGTGGCACTGCTTCAACTGCGGTTCAAACATTGGATGGAGGTTTTCTAATTAGTGGAACAGTCGCGCCCAATGATAGCGATGCAACTTTATTTCCTTGGATTGAAAATTATTGGTTAGTAAAGATAGATAGTGCAGGTAACTTTCAATGGCACTCTTGTGATGGACCAAAAAATGGTGGTTATTGCAATTCAGCTGTTCAAACTACTGACGGTAGATTTGCTTTTTTAGGGACTGTTTATAATAATGGCGGAGATGTTAGTGGTGCACATGGTGGGCAAGATGTATGGTTGGTAAAATTATCTAATATAAATATTGAAAAGAGTAAACAGCGTGAAATATGTTCACAATGCAATGGTTCGGTCATGATTAAAGCATCTGGCGGCACTCCTACATACTCTTATTTGTGGAATTCAGGAGCAACAACTGATACGATTTCAAATCTATGTCACGGAACATTTGCAGTAACAGTAACTGACGCATCTGGGCAAACTGGATTTTGCTCTGAAGTAATTTTCAATGATACTGTAACTGTTTACGGCAATCAACTGCCAGCTTCTTGTTGGTCTTGCCCTGATGGCTCAGCAACTTTGCACCCTTCCGGTGGAAGTGGTGTTTATCATTATTCTTGGCTGGGGTTTCCTGATACAACTGCAACTTTAAGTGGTTTACCGCACGGTTTTGTTTATGGATGTGTGACGGATAGTATGGGATGTATTGCTTGCGATAGCATTGATGTATTAAGCCCAGTTGGGATTGAGGAAATTTATTCACCAACCAATCTTATTAAAATATTTCCGAACCCGACATCAGGGGAAATTAATTTAAAAATTTCAAAACAATTCGGACAACCTAATATTGTAAATATTTATTCTTCAATGGGAGAGTTAATTGTTACTGTGGAGAATTCCTCAATAATTGATTTGGCAAATTGTAAAGCAGGAATTTATTTAGTATTAGTGACCAATGGCAGAGGTGAAATATTAAGAACGATCGTGTTGAAAGTATAACAGCAGCTAATTCGAGCTTGATTGCAAAGCCCGTGTTTTGTGAGTAGTTTCCGGTAAATCCTAATGCTAATGTTGGAGGCGCGCAACATTCTTTTGCGACCTGAAAGCGCTTCAGTTCCGAGAGATTTCAGATTAAAGTAACGATATAAATCACTAAGTACCTTCACAACCCCGTGCACCCAACCCGCCTTATCTTTCTGCTCGGACTAATTTCATTCGTCCTTCATACCGTCGTCCAATATGCCTTGGCAAGAGCGGCAAGTTTCGACTTCTTGCAGGAATCACGTCATTGGGTTATCATTTCGACGATGTTGGTTTTCCTTGTTGGCTGCTATTTTATCCTTCGCCGCTGGAATGGGAGTGTTCGTCCACCTTTTATTAAATCATGGACAATCATGTTTTTTGTTCAGGTTTTAACCATTGTCTTTTTGTCGGTAATCAATCTTCCTTCCGTATTTCTATCATCTTCGTCCGGTATTTTGCCGGATCCATCCGCCATCGGCATTCAGTTTGATCTGGCTGATTTCATCCTCAAAACCTTGATTTTTGCGGTAATAATGCCTTTGATTATCCTGGTGCCGTTGTTTCTGCTGGATAAGAGGAAAAAATAACAATATCTGAGTACGAATGTCTTGAATTGTTGGAAATGATCTGCTCCCTGTCAAGTTCATACATGAAGCATTAAGCCGCAGCATGCTTACTGTATCATTTGGAATAGGCTTGTGGAATTGGTAAATTTGTTGGGTGCCATCGTTTGTTCTACTTATAGAGGGACGAGTTTCGACAATAAGTATTGGTAATAAATCGTTGAAGTAATTATTAATGATAAAATCATTAGTGTTGACTTTATTTGTTATTGTATGTTATACATTAATGTGTTTAGCAGACACATGGGGCTATTTCTATAAGTTGAGCGGCAATGCTACATATAATAACAAACCTATTATTAATGACACTATTGGTTATTATTATTTTCCTAGAGCTGACTCAAAACGGTTTATTTTAACTGATGCCAACGGAAATTATAAGGTAGAAGTAGAGGTTACCGGTAGCTGCATGTCGGCAAGTCAGGAAAAATGCCTAAATATGACCTTTGATGAGTGTTACTTTGCCTTTTCAAAAAGGTATAATAGTGACACACTCACTTTTACATTTAAAGGAAGGTATGTCAAAGTTAAAAATGAATGGCTGGAAATTCTGAAAGCGCAAAGAAGTGGTTCACTAAAACCGGATATAACTTACTATCGGAATTTGAATTTCTATTAAATGCAGTTAACAAGTGTTTAGTTGCCAATGGGTATGATAGTATAATATTCAAGTTGTAAAGGCAACGATTTCCAGCTGAAAGTACTCACCAAGCGCTCAAAAACATGACTCCGAGAGAATACCTGTTGAAATGTGGACAGCTTGCAGGCCCGCAAAATACCCATAACCTAACCATAGTTCAACAGCAAATAACAATGAAAAACTCTATTTTTGTTCGGTCCGAAAATGAGGGAAGCTGACAAACGTAATTGACTTTTTTGACAGTTTCGTATATTTGATTTTGCGAAGAAATGAAATACCTGAAATGAACACGAACTATGAAATATTATAAATTACTTTTTTTCGTTTCCCTGTTTGTTTTTTCGGCGTTTTCGCATCCAAAAGGTAAATCGGTGAGAATGGAGAAATTATGGGTTTTTGAAGGGTATAATTTACAGGATAAAAGCAATCTTTATAGAAGTGATAAAAAATTTTCCCGGGATCGGCATGGTGTTCAATTTAGTTCTAATGGAAAACTTAGAGTACATCAAAATGAAAGTTGGTGTGCCACTCCACCCATTATCTTCGAAACAGTGAAAGGGACCTGGAAATTTGTATCAGATTCAGTCATCGTTGTAAATTACCCTCGTTGGGGAAATTGGCAGACTGAAGAATGGCAGATTTTGAAGCTTACAGAAACCGAACTCGAAATCAAACGAATATTACAGTAAAACAAAAACTACTATTTTACCTTCCCCTGACTTTCCCTAACCACTCTCATTCCATTTCTCCCTATCTTTATTTCATCGAACCCTTCCGGTGCAAATCCGGATGTGTATTGCTGCTGCATCGCATCAGGAATAAACCTTAGATTCAATAACCTATGAAAATGATCTCTTTTCGATTGATGTTGTTCCTCGGCACAATAATAGGGCTGAGCGATTCCGCATTCGGACAACAAATCAATTGGGTGAAACAGGCCGGTGGAGCAGGGTGGGATGAGGGGTCTGCTATTAAAACGGATCAGGATAAGAACGTGTACGTCGCCGGTTTTTTCGAGGGGACCGTCGACTTTGATCCGGGTCCTGCTGTGTTTAACCTGACCTCCGTCTATAACAGAAACGCTTTCGTTTGTAAACTGGATTCATCGGGGAACTTTGTCTGGGCCTTGCAGTACGGTGACAGCGCCAGTTTATATGAAAAGAGTGCGATGGGACTCGATGAGTCGGGCAATATTTATATCACCAATTCTTTCCTTGGTACCGTAGATTTTGATCCGGGTCCGGGAACGTTTTATATGACGAGTGTGGGCTGGGACATCAATAATTTCATCCTGAAACTGGATGGCAACGGCAACTTCCTCTGGGCAAAACAAATCGGAGCCGTTCCTTCTTCGTCTCCTTCTTCTCCGGTGCATAGTTATGCTATTGCGGTGGATGATTCCGGCAATCAATATCTCACCGGTTATTTCGATGGTTCTATAGATTTCGATCCGGGGACCGGTAATTTTTTGATGACGTCAAATCAGTTCAATGATATTTTTATCTGCAAACTGGATGCTTTGGGAGATTTTGTCTGGGCGAAACAATTCAGCAGCTATGGAGGCTCAGGATATGACATCGCGGTGGATGATTCAGGCAATGTGTACACCACCGGAACCATCGGCGGTACTACTGATTTTGATCCGGGACCTGGCGTTTATAATCTCACTACTTCGGTGGCCTTGCAGTCAGAGATTTTCACCTGCAAGCTGAATGCGGCGGGAGATTTTGTATGGGCCAATGCGATGGGTCCGGGGGAAGGGCTGGCACTTGCGATCGATGACAGAGGCCATACCTATTCCTGCGGATGGGCACCCTTGGGTTATACGCCCTTACTCTATAAAACAGATGCACAGGGCAATCTCAGCTGGGGAAAAGATATAGGTGGTTCATACGTAGAGTCCATCGTCATCGATCCATCCGGAAATATTTACTCCACCGGAGCCTGTTACGGCACCAACGATTTTGATCCCGGACCAGGCGTGTTTAATCTCACGGGTGCAAATTCAGATACCTATATCAGCAAGCTGGATTCGGCAGGCAACTTCATCTGGGCAGGATTATTTACCTCGGCAGATCAGGTATATCCCAAAGCCATTACCGTTGATCATAGCGGTGACGTGTACACCACCGGTTTCTTTGGCAGCACAACCGATTTCGATCCATCGTCTTCTGTTTTTAATCTCACGTCCGTACCTTTTAGTTATGATATCTACATTCATAAGCTGACAGGGAATATGACAACAGGCCTTCAACAAAACGATTTCGCCAATGAATTCAAAATTTTCCCGAATCCCACAACCGGCAGTTTTATGGTAGGGGTTCAAAATTTTTCACTACTGCCGCATGAACCCTTGCAAAACCTAATTTTTTCTCTCCGCGATCTATCTGGCCGGGAAATACAAACAAATCCCATCATCAACACCACACTCGCCGAATTCCAATTCAACGCCGCCGCCGGAATTTATTTTCTGGAAATTACCGATCCATCCAATCGTAAAGCGGTGGTAAAGGTGGTGAAGGAGTAGAATTGATATTTTAGAGATTCGAAATGTTGAATCTGTACCATTTAAATTCATGCGAATATATCCCTACATCATGAATCCCTGTCTTTCATTTTAAATGCAGTATATTTAGTCCACAGTTCAACTTAAGTATCTATGGAAGAGAACAACCCTAAAAAGTCCAAATTCAATTTTTTCTTTATCGTCATCGGATTGATAACGGGCAGCAAAGTCATCAAGGATTTTGATTTCCAGACGATGACTTTCGCCAAACCCGCGATCGACACGATTTATCTGATCACCTTTGTGTTGATGGTGGTGTTAAGCATCAAAGCCTTCGCGAAGCGATCCTGAGATAATCCTCCAAAGCTTCCATCAAGCCGCAAGCCTCAAGCCGAATGCCTCAAGCCGCATGCTGCAAGACGCATGCCTCAAGCTTCAGGCCTCATGTAGCCTTGCCGCTTGTAGCTTGTAGCCCGCCGCCTGTAGCAGCCTGCCCGACTCAACAGGAGTAATTATATTCGCAAAAAAATCCTTCTATGAAAATCGGTATCATCGGCTGTGGTAATCTCGGCATCGCATTGGCAAAAGGAATTCGTGCCCAAAACCCCGACCTGCATATGGTCCTTTCGAAACGGCATGCGGATACAATAAAGCACTTGCAGGACCAATACACAAAGGTGACGGCTGATAATAAGGAGGTGCTCCGCGAATGTGATATGATCATCCTCGCATTGAAGCCATTTACTATTCTCGATTTTATTCAGGAACATGCATCCTCCTTCGATCCCGCTCGGCATACCATTGTATCGGTCGCTACCGGTATCCGTTTATCGGAGATCAGCAGCAAGCTGGGAGCTGGTAACTGGAGCCTCTTCCGTGCCATGCCCAATACCGGTGCAGCAGTAGGAGAGTCCATGACCGCACTGTCGTTTTCTGGCGATCCATTGCAGAAAGCAGGCGAAGTATCTACGCTTTTCAATTGTATCGGCAAAACCATCATCATCGATGAAAACCTGATGGAATCTGCCACCATCCTCGGTGCCTGCGGTATTGCCTATGTACTGCGTTTTATGCGTGCCATGATCCAGGGCGGAATTCAGGTGGGCTTCGATGCCAAAACTGCTACCACCATCGTGAGCCAGACCGTTAAAGGCGCAGCCGAACTCCTCATTAAAAACGGCAGCCACCCCGAAGAAGAAATCGACAAGGTAACCACCCCGAAAGGATGCACCATCGTCGGATTAAATGAGATGGAACATAGCGGATTCAGTTCGGCACTGATCAAAGGCATCGTCACCTCTTTCGAAAAAATCGACCGCGGAAATTAAAATTCCCCGTACAGACATCCCTCACGCTGCACACGCAACATGTGCGGGACGCGACCTGTCCTGCGTTTTCAACCTGTCCCGAACTACATTTTTCATCTCATGGCCGGTCCCGACCTGTCTTACGTTTCATTTTTCACCGCATGGCCGGTCCCGACCGGCCACTACATGATTGTACGGACAGGTCGCGACCTGTCCTGCGTGTATAAACCACGACCCGTCCTGAATTTCATTTTTCATCTCATGTCCGGTCCCGACCCGTCCTGAATTTCATTTTTCACCGCATGGCCGGTCCCGACCTGTCTTCCGTTTCATTTTTCACCGCATGGCCGGTCCCGACCGGCCACTACCCATATCGTACGGTCATCCCGCACGCTGCACACGCAACATGTGCTGGACGCGACCTGTCCTGCGCAACTTTTATCTATCAACCCTCAACCCTCAACTGTCAACTGCCAATTGTTAACCTTAAACCTTAAACCTTAAACTTTAAACTTTAAACCATAAACTTCCCAATTCTCAACCATTTTACCGAATAATCAGTTTTCAAGGGTATCTACTCATTGATTCAATGGTGTTTTAAGGGGTATTTTCAAATTTGATGGTAGATGGGCCTCCGCGAATGCTATTTGCACGTGTTCGTGGCTGTCCGAAAAAACCTGATGGTATGAAAACAACCTTGAGATTGATGTTGCTGTCTGTCCTGTTGATAGGGAGCAATCGCGTAGTGAATGGCCAGACCTGGAACACTACCGGAAATGCCGGGACAAATTCCGGGACGAACTTCATCGGTACCACCGATAACCGTTCGTTTGTGTTGAGAACAAATAATGCACAGCGAATGATCATCGATAGTACCGGCAAAGTGGGTATCGGTGTGACGAGTCCGACGTTTCCGCTGCAGTTTTCGGGCGGACGCTTTCAGTTCAGCTCTACAAGCTCAACGCTGCCCTCGATCATTAAATTTAAACAGATGCTGCAATTGCAGGATGGAAATACATCCGCCACATTTGTGGTGTTTGATGCTTCTTCTAACAGAGTGGGTATCGGAACAACGACACCGGTTGCAAAACTGGATGTAAGCGGTGGTGATGCACGGATTAATTCGTTAACTGTTGGTTTAGGGAATAATGGACTGTATGCGAATACTGTATTGGGAATGTCTGCTTTGCAATCCAATACCACCGGAAATTATAATGTGGCCATCGGACATTCAGCTATGTTGTCGAACACGACTGGGCATAATTCAGTCGGTATTGGCCCCAATGCGCTGCGTGATAATATCTCTGGCAATTCGAATGTTGGTGTTGGTTCCTCTGCCTTGATTTATAATACGGCCGGGTACAACAATACTGCAATCGGATCTTTTGCACTTTCAAACAGTAGTACCGGCAGCAATAATGCAGCATTGGGCACCGGAGCGTTGTTATATGTCGGTGCTGGAAATAGTAATGTTGCCGCTGGAGTTGCTGCATTACATGCCTATTCAGCCAGCCATTCTGTTGCCATTGGTGATTCTGCGATATACATTGCTTCTTATGGAATCAATACGGCAATTGGTAGTCATGCATTGTTCAGTACGGTTGGATTTGGTGATCGCAATACGGCCGTCGGGTATTATGGATTATACAATAACTACCAGGGAATTGGCAACTGTGTGCTTGGACATTTAGCCATGTATTCAAATACAAACGGATCGGATAATACCGCCATTGGCTTACAGGCTTTGTATTCAAATACAACAGGGTCCAATAATATTGCACTCGGCACAGCCAGCATGGGGTTGAATATTACCGGTAGAAATAATGTTGCAATTGGTTTGAATTCACTGGCAACTTCTATTGGCAGTATTGGGAATGTTGGTGTAGGAAATAATGCAATGAGAAATTGTGGTTCCGTAAATAGTTCAGTAGCCATTGGCGATTCAGCAATGTATACTACGGCAAGCAATAACAATAGTAATACCGTTGTTGGCGCTAATGCTTTACAGGGAAATAACAGCGGAGAAGGAAATACAGGAATTGGGGCAAGAGTGTTGAAATCGAGTTATAGCGGTGATTTTAATACGGTAGCCGGTTATTGGGCATTAACCACCAACGGGAGCGGTAGTTATAATGTTGGTTTAGGAAGTAAATCCTTGTCATCAAATGTTAGTGGTAATTATAATGTTGCGGTGGGTAATATGTCACTTGCTTCCAATATCAATGGTTCTGATTTTGTAGCCATCGGCGATTCAGCATTGACAAGTCAGAATGGTGGAATTGGTCGCAACACTGCAGTAGGAGCGAAAGCACTCTCGGCTAATATTAACGGTAATAACAATACCGCAGTGGGTTATAAATCACTTGCTGCTGCCACCGGAAGTGCCAATGCTGCGTTCGGTTCCGGATCAATGATTGCCACTACTTCCGGTTATGATAATACCGCAATAGGTACTGATGCAATGCCTTCGAATACTACAGGTTCTATCAATACTGCAGTAGGCAAGGGAGCGATGTGGGCAAATACCACCGGCACAGGAAACATCGCCATTGGTGTGCGTACATTGGGCAGCAATATCTCTGGAAATAAAATGGTGGCGATCGGTGATTCCGCATTGTTTTCGCTGAATAGTGGAAACGGAAAAAATACGGCGGTGGGAAGTAAGTCACAGTATGCAACAAACAGTGGTGCCGAAAATACCTCGCTGGGTTATCAGGCGATGGATGCCACAACATCCGGTTCATATAATACCGCTATCGGCAGCGAAGCGCTGGGTTCAAATGTGAGTGGAAACTATAATTGCGCTGTGGGACGTAATGCATTGCTGAATGTAACCGGTTCTTCCAATACCGGTGTCGGTGATCTGGCCTTGTCGTTGTTTTCCGGTACTTCGTTGACTGCTATTGGACAGGGCGCTTCAACTTCAGCTTCCGGTTATACCAATGCTTCGTCTTTCGGTGCGAATGCCGTGGTGAATGCAAGTAATAAGGTGAGAGTAGGGAACTCCTCTGTTACGGTTTATGAAAACGCTACCGGTTCATGGACTACCTCTGATGGTCGTTTTAAGTATGATGTAAAGGAGGAGGTGAAAGGTCTCGAGTTTATCAAGGAACTTCGTCCGGTGGTGTACAATTTCGATGCGGCAAAGTTTGAAGCGTTCCTGCGTCAGAATTATCCGGCTGAGATGAAGGAGCAACAACTGAAGGAGATGGCCGATGCGTTGAAGGAGGCTTCTAAAATCCGCCAGACCGGTTTCATCGCGCAAGAGGTGGAAGCAGCCGCAAAGAAAACCGGTTATAATTTTAATGGTGTGCACGTTCCGGTGAATGGAGAGGATAACTATAGTGTGTCGTACGAGAAGTTTGTGGTGCCGCTGGTGAAGGCTGTGCAGGAACAACAAGAGATGATTGAAAAACAGCAGACCGAAATCGAATCGTTGAAGGCATTGGTACAAGGTAATTCTGTTACCGGAGCCGTACAACTGCGTCCGGGAAATCAGAACGATGAAGTTTTACTCGGCCAGAATGTCCCCAATCCGTTCGACCAGTCGACCTTGATTCCGTTCCGTATCCCATCCACCTGCCGTAGCGCCAGCATCATGATCACTGAAGTATCAACTGCAAAACTCGTGCGTCTGGTTCCGGTTAGCTGTAAGGAAACCCAGCTTACTATCGATGCCGGCACTTTAGCTCCCGGTACATACACATACACCTTGTACATCGACGGACAAGCTTTCGACTCAAAACAAATGATGATCGCACAATAAAGCCATTCGTATAATATTTGTATTGCAAACTTTTATTTCCCCGGGAGTATGGCTCTCCCGGGGATTTTTTATTATATGAGCTATTATTTTGTTAATTTCTTATCTTGTGGCATCTCCACCCGATCCAATAACGATTAACCTGAACAACGAAACACCTCCAACTTTAAGCCTCAAGCCACTGCCACATGCCGCAAGCTGCAAGCCTCATGCCTCAAGCTGCAAGCCTCAAGTTATTAATTGAAAACTGATAACTGATAACCTTAAACTTTAAACCTTAAACCTTAAACCTTAAACTTTAAACCTCCCCCGTGCACACCGGCTCCGTAAATACCCCTCTCGGTTGGATGAACATCGAAGCATCCGATTGGTCGGTATTTGCTGTTTATTTCACACCGCATCCGCATGAACAACAAAGCGATCATCCGCTGGTAAAGGAAGCAATTTCCCAGCTTTCTCAGTATTTCGAAGGTGGTTTGAAGGAATTTCGTCTACCGGTGGATCCTCCGGGTACTGCTTTTCAGCGTCAGGTATGGGAGGCTGTGCAGAAAGTGCCATACGGACAAACCATCTCTTATGCAAAACTGGCCCGAATGCTGGGGGATGAGAATAAGGTCAGAGCCGTCGCTGCTGCAAATGGCGCTAATCCGCTGGCGATTGTTATTCCCTGCCATCGGATTATCGGAAGTAACGGACAACTAACCGGTTATGCCTGGGGACTTGATCGCAAGGATAAGCTCTTGCAACTGGAATCTACCCGCGAACAATTGAGTCTTTTTTGAGTGGACAGCGGTTACTTGCCGATTCCCTATTTTTGTGGCCAATTACAGCAAAATGTCTTCTGAAAAGGATCTCGCAGAAAAAGTGGTGAATCGTATGTTCGACCACGATTGGTTTAGCCAGTGGCTGGGCATTGAACGCGTATTGGTGGAGCCCGGCAAATGTGTGCTGAAAATGACGATCCGCAAGGAAATGCTGAACGGTTTTGCCATCGCACATGGTGGAATCACTTTTTCTCTCGCCGACAGCTCACTTGCTTTTGCTGCGAATAGCTATGGAAAGCGAAGTGTGTCGGTGGAAACTTCTATCTCTCACACCGAACCACTGATGGAAGGCGATGAGATTATCGCTACAGCAACAGAGTTAAACAAATCAAATAAAATCGGAATCTACAATGTAACGGTCACGAATCAGCATGGTCGTACAGTTGCGCTTTTTAAGGGTACGGTGTATCGTACATCTAAGGACTGGTTCCCGGAACAGGAAAAATAATGACACAAGCATATCTCGTTAACGGAGTTCGCACAGCGATCGGAAATTTTGGAGGAACATTGAGCCCCGTGCGTGCGGATGATCTCGCAGCAAACGTTTTAAAGGCGCTGCTGGAAAAAAATGCATCACTCGATCCATCGGTGATTGAAGATGTAATCATGGGTTGCGCCAATCAGGCAGGTGAGGATAACAGAAATGTGGCCCGCATGGCCTTATTGCTGGCCGGCTATCCTGTCGTGGTCCCCGGTGAAACTGTGAATCGTTTATGTGCTTCCGGATTATCGGCTGCAGCGAATGCTGCGCGCGCGATCAAGGCCGGTGAGGCGAAGGTGATGGTGGCCGGTGGTGTGGAACACATGACGCGCGGACCCTGGATCATCTCTAAAACGAGTACACCCTATGGCCGGGATGCGCAGATGTTTGATTCGAGTTTCGGATGGCGTTTCGTGAATCCGGTGATGAAGGAGAAGTTCGGCGTAGAAGCGATGGGGGAGACGGCAGAGAATCTCGCTGTGCGGGATACGATCAGCAGGGAGCATCAGGATGCATTTGCATTGTGGTCACAGCAAAAGGCCGCTAAAGCTCAGGCGGAAGGTCGTTTGGCCGAGGAGATTGTTCCGGTTTCTATTCCGGTGAAGAAAGGGGATCCGCTGGTGTTTGATAAAGATGAGTTCATGAAGCCGTCAACCACTCTGGAGGGACTCGCAAAACTGAAACCCGCTTTTCGTAAAGACGGTACCGTTACGGCCGGCAATGCTTCCGGATTGAATGATGGTGCTGCGGCTTTGCTGATTGCCTCAGAAGGAGCATTGAAAGAGCATGGACTCACACCGATGGCCCGTATCGTTTCTTCTGCAGCGGTTGGCGTTATGCCGGGTATCATGGGGATCGGTCCGGTGGAAGCTGCGAATAAAGCGATTCGACTGGCAGGAATTTCCTGGAACGATATTGACCTTGTTGAATTGAATGAAGCGTTCGCCGCGCAGGCCTTGGCGTGTATCCGCGCCTGGGGACTCGCCGATAATGATCCGCGCATCAATCCGAACGGTGGTGCAATTGCGCTCGGTCATCCATTGGGCATGAGTGGCGCCCGAATCCTGAATTCAGCAGCCATCACCCTCAAAAAAAATAACCAGCGCTATGCGCTGGTTACAATGTGTATTGGCGTTGGACAGGGTTATGCCATGATCATCGAGCGTTGTTAAGCAACTGCTTTTTCCTGACCTGCCATATAGTTTTGTATGGGAAGAGAAAATGAAAATGTGGACCCAACACCTACTTCACTCTTCATCCAGATCCTTCCTCCGTGCAATTCGATCAGCTTCTTCGCAATATTCAATCCTAATCCGGTACTGGTTTCTCCTCCGGTGGACCTGACACTGGTACGGGTGAAAGCAGAAAACAGGTCTTTGTGCTCATTTTCAGGAATGCCCTGACCGTGATCCTGAATATGGAATACCGTTTCTTCAGGTTGGTTCTCGACGATGATCTCTACAGAAGTTGAGTTGTGAGAATATTTGATGGCATTGGAAACGAGGTTGTTTAATACCTGCAGAATCTGATTACGGTCACAAGGGATTGTTTGTGAACTGTCAGTGAGACTGTAACTTAAGTGAATGTTCTTTTTATCAGCATGGGCTTTGTTGGTACTGATACATTCCTGTAATAACTCGTGAATTTGAGTGGTCCGGATACTCATGAGCGGTATTCCTGATTCAATTCGCGAAACATCCAGCAGGTTGTTTAGCATATCCAGCATCTGCCGTGAAGTATTCATAATAACATTGAGATAGTTCTTGTGTTCCTGTGGGAAATGAAGCCCTATTTCATGTTCGATCAGACTGACCAGCGTAATAATGTTACCCAGAGGGTTTCTAAGGTCATGTGAAGCCATGCCAAGGAAATAATTCTTTTCCTCGTTGAGACGGTGTAGTTCTGCGTTTTTTTGTTCGATTTCTTTTTGTTGACTGTAAAATTGCAGAAGCGTTTTAACTTTTGATCGGGTAATATCAGTGTCAAGGGGTTTGAACAGATAGTCAAAAGCGCCTTCGTCGAGCCCTTTCAGAATGTACTTTTTCTCTTTTGAAATAGCTGTTACAAAAATGATCGGAATCTTACGGGTCCTTTTTGTTGATTTAAGCATGTTGGCTACTTCAAAACCGTCCATTTCCGGCATTTGAACGTCCAGCAGAATCAAGGATAGCTCTTCCCTGAACGCAATCTTCAGGGCCTCATCTCCTGATTCAGCCTTTAAGATAATCCTGTCGTCTTCCGCCAGCATGCATTCCAGAGAATACAGGTTTTCCGGACGGTCATCAACGATCAGAATCTTGTGTTTGTTAAAGGGTGTTTTCATTCTGGATAAATATAAATTATTACAGTTGGGGTAATTTCACATTCTTGGATTCTTCCTTACAGCTATTCCCGGATTTGTAAATATTGAGGTGTCTGTCGAAGCAGATCAGCCCTAGTGCTTCTCCGGATTCTTCAATGTTTTCTGAAGGACTTAATCCAAGATAACTTTCCTTTTTCATGGATGCAACAATGCAGCTGAGCAGTTTTTTCTGGAAGAAGGGCTGATAATAAATGAATACATTTCGGCAGAGTATGATGTCGAATTTCTGGAATGGCGCATCCTTGCTGAGATCGTGAATTCCGAATTTGACCTTTTTAATGAGTTTGTGCCGGAGAATCGCGTGCTGCCCTGCAATATTGAAATAATTGCCCAGGTGTTCATTTCCGCCGGCTGCTAAATAAGGCTTAACTCCGGCTTGCAAATCTTCTATCGGAATGATTCCTTTTTCTGCCTGATTTAGATTCTTTGTGTTGATATCGGTGGCGTATATTTTACATTTGCTGACAAGCCCGGCTTCTTCGAGCAAAATGAGCAGAGAGATGACTTCATGTCCCTTGGAACATCCGGCATGCCAGATGTGTACCGTTTTTTGAGATTCAGCTTTTCGCCGGATGAGCTCGGTCATTCTCGTGAAAAAGGAGGGGTCTCTGTAAAATGCTGTATATCCTATATTCAGCTCTTTCTTGAGTTCGTGGATGATGCCCGGCTGATTGATAAGCATGTCGATAAGTCTGCTGCCTTTATCTACTCCATATCTTGTCGCAAAATAATTCAGTCTCCTTTCAAGGTATAGGTTATGGTATCCCCGGAAATCTTCATTGAACAATTCCTTCCCGGCTTCGCAGAATAGCCGGCTCGTATATTCCAGATCGGCTTTAGTAATCATTGAAAGAAGTTATTCAGGAGTTGAAGTAAGGAGGTGCCGTCAATGGGCTTCGTAATATGCTCGTTTAATCCACGGGATATGCTGATTTCCCGATCACCTTTCATGGCTTTGGCTGTAACGGCAACGATGGGAATGTTTTTCAGATTTTCATAGCTTCTGATTCTCTTTGTTGCTTCATAGCCGTCCATGCCGGGCATCATGATGTCCATCAGAACAGCGTCTGTGTTCGGATGTGCTTTCAGGTAGTCTATAGCTTTTTCTCCGCTTTCGGCAGTGCCAATTTCGATACCGTATATTTCGAGCATTGATGACAAAGCATAAATATTGCGCTGATCATCATCTACAACCAGAATTTTTTTACCGGTGAGTTTACCTCCTTCTTTGGGAAGAGATGTAAATACTTTTCTTCTGTCACGTTGCTCTTTTACGGATTGCAGGAAAAGCTCTGTTTCTTCAAGCAGGGAGTCGAGTGCCTGTGATGATTTGTTAATGTAAGCGCTGGCGTAATCTCTCAGAAATTTCTTTTCACTGTCTGTCAGTTCACGCGACGAGTATACAATTACAGGTATCTGACTGTACCTGGGATCTTCTTTGAATTCCTGAAGTAATTTCATACCGTCTGAATCCGGAAGATTCAGATCCAGAATAATACAATCGAAGGTGCCATTGCCCAGTTTTCCCGTTCCGTCTTTTCCTGTTTCTGCTACTTCACATTGGATGCCCTGCCTGTTCAGCAATTGTTTGATGACCAGACTTTGTTCTGGTGAGTCTTCTATCACCAGTACTTTATTTGTTGAAGATAGATTGAGACGTAATTCCTTAAATATTCCTGTGAGTTTTTCGGAGGATACGGGCTTTTCTATCCATGAAACAAATTGCTTTTCTTCCAGATCCGGTATTTCTTTGGATGCAGATACGATGTGTACCGGAATATGAGATATTTCCTGATTTTGTTTTAACCGTTTCAGAAGGTTTATGCCGTCAATTCCCGGCAGGTTTATGTCCAGTAATATGGCATCTGGCCTGATCTGACAGGCTCGCATATATCCCGTGTCGCCTCGATGGCATATTTCAGCCTTGAATCCCTCTTTGAGTGCCCTCTTTTCCAGTAAGCCTGCAAACGTGGGATCATCTTCTATAATTAATACTGTTTTTGAAGATGCTCCAGTTATTGCATTTCCTTCAATACCTGTTGGAAGAGTAATGGAGAACGTACTTCCGGATCCTTCCTTGCTTTTAACGCTGATTTCTCCTCCAAGAAGATGGGTTAATTCTTTACTTATACTAAGTCCTAGACCTGTCCCTCCAAATCTGCGGCTGATACTTCCGTCAACTTGTTTGAAGGATTCGAAAATGAGTTTTTGCTTGTCAAGTGGAATTCCAATGCCGTTATCCGTAACCGCGAAAGAAATGGTATTGTTGGGATGATGTTGAATGGTTAAACTTACATTACCTCCTTTGTGAGTAAATTTGATGGCATTGGAAAGGAGGTTCTTGAGAATCTGAGATAAACGTAGCTGATCCGTATGAATCAGACTTTCTGCAGGAGATGGTGCATTGAATTCAAGCTGAATATTTTTTTCCTGTGCAAGTTGTCGTAATCCATTGATCGTTTCGTTGCCCAATTCTGAGGTATGGATGAGCGTTTTTTCAATTTCAATCTTACCGGCTTCGATCTTCGAAAGGTCAAGAATGTCGTTGATCAGGGTAAGCAGATCACTTCCTGATTTATGTACAACGTGTGCAAATTCAAGTTGCTTTCTGGTCAGATTTTCATCTTTGTTTTCAGCAAGCAGTCGGGACAGGATAATGATTGAGTTGAGTGGTGTGCGAAGCTCGTGACTCATATTAGCCAGGAACTCCGATTTATACTTGCTGGCTTGCTCTAATTGATCTGCTTTTAACGAAATGGATCTGCGGGCAAGTTCAAGTTCTTCGTTTTTCTGTTGTATGTCATTGTTCGTCTTTTGAAGACGAAATGCAAACTCTGTAAGCTCTTCGTTTGCCTTCAGAAGATCCTGTTGGTTTTTTTGTAAGTCCTGTTGTGAAACCTGGAGTTCCCAGCTTTGCTTGTTAAGCAGTCTGATGTTCTTCTGAAGCTCAAGATCGCGGTTAGCCAGTTGTTTGTTTAGTTTCTGGGCATGACTCAGGAGCAGTTGCAATTGTTCTTCTGATCGCTTGCGTTCGGTGGTGTCGATGCAGATAATAACATTGTTGATGTGCTCGTTGTTTTCGTTGTAGACTGGTGCAGAATTGATAAGACACCAGAAGGGTTCATTGCTCTTTTTGTAGAATACGGTTTCGAGACTGACCGGTTTGCCCTGGTGGCTCTTTGTTTCAATCTGTGAAATCAGTTGCTTTTCCGTTAATGATCCGCATAGGATTTCAGTCAGTGATTTTTCTTTAACTTCACGCAGATTGTATCCGGTATGCAATTCAAAGTAAGGGTTGCACCATTCTATTTTTGAATCTTTATCGGTAATAATGATGTCATGCTGAATAGTCTTTACAACCATGGCCAGTGTTTTTTTCTCTTCCAGATTTTTCTTGAGAGAGAGTTCCTGCCGTCTTCTTTCTGTTATGTCTTTTGAAGTAACTACAACACCTGTGACTTCGCTTCCTTCATGGATCGGTTTAAATCGTATTTCCCTGTAGATAGTTTTGTTGTTCAGGTTGGTAGAAAACTCAATTTCAAATTCTTCTCCTTTGATGGCCCGTTCATAGTTGGCCATCATATTTACTTCAGGATGTTCTTTCCGTAAATATTTCAGTGCTTTCCTGAGTTGAGCTTTATCTTCAAGATCTATATTGTATGCCACTTTTAACGTCTTTTCAAACGCACTGTTGAATTCAATCAGGTTGAATTCTCTATCAATCATCCATATCTCATCGTGAATATTCTCAAAAACCGAAATGAGTCTAGCCCGCTGACGCTGGTTGGTTCCTTTGGATGCGATATACAGGTTCGTATAGTATTTGGTAAGATATAAGGTCGCCAACGTACTGAGTGTGATCGATAAAATGAAGTGTATCGATCTGGTTGCACCATCCGGAAGATGACTGATATGATGTGTGGTGGGATTAAATTGGCTTGCAATCATTAAGAAGATTGGAAGGAGGCTGAAGGCTATAAGCTGTTTTTTCTCGGTTTCCCTGAACATGAAAAAAGTTCCAATGGCTACAGGAAAAAAGAAAAGAAAAGTGCCGCATTCTGTGCCTAATTCGTAATTCGTAAAGAGGAGGTCAATGTTGATGGCCAGTGTAAAAATGTTTCTTGATAAAGAGAATTCGCCTAACCGGAAGGTGGTTAGACTGAGAGCATATATCGCGATAAAGATGGAATTCCGGATAATTCCGTCTCCCAAACCGCTGGTGGTTTGAAGAAGGAAGAAAAATGACGATAGCAGGAGCGTTACAAGCATTGCTCTGTGTACCAGCAGCAGTCGTTTGGATTCTTCATCTGATCGACCGAAAACCACTTTGGGTTGAGCAATTTCCCGGAAATAACGTTTTAGCATGTGTAGTCTAAATGGTGATTGACATTCTTACGCTAATAAATGGTGTAGGTTGATGAACCTTCCTGGTTGATACTGGAATTGATTGTAAGATTGCTTTCGTATTGTAGTGCTCTGCGTGTTAGGGATGTGCCTGAATCCCGAACCTAAATTCTACGGTTGCCTTATTAAGCCGTAAAAAATCCGTAAGTAATTGTATATTAATATAAAACAAAATCAAATCTTCCGGTGCTATGAATGCATGCTTAGCCCCGTTGCGAGCGGTTGTGTGCAAGAATGATGTAAGAAAAAAAAGATTTTGCTTGTTTATGACGGTTTAGAAGGGATATCCAATTCCAAAATTGAAGGTAATGTCGCGTAACTTATTCTCATCCATTACCCATCTGTCTCCAACCGGGCGGGCAGGGTTTTTCATTTGCAATCCTCCGTCTAATCGAATAATAAAGAAAGTAAAGTCGAAGCGAAGTCCAACACCTCCGGCAATTGCCATCTGATCCAGAAAAGTTCCGGGTTTAAATAATCCAGCTTCCCTGCTTTCTGAAGCCCTGATTAGCCAGATGTTTCCACCATCAATGAACAGTGCGCCTTTCAGCTTTCTGAAAATGTCAAAACGGTATTCTGCATTGATAGTAATTTTAAAGTCACCAAACCGTTCAAAGAAATCTTCCTTGGTATTTGCTCCGGGACCCAACTGTCGCGTTCGCCATCCACGGATATCGTTGGGACCACCGGCAAAGAAACTTTTTTCAAAAGGAAGTTGTTGTGAATTACCATAGGCATAACCGATACCGGAACTGAACCTGAGTACCATTAATGAACTGGTGAATATAACGGGTGAGTAGTACCGAATATCAAGATCTGGCCTGAGGTATTGGGCGAATTTTACTCCAAACATGGAGGAGGGGTGATCTGCATCCGGTTTGGTTCCCGAAATGACATTTCCCAGGTAAATTGTATTTCCGGCCATTTCAAGGTTCACTCTGAAGAAGAGATATTTCCTGCGTATGTTCAGGTCCTGGTTGTTGAATACATAACTGAAACGTCCGTTGGCAATGAACTGATCCGTATATCCGAGCACCAGATTAACGTCGTTGAGTTTGGTGAGCTGTGCACGGAATGCAGGATCAAGTGATACTTTGAGATAGTTGATCTCTGCAGGGTACAGATAAATCCTGTTGTATTTCGAAATTTTTCTTGTGTAATAATAGGAGAGGTTGAAAAGCTGTCTGAAATATTCCGGCCGGTTCTGAGCGTTGAATCCGGCGGAAATGGAGGTGACCGGATTGCTGATGCGTTTGAGTTTGCCGGTATTGAATGGCCAGAGTGCTCTGGGTATGCTTAAGGTAACCTCCGGACCAATTTCATAGGCATTGAAGATGGCGAGCTTTCGGGTGCTTTCATAGGTGGTGTCCCCGAAGTTTTGTTGTAATTCAAGACCACCTTTCATTTTGAATGTAAAGGTTTCTGCTCCTTTTAAGAAATTCTTGTTCCTGTAAACAATGTTTCCGGCTACTCCGAAGTTGCCTCCGTTATTGGTAGCTTCACCTTCCAGTTTTATTTCCTGTTTGTCTTGCGGCGCGAGCAGAATGTTGCATTTCAATGGAACTTTGCCGGTAGTGTCAGGTACAGCTGCGGATTCCATCCTGATGTTTACAAACCGGAAAATTCCCAGCTCTGATAATCTCCGGTAGGTGAGGTCTATATCATCGAGTGAATAGAGCGAGTCTTTCTTTGTGTAAATATGATCAAGGAAATGGTGGGTTTTGTATTGTTTCAGCACGGCTTCTTTACCAATGAACCGGATGCCATTATTCAGCAGCGTGTCTTTTGATTCCCCTTGCACAACGTTGATCGGATCGTAGTCCATCTCAACATTGATTTCCTTGAAGTAGTTCTGCTGATGTCGGTACAGTGTGCTGTCTTTTTTACCAATAGAATCTGCATCATTGGGCTTCGGATTTGAAATGTTGGTCCAGAGATTTACCTGACGATTGCCAACACTGGTATCCGCCTGAAATGAGATATAGAGTGAGTTAAAATTAAAGTAACCTTTGTTTTTAATTACCGCAGTGATCCGGTCACGTTCTTTCTGTATGTCCGAATTCGAGAAGCGGTTGCCTCTTTTCAGTTTGCTGGCTGCAGAATCTCCAACAACAATCTTTTTTATTTTTTCATCTGCAATGGAGTAGTAGATGTTTTTGTAGAAATAGGGTAATCCTGAGCTGATCCTGTAAATGACTTTGGCTTTCTTTTTCCGGTAAATCGTCGTGTCAGTTACTACAGCATTGAAATATCCATTGTTTTGCATTAAAATTTCCAGCTGCTGACTCGATTTTGCTGTCAGTTCGTTTTTCAAAATAACCGGTTCTTCCCCAACAGCTGTTTTCAGCCATTTGTTGAATTTGGTTTCCTTACGCTTGTTGGCAAAGTTGTAAAGCCCCAGATGAAACCGGAATAGCCCCAGAATTTTTTTATTCGGTTTCTGCTTGATTATTGCCTGCAACTGCTCATTGTATTCCGGCTTGTCGGTTTTAATAATATTTTTGTTGAGCAGATATTCACCTTCGGGAATACTCCTTGTTACGTTGCAGGCACTGGCCCCAATGATAATTGGCAGCAGTATCAGCATTAATCCGTTGTATCGGTTCTTCCCCTGAGGCATAGGTGCGGCATAAAAGTACAAACAGAATCATTTTATCAGCATGTTGTCCAAACCAGTTATCAAACAGCTTCGTTCATTACATCTGAAGAAATTCAGAGAGGAGGAGGGTGTCTTCCTGGTGGAAGGTCCAAAAATGGTGAATGAAGTACTGGTGAGCCGGAAATGGAATGTTCGGGCTATTTATGCCCTTTCTTCATGGAAGAAACCTGCAGGCACGTTGCCGTGTCCGGTTACTGAAATCAGCGAAAAAGAACTGGAGCAGATTTCTTCATTGCAGCAGCCTAATAAAGTGGTAGCTGTTGTGGATATTCCGTCCGACTCAAAAACGCCGGTTACGTTACCGGAAACCGGACTTTTTCTTCTGCTGGATCAGATCCAGGACCCGGGAAATCTCGGAACGATCATTCGAATTGCCGATTGGTTCGGTATGAAAGATGTGTTTTGCTCACCGGATACCGCAGATTGCTTTAACCCCAAGGTGATCCAGAGTACGATGGGTTCACTTTTCAGAGTTTCTGTGCATTATCTTCCTCTAACGGATCTCCTGGTCAAAAATGCCAAAGGCCACCAATTGCCGGTGTATGCTACAATGCTGAATGGAAAGGATATTTATACGGAACCATTGAAAAGGGACGGATTGATTATTTTGGGCAATGAGAGCAGAGGCGTAAACCCGGTGCTGCTGCCTTTTGTGACAAATACGATATTAATACCCTCAAAATCAACTGATTATACCGGTGCGGAATCATTAAATGTAGCCGTTGCCGCCGGTATTGTATGTGCGGAATTCTTCCGTCAGATGCGGTAACTTTTATTAAAAAACGTGAAAGTTTTAGTTTAGTTTAGATGGTACAACCATCTTAAACTCAGGGATTTTTACAAAAAACAACTTTTTGTCGAATTGACGCTCCATCAGATACGTGCCAAACATTTTGCCGATCTCTGTATTAAGATTGCACCCGGATACATACCGATAAGTCTCACCCGGAGCGATATAGGGTTGTTCTCCTACTACACCTTCTCCTTCAACTTCGCGTCTAGTGTTGTCAGAATCAATGATATACCAATGGCGACGTTTGAGACGGATAGCCTGTTCACTATCATTTTTGATAGTGATTCTGTACGCGAACACATAGTGTGATTGCGCAGGATTACTGTGGGTCGGTTGATAAAACGTCTCCACACTTACCCTTATCCCTGCCGTTATCTCCGTGAAAATAGCCATATAGTGTCTTTAGTGTTTACCAAAAATATAAACCCTGTTTAAATTGACCAATTCTTTTTGACCAATTCGTGGATTATAGTGGTAAATGTAAAAAATCAGCAGGAAAAGGAAATTCAGCGTGTGGGTTAAAATCCTCCGGCTGTTGTTTGATAAATTCCTATTAACCGTTCATAGCGTTTTCCGGGCTCCTTCCACCAGGCGAAAAAGTAATAGTCATTGTTGGTTTCATAGTGACTGCCTTCCGTTTCTAACTGTGAGCAGTTCCCATCTTTCCCTGCAGTGATATACCGGTAATTATAGTATCCTTGCTTGAGCAGCAGCGACTTTTCAAAACACCCGGTTTCGTGGTTGTACTCCATGCGAAAAAGCTGACGGATGCCATATTCGGTAAATCTTCCTTCAAGGTATACCGGTAGATCGGTAAAATCTTCAACAGATTTTAACCGGAAGTGTACCCAAACGTAATCTCCTTCCAGATGGGCGTCCCGCCCTTCGTAGATTTTTATCAGATAATCACCGTTCAGATCATTTTCGGTGACGTACCGCATGGTGTTTCTTCTGATTTCCGGCTTTAGCTGAACATGCATTAGTCCGCTTGTACTGTCAGTGAAAAATCGTTCAATGAATTGTGTTTGAAAACGGGTGGTGCGTATGTCAAAATTTCTGTATTCGGTTCCGCCTTCAATGGAATTGATGTCATCGTAGTTGTAATCCACCGATTCTCCGTTAGCAATAACAGGTCTGAGGTTTTTTATTACAAAGTTCGGGTCTTTGTTTTGCATCACGAGTACTTCCAGATCGGAATAGGGATTACTAACAGGTAAGCCTCTGAGAAAGATCGTAAAGTCAGTTTCCTGATGCGAATTCCTGTTTTCTATGAGGGTACTGCGGTGGATGTTCGTTTTGAATTCTATCCGCTGTTCGGTGACGTAAAACCTTCGGGATAGGATGATGGAGTCGGGATTGCTGTTTTCAAATACCACCATCAGGTAATTCCCCGAAATAAGTGGCTTCATCTGTGCATTCGGAAATTCCAGCTGGTAATGCCAGTAGGGCTGGAGCGTATTCAGAGAGTGCTTGTAGTCGGATAGCATATCGGTGTAGAAGCCATCGATGTAGTCATTTTCACTGAGTACCGATGGTGTCCATTTCGGTGTGCAGTGTATGATTTTGTAACTGTAATCACGGATGTCTTCTTCCAGAAGATCAAAACTCAAACGTAGCTTGTCTTCGCTGCCCAGTATCAGATAGGGAAAACTCATGGCAGTTTCAGCCCGTTCGAGTATTACGGTTTTTATGTAGGGTACGTAGGTGCGATCTTCGTAACTGAGTGTGCGCGGGTTGTAATAGTCGGCTTCTTCCTGTGCAAAGGCAGCTTTAAATGAAAACAAAAATAGGAGGGGGAGCAATTTTTTCATGATTCATTCAGCTCAATGAGTTTTAAGTAATAGGCTTCCCATTCTCTTTCGGCGTGTTCAACGCCTTGTTTCGCCTTATCGTATTCGGCCTGCAGTTTTTTAAACCGTTCGGTTTGTTTGTAAACCTCAGGATCACTCATTTCGGAACTGATTTTTTCAAATTGCGCTCTTGCTTTTTCCAGCTCTCCTTCCCATTTCTTTACCTGCTGTTCCAGCTGGTGTTTGTTGGCTTTTGGCGCTTCTTTTTTTACCACCTTAACCTGTTCGGGTGCTTTTTCTTTCTTCGGTGGCGTTGGAGTAACCGGTTTTTCTTTTTGTTGACGGATCTGATGTTGCCATACTTCAAATTCTTCGTAAGTGCCCGGGTATTCTTTGAGCTCTTTATTCTCGATGTACCAGATTTTGTTGGCAATGCGACTGAGAAAATAACGGTCGTGACTTACCACAATATAGGTGCCTTCGTATTTGTTGAGCACTTCCACCAGTACATTTACACTTTGCATGTCAAGGTGGTTGGTGGGCTCGTCAAGGAGGAGAAAGTTGGCGCGGGCAAGGATGGTTTTTGCCAATGCTACCCGGGCACGTTCGCCTCCTGACAGTACTTTGATTTTTTTGAATACGTCATCCCCTTTAAGCAGAAAGGCACCAAGCAGTGAACGCAGATACGTGTCGGTTTCTTCAGGTGCGAATACCTGTAATTCGCGTAATGCTTCATTTTCTTTGTCCAGACTTTCCAGCTGGTGTTGCGCGTAAAAGGAGGGAACAACGTTATACGTGTCTTCAGCATTTCCGTCAAAGGGTTCTTCGTTGCTGATCATGCGCAGCAATGTTGATTTTCCTTTTCCATTGGCTCCGATAAACGCGATTTTATCGCCCCGTGATATTTCAGCTGTAGTGTTTTTAAGCAGTTCAAGTTCTCCGTATGCTTTACGGTTAATATTGAGCTTCGCGATAATCCGGCCTGGTTGTTTGTCAACTGCAAACTTTACCCGTATGGCTGCAAGTGGCCCTTCTACCGCATCAACTCTGTCCAGCTTTTCGAGTGCTTTAACCCTGGATTGTACTGCACTTGCCTTGGAGGCTTTTGCTCTGAAGCGTTCTATAAACCGTTCTTGTTCCTTAATGTACTTTTCCTGATTTTTAAAGGCGTTTTGCTGTATCTCGCGACGCTCTTCTTTTTCGATGAGATAGTCAGAATAATTACCGGTGTAAAGGGTGAGCCGCTGGTGTTCAATTTCAGCAATGCGGTTGACAATTTTATCAAGGAAAAACCGGTCGTGTGATACGATTAAGACTGCACCTTCATAGTTGCTGAGGTAGCTTTCGAGCCATTGAATGGAGGGCAGGTCAAGGTGGTTGGTGGGCTCATCAAGCAGCAGGAGGCCGGGTTTCTGCAACAGGGTCTTGGCCAGCATGACACGCATCCTCCAGCCTCCGGAAAATTCTTTGAGTGGTCGCGCAAGATCTGCAGTACTAAATCCTAATCCTTCAAGTATGGTTTCTGCTTTCGACTGGAGCGTGTACCCGTCAAGTGCTTCGTATTCACTTTGGAGTTTTTGCAGCCGGTCGAGGATGGCGTCGCTGTGATCGGTCTCCATTTCATGGAGTGTCTTCTCAATTTCCTGATGCAGGTAATTCGCCCGCTCAAAGGCTTCCATGGCAACATCCAGAATCGATTTGTCGGATAAGTAACTCAGGAGATCCTGATTGAGAAAACCGATGATGAGGTCGTTTCGTCTGGAGATGTTGCCGGCTGATGGCGCGTATTCTCCGCTGATGACGCGCAGTAAGGTGGATTTTCCTGTGCCATTGGCGCCAATAAGTCCGATTTTTTCCTGTGGACGTATGTGCCAGTGTAGTTCACTGAAGAGTACTCTTGATCCGAATTCGAAGGTAATGTCGTTTAGTACAAACACTGATTTAGAATTTTATGAGCTGACCTTTCCCGGTGATGTTGCGTTTAATGATGGATGGCTGACCCGTGTAATAGATGTTTCCGCTATGAGTAATGGTGGCCTCCAGTAATGAGGTGCTGTTGACCCATGTGTTGTTGGTGCCTTTGTTCGTAATGTAAATATCCTGACTGATGAGTTCACGGCAGTCTATTTTTCCAAAACCGGCGTTGTAGTTGTATTGTACCCCAGTCTTTCCGGCAACTGTAATGTCAGCAGGACCATTGTGTAATGCAACCGTAGCAATAGGACAGTCGATCAGCAAATGAGAACTTCCCATGCTGCCAAAGCAGTCGAAACGGAAATTGTCAGTCTTTAACGTGTCGGTGACATTCACATCTCCTGTTGAATTTTCAAGATAAATCGCGTTGAGTTTGTCAATCCATATTTCAACAGTAAGTTCACTTTTGAAGGAGCGTACCCAGTTGCAGCGATTGTTGTTTTTAATGGAAAGAGTCCCATTGCTGATGCTGGTTGATACTTTCTTCAGTAAATGACTTCCGCCCGTTACGCGCATCCTGAAATTTGATTGGTTGGGATGAATGATGAGGTTGATGTTGGAGGTTAGATAGATGCCTCTGATGGTATCCAGCGATCGCTCTTCCGTCGACGGAGAGCCTGTACCATAAAAGCAATCGCCAGCATCACTGCAGGATTGCAGTAACAACAGAACCATGATCAGTAACGCCAGTTGTTTCATGTTAGAAAGTGTATCCGATTGCCCACTCAGCATAGTCTGCTTTGCCATAATGTGCCTTGAGGTGAACTCCGGCAAAGAGATGGTGATTAAGATGATAACGTATGCCCAAACGGCTGTAAAGATCGCCGTCGCTTTTGTCGTTATTGTGAAGGTAAATGCCTGTCTGGAATAGGAGGTCTGTTTTCGAAAGACGAAGGCCTGCCGATCCATATAGGCCTGCCCGTGAGGCATCTGCAAAATAATTGCCCGATTTTCCTTCTTCACTCAATGCCGGTGGTATAGAGGTGTCGTAGATATAATCAAATCCTGCGCCGAGTAATCCCTTTCTTCCGATCGTGGTCTGATAAAATCCGTTTACTACCTGAATGCAGTAGGTAGGTCCTCCGGGAGGGTATTTTTCGTTGAACCCGATCGCATAGTAGAGTCCGGGTTCGTGCTGTCGTGGTTTCTTTTCTGGAAGGACACGATGGCCGTGGATGCTGCTGCCTCCGAAATACACGAACCCCAGATTGACTGATGGCATGTTAATCCCCAGGTTGGGCACCCTCGTTGCGCCATTGCTGAGATGGAAGAAGTCAATGCCGAGCGTTAGCTGACTTCGGCGACTGGTGAAAAAGCGGGTCTGTAAACCAAATAATACAGCTGCATTGAAATGTGATCCAATGGTCAGATTTTTATAGTTGGATGTAACATCAAAGGGCTTTTGAACATACCCGATTCCGGCACCAAGTCTGGCCAACAGGGAAAGCCGGTGATGGTGCATCAGGGGAAACAATAAATGAGGATAAAGGCAATGGGCCAGACCGATCTTGTCTTTGTTTCCGAAATCAATAACCCTGTAAGCAAGGCCAGCCATGGGAAAGTTGTATAAATGCCCCCATTCCTGAGTAGGACCAATCGTTCGATATACAAAGAATTCCGCTGCAAATGCGTGACCTTCCTGCAGATAGACAACAGATGGCCGGTGGGCCATCATGAATCCTGAATTCAACTGAAAACCTGCCGACCAGCTTCCTGGAATGGCGATCGAATCGGATATACCACCTTGAGCAGAGCCAAAGATCAGCACAGCGAGGTACGTCAGGATTCGAAGTTTCAGGTTCATTTTTGGGAAAGCAAAGGTAAAAAAATGATATGCTGTAATCTTAACTATTTTTGAAGCATGACATCAACAGAAGAAAAATTGGAGGCCTTCAGACGTTTGCTGGGGATCATGGACGATTTGCGGGAAAAATGTCCCTGGGACCGCAAGCAGACCATGCAGAGCCTGAGATATCTTACCATTGAAGAGGTGTATGAACTGGCCGATGCGATCCTGGAAGACAAACGCGATGAAATCAAAAAAGAATTGGGCGATATCTTGCTGCATATCGTTTTTTATGCAAAAATTGCCTCAGAGACCAATGAATTCGATATTACCGGTGTTATTCATTCCCTTTGTGATAAGCTGGTGCATCGCCATCCTCATATTTATGGAGATGTGCAGGTGGCAGATGATGCTGAAGTAAGCCGCAATTGGGAGAAGCTGAAACTGAAAGAAGGGAAAACATCGGTGCTGGAGGGTGTGCCGGTATCATTGCCTGCCTTGGTAAAGGCGATCCGTATACAGGAAAAAGCACGTGCTTCCGGTTTCGATTGGGAACGGCCTGAACAGGTGTGGGAGAAGGTGCAGGAGGAGATGGCGGAGTTTAAAACAGAGGAGAAAGCAGGCCATAAGGAAAAGATGGAGAATGAGTTTGGTGATTTATTATTTGCAATGGTCAATTATGCCCGGTTTGCCGGAATCAATCCGGAAGAAGCACTCGAAAAAACCAACAAAAAATTCATCCGCCGGTTCAGATATATGGAAGATCGCATAAATGAGAAAGGGGAGAAGCTGGATGATCTGAATCTGGAGCAGATGGATGTTTATTGGAACGAAGCGAAAAAACTGGGCTTGTAAATGCCGGACCGGATGCGGAAACGATACCTGCTTTCTTTATGGCTCCTGACGGCTGCCGGCTATTGCCCTGCACAATCTCAAAAGGATTCTTTGCCACCCGTATTCAATGGATATTTTAAATCCGTTTTGTATGATGCCGGGGAGATGGCGTTGTTTCCCCGCAATCTTCAGAAAAAGGATGTTTGGTTCGCCGCAGGCGGACTTTGTCTCATTGGCGGTTCGATGTTAGCAGATGAATCGCTTGAAATGGAAATGCGGAAAGAAGGGAACAGAAATGTCTTTGATCATCAGGTGGTCAGATATGGTATTGAGCCCTGGGGAAGTGGCTGGTATCCTGCTTTGTTCTCTGTTGGATGTTATTCGGCTGGACTCCTGAAGCATAACCGCGATTTGCAATATGCTGCGATGTTTCAGATGAAAACACTGGCACTCGCAATGGTGGTTACAGGAGGGGCAAAATTGCTCTTCCAACGTCATCGTCCCGATGAACAGATAAAGCCGGACCCTTTTGTTTTTGAAGGACCGTTTAAAGGGTTCACGAATCATTATTCATTCCCAAGCGGCCATACATTCAAAGCATTCGCCTGGGCATCCGCAACTTCATCGTCGCTGGATGGTCATACAGGACTTAAAATTGCTGTTTATACGCTTGCGGCATTAACCGGCGCATCCAGAATTTACGAAGGGAAGCATTGGTTAAGTGATGTCACCGCAGGTGCAGTGCTGGGATATGCATTTGGGAGATTTTCTTGGAGAATCCAGAAGTATTACGACGAAAGGACGTTTATCCGGCACCGAAAACATTCTCGTTGAAAAATTGTTATTGATAAAAACTAAAATAAATTATGCTGAAAGTTGGATCTCCGACCCCGGAATTCTCTGTTGTTGATACAGAAAAACAAAAAATAACCCATGAACAGTTGAAAGGGCAGCCTGCGCTGATTCTGTTCTTTCCATTTGCATTTACCAGTGTCTGTACGGCTGAACTCTGCTCCGTACGGGATGATATCGCCCGCTATGATGCACTCAATGTTCGCGTCATCGGCGTTTCTACCGATAGCCCCTTTACCCTGGCAAAATTCAAGTCCGATCAGGGATTGAACTTTACCCTGGCATCCGACTACAATAAAGGCATGATTGAAGCTTTTGGTGCGAAGTATGAGGAGTTTGGTCCCGGATTGAAAGGTGTGGCCCGTCGTGCAGCTTTTGTGCTGGATGCAGAGGGTATGATCCGCTATGCGGAGGTGCTGGAGTCGGCTGGCGACTTACCCGATTTTAATGCTATCCGTGCGGTATTGGATGCGCTGAAGCAAACGGCTTAACGTTTGCTTTCTTAACATGACAGGTTTCCTGTATTCACTCAGGTTTTTATACCTTTGTAGTACAAGAAACCTGCTCATGAAGAAAATATTTACGCTCTTAACCTTGTTATTTGTAGGTGCATTCGCACATGCACAGATCACCATTACCAATGCTGATATGCCTTCTTCAGGCGATACGGTACGGTTCAGTAATGCAAGCCCTTTATCTCCGGTTGATGTTACGTTAACCGGGGCAAACTACAACTGGGATTTTTCATTCCTTCAGGCAACCGGTCAGGATGTGGATACGTTCCTCTCCGTGTCTTCAACCCCGCTGGTATATGTTATTGTTTTCGGATTTACGTCTAATCTTGCCAAACGCGGTTTTGATTTATCCGGGTTTCCCCAGGTTCCTGTCTCAGATATTTATAATTTCTTCAATAAATCTTCCAATAACTTCCGGCAAATGGGGTATGGGGCCAGCATCAGTGGCGTTACAACTCCCATCTCGTTTAATAATGCAGATGTGATTTATGACTTCCCGGTTAATTTCGGGAATGTGGATTCTTCGGATAGTGATTATTCGCTCGTTGTTCCGGGTACTGCTTCAGCTATTGGCAGTCAGCATCGGGTAAATAATGTAGATGGCTGGGGTAGTGTGACAACGCCTTATGGTACCTTTAATGCACTGCGGATTCACTCTGTATTAACCGGCGAGGATTCATTGTATCTCGATTCCTTGCAACAGGGTTTCTCTGCTCCCCGCCCTGTTACGCATGAATATAAATGGCTCGCCTCCTCTCAGGATATTCCTGTTCTGGAGATTACTACTACAGAAACCTTGGGTGTCGAAACGGTAAATTCAATCCGTTATAAGGATAGCATTCGTTCAGTGGGAATCGAAAATATTGCCGCAATGGCTGCTGAACCGGTGCTGGCTCCTAATCCTTCCGGACAGAATGATGTAAGAGCAATAATTAATCTTGCTCAATCTGCTGACCTTGAAATCCGCATTCAGAGTGTGGAAGGAAAGGTGGTAAACCGTCAAAAGCTGTATTTAAATGCTGGAATTCAAAATGTATTAATAAAATCAGCTGCTTCCGGTTTAACATCAGGATTGTATACTGTGTCGTTTATAGTTGGAAACGAGCAGTTTACAACAAAAATGGTGGTGGAATAGGAAAAATACTTCCCGCATTAAGTTTTTTGCCCGGATTCCGGTTTTTCAATCGGATGAACTATATTTGCATCCCCAAAAAGAAATTCCCTTTTTGGATTGAATCCCCTGCCCAGGTGGCGAAATTGGTAGACGCACCATCTTGAGGGGGTGGCGCCAACAGGCGTACGAGTTCGAATCTCGTCCTGGGCACATTAGTTCTCTGAAAAATTAAGTTTCCGAAATTCCGGAAATGCCCAGGTGGCGAAATTGGTAAACGTTGCGGTCTCAGAAGCCGTTGGTGTAACTACCTTGAGAGTTCGAGTCTCTCCCTGGGCACATTTTTTTACCGTTTTTTATCTCCGGTCTCCACTTCTCCCATCATCACATACAATAAAGTAATAACAGCTCCCATCCCAAGGGTGATTCCCCAGGTTGCCGGATGATGCATGGGGTGTATCAATCGCTGCGCAATATCTACAAAGAGTTCGTCCGGAGTCCTTAGAATATCCCAGCTGTTGTATCTTTCGAAGCGACCCAGATAAACTCCGAAACTGCCCATAAAGATGGAAGTGATGGCAAACAAATAGCCGCTTAGAGCAGAGTGGAATTTAACCACCGTTTTATGCATGTTCCGAAGGGAGAGCAGTCCGAACAGCAGACCGGTTATCGCAAAACTGAGTATCAGAAGTAAATCAAACCATTCACTGATGCCTGGTCGGGGAATGAGATGAAACAGATCTGTAAGAATGTAGGGGGCATTGGGAAAGAAAAGAATCCAGGGAATAGATGCCAGCCAGAATTGAGTTTTAGTTATTTCATTGCGCTTTATATAAACCAGTGTGCTGAGTCCCATTGGAATGTATGCCAGAAAAAGATTCCAGGTCAGGAATACGAAGGTGTATTGTCCCGTATAAATAACCCGGATCATCAGCAATGTAATGGATAACAGGCAGAAGAGCAGTAATGCGATCGTTTTTGCAGGATTTGATTTCATAAGCACAGGTGAACTATCAAAACGATAATTTATCTTATAAATTATTCCTGGCGCATGATTTTAACATTATTTAACAAGCACGCGGTCCGACCGGGTAATTGGAGTTCCCTGTATCCGGAAAAATGCAGCTTTAAGTTCTGTTTTTATCCGGATTTCTTTTGACAGTGGAAGGATCCTGTTCGGACCAAAATACCATCAACGGTTTCTTTATAGAAAATCAATGGCCAGAACAACAATGGCCACCGTCATTAAAACAAGCGTTGCAATGCCGATGATATTACTCTTCTTTCCATTGGTGGCAGCACCCATTATCTTCTTGTTGTTGCAAATGTGTAAAATCAATGCTATGGTTACCGGACAAGTAACCCCATACGCAACGGCAGTATAGAAAAGTGCTTTTACCGGACTTATACCCATGAATTGAATTGACAAAGCAATGACCAGTGAAAAAAAGATGACGAGGTAAAAGTTTTTTGCTTCATAGAATTTTTTTGAAAGTCCTTCTTTCCAGCCGAAAGTCTCAGACAATGCATAGGAAATGGATCCGGCAAGCACCGGTATCGCCAGAAAACCAGTGCCGATTACACCGATCGAAAACAACAGGTATGCGTTTTTTCCGGCAATAGGTGCCAGTGCTGAAGCCGCATCTTCTACAGTTGCAATTTCACGGATGCCGTTTGGGAACAGAACACTTCCGGCAGTGAGGATTATGAAATAGAATACAAGATTTGAAAACCCGATTCCTGTTCGTACATCAAACCGCATTTCTTCGATTTGTTGCTTGTCAACCATGATTTTCTTTTCAGCCTTTTCTTCTGCTTCAGAAGTGGTTTGCCAGAAAAACAGATAGGGGGAAATGGTCGTCCCCAGAATAGCTGTCAGCATAATGAGATAATCATAGTTGAACTGAATGTCGGGAACAAAAGTGCGCAACAGTACTTCCTGCCAGTCAACATGAATGATGAAAGGAACAATACAATAGCAAAGTAAAGTAATGCAAAGCCATTTTAATATACGGGCAATACGGTGATAATCAAAATAGACAATGCTGACCAGGATAATAAACATAAAAGCAAATGAGAATTCATGATCACTGATCTCAGGATAGATCATATGCGCAACCGCTCCCATTCCTGCCAGATCGGCGCCAATGTTCAGAATAATAGCCGGGAAACAAACCAGTAATAACGTGTAGAGAATCCATGGCGGATAATTCCGCTTGACGATACCCGCAAGTCCATGACCGGTGATCAGACCAATTCGTGCACACATTTCCTGAAGTGTGGCCATCAGGGGGAAGGTAACAATCGATGTCCATAAAAATGAAAACCCGAAAGCAGCTCCAGCACTTGAATAGGTGGCGATTCCGGATGGATCATCATCACTTGCGCCGGTGATTAATCCGGGGCCGAGAGCGTGATGGAGTTTTCTTTCCTTGAGAGAAGAGTGTGCAGGCCTGGTCAAGTGCTAATGTTTAACTGCAAATTTCACAGTTTTTTGAATGCCATTCCGGTCTGTTGCTTCCATCAGGTAATACCCGTCAGCTAACTGCGAGATATCAATGGTAAACCGATGGCCGTCCTGAACCGGTTGTTCTATCACAGTTCTTCCATCAGGCAAATAAATCCGTATGGAAGATGTTGACAGGTCGCTCGATTGAATGTGCAATAACTCATTTGCCGGATTCGGATAAACATGGAGCGATTGATCCCCGCTGATTTCTTCCGTGCCAACAACACCTGATATGGAGACGTCATCTATTGAAACACCAAAGTTTACCAGATTGAAATCACTTAAAAACTTAAAGCGCATTTGGAAGTAGTTGCTTCCCCAGGGTTTATAATACACGTAACTGCTGTTGATCCACCCTCCGGAGTTTCCACTCCAGGCTTGATTCGACTGGTAAATTGTTGAATTGTACCAGTTTGTTCCGTTCGGGTCACCCTGTGTTCCCAGAGCTTGCCATACCGTACCGTTAGTGCTGTATTCAACCAGCATGCCATCAGCATTTTGTTCCGTCGTGTAATTCTGCCAGAAGGATATGGTGACGATGTTGTATATGCCAAGGTCGAAGATGGGGGAGGTTAGCGTCGCGTTTGCCAGATTACCGTACGGAGTGTTGAGATTTATATCCCAGCATGAATCGCCTGAATATGCAGTATTGGTGGTGCCAAAGGCAGGAGTGCCAAATTCCCATTTTGTCGTGCTGGTGCTGTTGGAAGTCCAGAATCCGGGCCCGGCTTCAAAGTCATTGAAATAGGGTATACCGCTTGTTGCAATTGCATTAAAGGTGTAGTCAAGTGTATCATTCATCTGGTTCAGATCTCCTCCCCAGTTGACATATACGCGTAATGTATTAAGGCCTGCTGTGGGAAGAATTGAAGGAAGCGTGACGATAGTGGTTGAATCGTGTAACAGAAAGCCGTTCCAGGTGGAAGATACTGGTGCCCCTCCATTTAAAACATATTTCAGATCCAGACTGGTAAGTTGTATCGATCCGTTATTTCTGAGAAGTACCTGTACCGGCGTCGCGCTGTTTTCTATAGCTACAGGACCGGGACTGACAATCGATTTCAGCTCTGCATCGTTAGCCAAAGCAACTTCAATTTTGAAATCATCAATGGATACACCATCAGATACCAGATTGAAATTTGCACTGAGGAATACAAAACGGAACTGAATCAGGGAATTTACCGGTACGACCCCTGAAAGCGGATATTCACTCTTGATCCATCCGTTGCTGGATCCGTCCCAGAAGCCATTCGGGAAGGTGGCTGTGAGTGCCTGTGTGTACCAGTTGATTCCGGTTGGATCATTGAAAGTGCCAAGAGTGTTCCATGCTGAACTTCCATTGGTGGTCCATTGAACGTAGAAGCCACCATTGTAAAGTTCGGTGTTTCGGTTCTGCATGAACGTTAGAATGGGATCAACGCTGGTGGATAAATCAAACCATGGACTGATCAGTGTCGTGTTTGCACTTTCAGTATAGGCTGTACTCAGGTTGATATCCCAACATCCTGGAAAACTATAGGCTGAATTCGTTTGTCCGTAATTCGGTGTTCCCCATTGCCAGGTCGTGAGCGGATTGCCGGGCGTGGATGTGCTCCAGCCAAGGTTGTTCCCGTCAAAGTCGTCCTGAAAATAGGGCGAATAAACGGGCTTCCCTTCTATAGAAGTACAGATGGTGTCATTTACTGTATTGGTGTCGTTGTTGAGATGCACGTATCCGCAAAGTGATGCAATTCCTGCAGCAGGTACAAATCCGGGTAAAACAACAATCACCGTGTCCATCGGCTGGATGGTACTGCTATAGGTGCCGGCTTGTACCGGTACGCCATTTACACTGTATCCATAACTGACATTGGAGAACGGCTGACTTCCAACATTGGTAATGCTTAGCGCTATGTTTCCGCAATTGACTCCCACCGGAGGATACATGGAGATGGGGCGGATGGCTGTGATTTCTGCATCGAAATCAGGAATTTCTTCAATGGCAAAATCATCAATGCTGAATCCGTCGGTTTGAATGGATTGGTCACTGGTGAATACAAACCGGATTTTGAAGTTTGTAGCGCTGGCATAGCTGTCAAGCCGGTACGTACTTTTCTTCCAGCCATTGCTGTTGTCGCACCATCCCGGCATGCTGGAGGAGTTTAATTGAACGTCGTTGTACCAGTTTGTACTGTTTGGATCTCCAACATATCCGAGCAACGACCAGTTGGCACCTCCGTCAGTTGAGATTTCTGTCCGTGTACCATCCCAGCCGGCTTCACTGTTTGAGTTGATCCAGAAACTGAGTCTGCTCGGCCCGGCAGTTGTCAGATCAAACGGAGGAGAAGTAAGGTAGCAAATAGCGTTATCGAAGTAAGCGGTATTGAGATTTATATCCCAGCAGTTTACTCCTGAATGAGCCGAATTGGTATATCCGTAATTGGGAAGTCCGAGTTGCCATTGGCTTGTTGGATTAACATTATTGGTTGTCCAGCCGGGTGATCCTGTTTCGAAGTCGTCGGAGTAGGGGATAGATAGTAGACTGACGCCGGTTGCCTGAAAGCATCCGCTGTTGTTGCTGGTGTCGGCATCATTCGCCAATGTGATGAATCCGCAAATGGGAAATATTCCACTCGGTGCAACAAATCCGGGTAAGGTAACGATGACGGTATCATTTGGATTTAAAATCTGGTTGAATGCCTGCGATTGCTGAGTGATTCCATTGATAGAATATCCGGCAGTGAAATTTGAGATGGGTAAAGCGCCAACATTGGTAAGCTTGATCTGGATATTGCCTGTGTTTTGTCCGGCTGCTGTATTGAGGTAGTTGTTGTTTAGTGAAATATATGCCGCATCATAGTCGGGGATGGCGTCTATTACAAAGTTGTCGATACTTATCCCGTCTTTGTTGATAGCACCATCACTGTTGAATACAAATCGTAAACAGAATTGTGTCGCATTTGAAAAGGCGTTTAGCTTATATCTGCTTTGTGTCCATCCGAATGAATTTCCTTCCCAGGCGGGATAGTTGGTGGAGTTGATCGCATTGCTCGTATACCAGTTGGTTCCCATTGGATCTCCCTGATAACCCAATATCAGCCAGTTGAGTCCTCCGTCAACGGAATAGTCAATCCGCATTCCATCCCAACCGGCTTCAGCGTTGCGGTTTTGCCAGAACTTCAATTCGGCAGCATTTAGAGTTGTTAGATCAAAGGTGGGAGAGTAGAGCGTGGCATCGGCATTTCCGCTGTATCCTGAGTTGAGATTGATGTCCCAGGCATTGTTTCCGGAATAGGCACCGGTCGTTGCACCGAAATTCGGATAACCTAATTCCCAATGGGTGAGACCAAATGATTGTTCGTACCAACCGGTATTGCCCTGATCAAAATTATCGCTGTAAGGAACCGTTGAAAACGCGGTTGCTAATCCTCCGTTGAGAACAGTGTCGTTGTTGTGGTTGGGATCTCCGGTAAATTCAATAAATGTCTTCAGACTGAAATAACCGGGAGGAAGTAATACGCTGTCAATAAAAATAGTATCCGTTGTGCCGGGAGCAAGATTGATGGCTCTGTAGTCATACAGTTGAATGGAATTGTTCAGTAAATTTCCGAGGTGTGCCGAGTCAACTGTGGTGACCGATGAGAAATTGCTGATACGAAGAAAGAGTGCAGTTTTAACCCCACTCGTAAATGGAGCGCTGAATCCGGGATTGGTGGATGCCCAGATATCTGCTACGGGTGTTGTGGAGTCTTCAATCTTTATGTTGTCTATGAACACACCGGCCTGCGCACTTCCGAAACTGATATTGCTGCGAAATACAAAACGGAAACGTATCAATCCGGACGTGACTCCACCCAGATAATATCCCGATTGTACCCAACCTCCGCTGTTACCGGTGAAGCCGGGTTGTCCGGTTGCAAAAACAGAGGAGCTGTTGTACCAGTTGAAGGAACCGGGACTTCCGATTGTGCCCAGCATAAACCAGGTGATGTCGTCCGTCGAAAATTCAACATGCATTCCGTCTAATCCTGTCGACATATACCGGAACTGATAAAAGGTGAACAGGGGATTTGAAAGTGCTGAAATATTGAACCGTGGCGATTCCAGATAAGTGTTGGTGCCTGCCCGATAGCCGGAATCAAGATCAGTACCGGCGCAGTTGGGCGCACTGTAAGCTCCGTTCGTTCCTGGAGCTGTTGGAACTCCTATTTCCCACGAAGTTCCGCCAGAGGTTCCAATCACCCAGTTTCCGGGTAGCGTACTAAAATCTTCCAGATAAGGGAATGAAGTAATCTGTGCTGAGGCGATGCTGTATAGCAGGCCAAAGAAGATAATTAAGTGAAGTCGGATGGTCAAGCGCATGGTAAGGTAATGAAGAATTAGGGTCAGGTAAATTTATGGATATTTCGAATGAACAGTGGCTTTCTAAATCCTTGATTTACAAAAGTCTGTGGATCTTGTCAAAATCTTTGAAAAACTAGTACTTTTTTAATGTGGTCGTAGCTAGGTATGATCAAGCTGTATACATTTGATTACCCTAATTATTTAAACACGTTGACCATGAAAAAAATCCTACTTGCATTATTGACAGTTGCAGGACTTTGTATGTCTGTAACTTCAACCCGCGCTTCTCACATGATGGGCGGTCAAATGACGCTCGCTCCAATCGGCGGGATGTCCTACATTCTGACGTACACGGCCTACCGTGATATGGTTGGTATTCCGATTGCCCCGATCGCCAGCATTCAGTTTGTTGATTCGGCGTCCGGAACATCGTTCTCTCAGAATTTCGAATATGATACTGCAAATGTTGTTGTACTTGTTCCGGGAGTTGAGCAGTACACGTATTCAGATACAGTAGTGTTTCCCAATGCCGGTGATTGGTATATCTCCTATGAAGAGTGTTGCCGGAATGCAGCGATCCTGAATATGACGCAGCCTTCCGGTGAATCACATCACTTCTATACAAAGGTTGTTGTCGATTCAGTGAATGCCACTCCTGTTTTCCTGAATCCTCCGATCGTTCTTGCGCAGGAAGGTGTTCCTTTCTATTATAACCCGCTTCCTTTTGATGCAAACGGTGACTCGATAGCATGGTCTCTCAGTGTTCCCCTCAGCATGAGCGGAACACCAGTGCTTGGTTATGTATTGCCTTCTTCTGATTCATTGGTTCCGTTTAATATGGATCCTATTACCGGCGAGATCACCTTCCTTCCGAATCTGGCAGGTAACTTCCAGGTGTCTGTAAGGGTCATCGAATACAGAAATGGTGTACAGATTGGCGAGATTTCCCGCGATATGCAGATCATCGTTGTGCCTTGCTCAAATAATCCTGTAAATATTATTCTGAATTCAAATATCAATCCATCAGGCAATAAAATGTATCAGGTAGCTCCTGGTTCAAACCTGAATATGAATGTGACGATTTTCGATCAGGATGCTCAGTCAATCACGGTAACTGCTTCCGGCGAACCTTTCATGCTGGCGAATAACCCTGCTGTAAGTTCTATCACAAACGGTACCGGTTCGGCTTCCTTTACGTTCAACTGGACTCCGGATGCATCTCAGCAGCGTGAAGCTCCTTACCTGGTAAGTTTCCGCGTGACAGAAAATTATGCGCCGTATATCTTCCAAAGTGATGTTACCATTGCACTGCGTGTAGGTAACTTCACTACAGGTATTCAGCAGGTAGCGTCAGAAAATCACCTTGTATTAAGCCCGAATCCTGCGAATTCAACTGTAGATGTACAGTTTGTTTCTGCAAACGATGAATCAGTTTATATCAATGTTGTTTCACAGGATGGTAAACTGGTTAAATCTGTTCAGCAGGAGTTGACTACTTCCGGTGTGCAGGTGGTTAGAATGAATGTTGATGAGTTGGCAAAAGGTATTTATCTCCTGAATGTAATTCAGAATGGTCGCCAGATCGGTGTAGATCGTTTGGTTATTGTTGATTAATCAACCTTGACAAAGCATAAGGCGGTTGTATCGGTTCTGATACAACCGCCTTCTTGTTTCATATTAAATTCATGTTTTGTTGAGGCATTTCTTCATTTTGGAACAATCTTTGAATCGGCCCGGAAAAAAATCATACAATGAAGAAGTTGATTCCCCTGCTTGGACTGATGCTGGCGCTTTTCAGTTCCTGCTCCGAAAAAATTTATTTTACTCAGGCTATCCGTGATCAATATCAATTAACAGCCGAAGAGATGAAAGGCATTCAGTTTTATGTTTCCAATGAAGTGGTGCTCAGGAAAGGGGAAGAAAATGAGAATCAGAAAACCACTGAGGATGGTAAGCTGATCGTGGAGAGTGGAAAATCAATTGATCAGTTAGTGATCAAAGCGAATACCCGTGGCGGAGTAGAGGGAGTGAGTGATTCGCGTTCAATCGACGTTGGTTTTGATGAAGAATCTGGTAATTTCCTGACTTTTAGTAGTGGCCGGAACAGAAACGGCGTTTATACCTTGCAGGCAATTACCTGGGAAAACGGCCGCGGAAAAATTCGTTATGGCGATGCATACTGGTATGCTGCAAAAGGAAGTGAGAATGCAGCATTGATGTTTAAAATGAAGAGCATAAAAAAACTCAGAGTGACAGAAAAAGTTGCAAAGGGCAGGAAGGTCAATTAAGACCTTCTTTTTTTTGATGTGCCGTTCTGAGCATCATCCAGCCGTGTAGAATAACTGCAAAGAGTATGATCAGACTGCCGATATAGAAACGCCTGTTTAACATTTCATATTCGTTAAAGAGAATAAAAGCAAGTACAATGCTGTAGAGTGGTTCAAGGTTGACACTCAAGTTCATGGTGAAGGCATCTATTTTTTGCAAGGCATGCAGAGAAAGCGTAAACGCCACTGTGGTGCAGACAATACTCAAGAGTCCAAGATAGATCAGGTCGTCATAACCGGGCCATTGAAAACTGCTGTTGTTTACAGTGAACCATACCGGTAATAAGAGTGTGAGTAACATGAAGCCGGTTCCAATTTCAAAGAAGGTAATAATGCCGGGCTCCAGGGTATTGCTTATCCGTTTATTCAGGATGGTAAATAAGGAGGCCAGAAAGGCACTTGTTACTGAAAGCAATATCCCTTTCAGATATAGTTCCTGACCCGAAAAGATGATGTAAATACCGGTTATAACGGCAAGCCCTAAACCCAGCTCCTGCACCTTTGGCCGGCGTCCTTTCAGCAATGGGTCCAGAATTGCAGTGAATAAGGCAACACTTGAAAAACAGGAGATGGCAATGGAGACATTGGAGGCCTTTATGGCCCCATAAAAGGTGATCCAGTGCAGCGTGATGACGGCTCCGATGATCGTAACAGGCAACGCCTGCCTGAGGGATATTCCCCGCAATTTCTTTTGGAATGCAAGAAATATCCCCATGGCAAGGGCGCTAATAAACATCCGATACCAGACAAGAAGTCCTTCGTCGAGATGAATCAGTTTTCCGAAGATGGCTGTAAATCCCCAAAGCAAGATGGCTACATGCATCTGGAGATATGCTTTACGCATTGCCTGTTAAAAACGCAGCAGGTTTTCGTAAAGTTCTTTAGTAGGTAAGCCTACCACATTGTAATAAGATCCAAGGATGTATTCGATACCTACCATCCCGATCCAGTCCTGTATTCCATAAGCTCCAGCCTTATCTACAGGATTTTCAGTTTCTAAGTAATGCTCGATTTCGTTGTCACGTAACATCTTTACAGATACTTCCGTCTTTACAAAGAAGGACTCAGATTTCTTTGCAGACATAATACACACACCGGTAATGACCGAGTGCTTCCTTCCCGACATCAGTCTAAGAATTCGGGCCGCGTCGTTTTTATCGGTGGGCTTGCCGATAATCAATTCATCCAGCGCAACAATGGTGTCGGCAGTGACTACGATTCCGCCATCAGCTACATCGGCTTTGTAAGCCAGAGCTTTCTTGCGGGCGAGAAACATGGCAATGTCCTCTCTTCGGAATTGAGCGGGATAGGACTCCTCGATATCCCTTACCAATACCTCGAAAGTTAACCCCAGCTTCCCGAAAAGCTCCTGCCTTCTGGGAGAATTACTTCCCAGGATGATGCGTGTGCCCTCGAATTTTTTTGTTAATGGGTTCATTTTGAGTTTTGTTATTTAAAACTGTAGTAGAATACTACAAGTGAAATTGTGGCTGTAAACATAGCTAATTTTAACCAATTCCCTGCCCGTCTGAAATCTTCCTTTTGGGTGGCCTTGAATAAAATGACTGATAAATATAGCAATGGAAAATCTACGAAAAATACAATATAGAGAAATGGAAATAAACTCTCCCATTGTTGTGTAATTACCTGTGAGAGAATGATTGTTCCAAGGAGAATAAGTGATAACACCCAGGCTATCCATTTCGCAGTTTTGACTCCGAGTACATTGGCCATAGTTTGACAGTCACATGACAAATCACCTTCCACATCTTCAATGTCTTTGATGAATTCTCTGAGCAGAGTTGTGGTGAATGAAAAAAACATGAACGCGCCGGTCATGAGCATTACTGCTTCATCTTTCCGGGCGAAAGGTTCGTTCATGACCACAAGGTATACAAATCCGGCAGCCAGAAATGAAATGATGAAGTTTCCCAAAAACGGAATGCATTTGTAAGAGGTAGAGTAGAAGTAGAGCAGTCCTGAGCCTAACGCATACACCATCCCAACATATTGATATCCTTTTATTGCTGATAAGTAAAATGCTCCAAGCACACCTGCTGTGGTCAGCATCAGATAGATGTTGAACGCTGAAGTTTCGGATATGCTTTGCGTTATGATTTGCCGGTCTGGTTTGTTGATCCGGTCAATATGGATGTCTTCAATATCATTGATAATATAGCCGCCGGCTGCAATCAGTATACTTGAAAAGCTGAGTATAAAAAACTCCAGATCCGTTAACAAGAGTCCGAGGTTCTGCATTTCGAGAATTGGTGCAGCCATACAGTACCTGAGCAGATATTGCAAAAGCAGCATCATGAGCAGATTAGGCCAGCGTATAAGTCGGAAAAAATTTTTCATTATTTCCAGTCTCCGTTTATGGTTAAAACCTGTTCGATGAGGTCGCGTACACAGCCTTGTCCTCCCGGTTTTTGGGATACATACTGGCAGATTTCTTTTACCTGATGTATGGCATCAGCCGGACATGTACGCAACAAACATTTTTGCATGACTTCCAGATCCGGCATGTCATCGCCCATGTATACCATCTGGTCAAACCCAATCTTGTATTTCATGATCAGATTTTCAAGCTTCGCCAACTTGTTGTCAATGCCAATGTGCACTTCATCTATTCCAAGACGTGATAGCCTGACTTTAACTCCTTCTGGAGTGGATCCGCTGATCACGAATATAAAATATCCCTTCTTTGCCGCTAGCTGCAATGCATATCCGT
This sequence comes from Bacteroidia bacterium, assembly GCA_046330075.1. GTDB lineage: Bacteria > Bacteroidota > Bacteroidia > AKYH767-A > OLB10 > JAJTFW01. The sequence goes on along the minus strand of JAXLTL010000001.1, from coordinate 829,154 downwards.
CTTTTATGTTCATCGTACGGAGCATCGTGCCATCTTCCTGTATCAGCAAACTGCCATCGGTCATCACCCCGTCAATATCAAAAACGAAACAACGAATATGCTTTAACAGTTCTTTATAATTGGCGTCTTTATTCATAGTCCAAAGATAGTTCTTGTTGGAATAGCTGATCAGCAGGTTTTACAAGTCCAGAAATCTTGTATACAGGCTTTGCAAATACGCTTTTCCCCGCTTCAGGTCAAGTGTGTCGGCATTGTTTAAACGGGTAAACTCGTTTAATACTTTGTTATTGCTGAAAAGCATTACATATTGCTGGTTTTCAGTTACAATTCCTAACCCGTCATCATAGTTCAGATAGGCTAAACGATGGGGTGCTGTCTTGGTCAGACTTCTGCCGAAGATATAGAGCGAATCGTTTATCCCCATTTGGGAAAGAAGTGTGTTGGCTATTTCATGCTGGCCTCCGATAACGGGATTTGTTTTGCCAGCATATTCCGGATTCACAGGCTGACCCGTAATCAACAGTGGTATATGATAACAAAGCGGATCATAGTAATTGCGGTTTTTCGGTACAGCATGACCATGATCTGCTACTAAGATGAAAAGAGTGTTTTTATACCAGGATGTTTTTTTTGCTTCTGCAAAATAGTTTTTCAGGCATCGGTCAGTATAACTGGCTGCGCTGAGGAACTTTTCGTTTTCAGTGCGGTTCCCGTTTTCAATGCCGGGTACTTCGAAAGGCTCATGCGTACTGAGTGACAGAATCATTTGAAAAAAGGGTGCTTTCTTCACCTCACATTTTTTTAGCGCCATCTTGAAAATGTATTCATCATGGGCTCCCCATTTGCTGTTCATTTCATCCGAAGCGAATTCATCCTTTCCTGTTATTTCCTGCATGCCGGCAGCGAGAAGAAATGTTTTCATATTGGCAAATCCTAGCTCGCCCCCGTAAACAAATGAAGTGGTATATCCTTGCTCCTGTAAAGTCTTGCTCAGCATGGGCAATTGTCGTATTTTATCTGTAAACCTTGATAAGCTATGGTTGGGTTGAGACGGAAAACCACTGAGAACAGATGGAAACATCTGGTCTGTTCGGCGCCCGCTTGAGTATATATTGGTAAATAAATATCCGGTTGAACATAACTGATTGAAAAATGGAGTTATGGAATCGTATCCCCCTAATGGATGTATCAGGTCAGCACTCCAGCTTTCCAGCACAATTAAAACTATATTAGGGCGCTGCTGATTGATTAACGGAATATCGGCTGACGTTTGTTCCCTTAAGCTGCTGAATAATTTACTGCATTCTTCTTCAGGGAACCATGCGTACGGATTCTTGTTTTGTACCCCTGATTTGCTGAGGTTATTCAGTAGATACCATGCTGGATTAGTAGCGGCATGATTGAGGCGCATTTCTTCGCTGTAATACGCCGAACTTTCATTTACCGGAATTTCGTCGAATCCGCCGCGCATCAGTACTGGTAACGATGCCAGACAACATATGGTGATTAAAGCTTCGTTTTTAGAATGCACCGGCGTGGTGATCTTACAATAATATTGATAGCTTTTCAGGAGCAGCAGATAGCCGGCAGTGAGCATAGAAACGATTAGTATCAGCTGCACGATGGTAAGAGACGCAAAAATACCCTCTGGATCCTGAAGAAAGGAAATGGCACGGGCATTGAGCATCGTTCCCCATACTTTGTATATTCCAATATTTCCTGACCAGATCAGCAGCAATAAAAAAAGCTGAAGCTTGCAGAACAGGTGCAAGGCTGTGATCCATCCTCGTTTTTTAATGAGTTGATTACCGAGATAAAGCATACCGGGTATGGCAGTAAGATAGGCAGCAGTAGCCAGATCCAGTTTAAGACCGAACCAATAGGATAACCACCACCCATGCAGGGGTTGTTCAGGAAAATTGAGGCGAAGAAAAACTAAAAATACAGACCTGATAATAAAGAATAGAATCATCCAGTAGCAGTATAGCCTGATAAGGTAGTATTTGCTGCTGTTGTTCATGGTCTATGATATATTTGAAAAAAGCCCGCTTCGTTCTTCAGTCGGGTGTTGTGTGCAGTGTCCTTTGAATTCACAGGCGTAAGGTTCGTCGCAATGCGCGCCTACAGCGATGTCAGGGACGCGTCGCAGCGACAAAGTTAACTGCATTTTCCGGATGTTTTCCTCAATCGTTTTCTGACGGTTATTGCATTCTTCGGTGAGGTCAGTAATGGTAAAAATATCAGTAACGTTCATGTCCTCCTTGATTTCATCCAGAGGAATCCGCAGATGGATCAGCGAAGATCTGTGCAGGGGCAGACCGGCACTACTGACTACATAGGTTTGCAGGGCAAGATCTTCGATGTAATGATCCTTGACCAGCTGATTACTTTTTACTTCGTACAGATGCCATCCGTACGTGTGCTTTACCAGGATGTCGTTGTACACCAATACGCCATTGAATATGAATGCGGATTCATATAAGATGCCTTGTCCGGTTTCGATCATTCGCTGTGTCTCCCGCTGATCTGCCGCCGGACGTGAAGGCCCATTATTGCGCAGCAGAATTCCACCTGGAAATAATTGTTGTGCCTTTATCCCGATGGCATGCCCTTCTTCAAACCGGCTTAAACGGGCTTCAGTAATCGGATCTCGAAGTTTGCCATGGTATTTATACAGGTACAGCGCCTTCAGGCATTGCATCCCTTTTTGATACCCTGTTTTAGAGAAGATGGTTTTCACGGGTTGAGTGCACGGTAATATTTTGTGATCTTCAGTGCCTCTACAGCTTCCTTCACATCATGAACACGGAGAATATGTACTCCTTCCAGTAACGCAATGGTGTTTACCGCAGTTGTTCCATTAAGTGATTGTAGTGGATTGATATTCAGTAGCTTATTGATCATTGACTTTCTGGAAAACCCGTAAATCAATGGCAGCCCAAAAGATTTAAAAAATCCGGTATTTTTTAACAATCGGTAGTTGTGTTCCGTCGTTTTTCCGAATCCGAATCCGGGGTCAAGGATAATCTCGTTACAGCCGGCTGCTCTTAGGCTGGCAATTTTTTGTGCGAAAAAACGACCGGTTTCAGCAAGCAGATCATCATATTGCGGTGCAGTTTGCATGGTGGCAGGAACCCCTTGCATATGCATGAGAATGTAGATGACCCTTGCTTCTCCGGCTACTTTAATGATCTCAGGATCAATATTGCCAGCTGAAATATCATTGATGATATCAATTCCTTCGTCCAGGCTTTCCCGGGCAATCTGGCTTCTGAAAGTGTCAACTGAAAGAAAAACTTCAGGGAATCTTTTTCTTAACAACCGGACAAACGGTAAAACTCTTTCTCGTTCGGTTGCAAGAGAAACATCTCCGGCACCAGGCCTTGTTGAGACTCCGCCAATGTCAATAATTTGCGCCCCTTCCTGGATCATCTTTTCCGCTCTTTCAATAATGACGCTTTCTTCGGTAAATTTGCCGCCGTCATAAAATGAATCAGGTGTGATGTTAAGTATCCCCATCACGGAACCTTCAGAAATGTCGAGAACCCTGCCGCGGGATTGCAGTACAAAGGGTCGCGGCGAATGAAGAGATACTGAATGCTTCATATGACTCACTTTTTATTCATGATTAAACCTCGATAATTGCACATGTCATCTCTGACTTCAAAACAATACGATCAGGCAATAGCGCTCTGCAAAGATATCTACCTTAAGAAAATGAGGGATTATGGCAGTGCCTGGAGGATTCTGCGTCCTTCTTCACTAACGGATCAGATATTCATCAAGGCGCAGCGAATCAGAAGTATTGAAGAAAAAGGCGCCCAAAAGGTGATGGAAGGCGTCGAAAGTGAGTTTGTTGGGATCGTCAATTACGCCGTAATGGCGCTTATACAGATTGGTTTGCACTCTGATGCACCAATGGAATTAAGTCCGGATGATGGTTTGAAATATTATGAAGAGAATGTGCAGAAAGTTAAATCATTGATGATGGATAAAAATCATGATTATGGTGAAGCCTGGAGGGATATGCGTGTGAGTTCGATGACAGACCTGATTCTGATGAAGTTGTTGCGTATCAAACAAATTGAAGATAATGCCGGAACTACGATCGTTAGTGAAGGTGTGGATGCAAATTATGCCGACATTATAAACTATGCTGTTTTTGCACTGATTAAACTCTCAGAGGCAAAAGGCAATGTATTGAACTAAATCCATTAGAGTATATGAAACATACACCACTTACCTGGAGTTTGCGATTTATCGTTTTTGCCTTGTTTATTGTATCGGCCGTGGCAAAAATGTTTCCGATATGGGCCTTTGATAAACAATTGGTGGATCTGGGTCTCACGTCATGGTGTACTGCACCTTATTTTACCAGGGCATTGATTGGCCTCGAACTCGCCATCGGGATTGCTATTATGCAGGCGAATTATCTGCGTAAAATCGTTATTCCGGCCACTATTTCACTCTTGGTTGTTTTCTGTATTCATCTTACAATGGAAATGGTGAAGCATGGAGCCATGAATGGAAATTGTGGTTGTTTTGGTCAATTGATTCCAATGACTCCGTTAGAAGCTTTCATTAAGAACGTTGTTACAATTTTACTCCTGGTAGTGCTTTACAGAAAGTCTGCTGACAAACCCGCGGGCACCAATAAATTTTCATTTTTACTCATCATCTGGCTTGCTTCAAGTTTGTTTATGTATGTAGCCTTCCCGTTTTGCCCTTGTCCGGAGGATACGTCAGTTATCAATAACGCAACAATTGAAGCGGATAGCGCTGCGGCGGATCCCTGGGCACAGGATTCAGTTGAAGCTGCTGTTGCCGATACCGGAATCAGTACGTCAGATTTACCGGTAGTGGTGGATTCATCCAGAAAAATACTGACGGATACAGTAAAAAAAGTTGCGCCGGTGAAATCAGAGCCAATAGGCCCGGCCAAAGTGAAATCCCGTTTTACGGAAGTGAGCGTTTTCAGTGGTAAGAAGGTGGATCTGAATGAAGGCCGACGTCTGATTTGCTTTTTTGCAGCAGGTTGCGACCATTGCCAGCATACTGCCAAAGAGTTAAATGAGTTAGGCAGGAAAAATCCAGGATTCCCACCGGTGACCATCTATTTTATGGATGAGGAAACACATCTCATTCCAGAGTTTTTTAAAATTGCAGGTCGTCAGTATCCTTATACGGTACTCGATATTCCAAAATTCTGGACCATGATCGGAGCGGATGGAACCACGCCGGGTGTTTTCTACCTCTGGAACGGAAACATCATAAAGTATTGGGTTGGGATTGAGGATAAGAAGTTCAAGGCAGAAGAGCTGATGACTGAATTGAAAAAACAATAAGCAGCTTGTTGAAGCTCTTTATCCGAAAACTATCGTCCGGACTCCTCGTTATACTTGGAGTAATCTCCATCGTTTTCTTCCTTTTCAATGTTTTACCCGGCGATCCCGCCCGAATGATGTTAGGGCAAAGAGCCGACCTGGCTTCTGTGGAAGCGATTAACCGCGACCTGGGAAGGGATTTGCCGCTTGCACAACAGTTTTTTCTCTACCTCAATGACGTGTCTCCATTGTCGGTCGTGGATCGTTCAGATTCAGCGTCACGGTATTTTGCTGATGAAGCCAAATATGGAAATATGCTTGTAGTACCGCTGGGTTCATCACTGGGATTGGCATTAAAGAAACCCTATCTCCGCAGGTCTTATCAATCGCAGGAACGGGTGACAGAAGTGTTAATGGATGCCTTGCCGGGTACTGTCGTGTTATCTGTAGCCGCCCTCATCTTTGCTGCGATTCTTGGCATAAGTCTGGGCATTTGGTCTTCTCTGCATTATCAGAAACTTCAGGATCACCTGACCCTTCTCATCAGTGTGCTTGGGATGTCGGTGCCATCCTTTTTTGCGGGAATTCTGATGGCCTGGTTGTTCGGGTTTTTATGGGCAGATATAACCGGACTCGAGATGACCGGAAGTTTATGGGTTGTTGATCCATTCAGAGGCTTGACTATACAATGGAAAAATCTGATTTTACCTGCGGTCACACTGGGGATACGTCCCTTAAGTGTCATCGTACAATTGACAAGAAGTTCAATGCTCGAGGTGATGAGCATGGATTATATCCGGACTGCCCGGGCAAAAGGAGTGCAACCCGGAATAGTTATTTTCAAACATGCCCTTAGGAATGCATTAAACCCGGTGTTGACTGCCTTATCCGGCTGGCTCGGTTCACTGTTGGCGGGTGCAGTATTTATAGAATATATTTTTGGCTGGAAAGGAGTTGGGAAAGTGACCGTAGATGCCCTTGAACATTATGATTTTCCTGTAGTAATGGGATCGGTATTGATGGTGTCTTTTTTCTTCGTGGTCATCAATATTCTGGTGGATATTCTCTATGCCCGCCTTGACCCAAGGGTAAGAATGCAATAGTCAACCGCCAAAAACGGGCTTGCCGGAGTTGAATCCTCAGTTATTAACAAGAGTTTAACATTAACTCGTTGTGACTTTCAGTCAGCATTCACGTTTATTGCTATATACTTGCAGGGCTTAATAAACTCAATTCTATCATGGTTGATATTCGGGAGATAAACGAGAAAATTCAGCAGGAATCTGCCTTCATTGAATTGCTCAATATGGAGCTTGGAAAAGTAATTGTCGGACAGAAATACATGCTCGACCGATTGCTGATCGGATTACTTTCAAATGGTCACCTCTTGCTGGAGGGTGTACCCGGACTGGCCAAAACGCTGGCCATTAAATCTTTGTCTTCGGCCATTCATGCCCGCTTCAGCCGGCTTCAGTTTACCCCTGATTTGCTTCCTGCAGATTTGGTGGGTACAATGATATATAACCAAAAACAGGAGCAGTTTACTGTTCGGAAAGGACCACTGTTTGCCAATTTTATTCTGGCGGATGAGATCAACCGGGCGCCTGCAAAAGTACAGAGCGCGTTGCTGGAAGCGATGCAGGAACGTCAGGTGACCATCGGTGATGAGACGTTCAAACTAGAAGAACCTTTCCTGGTTCTTGCCACTCAGAATCCGGTAGAGCAGGAGGGAACCTATCCATTACCAGAGGCACAGCTTGACAGGTTCATGCTGAAAGTTGTAATTGGTTATCCAACCAAAGAAGATGAACGGATGATTGTACGGCAGAACCTTGCACAGGATTTTCCAAAAATAAATCCGGTTCTGGATACAGCTACAATTGTAAAAGCGCGCCAGGCTGTCAGGGACGTGTACATGGATGAAAAAATTGAGAAATATATTCTGGATATCGTTTTTGCAACACGTTTCCCTAAAGAAAATAATCTGAAAAAACTGGCGAATCTGATCAATTACGGAGGTTCGCCGAGAGCAAGTATCAATCTCGCATTGGCGTCGAAAGCTTATGCCTTTATTAAACGTCGTGGATATGTGATACCGGAGGATGTCAGAGCCATTTGTCATGACGTTCTGCGCCATCGTATCGGACTCTCTTACGAGGCAGAAGCGGAAAATATCACCACCGATGATGTGATTAATGAAGTGTTGAATATTGTAGAAGTACCATAAGCCAGTTATCGGGTATGGAGTCGTCAGAACTTCTTAAGAAAGTACGGAAGATTGAAATTAAAACCCGTGGCCTGTCGTCACAGGTTTTTTCGGGTGAATACCATTCGGCCTTCAAAGGACGCGGAATGGCATTCAGCGAAGTGCGTGAGTATATTCCAGGCGATGATATACGAAGTATTGACTGGAATGTAACGGCACGCTTTAACCATCCTTATGTTAAGGTGTTTGAAGAAGAGCGCGAACTGACCGTAATGTTGCTGGTGGATGTCAGTGCATCCGGAAATTTCGGGACCAATCACCAGTTTAAGCGCGACCTCATTACCGAACTGAGTGCTGTTCTGGCCTTCTCTGCAATTGAGAATAATGACAAGGCTGGTATGATCCTTTTTTCAGATAAAATTGAATTGTTTATTCCGCCCAAGAAAGGAAAAACACATATTCTGCGCATCATACGTGAATTGATAAATCTCGAACCCGCAGGAAAGGGAACGGATATCAATCTTGCATTGCGTTATTTCAATAATATGATTAAAAAACGCTGCATTGCTTTTCTGATTTCCGATTTTATGAACGCCGGTTTTGAAGATGCCATTAAAGTAGCTTCTAAAAAACATGACCTTGCAGCTTTACGTATTTACGATCCCAGGGAAGAGGAAATGCCGGATATTGGTCTGGTTCGGTTTACCGATGCGGAGACAGGAGAAACCAGTTTGCTGGATTCCGGTAATATCAATGTAAGACGTGACTACAATATTTGGTTCCGACAAACGAATGCGCATACGACTGAATTGCTGAACAGATGTGGGATAGATCATGCTACTCTGCGAACTGACCGGCCCTATGTTCAGCCATTGATTAATCTGTTTAAAAAGCGGGAGAGAAGGGCATGATGAAGCGTTGTGTGTTTCTGCTTGTTATTGTTTTGTTTTCTGCCGCCGCTGAACTCAAGGCTCAGGATGTGGTGGCTCATGCCAGTGTTGATACCAATAAAATTCTGATCGGCAAACCTGTCCAGCTGACTATAAAACTGAGTCAACCCCGGCAATTAAACATTGATTGGCCATTGATCATTGACTCGGTTGGCGGAATGGAGATTTGGAAATATTCGCCGGCCGATACGATTAAAGTTGATGATGAGCATGTGCTGCTGCGTGAGCAGGTGTTTATCATTACTTCTTATGATTCAGGAACCTATGTGATTCCACCTGTTGTTTTCAAATATAAATTAAAAGGTGGCGATAATGAGATCTCTGTAGAAACAGATCCCATTCGGATTGATGTGTTCACGGTGCCCGTTGATACCACTATGGATATTCACGATATCCGTAATGTGGAAGCTGCACCGTTTGATTGGAAATGGGTAGTGTATGCGATTCTTGCATTTCATGCATTACTATTGGTAGTTGCCTTACTCGTATGGGCTTTGAGGAAAAAGCAGGTTCCGGTAGTCATTCAGGGAGATTTGCAATTGAAATCTCCACCGCATATTCTTGCTCTGGAAGCTTTGGTTATGCTGGAGGATGAAAAGGTGTGGCAAAACGGCAGGCTAAAAGAATATTATACCCGCCTGACAGATATTCTTCGTGTTTATATGGATAGACGTTGGGGAATCAGCACGATGGAGTTAACCAGCGATGAAATATTAAATACCAGTGTGGTGTTGCAGTTGAAAGGAGAAAATAAGGAAGAGCTGGAACGAGTGTTGAGGTTGGCTGATCTGGTGAAATTTGCAAAATGGCAGGCTATTCCTTCGGAAAATGAATGGGCCATGCAGTTGAGTCATAAGTTTGTTGTCGAAACAGCTCCTTCTGATGAGCCTCAAGTGCCCGTTTCGGAAGATCGTAAAGAAGGAGGTGATCAATGATGCTGCCGGATTTTAATGCAATTCACTTCCGGAACCCTGAAATCCTCTGGGGGTTGTTGCTGTTACCGGCAATGATCTTTTATTTCTGGAAAGTAAAGCGGTTTAAACGACCTCGAATCAGAATCAGCAGCACCGAGGTTTTCAGAAATTACAAACCGACCTGGCGGCAGCGACTGATAAATCTTCCAATATTTCTGAGAATATGCGCTGTAGCTTTATTGATTATTGCGCTTGCGCGTCCTCAGTCATCGTCTAAAGCGTCAAATGTTAAAACAGAAGGTATCTCTGTTGTGCTCGCTCTGGATATTTCTTCCAGTATGCTAGCGGAGGATTTTCGGCCAAACCGGATTGAAGCAGCAAAAAAAGTCGCACTTGATTTTATTGATGGCCGCCCCAACGATCTGATCGGCCTTGTCATTTTCAGCGGTGAGAGCTTTACACAATGTCCCTTGACTTCCGATCATGCAGTACTGAAAACACTGATCAGAAGCGTGAAGCCAGGCATGGTAAAAGACGGAACTGCCATTGGTGATGGACTGGCTACTGCTATCGATCGGGTGCGGAATTCGCCTACTAAGAGCAAAGTAGTGGTGTTGATTACAGATGGCGTTAATAATTCCGGTTCGATCCCGCCATTGACAGCAGGTGAAATCGGTAAGACGTTTGGTGTCCGAATTTATTCAGTAGGTGTTGGAACAAGGGGGATGGCGCCTTACCCGCAGAAAACCATCTTCGGTATTCAATATCAGAATGTGGAAGTGCAGATTGATGAAGATTTACTTACAAAAGTGGCCAATGCTACGGATGGACGTTATTACCGTGCCGTAAACAATAAGCGACTTGAAACAATATTCGAAGAGATTGACAGACTGGAAAAATCGAAAATTGAAGTGACAGAGTTCAAACGCTACACAGAAGAGTATTTCCCGTTTGCTTTACTGGCATTGGCCTTCTTTACGCTTGAAATAGTATTACGTTATACCTGGTTAAGAAGTTTGCCCTGATATGTTTAAACTTGATCATCCGCAAATGGTTTGGCTGTTTGCACTGGTGCCGGTGCTGATGGTGTTGTATATACTATTGAAGCGCTGGAAGAAGGCCGCATTGTTGAATTTTGGGGATCCTGTTCTGGTGCGCCGTTTATTTCCGGAAGTTTCATTGTCACGTCCGGGGATTAAATTTTTCCTGATCATCTCTTCAGTTGTTTTGCTTATTGCCGGAATTTGCGGGCCCTTGATCGGCTCAAGATTGGAGGAGGTTAAACGTAAAGGTGCAGATATTATCGTGGCGCTGGATGTATCTAACAGTATGTTGGCGGAAGATATTAAACCGAACCGCCTCGAACGGTCCAAACAGGCATTAAGCAGGTTGATTGACCGGCTGGAAGGTGATCGGATTGGTATTATCGTTTTCGGAGGAGAAGCCTATGTGCAATTGCCGCTGACCACAGATTACAATGCTGCAAAAATGTTCATTGGTTCTATCAGTACTGAAATGGTTCCGACACAAGGTACAGCGATTGGTGCTGCTATCAATCTCGCCAGAGAGTCGTTTACTGATACAACCAGAAAGCATAGTGCAATCGTGATTATTACGGATGGTGAGAACCATGAAGATGATGCTGTTGAAGCTGCAAAAGGGGCGGCTGAATCCGGCGTTAAAGTTTTTACGATCGGCATGGGTTCCGCAGATGGTGCACCGATTCCGGTCTATAACAATGGGGCTGTAGTTGGCTTCAGGCAGGATAATGGCGGGAAAACGGTGGTTACTAAACTTGATCCACAAATGCTCACCGAAATAGCGGATGCGGGGAATGGCCGGTTTATCAGAGCCACAACTTCGGATGATGGAATCAGTCTGGTGCTAAAGGAACTGAATGCTCTCGATAAAAAGGAGTTTAAGGCCAAAATGTATACGGACTATGAAAACCAGTTCCAGTATTTCATCGCGGTCGCTTTGTTGCTGATGCTGATCGAGTTTTTGCTGGGCGAGATGAAGAGTAAATGGTTTGCCCGGTTGAATCTGTTTACAGTAAATAAAAGAACTGAAGAATGAAGACCAACTATGTTTTATGGATTCCCGGATTTCTTCTGTCGGCCCAGGTGATGGCGCAGACAACCGAAGTGTCACGCGGTAATGAGGAATATGAAAAGCAACGTTACCGCAATGCTGAAAGTGCCTATCGTGAGTCGCTGAAAAAGGATGCGAAACAGTATACCGGGAATTACAACCTTGGAAATGCTTTGTATCGTCAGAATAAATATGAGGAGGCCGGACAACAATACCTGAATGCAGCAGCGAATAATAACGATCCTGAAAAGCAGGCCAAGGCTATGTATAATATGGGAAATGCGCTGTTGAAAGCTGAAAAATACAAGGAGAGTATTGAAGCGTATAAAAGAGCATTGCGGCTGAATCCAAACGATGAAGATGCCCGCTATAATCTATCGTATGCGCTGCAGAAACTGAAACAGCAGCAGCAGCAACAGCAGCAACAGCAGAAAGATCAGAAGCAGGATCAGCAAAAACAACAACAGCAGAAAGAGCAGAAGCAGGACCAGCAGCAACAAAAAGATCAGAAACAGGATCAGCAGCAACAACAACAGCAGCAGCAAAAGGAACAGCAGAAACAGCCTAAATTATCGAAGGAAGAAGCGGAAAGAATGTTGCGTGCGTTGAAAAATGATGAAAAGGATCTCCAGAAAGAAAAAGCAAAGAAGTTTCCTGCTTCCAATATTAATCCTGAGAAAAACTGGTAGCCGATACATCCAGTTTTTGAAGGAGTTCATGCAGTACCTGATCCGGTTCATTATCGGCATTGACGGTGATCCGGGATTGAACGTAGAATGGTAAACGCTTTTTAATGGATTCCAGAATGAACTCCATAATATCTACATCATCCATACCAGCTATCAGCGGTCTCTTTTGTTTTTCCGGAGCGATCCGGTGGAATATCTTGCCCGGATGGCAACGCAGGTAAACAGTGATTCCATGCCGGTTCATCCATTCAATATTGTCGAAAAATGAAGGACAGCCACCACCGGTTGCCACAATGAGATTTTCCTTGTCTTTCAGAGAATGTAGTGCCTCCCGCTCGAGATTCCGAAAGTGATCTTCACCGTATAGCTCAAAAATGACAGGAATTGCTAAGTTGTTTCGCTCTTCGATCAGATCATCAAGATCGATAAAAGCAGCATCGGTTTCTTTTGCAAGTAACCGGCCGATTGTCGTTTTTCCTGCGCCCATATAACCCGTCAGGAAAACTGGTGGGTGAGTGCTCATCAGCGCCGGGTGTAAAATCTCATTTTGTAATCAGCGTCAACTTTGCCTTTGGAGATATCATTTAACCGGCCTTTTAACATTGTTTTCTTCAAAGGCGTTAGCCGGTCTGTAAATAAAATTCCTTCAATATGATCGTATTCATGTTGAATGATGCGTGCTTTGATGCCCTCGTATTGCTCTGTATGCGTTTCAAAATTCATATCCTGGTAGCGGATTGTCACCCGGGGAAGTCTTTCCACATCTTCCCGGACCCCTGGGATGCTTAAACAGCCTTCATTGAATTTCCACTTTGTTCCTTCTTCTTCCAGGATTTCTGCGTTGATAAATACTCTTTTGAATCCGTCTGCTGTTTGGTCGTCTTCTTTGAACGGTGAAGCATCAATCACAAACAATCGGATGGATAACCCGATTTGCGGTGCAGCCAGACCCACACCCTGACTATGGTACATGGTTTTAAACATGTTGTCTATTAACTCGGTGAGTTTAGGATAGTCAGAGGTAATGGCTGTGGCTTTCTTTCGAAGTACGGGGTCTCCGTATGCAGTAATTGGGTAAATCATTTGTTGGTTTGGCTGGCAAGGTAATCTTGAAGTAAAATAGTAGCACTGACCCGGTCAAGTACGGATTTGTCACGACGGGTTTTTCGGGATTGCCCACTTTCAATAAGGCTCATCCCGGCAATTTTGGAAGTAAATCGTTCATCAACCAGTTTTACAGGCATTCCCGGAATACTGGCCTCCAGTTTTTTCCGAAATGAATAGACCATTTCAGTGGTGGATGATGTTGTATTGTTCAGGCGTTTAGGTTCTCCGATCAGGATCATTTCTACAGATTCTTTCGCCAGATAATTTTTTAAATAATCAATTAACTGATGGCTCGGTATCGTCTCTAGAGCAGTTGCAATGGTTTGGGTAGGATCCGTAACGGCTATACCGCTTCGTTTTGCACCATAATCGATCGCCAGAATCCGTCCCATCTGTGCAAAAATACAATCCTTCGCTGAGTTTATTAATTTTGTCGGGTAAAAACCTCAGATTCAGATGAAAGCAGTAATTGAAAAAGCCTGGGAGGATCGAGCGCTCCTGAAAGAAAAAGATGTCATTCATACGATTGAAGCCGTTGTTGCACAACTCGATTCGGGACAAATTCGGGTGGCTGAACCTACCGGCGACGGATGGAAAGTGAATGATTGGGTAAAGAAAGCCGTAATCCTCTATTTTCCGATTATGAAGATGCGAACCATCGAAATGGGGCCTTTTGAATTTCACGATAAAATCCCGCTGAAAAAGAATTTTGAAGAGGCCGGTGTCAGGGTTGTTCCTCATGGCCTGGCGCGATATGGGGCGTTCCTTTCGCGTGGTGTTATTCTGATGCCTTCCTATGTAAATATTGGAGCCTATGTTGATGAGGGAACGATGGTGGATACTTGGGCTACCGTGGGGTCCTGCGCTCAAATCGGAAAGCATGTTCATCTGAGTGGCGGAGTTGGAATAGGTGGTGTGTTAGAGCCTGTACAGGCGGCGCCTGTTATCATTGAGGATAACTGCTTCATTGGATCAAGATGTATTGTTGTGGAAGGTGTAAGAGTAGAAAAAGAAGCGGTGCTGGGAGCGAATGTAGTGTTGACACAATCCACTAAAATCATTGATGTGACAGGTGATCATCCGGTGGAGTATAAAGGCCGGGTGCCCGCCAGATCGGTTGTAATTCCGGGCTCGTATACAAAGAAGTTCCCTGCAGGAGAGTTTCAGGTTCCTTGTGCATTGATCATCGGAAAAAGAAAAGAAAGTACAGATCAGAAAACTTCTCTGAATGAAACATTGAGAGAGTATCAGGTTGCTGTTTAAGAGTGCACCGGTTTGCCTGAAAAGGGCAGAAATGATCAGTCGTTTCTGCCCTTTTCATTTCAGAGTATCATTTCTCCTTTTGGCTGATGGGCATGCAATGCCAGTAATGGTACGTGGGTGTGGAATACCAGTTTGCGGGTAATACTCCGGTCAAAGATCCGTTCGATGAAATTCCTCTTCCGTGTAGCCGTTACCAGTAAATCGATCTTGTTTGTGCGGAGATATTCATCGAGCGATTTGACAATGTCCGTTTCACTGATGCATTCTGCAAATAATTTCGGATAATTAATTTGTGGCAGTACTTCCGTATGAAACCAGGAATGTAATGCGGCCTCAGGATCTCTTAAATGCCCGTCTTCAATGTGTAGTAATGTGATGTCAGGTGTGTTGTTGCCAAACATGCTGATAATACACTTCAGGCAGCGAACATCATCTTTCTGCATATTCGTTGCAAAAACTATTTTTCGGATCCCGTTGTAATCGGATTCTTCAGGGACTGCTAAAACAGGAATTCCGGTTTGTTCAATCAAACTGGCAGTATTGCTGCCTACCAGTATTCCTTTGATACCATTGGCTCCCCGGGTTCCCATCACAATTAAATCTGCTTTTACTTCATTGGCTATGTCCTGAATGCTCTCAACCGGAAATCCCGTCCGCGAAATACACTCAAATTGAACTTTGGGATGCCTTTTCTGAATGTGGTGCCGAAGCTGATGGAGCTGTTCGTTTTCGATTTTTTCCAGCTCTCCTGCTGCATAAAACTGAGGTTCTTCAACCGTCGCGCTTAAATGCAGACTAACTGCATGGAAAAGTATGATTTTCCCGTTTCCTTCACTTGCTATCATGGTGGCATAGTGGATGGCTGTGAGTGAAGGATCCGAAAAATCAGTCGGAACAACGATGGTTTTTACATTTACGCCCATGTTAATTGTTTTCTTCAAATGTAAGTTGCTGAAAATCAAATTGAGTTGAGTTGGGTCAAAGTGCAGAATGACCTTCATCAAAAGAACCCGGTGTGATTGGTGACTTCAGACATATTGCGACCTGACCATTGCCTGATGATGGTTTGAAATTTAGTCTGCAAACAAGGTCTTGATTAAACAAATAAAGAGATGGATTTTAATAACTCATATTCATGAGCTTACAATCAGGTTACGTTAATTTAAGATTGTAACGTCTATTTTTACCAAATGGTGAAAGCAATGTTATTTATTGATGGGAGCTGGTTGTATCATGTTCGGCCATATCTTTTGAATCTGGATGGCAGGCAGGATTTTGAGTTGGACTATCGAGCATTACCGGTGTTGGTGAAAAATCATCTTGAAACACAATTGGGCCTCCAGGTTGATCTGGTAAGAACGTATTACTTTGGTACAATTGCCGTGAATAAACCGGGTCATGATAATCTGAGAGAGAAACAGTTTTATGAAATGCTGAATAAGCGTTGCCTCTATAACACGGAAATTTACGATTTCGATTTTAAAAATAAAGAAACGGGGAGAAGGGAGAATTGTCTTGAAGTGGGACTTGCGTCGATGGCCTTGTTTCATGCTTTCCAGCCCGGTACTTATGATATTGCCTGTTTCCTCGCCGGAGATATTGACTATCAGCCGATGATTCGCCACCTCAGATCACTCGGAAAACGAACGCTCCTGGTAGGAGTTAAAGGCGCAAATGGATTTTATCCGGTACATCCACGACTCCTGGAAGAGGCGAATCTGTTTGACTTTACTCCTTTGTTCCTCGATGAATTCCTCGATAAGCTTCATTATCAGCGAACGGAACAGCTCAGAACGTGTGATAGTTGCGGAAGAGAGGAAGCTACCACATTTACATCGGACTGGTTTTACTGCAGGTCCTGTAGAGAAGAATATAAACAATTGAGATCACGGCAAACGATTGAATCCTGAACACCAGATCAGGAGGAGTTCAGATAGCTGGTTTTTATTCACGCCCGTTTGTGCAATTCGGAGGTATATCTGCGTTATATCTGCCGGAATAAAACAGTAGTATTGCGGTATGCAGAGAATTATTTGTTTGTTGGTATTGCTATGGGTTAGTTTGACTGCCGGTGCGCAGAAGTATATCCCTGTATATCGCCAGCCGGCAACCATTAGCTGGGCGGATTCTGTATTGTCTCAAATGGATTATTGGGATAAAATCGGGCAACTGTTCATGGTGGATGCGTTTTCCAACAAAGACAGTGCCCATATTCGCCAGATAACAACGTTGATTGATTCGTTTCATATCGGTGGTCTGATTTTCTTTCAGGGAGGTCCTTTGCGTCAGGCTGTGTTGAACAATTATTACCAGTCAAGGTCGAAATATCCCTTGTTAATAGGATTTGATGGTGAGTGGGGTTTGCAAATGCGGCTGGATAGTACGATCCGCTTTCCAAGGCAAATGACGTTGGGAGCCGGCGCGGGCGAAGAACAGGTATATGCCATGGGACGGGAAATCGGTCGCCAGATGCATCGAATGGGCGTTCATGTGAATTTTGCGCCGGATATTGACATTAACAACAATCCTGGAAATCCGATCATCAATAGCCGTTCTTTTGGAGAGAATAGAAATAAAGTAGCTGTACTGGGTGCAGCATATATGAAGGGAATGCAGGAACAAAAGGTTCTGGCCTGTGGCAAGCATTTCCCGGGACACGGCGATACCGACACCGACTCTCACCTTTCACTACCGGTTATTCATGCAGATTTTGCCCGGATAGATTCTCTTGAGTTATTTCCTTTCAAGGAACTGATAAAACAAGGTCTTGGCTCAGTAATGGTTGCCCATTTATTCGTTCCGGCTGTAGATTCTACACCTGGACTGGCCGGTTCTTTGTCCGACAAGCTGGTCAAGGGACTGTTGAAAGATTCATTGGGTTTTGACGGTTTGGTTTTCACCGATGCACTTAATATGAAAGGGGTCGCAGCGAATAATGAACCGGGAGAGCTGGAGTTAAAAGCTTTATTAGCCGGCAATGATGTGTTGTTGTATTCACTGGATATTCCAAAAGCAGTGGCGCGCATACACAAAGCAATCCAGGAATGTGAAATTGATCAGGAGCTGATTGACAGTAAAGTGAAGAAAATCCTGATGGTGAAATGCTGGGCAGGGCTTGCTGCGGAACGCACGGTCGATACTGCTGATTTGTACCGGCAACTCAACGCGGCTGAAGCGGATTCACTCAATTATACACTGTATGAAGGTGCTCCAACATTGTTGCGGAACAAGGGTAAAGTAATACCGTTGCATACCTATTACCGTGATTGTATCGCTTCGGTGGTAATCAATGATTCGGTCGGGAATCCCTTCCAGCAACGATTGGCTGCTAATGCTCATGTTGATTTTTTCAGATTGGCGAAAGATGCAACGTCGGGTGCGATAGACAGCCTGATGGATGCGCTGTCAGATTATGACAGGATCATAATTTCTGTGCACAATACTACAATCAATGCAACTAAAAATTTTGGAATAACGCCGTCGATGACCGAATTTGTCAATAAGGCAGGACACCGGAAAGGTAGCATTTTATGTGTTTTCGGTAATGCCTATGTGTTAGGTAAGTTCAATGAATACGATCATTTTGACGCGGTGATTCAGGCATATGAAGACACCTGGCTTCCTCAGGTTCAGGTGGCTGAAAAACTCTTCGGAGGTGGTGTTTTTGAAGGCCATCTGCCGGTTTCATCGCCACCTTGGTTTTTTCTGGGGGAGGGAATGGTTTCCGATGCTGCTCACATTCTCTCAGAAGTTCCGCCTGCGTTGGGAGGAATGAATCAGGACTCACTGAATCTAATAGATAAAATTGTACAGGATGCTATTGCTGACTCTGTATTTCCGGGTTGTCAGGTGCTGGCCGTGCATGATGGTAAAATTGTGTTCAACCGGTCTTTCGGATATTTTACCTATGGAGATTCACTTCGGGTGAAGCCGGATAATGTATATGATATAGCCTCGGTTACCAAAATTGCCTCAACAGCTTTGGCTTGTATGTTATTGGTTGATAGACACAGGCTGGATATTGATGCAAAGGCATCCAGGTACCTGGGTTTTCTGAAGGAATCGGATAAGAAAGATATTACAATCCGACAGCTTATGGCACATGAAGCAGGTCTTCAGGCCTGGATTCCGTTCTGGAAACAAACAGTTGATTCTTCCGGCAATTTATCGCAGGAGTATTATCGATCTGTTCCGGAAAAAGGCTTTACTGTACAGGTTGCGGAAGGTATTTATATAGCTGATGATTATAAAGACATAATAAAAGAGCAAATCCTTTCATCTCCTTTGGAGAATCCCGGAAAGTATGTTTATTCTGATCTTGGACTCATTCTCCTGCAATGGGTAGTAGAGAAGATTTCAGGAAAGGAAATTGATCATTTCGTCTATGATAATTTTTATAAACCAATGGGAGTCTGGAAAATGGGTTATCACCCTACGGAATGGACCTCACTTTCCAACATCGTTCCTACGGAAATAGATACTTCGTTCCGGCACCAGCTTGTGCACGGATTTGTTCATGACCCTGCTGCTGCCATGATGGGCGGCACCGCCGGCCATGCCGGGGTATTTTCCAATGCCAGATCATTGGCTGTTATTATGCAGATGTTGCTCAATAAAGGAGAGTATGGTGGACGCAGATATATTCAGCCTTCAACAGTTGATCTCTTTACCACGCAGGCTTTTCCAGGTTCTGTAAACAGGCGTGCTTTATTGTTCGATAAACCGGATACAACGAAAGGGCTGAACGGACCTTCCGCACCGGCTTCATCGTCGCAGGCATTTGGTCATTCGGGATTTACCGGTACCTACGCCTGGGCAGATCCTCAGCATCAGCTGGTTTTTATATTTCTCTCAAATCGGGTATATCCTTCAGCAGCGAATAATAAACTTGCTCACTCAAACCTGAGGACTTTATTAATGCAGAAGGTCTATGAGGCTATAAAACAGTAGTTTATTTCGCTTTTTAAAGAGTTTGCGTTTTATTTAAAATAGCAGACAAACTGAATCGACTAATACTTGTTAACTTTGTTATATGAGAATCGGTATCGTATGTTATCCTACCTTCGGAGGTAGTGGAGTGATTGCAACAGAATTAGGTAAAGCACTGGCCGATAAAGGGCATCGCATCCATTTTATTACTTACAGCCAACCGGTTCGTTTGGATTACTTCTCCGAAAATATTTCGTATCATGAAGTAACTATCGCAAAGTATCCGCTTTTTGATTATGTACCCTACGAAACCGCGTTGACCAGTAAACTGGTGGATGTGGCCCGCTTTGAAGGATTGGATATTCTGCATGTACATTATGCAATTCCACATGCATCGGTGGCCTACATGGCGAAGCAGATTCTTGCAGCACAAGGTATCACGTTGCCGGTTGTAACTACTTTGCATGGTACAGATATCACATTGGTAGGGAAAGATTCCAGTTATGAGCCGGTTGTAACTTTTGCTATTAATCACTCTGACGGCGTTACTGCGGTGTCTGATAGTTTGCGTCAGGATACTTATCGCAACTTCAGGATTTCAAAGGAAATAGAGGTGATACCAAATTTCATCGATCTCACCCGGTTTTCAAAACAGCCAAAGGATCATTTCCGAAAAGCCATAGCTCCCAACGGTGAACGTTTGGTGGTTCATACTTCCAATTTCCGTAAAGTAAAGAGAGTGCAGGATGTGATTTATGTTTTTGAAAGACTGAAAAAGAAGGTGCCGTCCAAACTTCTGTTGATTGGCGATGGGCCTGAACGTCACAATGCAGAACAGCTATGCCGTGAACTGAATCTCTGTGACGATATCCGTTTTCTTGGTAAACAGGAGCTGATAGAAGAAATTTTATCGATCGCTGACTTGTTTATAATGCCATCAGAAACAGAAAGTTTTGGTTTGGCTGCCCTGGAAGCAATGGCATGTCAGGTGCCTGTTATTTCTTCAAATGCCGGCGGGATGCCTGAACTGAATATTGATGGCGTAACCGGATTTATGAGTAATGTGGGTGATGTTGACGATATGGCTGCAAATGCTGTAAAGATTCTCCGTGATGACGATACATTGAAGCAGTATAAGTTGAAAGCGCAGGAACATGCTGCGCTATTTGATATTCAGAAAATACTACCGGTTTACGAAGAAATGTACAGAAAGGTCATTGCTTCTGTTAAACCTTCTGTGCTGGTTTAACCACCTGCTTTTTTTGCCTTGTAGCCGCTCTGCGTTAAAATCAGGAGAACTTTATCTCTGTGATCGCCTTGAATCAGGATATCTCCATCCTTGGTACTTCCTCCAACACCACATTTAGACTTTAATGTTTTTGCCAGTGATTCCAGATCTTTCCCGGTTCCCGAAAATCCTTTGATTAACGTCACAACTTTGCCGCCGCCTTTGCGCTCCAGCCAGATTTTTAATTGCTGTTCACCTGGAGATAAGGATACCGGTTCTTCTTCTTCCCGCTCTAACTTGAAATCAGGATTCGTGGAGTATACCAATCCTCCAAAATCGTTCAGTTTCTTCTTGCTCATGTCAGAATTTCGCCTGTATTTTAAAATTCAGAATTCGGGATGTCAGATAGTTTGGAACACCGTATTGCCGGCCTGTCACATCGGTAATCCATGTATAAGAAATTGTATTGCTGACTTGCAACAGGTTAAATACTTCTATACTGAGTAAAAGTGATTTCAGATTACGTATTAACGGAAGTCTGGAGGTGTTTTCCTGATCTTCGTCGATGGCAATTTTGCTAAAGCCAATATCTACACGACGATAAGTTGGTGCTCTGAGAATATCCTTGTAGCGATCTTTCCCGGGAGGACCATAGGGAAGTCCGGTGCCGAAAACCAGATTCAGATGCATGCGCACAGTGGGAAATTTCGGAAGATAATCCTGAAAGAACATGCTGAACGTTAAGCGTTGATCTGTTGGGCGAGGGATGTTTCCTGGCTCAATTCGTACACTGTCAGTGGCAATATCATTTTGAGTATACCCATAAATGATCTCCTGTCCGTCAGAATTGTAATAGGTGTAGTAAAAATCATTTTTCAGATTTTCAACAGCCTTTAAATAGCCTACAGATACCCATGATTCAATACCACTTACAAATTCACCATTGATCCTTAAATCAATCCCGGTTGCATACCCGGAAGCATCATTATTGGCCAGATAGCGTATGCGTGTATTGTCCAGCTTATATGGGATCAGGTTGTTCATGATTTTATAATAAGCTTCCGTGGTGAGTTTGAATTCCCGACCCCAGGCCAGAAACTGGTAATCGCCACCAACAACAAAGTGAATGGATTGCTGTGACTTCAGCTCTTTATGAATCTGTCCGTCAAGATCGCGCAGTTCGCGATAAAATGGTGGTTGATAGTAAACGCCGGCCGCTGCTCTGAAATTAAGATGTTTGCTCCACGAGGGCTTGTAGGCGATACTCGCTCGCGGACTGATATCGAATTCTCGATTCAGATCCCAAAATGTTCCTCTGACACCAATGGTAATACTGTATTTTGAAGTGTCCAGATCCCAGGTTTGCTGGATATATCCGGAGTAACGGTTCGATAATAACTGTATGTCGTTTTTTACAACATTGTTCAATACGATTTGTTGATTGGGATTTCCGTTTTGTCCTGGATTATCATCAGGGTGAGGAATGGAATAATCAGCAGAGTCGCAGTATTGCCATTCATCCAGTTTGTCTTTGATAGATTCCTGCTGTGCCTTGAGTCCCCATTGCCATCGCAGGTTTTTATTTCTGTAGGTGCCAATATGCGAAACTGATGATACAAATGCATCGAGCTCATTCCGGGCATGATCCAGAAATGCTCCTACACCGCGGTTAAAAGCTACATCGCCGAATTGTGATGAGCCCAGGTCGCGTTCGAGTTCATCAAGAAAATACTGACCAAGCACATCGAAGAATTCCCGTTCTCTGGAAATAAACGAGGATGCAATGAACTTCAGTTTCAGGCTGTCATTTACCATGTGGGTGACTGAAATCGCACCGGTGCCTGTTTGAAATTCGTCTACTTCTCGTCCGTCAAAATAGATGGTAAGACGAAGGGCTTCGTTGATGCTTCCGAATTCTGTCTGTCGGGAGGAAGGGATGACATTAAATTGATTGAATGAATAATGCCCGAGCACCGAAATCTGCGTCTTTTTTGTGATCTGATAATCAAGTTTTGTCTGGATGTCGGTAAATCTGGGCTTATATTCTCCTTGCGTATCGAGTGATTTCAAAAGAAACTGATTTGACCGGTGACGGATACCGGTTAGCCATGTAAATTTTTCATTTTTACTGATTCCTTCAACATGCACTCCGGCTCCCATCAGACTTCCGTAGGCGCTTCCTCCGAATTGTTTCGGCTTCCGGTATTTGATATCAAGTACGGAACTGAGTTTGTCTCCATACATAGCGCTGAATCCACCGGCGCTGAAACTGATATCAGATACAAGATCAGGGTTGACAAAACTTAATCCTTCCTGTTGTCCTGAACGGACAAGAAAAGGACGGTAGATCTCTATATCGTCAACATAAACAAGGTTCTCGTCAAAACTCCCGCCACGTACACTATAGGAGGAAGAAAGTTCGTTGTTGGATACTACACCCGGCATTGTTTTTAAAAAGCTTTCGAAGTTACCCGATACATTGGGAAGTTGTTCGATGGTGCGTGGCTGGATTTTAATCACATTGAAATCTCCGGGACGTGTGGCTTCAATAGTTACGATATCAGCATCTGCACTGAGTGACTTCATGCGTATATTCAGCGTCTTGTCTTCGCCGGGCTGAAGTTTGATTTTTATGCGTTGTATGGTGTATCCCGTCTGAAAAAACACGAGTTCATAATCCTTGTATGGAGTGAGCTTGAGTTCGTATTTTCCTCTTTCATCTGTTTCTGTTCCTGCATTCTGACCGGCAATGCTGATGACTACTTTAAATAATGGCGTGTTCAGCGAATCCTTAACTGTGCCATGAACAATACCATCCTGAGCTCGTCCGTGTTGAGCTTGAAAGATAAAGAGTAATGTTGTGAGAAGAAATAGAGAGAGTCGCTTCACGTCACTTGTTTTCTTTTTTCTTGAAAGCACCGTTTTTCCATGCCTGAATAAAAGAGGACCATGCCAATGGGTCAAGTAACGAAATAGAAGGATATTGACCGGCATTGTATATCTGTGTTGTACGCTGCTGAAGTGCCATTTTATAATTGATGCTGCCATCAAAGGGTACCTGTTCCTGTATCTCTTTAACAGAGGCCAGCTCAAAATTGCGTTGCGCCCTTCTCATGTCATTGTCTGGTAAGTTAAGTTCAATAAAGGCTCGTTTGAATTCTTCCTTGCTGGGCCACGGAAAGACTACTGCTTCACGCAAATTAATAGTATCCTGTATCATCACCTGGATGATTGAGTAGTGGTTGTCGCTGAGGGAGTCCGGTATAATATAGCTGGCACTTTTGAATCCTACATTCTGAAATTCTATAGTGTCTCCTTTCATGGCAACAAATGAGAAAAAGCCATAATAGTCGGTAATAGTGCCCCGCCTCGCATTTTTAATGAATACACTGCTAAAGGGTAGTGGCTGAAGTGAATCTGCAGTTAATACCACACCTGAGAATTGAATCAGCTTTTGCTTTTCAGTAGCATTTGTCTGAGCCTGGCTATTGCTGAATGCGAAAAACAGAAGAGCCGGGAAGAGGTAATGTTGAAGGGTGAATTTCATTGGTCTGTCGCTCTTGCGAAAGTAGTTAATAAGCGTATATAACGTGGGTTTATTGGTTTTATTGAGCCGGATGATGCCAGGAAGTCCGGAAAATTGGAGGTATTTGTTAAGCAATTGATCTTTCTGTTTTGTAACCAGAGCGTAAAATTAGACCATCAGGCAGCTATTGATTAAATGATTTGGTCTCGCTAAACGTTATTGAATTAAATGGGGTATTTGGAGTTCTGAATGCTCCGGAATGAATGAATCATACGATCAAAATGCAGCCTTCCGTACAGGAAATTGATAAACGTACCGAAACAGTGGGTTAATGTACTGTATTTCAAAGCGATTATCAGAGTGATGGCATGTGTTTTGTGAATTCTTAAGTACACCAAAGCCAAACAATATGAGACAACTTAAAATTACTCAATCGATTACAAATCGTGAGAGTGCCTCCCTGGAAAAGTATCTTCAGGACATTGGGAAGGAGGAAATGGTCACTCCCCAACAAGAGGTGGAACTCGCCAGAAGGATTAAAACAGGCGACCATGATGCATTAGACCGTTTAACCAGAGCCAATCTCCGTTTTGTAGTCTCGGTGGCGAAGCAGTATCAGAATCAAGGAATGAGTTTGCCTGATCTAATCAATGAAGGCAATCTGGGCTTAATTAAAGCTGCACAACGTTTTGATGAAACCAAGGGATTTAAATTTATCTCTTATGCTGTTTGGTGGATTCGTCAAAGTATCCTGCAGGCAATTGCGGAGCAATCCCGAATGGTTCGGTTACCGCTGAATCAGATTGGCGCCATGAATAAAGTGAAAAAAGCATTGGCAAAACTGGAGCAGCAATACGGCAGGGATCCAAGCCCGGAAGAAATTTCGCAGGTTGTGGATCTGAGTTATGGACAGGTGAGAGATGTATTACGTGTTTCAAACCGACCGGTCTCTATGGACGCCCCGTTTGATAATAATGATGAGAACAATACATTGCTGGATGTGATGGCCAATGATGATATTCCAAGTACCGATTCAGAGCTGATGGATCAATCACTGACCGAAGACATAAACAGATCACTGAGTACACTTTCTAAAAGAGAGTCGGAAGTTATCAGGATGTTCTTTGGTATCGGCACAAAGCACAGCATGTCATTGGATGAAATAGGAATAGAGTTAAATCTTACCCGTGAAAGGGTGCGACAAATTAAAGAAACCGGCCTGCGTCGACTGAAGCATAACTCCCGAAACAAGCTTTTGAAATCATACCTATGAGCAGTGTAGGTTTATTCGAGCCGGAAACCGGAAGGTTTCCGGCTTTGATTTTTTATTTAACTGATGAGTTTTTCAGTGAAACAATCTGATTTACAAAGTGAAACGAACAAGTGTTCAGTTTGCGTTTCACTGTTGTACTAGATCTGGAAGAGGTTGATTTACCTTTCTGTAATTTGCAAAAACAAAACAAAACTCCTTCGGAGTTTTTTGTTTTTCCATCCGCTTACAGATGCAGGCATCCGACGCTCCTGTAAAAAACAAAACCCTGCTTTCGCAGGGCTTTTCGAGTTGTTTGTCGGGGTGGCAGGATTAGCTGCGCTGATCCTGTGAGGGGGGGACTAAACACCTCGAAAAGCCTCCTTCGGAGTTTTTTGTTTTTCCATCCGCTTACAGATGCAAGCATCCGACGCTCCTGTAAAAAACAAAACCCTGCTTTCGCAGGGCTTTTCGAGTTGTTTGTCGGGGTGGCAGGATTCGAACCTACGACCTCCTGCTCCCAAAGCAGGCGCGATACCGGGCTACGCTACACCCCGTTTCCTTTTTGAGGAGGTGCAAAAGTAGTAAAAATCTCAATATGTAAAGAACTTGGAGAAAAAAGGAATAAATTTGTCACTCCGATTCCGTAGCTCAGCTGGATAGAGCATCTGCCTTCTAAGCAGACGGTCGGGCGTTCGAATCGCCCCGGAATCGCCACACTCTGGTCGTTTAGCAGGACTCCTCGTGCATTCCTTCATTGGCCAAATTCATAATAATCATGAGTTTACATATTAACGCCACGCCCGGTGAGATTGCGCCGGTTGTTTTGATGCCGGGTGACCCATTGAGGGCGCGTTTTATGGCTGAGAAATTTCTGGAGAACGTTGTACAGGTGGCCTCGGTCCGTAACATGTATTATTTCACAGGGAGTTTCAAGGGGAAACGTATTTCGATTGGCGGCAGTGGAATGGGTTGTCCTTCAATCGGCATTTACTCCTATGAACTATACAGCTCATATGACGTGAAATGTATTATCCGTATCGGTACTGCAGGTGCTTATACTACTGAGCTGAATGTTTTTGATGTGTTAAATACAGACAAAGCTTTTTCCGAGTCTACATTGGCGAGGGAAGCTTTCGGTTTTACCGAAGAATTTCAGGATCATCAGGGACCATGTTTTGATATTATTAACCAAACGGCCGCACATCTGAAGAAGTCAGTAAAACCAGCAAATATTCACTCCAGTGACGTTTTTTATCGTGCAAAACCGGGGATTCCGGAAATTGCAGAACGGAATAAATGTCTTGCGGTTGAAATGGAGGCTTTTTCGTTATTCGCGACTGCCAGATATTTGAATAAAATTGCCGGAACTATTTTGACGGTTTCCGATGTTATTCCTACCAGAGAAGAGATTTCCGCAAAAGACAGGGAACAAGCTTTATTACCAATGATGGAGCTTGCTCTTGAATCCGGTATTCAGCTTTTAGAGCTATAATTATCGTAAGCGATTGACCCTGAGTTTCCTCGTGATAAACTCGTGAGTGTGGATTATTTTTCACTCTTTCACTGGTCAAACTTGGCGCAGCTGTAAAATGAAAAATGCCCCTGGCGGGGCATTGGATTCGTTTTGCGGTGAGGGAGGGAGTGCTGCGCGATCCCAGGGGGGGAGGCTTAAAACCAATCCAATGCCGGCACTGCGTGCCGTTCATTTTTCATTTCCCATCTTTCGCTCAAGCGAGCTTGGCTCAGCTGTAAAATGAAAAATGCCCCTGGCGGGGCATTGGATTCGTTTTGCGGTGAGGGAGGGATTCGAACCCTCGGTACGGTTACCCGTACGACAGTTTAGCAAACTGTTCCTTTCGGCCTCTCAGGCACCTCACCGGCGGGTGCAAATTTAGTGAAAGAGTGGCTCCTTCCAAACGGAATTTATGTTTTGAATGAGTGAATTGCACATATATTTGTGAAATCCGCTCTATTGATATCTATGAAAAAGTCTAAGTTCTTCATTCTGACAGCCCTTCTGTTTTCAATAATGGGTTTTATGGCCTGTAAAAACAACGAGGAGTCAGAGGCATTAGTTGAATCAAAACCTTTTATTGTATTACAGGGTCCTGAAAAATTCCTGGAATCCTGGTCGAAAAAGAATGAGGTAATGGTGCATGTATTATCCGAACCGGACAACCTTCATCCAACGAATGGAAATTCTTTAACGCGTTCAGAGATGTTTTTGTATTTACATGGTGCATTATTAAAAACTGATTTACGTACCGGAAAAATATTGCCCTATATCGCAAAATCATTACCGGTTTTATCGGCTGACCAAAAATCACTTGCGTTTGAATTGCGCACCGATATCAGATGGGATGATGGTACACCTGTGACAGCAGAGGATGTTGTGTTTACAATTAAAGCAGCAAAAAATCCGCTGACTAACAATCCTTCAATGAAACCGTATTTCGATTTCGTTGAAGAGGTTATTCCGGATCCTTCAGATAAAATGAAGTTTACTATCCGGATGAAATCTGTTTATATTCAGAATCTGGCCCTGTGGGCAGATTATCCAATAATACAAGAGAAATTTTATGACAGTACAGGAGTATTACGTAAAATCAGTTTTACAGAACTCAATTCACCCGGATTGGATATGAGCAAGCTGCAGGCAGGTAGAGAAATTCAATCCTGGGCAGAGAAATTCAATAGTGCTGAATATGGTTTCGATCCTGCCCTGATCTCTGGTATGGGACCTTATCGGGTTTCTTCGTGGCAACAAGGACAAATGGTTGTGTTAAGCAGAAAGGCCAGGCACTGGACAGAAAACTCCAGTGAGTATTCAGAAAAGTCCTATCCCGAAAAAATTATTTTTAAAGTAAATAAAGATCCGGTAACACTTGAACTGGCACTCAAAAAACAAGAGTTTGATGTTTCTATGGCGATGCCCATCCGTACATTGTTGAAACTTAAGGAGGACTCTGTGTTCAATCTGAACTACCATGGAAATTTCGTTGATATTTACGGCTACACATTCATTGGTTTAAATATGAAGCCTGAAGAAAAGTCCCGGGCGTTGTGCCTGAAAGAAAAAAGCGTTCGAAAGGCATTGGCTTTACTGACTCCTGTTGATCGGATGATTCAGGTTGTCAATAGAGGAGTAAATAAACGAGTAACCGGACCAGTGGCTTATATGAAGAGCAGCTGCAATACTGACCTGAAACCTATACCATTCGACATTCCTGCTGCAAACAAACTGCTTGATGAGGCAGGTTGGAATGTCCGGGATGCTGATGGTGTAAGAGTGAAAATGATAGATGGGGTCAAAACCCGAATTGAGTTGAGCCTTTTATATATGACGGTGATTCCGGAATGGAAGGAAATGGGAATGATGATAGCTGAAGCTATGGCGCAGGCTGGTATCAAAATTACCCTTGATGGGGTAGATCCAGGTGTTTGGATGGAGAAGGGAACGTCTCATGATTTTGATATGATGATGGGAACCTGGAATAATACAGCCTTGCCGGAGGATTATGCTCAGCTTTGGGCCCGTGAAAGCTGGTCGAATAACGGTTTGAATTTCACGGGTTATGGAACTGCAGCAACTGATTCACTTATTCAGCAGATTTCTGTGACGATGGATGATCATAAACGCGATTCCCTGGAAAAGAAAATGCAAGCTGATATTTATGATGAGCAGGCGTATATTTTCATTTACGGGCTGGTGCGCAGGTCAGCGGTTCATCGTAGATTCGAAGGAGGAGAACTTTATGCTGAACGCCCGGGAATTCTTTGTAATTTACTCCGGGTGCCGGGCGCAGGTGTCAAGGCAGGTGTAACACCTTAACCTGAATGCGGGCTGATTCTGTTAACCGGTTTTTTTCATTTGTGACAGCTATATTGCTGCTCCTGCTGCTATGTTTTGTTGTAAGCCGCATTCTGCCTGGCGAGAAAATAGCAATGTCATCTCCACCGTCGCAAGGCCTGAAGCTTGATCTTGAAGCGCAACGCGCAATGATCCGTAAGTCATTCCATCAGTTAGGGTATGATTTGCCATTGTTCTATTTTTCAATTTCGTCGTATGTAGTGCCGGATACTTTTGTAAGGATGCCGGATCCTGTTAAGAGAAAAAGCCTGATTCAGATTGCTTATGCAAGTGCACAGCCTGAATTAACCTACCGTACTCTTGAATATGTGGAACAACGGTATGGATTATCAAATCCGTTTATTGGTCAGGATGCAGGTACGCAGCTTTCCATACGGAAAGATCTGAAAATGCTGGAGTCTGATCCGGTAATAAAATCAGCATTGACTGAACTGAATAGTCCTCCGGTTGCTCTGCGGATTTTAAAATTTGTACCACGTTTTTCCTTTAGTATGAATAATCAATTTCATTATTGGTTATTTGGGAGCAACTTAAAGGGTTTTTCAGACGGGGTGTTGAAAGGTGATCTTGGGAAATCATTGGTCAGTGGCATGAAAGTTACATCTCTAATTAAGTATCCTTTCATTGTTTCATTTTTTATTGCGGTCATTGTTTTATTATTTAGTTTGCCTGTTGGGATTCTTGCGGGCATTTCTCTTGCCGCAAGAAGAAATAATTGGATTACCAGGACAATTATTTCTTCTTTTATTTTTTTCTATAATATTCCTTCTTTCCTGTTTGCGATCGCTATGGTTTTTTTGTTTGCCAATCCGGATTTTTTGAATGTGTTCCCGTCCAGTGGTCCGGTGCTGAATACGAGCGAAGGAATATTTGCCTGGCTGGTCTCCATCGTACAACAATGGAATTACCTCGTGTTACCGGTATTTATTTTATCATCCAGTTCATGTGTTTATGTTGCACAACTGGTTTATGAAACCTTGTTGGATGAATTGCGGAAACCGTATGCTATGACCTTACTGGCAACCGGGTATGATGAAAAAATAATATTGAGGAAACAATTGCTGAAAAATGCTGTAATTCCGGTTCTGGTTACAATGATCAATCTGTTTCCATCACTGATTTCAGGCGCCTTATTGATCGATTACTTTTTTTCATTGAATGGGCTTGGAGGGGTCTTGGTAAAAGCGAATGAGTTACATGATTTGCCTGTGTTGGCAGGTGTTTTCGTTTTGACGGGACTGATTTCTGTTTTGTCTTTTTTTGTCAGTGATTATTTACTGCGTAAGTTGGACCCAAGAGTCAATCTCAGAATGCAAAATAGAGGAGGGGAGGAGTGATGAGTCTGAGCAACATATTAAGGTTCTGGCAAGTGAAACTGCTGCTGATTTCATTTGTTCTATGCATGTTTGCTCCGGTTTGGATAAACGACAAGCCGATCCTGGGAATCGATCAGCAGGGTAACTGGCATTTTCCGGTATTTGAAATTTCAGTGGTGTACCAGGACACAGGCAAGTATGCTTTTGCCATTAACCCACCTGTTTGTTATACTCCGGGAAAAGGAGATATGGCGAACAGCGGGTTTAAAGGACCATTTCACCGGCAATATGTTTTCGATGCAAGAGGTGAATTGACCGATATTCCGGTTTTGAAACGCCATTGGTTTGGTACAGATTTAAGAGGTGGAGATGTGCTGGCATATACCGTCTTCGGCTTGCGGAACTCAATGGTTATTTCCATTCTGGCAATTATTATCTCACTTGTGATCGCTTCGTTTTTAGGATTTGCCGGTGGTTGGTATTCATCTGAAGCATTTGTTATCGGGCGGACACAATTACTGGTGATTTTGCTATGGTTGTTGTTTGCGTTTCACGGACTTGTTAATCTATATACCTTATACGACAAGTATATCTTTCTGCTTTTGATTACAGTGTGCTGTGCCCTGGTGATGTTTCGCCTGCGCAAAATTGAACATCAGAAAACCGTTAACGTAAGAATTGATTTTTTTTCAGACCGGTTGTCTGAAATATTTGTATCGATTCCGAGAATGGTATTGCTGATGGTAATGGTGCAGTTTGTTGACAAATCCATTTCTTCAATCGCCTTAGTAATTGGATTAACCGGATGGGTAGATCTTGCACGGTTGATCCGGTCGGAAACAATCAGACTCAAAGACCAGCCTTTTATTGATGCTGCTATGATGAATGGTGTAAGCCGGCGAAGACTGTTTCTAAAACATATCTTCCCCAATATTTGGCCATCTGTAATGGTTGTTTCGATGTATGCATTTTCCGGGAATATTATCATGGAATCTTCGATGAGCTTCTTCGGTATGGGCCTCCCGCCGGAGTCACCTTCTGTAGGTACGATGCTGTCGGAGGCCCGTTCTTATTATGAATACTGGTGGTTATTCATAATACCTGGATTCTGGCTTTCCATGTTGATTTATGCTTTATTTACCTTGCCGGGAAGGTTTGGCCGCCCGACCATCAACTGATTTTTATCATCTCCCTTACTGCGTTGCATCAGTATCCGGAATTTGCGACAGCCTTTTTTTTGCAGGATTATACCCTTCTCTGCCAAAACTGATGATTGCACATTCCACCTTGACTGGTATTATTGATCAATACCCGGGAGCTACAGGTGTACTTGATAGATATGAAATTGACTATTCCGGTAACGGTAATTGTACGTTATCTGAACTCTTTGAAGGGAATGCGATGAGGCTTTTTGAGGTGGTGCGGGAAATTTACACGGTTAGTGAGCAGGTTGAAAAGACAATGCCAGGGTCAGGTCCATCGGATCTCACCATCGGAGACTTGTGCAACTATATTATCGAAGAACACCATTCTTACGTCAAATCTGTTCTGCCAGCCATGTTGGTACATGGATATCAGGTTGCACAGGCTTTTGGTTCAATTTATGCTGAACTGGATCAAATAAAGAAGCACCTGACAATGATTCGAGCCGAGTTTAATCAGCATATGATGATGGAGGAGGAAGTATTGTTTCCCGGAGCAATTTTATTGGAGCAAGCTGTGTTGCATAATATCGAAACCGGTACGAAAATTAAAAAGATCATTGATCCGTTAAAGGTAATCATGAAGGAACATTCTCATGCCGAAAAATGGTTCGCAGAGTTGAGGAAGTTATCCAATGGTTACACGTGCCCTGAGGATGCAGACAACCTGTTTCGCTTGTTTTACAAAGAATTGAAAGAATTTGAAGCAGATCTTCGTGTACATGTTCACCTCGAGAATGAAGTACTGTTTCCACGAATTAAAAAATTAATAATACAAACCGGAATCTAAGAGAGATGAAATTCAAAACGATTATCGAGCCTTTCCGCATAAAGATGGTGGAGCCTATTAAAATCACGACCAGGGAAGACCGGTTAAGATTTCTTCAAATGGCTCATTATAATCCATTCCTGCTTACCTCAGAACAGGTAATTATAGATTTTCTGACTGACAGCGGAACGTCGGCCATGAGTAAAGAACAGTGGGCTGCTATCATGCTTGGAGATGAATCGTATGCAGGTGCCACCAGTTGGTTTAAACTGGAGAAAGCAATACACGATATTACAGGCATGCCTTATATATTACCTACCCACCAGGGACGGGCGGCTGAGCGGATTTTATACGGATATCTCGGAGGGAAAGGAAAAACTTTTATCAGTAATACACACTTTGATACAACACGTGCGAATATTGAAGTGACCGGCGCGGACGCAATAGACATTCCGGTACCTTCTGTTGCCGTTTCCGACCACTTTAAGGGGAACATGGATGTTGAAGCGCTAAAGAATCTAATTCTTGAAAAAGGGAAAGAGAATGTTGCTGCGGTCATTCTTACAGTAACTAATAACAGTGGCGGCGGACAGCCTGTATCTATGGCAAATGCACGGGCAGTAAGTGAGGTGTGCAGGCAAAATAATATTCTTTTTGTTCTGGATGGATGTCGCATTGCTGAGAATGCATACTTTATTCACCATTATGAAACTGGCGAAGGACAAAAAAGCTACAAGCAGATTGCTCAGGAAATGTGTGCGTTGGCAGATGGTTTCGTGATGAGTGCAAAGAAGGATGGCATGGTGAACATTGGAGGATTTCTGGCGTTGAGGGATGAAAGTCTGGCCGATGCATGTAAGAACTTATTGATAATAACAGAAGGATTTACTACGTATGGAGGACTGGCCGGTCGTGATATGGAAGCATTGGCCGTTGGTCTGGAAGAAGTTTTTGATCCCGACTACCTGCATTACCGGATAGTAAGTACCGCCTATCTTGGCGATCATCTGGCTGCTATGGGAGTTCCGGTCGTATTACCGGTTGGAGGTCATGCTGTGTATATTGATGCTAAAGCATTTTATCCGCATATTCCGCTTGATGAGTATCCCGGACAAGCGTTAGTGGTTGAACTATATAAAGCCGGTGGAATCCGGTCGGTAGAGGTGGGCTCGGTTATGTTTGGTAAATATGATGAACAAGGCAAATTAATTCCTGCAGCAAAGGAACTGGTGCGTCTCGCATTGCCGCGTAGGGTTTATACTCAAAGCCATTTGGATTATGTCATCGAAGTTTTTGAACACCTGGTGAAAAATAAGTCCAATGTGGCAGGATATAAAATAACGCATGAAGCCCGTTTCTTGCGCCATTTTACTGCTCATTTTCAGCCATTACCGCTTCCTGTAGAAATTTGAAGTGAGTGCTGTTTATAAACATGTTTATAACAGTCCGGTTTACTTGACCTGAATCATTTTTAACGCAACGTTTAATACAAAACTTCGTTGCTTAAATTTGAATTGTTATGGCTCAGAATAAATCAGGAAAGAAAGCAGTTCCTGCAGCTAAAAATGGACTAAGGGTAGAAAGATATTTTACCGGCGTCAATAGTGATCCTTTCTCTTGCTACACATATGAGAAACGGACATCTGTTATCCGTAATCCTAAAGGTGATATTGTTTTTGAAAACAAAGAGGTTGAAGTTCCTGTTGAATGGTCTCAGGTCGCTACCGATATCCTTGCTCAGAAATACTTCCGCCGCACCGGTGTAAAGGATGCTAATGGCCATTCAGGTGGCGAAACCAGTATAAAACAAGTGGTGCATCGTCTGGCAGATTGCTGGAGAACCTGGGCGGCTGAATATGGGTATTTCAGCAGTAAGGACGATGAGAAAAATTTTTATGATGAAGTTGCCTTTATGCTGTTAGGGCAGTTGGCCGCTCCCAATTCACCGCAATGGTTTAATACCGGTTTATATAATACGTATGGTATTAAAGGATCACCCCAGGGACATTTTTATGTAGATCCTTCAGATGGAAAGGTGAAAAAATCTTCTTCTGCATATGAACGTCCCCAGCCGCATGCCTGCTTTATTCTTTCTGTGAAAGATGATCTTGTAAATCCGGGAGGTATCATGGATTTGTGGGTTCGGGAGGCGCGGATATTTAAGTATGGGTCAGGCGTTGGAACCAACTTTTCTTCGTTGCGGGGAGAGAATGAAAAATTATCCGGTGGTGGTTATTCTTCCGGGTTGATGTCATTCCTGAAAATTGGTGACCGGGCTGCAGGCGCAATTAAATCCGGTGGAACAACGCGCAGAGCTGCTAAAATGGTATCTCTGGATATTGATCATCCTGAAATTGAATCGTTCATTAACTGGAAGGCGGATGAAGAAAAGAAAGTGGCAGCGCTGATTGCCGCTGGTTATTCCTCCGATTACGAGGGAGAGGCATATGCCACAGTATCAGGGCAAAATTCCAATAACTCGGTCAGGGTCTCTGATGCATTTTTTGATACGTTGAAGAAAAAACAGTTGTGGTCGCTTACTGCACGTTCCAACGGTGCTGAGCTGAAGAAGGTGCCTGCTGAAAAGTTATGGAACCAGATAGCAGAAGCCGCATGGAAATGTGCGGACCCGGGACTTCAGTTTGATACGACAATCAATGATTGGCATACCTGCCCGCAAGGTGGAAGGATCCATGCTTCCAATCCTTGTTCTGAATATATGTTCCTGGACGATACTGCATGCAATCTGGCTTCAGTAAACCTGAGAAAGTTCTACAATGAAAAAACAGGTGAATTTGATGTAAAAGGTTTTGAACATGCGTGTCGTTTATGGACCATTGTGCTTGAAATCTCCGTCTTGATGGCGCAGTTCCCTTCGGAGGAAGTCGCACAGCGTTCATTTGATTACCGTACTCTTGGATTGGGATATGCAAACCTTGGGGCATTGCTAATGGTTCAGGGACTTGCCTATGATAGCGATAAAGGACGTGCTATTGCTGCAGCGATCACTTCCATCATGACAGGTGCTGCCTATAAAACGTCAGCAGAGCTGGCAGCTGTTCTCGGTGCATTCAGTGAATATGAAAGAAACAGAGAGGATATGCTTCGTGTTATCCGGAATCACCGTTATGCTGCATATAATGCAGTGGATGCATATGAAGCTGTTCATATTAAACCGGTGGGAATTCTGGCAGAACACTGTCCTGCTTATCTGCTTAATGCTTCCTGTGCTGCATGGGATGAAGCTTTACAGATGGGAGAGAAATTCGGATATCGGAATGCTCAGGTTTCAGTGTTAGCACCAACGGGTACAATCGGATTGCTGATGGATTGCGATACTACAGGAGTGGAGCCGGATTTTGCTTTGGTGAAGTTTAAAAAATTATCAGGTGGCGGCTATTTTAAAATTGTGAATCAGTCATTGCCTCCCGCATTGCGGAAGCTGGGTTATTCAGAGAGCGAGGTGAATGAGATCGTCAGTTATATTCTGGGAAATCCTTCTTTTGAAAATTCTCCCTTCATCAATAACCGGTCATTAAAGGAAAAGGGATTTGCAGATGAAGATCTTCAGAAATTGAATAAATCAGCTTCCGGTGTTTTTGATATTCGTTTCCTTTTTACACAATTCAGTCTTGGTGTGGATTTATACAAGCGTCTGCAGATTACCGATGAACAGCTGTCAGCACCAGGGTTTGATTTGCTGACCTGGCTGGGATTTTCGGAAGAACAGATTGAAGCATGTAATGCATGGATCTGTGGCACTATGACTATAGAAGGCGCCCCTCATTTAAAAGAAGAGCACTTACCGGTGTTTGATTGTGCCAACCGTTGTGGAAAGAAGGGTAAGAGGTATATAGCACCGATGGGTCATATCAGAATGATGGCTTCCGTACAACCATTTCTCAGTGGTGCTATTTCCAAAACCGTAAACCTTCCCGGTGATGCAACCGTTGATGATATCCGCAGTTGTTATCTGTCAGCCTGGGAGTGGGGGCTGAAGGCAATTGCTCTTTACCGTGATGGATGTAAATTGTCGCAACCTCTTTCAACGGCATCCAAAGCTTTTGAAGTGAAACCACATGAACTAACGGAGTCAGAGGTGCTGGATGCTGCCCGTAAGTTGATTCAGATTTCTCCGGATACAACTTTTAAACGTCAGTTGTCGAGTATAGTACATCGTAAAAGACTTCCTGACCGCAGAGGTGGTTTTACACAAAAGGCGAAGGTAGGTGGTCATACCATTTTTGTCCGCACCGGTGAATATGATGATGGAACATTGGGCGAAATGTTCATCGATATGCATAAGGAAGGGGCTTCATTCAGGTCCCTGCTGAACTGCTTTGCCATTGCTGTTTCCATTGGACTTCAATATGGCGTGCCGCTTGAAGAATATGTAGAGAAGTTTATCTTTACACGCTTCGAACCATCCGGCCCGGTTGATCATCCGAACATCAAAACCGCAACATCTGTAATCGATTATATCTTCAGATTGCTTGCAATGGAATATATGCAGCGCGATGATCTGGTGCAGATAAAGCCGGTGAAAACAGCAGTTAAAAAAAATAAACACAACGATACTCCACCGGTAATACCAGCTGAAAGTGTGACGCTGAGCTACCAACCTTCGGGACAGACACAGGAATTCCTCGGACAGATGATGGGAGATGCTCCAATTTGTTCATCATGCGGGCATATTACCATCAGGTCCGGTTCCTGTTATAAATGCCTGAATTGTGGCACCAGTATGGGGTGTAGTTAAGATTGAAAATGGAAGTAAATAAGAATTCGCTCAGCCTCACTAAAACCTTTACCTTCGACACTGCACATGCACTCGAAAATTATCCGGGTAAGTGTCGGCATATACATGGACATACGTACACCTTGCATGTTACTGTTGCAGGACATCTCAGGGACGAAAAGGGGCATCCTTTCGATGGAATGATCATTGATTTTACGGATTTGAAAAAGTGGGTAAATGATGCTGTTATCAAACACTTTGATCATTTTCTTCTGTTGAGGGAGGGTAGTGAGCTTGCTGAAATGAAATTTCCTGAACGGGACAGAATATATCTTACACCTTATCAGCCAAGCTGTGAAAATATGCTTGTTGATATTGCAAACCGGTTGGTAAATTCAGCGCCTGATTCTATCCGGATACGCCGGTTGAAATTGCATGAAACTCCAACTGCTTATGCCGAATTGGAGTTTTAATAAAAATGAAAAGCCCGCTTAAATTGCGGGCTTTTTTTATTCTTTAATGGCCAATGCAATATTCGGAAGCTTAATTTCTGCCCCGTCTGGCCCTTTACCAGTGACACCTTTCAGAATGATTGTATCCCCTGGCTTCATGGAATCAATTGCTTTTCTCGCAAGAATGGGAATACCATTGTTCGCTACTCCAAAGTCTTTTGATTGAAAAGGTTTTAATGTCATCATGGTAAAGTTGAATTGGGTCAGCGTATAAATTTTTCCATCTGCACAAACTACCTTAATAGGCAGGTCATCAGCCCAGGCAGTTGCCTGTGCAATTGTAATCTTTGTGGAAGCCGTTGAATCTGAGGGTATTGTGCACATTTTAACGGCTGGGCCCTTAGGTTGAGGCTGTGCTTGCGCCTGACTGTATCCTTTGCCTGAAACAATGAAAAGGATACTCGACACAAGGATTAAGGATTTAATTTTCAGCATTTTATTGGTTTGTTT
The DNA here is from genome assembly GCA_046330075.1 of Bacteroidia bacterium. Taxonomy (GTDB): domain Bacteria; phylum Bacteroidota; class Bacteroidia; order AKYH767-A; family OLB10; genus JAJTFW01. The sequence continues at coordinate 790,817 of JAXLTL010000001.1, read as the reverse complement.
TCCGGATAAAATTAATCAAAAGCGCATGTTAAAAAAATGAAGAACATGACAACTTTTTATCGTTTGAACCGTAAATAGTTGCGGTATTTTTATCAGGTATTATCATGGATAAACGATTGTGTTTACGCAAACTGTTTATGCTGGCCGTATGTTTCATGCTGGCAGTTAACAGTGCTTTTGCTCAGGTGAAGAAGGATTCGTTAATCAGTGTGCTAAATACTCATTCGATTTCGGATACAGAACGAGTTGTTATTTGTGAAAAGCTCGCTTATTTTTTCCGATTTAATGCTCCTGATTCCTCCCTTTATTATGCAACAACCGGTTATGAACTTGCGGTTGCTGCCAATTTCGATTTTGGAAAAGTTTATTGTCTGAATCATATTGGGTCCTATTATCTTTTAAAAGGAAGTTTTAACACTGCAGTTGAATATTACCGGAAAGCCACTCAATATCACCGTTCGGCAGATCCACGAGTCTTAAAAGGGGTTGCGCTCGCAGTGAATAATCTTGGGATGGTTCAGTTTCAAAAGGAAAATTATAATTCTGCCGAGTTGATTTTCCGGAAAGCGATGAGAGTTGATGAGTTGCTTTCTTACGGAAAAGGTATTGCACGCGAAATGGGCAATATCGGGAAAGTTAAAGTCGCGCTATTACAATATGACAGTGCACTTATCTATCTGAATAAAGCACTCCAGATCGAAAATAAGATTGGCCATACAATTGGTGCATTGGAGTCAATGGTGGATATCGCGGGAGTATATGTTTCAACTGGAGAATATCAGCGTGCGAATGAAATTCTTACCGCTGCAGAGACACTGAACAAAGAATGTCATCTGGCAGCAAAGATCTGGATTCAGAATCTGAAATCTGAAATATGTCAGCATCAGGGGAAACTTCAGGAAGCTATTGCATTGAAAAAGGAGGCTTGCCATCATGCTGATGCGTTAGGGAATATCTCGCTTAAAACTTCAATTGCTAAAAGTCTGGCCGATATTTATGTTCAGTTAGGCTTGTATAAAGAAGCGTATGCATATCTTGATACGTTCAGTATTAATACGGTGGAGCTGGGAAAATTGAGTCAGCAAACCAAGGAAGAAGACCTGATTCATCTTTTTGCCAACGAAAAGAAGCAGAGTGAGATTGCGTATTTGCAGGACAGCAGAAACAAGATGTTGTTTTATAATTCGCGATTGATCAGTATGCGCAACGGACTTGTGATTTCATTATGCTTTAGCCTGGTGCTTGGTACCATCATTTATAAAGCGTACAGAGACAAGCGGAGAGTGAACGGTGAGTTGATGCGGAAGTTTCAGGAGGTGCGCCAGAAAAATGAGGAGATTAAAAGTAAGAATATTGAGATAGAAGCTATAAACAGCGCATTGCTGGATATCAATCGTACCTTAAATAAGAATGAAGTTCAGTTGAAGGAAGCGCAGCGTATTGCCGGTTTAGGTAGTTGGGAATATTCTCTCGAAACTAAAACTTGTTTGTGGTCGGATCAGCTAGGTAAATTGTTTTTTCCGGAAGGCGTTATTCCAGCCAATGCCGGCTTGCGTTCTTTTATCAGTCAAATTGTTGAAGATGATCGCGGAAAAGTATGGAACGCTATCAAGGAATTGATCAGAAACGGAGAAGAAGCGGAAGTAGAATTCAGAGTAGCTCAGGGTTTCGATGAAGTGTTGTTTATCAATGGACGTGCGGTCCCTATGCTGGATCATAATGGCAGAATCATTATGGTTACAGGTACTGTAGTCGATTTTTCAGAGCAGAAGAAAATAGAGAATAAACTTAGAGATGCAAAAGAACATGCAGAAACGGCAAATCAGTCGAAAAGCCTTTTTCTGGCAAATATGAGTCACGAAATTAGGACACCTCTTAATGCGATACTTGGTTTTGCCGATGTGTTGTTAAAGGAGTGTCAGGAGCCGCAACAACGCGAATATTTATCACATATCAGGAATTCGGGCGATAATTTGCTGGTGTTGCTGAACGATATTCTTGACTTCAATAAAATTGAGCACGGGAAGCTGGATATCGAGGAGTTAAATTATAATTTCCGGGAAACCATTGGTCTCGCACTTGCGCCGTATCAGTTGCAGGCTGCAGAGAAGGGTATTCAGATTCAGTTGGAATGTGCATCTGACATACCGGCATTTATTAAGGGGGATCCCTATCGCACCCGGCAGTTACTGGTCAATTATGTGTCCAATGCATTGAAGTTTACAGAGCAGGGAACAGTCAAAATTGATATTCTGAGAATTCCTGCCGAAACCAGGGAGCCTGACGCCGGTTTCAAGCTGAAATTTACAGTGTCTGATTCAGGAATTGGAATCCCTTTTGATAAACAGGAAAATATTTTTAATGCGTTTACACAAGCTGACAGCTCTACGACCCGTCGCTATGGAGGCTCAGGTTTGGGTCTGGCAATCAATAAGCAATTATCGTTATTAATGGGCGGTGATACAGGCGTAATTAGTCCTGGCGTTCTTTCCCGTAAAAATTTCCCGGGCTCTGATTTCTGGTTTATTATTTCAGCAAAGACCGGTGCTTTTGAAGCATCTGTAGAAAACAGCAGGATAAATGATTCCGTTGTATTTGCAGAGCCGATTCATGTATTGGTGGCAGAGGATAATTACGTCAATCAATTGCTCATTAAAAAGGTACTCGAATCCATGAATTGCGTGGTGAAACTTGTGGATAACGGAAAACTTGCCGTAGCCGCAGTAGAGGAGGAGATGTTTGATGCAATTTTACTCGATATACAGATGCCGGTAATGGATGGACATCAGGCTACAATGCTGATCCGTCAGAAAATGCATATAGATATTCCAATTATAGGAGTTTCGGCGAACGTTTTCAAAGATGATATTTCGAAAAGTCTGGCTGTAGGTATGAATGCGCATATCGGTAAACCCTTCAAGGCTTCAGAACTTTTTGAAATACTCAAGAAGTTTATTCCTGCAGGGAAAATCAAAGTCAGTTAATCAGGCTCCTGCGGAATATAAGGCAGCCATTTGGACAGCAGTTACCCCGGCTTCAAATCCTTTATTGCCGTATTTGCCTCCTGCGCGATCAATGGCCTGCTGTAGATTATCAGTGGTCAATACTCCAAAGATTACAGGACGGTTGTATTTCACTGTGAGTGCAGTACATCCTTGTGTTACTCCATGACAGATAAAATCGAAATGGCGCGTTTCACCCTGAATGACACACCCGAGGCAGATAACAGCATCGTAAGCGCCAGATTCCAGCAATAGAGAGGCTCCAGCCGTAAGTTCAAAACTGCCGGGAACCTGAATAGTTTTGATTTTCTGGGGATCCGCACCAGCAAGGTTTAAAGCGTCAAGAGCACCATCTCTTAGAGCAAAAGTGATGGTGTCGTTCCAGGCAGCTACAACAATGCCGAACCTGTAGGGTCCGGCATTGGGTAAGTTTTCTGGAAGTTTAGATAATGATTGATGTGCGCTTGACATCTGGTTATCCGTTTGCACTCATCGCTTCGGCACGTCCGATATACTTCTCTATCTCACGTGCTTCTGTACTGAATGGATAGTCACTCTTGATTTGATTGTAAATATCGAGCGCTGATTTGTAGTCTTTTTTCTGTTCGTAAACAAAAGCCTGACGCATCATAAATAATGGACGTGTAAAGTTATTCTGATCCCATTCTGATGCTTTCTTGTAAAAACTTAAAGCTTCATCAAGATTGTTTAATTCAGCATAAGCAGCACCAATTCCACCTAAAGCTAAAGCTCCTGTAATATCATCTTCAGCATCGTAATTTTTAAGCGCTTCGATTGCTTTTTCGTATTCACCTTTTTTCAGGAGACTCATTCCGAGATAATAGTGGGCCAGATTGCCGGAAGGAGAAGATCCGTAATTATCGATGATTTCCTGAAATCCGGGATAGCTGCCATCACCTGAAATTGCAAAATTCAGGCTGTCCTGACCGAAATATTGTTCCGCCATAAACATCTCTTCCTGTGCACTTTCTTCCTGAGGCTTAACAATAAACTGATTGTAGCCGAAATAAGCAAGCACTACCAATACGATGGCACCGCCAATGATGCTCAGGCTCTTTTTATTATCATGGATATATGATTCTGCCTTTCCAATGCTTTCAGCAACATCTAATCCGGTGTTTTTATCCTCTGACATATTCTACTGATAATCTGATTTTAAGAGAACCGCAAAAGTAAAATAAATTTCAATGCGGTGAAAGAGTTTTTCGCGCTTTAGTTCTGTTTATCAACGTATTCATTAACAATGCGCTCGGCAACTCGGTCTCCTGTTTTGCTCAACAAGTTGAAAACTGCCTCAAAATCAGAGTGATCGCCATACCAAGGGTCTGGTACATCTTGTTGTCCAAGACCAGCAAAATCAAGGTATAGATGGATTTTTTTCTTTTGTTTTTCTTCAGAAATGCCAAGCAGATACTTATAATTGCTTTCATCCATGGCAAAAATCAAATCAAAGCGATTTAAGTCATCTTTCGTGACTTGGCGGGCTCTTTGACCGCTTATGTCAATTCCGTTGATTCTGGCCACTTTAATGGAGCGGGAGTCGGGTGATTCGCCGGCATGCCAACCTCCGGTACCTGCGGAATCTACTTCAAAGTGACCGGGACTTGTATTTAATTTTTCCCGGAGAATTCCTTCGGCAAGTGGAGAACGGCAAATATTACCAAGACATACCATGAGGATTTTCATAGGTACAGGAGTGTTGATAATGGTTGTTTACCTCAAAAATAAGAGAGGCTATCGATTTTCGACAGCCTCTCTCTGTAAACGATTGTTTTTTATCTGGATAAATTAATTCGCTTCTGCAAATCAACTACCTGAGCTTTGAATTTTTTGTCAGTATCCATCAGGTTATTCACTGTACGGCAAGCGTGAAGTACAGTTGCATGGTCCTTTCCGCCACAATGCATTCCAATGTTTGACAGGGAAGACTTGGTAAATTGTTTACTGAAGTACATGGCCAGCTGGCGCGCTTGAACAACCTCGCGTTTACGGGTTTTGGATTTTAAAACTTCCAGTGGTAATTCAAAGTAATCGCAAACCACTTTTTGAATATAATCGATTGAAATTTCATGAACTGTATTCTTCACGAATTTGTCGATCATTTGTTTGGCCAGTTCAAGCGTGATTGGCTTTTTATTGAGGGATGACTGAGCAATGATGGATATTAGCGCTCCTTCAAGTTCCCTGATATTATTGGTGATACTCAGTGCTATATACTCGGTAATCTCATTTGATAGTTCAATACCATCCACGTACATCTTCTTTTTGAGTATGGCTATACGTGTCTCCAGATCAGGAACCTGAAGATCAGCGGCCAGTCCCCATTTGAAGCGGGAGAGTAACCGTTGCTCCATGCCTTGAAGATCTACCGGCGGTTTGTCACAGGTAAGAATGATCTGTTTGTTGTTTTGATGAAGGTGATTGAAAATGTGGAAGAAAACATCTTGTGTCTTTTCCTTGCCGGCGAAAAATTGAATGTCATCAATAATCAGGACATCCATCATCTGATAGAAGTGTATGAAATCATTCTGACTGTTGTTCTTGACTGCATCAACAAACTGATGCATGAATTTCTCACTGGGAACATACAGTACTGTTTTGTTCGGGAAGTTGTTTTTTATCTCAATACCAATGGCATGGGCCAGATGGGTTTTACCTAAACCTACACCACCATAGATAAGCAAAGGATTGAAAGATGTGCCGCCAGGCTTTTGAGCAACAGCATATCCGGCAGATCGGGCAAGCCGGTTGCAATCTCCTTCAACCAGATTATCAAATGAGTAATTTGAATTAAGCTGAGAATCAATGTCAATCTTCTTCAGACCCGGGATGATAAATGGGTTCCGGATACCACCGCTGATTTGCTGAGGCATTGGTACTGCAGGATTCTTCAGCCCATTGCTGGCTTTGGCAGGTAACTTTACCGTATACGGTTTGGGGTTCTGAGTGGAATTGTCCATAAGAATGGAGTACTCCAGTCGGCCATCCGGTCCAAGTTCTCTTTTGATGGTTTTGCGTAAAAGTCCAATATAGTGTTCTTCAAGCCATTCGTAGACAAATTGGCTGGGGACTTCGATCGTCAAAGTGTTTTGATCCAGTTTAACCGATTTGATCGGTTCAAACCACGTTTTAAAATTTTGCGGATTTACATTGTCGCGAATTAATTTCAAACAGTTTTCCCATACTTGCTCGTGAGTCTTGTCTTTTGCGAGTGTTTCTTTATCTTTTTGCATACCTGCGGAAGGCATTTGAAATTCCAGATTGATTGATTCGTGTTGGTGTACTGAAATTGTACTCGGCAAATATTGTCTAAAAAGATGTTAAAAAAAAATTTTTTTAATATTGACTTTTAAGAAATTTTTACTGTAGAGGAAGAATGTGAGATTTTCTGTCCTTTTTCTCCAAACAGAAAATCGATTCTTCCGAGTCGGATTCCTCCGAATCCGGTTTGTGCGATCAGAACATTTTTTTGTTCGGAATTTTTTACTATAACAGGCTGGTCAAGGAAGGTATGAGTGTGACCGCCCAGAATGAGATCAATATCTTTTGTGTTCATAGCAAGAGTAGTGTCACTAATCTGATTATTATCATATTTATAGCCAAGATGCGAAAGGCAAATGACGAGTTGGCATCGGAAATCATGTCGCAGAATTTCAGCAGTTTGGTTGGCTGCATTTACCGGATCACTGTATACCAGTCCTTTGGTGAGTTGTTGATCAACTAATCCGTTTAAATCTATCCCCAGCCCGAAAACCCCGATCCTGATTTTGTCTTTTTCGAAGATACGGAATTTTTCTGATTTACCATGAAGGGCAGTGTTTTCCAGCAGATAATTGGAGTTGACAAAGGGAAATGACGCAAACGGAAGTTTGCTGACCAGCCCTGCTATGCCGTTGTCAAAATCATGGTTTCCGAAGGTGGCACAATCATAGCCCATGGCACTCATGGCTTTGAGCTCAACCTCACCTCCGAACAAATTGAAGTAAGGGGTTCCCTGAAAGATATCTCCGCTGTCGAGGAGGAGTACGTTTTTCTCTTCAAGCCGTATTTTACGTATGATCTCCGAACGACGGGCTACTCCTCCTAATCCGGCATATTTAGGGTCATTGTCTGGAAATGGATCTATTCGGCTATGCGTATCGTTAGTATGCAGGATCGTGAGTTGCTTCCAGCCCGTAGCAGAAAGAACAGAAGGGAGTCCGGCCAGACTGATGAGGCCTAGTGCCTTGAGTGATTTGCCAATGAAATCACGACGGTTAGTATTTGGTAATCCTTCCATCTTTTTGAATCTGCAAAGTGTCGTTCAGTGTTCCCCGCACCCTTAATTCGTCAATCAAAATGTCTCTGAGTTTCAGGTGTGTTGTTCGGGTAGTTCCGGTTTTAAAAATAGTGAAATTGTCGTTTCCGCCTGCAAGGTAATCTGAAGTTACCACCAGAACGGTTTTTTGACTCGAATCTGATGATGCCGAATATTTTGCAGACTCCACTTGTCCTTCATGTATTCTTAGCTGAATGTTTGCGACGGGTGCTCCTCCTTTTAATGCGATCGTATTCAATAAACTGTCAAGATGGACTTTGTCGATTTCACAGAGCACAAGTTCATTTTCAAAGGGCATCAGCTCAAATATGTTTCGAAGTGTCAACATTCCTGCCGGAAGCGCACTGCGTAGTCCGCCATGATTAAATACTGCAAAATCTGGTTGTCGGAGTTGTTGATTTTTACAGTAACGTACAGCGGCAGCATACCAGAGGTCTGAACAGAAATTGCCAAGATTTCCCTCTGGAAGTTCCTTGATCATTGCTACTTTGTTGAAGATCAGGGGTTCGCTCATGACCTGATTCAGGCTGTCCCGGTAAGTCCCGGTCAGCTTCATGATTATAACATCAGCCGTTGTGTCTGCACCAGAACCGATTATATATTGCTTGTTTTCAGTACCGGTAACCTGAAGCGAATTTCTGCATGCACTTATAAGAATAAGCAGTATGAATAAAACGCCGGGATACGGGTTGCGGCGGTCTTGTCCTTTGCTGATTTTATTTTTTTGCATCTTTATATCGGTAATCAATTGCATCATGTTTATATCGGAAACCAAAGTGAGAGTGCGCTATGCGGAAACAGATAAGATGAGTTATGTGTATTATGGTAACTATGCTTCTTACTTTGAAGTGGGAAGGGTTGAGGCACTACGGAGTTTGGGAGTCAGCTATAAGACCATGGAAGAGGGGGGAATTATGCTGCCTGTTCTCGACTATAAAGTTAAATATTTAAAGCCAGCACGGTACGATGACTTTTTGACTATCCGGACCATTGTCCCTGAATTGCCTTCGGTTCGTATTGTGTTTCAGTATGAAATCTTTAATCAGGACGACTTAAAGCTGACGATCGCTGAAACAACATTGGTGTTTATAGAAACCAGTACAGGAAAGCCGTGTAAGGCTCCCGGACTTTTATTGAAAAATCTGGAACCTTTTTTCTGAATGGCTTAAAGCTCTTGCATGAGTACCTGGTAGGCACTGAGCATGGAGCGGATATCGTCCTTGTGCACTTTCTCGTCCGGACTATGGACCATGTCTTCAGGAGCTCCAACAAAGCACCAGTCTATCGGATAAGGCTGTTTTTGTAATTCATTACCATCACTGCCTCCTGCATTTTCAACTTCCAGTTGATAGGAAATCTGATGATGATCCAGAATGGCCCTTATTTTGTCGATATACACTTTTCGCGGTAATCCTGAATCACGCATTGAAACTGCAACTCCTTTCCCCGGATGCACACCTTCGGTTACCCAGGTAATATCACTGATCAATGCTTGCTTTATCCGGAACCGGTCCCAGAGATATTTGCAAAGGTAGGCCACTGAACCACCTCCGTGTTCTTCCCAGCAACTGAAAACAATTGCTCCGTGCTCAAGTGTTTCGGCCAATTTCAGGGCTGTGTATACGCCGAGGCGGTTATCCAGATAGCAGGTTTGTACCCATTGGTTGTCTTCCCGGTAATTTTGCTTGAAATTTAAGGTCGTTCCTCTGTCAATGGTACGGTTGAACTTGTAGCTTAAAGAATTGTCTTCTTCATTTACATGCAATTCGCAGTCGATAAGTCCTCCGCTGTCAGATCCGGTTAGTCGGTATCCTGTAACTGCTTTGGGACCTCCGATTCTTACGAGTTGATTATCGTATCTGACAGTAAACCCGATGTTGTCGATATGGGCATATACTGCTGTTCGGGGTTGACCGAAAATGAGTATTATACAATGCTGGAAATCTTCTCCGCTGATAACTTCCGGTTGAACCGCCCACTTGCTTTTTTCTGCATGGATATAATCCAGTAAAAAGTGTTGCATTGCTGATTCATTACCGGACGGAGCATGAATACTGCTTAATTTTTTCAGGAGGTTCATGTGACGGCTGATTTTAATGTGGATTGATAGCTGAGTACGGAATGGTTTTGAAATGCATTTTCAAAGGCAATGATGAGTGATTTTCTGATGGCAAATGTAATCCTGCAAGGGGCATTGTAATCCTGTTCTCTGATGGCGGCTTTGTGTTTTCTTAAGAACTGATGTACTTCATTGCTCAGATCATACGGAAATTCAAGCGTAAAGACTTCTTCAATCTGTTTTTCGTGCTGCACAGCTTGGTTCAGTGCTTCAGTTGCTGCAGCCCGATAGGCATTGATCAGACCCGGGACGCCCAGCAGGGTGCCACCAAAATACCGAACCACGACCACCAGGACATCGGTGTAGCCCTTTGAAACAATTGCTCCCAGAATGGGTTTTCCGGCAGATCCGGAAGGCTCACGGTCGTCGCTGGCTCTGAAAACTGTCGGGTCGGGTGTTAGACGAAATGCGTAGCAGTGATGATTGGCCTGAGGGTGTTCTTTCCGGAGTTGTTGTATAATCAGTTTTACATCTTCTTCGCTGGTTATGGGATATGCGAATCCGAGAAATCTGCTGCCTCTGTCGCGGAACTCTCCGGTGGAAGGTCCCTTTATAGTGTAGTATACATCTTCAAATAACATCAGTTTGCAAGTATGTAAATACTGATTATGGCCAGCGTCAGTCCAATAATATTTCCTTTCGACAGTTTTTCTTTGAATAACAGCAGGGCGAAGAGGGTCGAGATTAACACGACCATTACATTGCTGATAGCGAAAATTACAGAGCTTTCTGCTCCCGGATGTGCCAATGCCTTGATTAGAAACTGCAGAGAATAGAAGTTGGTTATGCCAAGGAGTATTCCTCCGAAAATGCTTTTAGGGGTAACCCGGATTCCATTTTTTAAGTATTGATAGCTGCTGGCGATCACGCCCATAGCACCGGCTGATCCAAACAATAAAGCGATGTATAGTTCCTGATTGTTTGCATTGATAAAGTAGTATTGCGATATTTTAATGCACGTGTCTACCATGCCGCTCCCAACAAACAGAAGTACTGGCAGGAGCCAAAGCCACCGGTTTTTTTGTCTGCTATTCGTCTCTGAAGATTCTTCTTTCTTATAACTGCTCAGAATAACGGCTAGTACGGCAAAACCGATTCCGGCAATGCGAAGCGTGTTGATGCCGTCATGATACAGCCAGATTCCGGCAATGATGGGAATAACCATCGACATCTTGCCGGCGATTGAAGTAACAGCAACGCCATTGTTTTGTGCTGTCAGGGCGGCAATATAAAATACAACGATAAAGAGCATTCCAATTGCCAGAGCTGCAAGGATAAATCCGGGAATTTCATGGAAGTGCTGCACATTGGAGTTGAAGTTGGAGAAAAATGAGAAGCTGGCTGCAGTGAGGTAATTAAAGGTTAATCCGTGCAGATTGTGAACTCCCCATCGCTGAAAAAATTTCAGGATGACATAGAGTAAAGTCGAGAGCAGGGCAGCTATGAAAACGGTAAGGAGTAGTGCGCTCGTCATATCAGCCTTTTAGAATATGAATAAGTTGATTGTCGCCAATGGTTTTCATTTTCATGATGCCGTTGGGAATTTCCGGAGCGGGTATCCCTTCAATAAGTTTTGTGCTGCTTTGGTAAATATAACATTCATCCCAGATGCCGTTTTCAAGGAACATTTTCAATGTGACAGATCCGCCTTCGACCAGTACTGAATCTATCTTTAATTTTCCTAAATGGTGGATCATCTGTGCGGCAGGTGAGGTCTGATCATTTAAAGTATAGACTTCAGATTCAGCGTATGATTTGCCCCTTGCTGAGGTATAAACGATGGTCCTGACGGATCCGTCAAATACATGATAGGAGGATGTTTCGATGAGCCTTCCGCGCGGATCAGCCACAATCCGAATCGGGTCAGTTCCGGGCCAGGTACGCGTATTCAGCCGAGGGTTGTCCGACAGAATAGTTCGTGCCCCCACTAAAATAGATTGTTCGCAATGCCGGAGATAATGGCTGTGAATGCGCGTAGCTTCGTTGCTGATCTGAATACGTTGTCCTGGTTTTCCGATAAAGCCATCTCCGCTCATAGCCCACTTGAGCGTAATGTAGGGTCTGTGGAGTGTTTGTAAAGTGATAAACCGCTTGTTGAGGTTATCACAATCCTCTTCAAGCACACCGGTTATTACTTCAACTCCGGCTTCACGAAGGCGTGCAATGCCTTTTCCATTTACTTCTTGAAAAGGATCCTGACTGCCAATTACAACTTTTGGGATTCTGGATTCGATGATCAACTCTGTACAGGGAGGTGTTTTTCCGTAATGCGAACAGGGCTCAAGACTAACATACAGCGTTGAAGCTGGTAACAGAGATTTATCCTTAACAGAGTGTATGGCGTTGACTTCAGCATGTGCTCCGCCAAATTGCTTGTGAAATCCTTCTCCGATGACCATGCCCTCATACACTATTACAGCACCTACAAGTGGATTGGGCGAAACGCTGCCAGTCCCAAATCGGGCAAGGTGAATGCACCGGCGCATATATTTTTCGTGTGGCAGCATCAGGTTATGGAGATGCAAAAATAGTTTTTGGCGGATAATAGCGGCACAGCAGAATCTGATTATATTTGTACAATGACGTTAAAGGAATTTTCCATACTTTTCAGAGAGAAGTTGTTGGAGCTGTATGAACCTTCAGAATGCAATGCCCTGGTAAAGTATCTATTGCAGGAGAGGTTGCAATGGTCATTCAGCGAGTTAAAGAAAAATGAGGACCAGATGTTATCTCCTGAAGTTGAAATGCAGCTTCAGACCGACTTGGGTTTACTGTCTACGGGAGCCCCTGTTCAGCATGTGCTGGGTTTTGCCTGGTTCAATGAGTTGAAACTAAAGGTAAGCCGGGATGTATTGATTCCGCGTCCGGAAACGGAGGAACTGGTTAGTTTTATTGAGGATTATTCATTGCCACCGGATGCGGCGGTGCTGGATATCTGTACAGGCAGCGGTTGCATTGCCCTTGCCCTGAAAAGCCATTATCCTCACGTTCGTGTTTTTGGTGCGGATGTAAGTCCGGCAGCTCTTGAAATTGCCAGGTGGAACAGCCAGAATCTCGGTCTGGAGGTTGAATTTTTTATCTGGGATGTTATAACATGTACAGAGCCTGATATGGAATTGCCCGGTTTCGATGTTATTGTGTCAAATCCCCCTTATGTGATGATGGAGGAGATCCATCAGATGCATCGGAATGTTAGCGGGTTTGAACCTCACCTTGCATTGTTTGTTCCTGATGATGAACCCTTGTTGTTCTATGAAATCATAGCTGGGTATGCTGCCCGAAAACTGAAAAGGGGGGGGCGTTTGTGGTTTGAAATTAACCGCCAGTTTGGTGAAGAGGTGGGGACATTGCTCGAAAAAAAAGGGTTTTCGGATATACGGATCTATCATGATATTTCTGAAAACGACAGATTTGTTTCCGGTGTCTGGCTGGAATAATCAGCGATGGTCATTCCAGGCGAGAATCTGCCTGGTGTGATCGGCGGATTTCACCTGACGAATCACCTGCATGATCTTGCCGGATTCATCAATAAGAAAAGTTGTGCGGTGTATCCCCATATATTTCCGTCCATAAAGCTGCTTTTCTCCCCATACCCCGTACTTGCCAATAATGGAAAGTCTGGTATCGGCAATTAATGGAAATGGCAGATTGTATTTCTGGCTGAACTTCAGGTGAGAAGATATGTCATCGCCACTCACTCCGATGATTTTAAATCCGGAATTCATAAGTAAGGAATAATTATCGCGCAGATTACAAACCTCTGTTGTGCAGGTAGGGGTCAGGTCTTTAGGATAAAAGAACAAAATTACCTTGTGACCACGGTGATCTTTCAGACGAATGGTGTTGCCGGTTTGATCTTTTCCGGTAAACTCCGGTGCGCGTTTACCAGGTTCCGGCATAGGTCCTGAAGAAGGTGCTACATGTGACATCGTCGTAATTTATTGGGTCAGAAGGTTTATCAACAAATATGATTATGTAACGCGTTGATAATCTGAATGTCAATAATGGTGGTTGTTAATCACCCGAATGGCAATTAACATTATTTTTGCGCTGCAAAAGTAAGACCTTATGAATTTACACGAATATCAGGGAAAGCAGATTCTGAAAAGTTTCGGAGTTGCAGTACAGGAAGGTATTGTTGCTGAAACCGCCGAACAAGCTGTAGAAGCTGCAAAAAAACTAAGTGCAGATACCGGCACTCAATGGTGGGTGGTGAAAGCACAGATACATGCGGGAGGACGCGGAAAGGGCGGTGGAGTGAAGCTTGCTAAAAACCTTGACGAAGTAAAGGAAAAGGCAGGTCAGATCATCGGTATGAACCTCGTTACTCCGCAAACCGGCCCACAGGGAAAAAAGGTTCACAAAGTTCTGATTGCTCAGGATGTGTATTATCCGGGCGAGTCAAAAACTGCCGAGTTTTATATGAGCGTGCTGCTGAACCGTCAGTCAGGACGTAACATCATTATGTATTCGACTGAAGGCGGAATGGATATCGAAGAAGTTGCGGAAAAGACGCCGGATCGCATTTTTAAGGAAGAAGTAGATCCGAAAGTAGGTCTGCAGGGCTTCCAGGCTCGCAAAATTGCGTTTAACCTGGGGTTGAGCGGTAATGCCTTCAAAGAAATGACAAGGTTCGTTGCAGCTTTATACAAAGCATATGAACAGACGGACTCATCCTTGTTTGAAATTAATCCGGTACTCAAGACTTCTGATGATAAAATTATTGCAGTAGATGCAAAGGTTAATCTGGACGAAAACGGACTTTTCCGCCATCCGGATTATGCTGCCATGCGGGATGTTCTGGAAGAAGATCCTACGGAAGTGGAAGCCGGTGAGCACAACCTGAATTATGTAAAGCTGGACGGCAACGTAGGCTGTATGGTGAATGGTGCGGGTTTGGCCATGGCCACAATGGATATTATCAAGCTAGCCGGTGGAGATCCTGCTAACTTCCTGGATGTAGGTGGTACTGCAAATGCCGCCCGCGTTGAACAGGCCTTCCGTATTATCCTCAAAGACCCGAATGTTAAAGCAATTCTCGTAAATATTTTCGGTGGAATTGTTCGCTGTGACCGTGTAGCACAGGGCATTGTTGATGCCTATAACAATATCGGGGAAATTCCGGTTCCGATTATTGTGCGTCTGCAAGGTACAAATGCGGATGAAGCGAAGAAGCTCATCGATGCCAGCGGACTTAAAGTTTTTTCAGCGATCGAGCTAAAAGAAGCTGCTGACCTGGTTCAGAAAGTTGTAGGTTAATACCTGTAAATGGAAATTCATGCCGCAGCCTCCTTCGGGAGGCTGCGTTGTTTTGAGGGGGTGCGTGATAAGCTATCTGAAATGAAGATTTTGCGAGCTGAAAAGTGATCAATTTGGCGGGGGGACATGTTATTTTTATCATGTAAATACTTTGTTACATGAGGACCTATAAAATTGACAACAAAGGAACAACCTCGCTTTTTCGGAACAGATTCCTGGAAGCACTGACCCGAACGCATTTTGCTGTTCCGGTTGTTCTGTATTTAGTGATCGCGTTTTTGCTATTGCTGTTCGCTTACCGGCAGCATGAACTTTATTTCTTAAACGTAGTCTGGATCTTTCCACTCGGACTGATTACGTTTACCTTGGTGGAGTATGCAATTCACCGCTGGATTTTCCATTTCCATGCGGATACGGAGCACCAGAAGGAAATAAAATTTAAAATTCACGGGGTGCATCATGCATTTCCGAAAGATAAGGACAGGCTCGTGATGCCACCGGTTTTATCGATGCTGGTTGCCGTTGTGTTTTATATAATTTTCAGGTGGATGTTGGGAAACACCGTACTGTTATTCTTTCCGGGATTCCTGTCAGGGTATTCAACCTACCTTCTGATTCATTATGCCGTTCATCGCTTTCGCCCACCCGCCAATTTCCTGAAGTTCCTTTGGTCGCATCATGCCTTGCATCACTATAAGTCAGAAGATGCTGCTTTTGGTGTCTCAAACCCATTCTGGGATTATCTTTTCAGAACAATGCCTCCTAAAAAAGATCCGGCAGTAGGTGAATCCCGTGAAAAAATATCTGAGTTACTTTAGTTGGCAAGCGTCAGGCGGCTGTTTGTAAAACAACTTACAACGACTGATTTGCCAATTGAAGATTCGGGTATAGTTTGTAGTTTTATACCATGAAATTTACCAAAATTCTCATTGCGAACAGAGGGGAAATTGCTGTTCGCATTATGCGTTCAGCACGCGAAATGGGTATCCGAACCGTTGCCGTATACTCCGAAGCCGACCGAAATGCTTTGCATGTACGATATGCGGATGAAGCGGTTTGCATCGGACCTGCACCATCCAGTCAGAGTTACCTCGTTATTGATAAAATTATTGATGCTGCTTTGCGAACCGGTGCTCAGGCAATTCACCCGGGGTATGGATTTTTATCAGAAAATGCAGCTTTTGCTAGAGCTGTGAAACAACAAGGACTCATTCTTATTGGCCCGTCTCCGGAATCAATGGAAATGATGGGTAGTAAACTGGCCGCAAAAGCTGCGGCCAAGCAATATAATATCCCGCTCGTGCCAGGCACTGATTATGCCATCAGCGATATTCAGAAAGCCCGAAAAGTTGCTCGCGAAGTGGGGTTCCCCATTTTGATAAAAGCATCTGCCGGTGGTGGGGGAAAGGGGATGCGCATCGTTGAGCAGGAAGATCAGTTTGATGAAATGCTGGAACGTGCCGTAAGCGAGGCTACTTCAGCTTTTGGTGATGGATCGGTATTTATAGAACGGTATGTTGGCTCTCCACGGCACGTTGAAATTCAGGTTTTAGGTGACACACATGGGAATGTACTCTATCTGTTCGAACGCGAATGTTCTATTCAACGACGCCATCAAAAGGTTGTTGAAGAAGCTCCCAGTTCAGTGCTTACAGAAGAAACCAGGAAGAAAATGGGCGAGTGCGCAGTATTAGTTGCGAAAGCCTGTAATTACGTGGGCGCTGGGACGGTCGAATTTCTGATGGATGAAAATCTCAATTTTTATTTTCTCGAGATGAATACACGTCTCCAGGTTGAACATCCCGTAACAGAAATGATATCAGGTGTAGATCTGGTCAAGGAGCAGATTAAAATTGCACAAGGCGAACCTGTTTCATTCCGACAGGAGGACCTGAAGATCAACGGGCATGCCATGGAGATTCGTGTATATGCTGAAGATCCTGCGAATAACTTCTTGCCGGATATCGGGAACCTGAAACGATATGTACGCCCTCAGGGAGCCGGCGTACGGGTAGATGATGGTTTTGAAGAAGGGATGGATATTCCAATTTATTATGATCCGATGATCGCCAAACTGATTACCTGGGGAAAAGACCGGACAGAGGCTATTGACAGGATGGTTCGTGCTATCGATGAATATATCATCGTTGGATGCGAAACAACGTTACCGTTTTGCCGTTTTGTGATGAAGCACGAAGCTTTTACCAGCGGGAAATTTGATACGAATTTTGTGAAGCATTACTTCAAACCAGAAATGTTGAAGCCTGAGATCTCGGAAAACGAGAAAGAAGTTGCCGCTGTTATGGCTGAGTTTTTGCAGTCCAACAGCAATAATTCGGGGAAAAAGCGTTTATCCTCTAACCCGAATCAGGGATTTTCAGCATGGAAAACGAACAGATCATAGTTTTGGCACACAATTAGGTTAGATGGGGGCATGAAAAAGTTAATTCTCCTTCTCTTTCTGTTTGTCAGTCCGGCACGGCTGGTTGCCCAGGTGCAAATGCCGGATGGACGATACCGGGTGATTGGAAATGTAGTGGATGGTGATACGATCCCACTGGAGAATTTAGCCCCCGTAGCGATTTATGCAGCGATCAGCCCTGAGGCTTCTGCTAACCTGAAGGCGTATCTGAAATTAAAGCGTGATGTACTCAGAGCTTACCCCTATGCAAAGCTGGCTGCAGTACAGTTGAAATATATTAACGACAGCATTGCCCGGATTCCCAATGAAAAACAAAGGAATCGTTTTGTTAAGGCGGAGGAGAAGATTTTAAAAGCCCAGTTCGAAAAGGATTTGAAGAAGCTGACAGTAACCCAGGGCCGCATATTGATCAAGTTGATTGATCGTGAAACCGGATCTACTTCGTATGCGCTGGTAAAGGAACTGCGAGGGTCTCTGCAGGCATTTTTTTGGCAGGGTTTAGCCCGTTTGTTTGGTTCCAATCTGAAAAGCGAATACGATGCGGCCGGAGATGATCAGCTGATTGAATCTATTGTGCAACAAATAGAGCGCGGTGAACTGACCTACCGGCCTATTACCAAATAGGAATTCACAATTTGCTGTTCTTAAAATAGTTGTATTTTAGAGTCGGCTGGTGAATGAACAGCTTATTTACATCTAATTTTGACACCATCTGTCATGAGCCAGCCCGAAAAAAGAGTGATCCGAAAAAAAGAGACGGTTGTAACACAAACCGAGAAATTAATACGTACCGTTTTTATTGAGGATTTTTTTTCTGCTGCATTGCGACATCGGGTAAAACTGGAGGTGCTGCTGCCACCCTGGTATGAAGAAACCCCACAGTTTAATTTTAATCTGCTAATCATCAATGATGGCCAGTCACTGCATAAAGTGAAAATCAAGGAGGCCTTGCTGGAGTTATATAAAGGTAATCGTATTCCTCCATTGATTGTTTGTGGTGTGCACGCTCATAATCGTTTACATGAATATGGTGTTTCAGGTGTGCCGGATTACAAGAGCAGGGGTGATAAAGCGTTGAAGTATTCCAGATTCGTTGTCAATGAACTGTTGCCGTTGCTGAAGAAAAACTTCAGGATTGCCGATGGACCCGCTTCAACAGCGATAGCAGGTTTTTCACTGGGTGGATTATCTGCTTTTGATATCGCCTGGAATTATCCGCATATTTTCGGAAAAGCCGGTGTGTTTTCCGGTTCCTTCTGGTGGAGAAGTAAAGGATATAGGGAAGGGTACGATAACAACAGTGACCGGATCATGCATCGTATCGTTCGCAGTACAGATTCGAAAAGTAATCAGCAGTTCTGGTTCCAATGTGGTACAGAAGATGAAACATCTGACCGCAATAACAATGGTGTCATTGATTCGATCGAAGATACACTGGACCTGATCTCTGAATTAGAGCATCTGGGATTCAGGAAGGAGGAGGATGTTAGATATGTGGAAGTAATGGGCGGGCGCCACGATGAAAATACCTGGGCTGGCGTGATGCCTGATTTTCTGGAATGGACTTTCAGGCCCCGGATGCAGGCCGTCTGATCAGACTTCGGCAGCTTTTGTCTTGAACTCAGAAGTGAAGTGAAACTGAACATCAGGATGGTTTTTTATCATCTGATCCAGCATCCATTGTGATTCTGCCAGATATACCAGATTGCCGTCTTTATCTGTTGCAACCTGATGTTGTCTGAATCTTACAAATTCTTCCAGTTTGGTTCTGTCTTCTGAAGTAACCCAGCATGCTTTGAAAATAGTAAGCATGTTGAAGCGGCAGGAGGCGCCGTATTCATGTTCCAGTCGGTATTGAATTACTTCAAATTGAAGTTCACCCACTGTCCCTACGATCTTTCGGTTGCCTCCGTACTGAGTGAATAATTGCGCCACACCTTCATCAGTGAGCTGACTGATTCCCTTTTCCAGTTGTTTTGTTTTCATCGGATCAGTATTCACAAGTTCTTTGAAAATTTCCGGGGAGAAATTGGGAATTCCTTGAAACTGCAGGTTCTCACCTTCCGTGAGTGTGTCTCCGATTTTGAAGTTGCCAGAGTCATAGAGACCAATTACATCTCCGGGGTAAGCTTCTTCTACAATGCTTTTGCTTTGTCCCAGAAAAGTTGCCGGGTTGTTGAATCGCAGATCTTTGTCGAGACGTACATGGTGGTAAAATTTGCCTCTTTCAAATTTCCCGCTGCAAACCCGAAGAAAGGCAATCCGGTCGCGATGGCGTGGGTCGAGGTTGGCGTGAATTTTGAAAACGAAGCCTGTGAAATTTTTATCTTCTGGAAGTATTTGTCGTTTATCGGTTGGCCGGCTGCCGGGTGTGGGTGAAATTTCAATAAATGTATCGAGCATTTCTTTTACACCGAAATTATTTATTGCAGATCCAAAAAAGGTGGGGGCAATGTCGCCACTTAGATAGGTTGATCTTTCGAACGGCTCGTATACACCTTCTATCAGATCTACATCTTCTCGAAGTTGGTCGGCATATTGTCCCGCTAACTGATCGATGAAAGGATCCTGCAGACTTGTGATGTGTACCCCTTCCGGCTTTTTTTCCGTTCCTGGTGTAAAAGCATAGATGCTTTTGTCATATAGGTTATATACCCCTTTGAAGGTCTGCCCCATGGAAATTGGCCAGCTTAGCGGACGAACTTTAATGCTCAGTTTCTGTTCTAGTTCATCCAGAAGGTCGAAGGGATATTTACCTTCCCGGTCCATTTTATTTACAAAAATGATCACTGGTGTTTTCCGCATCCTGCAAACTTCCATCAGCTTGTAGGTTTGCTCTTCCACACCTTTCTGGCAATCTACCACCAGAATAACAGAGTCAACGGCTGTAAGCGTTCGATAGGTGTCTTCTGCAAAGTCTTTGTGACCAGGAGTGTCCAGCAGGGTTATAAGGGTGTCCTGATATTCGAAATTCATTACCGAAGTAGCTACCGAGATCCCCCGCTGGCGTTCGATTTCCATGAAATCTGAAGTCGCGCTTTTTTTAATTTTATTGGACTTCACCGCACCTGCGGTCTGGATGGCACCACCAAAAAGAAGGAATTTCTCCGTTAATGTGGTTTTCCCGGCATCCGGATGGCTGATAATGGCGAAGGTCCTTCTTTTCTTTATTTCCTGATTGATACTCATGGGTGCAAATGGAGGCGCAAAGGTACGTTTTGTGGCCATTGTTTGGAAGTATTTGAGGCACGGATAAGCAGGAAATACAGGTGATAGAAGGTGCTACATTGTGTATCTTTGCCAAAATTTCAAGAAAAGTGAAGCAACTCTCCCTGATTCTCAATATCGTGCTGCTGGTGGCAGTAGGATTTCTGTATTATAAAGTTTATTCAAAAGAAGAGCCCGTTTCTATTAGCGGTCCGGCTGCTGCTTCTAAAATTGTATTTGTCAATTCAGACTCCCTGATGGATAATTATACCCTTTTTAAGCAAATGCAGGATGGAATGGAGAAGAAGAAAGACAGCCTCGATCAGATGCTTACAGCCAGAGGGAAAGCACTTGAAAATGAAATCCAACAGTATCAGCAAGGGGCAGGTTCCATGAGTGCCGGTGAACGTCAGTTAAGGGAAGAGTCGTTGATGAAAAAGCAACAAAACCTCATGGATGAACGTGATCGTTTGCTGGATATGCTGAAAGAGGAGGAGGCTTCGTTAACAGATAGTATCCACGCTGATCTGATGAAATCTGTGAAAGCTTTCAATGAAAAGTATAAATTCGATTTTATTCTGGGTTATTCTCGTGGTTCAGGAATTTTATATGCGAATGATTCACTTGATATCACAAAAAAGATCATAGAAGGATTGAACAAAAAATAAAAAAAAACACAGCCTTCAGGCTGTGTTTTTTTGTTTCATAGGGATTACGATCAGAATAATCCGTGAAGTTCCCCATTGATTTTGTTGATGACCATACCCAGATGTTCGGGGTTTTCTGCAAAGTTGATATCATCAATATCAATGATGAGTAATTTGCCAAGTTCATATTGTGAAATCCAGGCTTCATAACGTTCATTTAATCGCTTTAGGTAATCCAGGCGAATGGAGTTTTCGTACGCACGTCCTCTCTTCTGAATCTGATTGACTAAAGCCGGAACACTGCCACGCAGGTATATAAGCAAGTCGGGAGCCTGTACAAAATTGCTCATTAGGTTAAATAACTCGAGGTAATTATTGAAATCACGGGTAGTCATTAATCCCATGGCATGCAGGTTGGGCGCGAAGATGTATGCATCTTCATAAATCGTTCTGTCCTGAATTACCGTTTTATTGCTTTTTCTGATTTTCAGAATCTGGTTGAATCTGCTGTTAAGAAAGTAAATCTGGAGGTTGAATGACCAACGCTGCATGTCTTCATAGAAATCATTCAGGTAGGGATTATCATCCACATCTTCAAAATGTGGTTCCCATTTCAGGTTTTTAGCGAGCAGACTAGTGAGAGTAGTTTTTCCGCTTCCGATATTTCCGGCGACAGCAATATGCATGTTTTTAGCGTTGGAAGAAGTTGCCAATTGTTGGGGTATTTAAGAGGTAAAAAGATGTTTACCGCAGGTTCAAAAATAGCAGGTGTTTTTTAGTCAGCCAAAACCTGTTAATAAGTTACAGGCCCGGAGAACAGGCTGGTGCCTATCTGGTACCAGCATCGATTTTTTTGTATTTGAAAATTGCTGGCCATTGGATGACAGCGGATTGGTTCGCGCGTGGTGATACCGGTTCGTAATTGCATTGAAATTAGCTGGTTATCTTCTGAGAAAACCAAATTGTTCTCTTCTAATTGCAGCGTACGGGTAGGTGATTCGAGCTTGACTGACCTGACCTTAGTGCCGAATTGATCAAAAACTATAAGTTCACCTGCTTCTGCAAGAATGATCCAGTACTGATTGGCAAGCAATTGTACCGGGTTGGGGCGACGACCCAGTAACTGACTGAGATCAACCGTAGTGGACAGATTGCCTAAACGTGTGTTGAGCTTTGATAGAGTGCCACTTATTTCATCATATACCCAAATCCCCTGATCTGGTGTGCCGGCAATAGCGCGTGGTTGTTGAAACCCGAGGTTCCGGAGTTGTATTTCTGATTGCAATACCAGGTTATTGTCCAGTATCCGGATGACAGCAAAGTCACTGTAAAAAACCAATATCCTCATGGGATTGCTGACATCAAAAGAGCTGGGTTGTCCCAGATCCTTCATACTGAACCTGACATTGGTATACCCCAATGAGGAAAGGCGAATGATATCCGTTTTATTCTGGAAATAGCAATTGCCAATGGGATCCAGTCTGAAGTTATCGGCTACAACTGAGATCAGGCTATCTTGCGCAGAGACTTTTGAAAAAAACAGGATAAACAGCCAGAAGAAGGCTGTTCTATTTATTGACGTGAGCATGCTGTAGAATATCGTCAATGTATTGCCGGTTGTTGGCTAAACGTGGAACTTTATGCTGCCCTCCGAGTTTTTCTCTGGATTTCATCCAGTTGTAAAACGTTCCGGCAGGCAGGTTTCGTATGATGGGCAAACGCAGAATTTTATCCTTGTAACGTTTGGCTTCGTAGTCTGAATTCTGGGTTTTTAAAGCTTCATCGAAGAGAACGGTGAAATCATGTAGATCTTGTGGTGGAGTATCAAATTCAATCAGCCATTCATGAGCACCGGTCTCGTTTCCGGAAAAATATACCGGTGCTCCGGTGTATTCACGTATAACGGCACCTGTTTGATGGCAAACATCTGCCAATGCTTTTTCGGCATTGTCAATGATCAGTTCTTCCCCGAAGGCATTGATGAAATGGGCCGTGCGTCCGGTGATTTTAATCCGGTAAGGATGTGTAGAGGTGAAAGTGATCGTGTCGCCGATTTTATAACGCCAAAGTCCGGCATTTGTAGTGATGATAAGGGCGTAATTCTCATTGATTTTTACCTGATCCAACGTGATCGTCTGAGGATTTTCCTTCTCCCATTCACTCATAGGAAGGAATTCGTAATAAATGCCATAGTCGAGCATCAACAGCATTTCGTCAGAGTAAAGCTGATCCTGAATTCCAAAAAATCCTTCAGAAGCATTATAGGTCTCAAGGTAGTACATATCACTTTTTGGAATCAGGCTGCTGAATTGTTGCCGGTATGGGGTAAAACTAACTGCACCATGAACAAACAATTCCAGATTGGGCCAGATTTCAGTCAGATTTTTCTTTCCGCTGATTTCAAGGATTCTCTTTAACAATACGAGTGTCCAGGACGGAACACCGGCAATATTGGTTACGTTTTCATTCATGGTAACCAATGCCATTTTTTCAATTTTTTCTTCCCATTCATCCATCAACGCTATTGACCTTTCCGGAGTTCGGAAGAGCTGAATCCAGAATGGCAGATTCTGAATCAGGATAGCACTGAGGTCTCCATAGAAGGAGTCGTTGTTGAGAGAGTTGATCTGATGACTTCCACCAAGAGAAAGGAGTTTGCCGTCAAAAAGCTGCGTTTCCGGATTATTGTGGAAATACATGCATAATAAATCTTTCCCGCCTTTGTAGTGACATTCCTCCAGCGCCTCGGATGTGACCGGAATAAACTTTGATTTATCGTTGGTAGTTCCGCTTGATTTTGCAAACCATCTGACATCACTGGGCCAGAGTAATTGTTGTTCGCCGGATTTTAAACGGAGAATGTAGGGCTTTAACGATTCATAATCCTGTAAAGGAATTCTTTCTCTGAACTCTCTGGAACTTTTAATGGAAGAAAAGTCATACTTGCGACCGAATTCAGTATATCTCGCGGCAATGATCATCCGCTTCAAAAGATCTTGCTGAACTTCATTCGGAAATTTCATAAACAGCTCGATTTGATGCAATCGCTGTTTCATGATCCACGAAAGTACCGAACTGATCAGGGGCATGGGCTTTCAGGTTAGGTTCCGCCAGACTAATATAGTTATTTTTATTTCAGGGTACCCGTTTTTCTTTTCTTTTTTTGAACCAGTCGTTAATAACCTCCCTGTTTTTAGCGTTAAAGGTGTTTTCCGGCGTTAACATAGCTTTACGGGCAACACATACACCGTAATACATGTCTTCATACCCTTCAATAGAGTGAGCATCGGGATTTATGGAAATCAATACCCCGTATTCAACGGCTTTTTCGATCCATCTCCAGTCGAGGTCGAGGCGGTAGGGGTGAGCATTGAGTTCTACCACCACACCTTGCTCGGCACAGGTTTGCAGGATGAGGTCATGGTCAATGGGATATCCTTCGCGGGATAACAGAAGTCGGCCTGTTGGATGTCCGAGTATCGTGGTATAGGGATTACGAATAGCTGTAAGCAGGCGTTGTGTGGCCTTTTCTTTGTCCATTTTCAGGCCAGAATGCACCGATGCTACAATAAGATCAAAACTGGCAAGAATTTCGTCAGGATAATCCAGGCTGCCATCCGGAAGAATGTCGGATTCAATGCCTGAGAAAATTCGGAAGGGCGCAAGCTGTTCATTCAGTCGTTTAATTTCTTCCTGCTGTTCTTTAACCCGTTCAATACTCAATCCACCGGCATAACCTGCACTTCGTGAATGATCGCAGATGCCAAGATATTCGTATCCTGCATCTTTGCAGGCAATTGCCATTTCTTCTAAAGTATGAAGACCATCACTATAGGTACTATGGTTGTGAAGTACTCCCTTAAGGTCTGCCATTTCTATCAGCTTCACAGGAAGCGTCCCCTTCACTGCATGAGCGATTTCATTTATGCCTTCACGCATTTCAGGTTCTATGAAAGCAATCCCCATGGCTTTATAAATATCGTTTTCTGTGGCGAAAACAGTTTCCTGAATTCCGGCTGATGGGAGGAGCTCCCGGCATTGCAGCAAATGAAGTTCGTTGCCTGTAGTCTCCCAGAGTTTCTGTGTATGGTTGGTTTCTGTGGTAGGGTAAATTTTAATCGGAATTCCTGCCGGACATACACTCACCAGTAATCCATCGTTGGTTGCCGGTTGCTGATATCCGGCTGCTGCATTGTCATTCAACATATCTTCCACAGCGGATAATTCGTTGCTGTTGCAAAGAAATTCGAGGTGGCTGATTACCTCGCATTTTCTCCTCAGTTCACCGGTAATGGTAAGCGAGGTTATACCTTTTAGTTGGGTCTTTCTGAGAAATTCTTCTGCGCTTCGCGAGGCAGTTGCATAGTGAAACAATCCTCTTTGTGAAATGCGGAATATGACCGATGCAGCAATAGAATCCTGCGTTTTTTTTCCAAATCCTTTGAGCTCCACTAACCTGTTTTCATTGCAGGCATAGAGTAGTTCGCCCGGAGATGAGATGTCCAGCTCCTTCCAAAGCAAAGCTACTTTCTTCGGACCAATACCCTTAATAGTCATTAATTCTCTGACGCCTTCCGGTGTTGACCGGAGCAGTTCGTCTCGTTCATTGAAGGATCCCGTGGTCAGCAACTGATGGATTTTCTGACTCAGACTTTTACCAATTCCATCCAATGCTGCCAGTTCGTCAGCAGACATCCCTTCCAGCTTTAGCTTCTGCCGTTCGATTTTGAAAGCAGCACTTTGGTAAGACCGTATTTTAAACGGATTCTCACCATGTAATTCCATCAGCTTCGCAGTGTCTTCCAGCAGCTCAGCAACCTGATAGTTATCCATTCGATTTTACAATTCAGTACAATGGGTCTAAAGTAATTAATTCCATGTTGCTGCAGTGCTTATTTTTGCAGCCTTGGACGAAGAACTAAATTAACTTCCGTTGAAAGGCGCGATAAAAATCGGAAATGTTCGTGGTATCGGTGTTTATATACATTGGACCTTCTTTTTGCTGCTTGGTTATGTAGCGTATTCTAAATTCTCGGAATCTTCCTCGTTTGATGGAGTAGGGGGAGAGTTGCTGATGGTCATACTTGTCTTCGGGTGCGTGTTATTACATGAATTCGGACATGCTTTAATGGCCCAACGCTATCATGTAAAGACCCGCGATATCACCCTGCTCCCAATGGGCGGAGTTGCCCGTCTCGAGAAAATGCCTGAAAAGCCGCAACAGGAATGTATGGTCGCCCTGGCCGGACCTTTGGTAAACGTTGGAATTATATTATTACTGCTTCCTGTAATTTTGCTTGGAAAAGGCTGGCCGTTGGCACTGGATATGGACTATTATGAAGCCAATGGTCTACTGGTTAACCTGTTGCTGGTAAATATTTCGTTGCTGCTGTTTAACCTGCTGCCGGCTTTTCCTATGGATGGTGGTCGCGTATTAAGATCGTTGCTGGCGATGAAACTTAGCCATAGACGAGCAACAAAGATCGCAGCATATATTGGAATGGCTATTGCTGCTGGGTTTATTGTTTTGGGAGTGTCATATAATGTAGTTCTTGTCTTGATTGGTCTGTTCGTTTTTTATGGGGCCAATGCGGAGCTAAGGATGACGAAACCATTACGCGGAAATTCCATATCAGATATTCGTCGTCTGGTCCACAATGAAATAGTATTGCTTTCACTTAATGCAACGGTTCGAACTGCGTTGGAAAAAATCGATGAGTCGAATGCGCTGTATGTAATCGTTTCTGATCCGGAAGGGAAATACGCAGTACTGACCGTTGAGGATGTACTGAGATGCAGCATCACGCTTGGTGAGCATACGTTGTTGTCAGCTTTGCCGATTGGTTTTACGCACGGTGTATCAATTGAAACACCACCCGAAGTTGTTTTGCAGAAAATGTTGCAGGATGATTGTTCCACAGAAATTGTGACTGAAGCAACCGCCATTGCGGGAGTCATCAGTTTGCGCGAGTTACAGTTACTCTGCAGTTTCAGAGAAGATTACCCGGCTAGTTGAAACGGATGTCCAGCGGACTCCATGCCTGCATTCCTTCTCTTTTCAGGATAGATTGCAAGGCCTTGAGATATACATAAGAGTCGCCGGTTTCTTCTTTCATTACATAAGTTTTAGCTGCGCCGGAAAGGTCTGAAAGAATGACCTGGAACGGATCTTTTTGTTCGGGAAGCTGGGTGATTCTGTAGTCGGTAATACCTGCTTTTTTAGCAGCAATCGCAATGGCAGTTTCAATTCCACCGAGCGTGTCGACCAGTCCAATTTGAATCGCATTTACACCTGACCAAACCCGACCCTGACCTATGCTGTCAACTGCGGACTGCTGCATTTTCCGGCCGTCAGCGACTCTTCGTGTAAACAAATCGTAAATCCGGTCTACTTCTGACTGTAAGATGGCACGTTCAGAGGATGTGAGCGCCCGGGTTCCGCTGCCCATATCCGTATAAGTGTTCGTTTTATAGGTATCAGTGGTAATTCCCAGTTTGTTCTTCAGCATATTGCCGGTGTTGAATAATAAACCAAAGACACCAATTGAACCGGTAATGGTATTCGGTTCAGCAACGATCATATCTGCACCGCAACTGATATAATATCCGCCGGACGCGGCCAGATCTCCCATGGATACGATAACCGGTTTCGCTTTTTTTGCCAGTACTACCTCGCGCCAAATTTCTTCAGATGCAAGTGCATCACCACCGGGCGAGTTCACCCGTAAAACAATGGCTTTTACTTTTTCGTCTTTTCGGGCATCACGGATCGCTTCGGCAAGACGGTCAGATCCGATTTCATCATCACTGCCTTCTCCATCAGAAATACTTCCCACTGCATAGACAACTGCAATTTTATCTTTCGAAAGCTTAGAGCCTTTTTCATGCTTTTCCGGAACATGCTTATAAGCAGAAAGAGTGACAAGGTTAAGCTTTTCGTCTTTTCCGATTCCGGCTACTGCATTCAGGTCGGCACTGAATTCATCTAAATATGCCAGCTTGTCGACAAGTTTTCCACTGAGAGCATCTTTGGCACTTCGGATAGTTAAACTATCGGCCATATGCTTAATATCGTCAGGTGTAATGTTTCTGGATTTGCAGATTTCGTCAGTCATGTGTTGCCAGATCGGATCAATGAGACCCGCAAGTTGTGTCCGGTTTTCATCGCTCATTTTATCAAGAATAAAAGGCTCAATGGCACTCTTGAATTTCCCGTGACGTATAACCTGTGGTTCAATCTCCAGCTTTTCAAGTGTTCCTTTGAAAAACATCAGTTCAGCAGCGAGACCGTGTAACGCAACCTGACCTTCCGGATTGAGATAAATTTTATTTGCTGCGGAAGCAATATAATATGCACCTTGTGTGTAGTTGTCAGCAAAGGCATATACGAATTTGCCTGATTTCCGGAAATGCAACAAGGCATTTCTGATTTCTTCAACCGAAGCAATTCCTCCATTAATGTATGGAAGGTCCATGTAAATTCCCTTGATGTGATCATCAGTTTCTGCTTTACGGATCATTTTCAGGATGTCATTGAGCCCCGGTTGGTTATTGGACTCAAACTTGCTGAAATTGAATCCTTCCAGCGGATTGGCGCTGGATCTCTCCTTCAAAATCTGATCGAGTTGAAGATGCAGCACGCTGTTATTGGAAACTACAGTTTCCTTTTTTCCTGCAGAGGATACCGCCGCAGAGATAATTATCAGGAACAGAAAAAACAGTAAAACGCTTCCAATGATAAATCCAAACATGGAGGCGAAGAGGAATTTAAAGAATTGCTTCATGATCTTAGTCTTGTTGTAACAAATTTAGTTCAGGTACTGTTATTTCAGGCTTGCGTTTTTGTCGGTTCGGCAGGTTACCCGGGCAGTTCGAGGCTGACCTTGCAACTTGTACGTTCGTTTTTCAGGACCAGGGCGTATTTTCCGGGTAATAGTTGCGGAAGATGGATCGACTGAACTCCGCTTTGAAGTGATCCACTTAGCCAAATTTTCCCGTTTTCTGATTGAATGGAGTAATTGTATCTTGTGGCTTGTGTTGAATAAAGGGATACTTCCAGATCTCTGATATTATTCCATTCAAGCTGAATCCGGTCGGGAGTAGATGCGAGCACTTTTTTCTTGTATCCTGGCCTAATCTTCTTTTTTAATTCACATCCGGTAACATGGCTGGTTGTTGAATTTTCCCTTTTTTCGCTTGTTGCAGGGCGTAAAACTGCATGTTCGTCAGGTTGCCAGACACGGATATAATCCACCTCCATTGTTGCAGGAAAGGGTGTTTTATCATTCACCTTACCTCCAAATGATCCTTCTTTGTTTGTTACGGCCAGGTTCGCTATAACTGACATTGGATCATTAAAACTTCCTTTCCACCATGCTATCGGTGTGCCATCCAGAATCCAGGTAATACCTTCTGATGTCCAGTTAACACCCATTGTGTGAAAGGAGGCAGACCAATCGGAGTTTGTTTCAATATAGCCGCCCCAATTACTTTTGAAAATACCGAGAAAGCGCTTGTAATTATCACATCCGTTTTTACAGTGAATATCTACATGATACGCTTTGGTTTTGAAACCACCGATTTCGAAAACATCTATTTCTTTATTGTCTTTTCCAAATAGCCAGAAAGCAGGCCATAATCCATCTCCAGCATCAGCGCGAAAACGGATTTCATAGTAACCATAGGTAAACTGCTGTTTTGAGTAAATCAATCCGCTTTGATATTCAAAGTTCATCAGGTTTTTCACTGTGGGCTTGTAATCGCAGGTGAGCGGGTAATCGTCTTTTTCATAGGGTATTGCTCTGGTGGTAACAGCGCTTTTTCTCGCGGTGATTTTGAGCATTCCATTATTTTGAATCAGATCTTCTCCGTCGGAATAAACATTTACATCCATACTGCAATATAGATGTCGGGCCCAGGGATAGGAGGTAAGCCATTTTTCCCTGTCAATCACGGTTTCAGTAAATTCATCACCACCATGAATAGTGTATAACAGCGATCGCCCTTCGGAAAACTCAATTAGAATCTGTCCAGAAACCTGTTTCAGCGGGAAGATCAACGGTAGTAAGGTGAGTAGTGTACGGATTTTCATTGTTCAGCGAATATCGTTATTATTCATGCTTATGAATAGGACAGCGTTGCTCACTAATTTAAGGCATACATAAATATAAAAGGCCACCTTTTCAGGTGGCCTTTATGTTGGCAATTATTCGGAATATTAAAGTTTGACAAATTTCAAAGCGACCGGGCGATCACCTTCAATGATGAGCTGATAGATTCCTGCCGGGTATTCAGAAACAGAAAGTTGAATTCTATCGCTGAACACACCCTGTTGCCTGAAAATGGTTTTACCAGACAAATCACTAAGCGTTAGTCCGGTGATTTTATTATCCGGTGCCGTGCGGAGTGACAGTACATCTTGAGCAGGATTCGGTGCAAGAGTATAGTATACCTTGTTGCCATTTTCTGCCAAACCACTGCAATTAATAACCAGTACATCGGTTATTGGGGAAGTCAGCGAACAAATACCATCACTGACCAATACTGTGTAATCTCCGGTTTGAGTTACAAATAATGTATCTGACGTGCGACCGGTCATAATAACTCCGTCCTTATACCATTGGTAAGTCCATGAAGGATCTGTTTGTGAATATAAAGTTACCGATCCGCCCTGACAGAAAGCAGTTGGGCCATCGGGAGTAATGTATGCGGCCGGAGATGTTCTGATTTCGAGTGGAAGTGCATTGAGCGTTGACCACATGGGAGGGTTAGAAGAGAAAACCCGGATTTTATAATCCGTTCCGTCAATCAATCCGTCCGGTACAAGAATCAGTACTGGTGTTGTGCTGGTGGCGGAAACAGTACCGAGGGTAGTCGGGAATATGAATTCACCGAAATCATCGGAAAGTTCCACTCTGAAAATATTTCCGGTATTCCATGTGCCATTGGCATTGATGGCCAATGTGTAATTGTTGTCCGTACAAAATGTTTGTGTTGGGAGGCTGAGATGAAGGTCATTTGCCCTTTTGATGATAGTGCCAAGTCCATCTCCAACACCGATTGCGTTTACTCCCTGTACAATTTCTATATCATACACAGGATCCTGATTCGGACTTATTTCTGATCCCCATACAGAACCACCGTTCCCTGTGCGGAAAATTTCGTTGCCGGATGCTATCCAGCCATTCTGCGGATCAGCAAACACAATGGTGCCGATGGGAGCGTTGGAGGCGGATTGATAGACGAAATTCCAGGTGTTTCCTCCATCTGTTGTATTGTAAATTTCACCGATACTGGTACCAATCCATCCTTCATTGGAATTGAGGAAGTACATGGCTGTTGTTTCAAATGAACTACCGTTGGCTAGCAGGTTCCAGGAAACTCCGGCATCGTATGTTACCACAATATAAGGTTGATCGGTAGCTATGATCAGTGTATCAGTGCCGAAACACTGCATCTCAGTAAAAGCATATCCTGATCCGGAATAAGTAGTTGGCAAATCAGTCCAGGTGTCTCCGTTATCGGTTGAATAGACCAGTTTTCCGTCGGCTCCGCTTGCGTAGTATTTTCCTCCGGAATTTCGGGCGAGACCAAAGAGATTTTCGCTGATGCCTGAAAAGATAAAGTTCCAGTTGGCACCTCCGTCGGTGGTTTTTACGATGGTACCGTTTGAACCGACCGCCAGTCCTGTGTTCGTATTGGCAAAAAGAATATCATAGAGGTCTTCTCCTCCTGCACCGCTTGATTGCGCTGCCCAGCTCGTTCCGCCGTTTGAAGATTTTAAGATTGTTCCTGCCATTCCTGCAGTAAATGCAATGTTGGTATTTACTACATCAACAGCGTTTAATCTGTATTCAGTGAGATGGGATGACTTCTCTGTCCATGCTGCTCCAGCACTGGAGGTTTTCATGAGAGCACCTCCGGTTCCTGAACCAAAAAATATACTGGCCGAGTTGGCGTTCACAGCGTAGGTGTTCATCCAGTAATTCGGAGTAGCTGATGGAGTCCAAGTTGCGCCTCCGTCGGAGGTGTAATACAGATAACCTTGGTCCATGCCGGCAACACCACTGTTGACATTGGCAAAGTCCACCGAGAAAATAATCAGCCCATTACCGGAACCAGGATTTCCCAACGAAGAAAATGTATTTCCGCTATTGATGGATTTATAAATTCCATTTTGTGTGGACGCATATAGCGTTGTGTTGGATGCATAACAAATGTCCTGAAAGTCGTCTGCAGTTCCGGTTATAGAAGTGGTCCAGGTATTTCCGCCGTTGCTGCTGTACAAAATGGTTCCAGAGGTTCCGGCTGCAACTATACTGCCGTTAGGTGCATACGCAAGATCCAGAATGTCGGCACTCACACTTACCGGAAGCTGCGAGAAATTGGCACCGCCATCTGTTGTTTTATAGAGACGGGCTCCGGTAAAGCCGTCTCTAACGGCAACGATCCCGGTGTCATTATCCTGCATAGCCATGGCCGTAATGTTAAAGCCGGGGAATCGATACACGATCGACCAGGTTTGACCGGAGTTGGTTGTTTTGAAGAGATCGCTTTCAGCACCAATCCATCCATGCAGACTATCGCTGAAGGCGAGCGCATGAATGTCATTAACAGTGCCGGCATACTGCGATGTAAGTGTATTCCCTCCGGAAGTGATTTTTAAAATTGCACCTTTTTCACCGGCAGCCCATCCGGTTGTTGCGTTGATGAAGGACAGACGAAGCAAGGTGTTACCTTGTGGCGTTGGATGCAACCAGCTCCATTGGGCGGATACCGATGATGAAATGAGCAGGAGCATCCAAACCAGGTGAGTGAGTTTTTTCATGTGGGTGGTGTTGATGGCATTTATACGAATCAACGACAATAAAGTTGCCGGTTATTCAGCAAGTCTGGAGAAGGCGAAGTAGGCGGCAGGTTTATCCGCTGTGGTCACTTCCCTGAAGAGCATTGCTTCGTTCGAAAGGTGAATGATTTTGAAGCGACGAACGACTCGTGGCTGATCAGAGCCTGTGTCGACCGGCTGATAGGTAAAGATCAACGTGCTGTCTGTTAACTCCCAGTTGCCCCTGGCTTTAATGTTTTCGAGCTGCAAGGCATACGAAAAAGTGTTCTCTGAAATACCGAGGCGCAAGGTCATTACATCATGTGCTCCAACTCTTCTGAACTGATCTCCGGGTGTTTTGAGGTAGACATCGTCATACTTCCAGGATTTGGCTACGTCCGTGGCATTGATCTGTCCTTTCGCTGAGTGGGGTAGAAGCAACGAAAGAAAGAGATATACGGAGATGCCAAGAATGCTATTGATCAGACGATTTCTTTCGCTTATTAAGCTCGTCGCGGATTTTGGAGGCTGTTTCATAGGCTTCTTCATCAATGGCCCTCATGAGGGACTCTTTTAATTCATCAGTTGATAAAGACGCATATTCGCTTTCTGCGCCTGCTTTCTTTTCCGAAGCCTTCTTGGGCGGGCTTTTTGGTTTCTCTTCTTCACTGGGATCCCCTTCATCGAGGACCATGCCGGCTGAGGAAAGAATAAACTCGTACGTGTAAATAGGGCAGTTGAACCGCACTGCCATAGCAATGGCATCCGAGGTGCGCGCGTCAATTTCCTTAACTTCTCCTGACGAGTTTGAACAAATAAGTTTCGAGAAAAATATACCCTCTTTCAGATTATAAATAATCACTTCATCAATGGTGATTCCATATTCTACAGCAAAATTCCTGAATAAGTCATGGGTTAACGGTCGGGACGGTTGCATATTTTCCAGCTCTACAGCGATAGCCTGAGCTTCAAACCCTCCTATGATAATCGGTAAACGTCGTTTGCCATCGTCTTCACCCAGAATCAATGCATACGCACCACTTTGAGTCTGGCTAAAGGAAAGCCCGATAATTTCCAGCTTTATCTTTTTCATAAGCGATGAGGTGAAGATAACAAAAAATCAGGCGTGAGCCGCTTTGAATTCTTTCACCGCTTCAATTAGTTTGGGAACCACTTCAAAGGCATCCCCTACAATGCCGTAATCAGCGGCTTTGAAGAATGGAGCTTCCGGGTCTTTGTTGATCACTACGATCGTTTTGGATGAACTTACTCCTGCCAGATGCTGAATGGCACCTGAGATTCCAATGGCAATATATAGATTGGGACTCACTGCTATGCCTGTTTGACCAACGTGCTCACTATGTGGACGCCAATGGGCATCACTTACAGGCTTTGAACAAGCAGTTGCAGCACCTAAGAGGTTAGCCAGTTCTTCCACCATCCCCCAGTTTTCAGGGCCTTTTAATCCCCGACCTCCGGATACTACGATCTCCGCTTCAGGCAAGGAGACTTTATCGGCTGCTCTAACAATTTCTTTTACCATGGTACGGAAGTCTGTATCCCGAATGGCAGGAGTAAATGGTTCAACAGAAACGGAAACAGCATTTTCAGTGACCTGATAGGAGTTTGGTACCAGTGTTAAAACTTTATTGGCACTTGAAAGAGTAACATCAGCAAATGCTTTACCGGAGAATGCGCCTTTTCGGACAGTAAATGCTCCGTCAGAAGAAGGTAATGTGATTGCTCCATCCACATAACCGGCTTCCAGTTTAACAGCAACTCTTGGTGCCAGCGCTTTTCCGGAGAAAGAAGCAGAGAGAATTACAACATTGGAAGATCCTGCCTTTGCTGCCTCTGCTATGATGGACGCGTAAGCCTGATTAACAAAAGATTTAAGCTGTTCTCCTGTAACACTGTAAACTTTTGAAGCACCGTATTTGCCAAGTTTTTGAAGTTCTTCATTACTCACATCACCAATAGAAACAGCGTACAAATCGGTGTTTAACTGACGGGCAACTGCGCAGGCATAGGAGCAGGCTTCAAAGGTTGATTTTTTGAATTTTCCCCCGGTGTTTTCGGCGTATAATAAGACTGACATAGTGTCGAATGGATTTTACTATTTTGAATTAGATAACTTTTGCTTCGTTATGAAGGAGCTGTACAAGCTGATTTACTTCTTCTGCATTCACCAGCTTTACCTGGCTACGGGCTGCTGGTTTTTCAAATTGTACTACCTCTTGAAGTACAGGTACCTCTATGGCTTCAATAACATTCAATGGTTTGGTGCGGGCACTCATGATTCCCCGCATATTAGGAATACGTGGCTCAGCCATGCCTTCAGTTGAACTAACAACAAAAGGAAGTGAACAGGAGATCACTTCTTTACCTCCTTCAATTTCTCGTTCAAGTGTCACTGCAGTTCCGTCTACTGTAAGTGATTTTACAACTGATACCGCAGGCAGATCGAGCATTTCACCGACCATAGAAGCTACCTGCGCTCCATTGTAATCAATCGACTCACGCCCGGTCATAATGATATCAAATCCTTTGTCGCCGGCATAGTTTGCGATTTGCCGTGCAACGAAATAGGCATCCCTTGGTTGTGCATTTACCCGCACAGCATCGGTAGCTCCAATCGCCAGAGCTTTGCGGATCGTTGGCTCGGTAGTAGCATCTCCTACAGTGATAACGGTTACTGTACCACCTGATCCTTCAGTTAATTCAAGGGCACGGGTTAAGGCAATTTCATCGTATGGGTTGATGATGAACTGAACACCGGCAGCGTTAAAGGATTTTTTATCATCGCTGAAATTAATTTTGGTGGTAGTGTCAGGTACGTTGCTGATGCAAACGAGTATTTTCATAATGAACTGTGTTTTACTCCTGATTGTTATTCAATTGATTGGGGTGAATCCGTTAGTTTCTGTTTGCGGCATACAACCCTTTTTCCGAGAGTGCAAACCTAATCAATCTCGGCCATTTTCTGACCCGATTTTAATGGATTCCTTTCAATGAAATGAACAATCGAAATAAGGGATATCGTTTATGCATTTAATTTTGCAGAATGAATACAGAACGGGTCAACATTTTGTTGCAAATGATTTACGATGATCCAAATGATCCATTCCTTTATTATGGTTTGGCATTGGAGTATTCTTCTGATTATCAATACTATAATAAGTCCATTGAGGTGCTGGAGAATCTCCGGGCCTCCCATCCGGACTATCTTCCATTGTATTATCAGCTGGCTACGCTGTATAGAAAGACAGGGGAACAGGAAGCCGCAAAAAGGGTAGTAAGATCGGGGCTACTGCTTGCAGAAAAGCAGGGAAACAGGCACACATTTAGTGAGTTGGATAGTTTACTGGAAGATTTGGACTGGTGAGTTGTTGATTTTCAAGTACCTGTGTATTCTGAAGGAATGTAAAAAAACATAGTCTTCCACTAAAATATACCCCATTGAATAGGGCATTGTCTTATTTTTGCCACTCAAATAAGTAAACATGAGAGAAATTCAGTTTCGTGAAGCCTTACGAGAAGCAATGTCAGAGGAAATGCGCCGCGATGAAAGCGTTTTACTGATGGGTGAAGAGGTAGCACAATACAATGGTGCTTATAAAGTGAGTCAGGGTATGCTGGATGAATTTGGTTCGAAGAGAGTGATCGACACTCCGATCGCTGAATTGGGATTTGCAGGTATCGCTGTTGGTGCAGCCATGAACGGGTTGCGGCCAGTCGTAGAATTCATGACGTTCAATTTTTCACTGGTGGCTATCGATCAGGTGATAAATTCGGCCGCGAAAATGATGAGTATGAGTGGCGGGCATTTCAATGTTCCGATAGTTTTCCGCGGGCCAACTGCCTCAGCTGGCATGTTGAGTTCTCAGCATAGTCAGGCATTTGAAAACTGGTATGCCAATTGTCCGGGACTTAAAGTGGTGGTGCCCTCTAATCCTGCAGATGCCAAAGGGTTATTGAAATCGGCAATCAGGGATAATGACCCTGTAATTTTCATGGAATCCGAACAGATGTACGGAGATAAAGGGATGGTTCCTGAAGGTGAATACCTGATGCCTATCGGTGTTGCGGATATTAAAAAAGAAGGTTCGGATGTTACAATTGTGTCCTTCGGTAAAATGATGAAGGTGGCACTTAAAGCTGCTGAAGAGCTGGCCGCTGAGAGCATTAATGCTGAAGTGATAGATCTTCGTTCCGTACGGCCGATTGATTATGATACTATTGTACGATCCGTAAAAAAGACAAACCGATTAGTAATTGTTGAAGA
Source organism: Bacteroidia bacterium (assembly GCA_046330075.1). Lineage (GTDB taxonomy): Bacteria > Bacteroidota > Bacteroidia > AKYH767-A > OLB10 > JAJTFW01. The sequence goes on along the minus strand of JAXLTL010000001.1, from coordinate 753,713 downwards.
GAGTTGGCCACTGGCATCTATCGCCTCTGAGGTGACTTTTATGGTTCAGAAGCGGGCGTTTGATTATCTGGATGCACCGGTGATTCGTGTGATGGGAGGAGATGTGCCTTTACCATATGCTCCAACCCTCATTGAAGCTTACTTGCCGAATCCCTCAAAGGTGATTAAAGCAGTAAAAGAGGTTATGTATATGAATGCATAATTGATGCAATAAACAGGAAAGGCTGACTCGTTAAGAGGCAGCCTTTCCTGTTTTTGTTTTACTCCTCATCGGCCTTTGCCCGGCCCCATTCGTTGCTCCCGGCGTTCCTTGATTCGTTCCAGTAATTCACGTTTAAAATCTTCTTCAGCTCTATACAATTGTGCAACTTTTTTCATGGGAAGAGCCTGTTTAAACTGATTATTGTATTTTTTTAGAATATCGAGTTCCTGCTGACGGAAGGCAATTTCTCCATCAACCATTTTTTCGACTTCTTTATCAGAAAGAGTTTCCAGATTATCTTTGAAATCCTTGGCTGCTTTATTTCTGTTTTCCCGGATATTCTTCAGTTCATCAGAAAACTGGTTGTAAACCGGCCAGAATTTTTTCGCTTCTTCAGGAGTGAGGTTTAGCCGACGGGTGAGAAAGGCAATTTTCATCGCTTCAATATCCTCACGCCGTTCTTCCCCTCTGTTTCCGGGGCCCTGTGCCTGAGTAAATGTGGCTGTGCCAAGCAGTGTAATCACGAGCAGACAAAATCTGATAATAGTTTTCATGGTAATGGGATTATAATTCATTGATAAGTTCTTCTTCAGAGGAAGTCTCGATCAGGTATTCTTCGATGGGTTCTGTATTGTTTCCGGTCCAAATTTCCCCGGCGTCTTTACCGGATAAAGCTTCCGTGAGTAATTCTTCGTCTATTTCAGTATAGTAATCCGAAGCAATCAGATCCTCAGATGTAATTTCAGTTTGTGCAATTTGTTGCTCCTCCGCAGAAGGAATTTCTGATCTGAAAACGGAGAAGTAAATGAATATGGCAAGTCCGGTAATTGAAGCAAATGCCAGCACCGGTTTCCATCGGAAGCTGATCAGCGATTTTGGTTGATTGATCCGGTCCTGAATGTCTGAACTAAGGCGGTCAAAATAACCATCCGGTGCCTCAAATCCCTGGCTATTACGTAGTGAGCGAAGCAAGGGTGCATCATTCAGCTCATCATCGTTCCTATGCAGGTTATTGTTGTTCATTTGCGGTTTTGATGGGTTGATAAAGAAATAGTTTAATCTTCTTTTAAGAATTTTTCTACCTTATTTAAGGCATGATGATAGGATGCTTTTAATGCGCCCACAGAGGTTTTGAGAATTTCTGACATTTCCTCATACTTCATATTGTCATAGTACCTGAGGTGAAAGACTATTCTCTGTTTTTCAGGGAGACTTAAAATGGCTTTCTGGAGTTTCATTTCCAGTTTGTTGGCATTGAAGTAAGTGTTTTGACTTAGTTTATCGGCCAGTTCATGCTCCACATCACCCAGCGGAAGAAAAAAACGTTTCTTCTTTTGCTTTAGAAACCCCAGGGTTTCGTTGGTTGCGATCCGATACATCCAGGTGTATAGCTGGCTGTCTTCCCGAAAAGAATCAAGGTGATTCCATATTTTCACAAAAGTGTTCTGAACCAGATCGTTGGTGTCATCGTGGTCGATGACCATTCTGCGGATATGTGAATAAATGCGTTGCTGATATTTTTTGACCAGCAAGTTAAAAGCATAGTGCTTCTCACGACCACTGGGGTCGCGAAATCGCTCAAGCAATTCCTGATCACTGAATTCTGACATACGGTCCCGGGGAGATTCAGGAGTTGGATGAAAAATGAAAGGGAAGGTTTAATCTTCTGAATCAGGCATGTACCTGCTTCCGTTTCATTACAGCTTCCGCAGCCGCTACGATGGATGAACTGTCAAGTCCATACTTTTTCATGAGATCGTCAGGGGTACCGCTTTCACCGAAAGAATCATTAACGGCTACGAATGCCTGTGGAGCAGGATAGTGTTTTGTCAACGTCTGGGACACAGCATCTCCTAATCCGCCTATTCTGTTATGCTCTTCAGCCGTCACCACGCAACCGGTTTTCTTTACTGACGACAAAATTGCAGCTTCATCAAGTGGTTTGATGGTGTGAATATTGATGATTTCAGCAGAGATGCCCATGCTCTCGAGTTTTTCACCTGCTTCGATTGCCTTCCATACCAGGTGTCCGGTCGCGATGATGGTTACATCGGTTCCTTCATTGAGAAGAATGGCTTTGCCAATTTCAAACGTTTGATCCGCCGGAGTGAAATTGGGTACTGAAGGCCGGCCAAAGCGGAGGTAAACAGGACCATGATATTGGGCAATGGCAAGGGTAGCAGCTTTCGTCTGGTTGTAGTCACAAGGATTGATGACGGTCATTCCGGGCAACATACGCATCAAGCCGATATCCTCCAGAATCTGGTGAGTGGCGCCATCTTCACCAAGTGTGAGTCCGGCATGTGAAGCGCAGATCTTTACGTTTTTATCCGAGTAGGCAATTGATTGACGTATCTGGTCGTAAACACGACCGGTACTGAAATTGGCGAAGGTACCTGTGAAAGGAATTTTACCTCCGATGGTTAACCCCGCAGCGATGCCCATCATATTAGCCTCGGCTATACCGGTTTGAATAAAGCGCTCAGGGAACTCCTTGGCAAAAGCATCCATTTTCAACGACCCGGTCAGATCAGCACAGAGTGCTACAACATTCGGATTATTGCGGCCAAGTTCAAGGAGGCCTGCGCCAAATCCTGACCTGGTATCTTTCTTTTCGGTATATGTATATTTTTTCATGTGGCTGAATAGAGGGGCGATTAGTTGATATTTACACTGATGCTGGAACCGGAAGCTATCCGGAATGTTTTTTCAATGGTGTAGATGGTAGACTGAGAGTTTTTAGGGCGAAATACTATCCTGTAATTTCCAGGCTGCAGAACAACACTTTCTTTGATACTATTCAGTGAAATCCGGTGCACCCATTTTAGTTCATTCTTGTCTTCAAGTAGAATATCGCCATATCCCGGAGCATTACAGATGATCGTAACAAAACCGGGTGTGGGGATTTGTACAGTCGTGGTATTGCTCTGGTCGATATTTACATTGTCAATATAGATACGCGGAGTGGTTAATACTTCCAGATCATAGGTGCCTACAAGATAACGGGTAACTTCATTAAAATTCTGGACATTGAGCGTTTGCATTTCTCCGTGTTTTCGCACGATGGCTTCCAGCTTGCGGTATTCGTTGGCACCATCAATTTTTAGCCGCAGGTCACCTTGAGGAGCATCTACGGCAATAATATTGTGTTTGCCGGGAATCAGTGTGATACTGTCCTTGCGTACTTCAGGAAGTGTATGTACGGTGAGCCTGTATTTACCTAAAGGGTCAATCTGCACGGTATCAGGAACACCTTTCGCATTGATGGTATGCATAAAATTGTATCGCACGACTCCGGTATGCTGATCGTATAAGGTCATGGATGCATTTGTTTCACTGGGCCGGCCGTTGATATCAAGCAGGTTTATCTGGGCGGTGGTATTGTTAAGGGCTTGTGTAATAACGATGTTGAACGCTGTCCTGAATTCAGTTTCATTCGTGGCATCGAAATAATTGCCTACGCAGTCAAAGGATTTTATATAATCTTTATCGAGACCCAGGCCAATAACGAATGGCTTCAATACAATACCTTTTCGCTGCAGCATGGCTGATACAGCGCAAGGGTCACCATTACATTCTTCTATTCCGTCAGTGATAAGTATAATAATGTTTCTGGCCTGACTTTTAGGGAAATCTCCACCGCATTCCTCCAGTGAACGTGCAATAGGAGTAGTGCCGCTGGGACTGATTTCATTCAGCCTTTTCTTAATAGCAAAACCGTTTCTGTTGCCGAACGGTACTTCCAGACGGGTGTCATCACAATCCTGTGGCGGGTATCTCTTGGTATGTCCGTAAACCCTCAATGCCAGCTCCAGATTGTCGAATTGCTGCAGACTATCCACCATCTCACCCAGCATTTTTTTCGCGACCTCGTACTTCGTATTGGTCTCCCAGCGTGCATACATGCTTTGGGAAGCATCAAAAAGAAAAAGTATCCGCGTAGGTTGCTCCGTTTTGGATTGTGAAAATGCGATGACAGGACACATGGTCAGCAATAAGGCCAGGTGTCTGCTGAGTAAAATATGTAGTGCTTTTTTCAATGTATTAATAGTCACCCAGCGTGGCTGGATTCTGACTTAGAGCAACTGCCAGTTGTTCATCATTCGGGGCCACTCCATGCCATTTATGGGAATGCATCATAAAGTCAACACCATGTCCCATGATGGTTTTCATCAGGATCATCACCGGTTGTTGTAAGCCGGTCATTGTTTTCGCTCTAAGCAGCGTCGCTCTTACTTCTTCAATGTCATTACCATTCATTTCGAGCACCTGCCATCCGAAAGACAGCCATTTTGCTTTCGTATCTCCCGGATCAAGCACATCTTTTGTCGAACCATCAATTTGCTGACCATTCAGATCAATCACTGCGATCAGATTATCTACTTTTTGAGCTGCAGCAAACATTGCAGCTTCCCATACCTGACCTTCCTGAATTTCGCCATCACCCATTAAAACGTAAACAAGGGCTTCGTCATTGTTCAGCTTTTTCGCTTTCGCAGCACCGATCGCAACAGATAACCCCTGACCAAGAGAACCGGAAGCAACCCGAACTCCCGGCAGTCCTTCATGCGTAGTGGGGTGTCCCTGAAGGCGGCTGTTAAGTTTTCGGAAGGTTCCGAGTTCAGAAACCGGAAAATAGCCGGCTCTGGCCAGAACACTGTACCATAAGGGAGAAATATGTCCGTTTGAAAGGAAGAAAAGATCCTGATCCCGTCCATCCATGGACCAGGGATTGGGCTGATGACGCAGAATGTCGTTGTATAGAACCGTCATAAATTCCGCACAGCCGAGCGAACCTCCCGGGTGACCACTCTGTACGGCATGTACCATTCTTACAATATCACGGCGTACCTGTTGAGTAATATTTTTCAGGGTTGAAATTTCAGTCATAGGGAGATATTTGATGCAAAAATATACGCAGGAGTTCTCGGTGTTTCGCTGTTTTCAACAATCGCTGGTGTTTTGTGGAAAATTAGAGGGATAATCATTAAAATGTAGGCTGATTTCGAAAGGAATTTCAGTTCTGATCCCCATGTGCTGTGTATTTTTGTCAGTCTATGAAGATATTCCCGGAACATTCCCTGCTTGTAGAGGAATTTCAAAAAGTGCGTGAGCTGGCTGCAGAAGAATGTAATGGCCAGCCTGGTAGGGTTGCTATGGGGAAGATCCAGCTGCAAAGCGATTTTTCTGATGTGCTGAAGGCGCTTGAAGAAACCGATGAAATGAGAAAGGTTATCAGTAACGGAGAACCTTTTCCAATGGAGACCTATCCGGATGTTGCTTCAGAACTGAAACTGCTGCATATCCGGAATTCAGTTTTATCTCCAGCCCAGATGCTGCAATTGAATAAACTTGTTCATATAGCCGGACGTGTTTTCGGCTTTTTCAAGGGTAGGGAAGAGCGGTACCCGTTGCTGTTGCTGATCACTCAGCAGACGGAATTTAAAAAGGAGATTCAGGAAGCTGTTGAGAAAGTGATGGATGAAACCGGATATGTTTTATCCTCGGCATCAGCAGAATTAGGGAGAATCAGGAAGAACCTTTCCCGGAAACGTGTGGAATCAGATCAGCTTTACCAAAGCATTATTTCTAAATACAGGAAAAACGGATGGGTGACGGATGCAGAAGAGAGCTGGAGAAACGGACGTAGAGTGGTGAGCATCGTTGCTGAGCAGAAACGATCGGCACGGGGAATAATTCATGACCTCTCTGCAACCGGTAAAACCTGCTTTATTGAACCTGAAGAGGCCATTGGTGTAAACAATCTTATTCTTTCTCTTGAGGAAGAAGAAAGAATGGAGATTCAGCGTATCATGAAAGAGCTGACAGAATTTCTGCGCCGTTTCTATTCCTTTATTCAGGATTATTTTAAAATAATTATCCGTTTTGATGTGATTGGTGCCAGAGCGAAGCTGGCATTGAAGATGAAAGCTTCATTGCCCTATGTTGAAGCTAAGCCGAAAGTTGAGGTGATGGATGCTCGTCACCCGCTCTTGTATTTGTATAATACCGCCGCAGGTAAACCGACCATTCCATTCCAGCTTTCATTACAACAGGATAACCGGATTCTGGTTATTTCGGGTCCAAATGCCGGTGGTAAAACCGTTTGTATGAAAACCGTAGGCCTGATGCAGATGATGTTGCAAAGTGGTTTTCTGGTTCCGGCTGACGGAAATTCGAAGTTTGGTATTTTCAAAAATCTTCTCGTCGACATCGGCGATTCACAGTCACTCGAGTTTGAACTGAGTACATATAGCTCCCGGCTGAGGCATATGAAAATGTTTTTGCAGCGGGCAGATGAATCTTCTCTTTTTTTAATTGATGAGTTTGGTACAGGTACTGATCCCAGCCTGGGAGGAGCGTTGGCTGAATCTATTCTGGAAGAACTCAATCATAAGAAAGCTGTGGGTATTATAACCACCCACTATATGAATCTGAAGGTGTTGGCCGACCGCACCAAGGGGATTATCAATGGCTCCATGGCTTTTGATGCCCGTAAACTGGAACCCTTGTTCAGACTGGAAGTGGGCAAGCCGGGAAGCTCCTATACGTTTGTGGTGGCAGAGCGCAGCGGTCTCCCTCATTCTGTAATCAACAGAGCCCGGAAAAAAGTAAAACGGAATACCTTGTTGCTGGAAGAGTTGCTGACGAAGATGGAGCATGAAAAAGCGGAGATGGCCCGACTGATAGAACTGAACAAGGTACAGGAGAAAAAGCTCAATGAACTGGTGAATAAATATGAAAAGAATGTAGCACATCAGGAGCAGAAGTACGAACAAAATGAGGAGCGGGTGCGACAGCGAGAACTTCGGTTGGCGAAGCAAATGGAAGAGCAGTTCAACCGTTTTGTCCGTGACTGGAAGGATGCGAAGAATAAAAAGTCGGTTCTGGAAAAGTATAACAAAAGACTGCAGGAACGTAAGAATGTGCTGAGTGCAAAAGACCAGATGAAGCTTGAAGAACTGATTGAGTATAATAAGAAACACTTGAAGAAAGGTACCGTGGTGCGTTTGAAAAACGGAAAGGTGACCGGACAAGTTGAACAAATCAAAGATTCGAAAGTAGTGGTTCTCTTTGGAAACGTGCGGACCACAGCAGATATAGGCAACCTGATGTTGGTAGAAGAGAAGTCCCGGGAATCAAAATCTCCAAAACAGGAAACAAAAAAGGAGACCAGATCCTGATCTCCTTTTCATTATTGAAGGATTGATATTTTAATTTTTCGCATTTAGCTCATTTGACTTTGTCATGAATTTCTGAGCAAGTCCGGCATTACCTGACATCCTGTATGCTTTACTGAGCTGCTCTGCAGTTACAGATGATTCCGGGAAGAGTTCCATGTTGAAACGCAGCAACCGGATGGCATCTTCTGTTTTGCGCTTAAATAACAGTTCTCTGGATAATCGGGTCAGTTGTTCATCATTCAAAGGATAAACGGTTCGGGATGGGTTATTTAATTGAGCCAGTTGTGATCGTACTTCGGTTACAGTACGTTCGAAATATTCGTAAGCAATTGTGCCTTCTGCCAGATCACGCTCATATTGCAGCAGGCTGTAGAATAACTCGTCTGCCTTCTGTTCGGTGCCGGCGTTTCTATTGCGCTTCGCTGCTGCGTAAGCTTTATCCCCCTGACTCAGGAAAATGGAATCACCGTCAAGATGAAGAATGTCTTCAAAATTAAGAATGGCGGCCAATGCAATCTGCGAATAGTTCTGTGATTCGTTTTTGAACCCGCAGGCTTCAGTTTTCCAGAGTGTACGTATAAGCTCCTGACCTCCTTCAGTTGGATTGATCTTGTTGATGGCACAGGACAAATTCCCTGCACCTGCGTGATATGCATGGAGCACCAATAACCGGAACCAGGTGTCCGTTTCCTGATAAGCAATGTTTCGCTGATCCAGCAAAGCCTTTACCCGCGGAATGCAAATGGTGCTGATCAGGCGTGATGCGGCATAAGAAGCTCTTTTAAGATCTGTTCGCTCGTCGGTATACTTATTGACTTTAAGACCGAATTTGAGAGCTACAGTCCGCATCAGCTGAAATGGTCCTGCAGCACCTACATAAGACTTGCTGAGATGTTTACCGGGACTCTCAATGAGAAGAATGGTTTGCGCATACCAGGGGTCAACTCCATATTCATTGAAATAATGCACGGCTTTACTGATCGTCGGAATGCTCTTTCTGTGTTCGTAGAATTCTCGTTTGCCATTGGTAACAAAAAGTTCTTCTCCAAAGTCTACGCAGTAGTCTTCACGTAAATGAGATTTAGTTATTGATTTCTCCAATTCAGATTGTGCGCACCAGTTTTTATAACAGGCTACCTGCAAGGGCTGACGGGTGCGTGCAACATTGATAATGCAGGAATCTGGGGGCAGACACATAATTTGTTTCCAAAACCGTGGTTGTGCCAGGGAATCCCATCCTTCGGCAAACAGCGGATGTCCGTTTACGAACTCCATCTCTGAAGTATCCTCGGCAGTTACCACAACTTTATGAATAATCACCTCTTCCCTTAAGGGTCGGGCCGGAGGTTGCTGTGCTTCGGCTTTCTGAACCTGATTACAGGCTGATAGTGCCAGAGTGGAAAACAGAAGGGAGTGTAGGATCAGCTTCTTTGTTGGCTGCATATTTCGCTGTTTGTCTTGGATACGTATATAGTTATAACGGTGTTTCTATCCGTTCATTTTACTAATTTACTGATTTTTCGGCTGTTTTCAAATCTATTTAATGTAAAGATGAATCTGTGTAAGGTTTTGGCGTTTTTTCAACGATTTCGTGTTAAATAGTAGATCGTCAGCCGGTTTCATGGGTGTTTTAGCTATTAATCCCTTATTTTTGCGATGAAAGCAGAACTTCATGCACGGTAAGGTATTTAAGGATTCAATCGAAATTTCGGTCTCACGTGAGCTAAAACTCTTTGTCAGGTCGATGGCAGCGTCTTATCAATTCATATTTCAGCATGAAAATGCAGATTTTGTGCAGCGGGCAATGATGATTGATTTGGTGGACAGAAATGGCGTGGGTATGCTTGCTGAACGTTTTGCTACACAACGGGAGGGTGAAAAAATGGAACTCTCTAAACAGGAATTGTACCTGTTTTATACCATGATGGAGCTGGTTTGCAGAAGCTTTTTGAGCGATGTGGGAGATGAATTTAAGTCGGTCGCCATGAAAGTAAATAAGGTCGATGAAGAGAAATACAACGAGGTGCGAAATATGGAGTTAAAGATTGCCCAGACTTTACTTCAGCAGATTCGCAGGGATTTTATGGAAGATCAGGAGTTCGAGGAGATTTGTGACCGCCTCGACTTGCTGGATCAGTAAGTAAACAATGGCTGAATTTCAGCTTCGAATTTTAAGGCAATTTCCAGTAATGAATCCCCTTCTGCATCAGCCAAAGGAAGCAACGATGTTCCGGTGTGTTTTTTCTTGTCATCCACAAAAGCCGTTTTCATGTGCAGTGATTTGCCGAATTCAAGATCAGAGACGGAATTTCCAATCATCAGACTTCGTGAAAAATCAATTTCCGGAAAGTCGGTTTTAGCCAGATAGCCCATGTACGGGCGCGGCTTTCTCTTTTCGCTGCTCCGGTCGACGTCTGTTGCGGCATAGATCGCATCAATTTCAATCCCATGCTTCGAAAACTCTTTGAGCATATAGGAGTGGACTAGATCCAGATCTGCCTGCGACATGATTCCGGCACCTACACCACGCTGATTGGTTATAATGATGATGCGGTTAAAAAAACGCTGTAACAGAAGTATAGCTTCAAATACTCCTGTTTCGAATTGAAATTCACTGATGGTTTTTACGTAATCGGCAGGGAGTTCTGTGTTGATCACTCCGTCCCGGTCCAGGAAAAGTGTGCTGAAAGGCTTCACTTTGATACGGGGTAAAGCCCTTCTTCAATCAGCTGACAAATGATATGCCCCATGAGAATGTGCGTCTCCTGAATCCGTGGTGTGTCAGCACTGGGGGATTTTAGCATGTAATCACAAATTCCATTCATTTTTCCTCCTGATTCTCCCGTCATACCTATTGTGATCATTCCGGCTTTTTTTGCTTCTTCAACAGCGGCAATGATATTTTTAGAGTTTCCGGAAGTAGAAATGGCAAACAATACATCCCCGCGGCGACCACAGGCTTTTACCATTCTGCTGTACACAACATCGTAAGAATAGTCGTTTGCTACAGCAGTCATGTATGAACTGTTTACATGTAAGGCTTCAGCATATAAGGGTTCACGGTCGGTATAAAACCTTCCGGATAACTCCGCTGCGATGTGTTGTGCGTCGGCTGCACTTCCTCCGTTGCCACAAAACAGCACCTTTTTATCATTCCGAAATGCATCCATGCATAGTTCAGCAACCTGTTGGAGTGTATGCTGCATATGCATATCAATCAACAGTTTTTCCTTTACAGCAATGGATGCCTTGATCAGTGAAGGGATGGAACTCATGGTACAAAGATATGATTTTTCGGAAATAGCACTAACTCAAGAGGATGCGTGTGAAAACAGGCCATGAATAATTGGCTTTTTCTTTGCGGATTTCAGGTAGGAAAGCGGTTTTATCAGTCATGCTTGAAAAGTAATTGAGTTTTTCAGCAATGCTTTCGGGGGTTGGGTCAGCTACAAGTCCTGATCGTTCATCCTGAATAATTTCTCCAAGCCCGCCTACATTGGTAACAAGCATTGGTTTTTCGAAGTGAAATGCCATTTGAGAGATTCCACTTTGTGTGGCAGTACGGTAAGTTTGGGTAACAAGGTCACTCAAACCAAAGTAGTATCGGACATCACGATCAGGGATGAACCGGTTGTGAATGATCACATGATCCTGCAACTGATGTTTACGGATGATGGATTCGTAATATTCAGGTTTGTCGTAAAACTCACCTGCTATCAGCAGGGTGTGGCTTTTGCTGATACCGGATTGAGCAAAGCCTTCCAGTAACAGATCCAGTCCTTTGTATTTTCTCACGAGGCCAAAAAACAGCAGGTAGTTTTTATCAGGCGATAATCCCAGCTTCATGGCGGATTCAGTTTTGCCGGCAGGAGTACCATATTGGTCATAAATGGGATGTGGGCTATAACGGCAAGGCTTATCCGAAAATTCTTTCAGGTCTTCAGTTACCTGATGCGAAAGCGTCATAAAATCATCGCAGGTGCTGCAGAAATACCGGATGAGCAGTTTGTCTCCCGGTCGTTTCTCATGTGGAATGACGTTATCCATGAGTCCTGTAATTCTGGTCTTGCAAAGTTTCCTTATTCTTCGGCCAATAGTTCCCAGACAAGGAGCCATGAATGGAATCCAGAACCGGAGAATTACATGGTCTGGCTGTAATGATGCAATTTCTTCCGCTGTTTTGTACCAATTGAGAGGAGAAAGAGAGTGAATACGCACCTTTATTTCCGGAGATGCCGGGGCAGGATCGTTGCTGTATTGTGTTTTACCCGGAAAAAGAAAGGAGGGGTACTGGTAACGGAAAGTGAAGAGAGTTACTGAGTGACCTTCTTCCAGCAGCTGGAGTGACATGCGTTCGTTAAAAGCAGCAATTCCCCCTCTAAGCGGGTGTGCCGGTCCAACGATAACAATGTGTTTTTTATCCGCCATGGTGGTGCGCCACTCGCAGATCAGAGATTTTCCCTTTTCTCTATCAGGTAGTGATTTCTTTCAGTGCTGTTTCTGCCCACTAACTCGCTGATGAAGCCGGCCAGAAACAATTGTGTTCCTAAAATCATGCAAGTGAGTGCGATATAGAAAGAAGGACGATTGGTGATTAAACGGGCATATTCATTATGAGCCACCGCCCACATTTTCGAAACGCCCAGCCAGGCCGCCAACAGGAATCCGGCAATAAACATGATTGTTCCCAAGGGACCAAAAAGGTGCATCGGGCGTTTGCCGAATTTGGATACGAACGTGATTGATAAGAGATCCAGGAAACCATTGATGAAACGCTCGAGTCCGAATTTTGTGGACCCGTATTTTCTGGCCCGGTGTTCTACAACTTTTTCGGTGATCTTCGAGAAACCTGCCCATTTGGCAATGACCGGTATATAGCGATGCATTTCACCATATACTTCAATGCTTTTTACAACGTCCACCCGGTAGGATTTCAGCCCGCAATTAAAATCGTGCAGGTTATTTATACCTGACATTTTGCGGGTTGCCCAGTTGAAAAATTTGCTGGGAATAGTTTTACTGATGGGGTCGTAACGTTTTTGCTTCCATCCTGAAACCAGATCAAATCCATCATCCACAATCATTTTATAGAGGGATGGAATTTCATCCGGACTATCTTGCAGGTCAGCGTCCATGGTAATGACTACACGTCCGGTACAGGCTTCAAAGCCTTTCTGGAGGGCAGCAGACTTACCGTAATTTCTTCGAAACTTGATCCCTTTATACGCACGGTTCGCAGCGCAAATGGAGGTGATGACGTCCCAGGATTTATCCTTGCTGCCATCATCTACAAATATGACTTCATATGAAAAGTTCTCCTGAAGCATCACTCTGTCAATCCAGGCACTGAGTTCTGGCAGCGATTCATCTTCGTTAAAGAGAGGTATAACAACTGAAATATCGGGAGTAATCATTCTTCAGAGGTGAAATTTGGGTCGCGGCGCATGAAAGCGGCTGTGATGAAAGCTGTAAGAAGTCCTCCAAACATCTTATAGAAGACATCGGAGGCGGCCACATCTTCCATGTGCATATTGTTAATACTTTCAATGGATTGCATATATGCTGCTTCACCCATCATCGATTTCATAATACCTTCTGTCATTTCCAACGCTTCCAGGCTTTGCTGTTTAAAAGCATCGAGAATACCAGGATCTGCAATTTTAACGAAGGCCCAGGAAAGAACTCCGTAGACAAGAGCGCCGGAGCAGGCTGTTAATAAACCGATTCTGAAGCCTTGCCAGTAAAAAAGAAAGCCACCGTTTTCAACGTACTTGTAGTGTCTGGATGAAAGTACCATAAACACAACCGGAACCCAGGCGCCCGCCCAGGATGCCGGGCCTAAAGGATTGATTCCCATGAAATAAAGTGCCAGGAATACAATAAAACTTCCCAGGCCACTCAGAGCGCCGTAATTCAATGCAGTGCGGATTACCGGAGGATTTTGCATCAAGGCAAATTTAATTCAATTTTTAATTGGAAAAAACTGATTTTCAGTAAAGGGGGGCAATAAAAAATGGGTAAGCTACTTATATCGCACCGCTCAACCGCGTATCCTTGCTACCTTCCGGTCCTGGGGAGGTTGGCAGGAGCTGGTCGTATAAGACTTACCCGCCACAAAAATAGAATTCTTTTTCAATTCCAGAGGTTTTCCACATTGGATTTTCGGATAAAATAGAATGTTAGTTTTGCGCAAAACCAATCGAAAATGAAATTCTTTATTGATACCGCCAATCTGGATCAGATTCGCGAGGCTTATGATTTAGGAGTGTTGGATGGAGTTACCACAAATCCCAGCCTGATGGCAAAGGAAGGGATCCGTGGGAGGGACAACATCCTTAAGCACTATGTTGATATATGTGACATTGCGAATGGAGGAGATGTAAGTGCAGAAGTTATTTCTACGGATTTTGCCGGAATTATCAGGGAAGGCGAAGAGCTGGCGGATTTACATCCCCAGATTGTTGTGAAAGTGCCGATGATTAAAGATGGCATAAAAGCCATTCGGTATTTTTCACAGAAAGGAATCAAAACCAACTGTACCCTGGTGTTTTCTGCGGGTCAGGCTTTGCTGGCCGCTAAAGCCGGTGCTACCTATGTGTCTCCGTTCATCGGCAGGTTAGATGATGTTTCAACAGATGGTGTAGAACTGATCGCACAAATCGTTCACATCTATAATAACTATGGCTTCGAAACGCAGGTGCTTGCTGCCTCTATTCGTCATACCATGCATATCATTAAATGTGCAGAAGCTGGCGCTGATGTTGCCACTTGTCCGTTGCAACCGATTCTTGATTTGCTGAAGCATCCACTGACTGATTCAGGTTTGGCAAAGTTTCTGGCAGACGCAGCCAAGACGCAATAATCCATTTAATAGGATAGAAGGGAGGCTGACAGTTTGTTCAGCCTCCCTTTTGTTTTTATCTGAAACCGGCTTTATATCCGGCACGCAGTTTTTTCAGGCTTTTATCTCCACCTACATATTGTTCAACAAGATCCTTCCAGGAGGCAGATGGATTTAGGGGTTTATCACGTTGTCCGAGTTTTAGTCCCAGTTTGTAAAGAGATCCATCTATCAGTTTTCGGTCATAATGACGGTCGAGCAACAATTTGTATAAAGCAAGAGATTTGTCCAATTCACCACGCTCCCGATAGTAATCACCAGAATAATTAATGAGTCCATTTGAGCCTTTTTCCCGGATGTATAAGTAGAGGTCAGGCTGATGATCGAGTCCGTAGGTGCCGATATGCTTCTCGGCAAAGTACTTTGATGCATTGTCGTAATAATCTATCGCCATCTGATAGTTGCCTCGCTGTTCGCTTTCCTTGCTGGCGTTCATCAGTTCAAGATAAGTGGCGGCAGGACGAATGGCGTTTAGTGAACTTTCAATACTATCTGTCTGGCAATCACAATCAGCATTTGCACTTTTAACACTGAGTGCATGTTTGTAAGCTGCACTTGCTCCCAAAAAATCAGATTCCACTTCCAGTCGCTGTCCGGTATTGTAATCATTGTCGATTTCATTCTGGGCATTCTGACATTGCTGTGTAAAAATGGCTTTGCGTAGAGCTTCGCTATGCTTAAGAATGTCTTTTTCGCTGGTTATTCCGTACTTCTGCTGGATATCCATTGAGGAGCGATATGCACTTCGGGCAGCGGTAAGTTGATTGTTTTTTACAAAAGCTTCTCCTTCGTATAACAGCTCAATAGCACGGGGACGGGCAGCCATCAGAATAGTGTTGCCTATGTTTTTTGATTCACTAAGCTCATATGTTGCCTGAAGACTATCAGCATCATCAAAAGCCTGAAGTGCATGCTCATACATTCGTTGATCAGTATAGCGAATGCCTTTTTGTATCTGAGCATCGTATTTCTTCTGCCGGATGGATTTGAGCAAGGTGTTTCCCTGCATTGCATCATGCACATCATTCCTGTTCTCCTGCTGATAGTTCAATGCATGAATGGCTGAGTTTTCTGCTCTGTCGAGATCATTAAGTACGATGAAGTCTCTGGCTTCATCCAGTATCTCAGTATATATTCCGGTTTTGGCAGCTGAGATGCCGTTGTAAAGATTGTCGTCACATTTTACTTCATGGTATTTCTTGCAAATACGGGTTGCAGATTCAAACTGGTCAAGTGCTTTGGCGTAGTTCTTCTTGCGTATTTCATCGTTTCCGGCCTGGATGTATGAACCATAGATGTCACGTACCAACTGTATGGTTGTTGATCTGGTTTGCGGGTCAGCAGGCATATTGAACAGGATGTCATCAGCCTTACACATCGATTCCAGGAGATGCCCGTTGGTGTAATCCAGGATCGCCAGTTGCAGAAGAGCCGGTGAGAAGCCAGGATTTACTTCCAGCGACCAAAGAAATAATTCTTCAGCGCGCAGGTAATTACCTTTTTTTATCTGATTCAAACCTCGTTCAAAAAATTTCAGGTGCAAGGTGCTCCATACTATTTCCATGTCCTGCTTTTTTCTCAAAAGCAAGTCCCTGAAGGCAGCTTTTTTGTTGAGGTATCTGCCAGGGTCAATTATCTGAAGGGATAAACGTGATTCATAGGGAAAAGAAGTAATATCCTGAAAGATACTTTCGGCAGTTGCGAGGTTTTTCTGATTTTGGCGAAAAGCATCAAGGTTTTCCGGCGTTACCGATTGAAGCACTGCAAAACCTTCGTCCATGTCTCGAATGGCTTTGTAATAATCATTAATCAGTTTAATCCTGCTTTCAAATGAATTGGTATTGTCAAACTGAAATACCGGATTGACAGGTTCGAATGAAACAAATGAACGATCGGCTGAGTCGGTATTGGTAAAGCCGGTTGCTTCGGGCTGTTCATTATTGATCAAAGCGGTCTGATATTCACTTCTGATAGTACCATTGGGGCGTTTCAGACGGAGTTCGAATTTTAACTGAACAGGAATCAGCAGGTCGCTTACATCGAAACTTTTGTATCGTATGTCACCACTAAGCCGTAGCTTACTGTTGTCTATTCTGTAGACAAAGTTTGGTTCGCGGGTGTTGAGCCGGATTATTTGTTCGAATTCAATGATGAAACTGGTGCTCCTGGGAGGTTTGTTGTTTCCTTCAGCCAGACGTTTGATAATAGGCCCCGCATTTGGTGACGCCGGAGCTCCGTCCGCAATCGTTACTTTTTGCTGGTACCTGAATTCTTTAATAAAAGTGTTTTGTGATTTGCCCTGGATCGGGAATACAATGATACAGAGGAAGAGTAGCAGCTTTTTCATTGCTTTTATTTTGCAGGCCAAAACTACAAAGGATATACCATACCGCGGTGGCTAAGCTGCCGAAATCACTTATCACCGCATTTGGGGTGACTAGTCCTGAAAAAAGTTGACAGGTTAGAAGTTGTAAAGTTAGTATAAATTCAAGCCTCGGGAGCAGTTGTTACCTGGGGCTTTTTCCATTTTTTCAATACAATACTCTGCTGACGATGTGCTCTTTCTGGTGTTAGCATTCTGCAACTTAAGTGAGGTCGTTGTTTATTGTAGATATTTATAGACTCTGTTATTCCTTTAACAGCTTGCAAATGATCCTTAAATCCATTGATCCAAAGGAACTCATACTTTAGGATTCCGTTAACTCGCTCTGCTATAGCATTTTCGTAAGGATCTCCGTTTTGAGTCATGCTGATGGCGATATTATTAGTTTTTAATCGCTCCACGTATTCAGACGAACAATACTGAAGCCCCCGATCAGAATGATGTATGAGTTTCTGGTTCTTATAGTTTCTGGCCTTGATGGCCATTTCTATCGCCTGTAAGGGTCCTTCGACAGACAGGTTGTTACATAAGGCATACCCCATGATTTTTTTGGAGTAAGCATCGGTTACCAGACTTAGGTAATAATGGCCATCATCTGTTTTAATGTATGTAATATCACTTACCCACACCTGTTCAGGTCTGGTAAGAGACATGTTCTCTACCAGATTGGGATACCGCTTCATCCAATGTTTGGAATTAGTGGTTTTGACATAGCTTCTTTTTGGCCTTATCAATAAATGTTCTGCTCGTAGAAAGTTAAAAAGAACGTCCCTCCCCATTTTGATATTCATACGCTTAAGATCATCACCAAGAAGGTAGAGGAGCTTACGGGTGCCAATACGTGGCATCTGACTACGAATACGCATGACCATGTCTCTGACCTGAACTAGTTCATCCTTTCGCCTTGATCTGTCAACTTGATGCTTATAATAGGCTTGTCGGCTGAACCCGAGTAGTTGGCAAACGCCCAAGACTCCTGATTTCAGGGATTCTTTCTTAGTTTTTTCAACGACTCGGGTAAATACTTTTTTCGGATGTCCGTGTTAAGCATCTCATCAGCAATATCGATGGCCGTGTTCAGAATATGAACTTTCTCCTTCTCCTTAGCCAGTTGCGCCTCTAACTCTTTTATCCGTTGCTCAGGTGTTTTCTTCATATGTACAGTGGGCAATTGATCCCAGGACAAAGTACTGTATTTTTTTACCCATTTCGACACCGTGCAGTTTCCCTGAATTCCGTATTTCCGATCGGCCTGATCAAAATTCAATTCCCCTCTTTCAATCTCGCCTACAACCTGCAATTTAAAGGCTAGACTGTAATCCCTTTGGGTGCGTTTTTTTCTTTCATATTTTTCCATTTCTAGGTTGTTTTGTGTCAACCTATTTCAGGACGGGAGAGGGATAATAAAAGAGGCCGGACTCCTGATGGTCCCGGCCTCTTTTATTTGGAGCGGTTTCTGTTTAATGCGAAACGGTGAATCGTACAGATTTTTGTCCGCTTTCATTGTTAAAATTGAGCAGATAAATACCTGCAGCAAGTTGTTTTACAGGGAGAGCGAATTGGTTTTTACCTGATAATAATGCGATGGGTTCAGATAGAATAACTTTACCAAGTGCGTCAGTGATTTGCATGGTATAATCACCGGAAGTTTTGGTTACAGTGGTAATGTTCAGTTCGTCGTTTGCAGGAACTGGCCATGCGGTTAAGAGAGTGAGTCCGGAATTTTCAGGAAGACTGGTTGTAGAGGGTCCGTCATATAAGCTAAACTCGTCCATCAAGGCTTCAACGAGACTTCCGGCATTGGCATCTTCAGCAATAAATTTAACAGTAAAGGTGGTGGTAGAGGGCAGATAATCATTGATGCGGAATACATTGTTTCTCCAGGAATGATCAGCAATGTTGGTATATTCTACGGGGATGTAATTAACTCCATCGTTGGATATATACACCTGCCAGTAATCTGTTCCGGGTGTTGCCCCCTGATCGTTTGTGTACCAACGGTAATACTCGATTGTAGGATTTGAATAAGAAGTTAAGTCGAAGGTGGGGGAAATCAATGTGGTTTTGCCATTGTCCACATCAAAATCTCCGGGCTGACTTCCGCCGGTTCCTTCTGTAACATAACAGATCATTCCTCCTGGTGTTACCTGATAGTTAGGTTGTACTACCGCATTATTGACCAGCGTCTGATCAGGAACAAATTGTTCCCACATTCCTGTTGTGGCATTATCTCCGGGCACACCTTCTATCCAGAAACCTGCAAACATGTCAAAGTCTTCTGTGAAGATTTTTGTGAAGCCTACCAGAATGAAGTAGGGGAGGTTTGGGTTGGAAGTGTTGGCTCCGGCAGGTTTTACATTACTCAGTGTACCATTGATATCTTCGATGCCAACATAATAAGAGATCAATGTTCCGTCAGGTTGGCCTGGAATTGTTCCGGTGTATGTACTTCCTCCTCCGGTGGTGAATGTGATGGGGTTCCATACTGTACTGTTGTTAAGCTTGTAGAACCCTTTTACTCCGGCAAGTGCCCATGCAAACGTCACATTCGTGAGTGTTGCTGATAAGTTGATGGAAGTAGAACCTGCAGCATTTGTTATCGGAGTGTGGATGAGGGTTGCGTTTGAAAGCAGGGTGATCCCGTGCAGTGCAAAAGCTTGTGTGATTGCAGTGCCGTTCGGGGTACCGTTGGCGAGATTTGCGTCATTGTCATCAGCAAAGAGAGCGTCAATCAGAATGTCCGTATAGACCTGGCCTTCTGCACCATCCGGGCCATTGGCGAGTCCGGCATGTGATTCAGAGAATATATCAGCTGTGAGTGACAGTGATCCGGTGAGTAATTTGGTTGACCACCATGCGCCTGCTATGATTTCACCGTCAGCGTGTACTTCTCCTACGATGTTTTGGGGATACACTTTACGGATTATGCCGTTGTCAAAATCATAATTTCTGACATAGCTGTTGGGGTCTGTGTCGCTGAAGCCGATGCCAAGAACAGGGTTTCCGGTAATGGAAATCGCCCAGATATCGGAGTACCCTTCTCCCATAGCTCCGTTGTCAAACGACAACCCATTGGCACCCCAGTATTGGTTTGTTATGCCATGACCATATTCGTGATAAACAACATCAGCTACCAAACTCAAAGCGTAGCAGCCGTTGGAGGTCGTATAAAAGTTGATGCCGTTTCCATCATAGAAGGCGTTGCAGTTGCCGTCCGTGCGATCTACTTTTACCGGCATCGGAAAATCGAGTGTAGTGAATGTCGGGAATTTCGTTTTCATAAAATCGTGAACCACATTCGTATGGTAATAGGCTGTTAAATGACGGATAGTCGTGTTGGGGTCAAAATCAATCGTGTTGGGGCCAGGATTAACTGTTGCCGTAAAGAAAGGTGGTGTAGTGCCGCTTACACCGGTGTACAGAATCGCGTAAGGACCTTGCAAGGTGAAGTTGGCAGTATAGGGTGCAGTTTGATTGGTAACGGAAAGGAGTCCGTTTACATCTGTATTGTAGATGGTGCCATTGATTGAAACCTGCACATAAGGAAGATTAACTACCGCTGTAGGATTGTAGGGATGAGTTGGATATACAGTAGCCGTTGCAGTAATATCAGCATTCATAAAGCTTTCTACTTTGTCTTTGCGGTACAGGACCGTTCCGGTATTCGCATCAACAAGCGTATATAATTTTTCCGGAGTTACTCCATCTCCGGTGGTTTGAACAATCACTTCGTAAACGAGATGGTACTCATTCCCACGGTAACCGGGTACGGGAAGCACTTTGAGGTCGTTGAGTACACTGACTGAAGTAATGGAATTATTTACACCTGCAATGGCGGCAACAGAGGCCTGGGCGTTGGAAAATACAGGTTGAGTACTAATTTGAATGTCATCATAAATGTCCATCCCAAACATAACTGCCTGCTTCAGATCCGCTGTCATTTTTACCGTTGCACGGCTCCACAAGACAACAAGACCATTGTATTTCTGTATGTAATTTGATTGTACGTATTTTCCGGTTTGTGTATGCGATAAGTACTCCAGTTGAATAGCAGATGGAAGGTATGCGCCGGCCTGGTTATTCAGGAAGTATAGTCCGGTTGCAGCGGGTGAAGCCTGTATACCGATGGTGACCGGCTCGCCGAAGGCACGGTGCGGACGTCCGTTCGTTTCATTGAACTGCACCCACCAGGCGCCATGCTGCTGCAGAAATTGTGTCCATTTAACTGAACTGCGAAGTTGCTCCTGATAAGCAGCGTCAACAGGTCGCTTGCTGTCGTCCATGAATCGGATGTCATGACTTTCGGAATTTCTCAAAATATTGCTGTGGGCCATAGCTGAAATAACAGACAGCATGGCACAGAGCAGAAATGCCAGTTTTTTCATAATTGCGTGAAGGGATTAATAAGGTTTGGTAGACAAATATATCAAATGTAGCGCCTTTAAAAGTTAGGGGTTTGTAATTTTGTGTCTTTTGTAAATACTTGTAATTCAGTTTTTTAGTGGTTTTTACTGGTAACTTTATCAAAAATGGATGCAGCACTGAGAAAAGTATATCCCCCCTTGTTCCTGAACCATGTAATCTGCCTTTTAGCATAATTTCTGCTATGCTGTTTAATATTTCCGACAGCAGATTCAATACTTGTTTTTCCATCCAGGTATTCGAACAATTCAGAGTAGCCGACTGTACTCAGTGTTTGCAAATGACGAAAACCATAGAGGTTTTCTACCTCCTTCAAAAGTCCTTTTTCCATCATGAGATCAACCCTTCGGTCGATCCGGGCATACAGTTCAGTACGGTCAATTTCAATCGCATATTTTTCTACCTGATATGGGAATTGATAGTTCTTTTCGCGGTTGATGAACGAACTGTACGGAAGTCCGGTTTGGAAAATAACTTCGGCTGCCCGCATCAGTCTTGCTGGATTTTGTACATCAGCAGTCTGATAATATTCCGGGTCAGCAGATTTAACAATTTCCTGTAATGCAGGAAGTCCATGCTTAATAAACACTTGTTTGATGTGTTCCCGGGAAGAAGTTGAAATGGAGGGTAAATCATGAATACCTTCTAACAACGTTTGAATGTATAATCCGGTACCTCCGGTGAGAATGGCCGTATCGTTTGTCCTGAAAATTTCCTCCAGCCAATGCTCCGCCAGTGTTTTAAATATGCCGGCAGAAACAGGATCATGAATGCTATGTGATTGAATAAAATAATGCTGAATTCCTTGTTGCTCCTCTGCCGTCGGAGCGGCAGTGCCAATGTTCATTTCCCGATAACATTGTCGGGAATCAAAGGATATTATTTTCGTCCGGAAAAACTGAGCCAGTTGAACGGCAAGCGCTGTTTTCCCCGAGGCTGTTGGCCCGGCAATAGCAATGACTCTTTTAGTTGCCTTTTCGTGTATCATCAGAAAGCAGAAAGGCTGCAACAGTTTCCTGTTTCAGCCTTTGTATATTTTATTTCATTGGAGAAAATAGCAGGATGGATTAATAATCATCCTTCTGATCATCTTCCTCCGCATCGTTATAATCCATTTCTCCTTCTCCTTCTTCTGATTCTTCTTCTTCTCCTTCTTCACTCATGCCTTGAATTTCGTCCATCTCAACTCCATCTTCGGTATCGCCTAAAATGTCATCTTTTTCCTCTGAAGAATCGTCATCAGTCTCTTCGTCATCTGCCAAAACATCCATCAGTTTGCCAAACTCGTCATCTTCCGCTGCAATTGCTTTAGGGGCAGGAACAACAACATATTGCTTCGGAGCGTCGCCAATAGACTTCACACATACCGGATAGTTGCGCAACGCATCGCCCTGTGGAATAATTTTTACGAGTTCTATCATGAAGCTCCAGTTGGCATCATAATCACTCAGGTAAAGAATTTTCTGATGGGGGTCGGCGATATAATCACAGAGTCTGGAGGACTCCATCAGGTGCGTTTTATTGCCGTCTTTGTCAAGCTTTTCTCCGAGCGATATTTCCTGGCCTTTCACCCAGTTGTCATTGCTCATGAAGAAAGAAGCTGGTTTCTGATTATCGAAACCAATTGAAGATTGTATGGTTTGATGCAATTCCAGAAAGGTCTGGATGCTTTTGATTTCTATATCGCGGTGAACTTCGTCGTAGTCTTCGAACGTCACCCTGAATCTGTATACTACAGGCATGTTTAGATCTTAACTTCTTATGCAAATATAGGTGCATAGACGATATGAAATAAAGAATGAGCCGGAACCGGATTATTTTTTTCCAACAGGTTTTAAACCCAGTAACGCAGCCTGTTGAACCATAAATTCGTAGGCGGCCGGATAGTCGTTTTCGATTTTCCCGTCCAAAATGGCTTCCCTGATTGCTGATTTAATAATCCCGATTTCACGTCCGGGCTTAAGCTCAAAAACCTCCATGATGAGTTCTCCTGAAATGGGAGGCTGCCAGTTGCGTATTTTATCTTTTTGCTCTACTTCAATTAATTTCTGACTGACCAACTCGAAGTTAGCCTTGTATTTACGTTGTTTGAATTCATTTTTGGTGGTAACATCCGCCGAACAGAGCTTCATCAGATCATCAATATCATCTCCAGCTTCGAAGAGAAGACGGCGTACTGCTGAATCCGTTACTTCACTTTTTGCCAGCACGATAGGGCGTAAGTGGAGCAGTACGAGTTTCTGAACAAATTTCATTTTCTCGTTCAGTGGCAGTTTCAGTTCTTTGAATATCCCCGGAACCATTCGTGCACCTTTGTCCTCATGACCATGAAATGTCCATCCGTTTTCAGGATCAAAGCGTTTCGTTGCCGGTTTGGCTATATCGTGCAGGATGGCGGCCCACCTTAACCATAGATCATCTGATAGTTTGCATACATTGTCCAGAACTTCGAGGGTGTGAAAAAAATTATCTTTATGTGCCATTCCCTGCCGGCTTTCAACACCTTCCAGCTTGCTCATTTGAGGGAAGATGATCGGCAATAGTCCGGTTTCATGCAATAATTTAAAACCGACGGAGGGAACTGGCGACAGGATTATTTTATTCAATTCATCGGTAATCCTTTCCTTGCTGATAATTTGGATACGATCACGCTGCTCGCGGATGGCTGCCAGTGATTTGTGTTCTATTTTGAAACCCAGCTGGCTGGCAAACCGGATCGCTCTCATCATGCGTAACGGGTCGTCAGAATAAGTAATCGCAGGATCTAAAGGGGTTCTGATTATTCCGTGGTCCAGGTCCTGCAGACCCCCAAACGGATCCAGTAATTCACCAAATGATGAATCGTTCAGACTTATTGCTAATGCATTGATTGTGAAATCACGTCTGTTTTGGTCGTCTTCAAGCGAACCTGCAGCCACCTGAGGTTTGCGAGAATGAGAGGCGTACGATTCTTTTCTTGCACCTACAAATTCGAGGTCATAGTCCTCGTACCGGATCATCGCTGTTCCAAAATTCTTAAATACCGTCACTTCACCTTTTTTCCCAAGCGCTTCCGCAACACGTTGGGCCATTTGTATGCCATCGCCAATAACCGTAATATCAATGTCTTTGCAGGGCCGGTTTAAAAGCAAGTCCCTGACATAACCGCCTATCAGAAATGCAGGAACCCCACTTTGCCGGATGGTCTCCCGTAAGATATTGAATACAGGAAGTTTCCTGAATTCATCCTGGAATTGCTGTAAAATGGTCATTATCGACAAAATTACAGCTAGATTTTAATTTATAGCCTACCATGCAATTAAATTGGTGAAAGCTTCCTGATAAAGATCAATCCATAAGCTATTGTGGTCATTTGGCAGACAGCTGGATTGCATCAATTTCGTGTTGTTATCAAATCCCAACTTGCTATGGAAAAGAAATATGTATATGATCTGCATGCAGAGCATAAAGAATGGCTTAACAAACTTGCCTTTTATAAAGATGAAATTAAAATGATGCGTAATCGTCTGGCGGAAGTGGCCGGAAAATATACGGATCATGAAGTGCAGGCAATGGTCGAACATTTTCAGAATCAATTGATCGTTCAGGATGAACAGGCGGATATTACCCGTCACAATGTGAAAGAATATGAGAATGTGCTCCAGGATCACCTGAAGAAAAATGAAGTGGCGGCTGATCACCTGAAATGGAATGATCATACCAATATGCGCGATCAGATAGAAACTTTTGAAAGAATCTTCCATGATCTGCGTAGAGAACTGATCACATTTATTGCCCGCTGGATGTAAACCTCCGGATGAAAATTGAAAAAAGCCCGCCTGTCGGGCTTTTTTCTTTTACTTCCAATATCTACTTTAGTAAAAAAAACAGAAGATGGCATTAAGATTTGAAGATTATGCGTCTAAGGGAAAGGCGTTTGTTGCTGAAGTGGCAGTGGCATTGAACACCGAGGATCAGGAGAAAGCCGGTCGAATGCTTCGTTGTGTTCTTCGCGCGTTAAGAAACAGGCTGACTATTGAAGAGTCATTTCAGTTTATCTCTCAGTTGCCTATGGCAATAAAATCTGTTTATGTGGATGGATGGAAAGTGAGAATGAATCCATCTAAGATCAAACATATTGAAGATTTCCGGACGGAAGTGATGAAGGAAGATGATTTCGCAGCGTTGAAAGATTTCGATCATGAGGGTGCTGTCGATGAAGCTATCAAAGCGGTATTTGTGGTCTTGGCGCGGCATGTTTCACCTGGTGAAATCGAGCATGTAATGGATGCCCTGCCAGCAGCATTAAGGGCAACGCTGGAAGGTGAAGATAACTGAACACTAAACTGCGGTTTCGATGCGTTAAACCAAATGAGTTACTGATCATCGAAATCATATGGTTTCTCCAAGAGTTAAGCATTTATGGTGGCGCGCTGGTTTCGGAGTGCCGTTAAACAGCGGGCAGTTTACCTCTGAAAAGGAGTTACTTCGTTTTCTCATCCATGATGCTGGTGATGTGAGACCCTTGAATACGGTGGTTGAAATGGAGCGACCAGCCGATTTCTTGAGGATGACACCTGATGAAAAAGCGACTGCAGTCAGAAAAAAATCGGAGGTGCTTCGCCAGCTGAATGCAGACTGGTTTTCACGATTGGTTTCAAACCAGGGTGTGTTAAGAGAAAAAATGACCTTGTTCTGGGCAAATCATTTTAGTTGCAGATCAGGCAGCGCTGAATTTACGATTCAGCTGAATAACATAATCAGAAAGAATGCAATCGGGGATTTTAAGATGTTGTTGCTGGAGGTGTCGAAATCACCTGCCATGCTGCAGTTCCTGAATAATCAGCAAAACCGTAAAGCACATCCCAATGAGAATTTTGCGAGGGAAGTGATGGAGTTATTTACGCTGGGTCGTGGTGCGTATTCTGAACAGGATATCAGAGAAGCTGCCAGAGCATTCACAGGATGGAGTTTTGATCCGTCAGGTAATTTTGTATTTCGGGAGCGTGTACATGATGCCGGTGAAAAAACGATTTTAGGGGTAACCGGATACCATAATGGTGAAGATGTGATCCGGATATTATTGCAACAAACCCGGACTGCCCGGTTTATTGTAGAGAAATTCTGGAAGTGCTTTGTTTCTGATGTCCCGGATAAGCAACGTGTCGACCAGCTTGCAGAGGATTTCTACAAATCAGATTATAATATTCTGTCGCTGATCCGGAACGTGTTTGATGCTCCCTGGTTTTATGAGCCGGCATATATGGGCGAATTAATAAAGTCGCCTGTAGAGCTGATGGTACCATTGATGCGGGATTTTAAAGTCCGGTTTGAAAACAATAATGTGTTGCTTGGAATGCAAAAAGTGCTGGGGCAGGTTCTTTTCAATCCTCCGAATGTAGCAGGATGGCCTGGCGGGAGAAGCTGGATCGATAGTTCATCTTTAGCAATAAGGATGCGAACACCGTCAGTCCTGATTAAAGATGAGATGCCTGAGTTCGAAAGCAAGGATGACGGTGATGCCAACAATCCTTTCGGAGGAAATAACGGAAAAGGAAATTTAAAAACAGTGGCTGACTGGTCTTTGTGCTTCGGGAAATGGGACACTATTGAACAGCAGGAAATCCTCAATGAAATAGCAAACTGGTTATTGGCTAAACCGCTGACGACGGATCAGCTACGTTTGGCAGAAAAATATATTAAGAGAGATTCTCGCGATGAACAAATCCGTTCAACCATAATGTTTCTGACGGCTTTGCCTGAATACCAACTCTGCTGACTATGAACAGGAAAGAATTTATCAGGCAATCAATGCTGGCTTCTGCCGCGGCTCTGACACCGCGCTTTCTGTATGCTAATTCCTATCCTGCACTGTCCGATAATAATCAGGAAGAAATTCTGGTTGTTATTCAACTTTCCGGAGGAAATGATGGCATCAATACAGTAGTTCCATATGCTGATGATAACTACCATAAACTGCGCCCCGGATTATCTCTTGGAAAGAATGAAATCATCCGTATCAATGACCGGTTTGGCTTCCATGCGGCCTTATCACCCTTACAGCAAATGATGGATAGTGGCGATATGTCAGTATTGAACAGAATTGGATATCCGAATCCGGATCGATCTCATTTCCGTTCCATGGACATTTGGCATTCTGCCAGTAATTCAAACGAATTTTGGGGAGATGGATGGATTGGACGTTTTATTGATTCTTCCTGCACAGGCTGTTCCAGGCCGCATCTTGCCATTGAGCTTGATGATGCGTTGAGTCTCGCTTTGAAAGGAAAAAAGATGAATGGTCTGGCAGTATCGGATCCTGCAAGACTGAAAAAGGCACTTAGCGGTCCATTGGCCAGGGATCTGATGGAATCTCTGCATACGGGAACATCCAATACGGATTATCTCTACAAGATACTTACTGATACAGGCAGTTCTGTAGATTATCTCTTCGAACACTCCCGAGGCGGCCACGTTGCAATTGAATTTCCCTCTACCGGATTTTCGAAAGATCTTCGGATGGTAGCAACGCTGATAAATAGTGGTTGTGAAACCAGGATATATTATGTATCACTTTCGGGGTTCGATACACATAACAACCAAAAAAACAGACAGGAGAGATTGTTAAAAGAGTATGCTGAAGGTGTTGAGGCGTTTTACCGGGAGATGAAACGAACCGGCAACTGGAAACGAACGTTAGTAATGACGTTTTCGGAATTTGGCAGGCGGGTAGAGCAGAATGCAAGTGGTGGAACGGATCATGGTAAAGCCAATTGTTTATTTCTGATGGGAGGAGCGATGCGTTCCCCCGGGCTCCATGCAGGGGAATATGACCTGTCACTTCTGGATGATGGAGATTTGAAATATGAAACAGATTTCAGGAGCGTGTATGCCTCTGTTTTACAAAACTGGCTAAAGGCAGATTCGGAAAAGATTCTGGGACGAAAATTTGAACTGATTCAAATTTAGTCCCTCGAATACATCAAATTTTATTCATTCGTTATTTTATCGTGCGAAAGATGTGTAAATTAGCAGATAAATTCTAACGCTAATGGACTTGTATTCGATGAATTGGGCCGGGATATTCAGTACTGCCTTCCTTTCAATTGTGTTTCTTCAATCTGGATTGGACAAGGTCATAAATTATAAACAGGAGTTGGGATGGATTCAGCAAAAATTTGTCAGAAACCCTCTCTATAAATTTGTTGGAGTTTTGTTTCTGTTTCTCACGCTTTTTGAAGTGCTGAGCGGTATGCTCACGTTCTTTGGCGTAGTGCTGATCCTGATCGGGCAGGATCCTGATCTGGCTCTGGCTGGTGTGTGGGTTTCGGTATTAACCTTGCTGATGCTGATTTTCGGACAAAGGATAACCAAGGATTATACAGGTTCTGCAACGCTGGTGCCGTATTTTATCGCCGGAGTATTAGCCCTTCATTTCCTCTCTTAATACCGGATCAGTTTACGTACATAATCATTTCCACCCTGGGTGTACCGTACGAGATACATTCCTGCTTCGAGTTGAAGTTTGAGGTCGGTTTTTACAAAACCTCCGGCAATTGTTGATACGTTATTACGGCTCACCAATGAACCTTTTAAATCATAAATTTCTACGGTTGCGGGAGAAGAATCTGCAGCAAATAATAACAGGCTGATATGATCAAATCCGTTCCATGGATTGGGGAAAACATGGATGTATTCGTCAGCGGGAAACTGATAGTCTTCCAGACTCAACAAACTGTTTGCAAGCGTAAAATTGGGAATGCCGTATCCAAGTAAGGTGTCCGGATTGTTGAATTGGCTCGCACTTCGTTTTACAGCCTGAATAATTTCCATATTGGACTTCTCTGGCCATCCTTGCCAGAGACATGCCACTGCTCCGGCCATAACCGGTGAAGAAAAAGATGTGCCGTTTCCGGTAACAGGGAAATTGTTGCTATACGGTGTATATAACCAGGTGTTCTGTCCACGTGCCGCTACGTCCGGTTTAACTCTTCCGTCGTAGGATGGGCCATTGCTGCTGAAGAAGGCATAACTGCCGAACTCATCCACTGCACCAACTGCAAGTACAGAATCACCATCAGCGGGAACACCAATATAGTTCCAGTTTGAATTCCCTTCGTTACCCGCGCTGTTTACCACAAGTAAACCTTTCGAAGCCGCCATATCAGCGGCAATTGTCCCCGGTGCTGTATTACCGTTCATGTCAGCATAAGTATGGTCCTGCGACGGATCATTAAATGTGGTATATCCCAGTGAACTATTGATCACATCGGCACCGGCAGAATCAGCGAACTCAGCCGCAACTGCCCAGTTATACTCTTCAATAACATATTCTGTATTCGCATCTTCAGAACGCAACAGGATATATTGGGCATGGGGCGCAGTTCCGATAAGCGAATCCGGTACGATGGAAGCCATGCAGGAAAGGACAGCTGCCCCGTGATAATGATCGTCATATACATCGGATTCGTTGTCTACAAAGTCCCAGGTATAAATTATGCGGTTTTGCTGAAACAGGCTGTCAAAGCAAACCATCAATGGGGCATCCAGAAAGCCGGCATCAAGAACAGCGATGATCATTCCTGAGCCATCAAAACCTGCATTGTGCAGACTTTGCAGTCCGAGCATGTTGATTTGATTATCGGAATAGCCATATGCAAATGAAGAATATGCATTTGAGCCCATTACCTTTTGGGAGGAGAGCGGGAAAACAGGGTTCATATCGAGTTTGGTACTCTTATCACCCTTCTTTATTCTTCCAACATTGGTTGTGTTCTGAACATAAGGTAATGCGGAAATAGCTGCCAGAACTGCAGGGTCAGAAGTTTGAATGATTGCACCATTAAACCACTTTGTTGTATTTAATACACTTGCCCCGGCAGAAATAAGTCCCTGGACATAGGCAGGATTTACGGGAAGATCACTTTGCGTTACTGCAATACCGTGATTATTTCTACGGTCGATTGCTCTTTGAGAGAGAAATTGCTGGGGATTGGAAATGGAAAAAGGGGAGTTGTTTTTATCAGTAAACAGAACCATATACCGGTCCTGAGCGAATAATGAATGAAAAGATAGGAGTATAATGCCAAGGGTTAATATCCGGAGTTTCATGGAAGTGAGTAAGAAGTGAGCTTTTCGGTATAGATGTAGCCGGATAGAGTATCTCCGGATGGTAATTCAAAGGTAAGAGAAGTTTTTAACTTATAGAAAGCTCCGATGCTTTTTGCGTATTTTGCCTCCTGTTGACGGGCTTCCACTGCGTTTTCTATATCATTTTCCCTGACCTTCAAAGTTTGAGTGAAATTCATCCCGTTGACTGAACCCGGGGTGTCCATTGAAATAATTTCGTAAATCTGCTCTCCCTCAGCATTATAGGCATTACCATTCCATGAAATACCAGTTGCAGAAGGGAAGCGGAGTTTAACCAATGGGATATTTTCTTCTGTAACTGATGCCATATCGTTGGTTCTCACCGAACTCCAGACCCTGTAGATCACCCAATTGCCAGTCGAATCCTGCCGGTAACGTTCAATTCGCATCGCATTTCTGCCTTGATCATCAATAAAGTGACCAGCTAAAACTTCTTTGAGTTCATAAGAAACAGTGGAGTTGATATGGGTGAAATCATCCCAATAGGTTGAATCAACATGATAATACCGCACAATTCCTGAATCGTCAGGGAAATAATCCAGACCATAATTTGGAACAACTTCTGCAGCACTTTCATCCTTAGAGCAGGATGACTGGAGGAAGAGTGCAGCCATCAGAAGAGCGATAGAAATTAATTTATTCATGGCGGAATGATTTAAGTGCTTTATACGTAGAAACCATATAGGAGTTATCCTTCAGAATTGTTTTTTTCAATGAATCCACCGCCTATAACATCATCACCTTCGTAAAACACGGCGCTTTGACCGGGTGCAACGGCTTTTACAGGAGCATGAAATGTTACCTGCATGGTATTACCATTCTGGACAAGCGTGCTGAACGTACCTGGGTCTTTGTACCGGATTTTAGTCAAAGCTTCAAGTGGTTCCTTTATGACCGGATATTTAACAAGATTCAGATCTCTGACATGCATCTCCTGCTGATTCAGATCTTCCAATTCACCTAATACGACGGTGTTCGTTTCCGGACGTATTTCTGTAACGTACAAGGCCGAACCCACAGCGACTTCCAGCCCTTTACGCTGTCCAATCGTATAGAAAGGATAACCATGGTGAGTACCCAGCACTTTGCCGTGTTTATCGACGAAGTAACCACCATCGAGTTGTTGTTCTAATTCAGGTACACGGGACTTCAGGAAACTCCGGTAATCATTGTCGGGAATAAAACAAATCTCATAACTTTCACTCTTGTTGGCGAGGTCATGTAAACCCATTTCTCTGGCCATTTCACGTATTCTTGATTTTTCAAATCCTCCAATCGGAAACATGGTCCTTGATAAACATTCCTGCGTTACTCCCCAAAGGACATAACTTTGATCTTTGGAAGGATCGAGACCTCGGGAAATAACGAAGCGGCCATTTTCTTCCCTGACCTTGGCATAATGTCCGGTTGCGATAAATTCACAGTTAAGCATATCAGCTCTTTTCAGCAATGCTTCCCATTTAATATGGGTATTGCACATCACACAGGGGTTAGGAGTACGTCCTGATAAATATTCATCAACAAAGTTGTTGATCACTGCTTCACCGAATTCACCTCTGATATCTAGAATATAGTGCGGGAATCCATATTGTACCGCAATACTTCGTGCATCGTTAATTGAGTCGAGACTACAGCATCCCGTTTCTTTTCCTTCGGCTCCCGAGCTGGCATAATCCCATGTTTTCATGGTAATCCCAACAACCTCATATCCTTGCTCATGCAACATAATGGCAGCAACAGAACTGTCGATTCCGCCACTCATGGCCATTAAAACTCTTCCTTTTGAACTCATTGGTGCAAATATAAAAAGAACCAGAGAGTCTTGTGTGCAAATGATTGTTATTCAGTGCATTAAATTTATTTGAATGAAAATTAGTTCATCAAATGACTGAATTGTATCTCAAATAGTTTCTTATAATGACCATCTTTTGAAAGCAGGTCCTTATGACTTCCTGTTTCTACAATTTTTCCATGTTCCAGCACAATTATCCGGTCTGAATTCTGAATTGTTGCCAGCCGGTGCGCAATAACGATAGAAGTTGTTCTGCGGGTAAGTTTTTGAGTGGCAGCTGTAATGATGTCTTCTGTTTCTGAATCGACACTGGAAGTTGCTTCATCAAGCACTAAGATGGAGGGCTGATAAGCATAAGCACGTATGAAAGAAATCAATTGACGCTGTCCGGTAGAAAGTACATTTCCGCGTTCCTGAACGTGAAAGTCAAAATTACCGGGCAAGGCGTTGATAAACGAATCAGCTCCTAATTCGGCAGCTGCCGCCCGGATGGTTGTTTCTGAAATCTTATTGTTCAATAAGGTAATATTGTTACGTATGGTGTCTGAAAAAAGAAATACATCCTGTAATACGATTCCAATGTTGGTGCGAAGGAATTCAAGAGGGTAGGATTTGATATTTTCTCCATCTAATAGAATTTCACCCTTGCTGACTTCATAAAACCTGTTGAGCAATCCGATGATAGTTGACTTTCCTGCTCCGGTGGCTCCGACAAAAGCAATGGTTTCACCCGGCGAGACGCTGAAACTGATACCTTTCAGAACCCAATTGCTGCTTTCTTTGCCGCTCTCCTCTGTATCATAGGCGAACCAAACGTCCCTGAACTCTATCTTACCACTTATTTGCTTTGTCTGAAGAAGGCCATCATCCTTTGTAACTTCGTCTTCATCCATCAATTTGAAAATCCGTTCAGAGCTGACCATGCCCATCTGAAGTGTATTGAATTTATCAGCCAACTCACGGATGGGTCGAAACAGCATATTGATGTACATTATAAAAGCTACGAGATTACCAAAGGTTACTTCGTCTCTGATGACTCCTCCGGCTCCCCACCATACAATTAACCCGATGGAAATAGCCGATAAGATTTCCACAACAGGAAAAAATATCGAATAATACCAGACTGAACGGTTGTTGGCGTCTCTGTGTTTTCCGTTTATTTTTTCAAAACGTTTGAATTCTTCGTCTTCTCTGCCGAAAATCTGGACTATTTTCATGCCGGTAAGATGCTCCTGAACAAAGGTGTTGAGTGCAGCAACCTGTGTTCTTACATCTCCAAACGTGGCTTTGATTTTGTTTTTAAAAATGTTGGTGGCGATGAGTAACAAAGGTACAGTACTCAGACTAATGAGTGCCAGTCGCCAATCCACAACAAACATCACAGTTACTATAACAACGAGTTGTAACAAGTCTCCGATGATAATGATTAGCCCTTCAGAAAAGATGTCGGCGATGGTTTCCATGTCCGAGATGCTACGTGTAACAGAAGTGCCAACGGGTGTCTTGTCGTAAAACCTTAAACGAAAGCTCATCATTCGTTCAAAGAGCGTATTTCTAAGGTCGCGAATAACCCGCTGACCGAGATCATTTGTGCTCCATGTGTGAAAATACTGAACGATAGACTGTACAAGCAGCACTACTACCATTGATACACTCATCATGAGCAGACCCTGACTATCTCCCTGACCTAAGTAGTGGTCGAGAATGTATTGTGTCATCAAGGGGCGCAATGGTCCGAGTAAGGCCAGTAGAATGGTTAGACCCAACGAAACCCAGAACAATTTCCGATAGGGTCGGGTAAATCTGAAAACCCGGCGAAGCAAGGTGCTGTCGAAAGCCTTTCCTGATACACTCATTTGTTAAAGAAATATTGACGTTGCGGTTGAAAATAAGGATAAACAACTTGTTCGAGGAATAAACCCTGCGGAGGAACACTTTGCCCGGCATCGCTTCTTGTCCCGTGTTTCAGAATCGCCTGGAATTCTGAAAGGCTCATTTTCCCGGTGCCTACATCTAACATGGTTCCAACCATTGCCCGTACCATATTCCGTAGAAACCTGTTTGCAGCTACATCCAATTGTAAAATCGCTTCAGTTTGTGTCCAGTGACAACTGCTGACATTACAAATATTCGTCATTTGTTGTCCGCCAGACTTACTGAAACAGGAAAAGTCATGATTACCGATACACATGCTTGCAGCCTTGTTTATCAAGCCGAGATCAATTGGTCGGGTGTGGAACCATGTAAATTCTGTTAAAAAGGGATTGGGTTGCCTTGCGATGTAATAACTGTAAGACCGTTGGGTAGCATCGAAACGGCTATGGGCTTCTGCTTCAACCTCAAAGGTTTTGAAGATCCGGATGGAGGGAGGCAGGAGGGCATTTAGCTGAAAAGTAAATTTTTCCGGATCAGTTATTTGCTCCCTGCTATCGAAATGGGCTACAAATGAGCTGGCATGAACTCCTGTATCGGTCCGGCCGCATCCGGTAGTTTCTGTTTCGGATTTAAGCAGGACCGATAACGCCTTGTTTAAGGCTTCCTGAACGCTGGGAGCATTCGGTTGAATCTGCCAGCCATGAAAACCGGTTCCTTTGTAAGCCAGATGTATGAAATAACGAGGCATATGCAAAGATAGGCAGGGAGGATATGAGGATGTAATGTTTTTCGAAACTTAGGCTAGATTTCTCCGTAAAAGGCTGATAAATTGAGAAAAAAGAAAGCACAATGATTCAGCCCTTTATGCCATCGTGGGTGAAACGCCACTTCGTACAATACAACAGTGTAGACGCGATTCCTCTGACGACTCTTGACCGTATCAGAGATAATTTTAAAAAGCTGAACAGTGATCATCCGATGGTAACCATTGTAGTGATTGCCTATAATGAAGAATTGAATATTCTTAAATCTCTTTCTTCGCTTTCTGAAATTAAATCAAAGTATCCGGTTGAAGTAATTGTCTCCAATAATAATTCTACAGATCGAACCCAGGAGATTCTGGATAAATGTGGTGTTAAATCTGTCTTTCAGCCTTTACAAGGAGTAGGTTTTGCACGGGATGCGGGTTTGCAGATTGCCAAAGGCAAGTACCATCTTTGTGCGGATGCAGATAGTATTTATCCGCCTGACTGGGTTGATCAGATGGTAGCTCCTTTAGAGAAAGGTGAGGCTATTTGTACTTATGGTCGGGTTTCTTTTTTACCGGATGGAAAGAAGTCTAGAATGAGTCTGTCGGTGTATGAAATATTTAAAGATCTCGCCATTGGTTTCAGAGCTATCAAACGTCCGGAACTGGTTGCCGGAGGTGCCAGCCTTGCTTTCTTTACCCGCATGGGGCGTCAAATTGGCTGGAGGACAGATGTGAAAAGGGGAGAGGACGGCCAAATGGTATTGGCTATTAAGCGATTTGGATATGTCAAAATGGTGAAGTCTGGTGGTTCAAGAATCTGGACTACCGCAAGAACGCTGGACCGTGATGGTAATTACCTGCAGATGATCGGTAAACGATTGAGACGGGAATTTTCACGTTTGCATTTTTATTTCACCACTGCCAAGCAAAACGCCTGATTACGGTAAAGCCTTCAAGATATTTACAAAATTTCTTGACTTGAGTGAGGCCCCACCGATGAGGCCTCCATCCACATCCGGCAAGGAGAACAGTTCAGACGCATTCTGGTCATTGCAGCTGCCACCATACAGGATGGTCGTGTTGTCAGATACGGCACTTCCATATTTTTTTAAGACCAGTGACCGTATGAAAGCATGCATTTCCTGAGCCTGAGCCGGACTGGCAGTCACACCGGTTCCGATAGCCCATACCGGTTCGTACGCAAGAATACACTTTGTGAATTCATCTTCACTCAGGTGAAAAATTCCCTCCGTTAACTGTTCTTCAACTGTTGTGAAATGCTGACCACTGTTACGCTGATCCAGTGTTTCTCCGATACAATACACAGGATGTATAAGTTCTTTTAAGGATGTCTTGATTTTTTCGGCGAGCAACAAATTGGATTCTCCGAAATATTGTCTGCGTTCAGAATGTCCAATCAGGACATATTTACAGCCAATAGACTTAAGCATACCCGCAGATATTTCTCCGGTAAAGGCACCTGAAGTTTTATCAGAACAGTTCTGTGCACCAATGGAAATCCGTTTGTCTGCAGTACATAGTTGTATGGCAGCTCCAAGATGTACATAGGATGGAAAAAGAATGACTTTCTTTTCACTGATCACTTCATCTGACATCATGCCGGTTATTTCGGAGATGAGTGCATGCGCTTCATCTTTATTCAGATTCATTTTCCAGTTGCCGGCAACAAGTTTTCTTGACATAATGCTATTGCTGTGAATTGCAAATATAGCTGAAAACGTCGTGTCAGAACTTTATTCGTAGGCGATGGATAATTTGATCAGTGAAATATGCCGGCGCTTGACTATTTGTATAAAATTAATACCGTATTGCAAATCCGTGTTACTGATAATTTTATATTGTTTTCCTTTGGAGAAATATTCGCTTCCAATGATTTTTACCGTCTTTCCGGTAAAATCCAACAATCGGAATTCAACATATCCTTCATCCGGATTGTCAAATATAATCGTTGATTTTCCATCTTTTACTCCGGGATTCGGGTACACTCTGTCACTGATTACGTTTTCTTTAGTATCGATGGCTCTGGAAAAAGCGGACTCGTTGGGACCCAGATCAATCGCATTGCCCTGTAGCCTGCTGTTGCCGGAAATGTCCAGGAGCATTAAGTTGAAAGGTACTATCTGCCCCCCGTCAATCAGAACGGATCCTTCCTCAGGCCTGAAAATATCATGATTGGGATCTTCGAAGCGTGCATTGTCGATATCTCCGGTCATAAAGTTTATTCCTGCATCCACAGGTTCTCCGATAGCTTTAATATATGCAGGAGCATTGAACGTGTTGGCTATGGGAAGAATAATAATATTATTGAAAATCTTGTTTTGCAAATGAGAGCTGCATAAAAAATGGATGCCTTCTTCCGCTGGTTGTAAGATCAGATTGTTATAAATATTAAAGTACATTCCCGAAATGGAGTTTTTATCATCGATGTACATTCCGTATTTCTGACTGGCTGCTGATCGGCTTTTTCCAGGTCGTATGATCTCGTTGTTGAAAATATGGACATCTCCCAGACCATTGGCAAAAATTCCGATACCTTCTCCGTCCTTGATCCGGTTGCTGTAAATGGCGCCAGTGGTTCCACCGCCCATAGCAATTCCGGTCATTTGGAAGGGAGCAAATGCCTGAGAGTCGAATCGTACGTCATTGTGATGGATACTCACATTGATAGCCGAACTAACCTGAATGCCATCCCAACCGGTATATTCAACGCGGTTGTTATAAATTTCAACATTTCTGAGCAATGGGGGATAAACAATCACAGCAGCTCCATTGCAGGTGATTGTTTGCCCGCTGTAAAAGGAACTGCCAATATACATTCCTTCGGTCCCGGTATGGTGCACGTAGCAATCATGAATGACAGTGTTTTCCTGAAGAAACATACTGCGGTCGAATCCACAAAATGGTTCTGTTTTGGCTATGATGCCAGAGAATTCACTGTTGCCGACTTCAATATGGTCTGCTTCGAAAAAACTGGAGAAGTCGCCTATACTTAATCCACTGCCCTGGCGGTTGAAAATTCTGAAGCCATATGGTTCATCAGGGCTACCGGTACCGGTTATCCTGAAATATTTACTCATCCGAATTGAAATGCCAAAATAATGATCGGAGTCGATAATGACCGCTCCGTCTTTATTCATGATAATAACAGGGAGGCTGTCATTCCCTGTCAGATTTTTAAAGATGAGGAATTTTCTAGGGCCGGCTTCAATCAGCAGCGTGTCACCGGGTAGAATATTATTGAACGGAGACAGATTTCCGTCAATAACGTTTACTGTAAGATCAACAAAATGTGAAGTCTGCGCATTCCCTGATTGTACTGCACAGGCAGTAAAGAGTAGAAATGTAGTTGCTTTTAAAAACAGTTTTTTGATCACTAGCGATGTAGCAGTTTATTGTTGTCTCTGTATCCCGGTTTGTCTTCATACCAGTCGGGATAAAGTGTCCCGGCCGACTGAGCCCAT
The DNA here is from genome assembly GCA_046330075.1 of Bacteroidia bacterium. Classification (GTDB taxonomy): domain Bacteria; phylum Bacteroidota; class Bacteroidia; order AKYH767-A; family OLB10; genus JAJTFW01. The sequence goes on along the minus strand of JAXLTL010000001.1, from coordinate 715,592 downwards.
TCCACAAAGTGAAGATACGCATTGATGATAGACGTTTTTTCAGTGATGATTGGGAAGTCAGAAGGAATGTTGATACACCAGGGCAGATTATTGTCAGATTTATAATAGCGGCCTAATGCTATATTGCTGCGGTCCTGTCCTGTGTTAAATAATGACGGGTCTGCCAAAGTGGTTGGTGTTTTATCCGGCAGGTGAATTTCATATCCTCTCCGTTTATTCGAAATAATAAATGGATTAAAAGGCGCGGATCCCAGTGTGTTTGGTGGTATTCCTGATACAAAGCGTACTGCAAGCCGGATAGTGTCACTGTTTATAACTGGAGAGCCGGGTTCTGTATTTACATAATATCCGTTCTGGCATGGAGCTACACTGTTTGAATTATCGAACACGACTACCACAGCGTTGTTCTGATTGGCTTCTGTGCCGTTGGCATTTAAAGAGATGTAATTTTCTGTATATTGAGGGCCATTCACCGTTTCGATAAAGTATCCTGGTACCGGGAATTCAATGCCAAATCCATGTTGATACGAACCTCCAGCTGCTTTGACAAAGATTTTAGATTGCACTTCTTTAATGTCATTGTTGGCATTTGTGACCAGATTGAAGCGATATCCAACAAGTAAATCATTCAGGTCATAATCTCCTTTGTATGGCCATAGATCCTCAAATGCGAGATATCCGAAAGTTTCTATCGACGGGTAATAGTTATTAAAAGCCAGTTCCGGATCGGTAGGGTATTCATCGGCATTGTCATCAATACCATCACCATCTGTATCTACAGGTGCCGCTGATTTATTTGCCGATGCAGTTGCAATTGCAGATGGTATATCGGAAGTAATATAAAATACTGCATCGTTGAAGTCTTCGTCGCTGGCTGCATTGCGGTTGATATCCTCAAACCCTACGATCATTTTGTTTTCTGTATCATCCCAGATTAAAACAGAATGATATTTTTTAATGGATTGCGTTTCAGGGTTCAGGTCTGAGTTGGAAAAATACTGACAGTTGCCAGTCGTTAATGATGCATTGGCAACATTATAGCCATCTGAAAGTAATACAAATCCTATCATGCTGTCGGGACCTACGGTTCCCAGATATACCTGATCTCCCGGTACCAACCCTCCTCCAGAGTTTCTGTAGCTCAGATTCGGAAAGGCAATGGTGATTTCCGGAATATCATAGATGGATGCCGGAGGATTGTTTTTATGATACTTGTAGAACCCAACAGCATTCCTTTTTGAGGACCCTTCATGCACAAATGTCATCCAGAATCCTGAAGTCTGAGTTACTTCAATTGCTGTCGGTGCTGATGGGTTAATTAACTGTGGATGCAGAGCCGGAACGGATTTGTATTCGGGTAGACCTGCATTGATGCGCCGGAGCAGGTCAGCATGGATAACATCACGATTCCCTGCCAGATAATCGGGTACACCTTGGGTATTCCAGCCTCCCAGATATTTCAACGAAGGGAAGGAAGAGTTTCTGTTTTGATAATTCATGGAAGCATTGTCGGAAAACGATGCAGGAATTACCCTGATTCGTTGTGGATTAGAGCCTCCAAGTGTTACTGTGATGGTTCCAGTACTGATATCTGCAACAGCATAATCGGGCAAACCAACATAGCCCGTTTGAATGTATACTTCCTTTAGTGTTTTTGGGGTAGTAAAAGTGGTAGTCAATGTGCCGGTAGTATTGGTTACACCGGTGTAAAGAATCACCCCGTTGTTCCCGGGAAGCCCGCTCAATACAGAAATCTTAATTCCCGGCATCGGGTCGTCCGTATTGGTTTTTAAATGGAGCGTCAGATTGACTTTTCTTTCATTTGAATAATTAAAGTTGGCCGGCACCTGAATCTGATTGATGTCGGTTATGGTGTTCGCAGAATTACCATCATCCTGATACTTGTCGATTTCCTTGACACAGGAAACCTGCAACACCAGGCTGATGGAGATAAGAAGATATTGGATTTTTCGGCTAAGCATTTCCCTGACAGACTGCAGTTCCAGTCTATCAAGTATACGATATTACAGGCATAAAAGCTCAGGTGAAATTGACCTGAACCTTACATTTTTCCCTCCAGTATAATATTTATGCGGGATTATGCCCTGCCATGATCTTGCGGGCTGAGCGCTCCCAGACGGATGATTGATTCCCCTTGCTGAAACGCAGGAAGCCTGCTATAGCTGCGTAGTTCATCATCACAAAATAGTAGGGGATGAAGAATGGTTTAAACCTGATTTCTTTCTTTTCAAACACATATCCGAGTCCGGCAAAGAGATAAAAGGCCAGCTGAAGCTCAAGTATGAACATATAAAATCCGCTTTCCAATGCCAGGTGGATGTTGAGTGGCAATGCCAGGAGGAGGAAGAGTGGAGCTAATGTCCATCTTAAAACACGATGTGAAACATATTGAAAAGTAAGTACAGGGTGTTTGAAAACATTGAACAAGCTGCCGAGCCTGCTCATGGCCTGCCAGCCACCTGCACAAATTCTTATTTTTCTTTTCAGCTCTTCCTTACTGTCGGCAGACGATGTTTCAAGGGCTGTAGCAGCCGGGTCGTATAATACTCTGTATCCTGCTTGTGTGATTCGCAGGGAGAGTACAAAGTCGTCAAGTATTGTATCTTCTTCAAGCGGTTTGAACAGATGCCGCCGGAAGGAAAATAATTCACCGGCTGCGCCGACCACAGTAAGCAAACGGGCATCAAACCTTTTCAACATGGATTCATATTTCCAATAAAATCCTTCTCCGGCACCTGCTGCGTTTTCACGATCAGATTGCATAATGCGTTTCTCTCCGCTTACTGCACCTACAACGGGATTGATATAGTGCCGAACCAGTTTTTTTATAGCATCAGCCGGTAAAATGGTGTTGGCGTCGGAGAAAATAATAATTTCTCCATGGCTATGCTTAACGGATCGGTTTTCAGCTGCAGATTTTCCCCTTCGTTGCGGTTCATGCAGTACTTTAACACCGCTTACTGTTTTCAGATATTCAGCGCTGCCATCATCTGATCCGTCTGTAATAAATATGATCTCGAGCTTATCTGCGGGATAGTCTAACTGAAGACAGTTTTCAACTTTTTCTTTAAGTATGCTTCGTTCGTTATAACAGGGTATGATAAACGATACAGTAGGTTCGAATTTAGGATTTATGATCGTCCTTTCTGAAATAAACAGGTCACGTACTTTGACCATTGCAACCAGAATGATCCCATATCCGAAGTAAGCGTAAAAGATGATGAAGAGGAATAACCAGAATAGAATTTCCATAGGGATCAGATTGCAAGTTTTAAATGAGTTGGATGATCGGCGGGTTTTTCCCAGGTCTTTGTTGCCGGATTGTATTGTTTGATCAGTTTTGCCGGATTTCCGGCAACGATACTGTAGTCAGGGACATCCCGTGTTACAATACTTCCTGCCGCAACTACCGCATGTTTTCCAATTGTAACCCCGGCTGTAATGACAGCATTTGCGCCTATCCAGCTGTCATCGCCAACTGTTACTTTAGCGGTTGTGCAGGGCTGAAGACGAATGGGGGTATCTATTTCCTGATAGCCATGATTCAACGCTGATATCACAACATTCTGAGCAATGATAACATTGTTGCCAATGAATACCGGTCCAATGAGCGTGTTGCTGATGCCAATGCGACTGCCAAATCCAATGATTACGTCTCCCATGCCATTGTTTACCACAGAAAAATCCTCAATGGTGGAGTTTGCGCCAATGGAGAATTTGTTAAAGGGAAGGACATCCATCCTTGTTCTCCTTCGAATTAAAGATCCTTTTCCTTTTTGATGTAAAATCGGGTTAAGGAAAATCCTGACCCAAAAGCGCGGCCGGGCCTGGTTTTTGGGCATCAACAGATAAAGAGAGAGTTTCTTTAGTCCGGGATTACTTTTGATTTTCTGGACGAATGACATAATGGGGATTTGTCATTTTTTACGCAAGTTCGGTAGCCGGGTTACTCTCAGGATGATAATAATAGCGGGTTCCTTGCGTAACGTATGCGGGTTGTTTACGTAAAAATCAACCCATAACCCCATTCACATGATTCAAAACCGGAATATTGTTATTGTTGGTTTGCAACCCTGGGATATTAAGATTGGCAGTAATTGCAAGAATATTGCAATTGAACTTTCGAAGAAAAACAGGGTATTGTATGTAAATCCGCCTTTGGACAGGAGTACTTTTCTAAAAGGATCTGATGATGATCAGATTCAGCAGAGAGTTGAGGTGATTAAAGGTAAAAAAGAGGCACTTACTGAAGTCTTGCCGGGTTTGTGGAATTTAACCCCTACTCATATTGCTGAGTCAATCAACTGGATCAGCCAGCCGGCTTTGTTTAACTGGTTTAATAAAATGAATAATCGTCGCCTGGCAAAAGATATCCGAAAGGCGATGGAACAGATTGGTTTTGATTCTTTCATTTTGTTCAATGATCAGTCCATGATCCGTTGCTTTCACCTTAAGGAACTGTTGAATCCAGATTTGTTTGTTTATTATATCCGAGATAACCTTAGCACCATTTCCTATTTTAAAAAACATGCATTGGAGATGGAACATCAGCTGATCAGGCAGGCAGATGTGGTAGCTACGAATTCTGAATTTCTGGCTGAATATGCCCGCCGGTATAATCCTGGTGCCTGTTTCGTTGGGCAAGGTTGTGACTTCAGTTTATACAGCCATCCGGAAAAAATACAGGTGGCCGAAGAAATGTTACCATTTCCCCGGCCTGTCATCGGTTATACGGGCTTTCTGACATCGGTGAGACTGGATATTCAATTGCTGGAGCATGTTGCTGCACAACATCCGGATTGGCAGGTTGTTCTTGTGGGACCGGAAGATGAGGCTTTTAAATCCAGTAATTTGCATCGAATGAACAATGTTCATTTTCTCGGCAATAAAACTCCTGAGTCACTGCCAGCCTATATAAAATCTTTCGATGTCACCATTAACCCACAATTGGTGAATGAAGTGACCATGGGGAATTATCCACGCAAAATTGATGAATACCTAGCGATGGGCAAACCTGTTGTGGCGACATATACGCCTTTTATGGAATATTTTAAGGATCATACGTATCTGGCTAAAACGCATCAGGAGTTCGCTGATCAGATATCCAGAGCATTGAAAGAGGATAGTCCTGAACTTGCTGATTCACGAAGAGCATATGCATTTACGCATACCTGGGAAGCCAATGTTGGTTCAATTTCAAAATTAATAGAACAAAAAGTAAATCTGTCCGTAGAAACAGGTATCTGATATAATCTTATGAAAAAAAGCACAATCAATATCGGCAAATACACCGAGTTTACGGAGGTTGTTGATATTAAACGACTCAACTTCATCGCGGAAGTCATTCAAACCTATTGTCAGCCTGGGGCGAAAGTCCTTGATATTGGCTGCGGGAACGGTAATATTGCTCGCGGGATAGGTAGCCTTGGATATCAGGTCACCGGTATTGATTTTAGTGAAAATGCAATCCGCTATGCTCGTTCAAAGAACTCTCTTCCAAATGTGGAATTCAGGGTTTGCAGCGCAGAGCAGGTTACTGATGGTGATCAGTTTGATGCTATTATTTGCAGCGAGGTATTGGAACATTTGCATAATCCGGATGGATTAATGACCACTATCGCAAAAATACTTCGTCCGGGTGCAATTTTAATTGCGACGGTACCGAATGGAGTCGGACCCCGTGAACTTCTGGTGACTCGCCCCGTGCAGAAAATGTCAAAGAGCTGGATGGGTAACATTATTAACTCATCCAAGAAGGCTCTGGGATATAGCAACAGTACCATTCAAAGTCAAAGTGAAGATCTTACCCATGTTCAGTTTTTTACCAAACATGCCATCATCAACCTGATCAAACGGCACGGATTTGATCTTCTCCAGTTTGGGCATTCAAATTTTGTTGAAAAAGTGTTTCCCTATTCAATGCTTACACGCCATGTGAAAGCATTATCGAAACTGGATAATACAGTGATTGATTATCTGCCTTCAGTTATGGCCAGCGGATTCAATACCGCTTGGCGCCGTACCTGGTAGAAAAATATTGTTAAGGGAAGAAGCAGGTCAGCCGGTGTAAACAGGCTGGCCTTTTTTATTTCTTCTTATGATAGGCTCGATGACCACTGATTTAACGCTTTCTCCATCACAAATGGCTTTGTAAATTTTAAGAAGATTCTGGATGGATTGATTCCAGTTAAAGTCTAGGATTCTTTGTTTGCCCAGCTGAATCAGACGATGTCGCGTTGCTTCATCCGTATGAACAATGTGTATTGCTTCAGCAATCGATGATGGATCTTCCGGGTTGACCAGCAAGGAAGCATTTCCTGCAGTTTCCGGCATAGCATGACTACCGGAAGTTACTACGGGTGTTTCGCAAGCCATAGCTTCCAGAATTGGCAGACCGAAACTCTCCCGCAGAGACGGATATAGAAACAAACGGGCCCGGTTGTAAATGTCGGGCATGTCTTCATGCCTCACATAGTTCGTCAGATACACATGTTCCTTGATTTCTGTGAGCTGATGTTTTTCGATCAGCCGGTGAACATTTGCACGTGAGATGTCAGCGATCACCAGTTTAAGTGTATGGCCGTATTTAAGGATGTAGCGATGATACGCTTTCAAAACATTGACCGTGTTTTTTTTAGGATCTGTATTGCCAAGGAAAAATATAAATGGTTGGTTGGGTAGCTTGTATTTCAGACTTACCGATAATGTTGTTTCGGCGGGTTTGGGCATAAAGTGCCCTGATACAGCATTTGCGACTACTGTCAGACGACCCTGCAATTCCGGTAATCGGTCAAGTATGATCTGTTGTTCATTTTGTGACACCGTTATTAACCCATCGGCTTTTCTTACGATTTTCGGAACAATCAACCGCCTGTACTGTTTGCCGATTCGTTGATACAGGGAGCCGCCTTTCAGGTGATCGTTTTTTTCAAGATAAATGATGTCGTGGAGTGTTACCAGCCTTTTGCAGGGAAGGAAGTAAGGCGATGTGTTGCCGGTGGAATGGAACAGATCTATCCTGTATCGTAATGCCAGTAACGGCAGGAGAAACTGTTCTACAATTGGAGATGGTGCCCTGGGAATACGGATAATTCTAAAATTTTCCGATTCCTGCAGGTGGTATCCTTCCTGGTCGTCAAAGCAAAAAAGAAAATAGGTGTTGAGCTTGTCGAGGTATTGCAGCCGTTTAACAGTCTCCTGCGCCACAATGTCCATCCCATGCTTGTTTCTCCGGAAAATCCGGAATGCTTCAATACCTATTCGCATTTTATTTATGCTGCTGCCCTTGAGAAGTTGGGCCGTAATTCTCTGTACAGATTCTCGTTATTTCTGACCATCATTCTAACGTCGAATATTTTCTCCACGGTATCGCGGGCATTTTCACCGAGAACATTTCTCATTTCCTTGCTATGATGTAACCGGAGTATGGCTTCTGCCAATGCTTCCGGATTTTTGCAGGGAACAAGCATGCCGTTTTGTCCTTCTCTGATGGCTTCCTTGGAGCCATCTACGGGAGTCGCTATTACTGCTTTGCGCATGGCCATCGCTTCCAGCATTCCAATGGGTAATCCTTCCCAGAGTGATGGAAGTGTATAAATGTCAAACGTGTTCAGGACCTCCGGAATGTCTGTTCTGAATGCATGAAATTTGATCATGTCCGAAACGTTTAATTCTCTGGCAAGATCGATGCTGGCTTGTTTGAGGTCTCCGTCTCCGATAAACAGGAACTGAATGTCGCGAGTGGTTTTCGCAACTTCAGCTACCGCACGGATCAGTGTGAACGGATCTTTTTGAATAGTCATTCTCACGAGGTAACCCACTACTGTTTTGCCGGGTTCAATTCCCAGCTCTCCCCGCAGGTCATGCATCGGTTTGTCGGGATTGTAACGTGAAAGATCTATACCGTAGTTTATGACACGGCTGCGCTTCATGTGAAAACGCTCGATGCCATCCCGTTGGTTCGATTGTGAAACGCTGATGGTAACATTTACCTGGTCGGTCAGAAATTTTTCCGAAAGCTCTCGCATTCTGCGAATGTGAAAAGGCTGGTCCTGATGAAATGACCATCCGTGGACGGTATATACGATCGGTAAGCCAAGTGATTTAGCCGGAAATACAGTATTGCTCAGGGCTCTCGTTCCATGAGCATGAAGAATGTCAATTTCCTCATTCTTCAGTATTTCTTTGACCGCATTATAGGTAGTCAGATTGAATGGACGTAATGTTTCAACTACATGCGTTTTAATACCCATGTCTTTTAATCGGTCAACCATCGGTCCGTCGGTGAACGATAGTACAATGGGTTCAAATTCATCTTTGTTCATTCCTTTAACAAGGTCAAGAACATGTGATTCTCCTCCGCCAATTTGTCCTTGGCGGATGGTTTCGAGTACTTTTATTTTTTTAAACGGCATGGGGCTGCGTTAAATGGTGGTTTTTTCGAATTGTGCTGTATGTGGGGTATGGATAAATCGTTTGTTGGCGCCTTTGATTTTGAACATGGCACCGAACATGATCAGTACAGTACGTGGCAGACTCATGATGGCATAAAACAAGTCTTTGTTCCAGTAAGCACGCGGAATTGCAATTGCATATGATCCGACGTAAGCAAGTCCCAGGAGTACCCATGAAATGAACCCCGGACCAGCATCCGGAAGAAGGAGATTCAATAGCGCCATAAAACCGATAGTGCCTAGTAAAATGACCTTGGGCACTAAAGCATAATGCATCACTTTATTGGCATAATCCACGCGGCCAATAAGTAAATTCATCAGTCCTTTGAACCAGTATTTACGGAGATAAATCATTTGTGCGGCTACCCAACGTGTGCGTTGATTCGCAAAAACTTCGGATTGTTGAACTTTTTCGTCTAGTACAATTGCGTCGTCGAGATATGTGATTTTGTGATTGTCATCAATCAGTGTCATTTCCAGTTCCTTGTCAAATCCGCCAACAGCTTCAATTTCTGACATCACCTGCTTCAGGTACAGATAGGAAAAAGCCATTCCGGAGCCGATAACGGCACTCGACAGGCCTACTGCAACCTGTCCCTTACGCATTATATGATTATTTACCTCTTCACTGATGGCGTCAAGAATAGCATATCCGGTATTCTTGTTTTTCGCTGCACGATGTCCTTGTATAGCATAGCATCCGGAAACAGCGGCTTTGTTTACTTTATCGAGGAAATCCGGCATCATTACATTGTCAGCATCGAGGATGACAGCCAGATCATAGGGCCTGTTGATCTGACGGAATGCTTCGTTAAGTGCTTTTGCTTTCGTACTTACATCAAAAGATACCTGAATTACCTGCAAAGGAAGCTTCTTCAGATCAGTTATCGTGGCATCCTGAAGTGAGTCGGCAATGACATATACATCATATCGGTGGGAAGGGTATTGCTGTAAGAGCGCTTGCTTGGCCGTAAGAAGAATTACGGCATCTTCCTTATAAGCCGGCATGAGTACTGCAATTTTTTTGTAGGTATCCTTGTTTCCATACGCCCTGGACCGGTAGAAATGACCGGCGACAGAGAAGAACAGGAAGTATGCTACTGTAGGAACACAGAGCAGGAAGATTACGATGAACAGAATGTCGAGTACGGCCATAACGTATCAGATTAAGGATTCATTGCGATGGATGTCTTTAGCGGTAATGTTCCAGAGCACTCCTTTCCAGAAGGCTTTGAGCATGTCAGTTTTGCCTTTCAGGAGATACTGAAGGGTGTTCTTTGGTATAGATACAATCAGAAAGAAAATGATGCTGACAAAAAGCCTTAAACCTTTCACATTTCTGCGTTGGTACAAAAGGCGGTTTCGTGTCAGATAGTAGGTCTTTAAAGTGCTTCCTTTACCGGTTGAGATCGATTCTTTGTGATAGATGGTTGAGGCGGCTTCATACCAGATAGAATATCCGGCCCGTTTTATACGTTCACAGTAATCCATCTCTTCGTAATACAGAAAGAAGAGATCAGCCATAAGTCCGATTTCTTCAACCAGTTTTCGGGAAACCATCATGGCTGCACCGTGTGCTCTGCTGGTTGCATGAGATTCGTTGTATTGTCCATTATCCTTTTCACCAAAGCCGATAGCTGTACCTCTTCCTGTATATGGATTAATAGGATTGAAACCGGCAAACTGGATGATTCCAGGACTATGATGGAAAATGATTTTAGGTGATACGGCCCCGACGGAGCTGTCATTTTCAAAACGAGCAATCAATGGTTCAATAAAACCTGGTTCCACTTCTGTGTCGTTGTTGAGCATCAGAAAGTATTTGCCTTTGGCGGCGTTAAATCCCAGGTTGTTTCCTCCTGCAAAGCCAAGGTTTTTTTCGCTGCGGATAAAGGTGATCCATGGATGTTCTTTGGTGATCAGAGATGGGTCTTCAGCGCTCGCGTTATCTACAATGATGACCTCAATATTAGGATAGGTGATCTGCTTGAGTGATTCAAGCATTTCACAGGTTACCCGTGCACCATTATAATTGATGCTGACGATGGAAACTAGCGGTTGTTCAGACTGGGGATTCATCCGGCTTATTTAACGCCCGGTTGCGCACAAAGGTTTCCCCCAGAAACATATAAACCAACGAAATGTAAATACATGGTCCGGTTGGGAATTGTCCAAAAATCTGGTTCCCGTAACTGGCGAAGCAAACTCCGAAAAATCCTCCGTAAAATGCTGCCAGTTTAAATTTAAGGTCGGGGTCTTTCAGCTTGAAAAGAAAGATAAATCTGTTGGCAAGAAAATAGATCAGCATACTCAGGTAAATGGTGAGTCCTATGGCTCCTGTAGTTGCCCATATTTTTACATACCAGGAATCGAGTGGAGTAGTAGCCAGAAAGGTCCCGGGGCTGAATCTTTGCCCCCAGGACCCGGCAGAGCCTAGCCCTCCTCCCAGTGGCCGGGATGCCAGATATACCTTCAGTTTCGCCTGATTGTTTAATCGTGCCTGAAGAGAAGCATCATTAGGATCCAGGGCGGTTCGCATACGTCTGATCTGATCGTTTTGCTGACCGATCATTGTATATTTCAACATGCCAAAGGCAAGAATACCAACGATAGCACCCGGAATAACAATCTTCATATTGTTGGAAAGGAGAAAGTAAATCGCAAAACCAGTGATGACAACGAATAATGCACCACGCGTTCCGGAAATTGCCATTCCGTATAGTGAAAGCAAACAGGTGATAATATAGAAGATCTTTCTTTTTCTTGAGTAAGGCCCCATTGCCAAAACTCCGGCAACAACACCGGTATGAGCCTGAGCAGCACCAAATTGTCCGGCATCAGAGTAAAAGGAAAAAACGCGAAGTTTCCCAAAGAGTATATGCGTGCTTTTTGCACCCATTTCAAGCCATCTGTTTTCTGCATAATCCATACCGAAGTACAGCTGTTTGAGACCCCAAACGGCTGCGAAAATGGAAATACCGAACCATATTTTAATAAATTGATCCATGTCCTGTTCTGTATACAAAAGAGTAAAAGCAAGCGGGACAGTAGCAACGAAATACAGTGAGACACCCCGTATGTCATAGAACCAGGCTTCAATACTTCTGGCTTCCGGGTTGGCAATTTCTATAACACAATATCCAAACCAGATCAGAATGCCGAGCATCAAAGGGTTCTTGATGGACGGAGCATTTAGGTCTTCCTTGGTGCGAAACAAAATGCCAAGAGCCGTGATGAGCAGGATGATGTCTACGCCCAAACCAAAGGGGCCATCTATGTATCTGGTAATTCCGTTTGCAAAAAAGGAAAAAGCAAACATGGTCCATAATCCGGTTTTGGGACGGGCAACGATCAGACCAAGGAATCCAAGACCTACAGGCAAACAGGCAAGGCCAATCATCGCTGCAACCCCACCTTTATAAAAAGTGATGCCGAGCACAACTGAAAGCAACACCATAAAGATTGCTTTCAGCAGGTTTTTTACATTGATATTATCAGGATGCGGGATTACCAACCTTTAACGCTTTGATGCGTTCCTTGAGCGGTTGGAGAATGTGCAACAGCGAATAGTAACCAGTTTGAAGGGTTTCTACAATCCGGTGGTGCAGATATTTTTTCAGGAAGTAATTCCCGAAGATCACGCCGGTCAGGAACGTGAGTATTGATACGACAGCAACGCTTCCAATGTTACCGAAATAATGGATAGCCAGCACATCTCCGGTTACATTCACCAGCAGCATTAAAATTACTTTAAGAAAGTTAAGGTAGGGCTTGCCGATAATGTCAAGCGTGATTCCGCTGAACCGGTCCAGTGGAAGGAAAGCTGCATAAACCGCCAGAATCCGGAGCACATTTGCGGATTCAGCGTACTGAGCCCCACCCAGAATGATAACCAGAGAATCTGCAAATAAAATGCATCCGACAATCATTGGAAGTAAGATCAGTGTTAACAGCCCGGTGTATTTGTAATACATCTGCCGGAGTTCCTGCTTATGTTCGGGCGACCGGAATTTAGACATTACCGGCATGGCGCTGGCAGCAAAACTGCGCAACAGGATTTCTATAACTTCAATAAGTTTAAGCGGGATACTATAACTAGCAACTTCTTTGGCCCCAAGCAGAAACCCGATCAACAAAGTGTCAGAGCTTCTCAACAGGTTTGATCCCATCAGGGTGCCCATGCTGAATTTTCCGAAATTGAATAAATCACGCATCATATTCCGCGTCGCAAACTTCACGGTGCCCACCATCGACCAGCCGGTCCATACTGAAATTGCACTGGGCAATAATCCGGAAATTATGAAGCCCGTAAGAACAACTTCTGATGATGCATGGTCAGTAATTAAAGCGAGCAGAATACAGGTGATAAAACTCAGCTGGTTCAGTAATCGGATATAGAGTACCTTCTCAAATGATGATTTGGCTTGCAAAAGCCATGCAGCATAGTTGAATGGCAGGGTGGTAATTGCAGCTAGCCAGTACCAGGTAAGAAATAATTGAATACCGTGATTGGTGATATAATGTCCGAAAATTACATCTATCAGTACGGTGATGATCGAAATTACAAGTGTGGTGATAATAGAAATGAGCCAGCCGGAACCTGATACAACTTTGAACTGATGTTCATCAGAGGATGCGGCAAAGCGGATGAGCGAAGTGTGGATAATTCCGGCGCGTAGTAAATCGGCAAAAATATAGGCGGTCATGAACATAATCCATGATCCCATTTCATCCTTGGTTAAAAGACGGGCCACCAATGCGATGCTTCCGAATCCCAGTATCGCATTAACTACGTTACCGGCAAGTGACAACGTATGGCGGTTGCGGGCCAGATTTTTTATGGAGTTCAACACATTGATTCTTACGACCGCTTAAAGTTGAATGTTACTATTCGTTTTATCGCTTTTCTTACAAACGTGCGTTGCTTCGGTAGTTCACCGATAATGGCCTCAAGACGGTCAATTTCGATATGGTTTAAAATCACCATCGGAGGCGTTGACGTCATTTTCGTAAAGAGTGATAAAGCTCTGGAGTCAGCTTCTGACCAGACCCGTTCTGAGGAAACAACAAATAAATGGCTTCGGATACCTTTGATCAGGTTATCATTGAGTGTAAATCTTCCTAATTCATCGAGCTCTAAAAGAATCAGGTCGTATTCCCGGATTTCTATTCCGATAGCGTCTAACCAGTCATATACGGTATTCCCGGAAAATGCTGTTTCAGATTTACTATAATTGAAAACAGTTACAGATGGAGGAAATCCTTGCATTATTTCCGGATTCAGATACAGCACCCGTTTAAATCTTTCACTGAATTTTCCGGAGATCATCTTTCCAATGAAACTTTTTCCCTCATCCTTTTTGATACTGCTGATGCTGATCACAGGAGGCAGTGAGTCTCCTGAAAGCGATTCTTTGTTGTTGGCGAAGAATGTGGAGTTAAAATGAGCAAGAATGCTTTGCCGGAGCATAGCAATATTAAACCGGGTATCAATTTTGTCGAAATCGGGGAAAGCAGTCAGGAAGGTGAGATTGGTGAATTTCTCTGCTCTGGCAGGCGTCTGAACGGTTTTGCCGATAAATGATTTTCCCACTACTACTGAGAGACTCAAAACAAAGGTAGCCAGAAAAGCCATAATGATCATCATTCCCCGTTTTGATGGCTGTGGTTTCAAGGGGAGAAATGGATAATCGGTGATCGACAAATTATTTGACATCTGCAGACTTTGCTGACGTAAACGTGCCATGTTAAGGCCATGGAGAATGCTTAAGTATTCTTTTTCATTGATGTCGACTTCCCGTTCTATTCTCTTCAGGTTGGATCCTACCGGGGCCATCTCCTTGTATAGTTCGTCAAAACTGTTAAGTCGTTTGTTGATTACATCCAGCTTGGCCTGGTTTTCTTCTACTGCAAGAAAACTGCCCAGCCATTCCGACAGAAGATTGGCACGTGGAAGTCCTTCAGGGGTGTTGTTCCACTTGTACTGCTTGTTGACTTCTTCTTTTATCTGTTTCTTTATTCTGTCTGATTCCTTTCGGTAGGTGTCAAGCTGTCCGGCATCTTCGTTGTATAATTCGGCGTTGGCTATTTTATAGGTAACTTCAGATAATTGTTCGCGTAGTTTCGTCAGATTTTCGTTGATCTCAAGGATGTTTTTCTTGATGTCGATTTTCTGCTCAATTTTCGATAGTGAAGCTTTCGATGCTTCAAGTGATTCTTCCTGCTTTTGCTTGTCGCTGATAACATTCTCCTTGGAGTTCGCTACAAATTTTGCCTGCTCGTAAAAGTTGATGATTTTATTTTCTGAACTGTAATCCCGGAGCCGGTCTTCTGATTTGCGTAACCTGCCTGCAGCCTGATTTAATTGTTCTTCAAAGTACTTGACAACATTGCTGGTTTCAGCTCCTTTAATTCCTTTGTAACGGGTGATTACGACATTGACAATGGTTTGAAGTGTTTGCTGACAGACTGCAGGGTCGTTGGATTTGTATGAAATTTCGATCATATCGCTCGACTGTTTCCTTTGCGGATTCATGTTGGAGCTGATAACATCTACACTGTAAATACTGGAGGGCGCCGAAAGCAATTCAATGATTTCATTGTTTTCAGATGCCCGCTTATAGCTTTCAATGCGGAAAAAGGTCAGTTCTTCTGACCCTTTCACAATGAGTTTCTTGCGCAGTTTTTCCGGCAGTGCTTCCCGGATATGATCAAAATTTTCAGGAGAGAGGTCTTTGTAGGAAGGTTTTTCGATCAGCAAATGCTTTGCAAGCAGTCGCATACCAACTTCCTCGAGCGTTTCACGGGATTTGATGGTTGCCATCAGGTTGTCGAAGGCATTGTTGACAGCAAAATAATCTACCCGGTCGTTTTCGCCGGAGGTGATACCATAGCCGCTGGCGATACCGGTATACACCTGCGTATTGGAAACGTATTCTTTCTTGGTGTTTCGGGTGAGATAAAAAACTACACCTGCCGTCATTAACGGAAATATCACGAGCGCTTTCCAGTGTCGTGCAAGTAGTCGTATAAATTCCAGCAGGGTCACTTTTTCCTCACCAATGTATCAAGTCGTACGCCCAGCAATTTCTCCAGCGACAGGTAAGTATTGTAGAAATTGCTTCTTGCGATTTCATAATCCTGTTCTGCTTTCGATGTAATGGCAGCTACTGACGAATAATCCGCAATGGAGAGATCTCCCTGTGCGAATTGTTTGTCAGCCATGTCCTGAAGCATACGGGAAGTTCCGCGGCTTTTAGCTGCCAGGAGCAGGATTCTATGGGCCGATAACATGCTGTTATACTCCGATATGACCTGCCGGGATACATCCAATTGGATTTTTTCTCCTGTTTTTTCCCTTACTTCACGTTCATGCTGGTAAACGTTGATTCGACTGGTACGTCCAAAGAGCAGGAAAAGTGGAACGTTTATATTGAGCCCTAACCGGTAACCGGTTTGCAGGCTTTGTGACTGTACCGTGTTCAGGTCCTGATTGGAATCATAGAACAACGTTTGATTGCCGAGTGACTCACTGAAAAATCCGGATACTCCGTTTTGCCATTCACGTCGTGCAAACTTAATCTGGTCTTTACTGGCTTCAATCAAGGCATCCTGAGCCTGCACGGTAGGACTATTGGCAATAGCAACTTTGATCAGGCTGTCGATAGGAACAAATTGATCAACTAGCTCTTTATTAAGGTCAATTCTGGTTAATGATGAGTCTGAAAGGTTAAAAGCCGGTTTGCTGTTTATATCAACGTAGGGAAATGCGCTTACCTCATCCTGAGTTTGTGCATTGCAAATCTTTGCAATCAGGCTGATCAGCAGGAGGAGTAAGTATTGTCTGTTCTTCTTTTCTTCACCATTCATCATACTACACGTTTTCACTCTGGAAGAGGGCAGGGAAGGTGCGGAGAATAATTTTTATGTCCAGCAACAGGGAGTGGTTTAAAGCATAATTATTGTCCAGTGCGATCCTTTCTTCTTCCGACATATCTTTTTTGCCTCGTTTCGTGACCTGCCATAGCCCGGTCAGGCCGGCCGGAGCAAGAAATCTGAATGCCCTTGAATCGGTAGTCAGCATTTCGGCTTCGTACAGAGGAAGCGGACGATTTCCAACCAGTGACATATCTCCTTTGAGAATGTTAATCAGTTGTGGTAATTCATCGATAGAAGAGTTGCGTAAGAATTTACCAACCTTTGATATCCGGGGATCATCTTTTGCCTTGAAGAATATTCCTTGCTTTTCCATATCCTGGAGGAAAAAATAAAAATTCTCGCAGATTTGCTTGTTGTCAGCATACATCATTGGCGAGCAGGATTTACCCAGTCGTTTGCAGTCCGGACATTCCTCTGGTACTTCTATAGCATCTCCACCGGAGTATAAATTTAAATGACCTAACTTGTCTATCTTCTTGTCTGCATCCGGTATCATTGTGCGGAACTTTAGAAGATCGAAAATTTTATAGTTGGATCCAACTCGTTTGGATCGGTAGAAAATAGGGCCCTTTGATTCAAGCCGGATGGCTATGGCTGCACCCAGCAGTACCGGAGAGGCCAGTAATAAGGCAGTGGATGATATTCCTATGTCAAGTAGCCGTTTTGCGATAAGGCTTCTTCTGCTATAGAGTGAGCTTAGTGAATTCTGACCATGTTTCTGGCTGAACAGCTGTATAACCTGAAATACGGTTGTAGTTACTTTTTCAGTTGGAACAATGTCGAGATATCCATCATTCAGATATTGATTGAGCTTACTGCGGTCGGGCTTCTGCGAATATCCGATGATAATTGTTTTGCGGAAAGCCGGCTTTGAGCGAATGATTTTCATAGTATCATTGCTCGGATCTATAACCGGATCTATCTCTGAAATGAGGATGTCAGGAAAATTGTCCTGTCGCATCCATTGGAAACCGCTGAATAAATCATTGAAACAGACTACCTCATGCCGGGTGAAGGCACTTTTAAACAGGTCCTGTTGTTCGATTGAAGGGTTGATGTAAACAATTTTCATATGGGGGCTGAAAATTTTTATGCAGCTGTCATTCTACGAAAGATTACCTGAATACGAACCATCAACTCTTCCGGATTGAATGGTTTTTGAAGGTAATCATCAGCGCCTACGTTAAATGATTTGATACGGTCGGAGCTTTTCTGTTTGCTGGAAAGCATGATCACCGGAACTTTCTCCATGCCGGCTTGCTTACGGATGTTTTCAGTGAGTTCATATCCGTTTACCATGGGCATGTCAATGTCCACCAGGATAAGGTCTGCAGTGTTTCCTTCCTGGAACCATGTCATGGCTTCATATCCATTATCCTTTGTGATGACATCATATTCATCTGAAAGGAAATTTTCAAGCAACATTCGAATGCTTAATTCGTCGTCTACTACCAGGATTTGCTTTTTCATATTCTTTTGTGGGGTATTTCTTATACGGAGGTTATTTTGCAGATGTTTCTCTGGCCTGATAGAATTTTAGTGCGGTATGAAGGTCCTTTACGGCCAGTTCAAGTTCTTGTGCTACCGATGGCCATAGTTCACTGACAGCTTTTCGGGAAGCTTCTACATTGGCTTGATCTTCAATCCATTTCATGCTTTTTTCAAGCCCGGGGTTCCCCATCATATTCATATTGGGGATGAGTTTATGGGCTGCTTTGACAACTTTTTCCCAATTGCCATGCCGGATTGAATCGTTTAATTCTATGCTAGTCGGAGGAACGCTTTCAATAAGTACTGTCAGCATTTTAACGATGAAGCTGTCTTTTCCACGTGAAAAGGCAGTTAATACGTGCATACTGGCATGCTTTAAGGACAGATCATTTACTGGAGTCGGAACAGAATCTAAGTGCTCAGCAACCGGAGTGGTGTGTTTTTTCTCTTTTGCGGACCCTGAATCCTTAACTTTAGTGAACCTCTTGATTTTTGTAAAGAGTTCGGCTGATTCATATGGTTTGAAAATTACATCATTCATTCCTGCTTTGCCATATTGTTCCTCGTTTCCTTTCATGGCATTTGCTGTCATAGCAATGATGACAATGTCTTTCTTCGGACCTTTGAATTCATTTCGTATATAATGCGTAGCATCGAGGCCGCTCATTTCCGGCATCTGAATGTCCATCAGAATTAAATCGTATTCATTCTTTCGGGCCATTTCTACGGCCAGCTTACCATTATCGGCAATATCAAGACTGGCTCCCCAGTCTTGAATCAATTCTGATGCAAAAAGCTGGTTGACTTTGTTGTCTTCTGCCATCAGGATACGCAAGCCTTTGAGTTTTCCGCTGTAATCTTCTTCGTGTACTTGCTGATCTTCAATCAGGCGATGTGCTTTTTCGAGATTCAGATCAAAGAAGAAGGTGGATCCGCTGCCCGGTTCGCTTTTTACATGGATGCGGCCACCCATCAGTTCAAGCATGTTTTTTACAATGGTGAGTCCAAGGCCGGTGCCACCATATTTTCTGCTTGTATCTGAATTAGCCTGTGTGAAGCTGTTGAAGATTTTATCCAGTTTTTCCGGTGCAATCCCAATACCTGTATCCGTAACACTGAAACGTAATCTGCAGGCTTCGTTTGTTTGGTTGAGCAAACGAGCTGCCAGTGAAATCTTGCCGTTTTCAGTAAACTTTAAAGCGTTGCTGACAAGATTAGAAATAATCTGATTCAGCCGGATTTCATCTCCGTTCAGTATCTGATGGATATTGTCGTCAATGGAGGTTTGAAGTTCGATTCCTTTTCGTTGTGCTTCTACTCTGAAGGTCTGTCGCAGATTGTAAAACAGATTTGCCAGATCAAATGGTTTCTTGGTAATTTCAAATTTACCTGCCTGGATTTTACTGAAATCCAAAATGGCATTAATGATTACCAGCAGATTTTCCGCACTTTGCTTAACAGAAGATGCATATTCCTTTTGTTTATCGTTTAAAGGAGATTTTAAGAGCAGATTTGTAAGTCCGACAATTCCATTCATCGGTGTCCGGATTTCGTGGGACATATTGGCAAGGAACAGCTCTTTCGCTCGCGCGCTTTCTTCAGCCGAAAGTTTTGCGGTTTTAAGTTCTGCCTCTGCAAGCAGTCGTTGTGTAATGTCCTGCGCGAATCCAATGATGTAGGATTCTTCGCCGGCTTCATCAACTTTATAGTTCTTGTAAAGCAGACTGAGTTGCTGCCCGCTTTTACTGAGCAGGTATAAAATTCCCTCAGCAGTTTTTGATTTTTTGAATAAGCCCAGATATTCGGTTTGGAAAAGTTCACGATGAGAGGCCGGCATGAAATCCATGATGTTTTTTCCCACCATCTCTTCAAGGTCATATTCCAGGAGGTTACAGCCGGCAGGATTTATGCTTAAAATCTTTCCGCCCAGATCATGGGTGGCTATAATAGCCTGACTATAATTAACAAGGTCGCGGTTGCGTTTTTCACTCTGCAGTAGTTTGTATTCGTATTTTTTTCGCTGAGTAATATCACGCATTACAGATGACCTGAAAATGGCTGTGCCTTCTTCATTGCGGTGGATGATGATCAGCTGATGGACAGGAATCTCATTTCCGTCTTTGTCAAGTATGGCAGTTTCTCCCTTCCATGCACCGTTTTCCATGGCATAGGGGATTGCCTTTCTTCTGATGATAAGCTCTGCCCATGCAGGGTATAATTCATACTTGCATTCATTTTGTTGATCATATCTGATTTCTTTGAATGCCTTGTTTGCATAAATCATTTCACCTGTCATGTCATAGTAACTGACATAATCAGGAGATTCCTCCAGTATAGTGCTTAATTTTCTGACCTCGGTTTCAGCTTCTTTTCGAGAACTGATATCACTGAAAATAAATAAATAACCGGTGCCATTTGCTTTATCATCTGCTATTTCACTCATAGAGAGTGAAACAATCAAACTTTTTGAATAGGTTGTCTTCAGATGACATTCAATTTCTCCATTGCGCTGTTGGTTAAGAGAAGAAAGCAATTCTCCGAGATTGATATGATTGGTGAAGGGTGCATCAAAAATCAAAAGTTTGTCAACAGAAGTAAGGCCAATAACATCTTCTGCCAGGTGGCCGGTCATCTTTTCTGCACCCTTGTTGAACGTTTTTATTATGCCGCTTTCATCGGTTGCAATGATGGCTTGCCTTGCTGAGTTCAGAAGAGCCCGTTGGAAGGCGTTGGATCTGGCCAGCAATTCTTCGTTTCTTCTGCTTTCAGTAACATCACGGATCGTTCCGGAGAATGAGTTTATAGCTCCTCCCGGCTGATAATTGGGTTTGAGGTTAAAGTCTACCCATCGGTATTGCCCTGTTTTCGGTTTAAGCCTGAGTACGGTTGATCCGGAATTGATATCAAAGGACTGTATGCTATTTAGCAACCGGTTAAAAATGGAGAGATCTTCGGCATAGATATAATCTACCAGTCGGCTTCCTAAACCGTCTTCAATGTTAAATCCTGTTATTTCCTTCCAGGCGGAGTTGAGAAAGGTGAATTCGAGATTTTTGTCGGCTTGAAAAATAATGTCGTGGACACTGTTGATGACACTTCTATACTTCTTTTCACTGGTGATTATTTCATTTTCGAAAAGCTTTCGGGCAGTTGTATCGTGCAGAATGGCCAGATAACGTGTAATAATCCCATGCGCATCTTTGAGTGGAGTAACGGTTCCATTCAGCCAGATTAAGTTACCCTTTCTGGTTTTTACAAATATTTCACCTTGCCAGATATTTCCAGCGGTGGCTCTGCGGATTGCCCGCGTGATGAGTTCTTCCTGTTCGGGACCCGCAATTTCAAGCGCTGTTTTATTGATAAAATCTTCTGCTTGTAAACCGGTGAGCTTCTGGAGATTTTTATTTACTGAAGAAATTCTACCGTTTCTGCCAATGACCGCTACCAGGCTCGCTTCTTCAATGGCAAAACGAATATTGTCAACTTCCGCTTTTGCCTCGTCCGAAGAAACTTCAATGATGTTTTCAAGATTCTTTAACCGCTTTTCATCCTCATGATATACCTCGTTGACTGCTTTAATAAAAGCGTCAAATCCCTGATGATCGGGTAAGGCTGAGCCAAAATATTTTTCAAGCTGGCGCTTGAGCAACTTATGCATGGGGAGCAATTACTTCGTAACTTTTACGAAGTATGCCCGGCTTTGTTTCTATTCTCTGAAACTATATGTTCGTTTATAAAAATAAACAAAAATGCGTTGCAAGTGACTGTTATACAGTTGTTTGTGATTTTCTTGGGTGCACAGCATGATGAATTCTCACTAATTCATGCAATAGTTCTTCAACCCGATCCAGCGGTATCATATTGGCGCCGTCGCTAAGGGCTTCTGCTGGATTGGGGTGCGTTTCGAGAAAGATACCATCGGCTCCTGTGGCAATTGCAGCTTTGGCAATGGTTGCTATCAAATCTGGTCGGCCACCTGTCACTCCGGATGATTGGTTAGGTTGTTGGATGCTGTGTGTAATGTCCATGATTACCGGATGCCCAAAACTCTTCATAGCCGGAATAGAACGGAAGTCAACAACGAGATCTCCATAGCCAAAACTGGAGCCCCGCTCAGTAACCATTACTTTATTATTACCTGCATCTTTTACTTTCTGAACTGCAAATCTCATGGCTTCAGGAGATAAAAACTGGCCTTTTTTGATATTCACAACTTTGTGTGTCTTTGCCGCGGCTACCAATAAATCAGTTTGACGGCAAAGGAAGGCCGGAATCTGGAGGACATCTACATATTCGGCAGCAATGGCCGCTTCATGACTTTCATGTATATCAGTTAAAAGTGGAAGGTGCAATTCCTGTCCGACTTTGGATAATATCTGCAATGCCATTTCATCTCCCATACCAGTATAAGAATCAATTCTTGTACGATTAGCTTTCCGGTAAGAAGCTTTAAAAATAAACGGAATGCCTAACCGGTTGGTGATTTGCTGAAGCGTATGTGCTGTCTTATAAGTGATCGCTTCAGATTCAACCACACAGGTTCCGGCAATCAGAAAGAAATTGCCGGTGTCAGTATGCCGAAGATGGGGAAGGTGCGGGATCATTTGATTGTTTTTTGCAAAGATACTATAAGATAAACTTTTATGCGCTTTTGAGGATATGATTGTTATTCTACGAACAAAACAAGTCCTTTGAGATATTCTGCTTCCGGATGGTAAATATTCACCGGATGATCGGCTGGCTGGGATAGCTGATGAAGTATGCTGATGTTGCGCTTGGCTTGAAGTGCTGACTGAAAGATGAGTTTACGGAATAATTCCTTGTCTATTGCCTGAGAACAGGAAAACGTGAATAATATACCTCCGGGTTTAATCTTTTTCAATCCTTCTGTATTGAGATTCCGGTATCCGATCATGGCATTTGAGGTTTGGTTCAGATGCTTGGCATAAGCCGGAGGATCCAGGATGATAATATCATATTCATCATTACAACGTTTTAAATAGGACATAACATCTTCGCAGAAACTGGTATGGTGTCCTTGCAATTGCTGGAGCTGGATATTTCTTTCTACTCCTTCTATTGCGCGTTTTGAACTATCGACAGAATGGACGAGTCGGGCCCCACCGGCAAGTGCAGCAAGCGAAAATCCTCCAGTATAACAAAAAGTGTTTAGTACAGTCTTTCCTTCAGCATATGCCCGTAACAAATTCCGGTTTTCCCGTTGGTCAAGAAAGAAGCCTGTTTTTTGTCCGTGAATGAAATCTACATGGAACTTCAGCTGGTGTTCCGTTACAAAGTCAGGGGACTGATACCCGGGTTTTTTCCAAAGAAAATCATCCCCTTCAGACGTAGCGCCGTGCTTAGAAAGTGTATCTGCACTTTTGTCATATACCGCCTCCAGATCCGGAATAAGCTCCCGGAGAATTTCACAGAGGTCAGACCTATGTCTGAACATTCCGGTAGTATGGCATTGAATAACTGCCGTGTTACCGTAAATATCTATGATTAGCCCGGGAAACCCATCGCCTTCACCGTGAATCAGTCTGTAGCAATTGGTGTTTGTAGAGGGCAGATGTATAGCTTTTCGGAGAGCAATCGCCGTTTGGAATTTTGTCTTGAAGAGTTCGGCCAGTGACGAAGTGGCTGAAAAATCAAAACAGCGGACTGTTATTGTTCCTTTGTGAAAATGTCCGGTTGCGAGATACTGATGATCGGCACTGTGAACCTGTACTACGTCGCCTTCCTTTAACGAACCGGGTTCTTTGTGAATGGCGCCGCTGAATACCCAGGGATGTTTTTGAAGTAATGAACGTTCTTTCCCCTTTTTAAGAGTGATGATCGGATAAGGTAGCGGATGCATAGAATTCAGCCCTGATACGCTCAGAGTAGTTGGAATTTTTTAACGTTAATCTCCTGATTGCCGGAAGTAATTTTCATGATGAACGTTCCTTTCTGCCCATTGCGTGGAGTCCATTGTTCAGTAGTTCCGGTATAAATGGTTTTGCTGAAGAGATATTTGCCTTGAAGGTCGTAAATATTTACCTGGTAGCTCTGGTTTTGTTTTTCCTGACCCAGGCAAAACTGAATACCATCTCTTGATGGGTTCGGCCAGATGTTTAAGACCGGGTATTTTTCGCCAGGGATGTTTTGCCCGGTTGTATAATCTCTGTAACCAAAGGCATACTCGCCGATTTTAAGGGAGTCAATTACGAAATTCCCCATCTTGTCAAACTTGTTTCCCGTATTCTGGGTATAGGAGGTGACGATCTGCCAATCGTCAGCAGCTCCGGCTCGGTATAACAGAACGATACTGTCTTCCGTTCCAGTAATCAACGTGTTGTCGAGATATCCTGTTGTAGTGCTGGTAGAACCATTGTAGGGAAATGTTGCTTTGGCATGATATCCTGATTTAAATAATCCGTCAATTTTCCAATAGTGATAATCGCTGATGCGGATTCCTTGTCCTGACACTTTAAAGGGATCTGGTGTTACCCAATGGTGCTCTGCCCGCACGATGGAAGTGTCGCCTCCGGTTTGCTGGGTGTTTACCGTTACTGCAGTTTCGTTGAAAACCACGCTGCCGGTTGAGGTGATTCTTCTTTCATCTGCCGTGATGGCATCCGCCATTCTATCATTCTTGTCAATGGTGAACCATTCTATATTGTTCGGTGTTGCAAAATGAAACACGTTGGTTGCACTGTCAATAGTTACGGTAAAAGTAGTGTCGGAGTAATAATCAGAAAGCGTAATCTGTACGGGCATTTCGTAGAGGTGATTATTGCCTTTTGATTTTTGACGGGTATACACAAAGTAATGGTTAAGACCTCCGGGAATAAATACTACGGAATCAATAGAGAAGTGGGGGAATCCCGGAGTGAAAACCCAATCATCGAAAAAGCGGGTTAGATTCATCCCGCTTGCTGCGGCCAGTTGGTCGCGTAAATCATAACTTGTTACATTCTGGTTGCTTTTGTTATTCAGATAGGCCTTGCAACCTGCAAAGAAAAGAGAGTCGCCCATATAGTAGCGTAGCGTATGAGCTATCGCTGCTCCTTTGTTATAAACGGTAGGGCCATAGGTGTGAGCATGCGGTATGTTGATCAACGGGAGATAGCCACCATCTGTGATATGTGCAAATTGTAAGACAGGGCGGAGATTGGATTTTATCCATTGTCTGTAAGCAGCATCACCATAGATCTGCTGAGTCATATAACCTTCGTTAAAGCTGGCAAAACCTTCATTCAGCCACATGTCTCCTGCTGTAGCACAGGTAACCTGATCACCCCACCACATGTGTGAGAGTTCGTGCATCCATAGTGTTTCATAAGTTAGTGTTCCTGCTACAAATGCCTTTCCTATGTGAATGCTGCTGGCGTGCTCCATGGCTCCCGAATTAAAAGGAATCAGGCAGTATCCAACTTTGTCGTAGGGGTATGGTCCATATGCATGTATATAGTGGTAAAGTGTTGAATCCAGATGCGTAAAGGTGCCGGTTACATTTGCAGTATCGGCTGGCAATGCAGCGATCTCCACCGGTATCCCCTGATAATTTCTTTCCCAGGTAGCATACGGAGCAACTGCCACACTGGCAAGATAAGTAGGGATTTCCTGTGAAAAGTCCCAGTTCCATTGCAGTATAGCAGGAGTGATTGTGTCGATACCTGTTAATTGACCATTGCAGAAGGCTTTGTAACCCGCAGGGGTACGGATGTGAAACCGAAAGGAGGCTCGGTCAGTGAAGACGTCATTACTTGGAAACCACGCCCTGCCGAAACAATGTGGATCCGCATCGAATCCAACTCCCATGTTGAAAGCAAATGTTCCTGAAAAATAAAATCCTCCCCAGTTCGAGGGGTCGAGTTTTGGTGAACCATGGTAGTAAATCGCTACCGTATCCGTGTCAGTAACGGATAATGGAGCTGAAAGTGTAATGGTCAGATTTGTATCGTTGTACTGATAACTGAGCGGGACTCCGCTGTTAGTGATTATTGAGTCGATGTTTAGTTTAAGAAGGCTTAACTCCAGGGTCGATAGTGGAGTGGTGGAATTGCAAAAAACGACATTTGTATGTCCGGAAATGGTTTGCGCTGCAAAATCAATGGAATTGATATTGATTTCATATTGGACAACATCCGGTAAAGGTTGGGATATTCCAATCAGTGGAAACAGTAGTCCACATATGAACAACCAGGCTTTTTTCATGCTTATCGGGATCGAGCCCCTAAAATAAGCATTGTTCGGAAGAGCCGGATATTAATGTATAATTATTGCCCTGGCCTGAAATACCTGATCCTCATCACTTACCTGCAATATATAATTTGCGTCGATCAGGTGGTGAAGGTCAATTCCCTCCGACATCAGGCTTGAAATACTTGTGTTTTCCTGTAAAACCATTCTGCCAAGAATATCAAATACCCGGAGTGTACAATTTTCCATTCCTTTTACTTCTTCACCAACCTTGATATATCCATGTCCCGGGTTCGGCAGTATGGTGAGCCATCCTTCTTCTTTAATGGGCGTGTTGAACCGGTTTAATGTGATGGAATCTCTGAAGATACAGCCATGACTGTCAGCAATGAAAACCGGATATGTTCCGGCCGGAAGTTGTTGCATCACCGGACCTGTAATACCTGTTTGCGTCCATTGAATAAAATAGGGTGGTGTGCCACCAGCTGGATAGAGCTGTATGCTGCCGTCTGACTGATTGTCGTTTTCAGGGGTGATCATAACTTGTGCAGATATCGGAGCAGGCTCATTAAGGATAAAAGTTTTTTCGGTCTTGCACATTCCATTATAATCTACTGTAAAGGTATATGTACCTGCACCGATGTTTTGAAGAATGTTTCCTGCAACAGCATTGCTCCAGTAGGAGTTCAGCTGCCCTGTGGGAATTGTATAGGTTAGTGTTCCGGCAAAATAGATTCCGGGTATGAATGTAACCTGATTGAAGACCGAAGAGCAGGTGTATGCTGTCGATTGAAGATGCAATACAGGAGATTGGATGAAATTCTCTCGTTGCAGATGTGTGTAGATTGATCCTGTATTAACCTGTATACAGATGCTCCATACATCAGGATCAAGTGCTATTCCGTTCGGCAGAAAAATTTTTACTCTGCCTCCGTCATCAGGAGCCGTGGAGTTTACTGTACCGGATAACACCCAGGACTGAACATCGTTTTCGAAGCCGGAATATACGCCGCGTTTCAGGTAAACCGAGACGTTTACAGCGGTGGAAGAGTAAAGTTCAATACCGTTTAAAAGAATATTCTCATTTGTCTGATACTGAAGGAAGATGCCGGATTGAGGAATAGTGGCTGATGGTGGAGTTGCAGCATAGCCTTTAAGATCGGTATTGTTGACATTAACTTCAATATAACCGTCGTCTGAATTATGACAGGCCGGTGACCGGGATGTTAACTGTTCAATAGTTACAGATTCAGGTGCTTCTATTTTATAATCAACAGCAGTTGTACAACCCATCACATCTGTGATGATGGTTTGGTGTTCACCCGGTGATTGCCCGGTTTGTATGGAGAGAGAATTGGGATTATTACCATAGAGGTAGTTTTCTCCGTTTGGTGCATCGATGATATACGTTATTCGCCCGGATAAATTCATTATTCCAGACTGAGGTGCTGAGAATGGGTCGTTGCCGGTTGCACGCGCCATGCCGGCATAGATCGTCATCTGATGATCGAAGTTGAAGGTGTTCCCTAATACATTGCTGCTGACGCCCAGCATGGCACTGTTGTAACTGTATATGTACAATGTATGATTGCCGGATGCAAGATGCTGCAGTGCAGTAAGGTCAATTGGAATCAGATCTTCGGTGCTGTTATAATTAAACTGAATGTCTTTTATTAACTGCCATTGCGTTGAGTCATTAGCAAATGCTGTAGCAATACCTTGCCTGTAATAAATAGAGAGGTGCTGGTTCCCGGGTTGCTTTAATTGCAGGGCTATACGTTTAACGCTGGCCGCAGTGTTGAAATTAAAGGAGAAAAGCAATCCATTGGCTGATATATTGGACCATTGTGTAGTTGCCAGCGTGTTTTCGTATGGAAAGGGTGTGCCTCCTTTTGCATTATAAATAACAATACTGTTGTTGGCATTATCGCATGTTGGCGGGTAAGTGGATACTGCTGCTTCTATGGGATCAGGCTGCGCTACATTTGCATGCTCTGTTATTGAACAGCCGGTGGCATCCGTGATCGTGAGGGTGTAAGTGCCCGCAGGAATATTGGTAAGTTCATGACTTGTTTTGCCATTCGACCAAAGAAATGTATAAGGATGTTCGCCGCCACTCGCTCTGCCTCTGATAAATCCGGTTGCAGTGCCAAAACATTTGGCATCTACCACTCGTCGGATACCTGCATCAAAAAGCACTTTTGAATAATGGCCGGGCAATACTATACCTGTCAGTGTAATGTCGGTATTGTCAATGCGAATTCTTCCGTTTCCGCCGTTTCCTCCTTGATAACATTGGGCGGAATTTAAAGGACACTTACCTCCTGAGCCTCCAATCGCAGTAACCAATCCCTGAATATCGATTGATTTCGCGGTTAAGAATAATCTGCCTCCGGATCCGCCTCCGCCTCCGGTTCCATATTGGTAACCATCTCCGCCATTTCCTCCATTCAGGTTAATTTCTCCATGTATGCCAATGATGATCGGATTGCACGAGTAAATTGATAAGTTGCCACCACCACCACCACCTGCTCCCGAAGAATATCCATTGATTACAGCTCCGCTACCGCCACCACTGCCACCTTCATTCAGAACGAGGGAGGAGTCGCTGTAGGTATTGAAGAGTGTTCCCTGGCAGGAATAGCCTGCTGATCCATAGCCAGCACCAGCTCCGCCAGCCGATATACCGCCGGGTCCATAACCGGTACCGTTTCCATTCTGGCCTGATGACGATAACAGGTTGCCCGGCATTCCGGATGCTCCGGAATATCCTCCGGGTGCTCCTTGTCCCGGTATTGCTGATGTAAGATTATCGTTTGCATTTTGGCCATTTTCACCTGCAAGATTGATTTTGCCGTCAACTACAACAGATCCCTTACAACGAAAAACAATGGCTGAATTTCCCGAAAACCGCAGTTCTGTACCTTCCGCTATATAAACGTCGGTAAAATTGTATACCCCTGAAGGGAGGGTGCTGTCTTTTAGAACCATCAGTGGTCCCGAATGCCCGTCTCCGCAGTCAAAGCAGATTTGTCCCCTGCTATTTTGTGGGAGCAGCAGGGTAACAAGAAAAGCCATTATAATTCGACACATTAATCTCATCATCTCTTAACTCAATATCACATGTGAAACGCAGGCTGTTCCCCATTAGTTGATTCAAAAGAGTTAGATGTAAGAAATATTTAAAAAAGTGTTCGAATCAGAAGAAATATCTGATGAAGAAGGAAATCACAAGTATACCGGCAAGATCAATAATGAACCCGGCCAGTACCATTTCCCTGACTTTAATGTGACCGCTGGAATAAACAATCGTGTTTGGTGCTGTAGCAACCGGAAGCATGAATCCCAAAGATGCAGACAATGCCGCGGTAACCATAAGTAATGCCGGGTGGTGTCCGATGCTGGAATGTAACGCTATTAAAATTGGCATTACCAATTGTATGCTGGCGACGTTGGAGGCAAATTCGCTGATCAGAGTTACAATGGCCCCGATAATCAACACCAGTGTGAGTAAATCAAAGTCTTTAAGTCCGTGGAGTTTCTGTGCAATAAAATTGCTGAGACCGGATGTTTCAAATCCCTTTGACAGGGCGAAACCACTGCCAAAGAGTAAAATGATCTCATAGGGAATTTTGGCTGCTTCATTCCACGATAAAAGGGTCCTCCCTTTCTCTGTTCCTGATGGAATGGTAAATAGTAACAAGGCCATGAAAACGGCAACGGTACCGTCAGTAATCTGAGTCGGAAAAGGGAAGAGTCCTGACCATCCTGTGAAATGATAAGATCCGAATTCGATGCTTTCCCGCGTAAACCAAAGTAAAACGGTCATACCAAAAATAAAAGCTGTTTTCTTTTCGTCCGAACTCCATGGGCCAAGTGCTTTTCGTTGTGCGGTAAACAGTGACCGGTCGAAAGGCAGCGATGCATCATTTTTCAGGAGCGTATATTTCAACGTCAGCCTGGTGATCAATAGCAGTAGGAGTGCAATGGGTAAAGCGAATGCCATCCATCCTAAAAAACTAATGGGATAGTTTTGGCCGTATTGTTCCATATAGAACCGGTAGAATATCATATTGGTGGGTGTCCCAACCAGGGTGGCCATACCGCCAATATTTGCTGAGTAAGCCAGGCCGATGAGTAAGGCCGCAGAAAGTCTTCTGTGAGTTTCTTTACTTTGAATGTGATCTTTCAGCTGAAGTATAACAGCCAGTACCGCAGAAATAAGCATCATGACTGTGGCTGTATTTGAAATCCACATGGAAAGCAGGAAGGAAGTAGCCATAACACCGGTAAGAACGCTGCCGGATGTTTTGCCGGTAGAGGATAAAATACCTAATGCAAGTCTTCGATGCAAGCCCCATTTTTCTATGGCAAATGCAATCAGAAAGCCCCCAATGAATAGAAAAAGTATAGGGTCCATGTATTGAGCTGAAATAACTTTTACATCTGCGATACCACAAGCAGGCAGCAGGATGAAAGGTAAGAAGGAAGTAACTGCAATATGCACGCATTCACTTAACCACCAAATGGCCATCCAAAGAGTTATACTGATCATTTGAGGAAGAAACGGATAAAAGGGATCGGGCGAGTCGATGAAAAAACTGATCAGGAAAACCAGGGGGCCGGCAATGAGCGTGAAGTTGTTTCCGCGCCTTTCTTCTGATTGATCTATTACTGTCATAGCAGCGTTAATCTGCTTTAAAGTGTAACGGAACGCATTTTGTTTAATAACTGATTGAGCATGGCAATTTCTTCATCCGTTAAAGCATGACTAACTTTATCCATGTTCTTTTCTTCAGATTCCATTTCAGATAGCAGGGCTAAACCTTTCTCAGAAATCGTGATCTTCGCCACCCGCCGGTCCGATGAGTTGGTTGTGCGTTTGATAAGTCCGGATTTGCGCAACCTTTCAACGATACGGCTGGTGTCACTCATTCGGTCCAGCATTCTGCTTTTGATCAACCCCAGACTCAAAGCCTCCGGCAAAGCTCCCCGCAGAATTCTCAGTACATTGTATTGCTGTGAACTTAATCCGTATTTCTTGAAAATTTTTTGATGGATGTCAACGATCCAGCTGGAAGTGTAAATAATATTAATTTGTACTTCCTGATGGATGTTCCGGAATTTCCGCTGGTGGATTGCTTCCTGAAGAGGCTGATGCATGCAGTCAAAAATAACGATTTAGGATGATGCATGAAAGTGCGTTGCCGTCTTTAAAACAAAAAAAGCCGGCATTCGCCGGCTTTATACCTGAATTTAGGAGTTATTTTGCCTGAACTAATTCGATGTTCAGGAGAATATCAACATCTTCGCTTACAACCATGCCACCTGCCTCAGTTAAGACACTCCATTTGAGGTTGTAGTCCTTACGATTGATTTTGCCTTTGGCTTTAAAACCAGCCTTTACATTACCCCAGGGGTCTTTTGCTGTGCCTCCGTATGTTACCTGAAAAGTAACTTGCTTGGTGACGTCACGAATGGTCAGGTTGCCCGTAAGTTCATAGGTGTTACCACTGATTTTCTTGAATGATGTGCTTTTAAAGGTCATCTTCGGATACTTCTCTGCATTAAAGAAGTCATCACTTTTAAGATGTTTGTCACGATCTTCATTGTCCGTGTTGATGCTGTTTACATCAACGGTAAATTCGATTGTAGCTCCATTGAAGTCAGGAGTAGTTGAGACAACCTTTCCTGAATAGGTCTTAAAATAACCTTCAGTCTCGGATACAACCATGTGAACAACGGAGAATTTCACATTAGAATGGGAAGCATCCACATTCCATGTGGTTTGAGCAGATGCCAGCCAGGTAGTGGCGGCAAAGAGTAGGGTGAATAATGTTTTTTTCATGTTGCTATGTTTGTCTGTACAAATATATGTAAGTACAATATATGTTTAGACAACTATTATTTTAAAAATATGTATAATATTGATTATCAAAACTAAATTTTCCTATTTGCCGCCCATCCACTTGCGTAAATATCGAAAAACAAGGCCAGCTGCTGCCATTTCAACGGTTTTTACCATCCCTTTGTATTTCTCTCGTTTGTCCTCAGGTATTGAATCAGGTATGATTTTATCAATCAGCGAATTAACAGGATTGAGAAAACGGGCAGCTTTGTCAATTTGACCAGGTTCGAGCGGTAGAACGCTGTTCAGAGTGATTTTTCCAAAATTCTCTTCCAGCACGTGCAGCTTGCGGCTGATGCGCTCTTCCTGAATTTTCATCTCGGCTTTTGCCTTTGATTGTTCAGCTTTTAATCGGTCAAGCGGTTTCATCAGTTGGAGGGATTTCTTCGTTTTCCTCTAAAAGGCGCTCTACTACCTTTTGTGTAATGCGTTCTTCGATCACAGACTTGCGGGATACAATAATCACTACACCAAGTATGTCCAGCAGGGTAACAAGGCCGTAACCCCAAACAGGGTTTCCTAACCAATTGCCAAGTATTAGTGCTAAAGTGAACGATAAAAACAAGATGGCAAAAAAGGAGAGAAGACCAATTAGGATTACCGTTGTTGCCCCGGAAATCAATCGGGCAGATTTTTCATAAGCACTGAATTTTGTGTACTCGATTCGTGCATCAACATAGGCCGCTATGTCTTCCCTTAATTCCCGGGCAAAACTACCAAACGTGTAGTGCTCTTTTTCTGTCATGCTTTTTGCTCACTCATGTTTTTAATCTCTTCCAGTACTTCCTTGCCTTTGTCGATTTGCTTGTCGAATTCTTCCTTGAATTTTCCGGCAGCCTCTTTCAGATCAGCAAGTGCTTCTTCCCCTTTGCCACTGGCAAGTAGATAACCAACCGCAGCTCCGGCGGCAGCTCCGGCGAGGAAGGATAGAATCAAAGCGGATTTTTTCTCCATGGATGTGCATTTTTCTCAAAGATAGTCATCGTACTACTATTTCCGGTTGACCGTTTTTTGGTTGTCACTGATTTCGGTCAGGACTTAACGGCAAAATCGTTCTATCAATTGGCGATGGTCAGGGTATTGCGCAGCCAGTTCTTCTTTATCCGCCAGTTCGAAGTCCTGAAATTCAAATCCGGGGGAGACACTGCAACTGACAAGCGTATAACTGTTGGACTGAATAGTTTCGGCTGCAAACCATGTTCCTGCAGGAAGAATAACCTGAAGGTGTTGATGGTTGAGATCGCTTCCCAGTTGTATTGTTGCTGCTTCCCCATCCGGATAGATCAGATAAATATTGACAGCAGAGCCAAGATGAAAATACCAGGCTTCATCACTCTGCAGCCGGTGGAAAGCTGAAAAATTTCCGGACTCCAGCAGGAAATAGATAGTGGTTCCGGCACTTCGGCTACCTCTTGTAGTTGCTACTTTCTCAGTTGATCTCCAGGTTTCCCTGTAATAACCTCCTTCAGGGTGCGGCAATAACTGAAATTGCCGGATTAGATCCTCTTTTCTCATGCGTTTATGTGAACACTGTTAACCGTCATGTCCAGTTGAAATGCACATTTAAAATGTCTTTCAGGGCAGGCCTTGTATCCATGTAAACCACATGGCCGGCATGGCAAGTGAGAAACTTCGTGAATATATTTTTTATCAGACAGAGGTCCAAAACCGAACGCCGGGATGGTACTGCAATAAAAAACCGTAACCGGAGCATTCATAGAGGATGCGATATGCATGGGAGCTGAGTCGTTTACATAATTCATACTGGCATCCTTCATTAAGGCTGCAGTTTCCAGGAAACTGAGTTTGCCAGCAAGATTGTGAATATTCTTTTCTTTTGCCTGATTAATCAATTGCTGACAGGAAGAGGCATCTGCCGGACCTCCAAGCAAATAAACCGGCCCTGAAAATCCAGCGCTTCGTATCGAGGAAAGAAGTTCGGCCCACTTAGAATTCGGAACCTGTTTGGTAAACCAGACAGACGTGGGTGCTATACAAACGTATGACTGCTTTTTGTATTGATTCGTATGCGCGTAGTCGTTTTGTGACGGGAATAATACAGGCCGGGCAGACAATGAAGCGCCCAGATGTTCAATCAACCTAAGATTCCGTTGTGTCTCGTGCAATGAAGAGGTGTTTCCACCAATCCGGTGTTTGATTTTTTTAGTAAAGAAAAACGACATTGGATTTTTGTCAAAGCCGATTTTTTCAGAGGCCTTGCCAAATGCGGTAAGCAGGCCGGTCGACAAAAAACGCTGAAGATTAATGACCAGATCATATTGCTCATCACGCAAATGCTGTAGTAGCAGAAAAAGGTTCCTGTTTTTATTGGTTTTCTTATCCCAGGTCAGAACCCGGTTTATTCCTGCAAAATTATCGAGTAACGATTCATTTCCTTTTCTTACCAGAACATCAGTCTGCAGATCCGGCCGGCATCTGTGCAATTCAGATATTACCGGAGTTGCCAGAATCACATCCCCAATAAAGGCTGTTTGAATGATGAGCGCTTTCAAAGTTATCCGGTAATCTTTAAAGGGTGCCGTTCATTATATTTTTCAATGTATCGGATCAATAACTGGCGCTTCATTTTAGGAGAGTCAAGCCCCGTAAATTCCTTGTATAAATCAGGATCTCTTTCTTTTAAAATTTCTTCTACTTCGCTGACCGAATACGATATAATTTCACCTGTTTCAAAATCGAGTATCCGGGGGATCAGATCACGGGCAAGATCAATGCTTACCGGAGCAGGAGATGATTTAATGGGGTAGCTCTCTGTAAAATAACTAAGTGCTCCCGGAACAAGGATCTTGTGCGCAAAAGTCTTGCGTTGCATATAAATCTGCCCTTCATCACAAAAGGCATATATGCTGTCGACTGGCACATGGCGAATATTTCCATTGATTTCGCAGAAGAGACTGTCACTTCTGAACCATTGACGGGGATTTACATTTTTCAGATGAGCGTTGCGTAATTGTCCAACCTCTAATCCGGGCTTTCCCGAGGATAACTGCTGGAAACTAAAATAAACCCCGTCAGGGAATTTTTCACTCTCTGATGGGCTTTGACAATAAACTGTGCTGGTTATCAATACGCTGAATACAAGTATAAGCGACTGAAGGCTGATTTTCATAGAAAAACAAAGTTAGGGAGGAGTTCACTGTGAGTTTCATAATTTTCTTAACAGTTCTTCTGCCTGTTGTTGAAATCCACCATGGAATTTCAGCACTTCATTTAATGCTTCTTTGGCATTCTTCGTTTCATTTTTCCTTACATGAGCCAGTGCAATATACCACCAGGCAGCTTCTTTGTTTTTAGCCCCTGGCTGCCCCATGTATGCTCTTAAAATTTTCAAGGCTTCATCTGGTTTATTCAGACTCAGATTACATACTCCCGCATAAAATCTAGCTTCGACATTGTAATAGGATTTATTGAAACTGTTCAATGCTTCCTCATATCGCGCGTCCCGGTAATAGTTCATTCCGGTTTCAAATTCATCTGCTGTTTTATCAGCTGCTGGCGCCTCAACCGCCGCTGAAATTTTCTTTTGTGAAAGACTTTTATCTTTTATTTCGTCTTTCCTCTGATTTACATTTTCATTCTTCGAAACAGAAGTGCCGGTAAACAAGTCAGATTCCATGGTCTGCTTTTGTACAGATGCAGGAGCTGCCTGTACTTGTTCTTCCGCTGTTTCCTTAGTGCCTCCTTCGTCGTTTTTATTTTCAGAAGCGACTTTGTCTAAGGCGACTTCATCGGCAACCTCTTCAACAGTAGTTGTCACATACCTGTATTTGTCCGGTGTAGGGCTGGAGGCTGATTCACTTTGTTGAGTTGCAGTGACCGGGATGCTGCCTGTCGGCTTCTCCGGAGCGGAGGTGTTTTTTTCAGCTTCCTCCACGGGAGCTGTTTGCTCTGAGGGTGCTCTTGTTGCAGGAGGGTATGGTTTGTATTCCTGTGTAAACAGAGCTTCTGATTTTTTATCCGGATACAAGTACCAAAGTGTGGCAGCAGATAGCAGAACCAGGCTGATAATGGCTGCGATTCTCATTGGCGAAAACCGGATAACTTTTGCCTGAGGAGTGGGGGCATTCATCTCCGCAATTGATGCTTGAATTTCATGATTGATGGAAATCAGGCGACCCGGATTTTCCATGAGACCGATTCCTTCGAGCGCATCCTCACACAGCGGGCAATCCAGAACATGGGCTTCTAACCGATGCTGATCGGCAGGCGACAATTCCCCGCGACAATACCTGACCAGCGTTTCCGGGTCAGGGCAGGGCAATTCCTGAGGCAGATTATTCCCGTTGATGTTCATCTTTTGTCATGAGTATTTTCAGGTTGCGTTTTCCATTCTGGATATAGCTTTTTACCTGATTGAGAGTATAACCTGTTATTTCACTTACTTCAAGATAACTTTTCTCTTCAAGATAGAAAAGCCGGATGCAGCGTTGTTGATGTTCGTCCAGTTCTCCCATCGCATTTTCAAGAAGTTGCAATAGCCTTTCTTTTTCAAGTACTTCGTCTGTACTTAGACCCGATGGATGCATCGAGAGCTCTTTTTCCATAATTCCCGGATCCATTCCGGTGATTTCCTTCTTCCCGGAACGCAACAACATCAGACAATGAAATTTTGTGACCGTATGTAGCCAGCCTCTGAAATTGTCTACATCATGTCTCAAAAGTTCCTTCACGAGCTTCTCAAATACCTGCGAGGCTGCATCCTTACTTTCATCTTCATCTTTCAGGTATTTCATACAAACACCAAATACCAGATGCGAATAGCGGGCATACAAGGCGCCAACTACTTCCATCTGCCGCTCTGATTTGTAAATACGAATCAGGTCAGCATCGGTCAGGTTTTTATATGAAGGATTGTTTCCCACGAGTCAAATTTAACCAAAAGCGGGGAGCTCTTCAGGCATTGAGCAAATCTGTTAGTCTTTTTCTGAACCCGTTTTCACCGGCGAGGGGCTGTCGAAGTGCTATCAGCCTTATTTCTTCTTTTAACTCGGGATACCTGGAGCAAGGAAATGCCAATATTCCGAGAATGTTTGCATAGACGGCAATAGCATAGTTG
Organism: Bacteroidia bacterium; assembly: GCA_046330075.1. Taxonomy (GTDB): domain Bacteria; phylum Bacteroidota; class Bacteroidia; order AKYH767-A; family OLB10; genus JAJTFW01. The sequence continues at coordinate 678,517 of JAXLTL010000001.1, read as the reverse complement.
GTGTTTTTAAGCACTTTGAAACCTAAGTCTAAAATTTTACTGTCCTGTTTAGAGGGGTAGCCATGGTCAACCCATACTCCGGTCAGGTTTCGGATGACACTGCCGTTTTCGGTCTGGTTCAATACGCTGATCATCTGATTGAAAAGTGATGGAAGCAAAATCGTATGCGTTTCGGCCCAGGATCTGTACACCCAGGATGCCCGGTTAGCCGTTTCTGTTTCAGCATGCAATGAATATTTTAACAGAATTTCACCATGGTTTCCTACAGCTTCGGCAAGGGCTTCAACGTCTTTTTTCATCATTTTCTCTGAGAGCCTCTGATGTACAATATCCTCAAGATTTCGGCGGCTGTTTAAAGCTGGAGCTGTGGCGTTTCGTCTGGCTTTCATGCTTCAATTGAGTAACGATTCTTATCTTTACATCGTAAATAGTAGAAACAAAAATACAGATTGAAAGAAATTGTAATTTCTCTGGACTTCACTAATGTGGTGGATTTTTTCGGAGTGAATGATGCCAACCTGGATGTAATCCGACGCCGTTTTCCTGAATTAAAAGTTGTTGGGAGGGGGCATGAACTGAAGCTGATCGGAACCGATGAGCAGCTCCTGGTGGCCGGGGAAAAAATAAATAAGTTGCTGGCTCACTTTCGGGAACACGGTATTATGACCCCTACAGAAGTAGATTATCTGCTGAATGGAAGAGGTCAGAAAAGTGCATCTGAAAATGATCGGTCTGGCTCATCGTCCGGTTCTTCAGGAGATGGAAAAGATGTGCTTGTTTTTGGCCCCGGTGGAATACTGGTAAGGGCGCGCACTCCCAACCAGCAGAAACTGGTGGAGACCTGCGACAGAAACGACATCGTGTTTGCTATCGGACCAGCGGGAACCGGTAAAACTTATACCGCCGTGGCGCTGGCGGTAAGAGCGTTAAAAAACAGAGAAATACGAAGGATCATTCTAACACGGCCGGCAGTGGAAGCCGGGGAAAATCTGGGTTTTTTACCCGGAGATCTCAAAGAGAAAATCGACCCATATCTCCGGCCTCTGTATGATGCATTGTTTGATATGATTCCAGGTGAAAAACTCCGCACTTTCCTTGAAAATGGGGTGATTGAGGTTGCACCCCTGGCTTTTATGCGGGGACGTACGCTGGATCATGCGTATGTGATTTTGGATGAAGCACAGAATGCTACTGAAAGTCAGCTGAAGATGTTTTTAACCCGAATGGGACCTCATGCAAAGATGATTGTAACGGGTGATACCTCACAGGTTGATTTGCCGCGCAATCAGCCTTCCGGACTTGTACAGGCAACACGCATCCTGAAGAACATTGATGGAATTGGATTTGTTCATCTTGATGCTGCCGATGTTGTGCGTCATCGGTTGGTGCGGGACATCATCCATGCCTATGACCGTATAGCGAATGCCTCAAAAGAAAAGAAAGATGGTTTCGGACCGGAGGAAAAACAGGGAGGCGGCAAAGAAGGCTAGCTATAAATTTCGGTTGCTACTCTGAACGTGTTACAATGTGCATCTACAATGTCGGAAATTTTTTCAGAGTAACCGCCACCCATCGTTATCACCAGTGGAAGGCCTCGGGAAAAACAATAGTTTAACACTAGCCGGTCGCGCTCCATACAGGCGTTTTTTGAAAGGCTGAGCCGGCCGATTTTATCTGTTGCCAGAACATCAACTCCGCTTTGATAAAAAACAAAATCCGGATTAAAGCTTTCTGAAATATGCTGCAAGGCTTTTTTCAGCGTTTCAAGATAAGTGTCGTCGCTGCAACCATCAGGCAATGGAATATCCAGGCTGCTTTTTTCTTTTTTCAATGGGAAATTATGACCAGCATGCATACTGAAGGTAAATACCTGAGGATTTCCCGAAAAAATTTCAGCGGTACCATTTCCCTGGTGCACATCGAGGTCAATGATAAGTATAGCTTTTGATTTTTGAGAATAAAGTAGTCGGGATGCCGCAACAGCCTGATCATTTAAAAGGCAAAATCCTTCCGCCTGATGGGATGAGGCATGGTGCGTACCGCCGGCAACATTAAAGGAAACCCCGTATTCCAACGCAAAGTCTGAACAGGCGCAGGTGCCCCCGGTGATGATAAGTTCCCGATCGATAAGTTGTTGACTTAACGGGAAACCGCTTTTTCGGATTTCGGAGGCAGACAGACCTAATCTGATGAGTTTGTTCAGGTATTCAGGGGTGTGTACAAGGCGGGCAGTAGCGAGATCGATGGGTTCAGGAGTAAAGAGTTGTTGCGCAACAATTGTACCTTCATACAGCAACTGTCCGGGAATCAGTTCATATTTTAACATCGGAAACCGATGACCCGGGGGAAGGGGATGATTATAGATTTCCGAGTAGGCAATAGGAATCATAGCGTAAAAATAACAACCTGCACATCTTTTGGTTTTGACGAGTGGATGTAAACATCGATTACATTTGTACAAAATCCTCCCCCATGTCAGCCATGCTAACCGACGATCAATGCATCACCAGAACTAACCTGAAACTTCCTGCAATATCTTCTGTTTATCATGGTAAGGTTCGAGATGTCTATTATGTAGATAATCGATTCATGGTCATGATCGTAAGTGATCGTGTCTCTGCTTTTGACTTCATAATGCCGCGCCCCATTCCATACAAGGGACAGGTGCTGAATCAACTGGCAGCTTATTTCCTGGAAGCTACAAAAGACATATGTCCTAACTGGGTAATTTCTGTTCCTGATCCGAATGCCACGATCGGCATCTTATGTAAACCCTATAAAGTTGAAATGGTTATCCGGGGGTATCTCAGCGGTCATGCATGGCGTGAGTACAGCAGTGGTAAACGGGTGATTTGTGGTGTGAGTATGCCGGATGGGTTGAGGGAAAATGATCCGTTCCCCGAGCCTATCATTACACCGACTACAAAAAGTGATCATGGGCACGATCTGGATATCAGCCGCGAAGAAATCATTCAGCAGGGAATTGTATCAGAAGAAGAATATCTGACAATTGAGAAATACACGAGAGCTTTATATAACAGAGGTAAGAAGATGGCTGCTGAAAAAGGGTTGATCCTCGTAGATACAAAATATGAATTCGGAAGGGCCAATGATAAAATCTATATCATTGACGAAATTCATACGCCGGACAGCTCCAGGTATTTTTATGCGGAAGGGTATGAAGAACGACAGGCGAAAGGGGAAGCTCAGCGTCAGCTCAGTAAAGAGTTTTTAAGGCAATGGTTAATTGCAAATGGTTTTCAGGGACTCGAGGGACAAACTATTCCGGATTTTCCGGATGATTTCGTGAATGAAGTCAGCGAACGGTACATTGAACTGTATCAGAAAATCACCGGATCAGCATTTAACCGTGCAGATGTGTCACGGGTATTACCCAGGATCGAAGAAAACGTATCAAGAGCTTTACAGCCACTATTGGCAGGAATATAATAAGAAGAGGCCCACGAATGGACCTCTTCTACCTGAAAACCTAACCTGCCTGTATACTATATCATGATAGTATTACTATCAATAACGGTTATCATGCATTTATGTTTTAATATCCGTACCTTCTTTTTTTAAATTATTGAAAATGAACAAGAAAGGTTCAATTGACCGGAGTGATTCCCCGGGTTTTTCCTTTTTTACCATCAAAGAAACGTGCTATCGCCGGGGCATCCTGATCAAAGTCTCCGGTAGGGTAAAAAGGGGTACTGAATTCAACAGTTTTGGATGGATAATCAAAACTGGCTAATACAATCGGAATACCGCCTTTATAGGCCATGTGATAGAATCCCGTTTTCCATTTATTCACGCTTTTTCGAGTTCCCTCTGGTGCAATTGCTACCACAAACTGCTCATTTTCCTGAATCAGTTGAACAACCTGATCAACCAGATGTGTATGTTTACTTCTGTCAACCGGATAACCTCCCAGCTTTTTAAAGAGCCAACCAAATGGTGAAGTGAAAAGTTCTTTTTTACCGAGAAAGTTGGAAGGAAATCGTTTTATACTTCTAACGGCGAGGCCTATCAGAAAATCCCAGTTCGAGGTGTGGGGCGCAACAGCAATAATGTACTTTCTGAGGTTCCTTGGAACATCGCCTTTGATTTTCCAGCCTCCAACCAGCACGAAGAAGAAGTAATAAACGGCTCGCATTGTGTGAAGATAATCGTTTGTAGTGATCAAAAAAAAAGCCCCGGAATCCGGGGCTGGTCTTGGGTTTGATTACTATTACTCAGTTACTACAACCAGGTATTTGGAAGCAGCCCAGAATTTCTCAGGATCAGTGATTTCGATTCCTGTAATTTTCTCGTTTTCTTTACGTAAAGTATAAGTGCCGCTTGGGTGAGTGCTGACGAGTTTCACTGCTTTTGAGTTAAGCTCGATCATCTTCGTATTTGTATAATCGATACGGGTGAATGCTTCCTGGTTGAAATCAGGAACCATGGTCTTCGCCTTACCTAAACCGAGGAAACCACCTTGTTTCGACAACACCTTCTTATCACGCAGGGTCTTGTAATTGCCAACGGTATAGTAGGCAGTGTGCAGACGGGTAGTTTTGTCAGTGATCTCCGTTGCCTTGCGGGCAACATCTGCCTTAATGGTATCCATTTCTGTTTGCATGGTGGTAATGGTACCGTTCAGTGCAAGTACATTCTCATTCAATGCATTAATGCTTGAATCGCGTTGTGCAAGTTGCGTGTTGAGTGAAGCAATCATCTTCTCCAGTTCAGCAACTTTTACGTTTGACTTTCTTACTCGCGCCTGGAGTTCAGAAAGTTTCTTTTTGTTAGCATCAATCAGCTGGCGAATCGCATCAATATCGCCCATGATTTTAGCTTTTGCATCTTGAGAAACTTCAGGATTTGCTGCCCCTTCACGGTTCAACATTTCTTCCTGTTGTGTAAGACCTTCGATGCTGGATTGGATTTCGCTAATGTCCTGCATATATCCGTTAATCACAGAATCCTTTGCATCGTACTGCGCCATAAGGCTGTCGCGTTCGCGCATCATGCGCTCAACTTCGGCTTTGTAGTCTGGTCCACAGCTGGCAATAAATGCGGTGAATCCAAATAATATCAAGAGTTTTTTCATGGGGGTTATGTTTGTCCGAATTTCGTTTGTCAAAGATAAACATATTTTCACCTAAGAATATTGCATGTTCACCCAAAATTTTTAACATATATTGTTCATAACCACTGTTAGAGAATTTGCCAGCTAAGTTAGATGTGATTTAGTATTAATTTATATATATCAGAATATCAAATTAATACAGTCGCTATTTGAAGTTTTAGTATCGGTAATAATTATCAAATTGTTATGTTTTTCAAAAACCACTCAGATAAATTTTACGATTGATAACTTTGAGAAATACCCATTATTATGGCAGTTTTGAGCTTACATCCGGTAATAGACCCGATCCCTTTCAGGGAACTATATATTATAGTTTTACTTCACCGGGTTTCACGATCGCTGGATAAGAGGCTTGCTGAAGCAGTTCCGGATGGTTATTGGGATTTGCATTCGGAGAATTCGCCTCAATCGGATATAGTAATTTATAGCAAAGCACAGGATTATATTCCTGCAGTAGTGATTGAATTCAGCAGGCAGATACCTGAAATTTCAGATATTGAAAATCTTCAAAAGGAAATGCTGATTCATAAGGTACAGGAAGCATTTTTATTCTGTTTTGATAGTGAGCAGTGGATTTGTGTTTATCCTGAATCCGGCAGCAAGGCAAGTGCCTGGAGCGAATTGCTGCAGTTGGATATGAATGAACTGCTTCAGGCCGGTCTTGAGTTTTACCGGAAGTAACAACCCGGGGAATCAGGGATCGTCTTTCCATCGAGCTTCGGATGCTCATGGAGTATTTTTCACGGTTTAGGCGCAAGATCAAACAATCGGTCGGTTACGGTGTTAAATATTATAAAACGGATAGTATTTTTGGGAATTCCTGTTTATCTGCCATCTGACAACTTCGAAACACCATTAAATATAGCTTACACTATGAAATCCCGAATTCAAACCTTACTTCCTTCTCTGGTAATGCTAACAGGCATTCTGCTCTTTTTCGCATTTCGTCCTACACCGGCTCCTGTAGAGTACGAATATCGTCAGTTTTCAACTGTTGAATCAATTATTCCCGGCGGGCTTGGGCGTTCACGGATTGTTTCTACTTCTTCTGACGGAACAACTATAGAGAAGGAGCTGCTGAACCTGTATTCGATGGTCGGAATCAATTTCGGTAATATAGCGAACAATGACCGGCTTATTGTTGACAAGGTGAATGAGTATACCAAAGATGGTTGGGAGCTTTTTACTGTGACCTCTGGTGTCCAAAGTCCAACTGAAGGAAAAGGCCAGGGAATTTATATGACCCGTTATCTTTTCCGTAAGGCAAAATAACCCGGAAACGCGGTGGCGTACTATACGCTAGTTGAATAAAAGGGCGGAACCTGCCGGCAGATTTTGCGTAGAAGGGGTCATGAGTCAGACCCCCAATGACAAAATCTACTTCGGAGGATTAAACGGCCTCCGGTTTTTCGCTGCAACTGCAGTTATCTTTCACCATATTGAGCAATATAAACTATGGGCTTCAGCAAATACTGCAGCTTATGCTTCGGTATTCACCGGCCATGGTATGCTCAGCACCATCATTCAGGCTCTTGGGCACAAAGCAGTTAGCTTTTTCTTTGTGCTCAGCGGATTTCTGATTACGTACCTCTTGTTGGCGGAAACAACAAAAACAGGAACGGTCGCATTAAAAAAATTCTATATCCGAAGGATATTGAGAATTTGGCCGGTTTATTATCTGGTCATCGCAGTTGCTTTTTTTGTCGTCCCTCATTTTTTCGACATTGGAGGTAATGGGCAGCATCTGTTACAGAACCATTTCTGGATTTGGTTTGCGTTGTCATTTCTGATGTTACCGAATCTTGTAAGGTATAACAGTGTTGAAATCGTTGGAGGAAGCCAGACCTGGAGTGTAGGGGTGGAAGAACAATTTTATCTTATCTGGCCATGGTTGGTTCGGAAATTCAGGAAACATTTCGTTAGAATGTTGCTGATGCTGATCATTGGCAAACTGCTGGTCTCTGTGTCGTTTGGTCTTCTGGTTATGCAATTACCTGCAGGAAAAGTTCAATTGATCTGCAACAAGTTTCTGCTCTACTGGAATCTTTTCAAGATCGAACAAATGGCTGTAGGCGCATTGGGTGCGTTCTATCTCTATCACCAGAAACCCAGAGCATTAAAATTTTTCTATAGCCCTGTTACCAACTGGCTGAACTTTTTCCTCTTCGTATCACTCTTTATTGTAGAATATAAATTCTATGGAGATACATTATTTGAAGCACTGATTTTCCTGCTGGTAATTATCAATGTTTCCACCAATCCTGCATGTCCTGTCAAACTACGGCATCCGGTGTTTAATGCATTGGGTAATTACTCCTATGGTATCTATATGTACCATACCATCGTAATCGCGATACTGTTTAAGCTAACTTCCGATTCTGCACTGTTGCAGCATCCTGCTATGTTCAATGGAGTGATGTATCTGGGTGCTCCTTTACTGACAATCTTCGTTTCCTGGCTCAGTTATTCATATTACGAACAATGGTTCCTCAGGCTGAAGGAGAGGTTTATGGTCGTGAAGAGCGGAAGCTCGGGTGGGGCCGGCGAAGAAATCAAGACCCCTCAGGCCGAGAACGTAACTTCAGGCGTACCTTACATAACGGAAAAATAAAAAAAAGGCTGCCTTAACGGACAGCCTTATTCATTGAAGAAGGTGATCAATATCCCAGGATCTTCATCATATTCTTTGCACTTTGTTCTTTCGCAAATAGTCGGGTAGTGTATTCACCTTCACCGTCCCGGTCGATGAGGACATGTTTCGGAGCGGGTATCAAACAATGCTGAATACCGCCGTATCCTCCAATCGATTCCTGATAAGCCCCGGTATGGAAAAAGCCGAGATATTGAATTTCACCGGGAGCCGGTTTTGGAAGAAATACGCGGTTACGTACTGATTCCATTATATAATAGTCATCGGAGTCGCATGTAATACCTCCCAGATTCACCCTTTGATATTCATCATCCCAGTTGTTTATTGCAAGGAGAATAAACTTCTGTTTAATTCCCCATGTATCGGGCAAAGTGGTAATAAAAGAACTATCAATCATGTTCCAGAGCTCATTATCGTTTTGTTGTTTCGCTCCAACAACTGAGAATAAAACAGCACCACTTTCTCCCACGGTGAATGAACCGAATTCCGTCATTATGTTTGGCTCCGGTACTTCGCGCTGCTCACAGGCTGATTTGATCTGCCGGATTATTTCATCGGCCATGTATTGATAATCATAATTAAAATCGAGCTTCGTTTTAATTGGAAAACCACCTCCGATATCAAGGTATTCCAACTCGGGGCAAATCTTCTTGAGATCACAATAGAGGTTAATATTTCGTTGTAGTTCACTCCAGTAATAAGCTGTATCCTTTATCCCTGTATTGATAAAGAAATGAAGCATTTTTAATTCAACATTTTTATTCTTGCTGATCTCGTTCCGGTAGAAATCAAGAATTTCATTGTGGCGAACGCCCAGACGCGATGTGTAGAATTCTGCATTAGGTTCTTCTTCTGAAGCGATGCGGATGCCAATCTTGATTTTGCCTTTATATTCCTGATGTAAGTCGGACAGTTCTTTCTTGTTGTCAAGAATACATATCAAATTATCGAATCCGTCATTCAGCAGATCAGCTATTCCTTCGATATAATTTTCCCGCTTGAAACCATTGCAGAGGATAAAGGTGTCTTTTGCAATTTTTTCATTTTTTGAAAGCTCTTTAATAATAGGTATATCGAATGCTGAACTGGTCTCCAGATGAATATCGTTCTTCAACGCTTCATTTAATACGAACTCGAAATGTGAACTTTTCGTACAATAGCAGTATAAATAGTTACCTTCGTAGTCGGCTTTGGCCATTGCTACATTAAATATCCGTTTCGCCTTTTGAATCTGGGCGCTGATCTTCGGAAGATAAGTGATTTTCAAAGGCGTACCGTACTGTTCAATGATGTCCATAAGTGGTATTCCATTGAAATGCAGTTGGTTATCAATAACGTCAAAACCCTCTTGAGGGAACTCGAACGTTTGTTGAATGAGGTCAATGTAGCGGTTCTTCATTAATCCGGGTGAGTTACTTCAGTTAATTTCTGCGAATGTAAGTAACTTGGATTAACAATTGAAGTGCCAAAATCGTTCTTTAAAGTTAATTAATTGGACAAATTCAGAGCTTTGGGAAGTATTCACGGCTCTTCAAATGAGTATTATGCATAAGAAAATCAAGTTAATTGAGGTTAAGTCGGAAATTGGAGCAGGCACAAGGGGCGCCAGCCTGGGACCTGATGCTATTAAGATTGCAGCATTGGATTACGGCTCAAACCTTTTTCACAAATTGCAGTCAGTGGAAGTCCCGGTAGAAAATAATCTGTTGTTCGAAGCCCAGGGTAGTTCCTATGCCAAACGAATCAGAGGGATCCTCAATATTTACGACCGGCTGAGTAAAACTGTGTCTGAATCATTGAAAGCCAGAGAGTTTCCTATTGTTTTGGCGGGCGACCACAGTACGGCCGGAGGGACGATTGCTGGTATTAAAATGGCAAATCCTAAGGCTCGTTTGGGCGTTATCTGGATCGATGCTCATGCCGATTTGCATTCACCATACACAACACCAACCGGAAATGTGCACGGAATGCCGTTGGCTGCTACGCTGGCAGAAGATAACAGTGCCAACAAAATGAATAAGCCGGATAAAGAGACCGTTGAGCTTTGGAATAAGTTGAAGAAAGTTGGGGGAATCAGCCCAAAAATCAATTATAGTGACCTCGTTTATATTGCTGTACGTGATGTTGAACCGGAGGAGACCTTCCTGATTAAGAAGCATAAAATTAAAACCTTTAGCACGGCAGATGTGAAGCGTCATGGAGTAGAGAAGATTGCCCGTGATGCCTTGGCGTACCTCAATAATTGCCAGTATATCTATGTTTCCTTTGACGTTGACAGCATGGATAGCTCCATTTCAAAGGGGACAGGAACACCTGTCAGGAATGGAATTACGGAGAAGGAAGCAGGATCACTGTGTGTCCGCCTGATTCAGAATGAAAAAGTATGCTGTTTTGAAATAGCAGAAGTGAATCCCACCCTCGATAAAGAGAATCTGATGGCGGAAAATACGTTTGAGATCCTGCAAAGAGTCGTCGCTCAGATCGCCTGATCTCCTTCGATGCAATACACAAAGCCTTGTCGAAAAGACAGGGCTTTTTTATGGCTGATACCCTGATAAATGTAGTATAGGCTCCTACTTTTGCAGCTATGTTATTCGAGAGAGAAATCAGAACTTCAGCGGTTAAAGCGTTTCAGCAACTGTACGGGATCGCTGTTCCGCCGGGTGATATTGCTATTCAGCCGACCCGGAAGGATTTTGATGGCGACCTCACAATCGTAGTTTTTAACCTTTCCAAGCTGTCGGGTAAGAACCCTGAATCAGTTGGAAACGATCTGGGAGCTTGGTTGCAGAATAATGAAGCAGAGGTATATTCATTTAATGTGGTGAAAGGCTTTTTGAATCTGGTGATTCGCCCGGAAGCCTGGCTGCGAATCTATTCAGATGCCGCCGCCGACGTTAATTACTTTGAACATAAGGCAGAGAAAAACATCGGCGCACATCCTGTGCTGGTGGAATACAGTTCTCCCAATACCAATAAACCATTGCACCTGGGTCATATCAGAAATAACCTGCTGGGATATAGCGTTGCGGAAATTTTGAAAGCTACCGGTAACCCGGTAATGAAGGTAAACCTGGTAAACGACCGTGGAATTCATATCTGTAAGTCAATGTTGGCTTGGCTTAAGTCCGGAAATGGTGAAACACCAGCGTCTTCCGGCTTGAAGGGTGATCACCTGGTTGGGAAGTATTATGTGGAGTTTGATCGTTTGTATCGGAGCGAAGTGGATGCTTTGAAAAGTCAAGTTGTAGCTGAAGAGGAAGCTAAGAAATCAGCACCATTGATGAAGGAGGCTCAGGAAATGTTGAGGAAGTGGGAGGAGGGGGATGAGTCGGTTATTACCCTTTGGAAGATGATGAATAGCTGGGTTTATGATGGTTTTGAACAGACGTATAGCCTTTTAGGCGTTGATTTTGACAGATTTTATTATGAGTCAAACACGTATCTGCTTGGAAAAGAGATAGTTGATGAAGGTTTGGCGCGTAATGTGTTTTTCCGAAAGGAGGACGGTTCAGTGTGGGTGGATCTCACCGCAGATGGTTTGGATCAGAAGCTGTTGCTCAGAAGTGATGGAACAAGTGTCTACATTACTCAGGATCTTGGAACAGCTAAACAACGTTTTGACGAAACCAGATTCAGCAGACTGATCTACGTTGTCGGAAACGAGCAGGACTACCACTTCAAGGTATTAAAGCTGATTCTGAAGAAACTGGGGTATGACTGGTGGAAGGATTTATACCACCTCTCTTATAATATGGTTGACTTGCCCAGTGGTAAAATGAAGTCGAGAGAGGGAACAGTAGTAGATGCAGATGACCTGATGCAGGAAATGATTGCAGATGCGGGTAAAATTACAAAGGAGCTTGGGAAGATTGAAGATTTTGAATCAGAAGAGGCTGAAGCCTTATATAAAATGATTGGCCTCGGTGCTTTGAAGTATTTTATTTTAAAGGTGGATCCGGAAAAAAGAATGTTGTTTAATCCGGAAGAGTCCATTGATTTTAATGGAAATACCGGTCCTTTTATTCAATACACTTATGCCCGGATAAAATCTGTTCTTCGCAAAGGTGAGCAATACCATGAGTTGAAAAATTATCCTGAGTTTTCAGTAGCAGAGTATGCTGCACTGAATCCAAAAGAGAAAGAACTGATAAAGGCGATATTGCGTTATCCCTATGAATTGGGTGAAGCAGCCGAACGGTTTAGTCCGGCTGTTATGGCAAATTATGCGTATGAAATGGCGAAGACGTACAACCAGTTTTACCATGAGTGTCCGATTGTTGATGCAACTGAGCCCGAAACAACAAAATTCAGGTTGCATATAAGTAAAGTTTGTTCAGAGGTAATAGAAAGAAGTTTGAAGTTATTGGGAATTCATGTTCCCGAAAGAATGTAATATATGCCAATAAGAAGATCACGGTTTATCACCATTGTTCTTGCTACAATTATAGTTAACCTGTTACTCATATATACCGTTTCAGGAATCAGCAGTAAACAGGAGACTGCTCAGACTCAACCGGATGAGACTCCCAGAAACGGAGACCTTGTGTTCAGGTCAGGGAAAGGCATTATCAGCGATTGGTTCAGACGTTGCAGTTTATCGGATCCTTCCTATAGCCACGCGGGAATTATTGTTCAGAGAAATAACGAAAACTTTGTGGTGCATCTGCAACAAACATCCAGTGATGGTTCTCTCAAAGTTGAAAAGTTGACAGATTTTTGGTCGACACAGGTATGTAAGGGTGGTGCCATCTATCGTTTGGATCTTACGGATGACGAAATTGCAAGCATGTCGACAGAGGTTGAAAAGGATATACAAAATGGAGTAAGCTTCGATGAGCATTTTAATCTGGATGATGATACGCGAATGTACTGTTCAGAGTGGATCAGAAATAAAGTAATTCATGCAACAAAGGATCCCAGGTATTTTCCGGTTTCTGTCGCCGGTGACTTCCATTATGTTGCACCGGATAATCTCTATATCAATAATCACGCATTGCTGATTTATAAATTTAAAAGCGAATGAAAAAGACATCGGTAATCATTGTGGCATTGTTGATGACGTTATTTGGTTGCAGAGAAGATAAAGGTCCGCGCCCTGTTGCTGAGAAATTCCTTGAAGCCATGCAAGACCGGAATTATAAGCTTGCGGGTGAATTTGGAACAACGGAAACGATTAAGTTGTTGCAGCAGTTTGAAAAAATTGAGAAGCTTAATGGCGGATTGGAAGTTACACAGGAGAAGTCCGGCAAGATTACAATCGTTTCTGAGGATATACACGGTAAGAATGCCACTGTGTATTTTAAGGAAGAGGATAATCCGTCTGAGCAGCACATTTCACTGGTAAAAACCGAAGTTGATGGAAAAGAACAGTGGAAAGTGGATCTCAGGAAGGAGGAAATCAGGATGATTCAGGAATAATTTTTTCAGAGTGCCGGAGATGCTTTTTCTTCCGTATTTTTGTATAAAGTCTGATTATGCTGGTACCATTTAATGAAATACCTGGAAATGCCAGAGTGTGGATTTTCCAATCGTCTGCACTGTTGGATGAAAGTCAAATCAGTGAACTGAAGAGGCTTTCAGAAAGTTTTGTTGAAGGCTGGACGGCTCACCATCGTGAACTGAAAGCTGCATTTACGGTGGTAGATAATATGTTTCTTGTTTTTTCAGTTGATGAATCCCTTACAGGAGCCAGCGGATGTTCTATTGATAAGTTGCATCAGTTTGTAAAGGGAAGGGAGCAGGCCATGCAGATTCAATTGCTGAACCGGTTACTGGTAGCTCTGCATACGATGGATGGACCCGCTGTTTTCAGGTTGTCGGATGCTGCTGATAAAATTGAGAAAGGTGAACTGGATCCGCAACAGCTGGTGTATGATTGCACGGTAACCTCAAAATCAGCCTTCGATAATCACTTCGTCACACCGCTTTCTTCAACATGGCTGAGCAGATATCTCCCGTCATGAATAATCAGGAATCAAATAAGTCGGCCGGTCGCCTGAGAACCTTTGTGCGGATAGTCCTTCTGCTGCTGGTTTTTTATCTGGTACTGTACGGATTCAAATGCTGGCTTGGCTGGCATTTCGAACATCCGATTACACCAGCTTCCTGAATCAGTTCTGTTCGTCAGCAGGTTTATGCTTTTTCCTCATTCGCATATTCAGCAACTCTACAATCAATGAGAAAGCCATGGCGAAATAGATGTAACCCTTTGGAACTTCGTAATGGAAAGATTCAACAGTCAGCATAAATCCTATCATCAGCAGGAAGGATAATGCCAACATTTTGATAGTAGGATGGCGGTTCACAAAATCAGATACTGATTTGGCTGCAGCTAACATCACCAGCATGGAGATGATCACAGCCAGAATCATAATGAGGACGTGGTTCACCAGACCGACTGCCGTCAGGATTGAATCGAATGAGAAAACGATGTCAAGACCGACGATTTGTGCAATCGCAGCATTCATGGTCAGTTTCTTCAAATTTGCACCGGCCAGGTGTTCCTCCCTGCTTATTTTGGCATGAATCTCAGAGGTGCTCTTGGCCATCAAAAACAATCCACCAAACAGCAATACAATATCACGGCCACTGAATCCATGATCAAGAATAGTAAAGAAGGGTTCTTTCAATCCGACGATCCAGCTTATGCTGAAGAGCAATCCAATACGGATGAGCAAAGCCAGTGAAAGTCCTATACGACGTGCCTTCTCCTGTAATTGATACGGCAGCTTTCCGGCAAGAATGGAGATGAAAATGATATTGTCAATTCCCAGAACAATCTCCATCACAATCAAGGTGAGTAACCCGATGATTCCGTCTACAGTAAGTAAATGTGCTATTTCCGCTTCCATAGTATTCTTGAATGGCGGCAAAGATAGTAGTCTTCATGAAACCAACGAGTGCTTTACCTCCTGCCAGAAGTTGCATTTGGCTGAGATCCAGCTGGGTATTAAATCTCAATACGTGATTTGGCAACCGGTCAGATTTTTGATGTTCGGAATAAAATCCATTTTTGCCGCTACGCGCCGACTTTTTCTTTTTTATTCGCTTATGAAAGCAAGCTTTCAACGCAACTGACCGGGGTGGCCCAGATTGGCAGGTAGTGTACGCTTCGCGTTCCACTGCCTGCCGATCTGGTGAGAGGGGTAAACCAACTGAACAAAAGTCCGTCGCTACGCGCCGACTTTTTCTTTTTTATTCGCTTATGAAAGCAAGCTTTCAACGCTATAAAAAAGAAAAAGTCCGACTATGTCGGACTTTTGTTCAGTTGTCGGGGTGGCCAGATTTGAACTGACGACCTCCAGCACCCCATGCTGGCGCGATACCGGGCTACGCTACACCCCGAACTTGAGGGGGCAAAATTAAGTTGTTTAAGGGCATCAGACAAGTTTTTAATAAAATATGCAGTTCAGGCAGATAAATTGACAGTTCATCATGGGTTAACGTAAACTCTATCTGTTTCATGCTGTTTTTACTAAGTAATCTCCTTAGTTTTGCGGCGCTTATGAAAAATCTATTTAGTCTTCTTTTAGTCAGTCTGTTGGCTGTCACCGGCTTAAAGGCTCAGGATGGCACTGATAAAGCCACCATCTCCGGATATGTACGTGACTCCATTTCAGGAGAGGCCTTAATTGGGGCGAATATTTACGTTAAAGAAATTCAAAAAGGAGCCGTTGCCAATACCTATGGCTTTTATTCTTTGACACTCCCGAAGGGTAGCTATACGTTGGTGGTGAATTTTGTTGGGTATAAAGAAAGGATCATTCCCGTCAGACTAACAGGTAATGTCACATTAAATGTTGAAATGCCCGTATATGTACTCGAAACGAAAGAGGTGACAATCACAGCTGAGCGAAAGGATAAAAATGTTCAGAGTACGGATATGGGGAAAGTGGAAATGGAGGTAGAGAAGATTAAAAGTCTACCGGCATTGCTGGGAGAGGTGGATATTTTGAAAACTATACAATTGTTGCCCGGGGTTCAGGATGCGGGCGAAGGGAATTCCGGATTTTATGTGCGTGGGGGTGGTCCCGATCAAAATCTGGTGTTGCTGGATGAGGGTGTGGTGTACAATGCAGCACATTTATTCGGATTTTTTTCGGTGTTTAATCCGGACGCTGTAAAAAACATTTCACTTACCAAGGGAGGAATGCCGGCGCAGTATGGTGGGAGATTATCGTCGGTGCTGGATATTTCCATGAAGGAAGGAAACATGAAGGAATATCATGCAGCCGGAGGTATCGGCTATATTGCATCCAGACTAACAGTTGAGGGGCCGATAAAGAAGGACAAAAGCTCGTTCGTAATTTCAGGCCGGCGCACTTTTATTGATTTATTCCTGCGGGAGCCCTTTATCAGCAGTGAGTCGAACATTGCCGGTAATTCGTATTATTTCTACGATCTGAATACCAAACTGAATTATATACTTTCTCAGAATGACCGATTGTATATGAGCGGATATTTTGGAAGGGATGTGTTTAATTTCAAGAGCAAGGAAACCGGGTTTAAAGTGCGTATCCCCTGGGGAAATGCTACAACTTCACTTCGATGGAATCACCTTTTCAATGATAAACTATTTATGAATACTTCCCTCATCTTCAGTGATTACAAGTTTGAATTTGGCGCAGAGCAGCAACAGTTTGATTTTCGTATTTTCTCCGGTATCCGCGACTACAATGCAAAAGTTGACATCAACTGGTTTCCCAGTATTCTTCACAATGTGAAATTCGGTGCAAATTATATTTATCATCGCTTTACACCTACCAATGCTTATGCACGCTCGGGAGATGTTGTATTTGATTTGGGAAAGATCACCCGGTTTTATGCACACGATGCAGCCTTGTATATAAACGATGAATGGGACATTACTGAAAAACTACGTGTAAATGGAGGACTACGACTGACATATTTTGCCCATGTAGGACCTTTCAGCAGATACATTGAAGATCCAGCATTTGAAGACCGTATTCAGGATACGATTGAATATGCAAAAGGGAAGAAGGTCGCTGATTATAAAAATCTGGAGCCCAGACTGAGTATGCGATATGAGCTTACTAAAAATTCATCCATTAAAGCCGCATATACCCAGAATTATCAATACATCCACATTGCTTCCTTTGGGTCAGTTTCGCTGCCAACGGATGTTTGGGTGCCCAGCACAGATAAAGTAAAACCACAATATGCGGTGCAGTATGCGCTGGGTTATTTCAGGAACTTCGAGGAAAATATGTACGAGACGTCTGTAGAAGTGTATTATAAAGACATGCTGCATCAAATCGACTATGAAGAAGGAGCAACACCGGATGGTGATGTGCGTAATAACCCCGACAATAATTTTGTGTTCGGAAAGGGATGGAGTTATGGCGCTGAGTTTTTTGTGAAAAAGGCCCGGGGTAAATTAACCGGTTGGGTGGGGTATACGCTATCTTATACACGACGTAAATTCGATGATCTGAATCTGGGAAGAACCTTTCCGGCCAAGTATGATCGCCGGCATGATATTTCAGTTGTTGCTACGTATGATTATTCAAAACGCTGGACATTTGGCATGACCTGGGTCTATGCAACAGGTGATGCGCTGACGCTTCCGAATGAGCGGTATTTTATGTCAGCCGGACCTCCCGTAAATATTGATCAGGGTGGGAATATCGATGTAAACAATAACTTCTACATTTTGAGTGGATATGACAAACGCAACGATTTCCGTCAAAAGGCTTATCACAGACTGGATTTATCGGCCACTTTGAGAAACCAGAAGCACAAAAAATTCAGCAGTGAGTGGGTATTTGCTGTTTATAATATGTATGGTCGTCAGAATCCCTATTTCATTTATTTCGACATCGAAGGAAATAGCCAGGATGGGAACCAGAAGGTGCAGGCCAAACAGGTTTCGCTCTTCAGTATTATTCCTTCAGTAACTTATAATTTTAAATTCTGATCTATGAAACAACTTGTTCTGATTATAATGACTGCTGTGTTTTTCATCTCCTGTGAGAAAAACATTGACCTTAATCTACCGGATGCCAGCTCCAAAATTGTCGTGGAAGGATATGTCGAAGCCGGTTTCGTGCCTTATATTATTCTAAGCCGCTCTCAGAATTATTTCGATCCCATCGGTCAGTCGACACTTAATAATCTGCCCGTAAGCGGCGCAACTGTATTTATCAGCAATGGTCCTGATACGGTGCAACTAACAGAAGTTGACACTACCGTAAATGGTGTATCTGTTTCGGGGTTTTATATTGCCCTGGATCCAGCTACTTTGTTGCCGACGATGCTGGGTGTCCCAGGTACAACCTATACCTTGAAAGTGATTTCAGATAAAGGGGAGGTCGTAACTTCTTCAGCCTATCTTGCCCCACCGGTTGCACTCGACAGTACCTGGTTCAAGATCCAGGAAAATATGGATTCACTCGGATATGTTTGGGCGACCTTGAAAGACCCGGATACAATTGGAAACTATTATCGCTGGTTTGCAAAAAGGACAAGCAAGGATGATTATTTTATTGCTCCGTTCGGATCTTCATTCGAAGATAAATTTATAAATGGACAACGATTTGACTTTGCCTACAACCGCGGCACTGTTCAGAATTCAACGGCAGAAGAAGATTTGAATGAAGAAGCCGGATTTTATAAGAAGGGAGATACCATCGTTGTGAAGTTTTGTACTGTGGACAAATCAACCTACGAATTTTGGAGGGACGCGGAGAATCAGTTGGGAAGTAATGGAAGCCCTTTTGCTGTACCATCCAACATTAAGAGCAATATCATTGGTGGCAGGGGACTATTTGCAACCTATTCTGCTTCATATGATACCGTAATAGCTCAATAGGATGTGGCTTTTTTTCTGATCTTCGTTGAAAGATGAGACGGCTGCAGCTATTGATAGATCAGGGGGAAGGAGAAATGCTGGATTTCAAAAAGGAAATCTCCAGCGTGATCAGAATTGCAAAAACGATTGTTTCGTTTGCCAATCATCATGGAGGGTCTTTGTTAGTCGGTATTAATGATGATGGAACTGTAGCGGGTGTAAAAGCCGAAGAGGAGAAATTCATGCTTGAAAAGGCGGCCTCTGAATGTTGTTTTCCTCCCATTTCACTGGTGATTCACGAATGGCATATGAAAGGGAAAACGGTTTTGGAGGTAATTATTCCTGAAGGACTCGAAAAACCATACTATGCGATCGACGAAGAAGGTAAAAAATGGGTGTATATCCGGCAGGCAGATCAGTCACTGCTGGCCAGTAAGGTAATGGTGGAAGTACTGAAGCATAAACATAGTTCGCGACCGGTACTCGTTAAATATACCAGTAAGGAGAAGGCGTTACTGGATTATCTGAAGGATCATCCCCGCATTACCATGAAAGAGTATTGTAAGCTTGTAAATATCAGTCGCTGGAGGGCACAGCGAATTTTAATTAACCTTACTTCTGTGGGAGTTCTGAACCTTCATGACATAGAAAAACCAGAATTCTATACGCTGGGTTGAAAAGTATTTTCTTGTAAAATTCGAAGATTAATTAAAAGTTTCAGGAGAGACGAGTAGTATATTTCGAAGTTGGTTTATTTAAGATAACGTACACTTTTTTTAATTGATTTTAATGGTTATATATTTAGACGACCTAATCTGATCATCATGGACCATTCAGTTGACCAATATTATATGCGTGCATTGCAACTTCATAAAGAAGGATACCCGGTAAAAACCATACACAGTATGCTGCAACGCGAGGGCATGAAGGAAGAACTTCTGGTGGAAGCAATGTGTCGTATCAAATTGTTGGTTTACAAAAAGAGAAAAACAAAAGGTGTGCAATTAATGGTAGCAGGTGGGGTATTATTGATTCTTGGATTTGTAATGACGGTGTTGATGTTTCATCAAAATGTGAATTTTGATTTTATTATGTATGGCTTTACTTCTGTGGGAACAATTCTGATGGCATACGGAACATACGAGGTTTTGCAATAGAATTGTCATGACCATACATTGGATGAAGCACACATGAATAAGCGGAGTCTATAGTATGAATGTTGGATTAAGTTAGGGTGTAGAGCGTTAACATATGGTTAAAGCTGTAACCATTGCGTATTTCTGTACGTTATTTTTGCCGGACGAATGAAAAAAATACTGTCTATATGGATTTGCCTGCTGCTGCTGATTTCTTTCAGCCTGATCAGTGCTGTTTCCAGTGCCGCCACACCGGTCAGTATTTTTGCTGCCAGTCATCATTCACTTCCAGGTGGAAAGATGATTACACCATCAACTATGGTGTCAAACATTCCGTTGGCTGATCTGATTGAGGATACTGATACCGACGAATCTGAAGATCAGGTTCAGGTGTCAGTCTGCATCGATCATTATCATTTATTTCAGCCTGCATTAAATCAATTTGCACTTTTCAGAAAATTCGTGGTGCCCTTCAAGGATGCACGGCAACATTTGATGCTCTGCGTTTTTAAGATTTGATTTTTCCATTGGCAGCGTATGGCTGCTGCAAATTCCGCTTCGCGGAACTTTCCGGTCATTGTAATCTGGTCATGAACTGATAGATACATTGATTATTCGGATTCCTGTTTACAGTACCCAACTAAAATTATGAATAGAAGAAACAATTTATTGATTCTTTGCTGTATTGTTGCAGCAATTGGTTTTGCCGGATGCTCACAGAAGAGTGAAATGGCAGAAGAAATGCAGAAGTTCAGAGCTACGACACCTGTAATGGCTGATACTTCTGTAATGAAAGACTATGTTGCCCAGATCCAGTCGATCCAGAATGTAGAGATCAGGGCGATGGTGGATGGATATATAGACGAAATCAATGTGGACGAGGGTCAACAGGTTTCGGAAGGTCAATTGTTGTTTTCAATTCGTTCAACTGAATATCAAGCTGATCTGAACAAAGCCAAAGCCAGTGTGGCTGAAGCTGAAATTGAGTTGAAAAACACAAAGCTGCTGGCAGAAAAGAACATTGTTTCTCAAAATGAACTTGCGCTGGCAGAAGCAAAGCTTCAGGAAGCTAAGGCCGAAGTAGCTAGAGCAGAATTGTATTTGACCTATACAAAAATAAAGGCTCCATTTTCGGGTACCATTGACCGTCTGATTTACAAGAAAGGTTCGCTTGTGGATAGAGGAACTGTACTAACCTCCATCTCCAACAATCGCGAGGTATTCGCATACTTCAATTTTTCTGAGCGTGAATATCTTGATTATAAATCACGGGCTGGAAAAGATAAAAATCAGATAACACTCCTTTTGGCGAATGGAAAACCTCATAAATATAACGGAGTCATTGAGACGATTGAAGGTCAGTTTGACAATACGACCGGAACTATCGCAATGCGTGCCCGTTTCCCAAACCCTGAATTTCTCCTTCGTCATGGTGAAACCGGTAAGGTGTTGCTTCCCGTGAAGTTGCAAAATGTGATGCTGATACCTCAGAAGTCAACTTATGAATTGCAGGATAAAGTGTTCGTGTTCAAAGTCGGAAATAACAATGTTGTTCAATCGGTGGCTGTGAATGTTTTGCAAACGATTCCTGACTATTATATCATCGATTCTGGTTTGCAGCCTGGCGACAGGTTCCTCATTGAAGGTGTGCAGAATGTTAAGGATGATGATAAAGTTGAAGTGGAGATGGTTATACCTGAACTGGCATTGAAGTAATCAGGAGCATAGAAAAAAGAAAGCGAACAGATTATGTTTAACAGATTTATTCGACGACCGGTATTATCGATCGTTATATCAATTATCATCAGCTTGCTGGGTGTACTGGCTATTTTTCAGCTTCCGGTAACGCAGTTTCCCTCTGTTTCTCCGCCAAAAGTTAATATCAATGTGGAGTATCCGGGTGCGAATGGTGAACTGATGATCAAAGCGTGTGTGATTCCGCTTGAGAGAGCAATCAATGGTGTGCCCGGCATGAAGTATATGGCTTCTGATGCAGGTAACGATGGTACTGCCACCATTCAGGTGGTATTCAATATTGGCACCGATCCGAATATTGCTTCCGTAAACGTTCAGAATCGTGTAGCAGCAGTCATAAATAAACTTCCTCCGATCGTAGTTCGTGAGGGCGTTAAAATTACGAGAGAAGAATCGAACATGTTAATGTATATTAATGTGTTCAGCAAGGATACTACGCTGGATGATAAGTTCCTTTACAATTTCGCAGATATCAATTTGCTCTCTGAATTGAAAAGGGTAGATGGAGTGGGTTTTGCGGATATCCTGGGTGATAGGGAATACTCAATGCGTATTTGGCTGAAGCCTGACCGGATGCTGGCGTATAATATCTCTGCAGACGAAGTGATGAAATCGCTCGATGAACAGAGTCTGGAAGCATCTCCGGGCAAAACAGGTGAGAGCTCCGGTAAAAGAGCACAAACGTTTGAATATGTATTGAAATATCCCGGCCGGTATACAACGAAGGAGCAGTATGGTAATATTGTTCTGCGTGCCGGAGAGGATGGGCAGATACTTCGGTTGAAAGATGTGGCTGATATTGAGTTTGGCAGTTCATACTATGATTTGTACTCAAAGTACAATGGCAAAACATCCGCGGCTATTATGGTGAAACAATCGTATGGCAGTAATGCGAGTGCGGTTATCGAAAATGTGAAGAAGAAGATGGAGGAGATCAAAGCTACTTCGTTTCCCAAGGGAATGGATTACGAAATCAGTTATGATGTATCCAAGTTTCTGGATGCCTCTATCGAAAAAGTAGTGCATACCTTGATAGAAGCTTTTCTCCTTGTGAGCCTGGTGGTGTATATCTTCCTCGGCGACTGGCGCTCTACGCTGATACCCGCAATCGCAGTGCCTGTTTCATTGATCGGTACTTTCTTTTTTATGCAATATTTCGGTGTAACATTGAATCTCATCACCTTATTTGCCTTGGTGCTGGCTATCGGGATTGTGGTCGATAATGCCATCGTTGTTGTGGAAGCGGTGCATGCGAAAATGGAGATGAAGAATCTCGGTCCACGAAAAGCAACTGAACTGGCCTTATCAGAAATCAGTGGGGCGATCATCGCCATTACACTGGTGATGGCTGCTGTATTTATTCCTATCGGATTTATGTCGGGTCCGGTAGGTATTTTCTTTAAACAATTCTCGGTGACAATGTCCACTTCCATTGTTTTGTCGGGGGTGGTTGCATTGACATTAACGCCGGCATTGTGCATCATGTTGCTGAAGCGCCCTGACCATCATAAAAAGAGAACGGGGCCGGTTGACCGATTCCTGGATGCCTTTAATGCATGGTTCGGACGTCTTTCCGGCCGGTATACAAACCTCTTGGGAAAAATTCTTACCCGTAGAATTGTAACCATTCTGGTGTTGGCAGGTTTCTGTGTGATTACCTGGTTTATCAATGGACGAGTTCCTTCCGGTTTCATTCCAAATGAGGATCAGGGAATGTTCTATGCAATCATTCTTACACCTCCCGGCTCCACACTGGAACGCACGGATGCCGCCGCGCTTCAATTGAGTAAACTGGCCAGTGAAATTCCGGATGTAAAGTCGGTTTCATCTCTTTCAGGATTTGAGATTCTTTCTGAGGGCACCGGATCCAACTCAGGAACCTGTCTTGTGAATCTCAAAGATTGGAATGATCGAAAACATAATGTGAATGAGATTATCGCCATGCTTAAGAAAAAAGCAGAGACGATAAAGGGTGCGAAGATTGAATTTTTTCCGCCACCGGCTGTGCCGGGTTATGGTGCTGCAGGAGGATTCGAGTTGCGTTTGCTGGATAAAGCAGGATCGGGTGATTATAAAAAAATGGAAACAGTTAGCAATGATTTTGTCCGCGAACTCAACAAGCGTCCGGAACTGTCATCTGTATTCACTTTCTACAGCGCCAGCTTCCCGCAATACATGATCAATATTGATAATGATAAAGCCCAGCAGAAAGGAGTGAGTATTGAAAATGCGATGGAAAATCTGAGCACTCTCATCGGCAGTAACTATGAAACCAGTTTCATTAAATATGACCGGCAATATAAAGTGATGGTGCAGGTGTTGCCTCAGTACCGTGCGAAGCCGGAAGATATTCTGAAGCTCTATGTCAAGAATGATAAAGGCGAAATGGTTCCTTATTCGGCTTTCATGACTATGGAAAAGACCTTTGGTCTCTCCGAAATCACCCGGCATAATATGTATAATGCCTCTGAAGTAAGTGGTGGGGCCGCACCGGGCTACAGTAGTGGCGACGCTATTGCAGCTGTGAATCAGGTTGCGAAGGAAAAACTTCCCCGCGGTTTTGGCATCGACTGGGCGGGTATTTCCAAGGATGAAGTAGATCGGGGGAACCAGGCGGTGATCATTTTCCTCATTTGCTTAATATTCGTTTATCTGTTGCTGGCAGCCCAATATGAGAGTTTCATTCTGCCATTCCCGATTCTGTTATCACTGCCGACCGGTATTGCCGGTGCATTCATGCTGTTGTGGGTAATGGGACTCGAAAACAACATCTATGCACAGATTTCAATGGTAATGCTGATTGGTTTGCTGGCGAAGAATGCAGTGTTGATTGTAGAGTTTGCCGTGCAACGACATCGTGCAGGAGCAAATGTTGTAGATGCGGCCATTCAAGGTGCTGCAGTGCGACTGCGTCCGATTCTGATGACTTCCTTCGCGTTTATTGCCGGTTTGATTCCCCTGGTTGTTGCTTCAGGTCCCGGTGCTATCGGTAACAGGACCATTGGCGCAGCTGCGGCAGGAGGGATGCTGATCGGAACCATCTTCGGTGTGATTCTCATCCCCGGACTCTATTACATTTTTGCACGCAAATCTGAAAACTATCAGTTTATCCACGACGAAGAAGAAAATCCCTTAACAGAAGAAATCTGAGCATATGAACACCCAACGAAATAAATTACGATGGATCATACCGGTGATGCTGACAGTGAGTTCCTGCAAATTACCTTCTGTTGTAGAGAATCCGGTAAATCCGGGTTTGCCATCCAACTATGCGATCTCTGCTGACACCAATAGCAGCGCCGAAGTAAAGTGGAAAACCTTCTTCAATGATCCGGTATTGGTTCAATTGATTGATTCGGCCATCAACAACAATCCGGAAGCACTTATAGCTTTACAGGATATTGAAATAGCGCGCAGTCATATTCGTGCACAAAAAGGAAGACTTTTTCCTGCTGTCACCGCAGGTATAGGTGCAGGAATCGATAAAAGTGCACGTTATACTGCTGAAGGAGCTGGAAATGCATCAACGGATATAACTCCCGGCGTGGAAGTGCCTGAACCTATCAATGACTATTATGGAGGATTTCAGGCCGGATGGGAGGCTGATATATGGGGCAAGTTGAGAAATTATTCGAAAGCTGCCTATGCGAAATATCTTGGTACTGTGGAAGGGCGCAATTTTGTTATGACCAATCTGGTGGCGGAAGTAGCCGATACGTACTACGAATTGCTGGCACTCGATCAACAGCTCGATATTGTGAAGAAAAACATCAAGCTGTCGGAAGATGAACTGGAAGTTATAAAAGTGCAGAAAGAAGCTTCCAAAGTAACGGAGTTAGCCGTAAAGCAGTTCGAAGCACAGGTGTATAATTCGCAAGGTAAAGCAGCGGAAATCAAACAACAGATTCAGGAAACCGAAAACCGGTTAAATTATCTGTTGGGAAGGTATACCCAAACGATTCCGCGAAATGCAGCAGCATTTAACAGCAATACACCGTTGCAGGTAACGGCCGGTCTTCCTTCTCAGTTGCTGAATAATCGTCCGGATATACGACAGGCAGAGATGGAAATGGCAGCAGCGAAATGTCAGGTCAACGCAGCGAAAGCCGAGTTTCTTCCTTCCTTTGAAATTCGTGCCGGCATTGGCTATCGTGCCTTTAAGACATCTTATCTTTTTGATACGCCTGAGTCGGTGATCTATAATCTTGCCGGAGATCTGGTGGCTCCACTCGTCAACCGATCGGCTATTAAGGCAGAGTTCAATGCAGCGAAAGCGGAGCAGCTACAGGCGATGTATGAATATCAGAAATCTGTCCTCAAGGCTTATGCTGAAGTGGCCACGGAGATGAATCGGATGCAGAATCTTCAGATCGTCTACGATAAGAAGTCACAGGAAGTTGCTACACGATTGAAAGCAGTGGATATTTCAAAAGATCTGTTCAATGCAGCCCGTGCTGATTATCTTGAAGTACTCATTGCACAACAGGAAGCATTAGCGTCGCAGCTGGAACAAGTGGAAACAAAGAAGATGCAATTCATCACTTCGGTGCAGCTCTATAAAGCTCTCGGAGGAGGATGGAAGTAAAAGTAAATTTTTCGGTTAGGGTTAGATGGAAAGGGCTCCGAAAGGAGCCTTTTTTATTATATGATTTTGATGACTTTTCTTCGCCAGGTCAGAACCGGCTGCTACAACTTTGCTTATCAAAATAGCAAGACCCTTTGGGCTTCTGATTGAAATGATCCTACCTTGAATGACCTCGCTTCGCTCTGTCGGTCCCAGCTCATCCATCGTGAAAATCAAAAGCTAGCCTCCTGCGGAGTCTCTTTTTGTTTTTCTAAAAAAACAACTTTCAAGCAAGCTTATTGAAAGTCCAGCCGGGAATGACCTCGCTTCGCTCTGTCGGTCCCAGCTCATCCATCGTGAAAATCAAAAGCTAGCCTCCTGCGGAGTCTCTTTTTGTTTGCCTAAAAAACAACTTTCAAGCAAGCTTATTGAAAGTCCCGCTTGGAATGACCTCGCTTCTCTCGGTCGGTCCCGGCTCATCCATCGTGAAAATCAAAAGCTAGCCTCCTGCGGAGTCTCTTTTTGTTTTTCTAAAAAACAACTTTCAAGCAAGCTTATTGAATGTCCTGCCGGGAATGACCTCGCTTCGCTCGGTCGGTCCCAGCTCATCTATCATGAAAATGAATTTCTGATTATCGGATTAGTGTCCTGCTGGGAATGACCTCGCTTCGCCCGGTCGGTCCTGGCTCATCTATCTTGAAAATGAATTTCTGATTATCGAATTAGTGTCTTGCTGGGAATGACCTCACTTCGCTCGGTCGGTCCCAGCTCATCCAGCTTGAAAATGAAAACCAAGCCTCCTGCGGAGGTTGTTTTTGTTTTAATACTAAACAACTTTCAAGCAAGCTTATTGAAAGTCCCGCCGGGAATGACCTCGCTTCGCTCTGTCGGTCCCAGCTCATCCATCGTGAAAATCAAAAGCTAGCCTCCTGCGGAGTCTCTTTTTGTTTTTCTAAAAAACAACTTTCAAGCAAGCTTGAGTTGTTTTTTAGAAAAACAAAAAGGCCTTCTTGCGAAGGCCTTGCTTTTCATTTATCTGTGATCCCGCTGGGACTCGAACCCAGGACCCATACATTAAAAGTGTATTGCTCTACCAACTGAGCTACGGAATCAGCTTTTTTCGTGGGGTTACCCCTTTGGATTAAAGCGGGTGCAAAAATAGTCACTTGATTTTCACCCTTCCAAATATTTTTGGCTTATTTTTTACACACAAGTTAATTAATTGCTAATTAATGGCTTGAAAGTCTAATCCATCATTGGGCAACGCTCAAATGGCAAGCTGCGGTCGAACTGGAAGCGATAGGTATAGTGTTTTCTCCACAAGGTTGGGCTTAGATTTGACACCATTTTCAGCATTTTCGGGTTAAAATCACCAACCCAGGTAAGAACGGTGTCCTTGTAAACTCCCATCGGACGCAAGGTGTGTGAAGCGTGTACAATCATTGCTGCTTCAATGCCTTTTCCCTGCCATTCTTTTACAATTCCAAACAGCATACCCGTCATTCTGGTAGGTGTTTTTTTCCATTTATGATAGAGGAATTTCAATTTGCCGATCAGGTCCAGCTTACCATTCACGTATTTGAAAATCTGATTGAGCTCTGGCATATTCATATAAAAACCAATTGGTTGGCCTTTGTAGTAGCAGAAAATGATGATATCTTTATCAATTGCCGGTTTCATCGTTTTAAAAATCTTCTGTGCAGCATCATAGCTGAGTTCTTTAAAATGTTCATGACCTCCCCAGGCGGAATTATAAACGACTCTGAAGTTTTCTGCTAATTGCTTGATTGACAAGTCTCTGACATTTCTGACCTGGAAGTCAGGGTCACCTTTGAGCTGATTGTATTTACGGAAGAAAATCGGTTGCGCTTCATCGGTCATATTCCGCCAGTACATGTATTGCTCAAAGTAAACCCCGAAACCGTAGCTTTCGAAAAGTTGCTGGTAGTAAGGTGGATTGTAGCTCATCGGATAGATCGCGTGCTCATCGAAATTGGTAATCTGGCAGCCCCAAAAGCGGTCACGATCGCCGAAGTTGATGGGTCCATCTACAGCTTCCATACCGCGCTGTTTGAGCCATTCTACAGCTTTATCAAAAAGGAAATGGGCCGATTTCGTATCATTGATACACTCAAAAAAGCCGAGTCCGCCTGTTTTGAAGCTGCTCACATTTACAGTTTTCGGATTCACAAAAACAGCGATTCGTCCGATCAGGTTACCGGCATCATCATAGAACAGCCAGCGCTCAGCTTCGCCTCCCTCGCTGAAAAGTTTGTTTTTCTTAGGGTCAAATACGGCTTCTACATCGTTAAACAGATAAGGAACCCAATGCGGGTCGTCTTTGTAGATGATGTCGGTGACCTTATGAAAGAGTTTGACCTGGGCAGGAGTTTTGACAACTTCGATTTTCATGGTGGTGGAATTCGAGCTACAAATCTAATCGTTTCGCGGATGATCGGGCCGTTCATTGCAGGAGTTTGAAGCGATTCTTTAGATTTGCGATGTGCAGCAGAAAACAGTCATTATTACAGGAGCCGGTACTGGTATCGGAAAAGCCCTGGCCCTTCGATTTGCCAGAGCCGGATATAATATCGTTTTGAGTGGCCGAAGGCTGGATAAACTGGAAAATGCCATGGATGAAATCAGACAGCTTCAAGGACGTGCTTTGGTTGTTACCGGAGATGTAAGCAGGGAGGAAGATTGCCGGAATCTCATTGAGGCTGCAGTAAAGACTTTTGGAGGAGTGGATGTGTTGATTAACAATGCAGGAATTTCCATGCGTGCGCTTTTTGCAGAGCTGGATCTCGGGGTCATCAGAAAGCTGATGGACACCAATTTCTGGGGAACGGTATATTGTACGAAGTACGCTCTGCCGTATCTCCTCAGGGTAAAAGGTTCGGTGGTGGGAATTTCTTCTATTGCGGGAAAAAAAGGCTTGCCGGGTCGAACCGGATATTCAGCTTCAAAGTTTGCGATGGAGGGCTTTATGGAAACGTTGCGTACGGAGAACCTCAAAAATGACCTGCATGTATTGGTTGCCTGTCCTGGTTTTACAGCCTCGGATATCCGGAATACAGCCCTTTCTGCAGATGGATCGAGTCAGGGTGAAAGTCCGCGGGAAGAAGCAAAGATGATGACCGCAGAAGAAGTTGCAGATCGTATATTCACTGCCGTTATACATCGTAAGCGCGATCTTGTAATGACTATCAATGGAAAACTGACTGTATTGTTGAATAAATTCTTTCCGGGTCTGATGGACAAGGTAGTGTATAACCATATGGCTAAGGAGCCCGGATCACCATTCAAGTAAATTCCCTCTGAAAACAGCTTATGAAACTACGGGTTACTGACAAATTCTGGATATTGATCGTCTTAACGGTTTTGGCGGGTTGTGTACGGCCGCAGGAAAAACTTCAAAAAGACATCGAAGCTGCCGAAAAGGAAATGAGCATGTCAGCTGACGCTCAGCCCTCCTTTGACAGAGCTGATAGTCTGATCAAGCTGTATCTGAATTACTCCGATCAGTATAAGGATGATACGCTTTCACCGGTATATATGTTTAAGGCAGGAGATCTGTGTATGAAAACCGGGCGCTATCAGCAGGCGATAGATCTGTTTGGATATATTCAGCGGTATAAGGGTTTCAGGCACCTTGGAGATGCCCTGTTTCTCCGTGGTTTTATTTATGATTCGCAACTGGGCGATACTGCATCTGCGAGAAAATGCTATCAGGAGTTTTTGGCAGCATATCCCGGACATGAATTTGCGGATGATGCACATCACCTGATCGAGAATCTTGATTTGTCGCCAGATCAGTTGATACAGAAACTTCAAAATGGACAAGTGGCCGATTCTACGCTCTCCTCAAAGTAAAGTATATCATGGCATCCGGAAAATTAACCAAACGCGAGAAATTTGCCGCTGCTCAGGCTCAGGCAAAAACACAGCCTTCAAAGAGTGTTTCTTCTGCTCCGTTTCCAGCCTGGTGGGCATTTCTCCCGGCATTGCTGGGTTTTTTAGTCTACATGAATACACTTGGACATTCCTTTGCGCTGGATGATTATGCTGCAATCCTTGAAAATACCAGTACAAAGCGGGGGATAGCAGCTATTGGTGAAATTTTCAGAACTTCCTATCGATACGGATATCTGTTTATAGCTGATGATTTATACAGACCATTACCCAAAGCAATCTATGCTGTTTTTTGGGATTTATGGCCTGATAATGCCACACCGGGACATTGGCTGAATGTGCTGTTGTTTGCATTTACCTGTTATTTTATTTTCAGGTTTCTGGCGTATTGGTTGCCGGGTAATAAAGGCGTAGCTCTAATTGCAGCCTGTATTTTTGCTGTTCATCCCATCCATACAGAAGTAGTAGCCAATATTAAAAGTCTGGATGAAATAATTGGCTTCTTACTGGGTATCGTCAGCCTTCACTTGTTTTTGTTGCATCTGCAAAATGGGAAGTTCCTTTTATTAACCGGTGCCATCATTTCACTGTTCTTTGCACTGTTAAGCAAGGAGAGTTCTGTGACATTTCTTGCACTGTATCCTTTATTCGCATGGTGTTTTACCGATGCTGATAAGTCAAAATGGATACGCTCAGCAGCGATCATGCTTGTTCCGGTAATTTTGTTTTTGTTCATTCGTCATTCCATATTGTTTTCAAATCCTCTTTTCAAACCGGGAGCAGTTTCTGTTTCTGATAACATGCTGGTTGCAGCCAAACAACCTTTGGACAGGCTTGCAGGAGCAGTCGCTATGTTGGGTTATTACGGATATAAACTGCTTGTGCCAACCGGGTTGAGCTTCGACATGAGTTACCCTCAGATGAAACCTGAACCCGTTTCTTCTCCTGTTTTTATTATTTCTGCCATTCTCTATCTTTCGATGCTTGTATGGTCGGTTTCATTAATCCGTAAAAAAGATTTGTTGGGATTGTCCATTCTCGCCTTCTTTGTGCTGGTAAGTGTGTCATCCAATATTTTCGTAATGATCGGAACACATTACGGAGAGCGGTTATTATATGCACCGTCTTTTGCTTTTGCATTATTTGTTGCAGTTGCTTTGCTGCGATTTATTGGAAAGGCCGATCAGGAAATGGCCAGAATTCCTGTTCCTGTAATGGCAGTAGCCGGAGGAATCGTGCTTGTATTTTCCGGATTGTCAATGGCCAGAAATCCGGTATGGAAGGACAATGGAACATTATATAAAAGCGGCCTTACTTCTGCCCCAAACAGTGCCCGTGTGCACTATTATGAAGGTTTATGGTTAAATAAACCGGAGAGTATTGCTTCCTTTCCTGAATCTTCACGCGACAGTGCTACAGCAGCTGGTGTAATGCATCTGAGAAAAGCAGTGGAATTATATCCGCCGTTCTCTGACGCCTGGACACAATTGGGTGTATCGTATTACCGTCAGCAGAAATTGCAGGATGCGCTGGCGGCCTATACACAGGCCCTCAAGTATAATAATATTGACCCGGTTACATTGAACAACCTGGGATCTGTATATTTTTCTATGAATAATTTTAATGAAGCTTTAAGACTTTATCTCGAAGCAATCCGGTATAAGAGCGATTATCCGGATGCTCTGATGAATATAGGCAGTTGCTATGGCGCTTTACAGAAATATGATCTGGCTATCCGTTATTTTGAAAAAGCTATTGCTGTTGATCCGCAGTTCAAACAGGCGTACTACTTCCTTGGGATTACTTATAGGAATCTGGGAAATGAAGCCCTGGCAAATCAGTATCTTTCAAAGGCGGAAACGCTGAAAGCACATTAATTTACATTTCTTTCGAAAGTAAGCGCTCCAGTTCTTCTGAGGTCAGATTGTAATTGATTTCTCCATCAACCGCCATGGAAATAGTACCGGTTTCCTCGGAAACAATGATTGAAATTGCATCACTTTGCTCTGTTATTCCAAGAGCTGCCCGATGACGCATACCATAATGGGCAGGTAAGTCGGTGTTTTCTGTAACCGGGAGTACACAACGTGCCGCCTTGATTTTATTGTTTTCGATGATCACCGCACCATCATGTAGCGGACTGTTTTTAAAGAAAATGCTTTCCAGTAACCTTTTGGAAACTTCTGCATCCATCAGATCTCCTGTGCTCTCATAGAACTTGAGATCACTTGAACGGGCAAGAACAATGATTGCACCGGTTTTGTTCTTCGACATTGATGAACAGGCCTTAACAATAGGGGCTATATTAGGTGGAGTAATGCGGGGTGTTTTCCAGTTCCATGGAAGAATCTTTCGGGTTATACTGTCTTTCCCGGTAAAGCTGTTCGATCCCAGAAGCAGAAGAAATCTCCGTACCTCCTGCTGAAAAACAATAATCAGAGCTAATACGCCCACGCTCATGAACTGTCCCAGTAAGGCTCCAAGCAACTGCATGTCGAGGATTTTTACAAAAAGCCACCACAAAACGTAAATGGCTATGATCCCAATGAAAATGTTCATGGCAGCACCTCCCTTCAGCAGTTGGTATACCTTGAACAGCAGGAAACCCACGATCAGGATATCGAGGATGTCAAGCAGACGGATACTCAGAAAGCCAATGTGGAAGATCTCCATGAGTTTGTTTTGAACAAAAATAACTATTTCAACCTAGTATCGACCGGTGTATTGATGAGAAAACGGTAGGGAAGCATAGCGTCTTCACCTGCATAAGCAACTCCGATTCTTGGTCCCGCAGTGATTTGATGTTCAGGAATGTTAATTTTCCGGTCTTCAATCCATATTTCATCACCTGATAGACTTTTTCCGGTGTGCGAATAATGAATGCCTAATGCTTGTGATAAACTGCCGGGGCCACTGGTGAATCCCCGATGATCAGCTTTCATTCCTCTTCGTTGCTCCATAATATCTATACCTTCAAGTGGACGGATAGCTCTAACCAGCACTGCATGCGGAATATCACGGTTGTTCGTTACAACATTGAATAATGAATGGATGCCATAGATCAGGTAAACATAGGCAATGCCTCCTTCTGCATACATAATCTCTGTTCTTTTCGTTCTTCTGCCGCCGAAGGCATGTGAAGCTTTATCAACAATACCATTATAAGCTTCGGTTTCGGTGATAATACCGGAGCAAAATATTCCATCTGAATTGGTGCAGAGGATCTTCCCGAGCAATTGACGGGCTACCTGCACAACATCCTTCTGAAGATAGAATCGCTGAGGTAGTTTCATTCGCTTTCCGGGGCAATGATCCGTCCTGTGATATCAGTATCAAGTTCTCCGTTGTCGAGAAGCCAGCGAATAGCTGATTGTAGTTTATCTTCAGCAATGCCTTTAAAACGGCTGGGGATTTCAGCAGGAGGGAGCGGCTCGTCTTTTAGTAATTTACGCAATCGAACCAGCAGGTCTTCGATTTCAAGATCATTAAGTTCAACCTTGTTTCGTTCCCGGCAATAATCACAGGTCCCGCATCGGCTTAGATTACTTTCGCCAAAATAGGAGAGGAGCATCATACTTCTGCACTGGTGCGGATGGGTAAGAAAATTTCTGAAGGCGTCCGACCTGATTTTATACCGTACTTTTCTGTCTTCCAGAATTTCCCTGGAAATGTAAAGGTCTTTGTCAGGCAATCGCTCTGAAAGAAATGTAATATTGGGTTTGTCGCTGGCAGGAATGTAATCAACAACGTTTAGTTTTTGAAGTGATTCCAGTTGTTTTTTTACATCTGAAACATCACGGCTCATCCTGCGGGCAACCTCTGTTTCGCTGAAACGTACATAATCTTCAAATAAACCTGCATAGGATCGTAGCAGTGTTTTAATCAGCGGGTCGTAAACCGGATGTTCTACCTGAAATTTGTAGAGCTCCATATGTTTCATCGGGACTCGTATTCTGGATGGAAGAAAAATACCTTCACCCAGTGTCAGGATTCCTGCCATTTCCAGAACCCGCAGACAGTTGAGTGAACCTACAGGTTCAAGTTTATATTGCTGACTGAAAGGGATCAATTCAAAATCATAGGTAATGCCTTGTCCGCTGCCAGTAGGTACCTGGAGATAATTGCAAAGTGCATGGTATACTTTCCTGATATTTTCACGGGTAGGGAAATTGAGCTGGTAACGGTTTTCCAGTTCTGAAAGATCGGCATCATCATAGAGCACAACAGCATATGCGTTTTTTTCATCCCGGCCTCCGCGTCCTGCTTCCTGATAATAGCTTTCCAGATCGTCAGGCAAATCCAGATGTATTACAGATCGAACATCAGGTTTGTTGATGCCCATGCCAAAGGCATTGGTGGCAACGATGACCCGTGTTTTGTTTTTCATCCAGTTATCCTGTCGCTCATACCGGGATTGATGATCTAAGCCGGCATGATAATAGTCTGCACTGATTTTGTATTGACGCAGCATATGTGCTATCTCCTGAGTCTTCCTTCTGTTTCGGACATAAACAATCGATGTGCCTGGAATACTGTTGAGAATCTTTAACAGGTGACCGGGTTTATCTTCGGTTTTTCTGATGATATAGGAGAGATTGGTCCGAGCAAAACTTTTGGTAAAGACCCGGGGCGTTTTAAACGACAGACGTGTCATAATGTCGTCTCTCACTTCCGGGGTGGCAGATGCTGTAAGAGCAAGTATCGGAATTTTAGGGAACTGCTCTCTGATTTCAGCGATTTTCAGATAGGGGGGGCGAAAATCGTAACCCCACTGACTGATGCAATGTGCTTCGTCAACAGCAATCATATTGACAGGCATTTCCCGAAGGTATTCCTGGAAAACGGGTGATAAAAGTCTTTCCGGTGAAACATATAGAAATTTATAGTTGCCGTGGACACAATTGTTGAGGGCAACTTCAATCTCACTTTTCTTCATGCCACTGACAATCGCTACAGCGCGTATTCCTTTTTCACGGAGTTGTTCTTCCTGATCTTTCATCAATGCGATAAGCGGGCTGATCACAATGCAGATGCCAGGCATGGCCATGGCAGGAACCTGAAAGCATAGCGATTTGCCGCCACCTGTTGGCAGTAAGGCAAGTGTATCATTTCCATCCATCACTGAACGTACTATCTCTTCCTGCAATGGCCGGAATCGGGAATATCCCCAGTATTGTGATAGTACCTGATGAATTAAACTCATGACCTAATATGCCTTAAAAGTAACGAGGGGAAATGAAATCACCAATTGAAGACCGGAAACTAAACGTTTATTAAAGAAAAAGGCTGACTATGAACACAGCCAGCCTTAGTTTTCCTACGTGAATTTTGTTCAAAAGGTCACAGTTATCCGATCAGGATCAATTTCAGCTGGCCGAACGGTCATAACCGGTATTTTAGAACCATTAATAATTTTTGTAGCATACGTTCCCATCAGAAGTCCCGTGATACTTGGCTCTTGCTCTGTCATAATAACAAGCAGGTCAGCATTTACTTCAGATGCAGCGGTGAGAGTGTTCTTAGCCAGATCATCGCCCTGCTTATAGATAGTTTCATTTTTGACACCATGCTGTGTGAGAAAATCTTCTACCTGTTCTATCTTGATCTTGAATTTACGATGATAATCCTCGTTACCGTTTTTATTCAGACCAATAACGGTTATCTTGGAGTTGAATAATCGGGCTACATCAAGTGCATAATTTACTTTTTGCCTGGACTCAACGCTGTCGTCAATCGGAAGTGCAATGTTTTCAAATCCAAGTTTCTTTGCGTTGGTTTGAAATGAAATGACAGGGCAAGGAGATTCCTGCACGACACGTGTAGTATTACTGCCAATGATATAACTGGAGCCGCTGGCACCATGGGTACCCATGAGGATCAGATCAATATGTGCCTGCTTGGCAGTATGTACAATACGTTTATAAATTTTGCCCACCTCTGTAATGGTGTGCACTTTTATTCCATTTTTATTGGAAAGGTCTTCTGCCAGCTCTTTAAGCTTCTCGTTTGATGCTTCTTCCACCTTTTTTTCAAATCCACTGAAAGCATGGGAAATGGATGCCGGGAATGTGGCTGATTCCACAATGTGCAGCAGAAACAACTCAGCTTTGGCAGTTCTTGCGAAATGGATCGCATGATCGAGACTCAGCGCAGAAGTTTCTGAGAAATCAAAAGGAATTAAGATTCGTTTAATGTTAAGGTCTTTTTGCATGGCAGATGAATTTAGCGGTCTATTGTAGTACGTATTCAGTAAGGTCGCGCTTCTCAGTGGGACGAATACTGCATACTGGAATATCTGAATTGTTAATGATTTGCTGCGATTCTGTTCCGATGATGAACTGTGACCACTCGAGTTCCTTCTGAGTCATGATGATGATTAAGTCAGCATTCACCTTTCTGGAATATTCAAGGACACCATCAGAAATATCTTTATTGCTGTGGAATTCGCCGGTGCAGTTGATTCCATGACTTGCAATGAATTCAACAACCTGCTCCATCTGACGCTCCAGCTTCTTAACGAAGAACTCGTCATGATTCGTCATTACGGTCATGACTTTGACCGTTGATTTGAAAAACTGTGCGATTTCAATACATGAACCCACTTTTTCCTTGGTCTCTTTCGAAAGGTCCAGCGGAAGCACAATGGTATTGCATCCGGTACTGTGATCTTTGCCTTTGATGGTAATAACAGGACAGGGAGCGTCACTGATTACACGAACAGCATTGGAGCCGATAAATTTTTTCTTCAATGATGTTTCACCAGAAGTGCCCATCACAATGAATGCAGCATTTAGTTCTTCAGCTACAGAAGAAACCACATCATATATTTTGCCTTTCTCAATCCGGATTTTTACATCAATTCCGGTTTTAGCTTTACACTCATTTGCAATCTCATTAAGTTTGGTTTGTACACCAACACGATAAACATCCTCCTGAGCTTCATTCGATGAGAAGACATGTAAAAAGGAAGTGAACAGGGCTTCATCAATGACATGCAGCAAAGTGATATCTGCATTGCTCATTCGGGCTAGATTGAAGGTCTGACTTAATGCAATTCTCGATTGTTCGCTGAAGTCAATAGGAACGATAATATGTCGCTTTTCAGTGGCCATTTTGCGGGTTTCGGTTATATTTGTGTTCAGCAAAAATATTTCTTTCAAAGATATGTCACAAATTCCTGAATCTGAATTGATTCTCAATAAAGATGGTAGTGTTTATCATTTGAACCTTCTTCCGGATGAACTTGCACCTGTGGTGATTAACGTCGGAGACCCTGATCGTGTTGCCATGGTGAGTGCTTATTTTGACCATATTGAAGTAAAAAAACAGAAAAGAGAGTTTATTACACATACCGGTGTTTATAAGGGTAAACGCATTAGCGTGATTTCCACAGGGATAGGTACAGACAATATTGATATTGTTTATAATGAGCTGGATGCTTTGGTGAACATCGACCTCAAAACGCGGACGATCAAGGATCAACTTTCCAGCCTTTATCTTGTTCGAATCGGTACCTCCGGGTCCCTACAGGCGGATAT
Organism: Bacteroidia bacterium; assembly: GCA_046330075.1. GTDB lineage: Bacteria > Bacteroidota > Bacteroidia > AKYH767-A > OLB10 > JAJTFW01. The sequence goes on along the minus strand of JAXLTL010000001.1, from coordinate 641,015 downwards.
TCCGGTGGATGAATTTGTATGCTCTACATACGGTTTAGGCCTGGATGGTTTACTTAATTTTTACAAACTCGTGAATTCGGAAGATGAAAATTCCATCGTTCAGGCTTTTAGAAATCATTATCCGAACCATGGTATTTTGCCCCAATCATACATTGCTGCCGCAAGTCAATCTCTTCAGACTTTGCTTTCTGAAGGAATGCATTCTGGAATTACCGCCTCATGTTCAGGCTTCTACGCCCCACAGATGCGGCAATTGCGACTGGAACCTTCCAGAATTGATATGATTGAGAAACTTCATACATTCAGATATGGGGCGCACCGGATTACCAATTTTGAAATGGAAACAGGGGCTATGTATGGACTGGCAAAATTACTGGGACACCATTGTTGTTCCGTAAATGTGATCGTTGCCAACCGCATTGCCCAACAATATTCAAAAGATGCCGAAGGTGCAATGCATCGTTTGATTCAACTCGTTCTCGACCGATTGTCGACTTTGTAAGAATTTAGTTTTCAAACACCATTGTGTTTCTATTAAATACTTGATATTCAAATTATTAAAAAATACCAAGTAAGAATCTCATTTTGAATCAGCGGTAAGGCAGGAAGCTTTTTTAGCTAAACATTTTACTACATTGGAATGCTTTGTGGTTTTGAGGTGGGTAATAAATATGCCCCATCATGTTTAAAAAACTCATCAATTATTTAGTGATCGTCTTACTGACATCATTAAATGTAAAGGCAACCACCTATTATAGCAGGACCAGTGGCGGTAATTGGACCGACAATACTTCCTGGTCGACGGTGACATATGGAAACAGCACCAACAGTGGTACGTATCCAAAATCTGGAGACTACGCATATATAGGCGATGGATATACCATAGTAATAAATGCTGCATGCACCACCAGTTACGCCTTTGTAGGGCAAGGGACCTCAGGTGTGCTGGAGTATGCAGAAGCCGGAAATTATTCCCTCGTTGTTATCAATAATTTAACCATTGCCGCGGGTGCAACGATGCGCTATACTGGTAACAGCAGCCGGACGCATACTCTTTCTGTCGGAAATAACTTGTCAAATTCAGGTACATTGGACTTGTATGCAGATGCCAATGATGTCGTGAATCTTACATTTTACAGAGCAGCGAACTCAGTGGTTAGCGGTAACGGTACTTATGATCTGAATACGGTTACAATTCAAAAGCTGACATCAACCACGTTTTCGGTAGATGTACAAAGCACAACGTTTGAATCTGGAATCAGGGATTTTGTTCTTACATACGGTACCTATTATCACAATAATTCATCAACATTTAATGTCAACAATGGCTCTTCTTCCAACTTCACAATTCCTGCAGATGGTGTGATAAAAGTAAGTAATGGCATTCTGCATCTTTCGCCCTCTGCTTCAGATTGTATTCTGAACGGAACTATAACCTTGACAGGAGGTACTCTGCGCATCGGTGATAATTCCGGGACCGGAGGCTTGAAATACGAGAAGCCCGGGTCCTTCAATCCCCGATTGGATGTTCAGTCAGGAGAGCTTGATATCTATGGCGGGCTCACCTATAAATCCGGTGCAGGCACATCGCCACTTGTATTTTCAATCAGCGGAGGAACTGTTTTGCTGAATTGTGGTTCAACAGGTACAGCCGGTCCGGTATTTAATATCAACGATGTGTCAGGAAGCAGTTGCACTATCACGGATGGAACGATTGTGCTTGTAAGTCCCAACACTACAGGAACAAGCGTTGCAGATGCGATGTTATGCGGAACCAATGGGACGGTTTCGGTTACCAGCGGTGTGATTCAATTTGGGAATGACAATACTGCCGACGGTGCCACATTCAGCTTTACACCGGTTACAAATATGACGTGGCCGAACATTTATATTTCAGGTCTTTCAGGGTATAATATTTCACTGCATCCTTCAGCATCCAATACAGCAGATATAAAGGCAATCAGCATACATATTGATCCGGATAAAACATTTGATGTGCGTTCTGTTTCCGGAACTACCGGCGACAGCCGTTCATTAACGCTCACCGGAAATTTTGATGGAATGAACTCCATACTTTGTGATGGACTATTTGAAGGACGTTCCGGTGTGTTAAACCTTCAGGGAGGGGAAGGACAACAAATCAGTGGAAATGGCACCATGTCTGTAAATGATCTTACGGTTAATAATGCAAGCGGATTTTCACTTGGTATGAATGTTACCGTTGATGGAACATTGAATCTTACTGATGGTGTTATTTATTCTTCATCGTCTGCACTACTCACTGTATCTGAAACCGGAGATATTACCGGAGCCAGTGTCGCTTCCTATATTGATGGCCCGTTAAATATGCGCCTCGCATCATCTGGTGCATCAGCATTAACTTTTCCGGTTGGGAAAAACGGGGCATACCGGCCAGTCACCATCAATGTCTCTCATTCAACATCATCTTCTGTTGATTATCAGGTTGAAGTTATTGCTGCAAATCCAAGGGACCTGAATTATTCATTGCCGGGTACGATAGACAGGGTTTCAGCTGTTCGTTATCTACAGGTAGATCGCAGTGGCGCTTCAAACCTTGTTTCTGCAACTGTAAACATGAGCTACGACTCGGATGATGGGGTAACAGACCCATCAAATCTCCGTCTGCTGCAATTTGACGGAGCCTCGTCATGGACCGATCTGGGTGGAACCGGATCCGGCTCAGGATCAGGATCCATTACTTCAGCTGCCTTTTCAACAATGACACAGAAATTTGCCCTGGGTAATGCAAACGGAGGAGGAAACCCGCTTCCTGTTTCGTGGTTGTCGTTTACGGCCAATCGTGAAGAATCAATTGTGTTGCTGGATTGGGCTACTGCATCAGAAAAAAACACCGATTATTTTGAAGTTGAAAGAAGTACAAACGGACATGAATTTACAGCAATAGGCCGTTTACAGGCTGCTGGGAATTCATTGGATGTACAAAAGTATAGTTTCGCCGACCTTGCACCCCGGGATGGTACACTTTATTACAGGATACGTCAGGTAGACATAGATGCTCAATTCAGTTTTTCCGGTATTCGTGTGGTAAATCCAATCCAGGCTCATGACGGACTTATGGTATATCCGAATCCTGTCAATAATGCTGCAATATCGATTGATACAAAAGGAAATTGGGACGAAGAAGTGCAGGTTGAAATCGTAGATGCTCAAGGGAAGTTATTGTATTCGACATCTTTTGATAGCCAGGATGGAGTGTATACGTTCAAACCGGCATCGGTACCATCCGGAACTGCTGCTTTGATGCGTTTATCAGATAAAAAAGGCAAAGCAGCCACTTGCAAACTCGATTTTTAAGGGGTAGTAGAATGTAAGATTATTGGAAATGTTAAAACATATAGTAAGGTGGGGTAATTAAATTAAGCTAAACCCGGAAGTTGATTACCCGGAAAAAGGAGGGATAATATGGGAGAATCGTTAAAATCAGAGGCGAAAAAGGGTAAGGATAGGCAGTATCTGACATTTGCAAGCTATATAATCAAAGTGCACAATTTGTGGCCTGAGGTGCATGCATATTTGTTACACCAACAATATAGCCTAATAATGCAGCGCATGTGTACTTACATCATGCCGCTTCGAAAAAAATGGTTCATTGCTTTATTACTGCTGACCTCATTCAGCAGTAGTTTCGGCAGAACGTATTATTCGAGACAGAGCGGCCTTTGGAGTGTCCCCAGCACCTGGTCAACGGTAACGTACGGGAACATAACGAACGCGGGAACCTACCCCCAACGAGGTGACGTAGTTTATATCGGTGATGGTCACGACATCACAATGAATGTAAACGCTGTTACCGCCAGTATAACAGTAGGTCAGGGAACATCAGGTTCTCTGATGTATTCCAATTATTTAACCTTCCTGATGGTAATCGCAGGAGACCTTACGGTTAACGCCGGGGCTACTTTCGGTTATGCAGCCAATTCTTCAAGGATGCATAACTGTTACATAAGTGGCAACTTTGTTAACAATGGTACGGTTGACGTTTACTACGATGCCAACGACTATGTGAATATCACCTTTAATTCAAGGGTGAATTCCGTTGTTTCAGGTACGGGCTCGTGGGATTTGAATACCGTGACATTATATAAGTCAACATTGACTTCATACCGGCTGGAGGTTACAGCCAGCGCATTTGAAACCGCCGTACGTAACCTGGTAGTTACTTATGGTACTTATGCGCACAATAATGCGGGAACCTATAATGTGAATCCTTCAGGCGGGAATCTTACTGTAGGACCCGACGCCATATTTGAAGCCATGGCAGGTATCCTGCACCTGTCTCCAAACAATGATTACGTATACCTGCAAGGTCAGCTGAATGTTAGCGGAGGAACGATGCGCATAGGCGCCTCTACCGGATTGCAAGGATTACGATATGATCAAAACGGAGCAACGATTCCCGGCGTAACGGTTTCTTCCGGTAGCCTGAATGTTTATGGTGGTATTACTTACCGAATCGGACATAGTGCGGATCCATTCCGTTTTAGTCAGTCCGGTGGAACTACATTGTTGAATACCGGGTCTAACGGATGTTCTGCAGAAGTATTTCAAATCAGTAATAATGCCAGCAGCCGTTTTACGATGAGCAGTGGGTCCATCACGCTGCAAAAACCGAATACAACCGGTGTGACTGTTGCTGATTTCGACTTCTGTGGTACAACAGGAGTGGTTACCTGCACTGGTGGTACCTTGTATTTTGGAAATTCTAGCACATCTAACGGTGCGGTATTTACTTTCCAGCCTTATTCGGTAAATCCAATGCCGGACACCAGAATTTCAGGTCTGGTGGCGCGTGCAATTACACTGGCACCAGTAGCCAATGCGACCGGCGATTGCAGTTTTAAAAGTATGTATATTGAGTTCAATAAAACACTTGATATGCGTGCAGCATCCGGCACAACCGGTGATACAAGAAACATGGACCTGACAGGCACCTATGATGGTATCAGAGCTTTCTATAATGCAGGGACCTTTACTCCACGGTCAGGCACTGTTTCTCTGATCGGAACGGCAGGCCAGCGAATCGATGGATCAGTAACAACGACATTTTATAATCTGACCGTAAATAACAGTTCAGGTGTCAGGCTGAACAGAACAGTCAATGTCAGCAATACATTGATGATGACAAATGGAGTAATGACCTCTACATCTACCAACACGATTGTATGCCTGGCCGGTGCTGCTGCAAACATTGGTTCGTCTGTATCTTATGTAGATGGTCCGATGCAACAACTGGTGGCCAGTACAAGTGCCCAAACAATAAATTTTCCGGTTGGAAAGAATGGTGTCTATCGCCCGATTATTCTGGCGGTTCAGCACAGCACGTCGGCATCAGTTACCTATACTTCTGAAGTTTATAATATTTCTGCAAGAGCGATGTCATATGCTCTCCCTCCAACTATTGATTGGGTTTCTGATATTCGTTACTATACCATTACACGTACCAGTGTAGCTAATCTTTCGAACGCCCGCGTGACGCTTTCCTATGGTGCAGATGATTATGTGACAGATCCTGCAAATCTTCGTGTGGCCAGAGATAATGGTTCTGCTGCATGGCTGGATCTTGGTGGAACTGGTACTGCGGCAGGTACCGGCAGTATTACATCTTCCAATTTCTCCGGATTCAATACTTATTTTACATTGGCCAATAACCCCGGAGGAAGTAACCCGCTGCCGGTTAAATTTGTGAACTTCGATGGAAAGTCAGCTGAGAACACGGCTTTACTGAACTGGTCTACTTCCAGTGAAGAGAACAGTGATTATTTCGAAATCCAGCGCAGTACAGATGGTGCAGCATTCGAGCCTATTGGTGTAGTAAAAGCAGCTGGATTTTCAACGGAATTGGTCCAATACGAATTCACAGACCATCAGCCGGTTCATGGTACAAACTACTATCGCTTACGTCAGGTGGACATGGATGGCCATCAGGAAATGACACATGTAGTTGCCATTACTTTCAACAAGACTTCGATGCAGGTATTCCCGAATCCGATACAAGCAGGCTTTGTATCTGTTCAATTACCGGATAACGACATGGCCTATGTAGCATCTTTGTTTGATTTATCAGGTAAAGAAGTGGCTTCTCTTCAGTCGAATGGTGCTGAAGGTGCCCGGTCAGTGTTTACTATCGGACAGGATGTCTTGCCTGGCAGCTATCTGTTACGGGTGATGGATGTATCCGGAAGGGCCTGGATACAAAAGGTAGTGGTGGCATTCTGAGATAATCTTCCTATTTTGGCAGTCAATTCAAATGATTTGCCATGACAGAGATTATTTCATTTAAAACCAGTGATAAGGAAAAAGCCTCGATTGTTTTTGATATTCGCTTCCAGGTTTTTGTAGACGAACAGCACGTCTCAAGGGAAGAGGAGTACGATTCACACGAGGATGAAAGCATGCATTATATGCTGTTGGTGGGAAAGGCGCCGGCGGGTACAGCCCGCTGGCGCTTTACCGATTCTGGTATAAAGCTGGAACGTTTTGCGATCCTGCCGGCTTTCAGAAACAAAGGTTATGGTTCAGCATTGGTAAATCAGGTGTTGGCAGATGTAATTCCTTTCCAAAAGAAAATTTATTTGCATGCGCAGGTGCCTGCCATGAACGTATATGCCAGGGCAGGATTTAAGCCGGAAGGAGAACTGTTTTATGAGGCCAATATTCCGCATTATAAAATGGTATACGCTCCCGATGAAAATTAATTTGATCCGTTACGACTGAAATCCTGACTGCACGAATGAAAATTGAAGTTTCATATAGTCAGATTTGGAAAATATCATGGCCTATCATGTTGAGCAGTATGGCCAATACTGTTATCAATTTTACGGATGTGGCTTTTGTTTCCAGAGTAGGTGAAATTGAGCTGGCTGCATCAGCTCTGGGCGGAGTGTTTTATTTTCTTATGGTAATGATATCTACTGGCATCGGAATAGGATCACAGATTCTGATTGCCAGAAATGCCGGTGAGGGAAGAAAGCAGGCAATTGGAAGCGTGTTTGACAATGGTTTTCTCGTAATGATGGCTATTACTTTAATCATGCTGGCATTGCTTTTTCTGTTTATTCCTTATCTCTTGCCGGCAATCATACGCAATGATCAGGTAGCTTCATCAGTATTGACTTATCTTTTTGCAAGAGGACTTGGTCTCTTGCCCATGGGTGTTTTGGTTTCTTTGCGTTCATTCTATACAGGTATCACGCTTACCCGTATTATATCGTATACGACGTTAACCATGATGCTATCAAACCTGGTACTGAACTATGCGTTGGTATTCGGGCATTTTGGATTTCCTGCCCTGGGTTTAGAGGGAGCCGGACTTGCATCGGCGATCGCTGAATTGCTGGCCGCCGTATATGCGGTAGTATATTCTTTCTATCATCATGAAATCAAAGAGTTCCGTTTGTTTCGCTTCGAAGCTATCAGTAAATCGGAAATTAAAAATGTTCTTCAGATTTCATCGCCTATTGTTCTGCAGAACCTGCTTTCGATGGGATCATGGTTTCTGTTCTTTATTCTTATTGAAAAAATAGGGGAGCGTGAATTGGCAGTTTCGAATGTAGTCCGTAGTGTTTATATGGTGTTGATGACTCCTATTTGGGGTTTTTCCCAAACGGCAAACAGTATGGTTTCGAACCTGATTGGCCAGAAACGTGATAATGAAGTATTGGTGTTGGTAAGAAAGATAGCAGGGATGAGTCTGGCAATTGGTACAATTTGTATTGTATTCAGCCTTTTGTTCTCAAAACCTCTGTTTCTCCTTTCTACCTCGGACCTGAATCTGATCACTGAATCTACGGGGAGTTTTTACGTTGTATGTGTGGGTACTTTTTTCTTCAGCCTGGCCATGATCTACCTTTCAGCAGTGTCAGGTACAGGTCAAACCAGAGCCGCGATGAATATTGAAATAGTTTGTCTGATGGCGTATATATTATATGCTGTTTACTTTACGATCGTCTCACCTTCATCATTGGAGATAGTATGGTGTGCCGAAGCACTGTATTGGCTGATGATGGGTTTGATTTCCTGGTTTTATCTTCGGTCTGGTAAATGGAGATTACTGCCATCAGTTGGTTCGTAAAAGCTGTTTGCGGTTCTTGTAAATCCACTATTTTTGCAGGAGCATCTTCGTAGAAAATCTGATTTCAGGAGAAACATTCGAATACATTGGGTACAGATAAAATGAAAATCATATTTCTTGGCACTCCAGGTTTTGCGGTTCCATCACTGGATATCCTTGTGCAAAATGGATACGATATTGTCGGAGTGATTACAGCTCCTGATAAACCTGCTGGACGTGGTCAGAAGCTGAACGAGTCGGAGGTTAAGAAATATGCTGTTAGCAAAGGGTTAAAGGTAATGCAGCCAGTTAAACTCGGTGACCCTGAATTTCTGGAAGAAGTACGTTCACTTCAGGCTGATCTGCAGATCGTAGTGGCCTTCAGAATGATGCCGGAAGCTTTATGGTCGATGCCAAAATTCGGGACGTTCAACCTTCATGGTTCCTTGTTGCCTCAATATCGTGGTGCCGCTCCTATCAATCGTGCAGTGATGAATGGAGAGAAAATCACGGGTGTTACTACCTTTTTTCTAAAACATGAAATAGATACAGGTAATATTGTTTTCAGACGTGAAATACCGGTGGGATCCGATGAAACAGCAGGTGAACTGCATGACCGCATGATGGTGATTGGTGCAGATCTGGTGCTTGAAACCGTTAAAACACTGGAGTCCGGTAAAATGAAATTGTATCCTCAGTCTGATTTTATCAGGTCAGGGGAGGAGCTTCATCCAGCTCCTAAAATTTTTAAAGAAGATGGGCGACTGGACTTTAGCAAATCGATCCATCAACTGCATAATCAGGTCCGGGGCCTTAGCCCATTCCCGGGTGCCTTTTTTTCTCTGGAAATGCCAGATGGTGAACTTATTCAGGTGAAGGTATTCAGAAGTAAAAAGGAAGACGCCGGTACCGTTTTAACCCACGAAATCCTTTCCGATGGGCGTACTTTTTTAAAAATTGCAGCTGCAGATGGTTTTCTGAACATTCTGGAGCTGCAGCTGCCCGGTAAAAAGCGAATGAAAACGGAGGAATTGCTACGTGGTTTTAAATTCCCTTCCGGAGCAGTTATTCGATAATTTTCAACGTTAGTACGTTGAAATATTAACTGGTTTTCTGCACCTGAATGCTGTTGAATCCTGCAAATTTGCAGGTATGAAACGAGTAGTTGTGTTGTCAGGGGCCGGTATCAGTGCTGAAAGCGGAATCAAGACCTTCAGAGATAGCGGCGGACTTTGGGAAGAATATAAAATCGAGGAGGTGGCAACACCTTCTGCATGGCAGAGAAATCCACGGCTGGTACTTGATTTTTATAACAAACGCAGAATGCAGGTGCTTGCTGCAGCACCCAATCCTGCTCATTTGGCGCTGGCTGACCTGGAGAAGGAGTTCGAAGTATATATTATTACACAGAATATTGACGATTTACATGAGCGAGCCGGATCAACAAGGATATTGCATCTGCATGGGGAGATACTAAAATCAAGAAGTTCCCTTGATCCGAACTTGATTTACCCGGTCGCCGGATCCGAAATAAACATTGGGGATAAATGTGAAAGAGGTAGTCAGTTGCGCCCGCATATTGTATGGTTCGGTGAAAGTGTGCCGGCAATGGATGAGGCAATTTCCATTACCCGTACGGCTGATATCTTTATTGTAATTGGGACTTCTCTGGAGGTGTATCCTGCCGCCAGCCTTGTTATGTATGCCCCGGACAGTGCATTGAAAATTCTTGTTGATCCTCAGGCTGAACTGCCTTTCGGATCAGGAGATTTTACACTCGTTCGTAATACGGCAGGAAAAGGCGTGTCAGATGTAGTTCAAAAATTAATGTCACATCATGTTTAATCAGGAATTTATTCAGTCAGATTTATTTCAATGGGTGATATTACCCTTTCTCATCTTTCTGGCCAGAATGAGTGACGTGACCCTTGCTACCTTGCGCAATATCTTCTTAAGTAAATCTGTGAAATATATTGTGCCTTTTCTTGGATTTATCGAAGTACTCATCTGGTTGCTGGCAATTTCGCAGATCATGAAAAATCTGCATAATCCTGTTTGCTTTGTTGCGTATGCCCTTGGATATTCGATGGGTATTTTCGTTGGCATTAAAATAGAAGAGCGGCTTGCGCTTGGATTGCAGATTATGCGGATTTTCACTCAGCATGATTCCGGAAAACTGAAAGTCATTCTTGCAGAACATGACTTTGGGGTGACTACTATCGATGGACAAGGATCAAAGGGGCCTGTGAAAATTTTGCTGACCATTGTAAAGAGAAAAGATATAGCGTTGATAAGGGATTTGATAAAACAACATCAGCCGGAGGCATTTTATTCCATTGAAGATATCCGTACAGTCAGCAAAGGTGTTTTTCCACGTTCCGGAGATGGTAAACTTGAGCATCTCAAGAAGGTTTTTCCATTCGGGGGTGGTAAATAAACTGTACATTTAGCAGATGATACCTGAAGCTATTGTACTCAGATATTTTCCATTTCTGATCGAAAAGGAACTTAAAGATAAATTCTCTCAGAATTGCATTTTCAAAGAGATTCCGGCACAGTCTGTTTTATTGAAAGAGGATGATACTGTACACTATCTGCCCCTGGTGCTGAAGGGGGCATTAAAGGTAACCCGTAAAGATCGGCTAGGCAGAGACATTCTGCTCTATTACATTGGCCCGGGGGAATCCTGTATTGCTTCATATGCCGCTGCCTTGTTCAGGGAGCAAAGTAAAGTGAGTGCATATACTGAAGACGATTGTGAAATTGTTCTTTTACCAGTCAATCAGATTGAAGAATGGGCCAGAGAATTTCCTTCCTGGAATCTGTTTGTTGTGAAACTGTATTACAGAAGATTTGAGGAGTTGCTGGATGCATTTAATTCTTTGACTTTTCAAAAAGTGGATGAACGATTAGCTGAGCACCTCAGAAGAAAGGCCTTAAAAAGTGAATCCGCTGAAATCAATACTACCCATCAGCTTCTGGCGGATGAATTGGGTACCGCACGCGAAGTGGTGTCCAGATTGTTAAAAGCCTGGGAAACGGAAGGTAAAGTTGTTCTTTCCAGAGGTATGATAAAAATCACACAGGCTTTGTGAGTGCAGTCACAGAGTTTTGGCTTGACTCGGAAGTAGTTTTGACTTGTAAACTAAAACTGTAAACCGATGAAAGCAAATATGGGAAAGACGGATCGGATCATCCGCATTATTCTTGCCTTGGTATTTATTGCCTTATATTCCACAGGTACTGTAACTGGTACTGCAGGAATCGTATTACTGGTGCTCGCTGCTGTGTTTATTCTCACCAGTATGATAAAATTCTGCCCGCTGTACCCGCTGGTGGGACTTAATACCTGTGAAAAGAAGTAATTAGTCCTTCTTAAGATGTAACTGAATGAATTGGGTAAGATCGGTATAGATCTTACTCAATTCAGGCTTTTCTTTTAACAACTTTTTATGCGCAGCGATTGTTTTGCTGTCATTCCTGATGGCTGGACCGGTTTGCACTGATTCCGGCAGGGACATTTGCACTTTTTCTGAAGTTTGCGCAATGAGGGGCTTTAAAATGTCGAATGAAACTTTCTTCAGTTGCAGTACCTGATGTGCAATTGCAAATTGTGCATTACCGAAATTATTGGCGAATACTGCTGCCAGATGAACATAGGCGCGTGTTGCAGAGTTCATTTTATATACTGGTCCGGCAAATTGTTGGGCAATGCTTATTAGAAGTTTCTCAGTGTTCCGATCATGGCTTTCAATACAAACAGGAATCTTTTTCCAGTCAACCTCAAGTTTTTTATTGAAGGATTGCACCGGGTAGAAAACTCCGGCTCTTTGTTCTTTGTGAAGTTTTGCCTTGGCCCTTAATGGATGCATCCCTGAACAATGAATTAAGCGGGCGCCGGACAAGGATATTGCATCCATCGTAGCATCAATTGCATCATCGGAAACGCAGCAAAAAAAGACCGCATCTTTCGCAGTAATTCCTCTTGATGCATCGAGAAAAAGGCAGTTTCTGGCATGAGCCAGTTTCTTTCCTTCGCGCTTGTTTCGGGCTATAATTCCGGTTGGATTCAAGCCGGCTTGCTGAAGGCCTTTCGACAGTTGCCAGGCCAGATTCCCTGATCCTATGATGTAAAGTGCAGGGATCCTCATCGGCGATCAGTCTTGTGTTTTTAATTGTTTCACCCTCTTTAAAATAGCGATCCACGTTCCGATCGACATCAGAATACATCCAATCCAAAGGATATTGATATGCGGAAATATGATGGCTTTCATGATGATGAATTCACGCGAATTGCTTTCCTTTTCTTCTACTTCAATTTCCACTTTATTTTCACCTGGAATTATCTTGTTGAAATTGAACCTTAATCCAAGAAGTTCGTTTACATCAGGTTTGCTGAAGTAGTTATTCCCTCTAAGAACAAAGACCGGATTAACGTAATGAATCTGCTTGTTGACATCCATCAGACGAAGTCGTGCAGAAACAGCAACATCGGTTTCGTTCAGAAGCAACTTTTTCCTGTCAACTTCTTTGTCGAGCGCCTCCAGTACAACCAGGCTGTTACTCGTTGTGAAGGTATCACCAACGGATAATTCGTATTTCTTTCCTTCTTTGTAGCTGTTGTTCTCCGCTTCGTTTTTCATGTCATCCATCTCTGCATATGTCACATGCGTATAGATGTCGCGGTTGAAAAAGTGCTTGGTTGAAGGTTCGCTCACATTTCCCATACGTTCGTTTAGTTGAACAGTAGGGAAGAGGGAGAATTGTTTCTGGAGCCCATTGCCCTCAGCCTGCTTGAAATATTCCACTTCATAGAAAAGATTGATGCCGTCTTTTTTCCGGCCTTTATAGGTTACGAAGTATTCGCCCATGCTAAGAGTATCACCTTGATAGAGCAAAATGTTCTCCTTGTTTGGGAAATCTTTGCCGAGATCTACTGCCAGCTTATTCTGACTGATGATTTGTTTTTCAGTATTGGAAACAAGTGCACCCAAAAGAATCATGCCGATTCCGATGTGAGCAATACTTGCTCCGGAATGATTCGTTTTGCCTTTAAAAACACGTATCCAGATATCCAGGTTTGCTGTGATAGCCCAAAGTGAAGTGAAGAGAAGTAACGTAAACTGTACTCTGCTGAATCCGAAAGATAGCTCGTATAGTATGGTGAGAATGGCAGCTGAAACAGTAGACAGAATTAACTGGCGGAATACCGTTTTCCAGTCAGATTTTTTCCATTTGAAAAATTGAGCAATGGCAGCCAATAATGCTATGATGACAGCCAAAGGCACCTGCCATGAATTGTAAAAATCAACTGCATCTGCAGGTGGTGCCATCTTCGTTCCAAATACTTTATTGATAACCGGAATCGACGTTGTAATAGTAACCTGCACAGCAGAAATCACCAGTATCAGCATTCCCATGAACATCCAGAATTCCCTGCTTGAAAGCTGATCATCTTCGGATGCCGGTGCTTTGATTTCGTGACGACGGCGAATCATCAGATAAATGGACAAGCCAATAAAAAAGACCATGTAAAGTATCAACTGGCCCTTCATTCCAAGGTCAGTGAATGCATGGACAGAGGTGTCGCCTAATATTCCGCTTCGCGTTAAAAAAGTGGAATACAGCACCAGTAAGAAAGTGGTAATAACCAGCACAAATGCACTGGTTAAGGATGTCTTATTCTTCTTGTAGATGAGCATTACGTGTGTGCCTCCCACAAGCGTCAGCCATGGCACCAAGCTGGCGTTTTCTACCGGATCCCAGGCCCAGAAGCCTCCGAAGCTGAGTGATTCATATGCCCAGGCACCGCCCATAAGAATACCTGTTCCGAGTATGGATATGCCGAAAAGAGCCCAGGGTAATGCTGCTGCAGTCCATTCTTTAACCCTGTTGGTAATTAACCCGCCGATTGCAAAGGCAAAAGGGATTGCTGTTGCGGCAAAACCTAAAAACAGAGTAGGAGGGTGAATCACCATCCAGTAATTCTGCAGCAGTGGGTTTAATCCTCTGCCATCCTTGATCTTCGAAAGATAATCAGGGAACTTTATGAACGGAAGGTTTGCAAAATCCGGATGATCGCGTAGCAAAACAAATGGGTTTGACCCGATTTTAATTCCATTGAACTCAAGACCTAGCAGCATAGATGCCAGAAATACCTGGATCAGCATAATGGTAAACATCACAGGGCTTTCCCATTTTCCACCGATACGGATCAATATAAATGAAAGAACCACATGCCAGAATGACCAGATCAGAAAGCTGCCTTCTTGCCCCTCCCATAAACATGCCCACATATATTTCATGGGGAGGATTGTATTGGAATGCTGCCAGATATAGTAATACTCAAAGTAATGTCCGTGAATCAGGTAATAGATCAAAACCATTACTCCAATAACTCCGGCAGCATGTATGCTGAACGATGTGCGTGCCAGCTTTAACCAGGGCGATGATATTTCGCCTTCTGATTTTATAGCGTACCAATAGGAAATGGTAGAGAGTAAAGCGGTGGTAAAAGAAAGGATAATGAGGATGTTTCCTGCTACGCCGTAACCAAGGTGTTCTCCCTGATATTGTATTTCCATTGTTCGCGGGGTTGTGTTGAATGAATGCAAGAGGTGATCAGCTGCTCACAGCCTTCATCTGATCTTGCTGATTACCGTTATATTTTGAAGGACATTTCATAAGTAACTGATTGGCATGAAATTCATCACCTTCCATTTTCCCTACCACAACAATTTGCTCTGATCGCTCAAAATCCTGTGGCTTGGTTCCATTGTAGAGCACTTTCTTCTCAATACCTTCATTGTCGACCAGATAGAAACCGAAAATGTTGGCATTGCTTTCCGGGTTATAAATAAACTCCTTCGCCTTGTTTACCTTTCCAACAATATGAAATGTTTTTCCCTGATGTTCAACAGCTGTACTGAAAGGTGCATACGTACTGGAGTTGCTGATTGTGCTTACAATAACTGCCAGCGCTACTGCTATAACAACTATAGCAATGATGTGGATCTTTTTCATCTGGATTACTTTTGTTTGTTTTCCATTTTTCTTACCCGACGGTCGATACTGATCATGTATATACTCATGACGGCAAGCACGAAGAAGGCGATCACGATAACTACATAGATTTTACCTTCTGAACGCATACCTTCTGACATTTCTATTGCCTGTGCCTTAGCCGGACAGGTTAATAAAAATGCACTGATGCAGGCGAATAATTTCAACAGTGATTTCATTGTGCTACTGCGTTTTCAATTTTACGAATGCGGACTCTTAAACTCATCATCCAGGTGCCCATCAGAGTCCAGCCAATGACAGCCGGATAAAATACCATGCGCATATTGGAGTCAAGGTCATATTTATTGAAGCCTGGATTGCCTCCTTTCCCTGGGTGAAGACTATCATTCAGTTTGGGCAGCACCATGATGAATACGAACATCATCACAAACGCAAAAATACTGTAGACCGATGCCAGTTTTGCTTTCTTACTATCATCAGGAATTGCGTTTCGCAAAATAAAGTAGGCTGCATAAATCAACATGGAGGCAGCTGTGCCATTCAGCTGAGGATCGTTCACCCAGGGTGCTCCCCAGGTGTAATTCGCCCATATCATCCCGGTCAGCAATCCGGCAATGGCAAATACCATCGCCGTACGGGCAGACTCTTCAGCAACAAGATCATGGTACAGATCCCCTGAGCGCAAATACTTTATGCCATACACCATATTGACAAACATGAGCACCAGCATGGCCATCCACATGGTCACATGGAAATACAGATTCCGGATTGTCTCATGTAAAATTGGCATACGCGGAACCTCTCCAAGAAAGCCCTCGGAATAGGTATAAAACAGGCAAATTAATGCCAGTATTTTCCACCACCAGACACGTGCAATTGAAGTTTTCACCAATGGGAATTTTAATCACGCCAAAGGTAGGGAAAGAGTAGGTAGGATAGTGTAACAATAATACTGTTTACAGCGATCAGTACTACCCAATAAGGCTGATTGGCTTCCAGACCGGTACCGTCAATTGCGGATTGCGATACTTTGATTATCGTAATCAATAAGGGAAACAACAACGGAAATCCCAAAATAGCTACCAGGGCTGCATTTCCCTGTGCTCGTGATACTATTCCTGAAACAAGTGTTAAAACAGCTGAAAGGCCAAATCCTCCCAATAACAAACAGATAATGAACTGAGGTAACTCCTGAACCGGCAGTTCAAAGAAAATACCAAAAAAAAGCAGGTTTACTATGCCTAAAAGACAAAGAATGAATACGTTATATGTGATTTTAGCCAGAATTACACTTGCAGGATCCATTAATGTAAAGTGGTAAAGTTGTATTCCTTTGCTTTCCTGCAAAAAACTTCGGGCGATAGCATTGGTAGCAGCAAAAAGCATGATGATCCAGAATAAAGCATTCCAGGTAACCGGGTCAAGTTGCTGACGATAGCTTAAATAACTTATGTAAATAGATGAAATAGAATAGATAAGCAGGCTAGTCAATGCCTGGCGGTTTCTGAATTCCAAACGGATTTCATGAGCCAGCAAAGCCTTATATGTCTTGAAGGAAAATCCCACAACGCAAAAATGCAATTTTTTAATCGACCTACGTCAACTATTTTTGATCTGGAAAATTGCTATGAAAACTGATATTCTTGCTTTGGGTGCTCATCCGGATGATATTGAATTGGGTGCCGGAGGTACCATTCTGGCTGAAGTTGCAGCCGGCCGCAAAATTGGAATTATTGACCTTACACGGGGTGAATTGGGAACCCGGGGTACACCTGATGACCGTGACCGTGAAGCTGCCCAGGCAGCGGCTATTCTTGGTGTAGAGTTCCGGTTGAATATGGGATTTCGTGATGGTTTTTTCAGAAATGATGAAGAACATCAATTGGCATTGATACCCTACATCAGAAGATTTAAACCTGAAATTGTATTGTGCAATGCTGTAAATGATCGACATACGGATCACGGAAAGGCAGGCGACCTGGTATCAGTAGCATGTTTTTTAAGTGGACTGGCCCGTGTGAATACCTATTGGGAAAATGAGCCTCAACAGGCCTGGCGGCCGAAAGCTGTTTACCGTTATATCCAGGATCGGTTTCAGAAACCGGATTTTGTGTATGATGTGTCAAAGTACTTCAACCGGAAAATGGATGCGGTTCTTGCGTTCAAAACGCAATTTTATAATCCTGATTCCTCCGAGCCGAATACGCCAATTTCATCCCTGGAATTCCTTGAATTTCTGAAAGCACGGGCTATTTCACTTGGGCGTCCGTCGGGGTTTAATTTTGCCGAGGGTTTTAATGTTGAAAGAGAAATTGGAGTAGAGTCTTTGTTCAATCTCAGATAAAATGCCATTAAAAAAGAAAGGCTGCTCATTGAGCAGCCTTTCTTTTTTATCAATGATGATTATTTAACCATCATCGTTTGAGTGAGTTTTTCACTACCTACAATCACAGAGTAAGTGTAGAGACCAGAAGCAAGGTCAGCAGCGTCGATAGTGATGCTGTTAACACCTGAAGTCAATGTACCTGCGTTGATTGTTTTAACCAGTTTGCCAACTACGTTGTAAACTTCGATGCTGACTTCAGAAGATTTCTTGAGGTTTACATCAATACGGGTAGAACCATTGAATGGGTTCGGGTAGTTTTGAGAAACGGAGAAACTCTGATCAGCAGAAGTGATTTCATTCACACCAACAACGAAATCATTTACATCTACATTCACATAAACAATATCATTGCGGAATGAGTTGTTATTTGCCTGACATACCAGTGTAGCATCAGTTGAAGTGCTCAACAGGCTGTAACCCGGAGCAACGTCACGCTGATAAACAATGTGAAGTTTGCTGTCAACCAGTTTCGCAATGCTGCCGTAGCAAGCTTCCTGGAATTCGCCATCACCGCCTTGAGCGATCATTGGAACCAGCAGGAGCGGTAAAGACCATGTGTTGCCACCATCGGTAGATTTGATAGCAGCCATATGGCGGTGTGATTGCGTGTAAACTGTAGAGTCTGCCTGCTCATTAAGAGTAGCATAAGACATGTAAACGTTTCCGCTGGCATCGAAACCAAGGCTTGGGTGTACACTTAAGCCACCGCCACCATAGTATCCAAGAGTTCTGCAGGTAGCATTTGCAGAAACAACAGAAATGATGCCGTCGCCGTCCAGGTCAGGAGCAGTACCTGCCAGAACTGGAGCAGCCATGTTTTCATTCCAGTAGAAGATACCATCTACAGTCGGGAAATAGCTCCAGCCTGCATCAGTAGTTGTGTCATCATCAAGATATACCATTTCTGACCATGCAAGGTGAGCAACGTTGTTTGCATCAAGTGATACAGTAACATCACCGTTTGATGATTCAACCTGATCTGCAACTCCGTCACCATCTACGTCAGAGATAGAACCTGAAGCAGTAGGATCGTAGTTGGGCAGCGGAGCAGCCTGAACAATAGTCTTGGTCCAGGTAGTTCCGTTGTCAGTAGATTTCATCAGGATAACATCAGAGAATGACTCAGCCAATGCAATAACAATATTGTCACCGTTTGCGTCAATGCTGTAAACGTCAGCTCCCCATCCACTGTACATAGTAGAGTCGAGTCCGGGAAGAATGCTGTGCTGGATATCCCAGGTTACACCACCGTCTTGTGAACGTGAGTAGGTGATAGGACCGTTTTGACCAAGTACTGGAGAAGTTCCGGTTCCTTGAGAGTTAACGATAACGTGAAGTGTCTGACCATTTGCTCCACCTACGGCGAGACGTGGCCATACATCGTTAGCTGCAGTAGGAAGCGGGAATGCCAGACCTGTAGTGGTTGTCCATGCACCAGTTCCTTTTGTGCGTTTTGCAAGTACCATTCCTGTTGCAGCAGCACCGTGAGTTACAACGTACTCAGTACCGTTAACAACCTGAATGCTTGGCCATCCGCAACGTACGTTCTCAAGACGTGCAGTTGGTTGCGCACCCCAGGAAGTTCCGTCGAAATAGTTATAAAAAGTACCGCGGTCAGCATACGCTGAAGCCATACCTGCCTGTGATCCGGTATAGGTTGCAGAAATGGTTCCGTCACCGTTGTTAACGATACGGCGACCAACTGCAACGTTACCTTGAAGATCGTAATCGGTAGTACCAATGATTGTTTCATTGATAGCCATCGCTGAACGGTTCTTGGCTTTTTCAAGTTTTTTAGCAGCTGCAACAGTCGGACCTGCCTGGATGGCTACTGGAGCTTCTGCTCCAAGCATGCGATCGTTTTTGTTGGTTTTAACTGCATAGAATGGCTGGTTCGTGCGGTGAACCTGCACTCCTTTGGCCGGCTTGGCCATCTTCAAAGTCTGAGCGCTTGCTCCGAATGCGATTGCAAGCGAAAGACCGCAGAGTAATAATTTTCTCATTGAATTGGTTTTTTGGTTTTTATAATTGGTGTTCACTTAACTATTTAGTACGGTGTAAATATAGGAACTTCCGGTTGCTTTCTGCATGGGAACCCCACAGCATATTACACCATAATGACAAAAATAACTATTTTTAATTCAAAACAAGGATTTAGGCTTTCTGGTACTATTTAAATTATAGTAAATAAGTAGGTGATAATCAATATTGTTGAATATAATACCCACAATCGGACTGGTAGAAGTTGCTGAATCCCTATTTCAAATCTCCTGCGAAGGAAGATGAAGAGCAGTGTTTTTTCAAGAAAAAAAGCCAGAACTGTCCCCCAGGCAACACCGTTCATGCCGAAAAACTGAAGTAGAACGAAACTGGCAACTACATTCATGGTGATTTCGGCCAGAGCGACTTTGAAGATGATATCATTTCGGCCATGTGCCATTACAACCGCCTGAGGGAAAAAGACCCTGCTGATGATCAGCAATAAATAAATATTGAATACTCCTGCACTTTGAATAAATTCTGCTCTGAAGATCAACGGGTATAAATATGAAGAACTTAACATCAGCAATATACTGACCGGAAAGAGGAAATGCATTAGTCGGGCAGATTCCAGGCGTAGTGTGGCTATTCCTTCTTCAAATCTTTCACGATTGGATAAAACAGGTAGTAGCGCCGCCGTTACTGAACTGGCGAGTAAAACTGCAAGTGGAAGCTCTCTGGCGCCATAACGGTAGAGCGCTAACGCATCACTGCCTAATTGTGTGGAGATAAGTATTCCGTCAATATAATCAGATGAACCTGAGATAAGAAAACTCAGAATTAACGGGGCTGAACTGAATAGAATTACAGGCCAGCTTTTTGGCGTAATCTGAGTCCGTTTAACTTTCCTGAATTGCACCAACAGATATAAATTCTTCAAAGCGGCAATGAAAATCAGCCCATATATACAATATACAAACGGATAACCGGCAATGGCGGGACCGGCTACAAACAATAATTGAAGGATAAAGGATGTGATTCCATAAAGAAAAAGTCCTGTTGCTTTTTCACTCAGGAGGAAGCGGTATTCAATCAGAAAAGAGGAATTATTGAATAATACATATAACAGCAACAGCGGGTAAAATTCTTCAGCTTCAGGAGGGAGAAAAGCAGCTAACAGAGGACGTGCTGACCACAGAACAGCTACCAGTATCATATTCAGCGTGACGATGAGTATACCGGTATTGAATAGCCGTGACTTTCCTTCCTCTGGATTGGATTTTGAGTAATTGCCAAGTAAGGATTGGAGAATTCCGTTTATCCAGAAAAAGCTGAATAGAGTAGATATGAACACCAGGCTTTCATAGATACCTATTTCCCGGATTGTCAGACTACTTTTTGTAAAAAGAATACCGGTCAATAATACCCCGCCAAGCTTAAATAACTGGAACATCTGCAACCCGCGAATGGTTCCTGCTTTGTTGATAATTTGAAGGAGTTTGCTCACCGCAGACCTTGGATGTTCTTAACGTGTAAACGTAGTGAATTTCCGATTACCACTACGTCAGAAAATGCCATTGATAAGGAAGCCAGCATGGGACTAAGCATTCCCGCAGCGGCCATGGGAATGGCAATCACATTATAGATCAATGCCCAAAATAAGTTCTGGCGAATGGTGCTGATCGTGTTTTTACTCAATGTGTGGGCGGCTAGTATTGCATTGACTTCTGTTTTGTTCAGTAAAACTATTTCTGCTGTGCGAATGGCAATATCAGTCCCGCTTCCCATCGCTATACCGACCGTTGAAGTAGCAATAGCTGCTGCATCATTTATTCCATCTCCAACCATAGCAACCCGGCGTGATTTACTTAGCACCCGGATGATTTCAGTTTTTTCCTCCGGTAGCTTTTCTGCATATACTTCATCTATTCCGGTTGCAGTAGCTACGGTTTGACAGACCGAGTGCGTGTCTCCGCTCAGCATAACAGGGTGAATACCGGCAGCTTTAATAGCCTTGATAGTAGCTGCAGCGTCCGGTCGAATGGTGTCCTGAAAGGAAAACGCGGCCAATAGCTGATTGTCTTTGCAGAGATATACCTGGAAGTCATCGAAGGGTTCTTTGAGATTGCAGAAAGCAGCAGACCCAATACGGTATACTGAGTTATCATTTTTACTAATCGCGATCACACCGCGTCCAGGTTCTTCTTTAATTTCTTTAAAAGTAATCGATAGCTTTGGTGCAGTTTGTAAATACAAGCTGGTCAAGATGGATGCGAACGGATGGGATGAGTATTGTTCCAGTGTTCCCGCAAGCCAGACCGCCGATTCCCTGTCTTCAAAAAATCGTTCCTCTTTAAGTTGGAATTTCCCGGTGGTCAGTGTGCCGGTTTTATCAAATACAATGGTGTCAATGGTGCTGAGACGCTCTAAAGTGTCGCCGCCTTTGATCAGGATCCCGTTTCTGGCTGATCGCCCGATGCCGACGGCTACAGCGGTTGGTGTTGCCAAGCCCATGGCACATGGACAGGAAATTACCAGTACTGCAATACTTCTCAGAAGTGAAGCCGAAGTGTTTAAGTCGAAAAAGTAATGATTGATGAAAAAGGAACAGATCGAAATCAGAACTACAACCGGTACGAACACTGAGCTAACACGATCTCCAAGACGTTGGATTTCCGGTTTTCGCAATGCTGATTTCCTAACAGTTTCAATCATCTTACTCAACACTGTATCCTGAGAGGCTTGTTGCACAATCATCTTGAATGAGCCTTCTGCCGCTATGGTTCCTGACAGGACTTTATCGTTGATTGTTTTATAAGAAGGCAGACTTTCTCCAGTCATCATGGACTCATCGACTGTCGCTGTTCCTTCATAAATTATCCCATCTGCAGGAATAACTTCCCCGTGCCTTACCAGTACAAGGTCATTCGAATGCAGATGCCCTGCTTCTATGTCTTTAGTGAATTCATCCGGCATCATCGCCTGCTCAATTTTATGAGCTTTCGCCGGCTGAAGTTTAGCCAATGCAGATAAAGCATTCTGGGTTTTTTTCAGGCTGTTTTTTTCGATGATATTACCTAGCAAAACCAATGTAATGATCGTAGCCGTAGTTTCGAAATACAAATACTGGTGCAACTCCCCGGTGGATGAATACAGCAATAAACCCAAAACAGAGTATAGGAAGGCTGCTCCGGATCCCAGCATAATCAAAACGTCCATATTGGGTTGAAAATGTTTTACAGATCCCCAGGCACTTTTTCCAAAATGAATCAAACCTATTATAAAGACAGGCACACATAAAAATAATTGTACGAGCGGCTCATGCAACAGGGATAAACCGGAAAACATATGGAGAAATAAAGGAACCGTAAAGAACAATGCAATAATAAACCTCGACTCCAGCTTGCTGAACCAGTTCCATATCGTTTGGCCGCTCTCTGATTCTCCTTTCAAACGTGCACCATAACCCAAACTCCTTATTTCTGCAATCACCTCCTCTGCAGAAAGCAGGTGTTGCAGATCGACTTCTACCTCACCGGATTCGAAATTAATGTCGACATCTTTCAATCCCTTTTTAGTAAGGTGGCGATTAATGCCCTGAGCACAACTTGAGCAGGTCATTCCGGTAACTTCAAGGATTGTTTTTTCGCTCATGTTGCAAATTTAGGGCTATGTAGTTGATTCAATGAATGAAATAGCAGTAAATACAAGTTTTTCGTTTTTTTTGGTAGAACCATGGGTTGTATATAAATTTGCAGCCGCAATACGGTGGATGTAGCTCAGTTGGTTAGAGCGCCAGTTTGTGGCACTGGAGGTCGGGGGTTCGACCCCCCTCATTCACCCGATAAGCGGAGGTAACCCCTCCGCTTTTTTATTTATCTGAATATCAATATATTTGGGTTTAAATGCAGGTTGAAATAGGAGGGTGAATCCCAATTTTTAAAAGATAAAACGATTCAATTTGCTTTCTTTTCAACAACATCCACCTGATTCTTGATTTCTTTCACCTAATTTTCCCTTTCCAAAGCAGACCCTTCAAAGTATCTTTGCGCCTTCTAAAAGAAATTCACTATGTCTACAGCAACTCAAAATCCGGCCGGGCAAAACACGTATGAGCGTCAGCTTGGCGACTGGATTGAACTTGAAAAAGCAGCCATTGAGCTGATTCACATTACCGGTGGTTTATGGTTTAACCGTTCCGTGGAGCTTATTATTTTCCGCAATCAGTTAGTGGATCGAAGTGCCAGTCAGATCCTTAATCTGCATCAGTATGCAAATGACATTGTAAAGAAGCCTATCACTGTAATGGATACACTGGAAATTGCAAGGACTTTAAACAGCCTTGACCTTGCACCTTCCCGTCTCGATATCGGTAAGCTCACAGCCGAATGGTTGAGCGAAAAATCCGGATTTGGCAATGACCCGAAGAAATTCCTTGAAAGCAAAATCGGAAGTTTTATCGGAGCCGATCGCCGAAAAATGGTACCTCGTGATGTAATTCTCTATGGTTTTGGCCGTATCGGACGTATTCTTGCCCGTGAACTGGTTGGACAAGCGGGAAAAGGTGAACAGCTCCGCCTGCGTGCAATCGTTGTGCGTAAACGTTCTGCCGATGATTTATCGAAACGTGCCGAGTTATTGCGGAACGATTCAGTACATGGTCCATTTCCCGGAACTGTAATTGAGGATAATGAGAAGAGTGCTTTGATTGTTAATGGTCATACAATTTATGTGATTGATGCTAAAAATCCGGAAGATGTGGATTACTCAGCATACGGAATAAATAATGCGTTACTGATCGATAATACTGGTGTTGCCCGGGATCGTGAAGGTCTGGGTCGTCATTTGAAAGCCAAAGGAGTAGATAAAGTGCTGCTTACCGCGCCTGGTAAAGGCGATATCCCTAATGTGGTT
The DNA here is from genome assembly GCA_046330075.1 of Bacteroidia bacterium. Lineage (GTDB taxonomy): Bacteria > Bacteroidota > Bacteroidia > AKYH767-A > OLB10 > JAJTFW01. The sequence goes on along the minus strand of JAXLTL010000001.1, from coordinate 616,620 downwards.
TATGGAGTAAATGAGAAAAAGCATGCCGCAGATGAGAAAATTTATTCCGCGGCTTCCTGTACTACCAATGCCATCGTTCCTGTTTTAGCTGTTATGGAGAAAGCAGTTGGTATCGAACGCGGACACATCGAAACCATTCACTCCTATACCAACGACCAGAATCTCCTCGATAACTATCATAGTAAATACCGTCGGGGTCGCTCTGCCGCGATGAATATGGTAATCACCGAAACAGGTGCTGACAAAGCGGTAGCAAAAGTGTTGCCTGTACTGGAAGGTAAGCTCACCGGTAATGCAGTGCGTGTACCGACACCGGATGTTTCACTGGCGATTCTGAACCTGACGTTGAAGAAAGATGTAACCAAGGATGAGGTGAATGAAATTCTGAAAGATGGTGCGCTGCGCGGCGACCTCGTTGAGCAGATTCAATATTCCAGTTCAAATGAGCTGGTATCTTCTGATCTGATCGGAAATCCCTGTGCATCTATTGTTGATTCTCCTGCAACCATCGTTTCAAAAGACAAACACAGTGTTGTGTTGTATGTATGGTACGATAATGAGTATGGATACAGCCGTCAGGTAATTCGCTTCGCCAAGTATCTGTCGGATGTCATCCGTCTGACTTACTATTGATAACATCACCGTATAAAAAAATTAAAGGAGGGTCTTTTGCAGATCCTCCTTTTTTATTTAATGGTGGATTATTCTCCCAGATATGATTTCAAAATCTTACTCTTATTCTTGTGTCGTAATCTTCTTAGTGCTTTTTCTTTTATCTGACGGACGCGCTCTCGGGTAAGATCGAATTTGGCGCCGATTTCTTCCAGTGTGAGTCCATGTCCTAGTCCGATTCCGAAAAACAGTTTGATGACCTCCCGCTCTCTTTCCGAAAGTGTACTCAGCGACCTGTCGATTTCCTTTCGCAACGAATCATGAATCAACTGTACGTCTGCCCTTGGTGACTCTGAGTTTTCAATAACATCAAGCAACGTGCTGTCTTCTCCGTTTGCAAAGGGTGCATCCATGGAGACGTGTTTACCTGAAACCCGAAGAGCATCAGCAATTTTATCAATTGGAATGTCGGTAATAAAGGCTATTTCTTCTACAGAAGGCTCACGCTCAAATTCCTGCTCCAGCTTGCTAAACGCCTTGCTGATGCGGCTGAGAGATCCCACCTGATTCAGTGGCAGACGAACGATTCTGCTCTGCTCAGCTATCGCCTGAAGGATGCTTTGTCGAATCCACCATACGGCATAGGAAATAAATTTAAATCCCCTGGTCTCATCAAATCGTTTTGCGGCTTTGATAAGTCCAAGATTCCCTTCGTTAATTAGATCCGGAAGCGAAAGTCCCTGGTTTTGGTATTGCTTCGCCACAGAGACAACAAAACGCAAATTGGCTCGTGTGAGTTTGTCCAATGCGGTTTCATCTCCTTCCTTGATTAATCGTGCAAGCCGAACCTCTTCTTCTGCATTTATCATTGGTTCTTTACCAATGTCAGAAAGGTACTTCTCCAGAGAAGCACTCTCACGATTAGTGATTGATTTACTAATTTTCAGTTGACGCATAGTCGATAAGTCTTAAACTGAAAATTGTTCTGGCTGTGGTGTGTGAACAAATTTAGAATAATAATTGAAATTTCCACGTAAATTCAAAATAAAAAAGGGGTGCACACTGCACCCCTTTTTTATTTTGAACCTATCAAATTACATGCCGAACCCGTAATAAGCTTGCATTCCGTTTGGGTAAATACCCTCTATAAGCACGCCGCCCTTTTTGTTTTGCAGGTAGTCGAGTACATCTGCTGCTGATTTGACTTCCCGGTTGTCAATTGAGGTAATAATAAAACCTTCTCTTAATCCGGCAGATTTCAATTTTCCCGTTTGCAGCTCTTTCACTTTAACGCCATTGCTCAACCCAAGTTTTGAAAGTTCACTTTCGCTGGCGGATTCAAGTGAGGCCCCCAGCAAATTAACGGCTTCATTACGGACTACTTTCGTATTTCCTTCTTTATTTCTCAGTACAACAGAGATTGTTTTAGGGTCATTATCTCTGATAATAGTTACTGCAATTTTATCACCCGGACGGTACCGTCCAACCTGCTCCTGCAGTTCAGGTGATGATTTAATATTTACACCATTGATTGCTGTAATGATATCCCCTTCTTTTATGCCTGATGTTTCAGCAGCACCGCCATCGGTTATTCCATTTACATATACACCACTAAGGGTCTTTATAGATTTTTCCTTTGCAAAATCTGCGTCAAGATCCCGGATACTGATACCGATAAAACCTCGCTGAACCGATCCGAATTCAAGAAGATCATCCACAACTTTTTTAACGATGTTAACCGGAATGGCAAATGAATACCCAGAGTAGGAGCCTGTGTTTGAAGCGATGGCAGCATTGATACCAATCAGTTCTCCTCTCGTATTTACAAGTGCACCTCCGGAATTACCCGGATTGACAGCAGCATCTGTCTGAATAAATGATTCAATGGGGAATTTCTGATCGGGCAGAATATGGATGTTTCTCGCTTTCGCGCTAACGATACCTGCTGTTACTGTTGAGGTCAGGTTGAAAGGGTTGCCTACTGCAAGAACCCATTCACCAACCCTTACATTGTCAGAATTGCCGTAGGAGGTAAAAGGTAAGCCTTTTGCATCTACCTTCAGCAAAGCCAGGTCAGTGCTGGGATCCGTGCCAATCACCTTTGCTGTGAATGATGTTTTATCGTCAAGTGTAACTGATACTTCTTCCGCATTTTCAACCACATGGTTATTGGTGACGATATATCCATCTTCCGAAATAATTACACCTGACCCGGTAGCTTGCTGCTGAGGCATTTGTTGTGGTGCCGGATTGCCCCAGAAAAAATTAAAAGGATCAAAGAACTGGCTGCCATATCCTTGTTGCCGGGCATAGGTGGTCTTTACGTGTACTACTGTTGGAACGGTGGCTTCTGCAGCTACAGAAAAGTCGGTTGGGGCAGTGTTGGGGCCTTCATACGAGACCATATGCGCGGATGGGCTTTTGCTGTACCCGTCAAAATTACCGGCATAGGATTGACCCTGTAATTGTTTCATTATCCAGGCGCCAGCCATACCACTTGCCAGTGCCATAACTAAAAGTAATCCTGTCTTTTTCATAGGTTTATTGTCTATTGTTGATTTTCTTTTACCTGATTAATACGCTACGGATGCAAAAATATTTTCGTTTTTATGAATCAGATGTGAATTTAACAAGGCTTTAACCATCTGAATTTTAAAGCCCAATAACGGAAAAGTCGTGAATTTGCCACCGTTTTTCTATTTTTACAGATATCAAAATCCCCAGCCGGATATTCCCCTGTAATACAGATTGAAAATGAACCTTAGATTTGAAAAGTACCACGGTGCAGGCAACGATTTTATCATGCTGGATGGCTGGGAACTTTTTCCTGAGCTGACACATCAGCAGATCCGGTTTTTATGTGATCGTCATTTTGGAATTGGTGCTGATGGATTGATGATCATTCGCCAACACCCGGATTTTGATTTTGAGATGTTGTATTACAATGCGGATGGTGCACAGGGTTCGATGTGCGGGAACGGTGGGCGTTGCATCTCCCGCTATGCAATGGAAAAAAAATATGTAGGCAATCAATGCAGGTTTCTGGCTTCTGACGGACCTCATGAGTCAGTTTTACTCGAAGATAATTATATCGGATTGCGGATGAAGGATGTGACAGGAGTGGAAAAAACAGGAGAAGATGTCTTTGTTGATACTGGTTCGCCACATTATATCCGCTATGTTGACAATGTGAGTGAACTGGATGTCTTTTCCGAAGGAAGAAAAATCAGGTTCAGTGAACCTTATAAAGTTCAGGGGACAAACGTCAATTTTGTAATGCCGTATGCAGATGGTTTTTACGTACGGACCTATGAACGCGGAGTGGAAGCTGAAACATTGAGTTGCGGTACTGGCGTGACAGCCGTAGCGCTTGCGGCAGGGGAGGCCGGTAATCTGGAAGGGCGTCAGCTTGTAAAGATATTTACATCCGGAGGTGAGCTGAGAGTGCGTTTTGACAGGAATGAAAACGGGTTCAAAAATATATGGCTCGAAGGCCCTGCAGAAAAGGTCTTCACTGGTGAAATTAAAGTATGATCAGGGGAACGAATGTAATGCTCAGAGCACTTGAGCCAAAGGACGTGGATCTGATGATGATCTACGAAAATGATGTGGATGTTTGGCCTGTAAGTGGTACGCTTGCGCCCTATTCGCGTTATACATTGGAACAGTATTATGCCAATGCTACGTTGGATATCTATTCTTCGCGACAATTGCGGCTGGCTATTGAAGTATTGGTGGAAACACCTGAAGCAGGACCAACTATCGGATATATTGATTTGTTCGATTTTGACCCTCACCACAGAAGAGCAGGAATCGGAATTTTGATCGGAGATAAAAGTTTTCGCCGCAAGGGGATGGCACATGAGGCTATCCGTCTTTTGCTTCATTATTCCTTCAATACACTTAATCTGCATCAGGTATATTGTCATATAGATACTGAAAATGAAGCCAGTCTTCGTTTATTTTCCAAAGCGGGTTTCCGGATCTGTGGCGTGTTGCAGGACTGGATACAGTACAATGACACCTGGCATAATGTTTCTGTTTTGCAGGCGATTCGCCCCAATAAACTGATTTAGGAGATGAAGGCACGCTTGCGGCACTTTTTAGCAGTCTTGATGGTTTTTATCTTTTCCTTTCTGAATTGGTATTGTACCCGGCAAGGGACAAAAAATGATACCCTTCGGGAGGCGATGAACCGCACTTCCTATGCAGGGTTGTTGCCCGAAGCTGAATATGCAGGCATGGAAAAGTGTATTACCTGTCATTCGAATGTCCATCAAACATTCATGCATACAGGAATGGGAAAATCTTTTGATGTCGCTTCAAAGTCAAAATCTTCCGGTAATTATTCCGGTCATCCGGTGGTGTATGATGAATTTAAAAATCTCTCGTATCATCCATACTGGAAAGGTGAAGAGCTACATTTCAGAGAGTTCAGATTGGAAAAAAGTGATACCGTATATAACCGTGACCAACAGGTCAATTATATTGTAGGGTCGGGACAGCATACCAATTCGCATATGTGGGTGAGTAACGGATATATTTTTCAGGCTCCAATGACCTTTTATACTCAGAAGAAAAAATGGGATCTTCCTCCAGGTTTTGAAAATGGTGATAATAGCAGATTCTCCCGTCAGATTGGTCTCGAATGCATGACCTGTCACAACGGATATCCGGAGTTCGTAATTGGTTCTGAGAACAAGTACCAGAAGGTGAAAAATGGCATTGACTGCGAAAGGTGTCACGGGCCCGGTAGTTTTCATGTAGCCGAGAAATCAAAAGGCCTGTTAATTGACACAGCAAAATTCATCGACTATTCAATTGTTAACCCATCCAAATTACCGATTGATCTGCAGTTTGATGTTTGCCAGCGTTGCCATATTCAGGGGAATGCAGTTTTGAATGAAGGTGAATCATTTCTTGATTTCAAACCGGGAATGAAACTAAGTGATGTGATGAATGTATTTATGCCGGTTTACAGCAACAGCGAGAACACGCATATCATGGCCTCTCATGCCGAACGCTTAAAAATGAGCAGGTGTTTTATAGTGACTGACGCGGCAATAAAAAATCTTCCGAAGGAAAAGGCCGGACTCAAACCATATAAAGCCGGATTAACATGTATTTCCTGCCATAACCCGCATGTTTCTGTAAGGCAAACCGGAAGTGAACATTTTAATGCTGTCTGCAGCAGTTGTCATAGTGAAGGGAAGTCGATGTGCAAATTACCTGAACCGCAGAGAAAAGCCTCGAAGAATAACTGTGTAAGCTGCCATATGCCGGGTAACTCAGCTACAGATATACCGCATGTCAGTGTACATGATCATCGAATTGGAATACACGGGAAAACCACGGATGCGGAAAAGATCAGGAAGTTTATAGGTATAAACTGCATTAATAATCCAACTCCTTCCGAAGATGCGGTAGCACAAGCCTACATCAATTACGTGGAGAAGTTCGGCTTTGAACAGGCATTACTTGATTCTGCCTTGAAGCACATGGACTCCGCAACCCCTGAGGGGCAAAGAAAGAATATTCACCGGTTGGTTCAGATTGCCTATTTGCGCAGGAACTATTCAGAAATCATTCGGCTTGCCCGGTTACCGGGAATCGCGGATGAGATAAGTAAAGCATCATACGATAACCGGGACGCCTGGACGGCCTATCGGGTAGGAGAAGCATACAAAGACTTAAACCGCACGCAGGATGCAATGTTCTGGTTTGGCAAAGCCAACAAACTTGCACCGTACAATGCTGAATTTGCCAACAAATATGGCTCCGCTCTCGGTAGCGCAGGAAAACTGGAGGAAGCGTTTCAGGTATTTTCAGCATTGGTAAAAGAACATCCTGAGTTTGCACCCGGCTATTGTAATCTCGGATATTTGGTTTTGACACGTGAACGCAATGTTGCGGCAGCGCAGCAATATTTTGATGCTGCATTGGCGCTGGATCCTGATTATGAACTGGCATTACTCAATAAAGCCACTGCATTTATCGTTGAAGGCAAAATTGCAAAAGCGAGACAGGTACTGCAGCAGGTTTTAAAGATTAACCCTGATAACATGCAGGCGAAACAAGGATTAAATCAATTAACCGGAGGATAAATGGCAAAAAAATCAACGAAAGGAGTTAAATCAAAATTGCGTCGTTTTTTATGGGCATTTCTGGCTGTCATTTTCGTTGCAGGCAGCATTACCGTCTGGTCCTTTTATAATAAAGTGTTTTCTCCCAACGTAAAGATTGAGAACAGCACTGTAAAATTTATTTACATTCCAACAGGTGCAAAATTTGTCGATGTTATGCGCTTACTGAATGAGCAGGGACTGCTGAAAAACAGTGCTTCTTTTGAATGGGTTGCACAACAGATGAAATACAGTTCCAATGTTAAACCGGGGAAGTATCAGATCAGGCGAGGTATGAGTAACCGTGAATTAATCGGCTTGTTGCGCTCTGGAAAGCAAACTCCGGTACGTCTCACATTCAGCAATATCCGCACTGTTTCAGAGCTGGCCGGAGTTGCAGGCGCCAAACTTGAGGCCGATTCTGCGGCTATACTTTTTCTGATGAAGGACGATGCGTATCAGGAAAAATTCGGGTTTACAGGAGAAAACAGTCTTTGTGTTCTTATACCCAATACCTATGAGTTTAACTGGAACACTTCAGCAGAAGAGTTCTATGAAAGAATGGCAAAGGAATATAAAAAGTTCTGGACGGATACACGGAAGAATAAAGCAAAAACCATTGGATTGTCGCAGAATGAAGTTATAGTTTTAGCGTCGATTGTTGAACAAGAGACAAAGAAAAATGATGAGAAGCCCATTGTTGCAGGAGTATACATGAACCGGTATAATAAAGGCTGGAAACTGGAAGCTGACCCGACCCTGGTTTATGCCAATGGTGATTTTTCCATTCGCCGGGTGCTGAACGAGCATAAAGAAATTGATTCTCCCTATAACACCTACAAATATACAGGCTTACCACCTGGCCCTATTTGTATGCCGGCCATATCGACAATCGATGCTGTATTAAATTATGTCAGGCACGAGTATATGTATTTCTGTGCACGGGAGGATTTTTCAGGATATCACGCATTTGCCAAAACCTATGAACAGCATCTGCTGAATGCCCGTCGTTTTCAGAAGGAAATGGATAGGCGGGGAATCCGATCTTAATACTCAAAACTGTCAGGGATCAGCTTTTTAACGATCTTTTTTAGGAGCTGAAACCTTATCTTTGCTCCATGAAATTAGGAATCATCCGGGAAGAAAAAGTCCCCCACGATAAAAGAGTGCCGTTTACCCCGGTTCAATGTAAATATCTGCTGGAAGAATATCCTGATTTACAGATTGCAGTCCAGCCAAGTCCTTACCGTTGCTATTCTGACGAAGAATACAGAAAGCATGGAATATTATTACAGGAGGATCTAAGTGATTGTGATTTACTGATGGGCGTAAAAGAAGTCCCGGTCGATTATCTCATCCCTGGAAAGAAATATCTCTTTTTCTCCCATACGATTAAGAAACAGCAGCATAATAAAAAATTACTTCGCGCTATTCTCGATAAAAAAGTTGACCTGGTTGATTATGAATGCCTGGTTGATGACCTGGAGCACCGTGTAATTGGTTTTGGACGCTATGCCGGATTGGTGGGAGCTTATAACGGGATCATGGCCTATGGAATGAAGTACGGTTTGTTTGAATTGAAACCTGCACATTTATGTCATGATAAAAAGGAAATGTTTAAGGAGCTGGAGCGGATTTCACTTCCCAACCTTAAAATAATTGTCACAGGTGGCGGTCGTGTTGCGAATGGAGCCCTGGAGGTGCTGGGGGTTTTAGGACTCAGAAAGGTCACAGCGTATGAGTTTCAGCATTACTCTTTCAGGGAGGCTGTATATGTTCAACTTCATTCAGAAGATTATTACCGTTCTAAGGACGGAAGCCCCTTCAGCAATCAGGAGTTTTATCATCATCCCGAGAATTTCGATTGCACTTTTGCCAGCAGTAATTCTTTTGCCGGTCTTTGTGATTTACTCATCCATTGTACTTTCTGGGACCCAAAAGCTGCAGTACTGTTTACCAAAGAGCAGATGAGGGACCCAAAATTCAGGATATCTGTTATTGCAGATGTAACCTGCGATATCAATGGAAGCATTCCTTCCACCAGTCGTGCTTCAACGATCGATGATAAATTCTACGGTTATAATCCAAATACAGAACGGATTGAGGAGCCTTTTGCACCGAGCACGATAACTGTAATGGCGATTGATAATCTTCCCTGCGAATTACCCAGAGATGCCTCAGAAGGATTTGGAAAGCACCTTATGGAAAGAGTGATGCCTTATCTGATCCGGAAAGATGACGGTCTGATCGGGCGTGCGACAATTGCGAAAGATGGAAAACTGCAAGGGCGTTTTCAATACCTTGCTGATTGGGTAAACAGCTGATCAGGCTTTCATACTCAAAGAAGCAGCTTCTTTTAGCTGTGCGATTGTCTCCAAGGGGTTAGGGGAGCTGAACACTGTATTCCCGGCCACAAGAATATCCGCACCAGCACGAATCAATTCTCCCGCATTGTTGAGGTCAACTCCACCATCAATTTCAATTTTTGCGGAAGAGTTTTTCTGAATTATCAGACTTTTCAGATCTGCAATTTTACTATACGTGTTCCGGATGAATTTTTGCCCGCCGAACCCGGGATTCACACTCATCATTACTACAACATCAATTTGTGCAATGACCTCTGAAAGTAATGAAACCGGGGTATGTGGATTTATGGCCACTCCCGCCAAAACGCCCAACTGCCGCATGCTTTGAATTGTCCGGTGAAGGTGGGTGCAGGCTTCGTAGTGTACAGAGATGATGGCAGCACCTGCGTCGGCAAAAGCTGCCAGGTATTTATCCGGTTCAACAATCATCAGGTGGACATCCAGCGGCTTGCGTGCATGTTTTTTGATGGGCTTCATAACCGGAAATCCAAAAGAGATATTGGGCACGAATACTCCATCCATCACATCAACATGGAACCAATCGGCTCTGCTCTCATTGATCATTTTCAGATCTCTTTCAAGGTTTCCAAAATCGGCGCTGAGGACAGATGGTGCAATGAGGACTGACATATTCGTGGTTGTATAAGCAAAGTTCGTAAAATTTATTGAACCTACGCCTATAAAGGCGAAATCCCCGCTGTGTAGCGAGGACTTCTGACCTAAACCCAAAACCAAGAAACGTATCTTAACCTAAGTAAGTTTTTAATATTTTGCTGCGAGATGTATGCTTCAGTCTGCGTATCGCTTTCTCTTTGATTTGACGGACTCTCTCGCGTGTAAGTTCAAATCTTTCACCGATTTCTTCAAGAGTAAGTGGAGATTCATTCAGTCCAAAATACAGACGGATAACATCGGCTTCACGGGGTGTAAGGGTGAACAATGCCCGTTCAATTTCCCTGCGGAGAGACTCGGTAATCAGATTATTTTCAGGCGATGGCGCAACATCTTCACCAGGCATCATGTCCATCAGGGTGGCATCTTCTCCCTGAATTAGCGGTGCATCCATACTTACGTGGCGTCCGGAGGAACGCATGGTGTCCAGAACATCATCAAGTGGTATGTTGAGCACATTGCTGAGTTCTTCATTGGTAGGTTCACGCTCAAATTCCTGCTCCAATTGCGCAAAAGCACGGTTGATTTTATTTATAAACCCAATCTTGTTCAATGGTAACCGTACGATACGTGCCTGTTCTGCCAGTGCCTGAAGAATGCTTTGCCGGATCCACCAGACTGCATAGGAGATGAATTTAAACCCACGGGTTTCATCAAAGCGTTGTGCAGCTTTAATGAGTCCCAGATTACCTTCATTAATAAGGTCACCAAGTGTCAGACCCTGATTCTGGTATTGTTTCGCAACAGATACTACAAAGCGAAGATTGGCTTTCGTCAATCGTTCAAGGGCAACCCGGTCGCCTTCTTTAATCCGACGCGCTAAATCGACTTCTTCTTCAGGTTTCAGCAATTCAACCTTGCCGATTTCCTGCAGGTATTTGTCAAGTGACGCCGTTTCGCGGTTGGTGACCTGCTTGGTAATTTTTAATTGTCTCATGTCGTTGTTAAGTAAATATGGCTTTCGAACGCCCGCCTTCCACCGGAAGTTTCGAAATGCTGGTCAGGTTGATTGTTGAAGGGTGTAAGGTTCCACCTTTCACTACTCATTCAACCTGTATTTACTGCAAAAAGCGTACGCAGGTGTGGTAAACTTACACCCCAGAAACGGGGGGGTGAAAAAATAAAAAACCCGCCTAATTGGCGGGTTTTCAATTTATTATGCATTTTCAGCAGGGTTCGCTTCAGGATTTGGTTTCTTCCTTTCCGGACGGGGAGGAGGATTTCCGAGTAAAACCTTACGGGACAAGCGGTACTTGCCAGTTTTCTTATCTATTTCAATCAGCTTCACCTGAACAGAGTCTCCTTCTTTGAATACGCCATCCATAGAAGCAAGGCGTTCATGGGAGATTTCAGAAATATGGAGTAGTCCGTCTTTTCCAGGCATGAATTCAACAAAAGCACCAAAAGTAGTAATGGTTTTTACTTTGCCTTCGTATACTTCTCCTACTTCGGGTTCAGTTACGATGCCTTTGATGCGGGCAAGTGCTGCATCAATGCAAGCCTTATCAGGAGAAGCAATTTCAACATGTCCTTCATTATTGATTTCTTCAATTGTAATGGTAGTACCTGTAACACGCTGGATTTCCTGAATGATTTTTCCACCTGGTCCGATAATAGCACCGATATAATCTTTCGGTACACGCAATTTAACAATACGGGGTGCATGTGGTTTATAGTCTTCGGCAGGAGCTGCAATGGTTTTGTTCATTTCACCCAGGATGTGCAAACGACCTGCCTTCGCCTGTTCAAGCGCTTGCAGGAGGATATCGTAGGGGAGGCCATCTACTTTCAGATCCATCTGACAAGCACAGATACCTTTATCTGTACCGGTCACCTTGAAGTCCATATCACCGAGGTGATCTTCATCGCCAAGGATATCGCTCAGTACAGCAAAGTTTCCTTTACCGTCAGTAATCAAACCCATCGCGATACCGGAAACAGCTCCGTTAATTTTAACACCGGCATCCATCAGGGCCATACTTCCTGCACAAACAGTCGCCATAGAGGAAGATCCGTTTGATTCAAGAATATCGGAAACGATACGCACGGTGTATGGATTCATATCTTCTCCGGGCAATACCTGACGCAATGAACGAAGTGCAAGATTACCATGTCCTACCTCACGACGGCTGGTTCCGCGGTTAGGCTTCACTTCACCCGTACTGAATCCTGGGAAGTTGTAGTGCAGCATAAATTTATTCGTGCCCTGGTACATCGCCTGATCAACGATTTGCTCGTCGAGTTTGGTACCCAGCGTTACCGTGGTGAGTGATTGTGTTTCGCCACGGGTGAAGACTGCTGAACCGTGTGCAGAAGGGAGGTAGCTCACCTCTGTCCAGATCGGACGAATATCGGTAAGTCCACGACCATCCAGACGGATACGCTCCTTCAAAATCATATCACGCATCGCATCGTACTCCACATCGTGATAATATTTCTTGATGAGGCCTTCTTTCTCGGCACGCTCTTCTTCTGAAAATGTTGCGAGGAAATCTGCCAGCACCTGTTTGAACGCTGCTTTACGTTCGTGCTTATTCGGGTTACAACGACGCGCTACATCATACACTTTCTGATATGTAGCTTCCGTTACTTTAGCACGAAGCTCTTCATCGTTATTCTCGTGGCAATATTCACGTTTTTTGGTTCCTACTTTAGCAGCAAGTTCGTTCTGTGCAGCACATTGCCCTTTGATGGCTTCATGCGCCAGACGAATGGCTTCTGCCATATCTCTCTCCTGAACTTCCTTGCATTCTCCTTCAACCATCAGGATATCTTTCGATGTTCCTGCTACGATCAGATCGATATCTGCAGTTTCTGCAGCAGAGATGGAAGGGTTGATCACATATTCACCATTGATGCGGCAAACACGAACTTCTGAAACCGGACCATTGAATGGAATATCAGAGATGGTGACGGCTGCGGATGCAGCAAGACCAGCGAGACTGTCCGGTGAAACATCTTTATCGGCGGAAATAAGGGTAACGGCAATCTGAATATCGGCGTGATAATCGGAAGGGAAGATGGGGCGCATAGCGCGGTCGATAAGGCGGGACACAAGAATCTCGGCTTCTGTAGGACGGGCTTCACGACGGAAGAACGATCCCGGAATACGACCTGAAGAAGCAAACTTCTCCTGATAATCTACGGTGAGCGGAAGGAAATCAACACCTTCTTTTGCATCTTCTGAGGAAACGACAGTGGCAAGTAACATACAATTGCCTTGACGGACTACGACGGAACCGTGGGCTTGTTTAGCCAGACGGCCTGTTTCGATTACAATCTCGCGTCCGTCAGGAAGGATTGTTGAAACAGTGATTGCTTTTGGTTGCATTTTTTTTGACAGCTTTATTTGAATTAACTTCTATACAGATCAGTTGAAATTGCTGCCCGGTCTGAGCAGCTTAACTAAAAACCGGAAAACTCATTTGTACCGGCACGGACTAACTCCAATAAAAAAAGGCAATACGAATATTGCCTTTTTTAGAGATGCCTGCTCGGGCCATTTTACTTACGGATTCCGAGTTCACTGATGATTGCCCTGTACCGGGTAATATCAGTTTTATGTAGATAATCCAACAAGCTACGACGCTTACCTACGAGGGTGATCAGAGCACGCTGCGTAGAAAAGTCCTTTCTTGAACCTTTCAGGTGATCAGTGAGGTGATTGATACGCTCAGTGAACATTGCAATTTGTGCTTCAGCGTTACCAGTGTTGGTTTCTGAGTTACCGTGTTTTTTGAAGATAGCTTTCTTCGATTCTGCAGTTAACAGCATGATTAAATTCTGCGGTTTTTAGTTACTTTTAAGGAGGGCAAAGATATAAAACCTTTTTAGTTTCAACAAGAGAATGACCAATGTTTTTAACAAAAACAATTGTCACGTTTTTTGATACTAAGTAGTTGAATACTAGCTATTAACGATTGAATAGTCGGATTTTCTGCTCGATTTACTCCACAGAGACATCCGAATCAGGTTGTTCATAACCTTTCATTTGGGCGGTGCAAATAAACTAAACGGATACAAGTGCTTATTATACGGCTAATTGTTTGGTTGTGAAATAGTTTTGGCAAAAAAACAAAATTATGGAAGATCTGATGAAAGAAATGGATGGCAGGAATTGTTTTACGTTCCTTCCTTATGATCAACGTATTCTATGTCATTATACCAAAATAGGGGATGATAGCCCTGCATCAATGGCAGAGGAAGAATTCAGGGGTTTTCAGGTAATCGGGGAGGTTTTTGAACGTATGTTTAAAGATGCACGGATTATTACACTGGAAGAATTCCTCGGATTCCCGCGATTCTTGCCGGTTGAGAAACTTTCTCCGGAAGAGCTCACGGCCGAAATTGAAAAGATACAGGTAATGTTAACTGGCAACAGAATCCGAATTGCTCAAACAAAGACCTATCCGGAAGAGGAAATGTATTCCTTCTTAACCACAGATTTAATGGCCCAGGAGGTGTACGATATCAGGCTGGGTGATATGTATTGTACGTTTGTTTATGAGTTGATCAGACCTGACCCGAAATCGGATATTGCAAACTGTATAGAAGAGTGGATGGCTATTTTTTTGTTGATGGACTGGCGGATCATAAATTTCTGTTCAACTGAAGACCTGCAATTGGATGGATCGCCTTTTTTCGCCAATCGTCGTGACTTCATGCAAAAGGCGAAAAAACAATTTGAAGGATGGATGCCAGCGGAAATGAATCTGCGGTTTGTCTGGGAAGGAGAACATCAGACCGAAATTGAAGTTGCCGCGTCCTTTGATATGAGGTTTCAGGACACCGAAATATTCAAACCATTGAATGATGTCAGGTTTATTATGATCAAAGACGGCAGGCAGTGGAAGATCAAAAATGTGACAGGTTTACTACTGGAGTAACCTGCAGTGCTCCCTTACTTTTCGAAGAAACCAAGAAGCTGACCCAGTTTGCTCTTCAACTCTGTACGCTTTACAATGAAATCAAGGAAGCCGTGTTCGAGTACGAACTCAGATGTCTGGAAACCTTTGGGAAGATCTTTCCCAATGGTTTCTTTTACTACTCTAGGACCTGCGAAGCCAATAAGTGCACCGGGTTCCGCTATGTTGAGATCACCCAGCATAGCAAACGAGGCTGTTACGCCACCCGTTGTAGGGTCTGTTAAGAAAGAGATATATGGCAACTTCGCCTCGCTCAAACGGGTGAGTTTCGCAGAGGTCTTCGCCATTTGCATCAGTGAAAATGCTGCTTCCATCATGCGCGCACCACCTGACTTTGAAATTATCATAAACGGCGTTCTGTGTTCAATGCTATAGTCAATAGCCCGGGCTATCTTTTCACCCATAACACTGCCCATTGAGCCTCCGATGAACTTAAAGTCCATGCAGGCAATGGTAATAGGATGGCCGTCGAGTTTACCTGTGGCTGTCCTTATTGCATCCTTGAGCCCTGTTTTTTTCTGTGTATCCACCAGCCGTTCATCGTACTTCTTCGTGTCGATGAATTTCAGCGGATCACCGGATGTCATGTTGGCATTTAACTCTGTGAATTTGTTTTCATCAAAAAGAATAGCAAAGTATTCTTCAGAGCCAATCCGTTCATGATATTCGCACTTCACGCAAACCCAGAAATTATCTTCATGCTCCTGTGAAGGGATGATCGATTTACAGGAAGGGCACTTATACCACAAACCTTCCGGGGTCTCCTTTTTCTCGTGCGTGGCGGTAGTGATACCTTCCTTAATTCTTTTAAACCAACTCATTCAGTTCCTGATTTATCACTCGGATGAAGATAATGGATAGTCATTGATGTTGAGACGCCGATCAGGCAATCGTCACCTCTTTACAGAGATAAACATCCTGAATAGCGTTGAGCATTTGTATGCCTTCTGCAAAAGGTTTCTGGAAAGCTTTGCGTCCGGAAATCAAACCTTGTCCACCAGCACGTTTGTTGATTACGGCAGTGGTTACTGCTTCAGCCATATCACTCGCTCCTTTGGATTCTCCTCCGGAGTTGATTAATCCCTGACGGCCCATGTAACAATTGGCTACCTGGTAACGACAAAGATCAATGGGGTGATTCGTGGTGAGTTCTTCGTAAACTTTTTTATGCGTTTTACCAAAGTTGACAGCCGTATATCCTCCGTTATTGGTTGGAAGCTTTTGCTTAATAATATCAGCCTGAATAGTCACTCCCAGGTGGTTTGCCTGGCCGGTAAGATCCGCAGATGTGTGATAGTCTACACCATCTTTCTTAAAAGCATTATTTCGGGTATAACACCATAAAATTGTAGCCATTCCAAGCTCATGGGCTCTTTCAAAAGCCTGAGCCACTTCTACTATCTGACGGGAAGATTCCTCTGATCCGAAATAAATCGTGGCACCTACAGCAGCCGCTCCCATATTCCATGCTTCTTCTACCGATCCGAACATGATCTGATCGAACTTGTTGGGGTAGGTAAGGAATTCATTATGGTTGATTTTAACAATGAATGGTATTTTGTGTGCGTATTTTCTGGATACAGAAGCGAGTACACCATAAGTGGATGCTACTGCGTTGCAACCGCCTTCAATAGCCAGTTTTACAATGTTTTCAGGATCAAAGAACATGGGGTTGGGTGCAAATGAAGCACCTCCGCTGTGTTCTATGCCCTGGTCGACCGGAAGAATACTAACGTAACCGGTGCCGGCAAGGCGACCATGGTTATAAATAGACTCCAGGCTTCTTAACACCTGATTACTGCGGTTGGTAGGAGCGAAAATGCGGTCTACAAAATCAGAACCCGGAAGATGGATATTGCTTTTTGGAATCGTTTTACAAGTGTGGTTGAGCAGACTTTCAGCGTCTTTTCCAAGAAGTTCGTTAATTTTTTGAATCGACATATTCTGTTTTTAATAGGTCAGTTACGACTGGATTTCAGAACGACAAATCTAAATAAAATCGGGCATTGTGCTTTTTAAATTATCGATGGGTTATTGCACCTGTATTCGATAAAATATCGATAGCACTGAGGTATGGCTGAAAACTGGTTTTGTAGCTGAAAACCTGCGGGTAAGCTGAAACAGGAGGGATTCCCGACTTTTGCTGTTCTAAGTCACTAAGTTGCTTTAAATCAACGTGGTTCATATTCAAAGAGTCAGGACAATGTTGTATGTTAAGTTTACTTTTCCGAATCAGCAGTTCAAGGGTGTCATTGTTCAAATCAACCAGAAATGCAGGTTTTCGTTCAAGTATTTCAAAGAGTTCATCCCGGAAATATTCAAAAAAGGGGCTGGAATTATAGGCTGAGACCAAGGCTCCTTTATGGACTCTGACCCATGGTTCTGAATAGCTGATACGGATGTCTTTCATCATCATTGCCCTTCCGCCGTTATGGATGACAGGAATGCTCAGCCCTTGAATACCGTTTGCCGTCAGTATATAAGTCCGATTCCGGAGTGTCTGCTTTTTCCAGATCTCAGAAGTATCTATATGAAAACGCTCATAGTGCTTCACAGCAAGAAACCACTCTGCCGATGGGAGATAGAGTGATGAAACTAGAGCGATGCCGCCCATGAATTAATCGTTATTCCAATGGATAATATTGAACAAACGACTCCAGCGGATTTTAGTAAAGAATGAACCATGTGTATTCCATGACATCCAGATAAAGACCGCTTTGCCAACAACGTGGTCTTCGGGTACAAATCCCCAAAAACGTGAATCCGCTGAATTATGCCGGTTGTCTCCCATCATGAAAAAGTAATCCTGCTTGAAAGTATAGGTCGATGATTCTTTTCCATTGATAAAGATTTTGCCATCTCGCTCTTCAAGTTTATTGTTCTCATATACACTGATCACTCTCCGGTAGATACTGATATTATCAGCTGAAATCTGTATGGTTGCACCTTTCCTGGGAATATAAATCGGACCATAGTTGTCCATATTCCATTTCAGTTTTGGATCAAAAGGGTATATATAGTCCTCATATTGTCCCTTCGGCATAGTCATTACTTCCATCCTTGTTACAATCGGAAGTTTTTTTAATTCGGCAGCAGCATCCTTTGTAAGGCAAAAGCGATACGAACCGGGCATGTTTCCGGGACCACCATCTGTAACATCCAGCTTATTGAGTAATTTTTCATTTAGCCCACTGCCATTCGTCTGAATGTCATACACATATTCGCCTTTTTTAGGCTGCATTGCTTTCTGTCCGTTTATGTACAGAATCCGGTCAATGACCTGGAGTGTATCGCCTGAAATACCAACGCATCGTTTGATATAATGGGTCTGCTTATCGATCGGACGGTCGTCTTCCATCGGGTAATTGAAGACGACTATATCATTTCTTGAAACGTTCGTAAAACCGGGTAAACGGTAGTACGGTAACTTCCAGGCTTCGGAGTAGGATTTTCCACCGATTACCGGAATCTCCTGATGCATGAAAGGAATGGAGAGGGGAGTCATCGGAGTGCGGGCTCCATAATGCACCTTGCTTACAAAGAGAAAATCACCCACCATCAAGGTCTTTTCCATGGATGGGGTAGGGATAGTAAAGGCTTCAATAAAGAAGGTTCGTATGATCGTTGCGGCTACAACAGCGAAAATGATTGCGTCAATCCATTCTCTTGTTTTGCTTTTACGTCCGCTGCTTTGCCAGAATTTCCAGTTCATAGAAGTGAATTTGGGGTTCGAAAATAGAAAAGTATATGTTTATTGAGGTGAATTAACGATTAGGATTGCCGAATAGTACATCTGCCATCCCGAATACACCTTTTCGTCCGATCAGCCACTCAGCCGCGAGAACGGCCCCGGCAGCAAATCCATCACGGCTAAAGGCTTCGTGTTTGATAGTAATCTGATCAATTGGCGATTTCCAGGTTAGTTCATGGGTGCCGATAATCTCCCCTTCACGAATGGATGTGATGCCTAATACGTGGTCGGGGGCTATTTCGTTGCCATGAGTAAGTTGCCAGGCAGTTGTTTCGGGATGGTGATGGATCAGATCGTTGGCAAGTGTAACAGCTGTCCCACTGGGTTGATCCAGTTTTCGGGTATGATGCCACTCTCTTAGATAAGGGTGATAGGCGGTCTGGTTGTTCATCCATTTCGAGAGTTCGATATTGAGCTGGAACAAAATGTTGACGCCTACACTGAAATTAGTAGCACTTAACAAGGAACCGTCACGCGACAAAAACTCATCCTTTACCTGATCGTAGGCGTCGTGCCACCCTGTTGTTCCGCAAACAACCGGAATCTGCGCCAAAAGGCATTTCTTCAGGTTTCCGATCACAGCATCCGGCCGGGTAAATTCAATTGCTACATCAGCTTTTTGAAGGTTTTCGGAGGTCAGTTCATGCTGATTCATTGCGTCAACGGAAAGGACAATTTCATGGCCTTTTGATTGTGCATGTTCGGCAACAGCCTTGCCCATTTTTCCAACTCCGATCAATGCTATTTTCATGCTCGACACCTCAGAATGTTAAATGAAATGATATACCGGCACCTTGATAGGAAGAGGACGCAGGTAACATCGGTGACCAATTAAGGCTTAAATTGTCATCTACGTTGAAATTGAATAAATGTGCATCAACGTGCGCATCGATGATGTTGAGAACATACACCATTGAAATTCCAATAACAGATAAATCCCGGTTCCGCCTGTAAAAATCCCGCAGAGATTTCAGGTTATCATCCGTATACAAATCTTTAAACTCATCTACTGTTTCTGGATCATTGTCATAACGCAGCAACAATGCATTTTCATAGGTTTTAAAACGATCGCTGTTGAACTTTACGAGATAAACGAGTCCGCCAAAAGCGGCATAAATAATAGGAACTTTCCATGTTCTTTTATTGTAAACCTGTCCGGCTCCCGGCAAAACCGCAGATAAAAGCGTTGCTTTACGAACTGAATGAATTGTTGGTGCGCCGGCAGATGGCTTTTCGGTAGTTGCTACCAACGGTGCCGTTTGTTGCTGTTTCAGCTGAATGGTGGTATCCGCACCAAAAGGTTGGACTTTTACACTGTCTGGTGATTGTGCCCTGGTAAAAAAGGGTAGCAGCAGGATAAGGGCACAAATGAATAATTCCCCTCCGCGATATTGCTGAAGGGGAATACCCGTAATTTTATTTCTTTTGGTATTAATCAAAATCCAGCATATCCATCAGCCGGTTCAGATCATCATTACTGAAGTAGTTGATGAGAATCTGACCACTGCCATTGTCTTTGTGTTTGATTTCAACTTTGGTTTCATACCGGTGAGCAAGGCGATCCTGAAGATTACGGATTTCGGCTGCCCATGGTGAACGTCCTTTCTCTTTGGAATTCTTGTTTCGAGGGGAGTTTTCGCGAACCAGACCCTCAACTTTCCTTACGCTGAGGTCATTTTCAAGAATATCGTTGAATATTTTTAATTGCATTCCAATGTCGTCAACACCAAGAATAGCTCTGGCATGCCCCATAGAAATACGTCCGTCACGAATAGCAAACTGGATCTGAGGCGGAAGTTTTAATAAACGCAGATAGTTGGTTACGGTTGAACGCTCTTTACCAACTCTTTCTGCTAGATTTTCCTGTGTGAGTTTACATTCTTCAATCAAACGCTGGTAACTGATGGCAATTTCAAGAGCATTAAGGTTCTCACGCTGAATGTTTTCTACAAGTGCCATTTCCAGCATCGACTGATCGTTGGCAGTTCTGACATATGCTGGAATATTGGTTAATCCAGCCAGCTTCGAAGCCTTATATCGCCTTTCACCGCTGATTATCTGGTACCTGTCAGGACCCATCTTACGAACGGTAATTGGTTGAATGATACCTTGCGTTTGAATTGATTCAGCAAGTTCCTTTAAAGCTGTTTCATCAAATTCTGTTCGAGGTTGAAACGGGTTAGCTTCAATCTGGTTCAATGGAACCTGAGCAACAGCCCCGGCAATTCCTTTACCCGAAATAGATGGATCTGTCACCACTGACGAAACTTCCTGTCCTGCGGGAGCTGTCGTATTTCCATCCAGTAATGCTCCTAATCCACGTCCAAGAGCTGATTTCTTTGTTGTCATAGTATTTATTCGGGCAATTAATTTTCAGAGATTTTTAGTTTTTCCATCACTTTATCCGTCAACACTTTCTCCTCTGCCGACATTCCGGTCATATTATTCTTCTGAAGGATCTCACGGGCAAGGTTAAGGTAATTGATCGCTCCTTTGCTGGTCGCATCGTGCATGATAATACTTTCACCGAAGCTTGGAGCTTCGCCCAACTTGGTATTTCGTTGAATGATGGTATCGAAAACCATGTCCTGGAAGTGTGTTTTCACCTCTTCAACCACTTGGTTGCTGAGACGTAAGCGCATATCATACATGGTCAGCAAAATACCTTCAATGGCCAGTTCGGTGTTGAGACGGTTCTGTACAATTTTGATGGTATTCAGGAGTTTGCCCAAACCTTCCAGTGCGAAGTATTCACATTGAACCGGAATGATTACGGAGTTAGAGGCCGTAAGAGCATTAATGGTTATCAAACCCAGACTTGGTGAACAATCAATGATAATAAAATCAAACTCTTTCTCAATGCCTTCCAGTACCTGCTTCATCATCCTTTCTCTGTTGGGCATCTGAATCATTTCGATTTCAGCTCCAACTAAATCAATATGGGATGGTAACAGATATAGGTGAGGGGTCTTTGTTTCCAGAATAATGTCCTTGGGCGAAACCTCATTGATAATACACTCATAGACCGAAGTTTTTACAGTCCTCGGATCAAAACCAACACCGGAAGTGGCGTTGGCCTGAGGGTCAGCATCAACCAGCAGGGTTTTAAATTCCAGAACAGCTAGACTGGCCGCCAGGTTGATGGCAGTGGTAGTTTTTCCAACACCGCCTTTTTGGTTCGCTATCGCAATAATTTTTGCCATTGAGTAAGGCTTTAAATAATCTATACTAACAATTTGAATTACAGGGTTATACTTTCGCCAATATTTATCAGGATGAGCTCTTTTCCGGCAGCCGCAAACTTCCCATAGGCTTCATCATGATCGATTTTAATATATCCGAAAGTATCGTAGTGCATGCCAATAATCTTTTCACAACGGATAAAATCAGAGGCTATTACAGCATTATCTATTCCCATGGTAAAGTTGTTTCCGATGGGGAGGAAGGCAACGTCGATCTTTTTATAATCGCCAATCAGCTTCATATCCATTGTTAATGCCGTGTCTCCGGCATAATATACGTTCCCTTCTTCAGTTTCCAGAAGAAATCCCATCGGATTTCCACCATAGGTCCCGTCCGGAAGGCTTGAGCTATGTACTGCGTTTACGCACTTTACTTTACCAAAATCGAAGAACCAATGACCTCCGATATTCATGGGGTGCCCATTTTCAATTCCTTGTCCATTAAGCCATTGGATGATCTCCCAGTTTGATATTACCGTTGCTCCGGTTCTCCGGGCAATACTAACGGCATCAGCGATATGATCCATATGACCATGGGAAATCAGAATGAAATCCGCATGGATAGCATTGACGTCAATATGCCTGGCCATCTCATTGGGCTGAATGAACGGATCAAACAGTATCGTTTTTCCGTTTACTTCCAGAGTAAAACAAGAATGACCTAAGTAAGTGATATTCATATAGTTTTAATGGGATGAACCGAGATTTTCGGTAAACATAATGGTCATCCACAAAGATAAGGGCTGCCTCTTTAAAATTAAAGTTGCTTTTTCAATTCAATGAACAGGGGGCTATTAAATTATCAACAAAGGCGAAGGGCCTGAATGGATTTATTAGCGGGCCAGTAAAAAACTGCCTCTTTTCTTTACATCGGCAAAAATTCCATTGTCGTATCCAGTGTATTTAAGCACATAAATATAAGCACCTTCCGGAGCGGCCTTCCCTTCATAGGTTCCGTCCCAACCAATATCAGGGTTTTCGGATTTGAATAGGAGCTGTCCGAAACGATTATAGATTTCAAGACTTCCGGTGAAGTCAGTACAATTTACTTCGTAATTATAGACTTCATTCTTGTTGTCATGGTTTGGAGTGAACGCATTTGGTATATAGACCAGACAATTGCAGATGTTGAATGTAAGGTTTATCGAGTCAGCAGCAATTCCACATTGGTTAATGGCAGTAACATAGTATTGTCCGGTAATAGCCGGAGAAAAGATCGAATCAGTTGAACCATCCTGCCAACTATAGGTAGCACCATAATTATAACCACTGAGAGTAAGTGGTTGTCCGGCACAAAGTATACTGTCTTCTCCAAGAAAAATATAGGGTTTGTCCTGTTGATCAATTACAATAGTATCACTGGAAGTACATTGCCCGATCGTAACAATTACAGCGTAGGTGCCGGCATCTTCAGCAAACAGAAACGGGTCGGTACTACCATCCTGCCATACATAGGTGGCGTTCGCATTAGTAGCGTCCAGAAACATTGGAAATCCCTTGCAAATCGTTGTGTCTGGTCCGAATCCGACTGCCGGGACAGGGTTGAAACTGATGAAAACATTATCATTGGAAGCACAGGGACCATTGGTAACCGTTACAACATAATTTCCTGTATTGGTGGCTGGATATATCTGACCGGTGCTGCCATCCTGCCACTGGTAAGTATAACCGGGATTTCCAGCATCCAGAAATACCGTATCTCCTTCACAACCGGTTTGAGTGGCCCCTAAATCAACAACAGGCACAAGATTGAAGACTGCATTCATGGTGTCTCTTCCGATGCAATTCTGATCTGAAACTTCAACCCAGTATGTACCTGTTGTATCAATATCCAGTGTTGAATTGGCTGTTCCATCAGACCATAAAAATGCGGCACCTGTAAAACTTCCCGGATTGAGTGTGATGACATTCCCATAACAAGTTTGAACGTCAGAACCTAAATTGGGATCTGGTGTTGAAATGATCTGTATTGTGTATGTTACGGTATCGGTTAACAGCGATTGGTATACAATTAACTGAACATTGTAATTTCCGCCGGAAGCGAAGATGTGCTGAG
Organism: Bacteroidia bacterium; assembly: GCA_046330075.1. Lineage (GTDB taxonomy): Bacteria > Bacteroidota > Bacteroidia > AKYH767-A > OLB10 > JAJTFW01. The sequence continues at coordinate 592,874 of JAXLTL010000001.1, read as the reverse complement.
GATTCAGTTGCGTGCTAACGTTCAAAGCGCCGGAAGCAGGGTCGCCAAAATTCCATTTTACGCTGTCGGGGCCGGCAAAAATCGTTGTGAAATTTGTAGGAGCACCACTGCATGTATCTGCATAAGTATAATCTGCCACTATAAAGAAACTTTGCAGGAAATTAGGCAAACCATACATGGAAGTCTTCCCGCCAAGAAACAACGAGTTGGCGCTGAAACCACAGGCTGTCCCGCTCAGATTGGGGAACGAAATTGTTGAAATCGATGTAGCCTGATATTGGGCGATGTAGATACGCTGATCCAGTCCGAGTTGCATTCCACCTAAAAAGCCATTGACAGTACCGATGATCTGATCTGAAGCCAATATAGCAGCTGAATTGCCGGCAGTCAGGTTTAACTGATGTATTTCGCCGGGGTTATTCATAGTGGTTACATAAAGTAATTTACTGTCAGGAGAAAACTCTACACCGTATATCTGAAATGAATAGGTTTTTGAAATCACATTAGAAACTTGTCCAGTAACATTGTCAAAATCAAAAATCTCCAGTTTCTTGTCGCCACGAATGGCCAATGCTATCTTTTTGGCATCCGGAGAGGCTTTCATATAACCATGTGAATTGGAGAATATGCCGGAATGGGAACTGCCAACCGTAGAAATGACCGGACTACTGCTGACACCGGCTGCGTTAACCAGAAATACCATAAACTGATCTGAGTTCCAGCTATGTACTATCACCCAGGCATCAACTCCATTTGCATGACGAACCGCAGTCAGTTTTTCGGTTACAGGAGTCGCCAATTGAGTGTTTTTTACAGTGATATCGCCATTCCCGCCATTTAATGTCATATCAACTTCACTGTAGCAAATCCCTCGAGGTCCCCCATTGGTATCTACAGTGAAAATATAATACTTACTGGTGTTCTGTGGTGCCGGAACTACAATGGCTGTTTGCGTTGCTGCACCGTCACCATTCAATCCGTTACCGGATGGCATCGGGGTATTGGTCCTGTCCCAAACGAGATTCCCATTCGTATAAAATTGCAGAGTACCGGCAGCATCTGAAATACTTGCTGTTCCTTCAAATGCGGACATCGAACTGTTTGTTAGGACAGTAGGAGGGCTGGTGAAGAAATCCAGCCCGGCATTATTGCCAAAATACCAATACCGGCTTGAATTCACCTGCGCCTTCGCTACAGTGAGCCCAAGCAGAATTAAGTAAAAACCAATCAGGAAGGTGAATTTCTTCATCACTCTACAAAAATGCTAAATTGATCTCATTCCTCAAAGCGGAGCGGGGCAGGTTTACCTGTGAATCGGGTGAAAATCGGAAAACGGTGGTCTAAAGCTCCGTCGTTCTTCTATTTTTGACCCAAATTATTCTGATATGCGATTCTCAACCAAAATTCTGGGTTTGCTGATGCTGGTACTTTCCAGTTTGAATCTTAAGGCCCAGTCACTCACTTATGACTCAGTTCCGGGTGACCCCCTCAAAGCCAGAATTTATACTCTGGAAAATGGACTGAAGGTGTATTTGTCTGTTTATAAGGATGAACCCCGTTTTCAATCCATGATCGGGGTGAAGGCTGGTTCTAAAAATGACCCTGCAGATCATACCGGATTAGCCCATTACCTGGAGCACATGCTGTTCAAGGGGACAGATGTTTATGGAACGCTGGATTACACAAAAGAAGCCCCTTTACTGGATACTATATTTCAGTTATATGAGAGATATGGCTCCACAAAAGATTCACTTCAGCGGGCTAAAATTTATCATCAAATTGATTCCGTTTCAGGTCTGGCAGCAATGTATGCGATACCAAATGAATTTGATAAAATGATGGCTGGCATGGGAGTTTCCGGTGTGAACGCCTATACTTCCAACGAACAAACCGTTTATATAAACAATGTCCCCTCCAATCAGTTGGAAAACTTCCTGACTGTAGAAGCAGAACGTTTCAGGAATCCTGTTTTTCGATTGTTTCATACGGAACTGGAAGCGGTTTATGAGGAAAAAAACAGAGGCCTCGATAATGATAATTCCAAAATCTGGGAGAATTTATATTCCGGCCTGTTTCCGAATCATCAATATGGAACACAAACAACAATTGGAACAATAGAACATTTGAAAAACCCTTCTCTAAAAGCAATCAGAGATTATTTTAATACCTACTATGTTCCCAACAACATGATTATTGCCTTGTCGGGTGATTTTGATCCGGACGAAGCGATCAGACTGATCAATGAGAAGTTCGGTAAAATGAAACCGAAGGAAATTCCGCCCTTTAAAGTAGCTGCTGAAAATTATATCAAGGTCCCGGTTGTTAAAGAAGTATGGGGGCCTGATGCAGAGAGTGTCACCATCGGATTTCGCTTTGGAGGAGCGGCTACACCGGATGCAGATCTGATAACGGTAGTGGATATGATTCTTAGCAATGGTCAGGCTGGACTGCTGGATTTAAATCTGAATAAGAAACAGAAGGTGCTCTCTTCATCTTCCTCTACTGATATCATGAGGGATTATAGTGTTCACGTACTTTCCGGTAAACCGCGTGAAGGACAAAGCCTGCAGGAAGTCAGGGATCTGCTGTTGGGCCAGATCATGGAAATCAAACTGGGTAATTTCCCGGATTGGATAATTGATGCTGTTGTGACCAATATCCGTCTTGATCAGCAACGTCAATTCGAGAACAATATGCGAAGAGCGTCTGCTATGCTGAATACAGAACTCGATGGAGTGAATTATAAAGATCAGGTGGCTCGGATCGAACGGTTGTCTAAAATTAACAAGCAGCAGGTGATTGATTTCGTACGTACCTGGTACGGCGACAACTATTCCATTGTTTTCAAAAAGAATGGTGTAGATGAGAATGTTGTTAAAGTGGTGAAGCCGGCAATCACTCCAGTGGCTACCAACCGGGAAGCGCAATCCGTTTTTGTGAAAAATATCTTAACAGCAAAAGTGAATCCTGTCCAACCTGAGTTTGTCGACTTCCCCTCAGCAATTTCTTCGGGTCTCTTAAAAGGCAATCTTCCTTTGTATCGCGTCAGAAATACAGAGAATGACTTGTTTTCTCTGAACTATGTCTTCGATATTGGTTTTGCCAATGATAAGAAACTGCCTATAGCAGCGCAATATCTGAACTTTGCAGGAACAGATAAAAAATCTGCAGCAGAAATCCAGGAGGAGTTTTACAAGTTAGGTTGTTATTTCTCCGCCAATGTTTCGGAGGAAGAGTTTACCATCAGTCTTGGAGGTTTATGGACAAGCTATCCGGCTGCGGTAGCGTTGTTGGAGCATCTTCTTCAAAATGCAAGACCCGATGAGGCTGCCCTCAAAAATCTGGTAGTGGATATCGAAAAGAAACGTGCAAATGCAAAGCTGAATAAGAACGAGATTTTATCAAGACTTACGTCGTATGCAAAGTATGGAGCGTCTTCACCTGCTACGTGGATGCTTTCTTCGGAAGAGTTAAAATCGCTGAACGGAGCGGTTTTGCTAACTTCAATTAAAAATCTGTATGGGCTGAAGCATCGTATCGATTTTTATGGGCCCGGTGACAGTAGTATGGTCGTGTCACCTATCTTGAAGTCACATAAGTTCTACAGGTCACTAAAAAATGCTCCCGCTCCGGCAGTGTTTAATGAGCAAACCACAGAGGATGGAAAAGTGTTTTTTGTAAGTTACGATATGAAGCAGGCCGAGGTCAATTTCCTATCGAAAGGCGGGCTCTATGATAAATCACTACAACCGATCGTAACCATGTACAGCAGATATTTTGGAGGGGGGATGTCATCACCCGTATTCCAGACATTACGTGAAAGCAAAGCCTTAGCTTATTCCGTCAGCTCGCGTTATGCTGTTCCTTCACGTCCCGACAGATCCTACTACAACACGGCCTATATAGGTACACAGGCTGATAAGCTGAAGGAGGCTATGCAGGGTATGATGGAATTATTGCAGACACTGCCAGAGTCGGAAAAGACATTCGAAAATGCGAAAGATGGAGCATTGCAGGGACTTGCTACCGATCGGATTACAAAGACCGAAATACTGCAGTTATTTCATTCTCTCAGAGGAGTAGGTGTTGATTATGATATGAGGAAGGATATTTACAATGATATCAAAGGAATGACGCTCCGCAATGTGGAAGATTTTCATGCCAAATATCTGAAAGGTAAAAAGTATCGAATTGCATTGATAGGAAATGAGGAGAAAATAGATTTCAAGGTGCTGGGAACTTATGGTGAGGTTGTACGATTATCTGTTGATCAGGTGTTTGGCTACTGAAGATGAGTTCGGTATAATCAGGATAAAACAGAAGCGGCTTTCATGATTCATGAAAGCCGCTTCTGTTCAGGGTGTTAATGGTTAGTTATGTTTCGCATACGTTCTTAACAACTGTTCCAGTTGTCCCGCCTGCATTACTCCAGATTGACGCCATACAGCTTTTCCATTTTGAAATACCATAAGGGTGGGTACTCCCTGAATCTGAAAAGCGGCTGCAGCGGATGGATTCCGGTCTACATCAATTTTAATTATATGTGCATCATCACCCATCCGGTTTTTCAGATCATCTAGAATAGGAGCCATCATTTTACATGGTCCACACCATTCGGCGAAGAAATCTACCAGTACCGGTTTGCCGGAATTGATTAAGTCTTTGAAAGATGTTCCTGTTTGTTGTTCCATTATTTTTTATTTATTTCAATGTATTCAATTTCTTCTGGCATTTCACCAGATCCTGCATCATGCTTAGATGCCGGAACCCGACAGGCTGCACAGGAGTTACTCAAGGCCATGTACAGAATGAATACTGCCGGAATTATGAGTAGGTAGTGCTCATCTGTGATTGCCTGTATCAAGACCATTACCGACAGAAAAAGTTGTAACAATCTGAGGAATGTCCATTTTGAATGAAACATTCCATCCATTAATTGTTTGAACATTTATTGCTTTATTGTTTTACTCTGCATTGCTACCTGCACGATGTCCATGACTTTAGGGTCCAGGATGGAATAAGAAATGTTGATGCCCTCCCGGTCGGCTTTCAAAACTCCTTTGTTTCGCATACTTGCCAGGTGATGAGATACCAGCGATTGTTCAATCTCCAGTTTTGTGCAAATCTGGGAGACAGTCAAAGTTCTTTTGCCTTCAAGTAACTGAATGATTTCAAGGCGGGTAGGGTGGGCGATTACCTTCAGATAATCAGCCGCTTTTTTGATTTTAAGACGGTTGGTTGCCATACTGCAAAATAACAACCGGAAAATGCAAAGTTCTGTGATATTTGTAACGCAATAAACTGATGAAACTCAGTTCATGAGACATGATCAGGGCTTTTGTTTGGCTTTCTTTTTAAAGTATTTTTTAAAGAGAAAATTTGATCGCATTGCTTCAAGGTTTTCATTTAAAAGTACTGTGCTCTGATTGAGATTATGGAAGATTGATTTCATATCACCAGCCATTACAGTATCTCTGGCCAATACTCCAAGTGGTCCGGGTGTAATATTCAGATCCTTCATGAACTCATGCATATGATGGAGCGCCAGTTTTGCAGTATCTGTTGCAGCTTTCAGATTCTGCATCATGATTTCAAAGTTTTTTGCGGTAGAGTCGTCGGAGATGATTTTCGCGGCAAGCCCGTTTCCGTTTTCAATCTCATGCAGCATTTGCTCTGCATCAGCTGTGAGGTTGCCGGCACGTGCAGATGCCGTTTCGATATTTCTAAGTGTTACACGAATGTTTCCAGCTGCGGTTGTATCTGACAGCAGGTCCCATATGGCTTTACTTTCATTGATGCGCTTAGTGATCTTTTTTAGGTCAGACGTAATGTCGAGTACATTTAAATTGGTAGTATTCAATGTACGCATCATATCGTCGGTTGCCACAGATGAAATGGTCAATATTGTATCACCTGATTTTACAAAAGGAGAAGTAGGGTCGGGCGTTGAAATATTGATGAGTTTGTTGCCCATTAATCCATCGGATCCGATTTCAGCATAACTGCCTTTTCGCACATATTTTGTGGCATCTTCCCTGATCATGAGTTCAACCACTACTGTAGTATCATTGGTGATATTCACTTCCTTTACTGTACCAATGGCAATCCCGGCAAATCTTACGTTGTTTCCGGCAATGAGACCGTTTACGTCGCCGAACTTTACAAAAACAGAAATCGTTTTATTGAAAAGGTTCTGCTTTGAGCCAATAAGATATAGGCTGAAGATCAGCAGCAGAGTTCCTGTTAAAACGAATATGCCAAGTTTTACTTTGTTTACCATTGTTGATTCTATCAGATTTCGAAGAAAGGTTTGATGTTGGGATCAGTGGATTGCTTTAATTCTTCAAATGTTCCGTTGGCGTAATTTACTCCATCTACAAGAACATTTATACGGTTTGCCACAATTTTAGCACACAACATATCGTGCGTAATGATGATAGAGGATGTGTTATACTGATGCTGGATATCCACAATCAGTTTGCTGATTTCCCGTCCGGTAATGGGATCAAGGCCAGTGGTGGGCTCATCGTAAAGTATGATATCTGGTTTAAGAATCAGGGTGCGTGCCAGGCCAATCCGTTTCCGCATACCTCCTGAAAGTTCAGAAGGCATCAGATTGACAGCATGTTTTAATCCGACATCATCCAATGATTCCATCACCAGTTCCTCTACCTCTTTACGTGTTTTATTGATCCAGTGTCTTCTCAGGGGAAATTCCAGATTCTCACGAACGGTCATAGAGTCATAAAGTGCAGAACTTTGAAAAAGGAATCCAATTCTAACGCGAATATGATCCAGTTCATCCTGGTTAAGTTTTGGAATTTCCTGGCCGAATACTTCCACCAGGCCTGATTCAGGATATAAAAGTCCTACCATACATTTGATCAGAACCGATTTGCCGGAACCTGACTTACCCAATACCACCAGATTTTCGCCTTTAAAAAGATCGAGATTGAACCCACGCAGGACATGGTTACTCCCAAATGATTTGAAAAGATCGCGCGTCCTTACCACCAGCTCATCGGAAGGAGGCTTGGGACGTTTGAATTCTATGGAGGCTGCTAGATTCATCTCAGGTGAGTCCCATTAAATCGGCAATTTGTACGGCAATGAGGTCAATGATAAAGATGACCAGTGAAGAGACAACAACGGCAGAATTAGCTGCAAACCCTACGCCTTCTGTACCTTTACTGGAGTAATATCCTTTGTAACAACCGATGATGCCGATGGCAAACCCGAAAAAGTATGTTTTTATCAATGCAGGGATTACGTCTCCGAATACCAGTGAATCGAAAACTTTATGATAGTATAAGTCGATGCTGACTACATCTCTAATGTTAATACCCAGATAGGATGCATACAATGAAATAAAATCTGCAATGGTGACCAGCACCGGCAGCATGAGGGTACATGCGGCTACTCTGGTTACAACCAGATATTTGAATGGATTGGTACCACTTACCTCCATGGCATCAATTTGTTCAGTCACTCTCATTGAACCTAATTCAGCACCAATACTTGAACCGATTTTACCGGCACAAATCAATGCTGTAATGACTGGTCCGATTTCCCGGATAACGGATAGCGCAACCATTGCCGGCAGATAGGACTCCGCGCCGAATTCTTCCAGTGTTGGTCGGGATTGAACCGTTAACACCATGCCCATGATAAATGCGGTCACACCTACGAGTGGCATCGTCTTATAGCCAATTATGAAACATTGGCGCAACAGCTCACCCCATTCATATCTGGGCTTAAATCCCTCTCTGAAAAAACGGGCAGTAAAGTCGGATATGCCACCAACTTCATTTAATAAACTCCGGAGTCCTTGTTTCATCGCTTTACAGGTAAACAAAAATAGACATTTGAAGGTTCAGAGCAGGGAATATTTATTTCAACAATGGCTGAACATGAATTTTGATACGGATCATCGGATCTTATCCATAGCTCATGGTTTTTAGCAGATATACATCTTAAATTCGCAGAATAATACCATAAACCATGGATACCAGAGAACTATTAAACGGATTTAAAGCCATGGCTGATAAGGCTATCGGAACCATAAAGGAAGAAGTGGATGACTTCAAACATCGATGGGCGCCGGAATCAGCAGTAGTGGCTACGAGGTTTGAGGAGTTGAAACTTCGATTCAAGGCCGGTCTTGATCAGCTCGACGAAGGCCTGGAAGCCTGGCTGAAAGCTCATCCGGATGAAGTGCTTCAGGTTCGTCAGGCGATTGATGAAACCCGTGTCCAGCTTGCACTCGGCAAAGCCGATACCCTTGAGGCGTTCGAAGAGCAACAGAAAAAGATTATCGCAAAATGGAGTTTGTTGAAGGCCCGATTGGAAAGTCAGCCGGATTTTCAAAAAGTGAAAGAAGTAATTGGCAGAGACCTGAATGAATGGAGGGTAAGACTCGATATTCTGAAAATTCAATATTCACTCGGTCGTATGGAATGGAGGGATAACTGGAAAAATATATCAGCTGAATTGAGCAGGGAAATGGAGAACCTCGGCAAAGCAATTGAAGCTGGTGCCGGAATTGCAGGAGAAAAGCTTGAAAAAGCGGAAGAGGAGATCCAGAAAATATTCAACAAGTATAAAAAGTAAAGTACAATAGGGGAGGCCGGTGACGGATGTTACCGGCCTCATTTTTTATAGATCGATGGCTTCCGCTATCATTTCTGCAATATCTTTTACCTGTACTTCCTGCTCCTTGTTGTTCAGTTTAACACCATCAGATAACATCGTCATACAGAAAGGACAGGCCACGGCAATTACATTCGGCTCGAGTTCCAAAGCTTCCTCTGCCCGTTCCATATTGATATCCTTGGCGCCGTTTTCCGGCTCTTTAAACATTTGAGCACCGCCTGCACCACAACACAAGCCGGTTGCACGGGAACGTTTCATTTCAGTCATCAAACTATCGAGTCGCATGATCACACGACGTGGTGCTTCATACACATCGTTCGCTCTTCCAAGATAACAAGGGTCATGATATGTGACTTTCTTTCCCTTGTATGTTCCGCCCTCTACTTTCAGTTTCCCTGAGTCAATGAGCTGCTGAAGTAATTCGCTATGGTGCATCACTTCATAATTACCTCCTAATGCAGGATATTCATTTTTCAGCGTATTAAAGCAATGCGGACAACCGGTAACAATTTTGGTTACTTCATAACCATTCATCACCATAATATTGTTCATGGCCTGCATCTGAAAAAGGAACTCATTGCCTGCACGTTTGGCGGGATCTCCCGTACAGCTTTCTTCCGTTCCCAAAACCGCAAAGCTCACTCCGGTGTGATGCAGAATCCTGGCAATAGCCTTGGTTACTTTTTTAGCCCGGTCATCAAAACTACCGGCACAACCTACCCAGAATAGAATTTCAGGTTTTTCACCGCCAGCCATCATATCGGCCATCGTTTTTACTTTGAATTCAGACATGGTTATTGAGGTTAGTTTTCTGTCCAGTTTAGTCGGTCGGCAGGAGAAAATTGCCAGGGTGCACCGTTGTTTTCAATCTTGGTGAACATGCCGTTTAGTTCAGCAGGAGCTGCACTTTGTTCCATGACCAGATATCTGCGCATGTCAATGATGATGCTCAGCGGATCAATTAAAACAGGACAAGCCTCTACGCATGCATTGCAGGATGTGCAAGCCCATAATTCTTCGGGAACGATATAATCATTCAGCAATGTCTTGCCATCATCATGGTCAGGTCCGTGTTGGGAGATATTTCGTCCTACTTCTTCCAGACGGTCGCGGGTATCCATCATGATTTTCCGGGGTGATAATAGCTTACCCGTAAGATTAGCCGGGCAATTACTTGTACATCGGCCACACTCCGTGCAGGAATAAGCATCCATTAATTGTTTCCAGGTAAGATCCTTTACATCGCGTGCCCCAAACCGCTGTGGACCTGCATTGGGATCTGCTGGCGGAACAGGTGCAGAAGGATCCAGCATTAACTTCACTTCGTTGGTTACACTTTCCATATTGGAGAGTTGTCCCTTCGGCTGAAGCTTACTGTACCATGTGTTGGGGAAAGCCAGCAGTATATGAAAATGTTTCGAGTAAGGAACATAATTGAGGAAAGCCAGAATACCGATAATATGAAACCACCAGCAGAAGCGTTCAAGTCCGATCAATCCGGCTTCACTCATCCCATTGAACAGGGGAACCAGTAAGGAACTGATCGGGAAAGATCCGGCTGCATGATAGTGTGCTGATCCCCGCGATTGCAAAATACTGTCAGCAGCATTCATAATTAAAAATGCCGACATCAGAAAAATTTCTGTAATGAGAATCAGGTTGGCATCCGTGCGCGGCCAGGAGGTCATTTCACGCATACGGAATCGCTTTAACTTCAATAAATTTCTTCTTGACAGAAAGACAATACAGGCGGACAATACTCCAAGAGCAAGAAACTCAAAGCTGCCAATGAGAAAATTATAAAATCCTCCCATAAAAGACAGTATCCGGTGAGTACCGAACAGTCCATCAATGATAATTTCCAGAACTTCTATGTTAATGATGATAAAGCCCACGTAAATAAGCATATGAAAAAAAGCTGCAACAGGTCTGGCTCCCATTTTAGATTGACCCAGAGCGACCTTTGCCATTACAGCCCATCGCTCATTTGGTCTGTCGTTTATCGTCAGATCCCTGCCCAGTAAAATATTCCGTCTGACTTCTCCAACTTTTCTGGCGAACAGATATGAACCCGCTCCCAGAAGAATCAAGAATAATAATTGTGCAATCATCGATAGCGCTTTATGCCCCGAAAATACAGCATACTTAAGAATCTTTCCTCTCTTATGAGAGACGATTCTTATCAATTATAAACAGCAATTAGTTCTTTCTGCCAAAAACCGACAAGTGAACATATCGTTTGGGATTGGCTTTCAGGTCTTTCAGAAGTTCATCCAGATCTCTGGCACTTTGATCGAGGTGCTGATAAAGCGTGTCATTGTTAACCAGTTGCCCTAAAGTTCCCTGTCCTTTATTGATTTTTTCCATGACTTGCCCCATCTGCTCCAGAGTCTGATCAGCTTTCGCTACTGTAGATGCAAAATGAGTGGCAGCAAGTGTATCACTTACAGCAGAAAGATTATCAAGAATATTATTGATCTCGGTATTGTTTTCCTTCAGATTCGTTGTGATTGAACTTAAATTTCCCAGCATAACTCCCAACTTACTCCGGTCATTGGAGACCAGTTGATCAACCGAACCCAGGGTCTGATTCAAGTGACCTATTCCTTCCCTCAGATTGTTTTTTGTACCTGGGTCAAACAGATTATACAGCATGGATGCAAGGGAATCAATTGTTACAATTAACCGCTCCGTTTTATCTTTAATTGGGCCTACCTGCTTTCCTACCTGCTGCGCAAGGCTGAATTCAAGTTCTGCATGTATCGTATCCTCGTCTTTAAGTGGTTGTGAGTCCGTTCCGAGATCAATCCGCATAGCCTTTGTTCCAATAAGGTCAGAACTGAAAATTCTGGCCACGGAGTTCTTAGAGACAAAAACGTCCTTATCAATTAATAAGGTAACGACAAGGTTTCCGGATTTATCCGGCATAAAATCAATACTATTAACGATTCCGATTCGATACCCGTTCATGAATACAGGATTGGAGCTAACAAGGCCGTCAACATTTTGATATACAGCAAAATATCGGTTTCGGCTTGTGAAAATGTCCTTGCCTTTAAGGTAATTTAAACCCCAAATCAATGCAGACAGCGCGGCTGTCATCAGTATTCCTACCTGTACTTCCTTTGATAACTTCACCGGCCGAAATTAAGGTCTTTTGATCATTTGTTCTGCCTCTTGAACGGTAATTCGCTGATTCCCCTTGAAGGCAGTGAGAAAAGCATCAGGATGCCCGGAGGCTTTTACCTGACTCAGTTTTTTCCTGGCTGCATCGGTATTTGTAAAACTTCCGATGATATACCGGGTAAAACCGTCGCTGCAGGAATAGGGTTTGACGCCTTCCATCTTCGTATATTTTGCATTGTCAGTTTGCGGGTTTTTACTGGCACCAATTTGAATGGCATAAAATATTTCCGGTTGATCAGGAGTATTTACAGGAGTAGTAACAGGCTTTTTATCCGGAGCTGGAGCTACTGCAGGTTCGGAAGGGTTGGGTTGTGATTTTGGTGCTGGATTTTTTCCGGGTGTTTCTGCAGGTGGAGTTTTTATAGATGGAGGAGGAGTATCCTGCACCTTTACTTCTACCGGCTTTTCCGGAGTGGTGTCTCTTTCCGGTGTGGGCTGTGGTGGTGTGTTTACCGGTGATTCTTTGCTTTCAGAACCTCCGGCCTCCATGTCCAGCTTGTATTCTTTAAACGCTCTGAATATAGAACTCGCCATGGTGGATTGTCCTTTATCTCCGGCCAGGAATTTTTCTTCAGGCTCATGTGTTAAAAAACCACATTCAATCAATACGGCAGGCATAGCTGTTTTATACAAAACCAGAAACCCTGCCTGTTTAACCCCTCTGTTATACCTTCCTGCGAAATCAGCAAACTCTTCCTGTATATTGGAAGCCAGCATCAGACTCTGACTCATGAATTGACTCTGGTAAAGCGAAAAAATAATATTCGCTTCAGGAGAATTGGGGTCAAATCCATCGTACCGCTTTTGATAATCATCTTCCAAAAGAATGGCCGCATTTTCCCTTTTTGCTACTTCCAGATTATCCTCCGTCTTATGATTACCCATCACATAGGTTTCTGACCCATAGGCTCCTTTCCCGCCGGAATTCAGGTGAATACAAATGAACAAATCTGCATGCGCTTTGTTGGCAATATTAGCACGTTCATGTAATGGGATAAATACATCGGTCTTCCGGGTGTAAATGACTTTTATGTCCGGATAATTTTGCTCTATCATTTTACCAAGCTTGAGCGCAATATCCAGAGCAACGAATTTCTCCTTTGCTGAAGCACCCAGACAACCTGAATCATGTCCGCCGTGTCCCGCGTCTATGACAACAGTCTTAATCCGATAGGAATCCCTGGCAGGACCTGCCGATGTTAACGATAAGAGAACCAGCAGGCTGGTGAATGCAATCGAATATATCCTTTTCACGTTGGCGTTTTGTAGCTTTGCGCGTCCAAAATTAAGCCTATAATAGGGATAATGAGTCATGTACACAGTAGACATAATGCCAACTTTTCAACGTTAAGTTGTTGGTTGATCGTATGCTGCTGTTTTTGGATCACCCTTTCTTCACCGGCGCAAGGACAAATACCAGATACCTTGAAGCTTGGCTCGAATGATTCGCTTCAAACCGATAGCCTTCTTTTACCTGATTCCCTTCAGTTGGCTGAAGATTTTAAATCGAAGGTTCAGTATCATGCAGATGATTCAATTGTATATGATCTGGAAGCAGGAAAGGCGTACCTGTATAACCATGCCTGGATCACGTATGAAGATATCCGCCTGGATGCTGATTTCATTGCTATTGACTTCAACACCAAGCTGTTGTATTCTTCCGGATGGCCCGATTCTACAGGAAAGGTCATGGGAAAACCTTTGTTCAAACAAGGGGAAGATGAGTTCAGGGCAGACAGCATCAGGTATAATTTTGATACGAAAAAAGGGAAGATATCCGAAATTTCAACCAAGGATGGGGATAGTTATATACATGGGGAAACAGTAAAGAAGGAACCAGATAATACTACGTTCATCCGAAACGGATATTATACTACATGTGATGCAGAGCATCCGCACTATTATATCAAGTCTAACAGAATTAAAGTTATCCCAAATAATAAAGTTGTTACAGGTCCGGCCGACATGCATATTATGGATGTACCAACACCTGTGGCTATCCCATTTGGCTTCTTCCCCAATAAAAAAGGCCGAACGTCCGGGATCCTCTTCCCACAATACGGGGAATCACAGCAACTGGGATTCTTTTTAAAAAATGGAGGATATTATCTGGGGCTTAATGACCATTTTGATCTGGCACTCACCGGCGACATATATTCGCTGGGAAGCTGGAGGGCAAATGCGTATAGTAATTACAGCTGGAAGTACAGATTTAATGGCAATGTTTCGGTGAATTATTCGAAAACCAGGATCAGCAGACCTGAATTCCCGGATTATAGTCTGGAAGAATCGTTTTTTATCCGGTGGGTACATACACAGGATGCCAAGGCACGGCCTGGTGTGAGTTTTACCGCCAATGTAAATGCAGGTAGCAGCACGTTTTATCAATATAATCTTAGCAATGCAAACAACTACCTGACCAATACATTTAACTCGTCCATAGCCTGGTCGAAGGTGTGGACCGGACGACCATTTAATCTTAGTGCCAGTTTATCACACACACAGAATACCCAAACGCGTGATATCAGTCTGAGTGTTCCTAATATTGCATTCAACGTTTCCCGACGCACCCCATTTAAGCGTAAAACAAGAGTCGGGTCAGAACGATGGTACGAGAAAATCGGAATAGGATTAACTTCATCGTTTCTGAATTCCATCACCACAAAGGATACGCTGCTTTTTAAACCTGGTTCTGAGAAGAATTTCAGATATGGCATCTCCCATGCAATTCCCATTAATACGTCGTTTACTATCGGTAAATTCTTTACAGTGAATCCCGGTATTACGTACAATGAACGCTGGTATCTTCAAACCATCGAAAAAACCTGGAATGCTGAGACCCGGACGATAGAGGTGGACACCTTACAAGGATTCAAATCAGCCCGTGATTTCGGATTCAACACTTCCATCAGCACCAGATTATACGGGTTGGTACAGTTTCGCAGGGCAAAAGTTGCAGCCATACGTCACGTAATGACCCCCACCATAGGTTTTTCCTGGCGTCCCGATTTCAGCGAGAGGGGATATGGTTATTATAAGGAAGTACAGGTCGATACAACAGGCAAAACCAGAAAATATTCCATCTTCGAAACAGGGATTTTTGGTGGTCCTGGATCCGGAAAATCAACCTTGCTGAATTTCTCTCTTGACAACAACCTTGAGATGAAAATCCGTCAAAAAACGGATTCCACCGATACCATGAAAAAGGTAAAGCTGCTGGAGAGTCTTGCCATGAGCGGTAATTATAATTTCGCTGCCGATTCATTGAAATTGTCTGTAATCGGGGTCTCCGGAAGAGCTACCATTCTGGATCGGATATCGCTGTATCTGAACGGCTCTTTCGATCCATATACAGTAACAGAAACCGGTCAACGCTACAACACATTTGAAATCGACAAAACAGGAAAACTGGCTCGGTTTACCGGTGGAAATCTGAGTGTAAATTTCAACGTAACAAAAAGAAAAGGGGATTATACTTCCGGCAAAGGATCACAAACAGAATTGGAAGATGTAAACAAACATCCGGAAAATTATCTGGATTTCACTGTTCCTTTTTCATTGTCGGTAGGTTATAATCTGTATTATGTAAATAATACAGGTGCTCCTGATCAAACAACACAGACCCTGAGTTTCAATGGAGATATTCAACTGACACCATCGTGGAAAGTCTCCTACAATTCCGGTTATGATTTCACGCAAAAGGATTTAAGCTACACCTCGCTGGGGATCCATCGCGATTTGCATTGTTGGGAAATGAGCGTTAACTGGGTTCCTTTCGGGTTTCAACAGAACTTTTTCTTCCAGCTTAATGTGAAATCATCCTTGTTGCAGGATCTCAAACTGACCCGCAAAAACGACCGTTTCGACAACCGATAAGCCCTGATAATAGCTGTCGGGGAAGGCGTTTTTTTCGTTAAATTCGCAGTCTTCATCTAAGTCATGTTTGAGAATTTATCGGATAAGCTCGACAGAGCGTTCAAGTTATTAAAAGGTCAGGGTAAAATTTCTGAGATCAATATCGCAGAAACCCTGAAAGAAGTGCGTAAAGCCCTGCTGGATGCTGACGTTAACTACAAGGTAGCCAAACAGTTTACGGATACTGTTAAGGAAAAGGCGCTCGGCCGGGATGTATTGATCAGTGTTTCGCCCGGTCAGCTGATGGTAAAAATTGTTCACGAGGAGCTTACAGCTTTAATGGGTGGAGATGCTATCGACATCAATCTGAAGGCTTCACCGAGTATTATCCTGATGTCGGGTCTTCAGGGTTCTGGTAAAACTACCTTGAGTGGAAAGCTGGCGAATCTTTTGAAATCGAAAAGAGGCCGGCAGGTATTACTGGTAGCTTGCGACGTATACCGTCCGGCTGCGATTGACCAGCTCCATGTGCTGGGAGAGCAGATCGGGGTACAGGTGTATTCTGAACGGGAGAATAAAAATCCTGTGAGTATTGCGCAGAATGCAATTGAGTTTGCGAAAAATAATGGGCTGAATACTGTCATCGTCGATACAGCAGGCCGTTTGGCGGTTGACGAGGAAATGATGGATGAAATTGCCCGGTTGAAGAAATTTCTGAACCCTCAGGAGACACTTTTTGTGGTGGATTCCATGACCGGACAGGACGCTGTAAACACTGCAAAAGCCTTCAATGACCGCATCAATTTTGATGGAGTGGTTCTGACTAAATTGGATGGTGATACTCGTGGTGGAGCGGCTTTATCCATTAAATCTGTTGTCAATAAACCGATAAAGTTTGTTGGTACCGGAGAGAAAATGGAAGCGCTTGATGTCTTTTATCCCAGCCGTATGGCTGACCGGATTCTGGGCATGGGAGATATCGTTTCGCTGGTAGAGCGGGCCCAGGAGCAGTTTGATGCAAAGGAAGCGGCGGAGTTGCAGAAGAAAATTGCAAAGAATCAGTTCAACCTGAACGATTTTCTCAATCAATTGCAGCAGATCAAGAAAATGGGAAATATCAAGGATCTGATGGCGATGATTCCCGGAGTTGGAAAAGCTATGAAGGACATCGATATCGATAATGACTCCTTTAAACACATTGAAGCGATCATACAGTCAATGACTACTGAAGAGCGGGAACGTCCGGAAATTTTGAACGGTGGCAGAAGAAAGCGGATTGCAACAGGTAGCGGTACTTCCATTCAGGAAGTGAACCGATTACTAAAGCAATTTGAAGAGATGCGGAAAATGATGAAAATGTTTACCTCCGGGAATGCGCAGAAAATGATGCGTAATATGCCCATGCGGAAAAATTAATAATTAGCCGGAAACAACTTGGAACTGATAGACGGAAAGCTGACCTCTCAGCAGATTAAATCTGAAATCAAAGCAGAAGTGGAAGCGATGGTCGCCTCCGGAAAACGTGCTCCTCATCTGGTCGCAGTTTTAGTGGGTGAGGATGGAGCTTCTCAAACCTACGTTGGAAATAAAATCAAAACCTGTGGTGAAGTTGGCTTTAAAAGTACGCTGCGAAAATTCGATGCCTCGATCTCTGAAGAGATCTTACTGGATGAAATAAAACGATTAAATGAAGATGAAGAGGTTGATGGCTTTATTGTACAATTACCATTACCGGCTCATATGAGTGTCAGTAAAATTACTGAAGCCATTTTGCCATCAAAGGACGTCGACGGATTCCATCCTGTTAACCTTGGACGAATGGTGGAAGAATTACCGGCCTACATTCCGGCCACTCCTAAGGGCATCATGCAGCTATTGGAACGTTATAAAATTCCAACAGAAGGTAAACATTGTGTCGTGGTTGGAAGAAGTAATATTGTAGGTACTCCGGTGTCCATTCTTTTATCCAGAAACACTTACCCCGGCAATTGCACGGTAACACTCACGCACAGCCGGACCAAAAACCTGAAGGAAATTACGTTGCAGGCCGATATTCTGGTTGCTGCCATTGGGAAGCCGTACTTTATTACTGGAGATATGGTGAAGGAAGGTGCTGTTGTGATTGATGTAGGAATGACCCGTATTCCCAATGCTCAGTTAAAACAAGGATTTAAACTGGCCGGAGATGTGGATTTTGACTCAGTAGCTCCGCGGTCGGGGTATATCACTCCGGTACCGGGTGGAGTAGGGCCAATGACCATTATCGGACTTCTGCAAAATACCTTACTGGCAGCTCAACAACGAATCTATACTGAACATGTCGTTTGAAGTCA
Source organism: Bacteroidia bacterium (assembly GCA_046330075.1). Lineage (GTDB taxonomy): Bacteria > Bacteroidota > Bacteroidia > AKYH767-A > OLB10 > JAJTFW01. The sequence continues at coordinate 574,848 of JAXLTL010000001.1, read as the reverse complement.
TGACCGGTTTTTTACCTGTCATGGAAGCATTTTATACCATCCAGGGTGAAGGTTACTATAGTGGCCGGCCTGCATATTTTGTCCGATTGGGAGGTTGCGATGTAGGTTGTTCCTGGTGCGATGTGAAAGAGTCGTGGGATAAGGACGCCCATCCATTGCTTCCGATTAATAAAATTGTAGAAAATGCACTTCGCACTCCATCCCGTTTTGTGGTAATTACCGGAGGTGAACCTGCGATATACGATTTAACTGATCTTGTGCGTTTATTTAAATCCGAAGGTTTCTATGTAGCTATTGAAACATCCGGAGCATATCCCTTAAGAGGTGAAATTGACTGGATTTGCCTTTCACCGAAAAAGTTCAAAGCGCCGCTGGATGAAATGATCAAACGGGCAGATGAACTCAAGGTAATTATCAATCATCCAAGTGATTTTGAATGGGCGGGAAAATATGCAGAAATGGTGAAGGAAAATTGTCAGTTGTATCTGCAACCTGAATATGAAAGATTTCATCGCCACATCGGACCAATTATTGATTATGTTAAACAACGTCCGGAATGGCGGATTTCACTTCAAACACATAAAATTATCAACGTACCCTGATTGATGAATTATCCTGCACATCGTCGCTTCACCTCGCTCTTCCTGTTGCTTACAATTACCTGCATCCTTTATTTTTCCAATCAGGCATATTGCCAGACTGGCAATAAGAAATACCATTCCACTAATAAAGGCGCCATCCGTGATTTTGAAGATGCTAAAAAGCAATATGATGCTAGACAGGATGTAAAGGCCATTAAGTTACTGGAATCTGCAATCGGAAAAGACTCTTCTTTCATAGATGCATATTTGCTGCTGAGCAGTATCTATATTGAATCGAGAGATTATGCTTCATCGCTGGAGTATCTGAATCTGGCCATCAAAACAGATCCGGCGTATTTACCTGTTATCAATAAGCTGGCTGGCGAACTGGAATTCAGAATTGGAAATTATGTTACTGCGAAAGCTGACTTTATGCGGTTTGCATCCCTTTCAGGAAATCTATCTCCCGAAAGCCGCGTCAGCATTGATCGCTGGTTGTCTAATTGTGATTTCGCAATTCAGGCGATTGCACATCCAGTGCCTTTTGATCCAAAAAATCTGGGGGCTGGCGTCAACACAAGCTCATCCGAATATTATCCTTCATTCACTGTCGACCAAAAAGAAATCATTTTTACACGTGACATTCCGGATAACAGATCGCTCGAAGGTCATCAGGAAGATTTTTACATATCAGCATGGAAGGATTCAGTCTGGCAAATTGCTAAGAATGCCGGAATGCCGCTGAACAGCGGACTGAATGAAGGAGCCCCAAGTATCTCTGCAGATGGAAGAGTACTTTTCTTCACAGCATGTGAACGTCCGGATAGCAAAGGAAGTTGTGATATTTATCTGTCACAAAGAATGCCTGACGGTACCTGGAGTAAACCGATCAATCTGGGTGCGCCAATTAATACAGGGGCCTGGGAATCACAACCGAGTTTCTCTTCCGATGGGAAGACCTTGTATTTCGTAAGAGGGAGTTATGATGCTTCAAGAAACCGCCAATACGACATTTACATGGCTGTTTTTCAAACGGATATGACCTGGAGTGAACCTGTAAAACTGGGCGAAAACATCAATACGCTAATGCAGGAAGAATCGGTATTTATTCATCCCGACAATCAAACATTATACTTTAGTTCTACCGGGCATCCCGGAATGGGCGGACTCGATATCTTTTTCAGCCGCAGACAGGAAGATGGATCGTGGGGAAAACCAGTCAATCTTGGATTTCCAATAAATACAGCCGCGGATGAAAATAGTCTGGTGGTAAGTGCTGATGGAAAGAAAGCCTATTTTGCAAGTGACCGGAAAGGAGGATTCGGTAACCTCGATTTGTATGCTTTTGATCTCTATACTGAAGCTCAGCCATTGCTGGTAAGTTATGTCAAAGCAAGAGTAAGTGATGCAGCCACCGGTAATCCGCTGGCGGCACAGTTTGAAATTATTGATGTGGAATCTGGTAAAACCATTTTGTCGAACACCACTGATAAGAAAAAAGGTGAATTCATGGCTTGCTTACCGGCCGGTAAAAATTACATGTTGAATGTAAATAAGGAAACCTATCTGTTCTACAGTGATTACTTTGAATGTAAAAAGGCTACCGATAAGCAAAATGCCTATGTGCTCGATATCAAACTGCAGCAACCTAAACCAGGCGAAAAAGTGGTATTGAGAAATATTTTCTTCGATGTAAATAAATTCAACCTGAAATCAGAGTCCTACCCTGAATTAAAACGATTGATCGCATTGCTGAAGTCGCAGGCTTCAATGCGGATAGAAGTGAGTGGGCATACAGATAATACAGGAGACAAGAAGGCCAATCAGATTTTATCTGAAAACAGAGCAAAAGCTGTTAGAGAATATCTGATTGGAAATGGTATCTCTGCAGAAAGAATTACGTATAAAGGATACGGTGATGCTCTTCCGTTTGCATCAAATGATACAGAAGAGGGTAGGGCACTAAACCGAAGAACCGAATTCACGATACTCTGATATGCCATTTACACCGGCTCATCCGGCCTGGTTATTCCCGTTTCGGACCGTAAAAAGACTAAATATCTCATGGACCGCATTGCTCATTGGATCAATGGTTCCGGATCTGGAGTATTTTATCTGGTTGAGTCCTGCCGCGTATAGTTCGCACACCTTCTCCGGCATCTTCGTTTTCAATTTACCGCTAACCTTTATTCTGGCGTTTCTGTGGCATCATTCTTTGGCTAATGCGCTGTTTCCCCGGCTTGCATTTCTGAACAGAAATTTTCAAGCTGAACGAATCAGTGATTTCCCTGAATGGTTGAAGAAAAACATCTGGTCCTTCCTGTTATGCAGTCTGACCAGCATCTGTTCTCATCTGATTTGGGACTCATTTTGCCACGCCAATGGTTATATGGTGCATCGCATCCCTTTCTTACTGGACTTTACCAAAATAAGAGGATATGACGTGCGAAATTGTTACATCGTATGGTATTTGAGTACTTTAATTGGTTTAATCATCATGTCATTCTGGTTAGTAGATTTCAAAAAACTATTCTCAGCAGTAACATGGAAGGTTTTTTTTACCGGCAGCTCCTTTTGGGGAAAAATATTATTTGTAGCCGGCTCTATTGCCATTGCCAGAATCGCCCTTGGGTTAAGCTGGAACTGGACACGGCACCTTGTTGTGATAGCAATGGGTAGTGCATTTTACGGGACGATCATTGTCTGCTATTGGGATCAATGGATAAGTGTTAGGAATAAAAAAAAGAGGGCTTCTTAAGCCCTCTTTTTTTTATTCCTTTATACTGGTACCTGAGAGTTTCTGATCAAGAATTTTCTCCAATGTTTCTTCATCAATTTTCTTGGCAATGATTTTCTTATCCTTGTCAAGAATGAATATTTGAGGTGTGGTTTTAATATCAAATTCTATCCGGAAATTATTCTGGAGTTTTGGATCAGCAACATTTATCCAGTCGAGTTTATATTCTTTAATGAAATTTTTCCATTTTTCCATTTCCACTTCTGTACATACGGCAAAAATTTGTACGCCCTTGGTTTTAACTTTGTCATAATAAGCCTTTACTTTCGGCGTGGCCTTTTTACAATGTCCGCAATCCGGATCCCAGAAAAACAATACAGTGTAAGGAGAATTCACGCTATATAATGCCTGGTAATTACCGGTTGAATCCTGAAGGATCAGGTTCTTAACTTTCTTTCCAATAAGAATTGGCTCCAGAATATTTGCCCGGTCCTGTATTTTGTACAAAGTGGCATCATCAACCCAATAAGCTTTTTCCTTGGTATAATAGTTTTTCACCATATGTACAAACACCTCATCCAGACCCATAATGTTTGAGGTCTCATAGTAATTGGTAAGAAACCACACCATATACTTGAAAGTTTCCTTGTTTACCGATGCTTTTGCAACCAGTGTATCCGTCCAGGGAATGATCGAATCCGGAATCTGCACGAGCAAATTCTTTACGAAATTATTGAGCTTGGAATGATAAATCGGAGAACGGAGAAGCCGCTCATCACCCAGGTCTATATTATCAAAATAATGATCACGGTAATAATAATAAGCAAAAGCGGAATCACGCTTTCCATCTGACTTAACAGGAAGTTCGGGAATTTCTGGATCCTGCGATGCTTTAAAAATTGCGGAGAGCATCAGTCCGGGATGAGTCTTCATAAAATCCAGTTTGTAATTCTGAACTTTTTCATCAACGGCTTTTATCTTCAAATCTGTTTCGGCGGTAGATGCTTTTGCGTCTTCTTTTGCTTTCCGTTCTGCCTTCAAGGGTTCTACTTCTTGTGAGCAGGCTTGAATAAACTTAAGATAATCATAGAATAACTGGTTATCCGAAGAACCCTTGACTTTCATGGTTTCAATAACCTGACCCATTGTGCAGTCAAGACTGAAATGTTGCTCTTTATCTACCAGCAGTTCAAAATATGTTTTGTTGGGAAATACGAAGAGATAAATTCCACCAGGCAGGGGTTCGCTTCCTTTAAATACAACATTCCCAGATGCATCTACCATGGCTGAATCTTTGAGGTACTGCTTATCACCATAGTAATTTGCCAGATGAACCAATGAATCTCTCAATCCGGTGATTTTAATCCTGATCTCATAGCCTGATGCATCATTACCTGCAGGCGCAGCCTGTGAACCCGTATAGCTCACCAGCAGGATCGTAACCAGAACAACTATCGCATGGAGGGCTTTATTCATCTTGAATCGCATAACTAATTGAGGCTTGTTTTTCTGTTTCATGCAAATATGCAGTCTTTGAAGATTGATTTTACGTGAAAACAACAGAGGAGATTTCAAAGGTCTGCAATTTTCATGTTGGATTCATCCATCTGAAGGCTCCATGGCGACCCTAATGTGTATATTTCTAATATTAGCTTGTATTATAATAATACGAAAGGATGGGCCAGAAGTTGATTATTCTAAATTTCGATACCGCTTTCAGGTACCAGGTCTTTTCTGATTGAAAAAATGCGCTAAAGCAAAGACCACCAATGAAATTAAACCTGAAATACTATTGTACAGCCAATGGAAGGTACAGTAGGCCTGAAGGAGAATTAATCCTGAAAAATCGCAGGGTGATCTCTAATGGAATTGATGTCGATACCGACGGTAAACCCCGTAAATTTTTCTTCGACGAAACGGACATGAATATAATGTTTGAAAGTGATGTCCGAAAATCAAAGATTCATATCAATGGGATTATAACAGAGTCAGAGTATTCCAGTTCACAGCGGGAATACCTGGTTCAGTTGTCCTGGATGCAACGTCAGAAGCTGAACTGGATGTTCAGAAGGCACTGGCTGCAACAACCAACGAACTTTTTCCATCTTATGGTTGTTGTTTTTCTGTTCATCATCTTGATTGTAACCATTGACTTTCTGACAGGTCATCTTTAAAAATATTGGACTTTCGGGAGATGTGCAAAAAAATTACTAAAATTGCCTTAGGTTAATTTCAGGATGAAACAAGAAAAGACATTGGTTGACCTGGTTAGAAGGTACGAAACGTATCCGCTAAGTGCGGTTGAGAAATTCGGTATTGGTATCACCTTAACGTTTTTCTTTTCTATGGCAATTTTATTTTTACTGATGCCCAAAATATTTTAGTTAGTCTTTCAACTTTGCATCGTCTTTGGGAGTTTCAGTTTTCGACGAATGCCCGGTTTTCCCGATTTTAAAGATTACACCAATCTCTATTATCGGGGAGGCATAAATAAATTGCCCTCTGAATAGCTGAGTGAATCCAAGATAAGTTTGAACTTCACCGGGCGTAAAAAATAATTTTCCAGTTCCAACCAGCTGCCCGGCATAATTATGATAGAGGCCATGCAGATAAATATTTGAATTATCCTCCGGGTCCTTCATTGGCTGGATTCCTGCCATGGCAGCTTCTAGTTTCCACTGAGAAGATGGAATATACCATCCGGTAATTCCGGCATGAAACTCATCAGAGAATCCTTTGTAACGTTTCACATATCCCATATAAGTTTGAAAAATAAAGCGGGGATTCTTTGAATATCTTATGTGGAAACGCAATTGAGAATTGAAATCAGTATAGCCGGTGTTTAGCCCATACAATTCGTCTCTTTTACCTGTGCCAAAACTTTGCATATAGGTAAAAGCCGCAGAAAAATTGTCCTCAGGTTTTATTCCCAATCTGATGCCGGCTTCCAGGTCTCCCGGGTGGAAAACAGATTTATCATTAGTCAAGCCACCCGGATCAGTTGAAGAGGCCTCAATATGATTGTATACGCCTAAGGGCAGGTTTGTAAGGAGGGATAAGTGCTCGCTGATACCAACAGATACCTTTGCATTGAGGATACTGTGAAGAGCCGAGGAAGTCGCTTTAATTTCACCATCGCTGTCAAAAACACTATTAAATGTTGTGCCTGCCACCGATACATTGAAGACTGCTGTTCCCGGATCTGTCATTAAATTTTGACTGTGAACATTGGTAAACGCTGACAGTATCAGCAATATGATCAGATGAAGCGGGAGTTTTTTCATATCCTTAAGTATTCAAAAGTATTGATTAAAAACAACCGTGAACGGAATTTTGGGTATCCGGATATCAACAACAGCTAAAACCGCCCGAAAAAAGGGCGAATTCAATATCAGGAACTTATAGCTTGAATCCTTTAACTGGTTGGGATGTGCGGGATGTAGAGGATGTAGCCGGATCTCCGGATGGCTTATGATAGCGACGGCCTATCTTACCGTGCACCTTAAGATAATCCAGATAATACAGAATTTTTACCGTGATTGTTCTGGATTGCGGATCCCTCATTATCCTGTCGAAATTAGTTCCAAAATTATAACTAACGACTCCGGTCTCATTAGACAGTGCGTTTTTATATACAATATTCAGAATACTGCCTGGTGAAAACCTCCATTCATACATAATATCAACATTCAGAATATTAAAATTAAAATTATTATTCTGAACATAGTCATCAGCATCCAGCAGCTCTCCGTTTTCATCGAGTCTGAAATACCGCTTGTATTCGCCGGTAATCCAATAATGGCGTGCAAGCAGGGTAATCCACATATTATTCCTGAACGTGTAGTTCACCTGCAGATTATTTTCCCAGGTATCCAGACGTCGTCCTCCGATTACTGATCGGTTTTCATCATCGAAATTGGCGAAACCTACATTAAAAGGATCGAAATAGTACCCAATCTTATAGATCAAAAACAATTTGTCATTTGGCCTTACCCGGAAACTGATATCATTATTGTATCCGAACCAACGGAACCGATCCATGAAATTGGAAATATTAAACGAGTAATCCACCGCCAGCTTCTTCCGGTAATCTGTACTGTATCCGGCGTAGAAAAAATAGTATCGCAATCCATGAAAGACAACACCTTCCTGCCTTGCTTCATAAAAGTCATACGGACGAACCAGCTGGGCACCGGCTCCTCCAAATACGGCATTCCAACTCATCAGATTGGCGAACAAACTCAGGCTGGTATTGTTATCGCCGATTTTTCCGGAATGAAAATCATCGGCAAAATAGATGTTCAGGTTATTGTAACTTTCACGAATGAACTTCCAGGGCTTATAACGATTAAAACGAAAATAACCTTCTGTATTGTTTTGACCTGAAACCCTAAAATACCCGAGATCTGTTGCATCCCATTCAGGGCTGGTCACATTCCGATAGGCTCCATAACCGAAATTACCACCCAGTTTTTCTGCCCCAAGGCTATAACGATAACCGACTTTATTGATAAAAGTATTTCCTGCAGATGTTTCATCCGCAGTAAAGTTTTGTGAAAGGAAACCTTCGGTACTGATCAGGTAGGTGTTTTTCTTGTTACTGAGCTTGATGCCTAGTGCTGATACGTTGGAATCATCATAACTTTCCCTTCTGATCGTACTTGTATTGATAAAATAGACATTTGAGTTGTTCTTGAACTGCTGATCCAGCACAAGGATATTGTAATTCGTTAATGGTTCAGTAAGTACACGACGTGTATCCCCATTTCCGGTATTGATCACGGCATAGGCATTATCAGTAACAGCATTGAAAAATCCAATGCCCAATCCGTTATCAGTCCTTCCTGATACTTTTACTGAATTTAAAAGCTTGACCTGCACTGGATTTTCCTTGATGCTTTCATCAGGAGCAAGCTGATCGAAAACATCAAAATATCCACTTGGCTTTTTCCCAATCCGCCGGGAATAAAACAAGTTGCCCTTTGAGAACAGTTCAGTAGCTTCTTTGAAAAATGGCCGGTTTTCGTCATACACTACTTCCGTATAACCGAGATTTTTTACCAGTCGATCAGACTGGACCTGACCGAAGTCGGGCAGCAAGGTCATATCCAGGGTGAACCGGTCATCAATTCCGTATTTAATATCTGCACCCATGTTATATGAAATGGCATCCAGATACTGATAAGAACCTGATTCATCAAAAACCGGATCATGATTGTAGGTAAAACCCAGATATGGTACAACAGAGAGGCGAATGGGAGTTTTTACATGTTTTACGCCATGAAGATGTCCCCAATACAGTTGAGGATTAGAAGCTACGGAGGGGACATACGACCACATGTCGAATTCCCGGGTTCTGCGGATGTATCGAGTAAACTGAACACCCCATAACTGTATATCCTTATCCGGGAACCGAATAGCAGAGTAGGGGATTTCCATTTCTACATACCACCCTTTTTGATCGTGACTAACAGCGGAATTCCAAACAGCATCAAACGTTTCATCACTAAACCTCGAGTCAGACTGAACCCCGGATGCAGCAACCCCAAACTGGTATGCATCCTGCTGATTATTGTATGGATCCAATTTGAAGTAGAAGTTGTCGGCATTCAGATCTTCCTGATCACGCTTACCCAACTGTCGCAGTATACTGTCTGGTTGGGTATCATAACACCATGCACCTACGTAAAGAGCAAAATCAGTATATAACACCCGAACTTCTGTCCGCTGAGTAGCCGGCTGACCTTCTATTGGTCTGCTTTGGGTAAAAGAATCAGTTGGAATGGCATTTTTCCAGATCTCCTCGTCCAATCTTCCGTCAATTCTTGGGGTTGATTCCACTCTGAAAGCTGAAACATTCCGGAGTGTATCAGTGGAGTCGGCTATTGCAAAACGGCAAAATACAACAGCAATCAGAAAGGAGGTTAGCAGGAGGTGTTTCATGCGTCAGGTATAGCAAATGTACATGCTCCCGGCTAATAATTTCATGCCGTTAACTCATTATTAACTTCTTTTAGCTGAAGCGAAGGTTCTGAACGACAAAACGTAATTTAAAACCGATGAATCAATTTTCATTAAATATCCGGTGCTCCAATTGCTCAAAAAACCTTCCGATATTCATATCCTTTCGTGACAAATACTGTTGTATAACCAACGGACGCTTTTCAGGTGCAGGTATCTTAAAATAAAAGATGAATGTAGATTCATTGGATGCCGCAGGGCGTAAATCAGATTTACCGTACCTTACGTCAAAAAAACACAAGGTGTCATTCTTTTCTTCCAGGATGAAATAGTCCTTGCAAAACCACTTCAGTCTTTCATATCCCTCCTGATCCGCTATCTGACGGGATAGTTGTTCATTCTTATTGAATTTCTCATAATGGACATGTGTATTACCCTGTAAAATGGAATAATATCCGATATAACAGGCCGAATCATCACGGGCTACACTACACCAGAGCAAATTTGAAAATATAACCGGATTCGACATCACTGATACCGGGTGGATATTTTGCGCATCCAAACCTTTGTCAAAAATTCCTTCCAGATACCACTTATGAAAGCACGTGATCATCAGATACACAGAACTGATGATCAGCCCCATCTTTGCCCAATTGAAAGAATTGGAAAGACCGCGACGCCGCACCACCATTGCGCCAATAAAAGTTACCAGAAGGGGAACAGTATATAGCGGATCAATGATTGAGATTGTATTAAAGGCCACTCGGAAATCACTGAATGGAAGAAAAAGCTGCGTACCATATAGGGTGAAGGCATCAAGTAATGGATGGGTAAAAATCCCCCAGAAAAAAAGGTTCAGCCAATCCTTATAATCTACTTTCCCCCGGTTCTTATATAGCTGATGAACGAGCCAGGCTGCAATTGGGGCAGTAAAAAAAGCAAAGATGAGAGAATGGCTGATTCCTCTGTGTACAGAGAGATTTTGCAGTTCGGTGAACAACGGCCTGAAAACAATATCCAGGTCAGGGATGGTGCCGGCAAATCCACCCCACCAAAGGGCTTTATTGCCGGCTTTTCGTCCTGCTGTTACTTCACCGATTGCGGCTCCGAGAACAAATTGAGTTACACTGTCCACCGGTGGCTTTATACGGTTCTGAGATGTTCAAGCTGATTTGGAATATCCTCTGCCTTGATTTCAAACCGGTCTTCTTCTTCTTTATATTTCATGACCTGATCAAGAGCGTCGGGTACTACATCACTGCATATTGTAATGAACGCACCTTTTTTAGCATTTTTAAAGGCATAATCAATCGCTTCTGGTTCGCTGGGAATTACTGTGTATTTTTTATTAGGATCAATACTGTGAATTCCTTTCAACATCAGGTCGATTATTTCCTGATCGGAGCGTCCACGAAGGTTTCTGTCCTGCCTTACGATCACTTCATCAAACATCTTGGCTGCGAGAATACCCAGCGTCACGATATCTTCGTCTCTACGGTCACCTACACCTGCTATAATACCAATTTTTGGTCTGGCGTCAATCTTCTCAAGGAAACGAGCAATGGCCTGGAAGCCTGCCGGGTTATGCGCATAGTCCACCATGACAGTAAATTTCTTGAACTCGAACATGTTCATCCGTCCGGGAGTTTGTACCGGAGAGGGTATAAAAGTTTCAAGCGCAAGCCGTATGTCTTCGATTTTGAAATTCCGGATAAATCCTGTCAAGACGGCAGGCAGGATATTCTGGATCATGAATGCTGCCTTTCCCCTGAAAGTAAGTGGAATATTTACAATTTTTTCTACTCTTATTTTCCAATTGCCCTTACAAATTGTAATGAATCCGTTTTCTGCTATAGCTGCGAGTCCGCCTTTATCGCAATGCTCTCTGATGAGTGGATTTTTTTCGTCCATTGAGAAATATGCGATATGACAGTTCAGCCCTTTAGCCATTCCTCGTACCAGTTCATCATCTGCATTTAATATGGCATATCCACCGGGCATAACCGCTTCCGGTACGATTGATTTTACCCTGGCCATATCTTCGAGTGAATTAATATCTTTTAATCCAAGATGGTCGGCAGCTACATTGGTGACAATGCCAATATCGCATTGATGGAATCCAAGACCTGCCCTTAAAATTCCACCACGGGCTGTTTCAAGAACGGCAAAATCAACAGTAGGGTCTTTTAGCACAAACTCAGCACTTTGCGGACCTGTACAATCTCCCCGCTGCATCATAATGTTCTGAATGTATATCCCATCAGTGGTGGTAAAGCCAACCTTATATCCAGCAGTTTTGGCAATATGCGCAGTGAGACGGGTAGTGGTTGTTTTACCATTTGTTCCGGTGATGGCAACAATAGGAATTTTGAAAGGAACACCCGGGGGAAATAGCATGTCAATCACGGGTTCAGCCACATTTCTTGGTAATCCGTCGGTAGGAGCAAGGTGCATCCTGAATCCGGGTGCAGCATTTACTTCCAGAATAGCTCCTCCGGTTTCAGAAAGTGGTTCGCTGATATCATCAGTCATGATATCTATACCGCAAATATCCAGTCCTACAATCCGGGCTATACGCTCAGCCATAAATACATTATGCGGATGCACCAGATCTGTAACATCAGTAGCTGTACCTCCTGTTGAGATATTGGCAGTTGACTTCAGATACAGAATTTCTCCGGCCGGAAGCACAGATTCAAGCGTAAGATTTTTCTCCTGCAGGATATTCCGCGTCATATCATCAACTTTAATCGCGGTCAGTACCTTTTCATGTCCGTAACCCCGGCGCGGATCCTTATTTACCTCATCAATCAAATGCTGAATTGTGCTTTTGCCATCTCCGGTAACCATCGCCGGTGTTCGCTTGGCAGCAGCCACAAATTTGTAATTGATGACCAGGACACGGTGGTCAAAACCGGTTATAAATTTCTCACAAATAACGGCCCGGGATATCCGCTTGGCCGCCGCCAGAGCTTCAACCGCCTCTTCCATGGTCCGTATGTTGATCGTAGCTCCCCGACCATGATTTCCATTTACAGGTTTAATTACCAGCGGGTAACCAATCGATTCAATGGCATTTTCAAGATCTTCCTGATCGTAAATGATTCGGCCCCTTGGCACCGGGATATTCGCTGCTTCCAAAAGATTCTTCGTATCTTCCTTGTCACAGGCAATCTCTACTGCAATACTGCTGGTTTGACTGGTTACAGTTGCCTGAATGCGCTTTTGATTGACACCATATCCCAGCATCACCAGTGAATGACGGTTCAGCCGGATCCAGGGAATCCCCCTTGCAGCTGCTTCCTGAACGATTGAACCGGTACTTGGGCCGAGGCGTTCATCTTCCCTTATTTCGCGCATCTTCTGAATATCATCATCCAAATCATATTCCTTACCGTCGATTAACGCCTGCGCAATTCGTACGGCAGCCTTGGCTGCAAAAATTCCAACTTTTTCCTCCATATAGGAGAACACTACATTGTAAACCCCATGCTCAGAAGTGGATCTCGTTCTTCCAAAACCAACATCCATCCCTGCCAGAGTCTGTATTTCGAGCGCTATATGCTCAATGACATGCCCCATCCAGGTTCCTTCCTTAACACGTTTAAAGAACCCTCCGGCATGTCCTTCTGAACATTCGTGTTCATACATGGTTGGGAACATTTTCTCCAGCCGTTCAGAAAATCCGTCAATCACATTTGTAGGGCGATCTTCCATTTCTTCCAGATCCAGTTTCATCACAATCAGAAAATGCCTTCTGATCGACCAGTAATTGGGACCACGCATGGCCCTTATTTCGCGTATTTTCATAGTGTTGGTTTGCTAAAGTTTTACGGATATCCCTGTTGATAAAGAAGACCGGCAGGAACATGCGCCCGATGAAAATAAGAATAGTTTCGTATCCTGCCAAATATCGCCCTGGCTTGCATTGCATCGTTTAGGAATCGTAACTTGGGCCCGAATTCAAGAAAATGTCTATCATAAAAGGAAAACTTATCGCAATAGGCGGTAATGAAGATAAAGGAACCGAACCGGAACCTAATTTCCAGCAAAAAAATAATCTGAACTTCTTCGAACTGCAGATTTTATCCAGAATAGTACAAGAGTGCAGGAATCAGAAAGATGCTCATATTGAAGTAATTACAACTGCTTCCAGCATACCTTTTGAAGTGGGGGAAAATTATACCCATGCCTTCGGTAAGATTGGTTGCACCAACGTACATATGATGCATATCCGTGATCGCGCAGAAGCCCAAAAAGAAGAGTTTATTGAACGAATCCGGTCTTGTGATGGTGTTTTATTTACAGGAGGAAACCAGCTTAGATTGAGTACGATATTCGGTGGAACCGAAATTCTTTCAATTCTGCACAATCGCTTAAAAAATGATGATTTTGTCATTGCCGGCACCAGTGCAGGCGCCATGGCGATGAGTAATACCATGATTTATCAGGGAAGCAGCGCCGGTGCTTTGATTAAGGGGGAAGTAAAGATTACGACTGGTCTGGCCTTTATTAAAGATGTTATCATCGATTCTCACTTTGATAAGAGAGGTCGCTTCGGACGCCTTGCCCAGGCTGTCGCTTCCAATCCAAGCTGTATTGGAATTGGGTTAGGTGAAGATACAGGAGTGCTGATCCGGGACAATAACCATCTTGAGGCGATCGGTTCTGGATTGGTAATCATAGTTGATGGACATGCGATCCGGCATTCGAATATTGCTGATCTTGCTGAAGGTTCTCCCATCAGTATTGAAAATCTGATCGTACATGTGATGACTAAAGGGAACGCCTATGAACTTCAAAAGAGAAAGTTCATGGTGGAAGATAAAGTCTCCTGATTATTATTTCTCAAAGGCGGATTGAATCCCCTGATGAAATCGCTCTCTGAAATGAGTCTTTAGAGCTTCTGCAAGATCAGGGAACTCACTTCTGGGATATGTCTTATTTACCTGACCTTTATTCAGGTAAAATATATAATCACAGGTGTCAGTTAATGTTTCCAGGATGTGTGAGGTAATCAGCAGTATTTTGTTTCTCTTTGATAATTCCGGTAAAATCTGTTTTAACAATTCAACTGTTTCAATATCGAGCGCATTAAATGGCTCATCGAGCAGAACAACATTTCTGTCTAAAGCGATGATTCCCATCAAGCCCAGTTTCTTTTGCATACCGGTAGAATAATTACTGATATATTCATCCAGCGGGAGATCGAACAGAGCATTCCACTTTTGAAGTGAAAAACTGTTGTTTGATTGAGCGAAAAATCCAAGATAATCTCTTCCTGTCATCAATGGATATGCAAAAACTGATGTTTCGAGATATCCTGTTGAAGAAGTCTGCAGGGAATTACCGTTAAGAAGTACTTCGCCCTTAGAGAACGGCTGAAGACCACACATACAGTTCAGCAAGCTTGTTTTTCCCGAACCGTTAACTCCAACAAGTCCATAAATGAGTCCTCCTTTCATTTCGAGGTTCAATTCTTTCAGGACAGTATGCTGCCCGTATTTTAATACCAGATTATTTACTTTTAATTCCATAATCAGCTAATCTCTTAATGGCTGCTCTTCGTTTTATAATTCCCAATATCATTGGTACCGGTAAAAGAAATGGAATCAGAAAACTGATGACCGTAATGGATTGATATAGAGAAGAAGGATTTGAGTTTGTCCCCGGGTCTAAATAGGCATATTTGAAAATGATGGTACAAGTAACCGATATCATCGAATAGAGAAATACAAAAAGAATCAGCCACCAATGTCCGGGATGGAAT
This sequence comes from Bacteroidia bacterium, assembly GCA_046330075.1. Taxonomy (GTDB): domain Bacteria; phylum Bacteroidota; class Bacteroidia; order AKYH767-A; family OLB10; genus JAJTFW01. The sequence goes on along the minus strand of JAXLTL010000001.1, from coordinate 559,799 downwards.
GTGAAGTAGGCGAGTAGAGGTAATGTTTGTAATGATGCCTGAAATCTGCAGGCCATGAAGATCTTATTCCGAAGAAACTTTTGTGCATGCGTGGACGAGACTCTTAGAATATCCTTACCCTCATGATTAGAATAAAAGGAAATGATAATGACATTAATAATCCACACTAAAATCAATGAAACAGCAGGTAATGGTGAAGTAAAAATGGAGATCAACAGTACTGTCAGAAGAATAAGGCCATTCTTTCTGATCCCGGCTTTCCATTCGAAGGAATCCTTCGGGATAAAGTTTAATTTCCATCCGGTTCCGGAATTACCACTTGCTTTCCAGGGAAAAAATGCCAAAGTGAGTGTAATTAAACCTGATATTGCAAGAAGGAAGTATTTTTGATGGAAACCTGCAGAAAGAAAATAGGGGAGTGCGATAATAAAATACTCAAGAAACAACAGAAACCTGAAGTCACGGGTGAGCTTTTTCAGAAAAATAACATCTCTTCTGGAAAAATAGAGCCAAAGCACCGGAAGTAATGCCGGAAGAGAATAACCTAATCTGCCTGGTTCCTGAATTGTGATCCAACTGAGATAGTAAATAAACAAAATTGCTCCTGAAACGATTGCAGAATAAAAAAGTCCAAGATTCATTAATTCCCTGCCGATCTGACGTAATCGAAATCTGAAAAATGTATAAATGAGGGCAGGAACCATGCTGTAAATTTAAAGAAATCCCTGAGTATTGATAACTCAGGGATTTCTCTTTACATCATACTTCTTCAATGATTATAATACGCTTTTTTGCCTTTTTTGATTTCTTTCTTTTGTCCCCATCATTATAAAACTCAAACTTTCTGATTTCCTTTTTAACTTTTCCGGAAACTGCCGGATTATTTTCCATCAGGCTTTCCAGTTCTTCCAATTGCCGGGAAATATCCTCATCGGAAAACCGGAAAGTGTACGCTTGCATATTTTCAGTGTTGATTTCTCCAGCTCCGGGAGGTGTTGGCGGCATGGGCGGCATAGGAGGGAGGGTGATTTCGATTTCCTTTTCATCTTCACCACTTCCGTTGTCTGATTTAAACTTCATCACTTTTAGTTTACGTTCTGCAGGCCCCTGAGACTTCATTTCAATCTGGTTGCGTTCCATAAATTCGCTGATAGCGTCCTGATCTTTCAAATCAAATGTTGTGTCAATCTTAGTGATTTTACCATCAATTTCTTTGACAATATTGACCGTGATTTTGCCTTTTGTCGCTTTAGAGGCTTCTGTAGTTTGCGCTTCCGCTGACAATCCTGCCAGCAGAAAACCGCCTAACATGAGGTGGAATGTTTTCATATGCGTTGATTTACCGGACAATATTACGTGGTGCTATCAGGGAAAAGGGTTAATGAGGCGTTAAGCCGGGTTAATGTATGGTTAAGGTCTGATTTGATATTCGATGATGTTTTATTTTTGACTTTAGATGAAAAAGGGGAGGTTCAGGTTAATTGTTGCCGTCATGAGCTTGGCTTTGCTGGGGCTTATATTTTTGCAGTCATACTGGATTCTTCATGATTTTGAAATAAAATCACAGCAATTTGACAGGAGTGTTATGCAAGCGCTGAATAACATTGTTGACAAAGTTGAGGAGGTGGAGAACATGAGGATTGTAATCAACAATTTCATTACTTCAGATGATAGCCTCCAGACAAGTCCAACAGTAGATGACAGCCTTAGAACTTTGCTGGGTTCAATTATCAATCCTCCTCCGGCTCCTCCCGTTCCACCTGGTGCCCCGCAAAGCATAGCGGATGCTAATAATGACCTTTCAAGGATTCAGGCAGAAATCAGCAACCGCATTTATGATTTCCGGCAACGTGCCAGAAACCGAAAACCTACTGAGGAGGGAATGGTTTTTAATATTGATTCTTCCATTGATATCCGGATTGAAAGAAACATTGAACAAAAAGAAGTTTTTGCATTGAAAATTGATCAGTCAGAGGAATTACTGGATTCACTGGAACAGATAACCCGGCAGCGGATGCAATCCCGTTTAAAAAGGCTGAATACAATGATGCAGAAACTGACGTTCCAGATTGTAGATCCATCTCAGGATATTTTTGATCGTATCAGTCATCAATCACTGGACTCTATCGTAAAAGCAGAATTGAAAAACAGAGACCTTGACCTCAAATATAATTATGGGGTATACAATGAAAAGCAGCATGAATGGTCGTACCTGTCACCGGATGCAGATTCCGTTATGCTTAAATACAGTGATTATAAATTAACCCTTTTCCCCAATGATATATTTAAGCGAAATGAACAATTATCTCTCAGTTTTCGTGACAAACTAAACTACCTGCTGGATGGAATCTGGATGGTTCTGCTGTTTTCCATTGCCTTTACGGTTATTATAATCTGGGGTTTTACCTATACGCTGAAAGTTGTTTTAAGGCAGAAAAAACTTGCCGACATGAAGAATGATTTTATCAATAACATGACGCATGAATTCAAAACTCCGATCGCTACCATCTCCCTGGCCAATGAATCCATCCGTGATCCGCGTATTCACCAGTCACCTGAAAAACTGGATTTTTACACAGGAATTATCCGTGACGAAAACCAGCGCATGCTCCGTCAGGTTGAAACCGTTTTACAGATGGCTCAACTGGATAAAGGGGAACTGAAATTCCGCAAGGAAGCCTGTAATATGGCAGATCTTGCAGAAGACGCAGTGGCAAGTATGAACCTGACAATTGAACAGAGGGGCGGAAAAATTGAAGTAAGGAATGAAGCAATCGATGCCGTTGTATTCGGAGATGCTACACATCTGTTGAATCTCCTGATTAACATTCTGGATAATGCAAACAAATACAGTCCCGAAAAACCCGAAATCCTGATTCACTTGTTTAATGAAGAGCTGAATCTGATGATTGAAATATCCGACAAAGGCATCGGCATGAGCAGGGAAGTACTCAAGCGGATTTTTGAAAATTTCTACAGGGCAACCAGTGGTAATATACACGATGTAAAAGGGTTTGGACTGGGATTGAGTTATGTAAAGGCCATTCTTGATGAACACAATGGTGTGATAGATGTAAAAAGTGAGCCAGGACAGGGCAGTACATTCATAATTAAATTACCTTTAATCCATATTAAATCATGAGCGCAAAAATTCTTCTGGTTGAGGATGATGTCAATTTTGGGCAGGTTTTGAAGAACTTCCTTGAACTGAATAACTATCAGGTTGAGTTGGCAAGAGACGGGCAGATGGGTTTGGATGCCTTCAACAAAGGCGGCTTCGATCTGATTATTCTGGACGTCATGATGCCCAAAGTGGATGGTTTTACACTGGCAAAGCAAATCCGGGAATTGGACAAGAAAACCCCTGTTTTCTTCCTTACTGCAAAAGGGATGAAGGAAGATATGCTGACAGGTTACCGATCAGGAGGTGATGACTATCTTACTAAACCATTTGACACCGAAGTACTCCTACATAAAATTCAAACTGTCTTGAAAAGATCCATGGGATTAACAGATCTTGAAGACAAGGAACATTTTGACATTGGTAAATATAAATTTGATTTTAAGCTCAGGAAAATAAGTGACGGAGAGGAAACCGTACAATTATCTCCTAAGGAAGCTGAATTACTGCGATTGCTTTGTATTCATGAAAATGATCTGCTTCCCCGCCAGAAGGCATTGAAAATTATCTGGGGGGATGATAATTATTTTAACGGGAGAAGCATGGATGTATTCATCACCCGATTAAGAAAATATCTCAAGAAAGATCCTGCGGTGGAAATAGTTTCACTACATGGAAAAGGTGTTCGGCTGCTTGTAAACAAAAGCCTCTAAAGGGCGTTTGTTATTGCAGGATCCATCGGTTTAGTTCCGGAGCGGTATCTATGGATCAGATTTCCGTTTTCATCCAGCAGGAATTTCTCAAAATTCCATTTAATACTACCTGTAAAATCCGGATTCGGTTGTTCCGTGAGCCACTTGAACAAAGGGTCAATATCATCTCCCTTTACTGATACTTTTGAAGCAACAGGAAAAGTTACTCCATAATTTTTAGTGCAGAAAGTCTTTATCTCTTCATTGTTACCAGGTTCCTGATGTAGAAAATTATTGGCCGGGAAAGCAATGACGACCAGTTTGTCCTTGTATTTCACAGAAAGCTCCTGCAACTCTGCATATTGAGGCGTGTAGCCACACTTGGAGGCAGTATTTACAATCAGTATTTTCTTCCCTTTAAAATCTTTGGTTTTCATTATCTGACCATCAATGTCCTTTATGCTAAAGGAAAAGAAACTTTGAGTCTGCAATAAGAGACAAAGGAAGATCGCGATATAGTTGGCAATGAATGTCATGTTTTAGTGATTTAATTGTTTAATGCTCTAAATTAGCTTATTAGGAATAACAATCCAGCGATGAAATGGTTTTTAGATATAAGAATTATTAATTTTGCTGTTCAGGTACAAGAAAATGAAGTTTTTAGTCAAAATTGCCTCTACTGCATTAGCCGTTTTTCTAATCGCAACCTTGATGCCGGGTGTCGAGGTGCAAAATCTGCCTACTGCAATACTGGTATCAGTAATATTAGTACTGATGAATGTGTATGTAAAGCCAATTCTTATTTTTCTGACCTTTCCCATTACCATTGTTACACTTGGATTGTTTCTTTTGGTTATCAACGCCACCATTATTCTCCTTACATCTTATCTGTTAAAAGATGGATTTAAGGTGGACGGGTTCTGGGTTGCGATGTTATTCAGCATCGTTTTATCGATGGTTACATCACTTATAGATTCATTAACGGATCGTGATCGTACAAAACAGTCAGAATGGTAAAGTACTATTGTGTTCGCCCACAAAGTTGTCTGTAATCGCAAAACCTGCAATTTTCCGGATCCTTGGTTTGATCGAAGGATTTGGAAGCATTGAAAATATCATCTACCAATTCAATTAAACGGCTTTTGAACTTTTCAAGATAAGAATTCTCCAACGGATATCCATCATTCAGCCATGCAACTTCTTCGTCAAATTGTCTCATTCTGAAAATTCCTGCCTTTACAGGATACTGCAAATCCGGATAATACTCTGAAACCAACAGTACATATAAGATCAATTGCAGATTCAATTTATGTTCCGGATCTGTAAAAATCACATCAGGTTCCAGTTCCTGAGTAATTTTATCATTGCCCGTCTTATAATCCAGGACCCTTATAGCGTCATCATATATATCTAACCTGTCTATAATTCCCTTAATTGCAAAGGGGCCGCTTTTTTCAGAATTGAACCTTACTATAAGTTCCTCCTCCAGTCCCATTATTTCAAAGGGGGTATGAGATTCATCAAATTTGAATATCCTCTTTACCAGTTCAGTAATCACACCTTTCATCAGATAATCATGCCCTGAACTAGCCGGCAATTCATATTCTGATTTAACAGCTGACTCAACGATCTCTGCCACTCTGGCATGCAATAATAAAACATCATCCTTTTGAATGAGTCCGCCATTCAGATATGCCGTCTCCATGCTTTTATGCAGTACATTTCCAAAATTTCCGCCTGTTAAACCCGGAACTTCCTGATCCGGCCGAATACCGGCTATCTGATCAAAATAAAATTTCAGCGGACACAATATGTAGGTATTAATGGCTGAAGCACTGAATCCACCGGCCCTCCCTGATTCTTTAATACTGCCATCAAATTTGGCTCTTAATTTACCCAATACCGCATCAGATTTTACAATGCTGATCGTCGTGGTCGAATCAGGTTGAATAAAAGCCTCCTGTTGTTCATATTTGATCATTGCCGGGGGATTCTTCTCCAGAATGTCCTTTTGAATCTGGAAGAGATATCTGCTGCGTTCACCACCTCCGGTTGCATTGAGATCTGTATTGTAAAAGAATTGTATATCCGCGGCACGCTGCAGCAATCGATAAAAGTGATAGGCGGTTACTGCATCCTGCTCCTCTTTACAAGGCAGATGATAGGCTTTCCTGAGAGAGTAGGGGATGAGAGATTTTGAAACTGCATGAGAAGGCAGGGTGCCTTCATTTAACGGAGCAATATACACTGCGTCAAAATCCAGGATTCGTGATTCAAGAAAGCCAACAACCGGAACACCCGTCTCACGGTCAGCCAAAAAAGGCACTCTTTGCCTGCTCAGATGTTCCAGAAGCAGTTCCCACCATGTACTATTGGGTAATTCATCCTGATGTTGCCGAATCAATTTTATTCCGGTCTCCAAAGCATGAATGCAATGCACATGAACATCGTACATCCATTGCTCCTTTTCAAAACTGATTTTCTTTATAAAATCAAATAATCGTCCTGCTTCCGCTTCGGGAGATCGGTCTTTCGGAAACAGCAGTTCACGGATAAACAATACAAGCTGCTCTGACAGTAGGGTATCACTCTGCTCACTATTGAACGTAATGGCCTGAACCAATGGGTCGGCAGTAAACTCCTGAGTATAACGAGTGATAAGCACTTCAGTAAGTTCATCCGAAGGGTACTTCCGGCATGTTTTGATCACTTGCAATAACCTGTATACCGGATGATGTTTCAACGGAAAACCCATCGAAGGGTTCAGGTTTATTCCAAGCAGGGCAGATTGGTGAAGAAACGGATAAAGAAGTGTCTCATCTGCCAGAACGATGATCCGGCTTTTCTTTACACCGTTTGATGCTTCAATAGCAATATCATTTTGCAACGACAAGGCCAGTTCACGGGCAATTGAAAATCTCCCGGCACAACCTTTTACTGAATACGATGTTTTAGGAATCGAAAAATATTCTTCCTTCCCTGCAAATGGTTGATTGGCAAAAAATCCCCGTCTGAAGAACATACCGGCTTCATGCGTTGAATTATCACAATAGAGCGGGTCAGCATCGGCAAAAAGCAATAGTTTATTCTTACTCTTCAGATAATTTAATATAACTTCTTCGGTCGTATTCAATGCGTAGAAACCTGCGAACGCCACCTGATCGAACTGCTCAAAAAATGCCTGTTTTGAAATTGAACCGGCAGCTTTTCTCCAGGCCATACCTTCGTAAGCAATATTCTTTTCTTCAAGACGGCTGCGCAGCCCTGAGTAAATCGCAGGGAGTTGCTTCCAATATTGAAGGAAGGAAGCTTGCAGCGGGGTATAAGGAGTAGTTAGAAATTCCTTCCAGAAACTGCGGATATAATCCGCTTCTTCTGCACCGGGTGTAAAACGTTCATCCAGTTCTTTCATATCTCTTACTTCCTGAAAGAGATATTCGGTTGGAATCATTTGCCTGTCAATCTCATTAAAATCATCCAGTAGCTGCTGACCAAAAGATAAAAAAGATTCTATTTTCTCCGGAGTGTAGAGTGCATCATACACTTTTTTCAATTCAAGAAGTATAGTCAGATCATCTGCCACAACCGGAGTATCAAACTGCTCCAATAACTCACTGATGGGAATTACGGCAGGAAGGGTACTTACCCTGGCGGTTTTTGCTGCATATATACGTTTGAATTCACGGCAAGCCCGCTGAGTTGGAAAAATCACCAATAGCTTCCGGCTTTCAATCGGTAAGAGATCATCCGTTACTTTTTCCAGAAAACTCTTCATTCAAGTCACTTTTTAGGAGAGAATAAATCCATTCATCGTAAACAATCCCATCTTTGAACAATCCGTTTTTAATAATAGCTTCAAGCCGAAAACCGCATTTTTCCAATATCTTCTGAGACGCAATATTAAAAGGAAATGGGCGTGCAAACAACCGCAATAGATCAAAATTTGTAAATGCATATTGTATCATTGCTTTGAGCGCACTGGTTCCAATACCACGGTTCCAGTACTTTTCACCTAACCAATAACCAATCTCTGCATTTTTACGATGTACATTTTGCTGCAAAAAAAGTCCAATTGCGCCAACCGCTTTTCCTTCCACTTCTATTGCCAATACCTGTTCCGGATTTTCTGAGTGTCGTCTGAGAATAAAATCTTTCGCATCATTTATGGAATAAGGATGAGGAAAGCCCTCGTTCAGGTTTGAAGCAATCTTAATGTTATTAGCTTCGGCAGCTATACTGGCAATATCTGTTAATTTAAATGGACGAAGAAAAACCTCTGCATTTAGTTTTATTGGAAATTGAATATCTGACATGGATTTATTGATGATTAAAAATAAAAGAAAGGGCCGCATTTCTGCAGCCCTTTCCTTTATTTTAATGTGATGATAATTAGTGCTTTACAACGAATTTCTGAACAACACTCATGTTGTCCTGGATAATCCGCAGGAAGTACACACCATTGTTCATTCCTGTTGTTGAGAATTCTGTCTTGTTAAATCCTTCGATGCCAGAGAATGAAGCCGCGTAAACAGATTTGCCAAGCAGGTCAAGAACTTCTAATTGAACAGGACTATCATTGTCCATAAAGAAACTCAGGTTAACAACGTCACTGGAAGGGTTAGGGTAAAGGCTGATTCCATCAATTGAATTCATTTTATCCGGATTGATATTGCCTTCTGTGTATTCTTCAGGAGAACCCTGACGGAATGAGCTGCCGGCAGAATTTACCCGCAAGCGATAGCAAACGTTGGCATTATACCCAGTGCTGGAGAATGGGTAAACCTGAACATAATAGGTGCTGGTTGAAGCTGTATTTCTGATAATTGTTTCTGTTGAAGTTCCTCCCAATGCAGATGTAGCCAATGTACCACCATTAGGACCGTAAAGTTTCAAGTCATAGTCGGCAGGTAATTGATCCAGTACAACTTTCAGATACGTTGCTCCGGCAACAGTGGTAAATGTAAACCAGTCTTTATCTGTGCCGGTGCCAATTTTAGCAGAGATATTTGTATTGAACGGAATCGATTTAGATGCAGCTCTGGAGTTATTAGACTCATATGCATCGGTACAAGCTGCAGCTGCAGTGGTAAAGGTGCCGGAAGCTGAGAATGTACCGGTAGACGTGCTGCAAACTGCCTGTACCTGAAATTCATAATTCGTAGCGGCGGAAAGACCGGAAATCGCCTTGGATGTTGTTGTAGAAGTTGTAGATGTCCATGTTGCAGAACCAACGGAACGGTATTGTACATTGTAGCTGGATGCACCTGAAACGGTACCCCATCCGAGCGTTGCAGATGTGGTAGTGATGCTGGTGGCGTTGAGGGATGCCGGAGTTCCGCATGAAGAACCTCCGGATGGAGGTACACAACCTTGAGAAGTCAGGATGCCGGTACGGTAAGTATTAATTGCAGCTACCATGCGGGCTTTCTGACCTGCAGAGAACATATACATACAGGCATCATCCGTATAATCCATGTAATTCATAAACATATCACCGTTCGGTCCATTGGAACAGGTAACATGTGGGAAGGAAGGACAACCATAATTAGCAGTTTGCGAAGTAGGTGTATCAGTTACCTGATCATTTCCGCAGGAGGCGTCTCCCCAGATATGGCGCAGATTAAGCCAGTGACCAATTTCATGGGTAGCAGTTCTTCCTTTATTGAAAGGAGCGGCTGCAGTTCCAATATTTCCGAAAGCAGAATATAGACAAACAACACCATCCGTGGCAGCGGCACCACCAGGGAATTGAGCATACCCAAGGACACCGCCACTCAGGTTACCAACCCATAAATTGAGATAAAGTGATGAATTCCATGCATCGTCTCCACCGTTGGCACTGCGTTTAATATTGTCGTTAGTGCTGAAAGAAGTGACTGTAGTTGCTTTTCTTACGATACCTGTTGTCGCATTTCCATTCGGGTCACGCTGCGCCAGACAAAACTCAATCTCACAATCTGCTGCGAGTCCTGCAAACACAGAAGGAACAAGAGATACATCTGCATTGAGTTTGCGGAAATCCTGATTAAGAATCGCAATCTGTGATTGAATCTGTGCATCGCTGATATTTTGTGCAGTTGTATTGTAAACAACGTGTACAACAACCGGAATAGTGATTACCGCAGTTGTTTTGTTGCCAGAACCGGATTGCATATTGATCCATTCCTGTGAGCGAACCTCAATTTGTTGCATACGATCCATCAGGTTCGGATCATTCATTTCCTGCTCGTGCAGATGTTGCATGGTACCGCAGTTTCGAACCTGTTGTGCCATAGTTCCTGAAGACAAGGCCGCGCTAAGTGCCAGTGCCAGGTAGAAGTTTTTCTTCATGTATGTGATATATTGGTTTTTTAATAATATCTGTGTCTCCCAAATATACGCCTCTAATGAATATCCCGCAAGGAGGTATGTTTATACCGCCGCCCTACAAAAGTCGGTCTTGTTTGAAAAATATTAGAATTATTATGCGTATTCCTTACACCATATCAAAAAAATACAATTAACAAGGCCTGTTAATTGTCTGAATTAATGGGGAAGGAAAACGGTAAAACCAGGGTTTTCAAGGGCAAAAAACCGTTAATTCTCAACAAATTTATATCCAACACCACGTACCGAAATAAAGTGAATCGGGTTTGAGGGGTCCTTTTCGAAGTATTTCCGGAAGGTCACAATAAAATTGTCAATGGTTCGGGTAGAAGGATAAATATCGTACCCCCATACAGTCTCCAGGATATGTTCGCGTGAAACAACCTCGTTTTTTCGTTCTACGAGGAGTTTCAACAACGTGTTTTCCTTTTTGGTAAGGTTAATTCGTTTTCCATCAGGAGATACTACACACATTTCAGAAAAGTTGATAGCGAATCCGTCAAAGTTATAATTACTGAGCACCGGTGCACTTTTTTCTCCATTACGCTGGCTCCGTTTCAGAAGAACCTGGATCCTCAACAACAGCTCTTCAAGGTTAAAGGGCTTGGTAAGATAATCGTCAGCGCCGATTTTCAGTCCGGTAACCCGGTCTGCAGATGAGTTTTTCGCAGTAAGAAACAATACAGGAATCTGCTCATTGTCGAGCCGTATTGCTTCACATACCGTGAATCCATCCATTTCAGGTAACATAACGTCCAGAATAACCAGATCGAATCGTTCCTGTTTGAACATCTTCAATGCTTTCTTTCCATCTGAAGCCATTTGGACTTTATATCCTTCCAGCTCCAGATTTAATTTAATGGTATCAGCCAGGGATTGTTCATCTTCAACTAAAAGGATGCGCGTCGTAATCATAGGAGGAGGATATTGAACAAATTTAGTATTCTTGTGATCAAGAACCAAAACCTGACCCGATATATTGTTATCCCGAGGGAATTTTTACATTCGAATGATACAGACCAAGAATAAAACCAACCTGCTTATCCTTTCCTTTTGTTTCGCTGTAGCGGCAATTTTTATTTATGGCTATCAATTCAATAACGGAGATCAGGAAGAGCATCTGCCTTACGTGTATCGCTTGCTGGATCCTTCCTTGTACGCAAAGGATTATTTAGTGCCACTTCAGACTTCTCAGTTTACGGTGCGGTTCTATTTTGCTTGGCTTGTAGCAGGCCTGGGAAAAATAATTCCGGTAGAAATGGCTGTTTTTATCCTGCACTTTCTTTCGCTGATTTTAATTAATTTCTCTCTGTCTGCAATGGTTTTCCGTCGCACCGCCTCGGAATGGTCAATGCTAATAACCCCGTTGCTGATACTTATTCTGAACAATACCCCTTTGGGTGGAAATGGCCTTTTTGATGTCCAACTGACCTGTTCAATGCCGGCTATTGCGCTGGGATTAGCTGGATTGAATTATTTCGACGCGGGAAAATTAAAAACCGGTTTTGCCTTGGCGGGACTGGCAGCTTGCTTTCAGGCGTTAATCGGATTGCATATTGGACTGTTATTGTTCCTGACTTCGCTGACCTTGTCCGGAAGAAACAGAATAAAAGAAGCCCTGACCGGATTCTTCCTTTTTATCATTTTTTCCTCTCCCATGCTAGTGCCGGTTTTAATCAGGCAATTTTCAGGAGGCGAATCTTATAATTCGTCAGAATACTTCAACATACTTTTTTTATTCAGAAACGCTCATCATTATGCACCACAGTGTTTTCCTGCAGCAAAATTTGTATTTATGACCGGTTATCTGGCTTTGATATGGCTGCTATTGAAAAAACAGGCAATTGAGCAAAACCGATATATAAAGGTCATCCTGTTTTGGGTAATAACAGGATGTATCATCTATTCTGCAGGTTTTATTTTTCTTCGGTCAGAAACGATCGCCAAGACGCAGTGGTTTAAAGCTAATGTTTGGTTATTTTATTTAAGTATTGTAATTACAGCAGGTGCATTTGGCAATGTTTTAAAGAATGCTAAAGCTTTCGGGATTATCCGAAATGCAGCTATAGTTTGTTCGATAGGTGCATTAATTTTGATTTTCAACAGTTCAATATTACCTGTAGAGAAGTTACAACACCGGTATAAAGTTGGTAACTATCCCAAAACGGATCTCCAACTCATGCATGATTGGATCAGGACGCATGTACCAATTAACGCACTTATGATTTCATTCCCCGGAGATGACTCATTTCTTTGTGAGGCACAAAGAAGTACTCTGGTCGGTTTCAAAGCTATAATTCACGAGCCTGAATTTATCTTACCCTGGTATGAAAAAATCCAACGCTATTATGGAATCTCTTACCTTGATTTTGATTGCGGGGTTAATCTGATTGAATTGGCAAATGAAAGATACCTCAACAGTACCTTTCTGGATTTGCCTAAAAATCAGCAACCGGATTATTTTCTCATTAAAAGCATTCATGAAAGAACAAAAATCTTTGAATCCGGAGTTCAGGTAAAGCAAATCGGTGATTATATTTTATTCAGAATTAAATGATTGCGTAAAAATAGGTGGGAGTGTTAAAATCCGCTCTGAATTTGTGTAATTTTACAGATACAATTCAATTAAAATCAACAAAATACCTTACCAGATGAAAAAATTAGTACTCATCACCCTGGCAGGAGTAATGGCTGGAAGTGCATTGTTTGCACAAAACACCAATATCCCTGCAAAGGTTATACGAAATTGCGGAACTGAAATCCTCTCTGAGGATTATGAAAAATGGATTCAGCCCTTGATCGAGAAACAACAGAAAGAAGCTGCTTTATCAAAAGCTGCAGGCGTGAATACTGTTTTTACCATTCCCGTTGTTTTCCATGTCATTCATAATGGCTCAGCCGTTGGTAGCAGCTATAACATCAGCGATGCTCAGATATTATCTCAACTCGCAGTACTCAATGAAGATTATCGTCGCCTGAATCCTGACACTTCAACAACTCCTGTAGCTTTCCAGCCTGTTGCTGCTGATTGCGAAATTCAGTTTTGCATGGCTCAGCGCGATCCAAACGGGAATACTACCACGGGCATTGACCGCATTAACCGGACAACTGCCGGTTTTACAGCGCCTCCTTATCTCGATACCTATATCAACGGAACAATTAAGCCTGCAACCATTTGGAATACAAGCAATTATCTTAATATTTGGGTAGTTCCTGATTATTATACCGGCTCTATCAATCCCAATAATCAATTATTGGGTCATGCAACGTTCCCATCAGGTTCAGGGCTTACCGGTATTACATCAGGTACCGGTACTACCACTACAGATGGCGTTGTTATCTGGTATAAATGTGTAGGTCGTGTCGGTACATTAGACCCGTCATACAATAAAGGACGTACAGCAACCCATGAAATCGGACACTGGCTTGGCCTTCGTCATATCTGGGGTGACGGAACATGTGCATCAGACTTCTGTGCAGACACTCCAACACAGCAAACAGCCAATTTTTCCTGCCCTTCCTATCCTCATACAACTTGCAGTAACGGAGTCAATGGTGATCAGTTCATGAATTATATGGACTATTGTGATGATGACTGTCTGAACATGTTCACCTTGAATCAAAAGACACGTATGGTCACTGCGTTGAATAATGCGCCAATGCGTATCAGTCAACGCAACTCTATTGCCTGCACTCCGGTTGGCCTATCTGAAAACCCTGTATTGCAAAATGTTTCTTTGTTTCCGAATCCTGCCAATAATTCACTGCACGTTACTTTAGGAAATCAAATGCAAACCAGTGATGTGAATTTCCGCATTCTCAATTTGCTGGGTGCAGAAATTTCAGCTTCCAAAAGCGCATTTGATCAACTCGGAAATTACGAGTTGAATGTATCTGCTCTGAGTCAGGGATTTTATATGCTGGAAATCAATACCTCCTATGGAATGAAGGTGGTTAAATTCCAGGTATCACGATAATAATTTTAATACTAAAAATGATAAGAGGTCTGCCCAACGCAGGCCTCTTTTTATTTTTCAATTGCCAACAGCACCTGTTTTTCGTACTTTTGCTAGGATGGTTATATCTTCTCAGGGAAAGTCACTTGCATTGGCGATTATCTTATTGCTTTTTTCAAATTTCGTCATCGCTCAGGATCGGCTTTGTACGACTGACCTTATACATCAGCATAAACTAATCAGTGAACCGGGTTATCGTGAACGATTTTTAGAGGCATTTTCAGTCAAAACAGGTGGAAGATTTACTACCCAATCCGCTGACACAACTATCACTATTCCTGTTGTTGTCCATGTGATCGGTTACCAGGGTGTATTTCCGGTGTCAGAGGTGCAAATTCAATCACAGATTGACGTCTTAAATGAAGATTATGCTTTATTGAATTCCACTTCTCTAAATATCCCATCCGTTTGGTTGCCGCTGGCTAAAGACAGTAAAATCAGGTTTCAGATGGCACAGCAAGACCCATCCGGCAATCCCTCCAATGGTGTTACATGGAGTATGGGAACAAAGTATGAGTATGATATTTTTGATCCTGCTATTTATGAAACGGATAGTGGGGGATATGATGCCTGGCCACGATCTTCATATCTGAATATCTGGGTATGCCGGCTAAGTGGCAATGCTCTTGGATATGCAAATTACCCGGGTTCAGCTCCGGCTAACGATGGAGTGGTAATCAGCCCGCGCGCCTTTGGACGACTGGGAACATCCGGAAGTCCATACGATTTGGGAAGAACTGCAACCCATGAAGTCGGCCACTGGTTATCCCTGATTCATATTTGGGGCGACGATCCTTCATCTTCCCCCTGCAGCGGAAAAGATTTTACAGGTGCTCAGCTGACGTGGGATGACACGCCCAATCAGGCACAACCAACTTACCGTTGTAAAACGTTCCCTGCACTCGATGATTGCGCCTCAGCAGCCCCGGGGTATATGTATATGAATTATATGGATTATACGGATGATAAGTGTATGATGTTTTTTACAGCCGGGCAGATCCGTAAGTGCAGAACAATTCTGGATGGCTTGAGAGATTCTCTCAAAATATCAAACGGCTGCGTTTTACCGTTGTTTTACAATCACGACATAGGAATTGATTCGGTACTCTCTCCGGTACGAGTTGCAAACGACAGATGTCTTTCGCCGGTTATCCGAATCAGAAATTATGGGACTGACACAGTTTATTCTTTTACCATTTCGTATGGCTTAAATCAACAATTGAAAAAAACGTATGCGTGGGAAGGCGCATTAGCCTCTGGTACCTCTGTTGAAATCAGTTTGCCTTCCATAGGAGTAAATATCGGACATCAGGTGATGGAATTCAGGGTTCAGGATACGGATGACAGGTCGATCAACAACTTCAGATCTGCAGGATTCACGACCGATGGAAATACCACTTCCAACTGTTCAGCTTCTTCATTCCTCGTTTATCCGAATCCATTGACCGGTTCTGGTTTTGCCTGTGTTAAGACAATGCAGAAAGAAAGTCAGCTGGCAACTGTCAATTTGTTCAATAATCTGGGACAGCTTTTATCAACGAAGACGATGACAATAAATCCTGGTGATGCATTCAGTGTTGATCTGACAAATTATCCGTCAGGTTGCTATTATGTAAATGTGACGGGAGATGTCTATTCAGAAAGTGTTAAACTAATGTACCTGCCTGGTGATGATCCGGCAGCAAGTGAAATTATATGTAACTAACCATGCAAACAGGAATACAACATATCTTGGAATCCGGCTCTGTTGAAATGCAACGCATCGCCGGTAAAGTGCAGAATAATCAGAGGATTTCCGATCAAGATGCACTTTGGCTTTTTGAAAATGCAGAACTCAGTGAATGCGGTGTACTGGCGAACTACATCCGTGAAAAGAAAAACGGAAATTATACTTATTTCAACCGGAATTTTCATATTGAGCCTACCAATGTCTGTGTCTTCACCTGTAATTTCTGTGCTTATTCCAGAGAATATAAAAACAAGGAAGATGGCTGGGAAATGTCGATGGAAGAAATGTTTTCCAAGGTAACATCCTATGACGGACAACCGGTTACCGAAGTGCACATTGTAGGGGGAGTCCATCCCAAACTTGACTTGTTTTTCTTCGGAGAATTGCTCAGCAAAATTAAATCACATCGTCCTGACCTTCACATTAAAGCGTTCACCGCTGTAGAACTGGATTATATGTTTCGTAAAGCCAAAATGTCAGCTGCAGAAGGCGTTGCTTTCCTTAAGGATAAGGGAATGGACTCCATTCCTGGAGGTGGTGCTGAAATCTTTGATGAAGAAGTCAGGAACAAAATTTGTCCGGATAAAGCGAATGCAGACCGCTGGCTGGAAATACACAAAGCTGTGCATCATGCGGGATTACGCAGCAACGCAACCATTTTGTATGGTCACATAGAAAATTATCAGCATCGCATAGATCATATGCGCAGACTTCGGGATTTACAGGATAGCACAGGAGGTTTCCAGACTTTTATTCCTCTGAAGTTCAGAAATAAGGAAAATGACATGTCTGACATACCTGAAGTGACATTGATCGAAGACCTGAAGATGTATGCTATTAGCAGGATTTACCTCGATAATTTTGATCACATTAAAGCCTATTGGCCGATGATTGGCAGAAGTACTGCTCAACTCACTCAGTCATTTGGAGTTGATGACCTTGATGGCACGATCGACGATAGCACCAAGATTTATACTATGGCTGGATCGGAAGAACAGGTTCCGGTGCTTTCTACAAATCAATTGGTTGAATTAATTCGTCAATCTGAACGAATTCCTGTTGAGCGAGATACGCTCTACAATGTAGTTCAGGTTTATGATGGTGTTGAAGCTTCCTGAATTTCTTAACTGTTATTCTGCCGCTTTTCTCAAGAGGAATAAAGCTATTATCGAATAAACAATATTAGGAATCCAAACTGCAAGCCAGGCCGGAAGATTGCCATTGGTAGCAAAAGTCTGACTCACCTGCATGAACATAATGTACGTGAAGCTAAGCAAAATTCCGGCTCCAATCTGTATCCCGATACCACCTCGGACTTTTCTGCTTGAAAGTGATACTCCGATAATTGTCAGAATGAATGTAGAAAAGGGTAGTGAGGTACGTCTGTATTTTTCGACCAGATAAAACGGAACTTCCTCAGAGCCGCGCAGCATTTCCTGCTTGATATAGGCGTTGAGCTCCGGTGTATCCATCGTTTCTATGAAATTGGTTCGTCTGCTGAACTCTGACGGGTGAAAGGCAAAAACTGTATCCATCCTGTAACCAGAACCAATAGTTTCATGCATTCCATCGATTTTCCTCCAGAAATAACTCTCGCAGGTCCATTTGTTTTTGACACTGTCCCAGAGAATACGGTCAGAAAGCAATTTAAAAACTAGCTGTCCATTTTTCACTTCTTCAAATGAAAACTGATAACCTATTTTATCCGTGTTATTGAAACTTTCAAAATAAATAAATTGTCCCGGGGCAATCTGACGATGTACGTGCCTGTTTTTATAAACAAACGGGTTCCGTATATAGCGGGTCTCAAATTCCAGACGTTCTGTATTGGCGTGTGGAATTACATAATTATTCAGATATAGCGATATCCCTGCTAAAAGTGTTGATGCAGCAAGATAGGGCAACAACAGACGTTTAAAGCTAACCCCGGATGCCAATATGGCCACAATTTCAGTAAGCCCGGCCATTCTTGAAGTAAAAAAAATCACGGAAATAAATATGAAGAGCGGACTGAACAAATTCCCGAAGTAGGGAATGAAATTCAGATAATAATCAAATACAATAGCATGCAACGGAGCTTCTTTCTCCAGAAAATCATCGATTTTTTCACTGATATCAAAAACGATGGCAATAGAAATAATCAATCCCAGCGCAAAAAAGAATGTGCTCAGAAATTTACGGATGATATACCAGTCGAGGATTTTTATCTTCACTTGCTTCAGGTTATAAGCGTCGGCTGACCTTTTCTACCATTTCATTCTTCCAGTTTACAAAGGATCCGTTCAGAATTTGTTTTCGGGCTTCCTTTACCAGCCAAAGATAGAAACTAAGATTGTGAATAGTGGCAATTTGAGCGGCAAGCATTTCCTTGTTAATGTGCAAATGACGCAGATAACCCAACGAATACGTCGTATCTACAAAGCAATCGGAAGAAAGATCGATCGGACGAAGGTCATTCTTCCATTTTTCGTTCCGGATATTGATAATTCCTTCCTTTGTAAACAACATTCCGTTGCGGGCGTTTCTGGTGGGCATCACACAATCAAACATATCAACTCCTCGGGCAATGCCTTCCAGAATATTTGCCGGAGTACCAACCCCCATCAGATAACGGGGTTTATGGGCAGGTAATATGTCAGTTACCAAATCCGTTAATGCGTACATTTCCTCAACTGGTTCGCCAACACTTAATCCGCCAATTGCGTTGCCTTCCCGGTCCATCGACGCGATAAATTCTGCACTTTGCTTTCTAAGGTCAGGGAATGTGCTGCCCTGAACAATCGGAAAAAGAGACTGTAAATATCCATAAAGCGGAGGATTGGAATCAAATTGTTGACAGCACCTTTCCAACCAGCGATGTGTGAGTTCCATCGATTTTTTCGCGGCTTTATATTCACACGGATAAGGAGTACATTCATCAAAGGCCATAATGATATCACCACCAATGCTTCTCTGAATATCAATTGCTCTTTCAGGAGTAAAAAGATGCCTGGATCCATCAATATGAGAAGTAAACTGAACGCCTTCCTCTTTAATCTTCCTTATATCACTAAGTGAAAATACCTGAAAACCGCCACTGTCTGTTAATACGGGACGGTTCCAGTTTATGAATTTATGTAAGCCTCCTGCCATCTCCAGCAAATCCGTTCCCGGACGCAGGTATAAATGGTAGGTGTTGCCCAAGATGATCTGCGCCTGGATGTCATCGGCCAGCTCGCGCTGATGAACTCCTTTCACAGTGCCTGCCGTGCCGACAGGCATAAAAATGGGCGTTTCAATTTTACCATGATCTGTTTCCAGAATACCGGCTCTGGCTTTACTGGATGAATCTGTATAGAGTAAGTCAAATTTCATTTCACTATTTTATTTCGGACGACAGATCGGTTTCTTTCACATCATTCAGCAGATCTCGTATAGCAACCGATGCACATACCGCACCAAAGGTAGCAGGCAGATATGACATGGTACCATATGCCGATTTTTTGAATCTTGAACCATCCGTCATCATCAGCGATTCACGTATGACCAATTCTGTACTGAACACCGCCTTAATGCCTTTACGCACTCCAAGTTTCTTAAGTCTTTTCCGTACATATTGCGCAAAACGACAAGTGTGTGTTTTAGATATATCAGCAACCAATAATCTGGTTGGATCAAGCTTACCACCAGCCCCCATACTGCTCACTATACGCAACCCTTTCTTTCTGGCTGTGGCCATTACAATTGTTTTAGGAGTAATGCTGTCAATGGCTTCTACCACATAATCATAAGGCTTGCTGAGCACATCTTCGATAACTTCCGGCATAAGGAAGTCACGGATCACATGTACCCGAAGTGAAGGATTAATGGCTTTAATTCTCTCTTCCATAATAAGAGCTTTCGACTGGCCCTCGGTAGTTGCTAATGCGGGGAGTTGACGGTTCCGGTTACTCGCTTCAACATCATCGCCATCAACAATGGTCATTTCTCCAACTCCGGCTCTTGCAATAAACTCTGCTGCATAGGAACCAACGCCTCCAAGACCAATTACCAAAACATGTGCTTTTTCAAGACGGTCCAGGCCTTCTTCTCCTGTAATAAGTGCTGTCCGTGACAGCCATTTACGATCCTGCATAACCCGTAATACCAATGAAATTATTATAAATAGATCCCTGTAGTTCATTTGTTTCCACACCAAGTAGGGTTGCCGCACGGTGATAAGTGAATCTGATATCTGCCTGAACATTGTCGGTTTCGAGAAAAACCCTTTCGAGAGGAGTTTTTGACAAGGCCAGGGCTGCCGAAGACTTATGCTGAAAGATAGCGGAACCGAAGGAAAGGAAGAACCCATGATCCAGCAAAGCTTCAGCTATTGTCCAGCGTAAATTAAATCCGTGTATGATCCATGGCTGAGTTGGCAGCAACTGACGATGCAATAACATGATTTCGCCATGTGTACGCACAGCATGAATGATCAATGGCTTTTTAACCTCTTCTGACAATAATACCATAGATTTGAAGATGTCGGTTTGAAAGGAAATTGACAAATCCGTTAACCTGTCAAGGCCGGCTTCTCCGATTGCAAGTACATGCGGATGAGTACTGATTGCTGATACTTTATCAATATCTTCTTCCCAATGATCAGGATGGATATGCCATGGATGAATTCCGGCTGAAAAATAACCAGTATTGAGATCTTCATTTTCCATCTGATCAGGGTTCAGCAAATTCCGGACAGAAATGCAATCCTCTGACGATAGCGAGTGATGAGTGTGAATATCTATGTATTTCATTTTAATTTATCCTGATCTTGAAAAAACCGTTCAATCAACAGCTCATTCCTGTAGAGGTTTTTTAGGGTCCACGATTTCCGCAATTCATCCTTCTCTACCTCTTTTAGCTGCCAGTCGATGGAGAGATCGTTTCGGATCTGGTGTGAGAGATGCTGAAGCAGAATCGCAGCTGCAACAGAAATATTCAAACTCTCTGTGAAACCTGTCATTGGAATAATAACAAAATCATCTGCCATGTCCTTTACAATATCAGAAATACCAATATTCTCCTGTCCAAGTACCAGAGCAAGTGGTTGTGAAATATCCAATGTATGAAGACTCTTATTTCCTTCATGAGGTGAGGTTGCAACTATTCTATATCCTTTACGCTTAAGCGCACTCAAACATCTTGCAGTATTATTAGCCTCTTCTCTGTATTTGTAAATACTAAGCCATTTATGTGAGCCTTTGAGCACTTTTCTCGCCGGCTTGAACCTGGCGCCGTTCTCAATAATGTGAACGTCCTGAATTCCGAAACATTCACAACTGCGCATTACGGCATTTGCATTATGTGCATCAGAAATGTTTTCTAAAACACACGTCAGATGGCGTGTCCTTTGAGTCAATATCTCTTCAAAACGAAGCTTTCTGTCTTCTGACAGGAAGCCTTGGAGATATGCCAGAAGAGCAGGGGAGATGTCACGTTCAGGTTTAGCATTCACACTGCAAAAATCGCAATTATTACCTATTGAAATGAATTCTTAATGTATTGCATTACAATGATTTAAACATTTCCAATCTATCCTGAAATTGACAAACCGCTGTTTATAATCGGCAGATTTGCTCTGTTTATCCACTTCAGGAATCGATTTCTTATTCCGTATTTTGCATTACGCATTACACGTAATAAAATGGACAAAATAGTCAATCCCTTTCCGGTAATTACCTATCAGGGAGCAGAATATTTCTGTGACCGAACCAATGAAACAGAAAAAATACTGGAAGCGCTGAAGAACGGCCGTAACCTAACGCTTACTGCTTTAAGAAGAATGGGAAAGACAGGGTTGATTCAGCATGTGATGGAACAGCTGAAATCCAGGAAGAGTGTCAAAACGTTTTACGTAGACCTCTATCCAACGCAGTCACAAGCCGACTTGTTAAAAACGCTTGCCCGACATACGTTGGGAAAGCTGGATGCCAACCATATCAAACTGATGCGTGAACTTGCCAATTTTTTCACCCACTTACGTCCAGTCATTCAGTATGATCCGCTTTCGGGAGCTCCAGCCATTGAATTTACTCTGGACGAGAATTTTCAGGCAGAACATAGTTTTGAGCAAGTATTCAGTTACCTTGAACGAAGTGGTCAGCAAGTTGTAATTGCAATGGATGAATTCCAGCAAATTGCCGAATACAAAGAGAAAAACACTGAAGCTTTATTGCGAACTTTTGTTCAGCGCAGTAAAAACATCCGGTTTATATTCAGCGGGAGTCACAGCAGTATGTTACAATCGATGTTCAGAGATCAAAGTCGCCCGTTTTATCAGAGTACGGATATATTGCATCTTGGTCCTATTGAACATGAAATATACAGGGACTTCATTTGTTCCAAATTCTCAGAAGCGAAGAGGAAATTAAGTGACGAAAATGCCGACCGGATTCTCGATTGGTGCAGGCATCATACTTATTATGTTCAGCTTGTATGTAACCGTTTATTCAGCAAAGGAATCAGGCAGCCAGATGATTGGTACATAGAAAACCTGTTCCGGGAAATTATTCAGGAAAATCAACCAGTATATTATAGTTATCGGAAGCTCCTCACAACAAACCAATGGATTTTATTGCAAGGAATCGCCCGTGAAAAAGGAGCAAGACAGGTGATGGGTGCTGATTTTATCCGGAAAAATGAACTCGGTACACCTAGCTCTGTACAAACTGCACTGCAGGCGCTTCAGGACAAAGAGATGATTTATGAAGAAGATGATCGTTGGTGGGTATATGATGTCTTCCTTAGCCGGTGGTTAGAGGGATGATGCTGATTCACCTGTCATTCTCCGGTAAAAATGCGAATGAACAGCAAATTTTGAATTTAATTAAGATAAATTGCAGCGATGTTTATCAGATTTGATTTTATTGATAAAAAGGAATTAATCGGGATTAGAAGATCCATGTCATTGGTTAATGATAATACCTACTCATTATTTCATCAGTTCATGAAACTTTTGATTTCAATTGGTAAAAAGGATTGTCTGAAGTATGACGTCAGGATGTTTCCGGAAGCATATTCTGGAAATGCGGAATCCACTTTTATCAAATGGGCTGCCATTGACCCGGAAAATGACATGAAGTTTCCGGATGAATTCGAAAAACTACCATTGATTGAAGGTAAATATGCTGTATTTTTACATCAGGGATCAGCAGTTGAGGCCTTTCGCACTTTTCAGTATATCTTTAATTGCTGGTTTCCTGAATCCGGCACTGAACCAGACCAACGCCTGCATTTCGATGTTCTCCCACCTGAATATAAATACGATGATCCGAAGGGCCAACATGAAATATGGATTCCTGTTCGTGATAAACATCCATCCATCATCCCATAATACTTTCACTGCTTTATAAAACCAAATACAATGTATATCAGGAAACCAACAATGAAGATGCTGTTTAATTGCCTCTTGGTAATGTTGAGTTTATTCCCCTTACCAGGAATTAGCCAGCAAACGGAATTAATCAGTGATCTTACAAGTTCTTCTCAATCTTCTTTCCCTTCCGGTTTTACTTTCCTTGATAATAAAATGTTCTTTGCTGCCAGTTCATGGTCTGCAGGATCAGAAGACCGGGAATTGTATGTTTCGGACGGAACAACAGCTGGAACCTTTCTTCTGAAGGATATTATTCCGGGAATATCTTCCTGTCCGGACAAATTGATTGAATATGACAATTACATTTATTTTGTTATTTCAGATAGCTCCAACGGAGTGCTGGTGCACAGGCCATGGGTAACAGATGGCACAATGAACGGAACCTATCCTTTATTGCCACTGGCAACAACAGCCAAGGGCTACACAATGGAATTTGACCCTTTAATCAGTCCGGAAAAATTGTTTGTCTACAGAAACGGGTTTGTTTATTTCAAGGGACGAAAAGACAATGCCGCGAATGACTTTGCCATCTTTAAATCTGATGGCTCATTTGCAGGGACTCTCATCGCCGCGGAATTGCCCAATACTTCAGTCACTCCAAATTTGATTGAAGGCCCTCTGCGTTACAATGATTCTTTATACTTCAGCGGAACTTCCAATGGAAGCGGCCAGTCCTGTTTATACAAGTTTTCAGGTACTTTAAATTCAATTACACTGGTTAAACAAGACATCTCTATTCATCCGGAATTTGGATCAATACAATACGACAACAAATTATTTTTCTGCGGAGAGCAATCCAATGGTGCTGAAGTCTGGGTTACTGATGGTACTTCAGGAGGAACGTATGAGTTGTCTGATCTGAGAACCGATTCCGGTTTGGGATCCTGGCCAGGGAGTTTTATCAGATTGAACGACTGTATTTTATTTATAGCCAGCTCCAATGGTACGGCAATTGAACTTTATTCGATTGATAGTGCAGGAGTGAACCTCGCACCAACTTCGATTTCAACAATTTCTTTTATTCCTTTAGCTTATCGGTCGAACTATTTTACCCGCTACGCGGGGAAATTATTCTTTACCGGAAATGATTTTCTGAATGGCACTGAAGTGTGGAGCACAAATGGGACAACAGCAGGAACAGCTATGGCAGTTGATCTTTTTCCAGGAACACAGGGTTCCGATCCTCAACAATTTATCCGCTATTGTGGCGATCTTTATTTCTCAGCCACGAATCCCAACAATGGAAATTCTAATGCACTATTTAGAACAGATGGATCAGCTGCAGGTACGCAATTGATCCCCGGAACAGCCGCTAATCCCTTCGGTAGCCGAAATGTAATTGAAAAGTTTGTTTTTAATGGAGTGTTGTTTTTCAACGGAAAGTACGACGGAAGTATTGGAAATGAGTTATATGCATTTGATGCCGGCTGCGCTGCTAGCCAGCCTGATGAAATACCGGCTTCAACCGTTTCTTGCTCCCCAAACCCGTGTACTGATATCTTAACCATCAGATCCTCTCAAGAAGCGATAGACTACTTGGAGGTAATTGATATGCAAGGAAGGAAGTTAATATCTCAAGTTCCGGATAACGGATTCAGTTCAGCTATTTCATTCGGTTCCTGTCCCGCCGGCATTTATCTGATCCGAGTTCAGATAAACGGAAGCTGGATGACCCGAAAAGCTATTAAACTATAATGCGGAATTTAAATCAAATCTTGACAGGTATACCATCGACCTAAATTAAAATGATGCTTTTATGAAGTTTGCACATGCTTATCCCCCTAAACGGGGATGTCCTCTTAAAAAGGCACCATAATTGAATCTGGCTGAAAAAAACTAATATTATGGCACGTAAATTAACGCTGGGAATTTGTTTCGGATTAATGATAGCCGGAACTATCCCGCTGCAGGCTCAAACTCAGAATGATCGCTTAGGACTTCCGGGAGATAACCTGAACCTGGCCGCAGTATTGGATATATTCCAAAAATCCCCAACCCTTGAAGATTTTGAAGCAGCCCTGAATGCCGATACAAGCAGGGTGAATAACCTTGATTTAAATAACGATAATCAGGTTGATTACATTAAGGTATATGACAAACAGGAAGGAGATCTGCATTCTATCGTATTACAAACTGATCTAAATGCGCAGGAAGCTCAGGATATCGCAGTAATTTTCGTTGAAAAGAAAGGCGGTCAGGTTACGATCCAAATGGTGGGTGATGAAGATCTTTATGGCAAGGATTATATTCTTGAACCTTCTAACGACAACTCACAACAGAAACCCCGCCATGTGAATCCAGGTTATTCAGGCACACAAACAGTAGTCAATAATTACTATTACAATACGAGCAATAATTATTATGATGATCAGCCATCATATGCACCGGCACCGTCGTCATGGATAATTGTAGACTTTAT
This sequence comes from Bacteroidia bacterium, assembly GCA_046330075.1. GTDB lineage: Bacteria > Bacteroidota > Bacteroidia > AKYH767-A > OLB10 > JAJTFW01. The sequence continues at coordinate 534,063 of JAXLTL010000001.1, read as the reverse complement.
CTATGGTCCTTATTACAGACCGTGGTATTCGCCCTGGAGATGGGCTTATTATCCGGGATGGTATCGCCCCTGGAGTCCATGGTACTGGGATACTTACTATTGTCATTGGTACTATAACCACCCTTGGAATGGATGGTGGTACTGGAGAGCTCCTCATAATCATTTCAGTCATTACTGGTATGGTCCTTACAGATCTTACCACCGTCACTCAGAAATTTATGGTCGCAACAGATCCAATGGTGTTTATGACAGAACATATAATAACCCACGCCCGGAACCGCGTCCTTCAGGTCGCCCGAAATATGCAAATCATAATCTTGCAGCAGATAAAAATCCTGCTATAATTCGCCCGGGTGTTAATCCGGATCGAAATGACAGAACTCAAACACCGGTTAAAACTACCCGTCCAACAACTCCTGTAAGAGAAACTCCGGATCGGGAAACACGGCCAACAACACCAGTTAAGGAAACTCGTCCAGTTACTCCTGTAAAGGAAGCTCCATCAAAGGAAACACGGCCAACCACACCGGTAAAAGAAACTCGTCCGGTTACCCCTGTAAAAGGAACTCCAACAAAAGAGACCAGACCTGTAACACCCGTAAAGGAAACACGTCCAAATACGCCTGTAAAAGAAACCAGGCCTTCCGCTCCTGTAAAAAATAATCGCCCGGCGCCAAGACCAACTGGTCCGGTGAAACAAACACGACCAGGACCGCGCTCATCAGAGCAACCTGTAAGGACTTCACCAGCTCAGGACTCCCGCACTGATTATTATACTGCTGCTCCATCACGCAATCAAAATACTGATTACAGGCCTTCAACTCCTGTTCGTGAACAAAGCAGCTATAGTCAACCGGCACCGAGTTCTTCATCTAATAATTACCAAACCTCAACTCCGGTACGTGAACAGCGCAGTTATAGCCAACCGGCACCGAGGTCATCATCCAATGACTACAGAGCTTCAGCTCCGGTACGTGAACAACGAAGTTATAGCCAACCGGCACCGAGGTCAACATCCAATGACTACAGAGCTTCAGCTCCCGTACGTGAACAACGCAGTTATAGCCAACCGGCACCGAGGCCTTCATCCAATGACTATAGAGCTTCAGCACCGGTACGTGAACAGCGCAGTTATTCACCATCAAGCCAAGGTGGTTCAGGAAGAACATATAGTCAGCCGCAACGATCTAATAGCAGTCCCGCTGGCGGAAGGTCTTCGATGAATTCCGGAACACGAGGTGGGGGAGTTAGCTCAGGTGGCAAATCCCATTCAAGATTTTAACAGAAAGGCCGCAAGTGCGGCCTTTCTTATTATAGAACTGTCCTTATACCGAGTGATAATAACATCGTTGTCCCCACCGAGGTCCGCAAACCTTTCATCTTAATAAAATGAATGCCGGATCTTCCTTCGATAAACAGATGCATAAAATCAAATCCCCGTTGTTTCCGTGTGAATTTAAAATCCAGACCGAAAGGTATAAATCCACCGATAGCAACATCAGAAGACATTTGTTTAATTTCTGACAGATAGGAGTTATCTTTCTTCTGGCTCCAACTATACTCACTTCCGTTTAACAGATCATATGTTTTGGTCCCTGAATACATATCCTGTCTCAGCAACATTTCATTCCTCACCGTCATTCCTCCGGAAATTCCAATACCCAGGAAATATGACCAACGTTTGAATCCGTTAAATCTTATTAAATAGGCAGATTCCAGAGCAATGATCCCGGACTGCAGTTTCAACTTCCTGTCGTAGTAAAAAATGGAATCCATGTAACCAATTACATTTCCATTCTGATTGTACAGTGTATCCTGCCTGTCTGAAAATTCATCATATGAAGAATAATTTAACAGGTTAAATTGTTGATAGCTGATTCCGAATCTCCAACCAGTCAAATGCCGTACATTCAGATACCGGGGATGATTGGAAAAAACGCCCATGGTCAATTGAACACCGGAAAATCCATTTGCTTCACTGTCATAATAGTCAACACCGGCACCAGACATCTGGTCAAGAATTGAAGATTCAGGATAAAACCTCTTTAATTCATCATAAGAAAAATGAGAGTTTCTGAAAGTCCCGCCCCCGAAATTCAATGAAACTTCGACGATCCGGTTATTGGATTGAAGAGAATCCTGCGCATGTGCTGATCCGGAATTAACCCAAACTGCTACAGTGACGGACAATACCAGGTAGAAGACTGATTTCATTTTCGTTGCTTTACAATACTACATATTCCTGCGATATTGGCCGCCCACTTCAAATAAGGCTGAAGTAATCTGTCCCAGAGAACAATATTTTGCCACGTCCATCATCACATCAAACATATTCTGATTTCTGATTGCTGTAAGTTGAAGTTCGCGTAATAATTCAGCAGCTTTATCTTCATTCCTTGCATGCAGATCCTTTAACATTGAAATCTGATATTCCTTTTCTTCCGTTGTTGCTCTGATAACTTCTTTCGGCGTTACCGTAGGTGAACCTTTGCTGCTAAGGAATGTGTTTACCCCGATAATAGGGAATTCCCCGGTGTGCTTGAGGGTTTCATAGTAGAGGGATTCTTCCTGGATTTTCCCCCGCTGATACATTGTTTCCATTGCGCCGAGCACTCCGCCACGTTCAGTAATGCGGTCAAATTCGCTGAGCACAGCTTCTTCTACCAATGCTGTCAACTCTTCGATGATGAAAGATCCCTGGAGAGGGTTTTCATTCTTCGCAAGGCCTAATTCACGGTTAATGATCAGCTGAATAGCCATAGCCCTTCTTACACTTTCTTCGGTAGGAGTGGTAATGGCTTCATCATAAGCATTAGTATGCAGCGAATTGCAATTGTCATAAATCGCATATAAAGCCTGCAAGGTAGTGCGGATGTCATTGAAATCAATTTCCTGAGCATGCAATGAACGACCTGAAGTCTGAATATGATATTTAAGCATTTGACTCCTTTCATTCGCATTGTACTTCAGTTTCATGGCTTTTGCCCATATTTTCCGAGCCACGCGGCCGATAACCGAATACTCCGGATCAATGCCGTTGCTGAAGAAGAAGCTCAGGTTAGGAGCGAAGGCATTTATGTCCATGCCACGGCTCACATAATACTCCACATAGGTAAATCCGTTAGCCAGCGTAAATGCAAGCTGAGTGATAGGATTAGCTCCAGCCTCCGCGATATGATAACCCGAAATAGATACAGAATAAAAATTACGAACCTTATTTCGGATGAAATAATCCTGCATATCGCCCATCAATCGCAACGCAAACTCTGTACTGAAAATACAAGTATTCTGGGCCTGATCTTCTTTGAGAATATCTGCCTGAACGGTACCTCGTACCTGTGATAATGTTTCAGACTTGATCTTCTGATAAACATCAGCCGGAAGTACCTGATCACCGGTAACACCTAACAACATCAGCCCAAGCCCATCATTACCTTGAGGAAGGTCTCCATTGTAACGGGGTCTGGCAATTCCTTTCTTTTTATATATCTCATCAATCTTCTCATTCACAAGAGCCTCTTGACCATGTTGACGGATATACAGTTCGCATTGCTGATCAATTGCAGCATTCATAAAAAATCCGGTCAGCATTGCGGCAGGACCATTGATTGTCATGCTCACTGATGTTTTCGGGTCTGCAAGATTGAAACCGCTATATAACTTCTTCGCATCATCCAGACAGCAGATACTTACCCCGGAATTACCAATTTTACCATAGATATCCGGGCGATAAGCAGGATCATGACCGTATAATGTAACTGAGTCAAAAGCTGTACTCAATCGATGTGCGGGCATTCCCAGACTCACATAATGAAAGCGACGGTTGGTCCGTTCTGGTCCGCCCTCTCCGGCAAACATCCGTGTTGGGTCTTCGCCTTCCCGTTTAAAAGGGAATACGCCGGAAGCATACGGAAACTCTCCGGGAAAATTCTCCTGCAGCATCCACTGCAATTGTTCGCCCCAGGCTTCGTAGTTAGGAACTGAAACTTTAGGGATGCGGGAATGCGAAAGCGACTCGTACCAGGTTTGAATTTTGATTTCCTTGTCCCGTACTTTAAAGATATAATAGTCACTTTTATACGCTTTCACTTTTTCAGGAAACTGCTGCAAGAGCTTCTTATTTTGACCATCAAGCCGGAGTTCCCACTCAGCATATGCAGCACGGAGAACTGCTACAGCCTTTTCTTTCTCCTTTACATCAACTCCATCCAGGGCCTCCATTGCTTTTTCCAGTCCAAAAAGCTTTTGTGCAACAGCAGCCTGTTCTTTAGACCACTGATCATATTTGCGGTTATTTTCTGAAATTTCACTCAGATAACGTGTCCGGTGCGGAGGAATGATATACACCTTTTCACTCATTTCATCACTCACATGAAAATCAGATTTCAGGTTGGCTCCGGTTTTTTCCACCAGTTTATCCATTATCGTTTTGTACAAACGATTCATGCCGGGGTCGTTGAACTGTGAAGCGATTGTACCAAAAACGGGTAGAGAATCGTCATCGGAGTCCCATAACTGGTGATTCCGCTTATATTGCTTTTTCACATCGCGTATGGCATCCAATGCTCCTCGCTTATCAAATTTGTTCAGCGCAATAACATCGGCAAAATCGAGCATATCAATTTTTTCGAGTTGTGTGGCTGCACCATATTCCGGTGTCATCACATACAGTGACATACTGCTGTGTTCAGTAATTTCTGTATCACTCTGACCAATACCGGAAGTTTCGAGAATAATCAGATCAAATCCGGCCGCCTTAACAATTTCAATAGCTTCTTTCACATATTTTGAAAGCGCCAGATTACTTTGACGCGTAGCCAGCGAACGCATAAACACCCTGTCGTTATTGATCGAATTCATTCGGATACGATCGCCAAGCAGGGCACCACCTGTTTTTCTTTTTGAAGGATCAACAGAAATAATCGCAATACTTTTATCGGAAAAATCAATCAGAAACCGTCGAACCAATTCATCAACCAGGGAGGATTTTCCAGCGCCGCCGGTACCTGTGATTCCAAGAACAGGAGCATTTGATTTATCGGCTGCTGCTTTTATTTCCGTATGAAATTGCTCAAATTCTTTTGGATTATTTTCTGCAGCAGATATTAGTCTTGCAATCGCATAATGATTTTTCGTTGCGATCTTCTTCACTTCACCATTCAGATTGAATCCGGTAGGAAAATCACATTTCTGTAGCATATCATTGATCATTCCCTGCAGTCCCATGGAACGGCCATCATCTGGATGATAGATCCTCGCAATACCATATTGTTGTAATTCGGAAATTTCTTCCGGTAAAATAGTTCCACCACCGCCACCAAAAATCCGGATATGTCCGCATCCGCGTTCCTTCAATAAATCATACATGTATTTAAAATATTCCATATGGCCACCCTGATAGGAGGTCATGGCAATGGCATTTGCATCTTCCTGAATGGCGCAATTCACTACTTCCAGAACACTGCGATCGTGTCCAAGATGAATTACCTCAGCACCGCTGCTTTGAATAATGCGGCGCATGATATTAATAGAAGCATCATGACCGTCAAAGAGACTGGCGGCTGTTACAATTCGGATTTTGTTCTTTGGAGAGTATGGAGCTGGGGTGTTCATTGACATCATAAAACAAGAACACAAAAATAGGGTTTAATTGGCAATTTATTTAAAATTTATTTATTGATAATCAGATCTTTACAAAGTTAATCCTCTGCATTGCAGAGAATACCCTTAAACTTGGAAATTATAAAAAGCAGCCATCTCAGATTCAGAAAACCAGAGTTTTTATTCAAAAAGCTCTAGTATATTAAATGAATTAGTTTATTTCAAAATAATTAAAATCATGAAAAAGTTTCTTTTAACCATGATCGGTGTTTGGTTCTATATTCAATCTGTTTCAGCACAGCAAACACCTCAAACTGCCCTGATGTTTACATCCTGGCTAAATCAGGGAATACAAGCCAGCTTAACTGATAGTAGTTTCGGCCCTTCAACACCTGGAATAAATTATGGTTCATTAGGAAGTAATGGTCGCTATGCCTGGACATTCATCCCTGTTTGTGATTCCAATCAAGTAGAAATAATAACATATTCTATAAGTTATACTGACTCTGTTGGATATTCAATTTATGGTCCTTTTCAAGATACGATCAACATTTTGGGGCAAATTCAAGCCAGTAATCCGATCGCGGCAAGATTCTACCATTCTGGCTTAATGGGAGGCATGGTTTTAATTCCCAATCTTGGGCGAGGATTATATTATATAGTTTGGAATATCAATCCATTTACAGGTACAAAACCAATTTTTGCAAGAATTGTGAGTCCACAGGCATCTAATAATTTATGTAATTTTTGCAACGCAGCTTTCGATATTCAGCAAACGATTTGTTTAATTACGCTTGATAGTGCCACTCAGCGAAATCAACTTATTTGGGACAAAGGAGATACTACTAATCTGGAGGGTTTTATTCTGTTTCGCGAAAACAATATCTCCGGTCAATACGACAGTCTGACTTTTATTCATAAGGATTCAGCTAATTATTTTATTGATTTATCAGCCAATCCTGCGACAAGAAACTGGCGGTACATGCTACATCGCTACGATCAGTGTGGGTATCGATTACCCGCTTATTATCAAGGCGGAGGTTATGTTTTTCGAACCAATACCATTCATCTTCAGCAAGGAGTCAGTACCAATAATTCAATCAATCTGACCTGGAATAATTATGTGAATAACTCTCCCAATCCGGGCAGTGGTGGATTTATTCAGTCGTTTTATATCTACCGAAGTAATGGTGCTGGTCCGTTTATATGTATCGATTCAGTACCCTCAACAAATGCTTCCTATACCGATGTAAACCCGAATCAGGGTTTGAATTTATATCAGGTCGCAATGAAAAAGATCACACCCTGTAACATCATCAGGTCTGCAGCTGGTGAATCCAGATCAAACATTGTTTCCACCACTTTTACAGGAATTGAAGATCCTGTTCAGAGTAATTTCTTCTCAATAACTCCAAATCCAGCAACGGACAAGCTGAATGTAGAAGTAGGTGAAAATGTTAAAGGATGGAATTTGAGAATAATTAATGCAGCTGGCCAACTTGAACTTTTTCAATCTGGTATCCAAATGAACAATCTCCCATTGAATTGTGAAAAACTTAGGACGGGCTTTTATATTGTAGAAATAGAATATAATGGCAATTACTATTTCAAAAAGCTGATAATAAACTAGATAGTCGAAGAGGGGTAGTACCTTCAACTTTAGAGAAAACCCGACAGATTCCTCGGAAAGAAGAAGGTAATTAACTAGTTTTGCGGCACTGAAAATTGCACTATGAGCGTATTAGTAAATAAAGACTCCCGGATCATCGTACAAGGTTTTACGGGTAATGAAGGTACCTTTCATGCTACCCAAATGATTGAATACGGTACCAACGTTGTAGGTGGTGTAACACCTGGCAAAGGAGGTTCGAAGCATCTTGAAAAACCTGTATTCAATACAGTAGAACAGGCAGTGAAAGAGGCTGGTGCGAATGTGTCTATCATTTTCGTTCCACCTGCATTTGCTGCAGATGCGATGATGGAAGCTGCTGAGGCAGGAATTGAACTTATTGTAGCAATTACAGAGGGTATTCCAACTCGTGATATGATCATGGTGAAAGAATATCTGAAGGGTAAAAACTGTCGCCTGATTGGTCCGAATTGTCCGGGCGTAATCACTCCGGGTGAAGCGAAAGTTGGTATCATGCCTGGCTTCGTATTTAAGCGCGGACCGGTAGGTATCGTTTCTAAATCAGGAACCCTTACGTATGAAGCGGCAGATCAGGTTGCGAGAGCAGGTTTGGGAGTAAGTACCGCAATCGGAATAGGCGGAGATCCTATTATTGGTACTACCACACGCGAAGCTGTTGAGTTATTTATGAATGATCCTGAAACTGCAGGTATTGTCATGATAGGCGAAATTGGTGGTGGACTTGAAGCCGAAGCGGCACGCTGGATCAAAGCAAATGGAAATAAGAAGCCAGTTGTCGGATTCATTGCCGGTCAAACTGCGCCTCCCGGACGACGGATGGGACATGCCGGCGCGATCATCGGTGGAGCTGAAGATACCGCTGCAGCGAAGATGGCTATCATGCGCGAGTGTGGAATTCATGTAGTGGAAACACCAGCATATATTGGTAAAACTATGGCTGAAGTGTTAGGTAAAGTAACGGCCTGATACTATTGAATATCAAAAAGAAAAAGCCCTGATTTCAGGGCTTTTTCTTTTTACTTCCGGCTAAACCGGGTTTACTATCTTATTTACCCAATTGGAATTGAAGACCCAACTGAAGTCCTCCGAAAACGCGATTCGAAGCTTTGTAATCGAATTTTGACGGAGAGTCGGCAGTATAATGAGAATAGGCAGAAACCATACTGGCTTTTTCACCAAGGTTATCCAACTCTGCCTCAGTATATTCCGTTGTAGCATCAGAAAACATATAACCGAACCGCAGACCAGTAGTAAGGTTGATCATTTCACTTAACTTGATATCGATACCAAAGCCAAGAACACCTGCCACACCAAAACCATTGAAATCATCTTTTACATCTTTATCAGTGTAGCTGAAATTCAGCGGATCATTTTCCAAAGTAAATGTTTCCTTAGCTCCGGTCAACAGACAGAATTGCGGACCAAGTTCAAAATAGGGGCCTTTGGGTGAAGAAACACGAAACATTACAGGAATGTCAATATAATTCAACTTGATTTCATTGGTAAAAGGTAAATCGTCACTGTTTCCAACAAGTCCGTCATATTTCTGTTTATGTGAAGCTGCAACAATTTCTGCACTCATTCCATAGGTTTCTGCGAACATAAATACCGCTTGAGCGCCAAATGTTGTACTGAATGTACTGGCGTAATCAAGGCTGGCATCCTGATCCGAAACGTTCTTATTAAAGAGCCAGGTTGAGAAATAAGAACCTTTAACTCCGAGGCGTACGCCTTCCTGAGCCTGAGCCGAAGTAAAGCCGGCGATCAATGCTGCAACGAGGATAATTTTTTTCATAGGGGTGGGATTGTTTCCTTAGTTATATTTGGCAAAGTAATAATAAAGACGACAATACTCCAAGTAAACCGACATGACTAAACTTCTTGAAGGAAAGAATGCACTCATTACCGGCGCTTCCCGGGGCATAGGCCGCGGCATCGCTTTGGAACTTGCCAGGCAAGGGGCCAATGTGGCATTTACCTACCTCAGCTCACCTGATAAGGCTGCCGAACTCGAAAATCAACTTAACGGACACGGTATCAAATCAAAAGGATACAAGTCCGACGCAGCCGACTTCAATGCTGCAGAAGAACTGATTAACAATGTTTTAGCCGACTTCGGCTCATTAGACATAGTGATCAATAATGCAGGTATTACCAAAGATAATCTGCTCTTGCGGATGACTGAAGAACAGTTCGACGATGTGATCCGAACGAATTTAAAATCGGCATTTAATATCACCAAAGCCTGTCAAAAACCCATGTTGAAACAACGATCTGGCAGTATTATAAATATTAGCTCCGTTGTTGGGATTCAGGGTAATGCAGGCCAATCAAACTATGCCGCATCCAAGGCAGGTATGATTGGATTTACTAAATCGATTGCACTAGAGCTTGGTTCCCGGAACATCCGATGCAATGCCATTGCTCCGGGATTTATTGAAACAGAAATGACTGAAGCTCTGGGGCCAGAAGTGATTAAACACTGGCATGATCAGATTCCTATGAAGAGAGGAGGAACACCCGGAGATGTTGCGAAAGCAGTTGTGTTTTTTGGCAGTGATTTATCTGCTTACATAACCGGACAAGTACTCAATGTAGACGGAGGCATGTTAACCTGATCGGTTAAACGTGAGATTTGTGGGAAGGGCATTCGAATATTTTGCCCTTCTTTTGTTTGTTGGTCGATCAAATTCCCATATCTGTCGACTTCATGTTCCGGCAAAAAAAATTAAATCTAATTTCAACTCGAATAGCATACCTATGAAAAAGATAATGATTCTTCTTTTTCTGATTTGCGGAAGCAGTGCCCTGTTAAAAGCGCAGCCTCCATCAAATTCAGAAAGCAAAGCCAAAATCCTTCCTTACCCGATTCTTCAGAAGAAACTGCCTAATGGGCTTAATGTGGTAACTGTACCATTTGATAGTCCTGGACTTGCTTCTTTCTATATCGTAATGAGGGTTGGATCAAGAGATGAAATTGAAAGCGGGAAAACCGGCTTCGCTCATTTCTTTGAACACATGATGTTCAGAGGAACTGAAAAGTATCCTAAGGAAAAGTACTCTGATGAATTAAAAGCAACCGGAGCAAGTGCGAATGCCAATACCTGGCTCGACCGTACTGTTTATCATATGACCGGCAATTCAGAAAAACTGGAAAAAATGTTTGAATTGGAAGCTGACAGATTTATGAATCTTAAGTATTCCATTCAGGATTTTAAAACGGAAGCAGGTGCTGTTAAAGGTGAGTACACTAAAAATTCAGCATCTCCTTACGTTCAATTAGACGAAAAAATGAATGATGTGGCGTTCACGGCACATACGTATAAGCATACGACCATGGGATTTTTTAAAGATGTGGTCGATATGCCTAATCAATATGAATTTTCTCTTGAATTCTTCAAGAAGTTTTATCGCCCTGAATATGCAACCATTATCGTAGTAGGTGATGTTACGGAAGAAAAAGTAATGGCGTTAGCCACAAAGTATTTCGGCACCTGGGAACCCGGCAATTATGTATCTAAGATTCCAGTTGAACCTGCGCAAACGGAAACCCGATATGCGCATATTCAAAAAGCCAATTTCCCGCCATCTGTTGGTTTAAATTATAAAGGTCCTGCGTTCAAAGACGGAGATAAAGAGTGTATTGCACTTGACCTTTTGGTAACAATGTTATTTTCTGAAAAATCAGCTATCTACAAGAAGCTGGTAATTGAAGAGCAGAAAGCCAGAAGTCTTGATGCATCATTTATGTTTACCCGAGATCCATATCTGATGAGTTTCAGCGCATCACTTGCGGATGGCAAGGACCTTCAATATGTGAAAGAGGAAATGGCAAAGGCTCTGGAGAAATCAAAAACGGTTCCATTCAGCAAATCTGAAATTGATGAAGCCAAAATGCGACTGAAATACAGTTTTGCTATGGGAATGGATAGTCCGGGACGTATCGCAGAAAGTCTTTCATTTTATACCTGGGTTACAGGAGATCCCGAATCAATAAACCGTACTTATGCTCTCTATGATGCAATTACTGCTGAAGATATGATGAGTGTGGCGGCAAAGTACTTCAATCCGCAATCACTTACCATTACTACTATATCCCCTGAATCTACTTCACCGTTTCAATAATTAACGGAAACAACTTCTATGAAAAAATTACTCTTAATACTTGCGCTCATTGCCGGTGCATTTGTCGTAAAAGCCGGAGATATTGTAGAGCTCAAATTACCCAAATCGAATATAATCGTTATTAAACTCATGTTTAAAAACGGTTCGGCTTCAGATCCGTCCGGTAAAGAAGGACTTACTGAACTTACAGCCAATACAATTTCAGAAGGTGGTACAACTACAATGAAAAGTACTGAAATCCACGACCTGATCTATCCCTGGGCTGCATCATACTTCGTAACTGTAGATAAGGAAGTAAGTATCTTCACTTTTGCGATTCACAAAGATCACCTGGATAAATTTTATCCCATCCTTCGCGAACTAATGCTGAACCCCCGTTTCGACGAAGAAGATTTCAAACGCGTTAAGTCAAATCAACAGAATTACATTGATGAAGTAATCAGAACATCTTCTGATGAAGAATATTCCAAGAAGGCGCTGGAGTCTTTCCTCTTTAATGGAAGTAAATATGCCCATCCGATTTCAGGAACCAGTGCCGGTGTTGCATCCTGTACGCTGGAAGATGTGAAAAATCACTACTCACAGCTTTTTACCCGGGATAACATTACAGTCGGAATCGCGGGGAACTATAGCCCGGCTTTTCTGACGACACTTACCACCGACATGCAAAAGCTTCCTGCTCTAAAAACTGCCTTACCTGCACCGGTGGTGCCCCGAATGCCAAACGGAATGGAAGTTGAGATCATTTCAAAAGACAATGCGCTGGGCTCTGCAATTTTTGCAGGATTTCCAATGTCTGTCACCCGTTCCAATGATGATTTCGCTGCGCTTATGATTGCCAATTCCTGGTTGGGTGAACACAGGAAATCTTATTCCCGGCTTTATCAGAAAATCCGCGAACAACGGTCCATGAACTATGGCGATTATACATATATTGAGTGGTATAATAATGGAGGTGGCAATATGCTTCCGCGCCCCGGATATCCCAGATCAAGTAATTATTTCAGTATCTGGTTACGTCCGGTTCAGACTGCAAAAGGTCTGAAAGGACAGTATGAAGAATTGAAAGATATTGAAATTGGACATGCTCATTTTGCCTTAAGAATGGCAATCCGAGAAATGGATATGTTAATTACCAACGGAATGACTCCTCAGGATTTTGAATTAACCAGAACATTCCTGCGCTCTTATATTAAACTGTATGCACAATCGGCAGAACAGCAACTGGGCTATCTGATGGATTCAAAATTTTATGGTCGCAAAAACTGGCTGGCAGAGGCGGATCAGTTACTTGCGTCCTGTACATTGGAAAAAGTGAATGCCGCCATGAAGAAATACTGGCAAACCAAGAATATGTTTATCACAATCGTAACTGATAAATCTGAAGCAGTGCCGCTTGCCAGATCGCTTCGTGATGGACTGGTTTCACCCATGTCCTATAGTAATGTTTTGAAAGGAGTATTGCCAAAAACTATTCTGGATGAAGATGAGATTGTGCAGTCTTATCCTTTGAAAGTGACTACTGTCAATATTATTGAATCAAACGATACGTTCAGGAAATAAAGTATTCAAAAGAAAGCGGGGCCTGAAACCCCGCTTTCTTTTTTTACTTAAAATAAAATGCGAAGGATACAGGCGGCAATTATAGGTGGGGGAGCGGCTGGCTTCTTTGCTGCTCTTCGTCTGGCTGAACTCTTACCACAGCTGGAGGTACATATTTTTGAGAAAAGCCGACATCTGCTTAGTAAGGTAAAAGTTTCGGGTGGCGGACGCTGTAACGTCACTCATGCATGTTTCGACCCTCAACAGTTAACTATGTATTATCCGAGAGGTCAAAAAGAGCTTCGAGGACCGTTCACCAGATTTGGTCCACGACAAACGGTAGAATGGTTCAGAAAGGCCGGTGTAAAGTTAAAAACAGAAGAAGATGGCCGTATGTTTCCCTCAACTGATTCTTCACAGACAATAATTGATACATTTTTATCTAAAGCCGAAGATTACTCCATCCAGATTCACACAGAGAAAGGATTGACAGGGCTAGTAAGAGAAGGAGAGAAATGGAGGCTTGAATTTTCAGATCAATCCGTTTATACAGCTGAAACCGTTTTTCTTTCGCCGGGAAGCAATTCAGCATTATGGTCCTTGATGTCATCGTTGGGAATAAAAACGGTTCCACCCGTACCATCTTTATTCACCTTTAGCATCAGAGATAAAGACTTGCATGCCTTATCAGGACTGTCGGTGCCTAAAGTCGAAACAACAGTTCAGGGAACGTCATATACATCAGAAGGACCTTTACTACTTACTCATTGGGGGATGAGTGGACCCGCCATATTAAAATTATCAGCCTTTGCAGCCCGTCAACTCTATGACAATGGTTATAAATTTACCATTACTATTAACTACCTGCCAGATCACCCGGATACAGAAAAGACTGTTACAGCATTTAAAATCTCTCAATCCAGAAAACAAACCGGGACACAAAGTCCCTTTGAAGAAATCCCGCGAAGACTCTGGTTATATCTGTTGCAACGTGCAGGCATTGACGCTCAAAAAAACTGGGCAGATATATCTAAACAACAGGTATTCCGGTTACTAACTGAATTATGTGAAGGTATATATCAGGTAGATGGAAAGAATACGTTCAAAGAAGAATTTGTTACCTGTGGTGGTATTGATTTAAAAGAAATCAACTTTACAGACTATTCACTAAAAAAACTCCCCGGTATCTTTGCCGGAGGGGAGTTTATTAATGTTGATGCTGTTACCGGTGGTTTCAATTTCCAAAATGCCTGGACATCCGGATACCTTGCAGCAGAAGGTATGGCTGGTATATTGCAAAAAAAGAGGGAGAATAATTCTCCCTCCTGAGTTATAAACTTACTTTCTTAAGATTATCATCCGGAACACGATCCATCAGATAATAATATGGATCAATACCCACTTCATAGGGTTCCTGGCTGGTACGAATGGTAAATGTTCTTGAAGTCTTATCAAACTTCACCCGTTCAAGATGTATTTCCTTTCCATACTTCATATCACCTTCCGGTTTGGCAAACACACCAATTTCGATCCAGTCATGAACAGGAATTTTCTTTTCCCGACCCAGACTATCAGCATACATTTTCTCGGCAGAAACAGTCATAGAAATGATGTAATCCTTTCCTTCCTTTTTAGCAGATACGTCTGTAACGCGGTTATTGAAGATGGTAATTTTCTTGAAGAGATCTGTAATCAGATATTTCAGCGAATCCGGAGTACGGTCTTCGAATCTGTTCACCAGCTCATACGAAGCGGGATAAGGTGGCTTGCGATAAGCAAAACTATCAATCATATTTCTTAATGCAGACTCCACACTATCTTTCCCGATCATCTCCTTCAGATAATACATCACTACACTGGCCTTGTTGTAATGTACATATCCCTGATTCTCGACCTCCATCAACGGACATTCCTTTTCTCTTTCACCACCCCTTGAACGGAGGTATTTATCCATCTCATAACGCAGAAATTTATGCATTTGCTGTTTTCCATACATTTTTTCCATGACCATCAATGCGGAATACTGCGCCATTGATTCAGATAGGAGGGTTGAGCCTTGCATATCAGGTCCGCATATCTGATGTGCCCACCATTGGTGTCCCATCTCATGTGCCACAACATAAGTTACCATGTCAATATCATTCACATCTTCCAGATCAGCAATAAATCCAATTGCTTCTGAATAAGGCATCGTACCGGGGAAAGCCTGAGCAAAAGTTGCATAACGTGGGAATTCAATAATCCTGGTTTGCTTATGATAATACGGACCGAAATGTTCGGAATAGTAATCAATGGATTTTTCCATTGACATGAGCATCTTGTCCACATTATATCCGTGTTTCTGATCATAATAAACTTCCATTGAAATTCCCTTATACATCCGCTTTTTCACTGCAAACCTTGCACTCATAAACGAGTAAAAATTGAAGGAAAAATGATCCAGCTGATATTCAAAACATGCCCTGCCATTCTCATTCCACTGCCGTTTCAATGAACCCGGTGCAATTGCAATCTGATCCGGATCCGTCCTGAAGATCGTTTTAACATTCACCCAATCCGAATTACTGCTGAGATAGGTATTCATCCTTTTCTCTGGGGCTATACTGAGTTTGGGCATTCTTTCTCTGGGTTTCAAATCATACTTCTTCCTGTCAGATTTGTCATGAATCTCATAGCCATCTTTATATCCGATAGACGGAAGTAGTTCAGCATTATTGAAAAAAGTACCGTTATCGACAATAGCTGTGTTAGAAACCTCATTCTCGACCCCTTTCGCTTCAAACCATGCAGTATACCTTACCAACAAACTATCACCCGGGGCCATTGGTTTATGCAGTTTATACGCAACGAAGAGATGGGAAGTGTCGTTGATTACAATATCAGCTTGTTTTATCGCAATACTGGATTTATAGTCAACAGGCATCGAAAAAAACAAAGTATCAATACTCTGATCACCTTTGTTTTTCAGCCATTGATCCGATACAACGTTCAACTTCCTTTGGGAGGGGTAGAGATCAATATCATATGCGATATCGACTACTCTGGGCTGGAGTCGATGCTCATACTTCTTATATAATTTCTCATATTCAGACTGTGACTCAAGGCGCTGTTTTTCTGTTTTATAGGTATTAATAACCTTTGTATTTACAAAAAGCCATGTGCCCAATCCTAAAAAGACCAATAAAGTAAGTAAGAACGGAACTTTGCTTATTTTCCATCTTCCGCCAGCTATACCGGTACGAATGCCAAAACCAATTTCCCTGCCTCTGACCCAATACAACAAAGCTACAAACAGCAAGAGCAGGCTAAACACCAGCCAATACGACTCAAAGAAAATTTTCCCTTTCAGGAAGGGGCCAAATGCATTCATATCTGAATATGTAAGTTCAGGACTTGAACCAAACTGAACGAGGTTTGTTTCAATATCCAATGCGCCCCATAAAAAGTTATTTGTTATCATGAAAGCGAGGAACACAAAATATCCCAGATACTTGTTATTAACCAGAACGTGAATAAATATACTGAGTGCAATTAACCCTAAAAAACTGAATCCGTTTATGAGCAGGAGCTGCACAATATAAACCTGAGGTCGGATATCTGAAAAACCATGAATCAGCTGTGTGCAAATTCCGATCAGCATACCAATTGCAATTAATACTTCAACAACCAACCACAATGAAACTACTTTTGATATCAATGGAATCCAATCAGGGTAGGGTAGTGCATCATAAATATCATTCACTTTACTCTCCCTTTCTTTCCAGACAATATTTCCCGAATAGAACGTAATAACACTAACGATAAACATAAAAAACGATCCTTCAATCAGGTCGATCATATTATAGGTAACCGGAAAAGAAGTTAACCCATATTGTGACGTAGCAAATGACATCGAGGAAATCAGGTTTATCGCCCCAAAAATCATGATGATAATAAAAGCAGTATTCTTCAAAATGGAGATCGTTTCGATACGTATCTGACTGAGAAATTGCCTGAAAGCCAAACTACGTGAATAGGTTGGTTGCACTATAATTAATGGTTCCCATGCCCTTGATTGTGAGGCTTCCGGTTGAACCATCGCTACTTTCTTTTTCCTTCCCGCACTGTTCTTTTCAGCAAACGTAAACCGCACATATGTAAAAAATAATACCAGTACACCGACGCCACACCATACCAGGCGGTTCCAGAATAATAACCCTTCAAATCCCAATGACATCGTATTGCGATCATCCACAGTCCAATACTTTGTAGCGACAGCGAATGTTCTCAGGCTAAAAGGATCCAACATTGCCCCCAGCGTTTCATTATTAATATCACTGATCATGTTTTGGGAAATAATATACCCCACGAGCAACCCAATAGAGCCAACGAATGACAATATTGTACTCCTGGATAGTGCGGCAATACAAAAAATGATAGCCCCGCCAAAGAAGAGGTTGGGTATGGTAAATACAAATAGTCCATGAAAATGTCCGCTCCATACGGTATCACCAACACGCTCCGCGTCGAGCCAGGGCATAGCAGTACCTAATAGATTACCGGCTGAAACACCCAGGAAGGGGAGAATGCTGATGATAAAGGCACCTAAAAACCGTCCGAAAATAAAATCCGATTTACGGATAGGAGTAGAGAAGATAATCTGAGCTGTTTTCTCGCTGAAATCTCTTGCTGCTCCGCTATTGTGAAAATTAGTAATCATCAGCAAGCAAATCAAAGACATCAACGCATAAAAATTCTCAACAACAAATGGAGCATTTTTATGTACATTTCCAACCCTTTCACCAATCGTTATTTGCTCACTTGAGCTGGCTCCAAAAACCAATAATGCGATTATAGTGAAGAAGATATACAACATTGGCTGACGCAGCCAATATTTGATTTCAAATTTAGCGATCTGGAATATCATATGGCTGATTATTTTACGTCAGACATTTGAAGACCTTTGATGTACGTAAAAAACACATCTTCCAGATCACCATTGATTTGATCAAAGCCATCGCCCGGGTTGTTTTCGCTATAAACATGCACGAGTGGTTTACCGGCCACCATTCTTGTTGAAATAACGGGATATAACTCCTGATGACGAATTACTTCCTGTTTAGGTACCTGCTTCTTCCAGATTCTTCCACGTAGCAGGTTCAAAGCATCATCCGGCCGTCCTGAAAAAAGCACCCTGCCTTTATCGATGATGGCCATCTGATTGCACAATTCCTTTACATCATCAACAATATGTGTAGAAAGAATAACGATTACCTGTTCCCCGATTTCAGAAAGCAAATTATAAAATCTGTTTCGTTCCCCAGGATCAAGACCTGCGGTAGGTTCATCTACGATGATCAGTTTTGGATCACCAATCAGTGCCTGAGCAATGCCAAACCGTTGCTTCATTCCGCCAGAAAATCCGCCTAAAGCTTTTTTGCGTACATCCCAGAGGTTAACCCTTTTCAAAAGATCTTCCACCACTTCCTTCCTGCCTTTTTCAATGCCTTTCAAAAGTGCGATATGGTCAAGCATATCGTATGCAGTAATTTTAGGATAAACACCAAATTCCTGCGGAAGATAACCCAGTACTTTCCGAAGTTCCGTTTGATTCCGGAGTACATCCAGATCACCCAGCATGATGGAACCACTATCGGCCTCCTGTAATGTAGCAATGGTACGCATGAGCGAGGATTTACCCGCTCCATTGGGACCAAGCAAACCATACATTCCTTTGGGTATTGTGAGGTTTACATCCTGTAAGGCTTTAACGCCATTGGCATAAGTTTTAGAAAGATTCGATATTACCAGTTCCATACATTTTGTGATTTCTACATTAAAAATATTGAAATCCTCAATGCAACGCCTAATGAAATCGCCGAATCGTCATTTTCAAACGACAAGGCATCATAAACCTGTCTTTTTCACGAATTTTTCTACCAATGGCACTGAATTACCCATTTCATAAATACATAGCAGGTAACATCCCTCTGCAATCTGGCTGACATCCAATTTTTTGATGAAAAGTTCTTCATTTACTGGAAATTCAAGTATTGATTTACCAGTAAAATCAAAAATAATTACTCTTTCAAGGTTCATTTTGTCCGGAAATTCAACAGTTAAATACTGCGAAGCCGGATTTGATAAAATGGTAAATGAGCGGGATCCATCTCTTTTCACACTAATCCAGTCAGATAATGTAGCAGTACCATTAAAATCCACCTGACGTAACCGGTAATAAGTTACCGGAGAGCCGATCTCATAATCCCTGAAAGAATAAAATGTTGGCTCATGGCTGGTACCAGCGCCCTTTAAAGTTGCAATGGGAAGGAATTCTTTGCCATCCGGCGATTTCTCCAAAATGAAAAAATCATTGTTCTTTTCTGTCAAACATTCCCATTCCAACATATTGTTATCTGAAAATGCTCTGCCATTAAATGAGACCAGTTCAACAGGTAATGAACCCGGAGTTCCCTGTCCGATTCCAAAATATCCAAATCCATTCATATTTAATCGTTCGGTTACTGACACATTACTTATTGGGGCACAATTGCCAGACAATCCCCAACTGGCGGTAACTGGTGGATTAACTGCTGATGAGAGCACTGTTGTGTAAGATCCTGAAGCAGAAAAATTCGTCGGATAGAGTCTCAGGTCAAAGGTTCCTGAATTTGAATTGGAAGAGGGTTGGATACTCCAATAACCATTGTCGAGGACAGGACTGCTATTATAATTAATGCCGGAACAATCATTACTAACCGGACCATTCGGAAGTAACGTATATGTATTAAAAGTTGCTGTCAGATCCGGAATTAAGGTAGGCGTCGTAAATTCAACTTCTGCCAATTGATATCCCTTCACAGCATGTCCGATAGGAAATTCATAAATATCAGCAGCCCCATTCAGGAAACGTTGTAACGTACCTTGCACATAACTTACCGAACTTCCCCCTGTAATGGAGAGCGGATCAGAATTCTGCACAATAACTTTGTTTGCATTGGTTATCAGTTTACCATTTTGCAGATCAAGATTTCCGACTGAACTTATCAGCATATCCTGAAGAAACAATTGCACACCACCACCGGAATTATTGATAACTACATTATTTAAATTCAGCGGTGCTCCCGGCCCAGGGGCATAGGTTTGGAGAGCCGTGCCGTTAAACTCAAGTGTTCCGACAGGTCCGGTATTGATAAATGTTAAGTTACCAGAACTGTTGTTAAAGTGACCTGCCAGCCTGATGTATTTGTTATTACAGTCAAATATACTTGCAGCGCCGCTATTCAGAAAATTCCCACCTATATCAAGATCATTATTTGCAATAGCAGTTCCGAAGTTTTTCGATATGGTCACATTCCCAAGTTTTGAAGAGCCGGTAAAATTTCCATTGAACGTTTGTGTTACAGCACCATTGTTCATCGTAATAGTGGAAGTAGGCGCGGCGATAAGGTTTCCATAATTATTAAAATCACCGCAAATATTCACTGTTACACCGGGAGCGATGGTTAACGTTGCACCGGCCAGAATCGTCAGGGAATTTACCGTAGTATTGGCGGTGATTACCGGATCATTTCCCGCAGGGAAGATGTTTGCATCCACACCGCAGGCCGGAATGTTGCAGCCATTCCAGTTTGTAGTATTAGTCCATGTCGTATTGGTTGCACCTGTCCATGCTATTGAAGCGGAGTTGCCGAATGCACAGGTAGAACCGGAAAAATCGAGTGTAAAACCACCATTTGTTCCACTGTAGTTTGAAAGGGCAAGTGCAAATTTTTGGCCTGCTGTTACATTCAATGGTGCTTCAAAATTGAAAATTGAAGCCCCTGGGGGAACCGGATTCTGCATTCCGCACATCGTGGATGCACTCCCATTCCAGTTGCAACGAACCGGAGGTAAAATATTGTTCTGTATGTCTTCACAACTATTGTTTGTCAGGTCAAACATTATCCAGTCATAGAATCCTACAGGATGTGTATGTGTCCATTTTAAGACCCCGTTTGATGCGATATTGATAATGTACCATACGATATTCAATTCAGATGCAAGCAGGCATCCTGAATTGCCGCTGTTCACATTGATGCCCGGATTACTTATGCTTCCGGGAGGTGGAATTTCTCCAACCAATCCACAACCAAAGAAACTTGTTGGTTGACTTATTAAAGGTGAACAAACATTGATTGCCCCCAGACAATCCTGTTGATTGTAACCTGCAGTCAGCGGAGCATCGGAGAAAATGATATTGAAAGTACCGGTCAGGTCTCCAGCACCATCTACCCGGATATAGAGTGTATCTCCAGGCGTCAGTGCGGTCAGGGTCAAACTGGATGAAAGCGTTGAGCCTGTACATCCAACCACACCATTGTCATTACAATTCCCTGTCATACTGATAAGACCTGAACAAGTTCCCTTAAAAACTTCGACCTGTGTGTCAGTAAGAGTCAATGTCTGTGTTTGAATGTAGGCGGTACCAGCAGCACCAACAACACCTTTAAACCAAACCGTATTCATAACACCAGCCGACCAACATAGTGGTGCAGCCGGTTCACCGGATCCTGATGAACAGGAATTATTGCCGAGTGTATACACTCCTGTGGATAACAATGGTGCCTGACAGGGGAGATCGTTGGATGCACCGGTACCGAAGGATTGAATAAATAGATCATATCCAACACTTGATGGCGGTGCCCAGGAATCAATAATTATATAATATGTACCGGGCAAAGACAGTGTTGCGCTCCCGGAAATGACGCTGGCTCCTCCATAAAATGCAATACAGGAACCACCACTTCCAGGGCATCCATAATAAACCTGAAAACCCATAAGTGGTGTAGAAACATTGCTCAGTGTAATTCCAATACACTCATTTCCCGCAGAGCTGTATTTATAAACCTTGTCTTCTCCGGAAACATACAATGATCCACATCCGCCAGGAGTTGTCAACGTGTAATCATCATTCATGCATGCGGTGGATTCATTCAGAAAAGAGGAGGGAAGTGATGCAATTGTCACAGCATTCGCGCAGGTTGATCCAGCAAGACTGGTTGCTACCGCAGAGATAAATAAATTATCGTAGGAATTACATTGATTATCTCCATCCAGTACAAGATAATAGGTATGCCCGGCCAGGACACCTACACACATGGATTTATTTCCTCCAGGGTCCTGCACAAAGGCAACGCATGCAGCGGTGGATCCGGCACAGGCATTGAGTGGACAACCATCATATAAATGCAATCCGGTAGAAACACCAGCAGGGCTATTGAGGTCAATACTGATCTGACCTGTAGTTGCTGGAGTAAAGACCCAGACTACATCTTCATCTCCCAGATAATCGGGGTTGCCGCAAACCGGGGTATTAACGTCCGAAATATCATCATTCATACCGCAAGTAGAACCGGGGCCGGAATTGTAAGGTAGTGAAGCAACAGGAAAAACACCGGTCCCCAATGCAGCATTGCAATTGCTGATGCCTGAGCAGGAAAACTCTATGTTATCTAATGCTATGGCCGGATTATTACCACTGGCACCATCGTTAACCCAGGTAAAAACAATACGCTGTGTAGTCCCGGAAATACTGCAATCCAAATCAAGCGAATCATCAACCCATGAGGTATTATTCCTGTAATCTCCACCTATCATATTTGCCACCGGAGGAGTAATTCCGGCTGCAGGAATGTAAGAGACAGGAGTCAGATAGATATTCATGATATCCTCGTTAGCACGCCCCCGCGATTTCCATCTGAATTTAAGTTTTATTGCAGACTGGCCTGCCGGAATAGCAATATCTCTATAGATATGCACCACTGAAGCAGCATTTGCATTGTAATTATTATTGGTTGCAGCAGTCCCAACAAAAGCACATCGCGTACCTGAAAAACCTGCTACAGTGGTTCCTAAAAACCATTGATTTGTCTGTAAAGGCAAACTATTTACCACTGTCCATCCATTTGCTGCAAATGTATTTCCCGTTTCAAAACCGCCATCCCCTGCAGGAGAAATGAGGATGGTTTGTGCCTGTGAACAAATCTGCACCAGAAAAATTAGAAGTACTGTGATTTTATAATTTATAAATTTCATCGTATGTCAGATTAGTTCTTGTTTAATTCAACATTCGGCCTACATACTTCCGGCAAGAGATAGGAGGGAATATCATTCTTGATATAGAACCTATAATTTGATTTCTTTAAAATGAATTTCAATTTATTTTCGGTCGTTAGTGAATCCCTGTCAACATCTAAAATTGCCAACCCAAGCTTTTCACAGTACCTGACAGCATAAACTTCCGGAAGACCGATGATAAGCTGACGAAATTCAGGGAAACCTCTTTCCTTGCTTAATCCCTGAATTTCTATGTAAATATTTCTAGTTTCCTGACTGTAAGAATTGCAGTAATAAAGAAGGATAATTAGAAGCAGTATTATTTTTCTCATATCAACCAGTGTTCGTTCTTTTGCAAGTATACGTTCGTAAACTGGTCGAATGCAAGGCGTAAGTAATTGTATATCAATCAATATTCCAGAACGGTAAATATCCATGTTCAAACATCTATTTTCTCCTCTAATCGGGAATAAACTAAGGGTGAAACCCTAATTCTGCTCCATTTAACCTGTAATGAACGTGGGAAAAAATGTCTAACTCAATAAGTATTCAAATAAAAATGAATGATAGTTGAAAGTTATTCCTTCGGCTAAAGTGGAAAATCAATCCCTTTTCAATCCCCGCGGGGGATTGAAAGGAGACATAAAAAAAACCGCTCAAGCACGCTTGGGTGTGTGTTGACGGGCATCATTGCTGTCGCAATGAGCCCATCGATTCCCTTCGGCTAAAGTGGAAAATCAACTCCTTTCAATCCCCTGCGGGGATTGAAAAGGAGACATAAAAAAAACCGCTCAAGCACGCTTGGGTGTGTGTTGACGGGCATCATTGCTGTCGCAATGAGCCCGTCGATTCCCCTCGGCTAAAGTGGAAAATCAACCCTTTTTTCAATCGCCTGCGGCCATTGAAAAAGGAGTCATATTTCTACCGACATCAATTGACGGACCGCATTGCTAGCGCAATGCGCCCGTCGATTCCCTTCGGCTAAAGTGGAAAATCAACCCTTTTTTCAATCGCCTGCGGCCATTGAAAAAGGAGTCATAAAAAAACCGCTCAAGCAAGCTTGGCGGTTTTTCTTATGACTCCTTTTGAACCTACGGTTCAAAAGGGTTGGCATTACTTGTGGAGCCGGTGGGAATTGAACCCACGTCCAGCCAGGGAATTAAGAGGCTTTCTACATGCTTAGATCAGCTTAGATTGTAGGGATGAAATAAGGTGCTGTTCCAACCAGCTTCATCCTTAGTTTCGGTTGTCTTACGATACCGTCGAAACCCCGGTACCGGCATCCTGCCATTGTGATGCCCTGTTCCTCCGCCTGGCAGGCGGGAGGCAGTGGTAGGGCAGCTTGTCGCGGCTCCTGGAGCCGTCGATTAAGCTAATTCCGCTACGGAATTAGGCAGCAAGCGCATAGTTGTTTTCGCCATTTAGACGTGTGGGTTTGCGTTTTAAGGGACAAAACCCATGGCCCTGCATGCTTACGACTCAATCGCTCCTCCTGTCGATTCCTGTCGACCCCAAGATGTATGATCGTATACAGTAATCCTATGAACGATCTAAGAACTGCAACAAAGGTAACAAGAATTATTCCATCCTTCGTTTCTGTCATTCTGACACATTCATCATCTCTGCAAAAGCTGACCATAATGAATCACGGGATGGGGGAGGTGCTTCAATCGAAATTTCATCACCAGAAACCGGATGAATGAACTTTACTGCCCGGGCGTGTAAATGAATAGAGCCATCCGGGTTACTCCTGTTAAAACCATATTTCAGATCACCCTTAATCGGACAGCCAATATCTGCAAGCATTACCCTTATCTGATGGTGACGTCCTGTATGCGGATTAATTTCGAGCAAATGGTAATTATCTGAAGATACCAGAAGTTTATAATCCAAAGTACTCTCAAGAGCACCATTTTTAGGTTGAAGAGAGGCGAAACTCTTATTTAGCTTTTCATTTTTCACAAGATATCTGACCAGATGATCCTGAGGTTTGGGAGGCCTATTTTTTACTACTGCCCAATACGTTTTTTGAATATCCTTTTCTCTGAAAAGTTTATTCATTCTTTCCAGTGATTTACTCGTACGGGCAAATATGACAACTCCGCTGACGGGCCGGTCAATCCGATGAACAACACCAAGAAACACGGCTCCGGGTTTTTGATACTTATCCTTAATATACTCTTTAACATGATCACTAAGCGGGACATCACCTGTTTTATCTCCCTGCACGATGTCACCGGGTTGCTTATTAACAGCAATCAAGTGATTATCTTCATAGAGTACTTCCGGAAATTGAATGCTCATCAGTATTGTTCCTGTTCATTGGGAAAATCTTTCGACTTCACATCCGTAATATAGTGCTCCGTCGCTGTTTTAATATCATCGAACAGATTCATATACCGGCGAAGGAACCTTGGAGTAAAATCCTTATTTATCCCAAGCATATCGTGCAACACCAACACCTGACCATCTGTGCCATTGCCCGCTCCAATGCCGATGGTAGGAATCCTTAATGAAGAGGAAACAGATTTTGCCAAAGTAGCAGGAATTTTTTCAAGCACTATTGAGAAACAACCGATTTGTTCCAGCATATGCGCATCTTCGCGCAGCCGTTGTGCTTCAGCCTCTTCTTTTGCTCTGACAACATAGGTGCCAAATTTATAGATCGATTGTGGTGTCAGTCCCAAATGTCCCATCACCGGCACACCAGCAGAAAGAATGCGTTCAATCGCCTCGCGGATTTCACGGCCACCTTCCATTTTCACAGCATGTGCACCGGTCTCCTTCATAATTCTGATCGCAGAAGCAAGAGCTTCCTTTGAGTTACCCTGATAAGATCCGAACGGAAGATCAACTACAACGAGTGAACGCTGTACAGCCCGTACAACCGCAGAAGCATGATAAATCATCTCGTCCAACGTAATTGGTAATGTGGTTTCATGCCCTGCCATCACATTGCTTGCTGAATCGCCCACCAGGATAACATCCATACCGGCAGCGTCAATAATTTTTGCCATACTGTAATCATAAGCCGTCAGCATAGCTATGGGCTCCCCTTTACGCTTCATTTCCTGAAGCGTATGAGTGGTAATTCGCTTTACATCGAGATGTTTTGACATGTCCGTTAATAGATTGAACCCAGAGGTTAGTTCTCTTTGGGCAAAGTGAAAGTATTTCCGTTTTTGTTTCCGGAATTATCCGGTGAACTTCCCGGAGGTTTTGAATTGCTTCCTTTGTGCTGCAGTTGCATCACCTGCAATGAATCTTTCAATACCTGATTCTGCCTTGCAAGTTCATCGGATTTAATTTTTTCAGCTTTAAGATTTTTAGATAGTGTAATTACTAAATCACCGCCTTCATTTCCCTTTACAAGGTCTTTATATTTCTGTAAATCCTGATTGATGATAAGCAGACTATCGATCGTTTTTTCTCTGCTTTTTATCACCTTCTCTGAATTCGCAATTCGCAGCTCAAAATCGGTTTTCATTTTGATCTGTTCTTTCTCGCTGCCCTTAAATGATTCAATTCGTTCTTTCAGGTTTTCATTTTCAGTTTGCAGTTTATTGATCTGTGATTTCAGTTCAATGATCGATTCTGCCAAAGCAATTAAATCATTCTCAGCGCCAGGGTTGACCGCTTCTTCGGCTGCAAGCTGATTATTTGCCAGCTCTTTATCATTCGTAAATAAATAGATAAAATCAACTTTACCCATCGTACCCGGACCAATGATAAAACCGACACCTCCGGATTTATAGGCAATTTCATTAAAACTCAGCAGTAGTGTATTGTTGATATATAAGTCGTATACCTTGTCGTAGGTTCGCAATTCCACCAGATTAGCGAAGTTGACCGGTTTCAAAGCAGAAGAACGGGTCCATCCTCCATCCTTGGGCGAACCGGTCATGTAAGCATATCCGGTTGGTGTAATTTGTCTTAATCTGTACTGCTGATTTTTATTGATCTCAAAAACAAATCCACCTTTTCCGCCTTCCTGTGCCATGAAAATGAAGCCCATACTTGCCTCTTCTGCTGTACTCTTTACAATCTTTAAAGAAGTAACTAAACGGTATGCGTCAGGCTCCTTTGGGAATGTACCCATTGCCGCGAATGGTGACAATTTAGATTTGCGCTGAAGTATATATTCTCCGTCCTGAATTAACAGGAGATTCTCCGTATTTGATAATATAGGCCAATCCTTGGTAATCGAATCGAAACCTTCTTTATATAAAGGATATTCGAATCTGGTCGTAACCCTTGGCTCTAAAACAACAGGCTTTTGCTGTGAATTCCCTTGAGTTCCAATAAAAAGGAAACAGAAAGGTAAAGAAATACGAATCAGATAGTTCATTTTCATTGCTGCTCAAAGTTACAATTTGATTTTAATAAAAAACAAAGGCGGATAATCGTCTGATTACCCGCCTTTTAAAAGTATTTTATTCTTTATTTCACAACGACTTTTGTGGCACCGATCAATCGCCCATCCGCTTGTACGGATATCATATAAATCCCAGCTGTTAATTGAGATACGTCGATGAAGTGTTTATCTGAACTTTCAGAAAACTGTTTTGAAACCAACAGTTTTCCGGTGAAATCTCTCAATTCAATCACACCATTGCCAGATGGTGGAGCGTTCTTCAGCTGAATAGTCAGCTGATCATCTGCAGGATTGGGTACGACACTGATCTGACTCTGGTGAAGTACTTCAGAAATTGATTGAGGCCCATTGGTAATGCTGAATTTATCTAAGCCTCCTTCCAGTAAGTTTTGGCCAGATTGAGCATAATCTGAAATTTTCACAATCACTTTCATATTGTTTCCCGGAATCATAAGAGATGAAACCGGCACAGAAACAGAATACCATCCGTTAATACCGGGAGATTGGATGGTTACTGCTTCCAGCGTCACTGTATCAATCCCGTTAGTCAGATAGAAATACATCGTATCCTGCGCCAAAGCGGGTGTTGCAGAGGGTATCGCAAACCAACGATCGTAATTTATATATGGATTGGCGTAGGTACTTAGATCCATAGCAGGTGAAACCAAAATCGTATAACCATTATCTACGTCATCATTGGTGGGACTTGGGTTTGCTGCATTACCAGTCACATAAGCAAATCCTGAACAGTCATTGGGATTATCTGCACCCGGATTCATTGGAAGCCCGAGATAAACGGTTCCGTAGGGTAAGGCCCGGGTCCAGATGCCACTTGTTGCAGTGGAATTAACGGTCCAGCCCAAATCAGTAGAGAAGTCATCGTAATAACCTGGATCGAGCGTAACGGAGAAGTTTATTCCAGCTGTTACATTTAAAGACATGCATTCAGTAACATATCCCCATTTGGAGATCAGCAAATCGATATTACCGGTGATCAGACCGGTGGCAGAAAATATGCCGTTAATATCGGAAGTTGCGGTTACGGTATCAATTCCATCAGAGAGCATCACTGTCGCGCCGTTAATTAACTGGGACGTCACAGAATTTAGAATGGTGCCACTGATGCTGAATGGTACAAGTTGTACCTGAAGGGATGTTAATTGTCCGTTCACCAGCTGAATACCTGAATAGGTTTTAGTGATATATCCTGCTCTCTTAAATTCAATATCATAAGTTCCTGACTGAGCTGTTCCCGTTTTAAAATCCCCGGAAAGGTTGGTTTTATCCGTCTTACCCAAGGGAGTAATCGTTATATCGACATTGTATAACGGCAAGCCAGTGATACTATCCGTCACATTTCCTTCCAGATAACATGCTCTGACATAATCAGGCTGAAAAACATATAATCCACCACTTACATCAGTTGCAATAATATTCCCGCTCGGTAAATAGGGCGATGCATCCCAGCAAAGGAAACTTCCGGTTGTATAGTTGCCAATCTCAATGATATTATCTGGACGGGCAGCATCGCAGATCACAAGTTGCGATCCATAAGACGGGTTTATTAGAAAATCATTCAACACCCTCACATTGTGTACTTCCTCATGCGGCATACTGTCAGTATAGTACTCATCAACGAGTTTGATATTAGAAAGATCTGTAATATCAAATGAGCCTAATGGTTCATCGCCCACTTCATCGGTAGTAAACAGAAACTGAGAATTATCTGAAAGCCAGGTATTGTGACAGAACTGACCAGGAGTTTGCTGGGTTGCCAGCAGAACTGGATTTGCCTTATTCGATACATCAATCACACTGAATTGTCCTGCATATATTTCACCTGCCCAAAGTGTATCGTTCCTGATATAACCATCATGAACATAGTTTTGGCTGTATTGTCCAACATATACCGGATTCCAGGGATCAGCCAGATCGCAGATTACCGCACCTCCGTTGGCAAGACCGCCTCCGGTACCGAAAATGTAGGCATATCCATCAGTAACCGCAATGGTATGTGCGGTACTTAACATGTTTGCAATGGCTCCATCACCATACCAGTGTTTTGAATTTACAGAGGCAGGCAGATTCGACAGATCAATTATTATCAAACCACCGCCGCCTTCACTAACTGCATATGCATACTTTCCTGCAGTTTTAAGTTCGCGCCAGAGGCTTGATTGTCCAGCCAATGCAGGAACAGCAAAGACCTCTACAGGAGCCACAGGATCCGTGACATCCACAATTGAAATTCTATCGCTGGCACCTACCAATGCGTATTCATTATTCAATGAATCGACGTAGTGCCAAACGCCGGCACAGGTAGCGTTAGGATAGGGAAGGTTTGACAGGAGTGTTAATCCATTTTGGCCCTTTGCAATGCCAAGCGATGCAAAGATGAACAGAAGCAGAATTTTTGATTTCATAGGAATAGGGTAAGATCAAAAATAAATGAAAACACCGCGTTGGCGGCAAGCCGGATATGACAATTATCTCTGAAGTGTAAAAAATAACATCTTAAGCGTCAGATCTTCGCTTTTTCCAGTCCCAAATGGCATAGGAAAAGTCCTTTCCTACGGAAAACCCTGCAGATTTAAGGCTCAGTAAAATATTTCCACGATGATGTGATTCATGACTGATCAGATACGAATGAAAAGTAAAAACATCCATTCCAATTCCTTTTATTTTCCCTTTATTGGTTAACCCTGCATCCAACATAGAAATTACATACTCATACGATGCACGCAGATTTTTACGAACCTCCTGAACGGGAACCGGTGTAACCGATTTAGTTGAACCTGATTTCATCTTTTTGTCAAAGATGCTTGCCCACATCATTCTGACCATATGCAGATGATTAAGTTGATCCAGAATAGTACGGCTTCCTTTCCTTGAGAGGGTAACCGATAATGCCTCTTCCGGAATTTCATCGATCAATTCTTCGAGAATTTCCTGATTTATTCTCCAGGTTTGCAGTAAACCCTCCCTGACCATCTCTGGATTCATAAGTTATCACAAAAGGAAATAATTTTCCCGGCAAGAGTTTTCGAAATATTTGCCAGAGGCATGCGGACGAATTCTTCACAAATTTCCAAATGTTTTAAAGCGCATTTTACTCCGGAAGGGCTTCCTTCTGCAAATAGCAGGGGAATTAATGGTAATAAATCATAGTGCAACTGCTGTGCTTTTTTCATTTCATGACGAATGGATAAGCGAACCATTTCGGAGAAGTGTTTTGGATAAGCATTTGCGACAACTGATATGACACCATCGGCACCCGCCGCGATCAGGGGGAGAGTCAAAGCATCATCACCGGAAATTACGAGAAATCCTGCCGGACGATCACGGATGATAGACATAATCTGCTCCGGATTTCCACTTGCTTCCTTTATTCCGATAATGTTCTTTTGACGGGCAAGCTCCAGCGTCGTATCAACTGTCATGTTTGATCCGGTACGCCCGGGAACATTGTACAGTATCAATGGCAAGGGGCTTTCCTCTGCCAGCATCTTATAGTGCTGAACGATTCCTTTCTGTGAAGGTTTATTATAGTAAGGAGAAACGGATAATAATGCAGAAATACCTTCAAAACTATCGTGACGAAGTTTAGAAACGATCTCCTGGGTATTATTACCACCCAATCCCATAACCACTGGAACACGTTTGTTATTCGCTTCCAGTACACAATCGATAACAGCACGTTTCTCATCAGCTGACAATGTTACACTCTCACCCGTTGTTCCCAGTGGAACCAGATATTCGCATTTCCCTTTAATAATGTGATCAACAAGTCGGGAAAGGGATTTAAAATCGATGCTTCCGTTTTTATGAAACGGAGTAACCAATGCTACACCGGTGCCCGCCAGTTTCTTAGTGCTTATTGTCATTTCTCAATGATTTTAAATAGTGGTTTACCTGTTCAATAAATTGCCGTAATGTCATTTGTTCTGGAGTACTGATCATAAAATCATAAAATGGAGTGGCTTTCCGGTCATATTTACCGATTTTAAATCTGGCCTTTGAGCCGGCAACAATATATTGAAAGGGGATAGAATTTCCGGTATGTAAATCAATCAGCAGATCAAATTCACGCTCCGTAAAATTGCGGACGATCGAGGCCATTGGTTTATAATACCAGTTGAGGTCTTTCTTAGTAAAGAAGTCCAGTCCCAGTTTTGAGAAGCGCATAGGAGGGAGCTCATTCTGATCGTAGTAGCCGAGTGCTAGGACTTCTTTATGATGTTGTTCTCTGATTTCCTTTACATATTTCCTGACTAATTCAAAGTCTTTCTCATCGGTGGAATCATACAGGATTCCGATTGAAGCTGCATCATCAAAGGTGATCAGCTTACGTTGCGTATTCTGTTTTCCGAATTCTCTTCGAAAGAGATATCCGGCAATTTTAATCCGTAAGGGCTTCTTCATTCAGACCAGGAGCTAACAGGTTCTAAAGTTAGTAATTTCTCAGGTGCCGGATATCATCGAAAGAAACTCTTCTTCATTGATCAATTTCACCCCAAGTTCGGCCGCCTTATCCAGTTTGCTAGGCCCGGCATCTGCACCAGCGAAAAGAAAACTGGTTTTTTTCGTGATCCCGGACCCGTTCTTTCCACCGTTCTCCTCAATCATTTTCTTGTATTCATCACGTGAATGCTGCACAAATGTTCCTGTAATAACGATAGTAAGTCCGGCAAGCCGGTCAGATAACTTCTTCAGCTGGTTATCCTCTGAAATCTCCATCTGAACACCGGCTGCTTTTAATCTACGGATTACTTCATGATTCTTCTCTTTTGAAAAGAAATCCAATACACTTTGCGCTATCTTCTGTCCAACTTCAGGAGCTTCTGTCAGGTGATCGAAGCCGGCATTGATTATTCCATCTATTGAATGAAAATGACGTGCCAGTTTTCGTGCCACAGTATCTCCAACGTAGCGAATACCAATGGCGAAAAGAACACGTTCAAATGGTACTTTCCGGGAATCATCAATTCCCTGAATAATATTAGCAGCAGACTTCTCACCAAAGCGATCCAGTTGCATGATATCTTCTTTCTTCAGGGAATAGATATCCGCAATATCATTTAATAATTTTGTCTCAACAAATAAGTCGATGGTTTCACTACCAAGCCCTTCGATGTTCATAGCCTTTCTGGAAGTAAAGTGCTCAATTCTTCCTTTGATCTGAGGAGGACAACCTTCTTCATTAGGACAATAATGCTGAGCTTCTCCATCTTTCCTTATTAACTCTGCATTACATTCCGGGCAACGTTCAATAAAGCCGATGGGAGCGGCATGATCAGGCCTTTTCGAAATATCAACACCAGTAATTTTAGGTATAATTTCACCACCCTTCTCAACAAAAACCGTATCGCCCAAATGAAGTCCGAGCTTCTCAATCTGATCAGCATTATGCAATGACGCACGTTTAACGGTGGTTCCCGCCAGAAAAACAGGCTGAAGATTTGCAACCGGAGTGATAGCTCCGGTTCTGCCTACCTGATAAGTTACTTCGTTCAGGATGGTTGAAACAGACTGTGCTTTGTATTTATAAGCGATTGCCCATCGAGGAGATTTTGCTGTAAATCCCAATTCCTCCTGCTGACGATAATTGTTTATTTTGATAACTACACCATCTGTATCAAAAGGTAGCTTCAGCCGTCCGCTATCCCATTGATGAATATACTGGATGACATCAGCCAGCGTCGGACATACTTTTCTGTCTTGTGATATTTTGAACCCCCAATCTGCTGCTGCCTTTAATGCGTCTTCATGATTTTCATACGGAAGCGCATCGCCATAAAGCGCATAGAGGAAACAGTCCAGTTTCCGCCTGGCAACCTCCGCACTATCCTGAAGTTTTAGCGTGCCTGCAGCTGCGTTTCTTGGATTCGCCAATGGGGGTTCTCCAATATCACTCCTGTCTTCATTTATTTTATCAAAAGCAGCCCGTGGCATGATGATTTCGCCTCTTATCTCAAATTCATCAGGCCATCCTGAACCGTGTAACCGCAATGGTATCGATTTTATTGTTTTCACATTGACCGTTACATCATCACCCTGAATTCCGTCACCACGGGTTACAGCCTGCACCAATAATCCATTCCGATAGGTAAGTCCGATGGCAACACCATCAAATTTCAGTTCACATACATATTCATAATCTTCATCAGGTATGAGCTTCTGAATGCGCTCATCAAATTCTGATAGTTCTTCTTCCGAATACGTATTTCCCAATGACAACATAGGGTATCTATGAACCACCGTTTTAAACGCCTTTGTTATATCACCACCCACACGTTGTGTCGGAGAGTCGGGGAGTGCCAGATCAGGGTGTTGCTTTTCAAGCCGGATAAGCTCATCTAACAATTGATCGAATTCAAAATCAGATATAACGGGTTCTGCCTGAACATAATATCTGAAATTATGTTCATTTATCAGCCGTGTAAGCTCAGCGATTCTTTCTGCTGCTTTGGTCATATTTTTTCCTTGTGCCGAAGGTATAAAATCCTGATTTTCTGTAACTATAAAAGGAGAAAAAGACCAATTGGTCATTTTTTTACATTTCTATTAGAATCGGATAAAATGTTAACATTATTCTTGGGTCTGCAAACTAAACGCGCGTATGAAAAAAACAATTACTCTCTTAAGCCTCCTCTCTGCAGTGGGGATGGTACTCATTGATTCGTCAGGAAATCTTGCCATCAGTAATGGTGCGGGAGCTCCCTCGGGACACACGAATTCACCAGCAGATGGAATGACCTGTTCCATGTCCACCTGTCATGGCGGTACAGCCACGCCATCCGCCACACAGATTATCAGTTCGAATGTTCCGGTGAACGGATATTCCCCCGGGCAAACCTATACGATTACTGCATCTGTATCACAAGCGGGAATTAATAAATTTGGTTTCCAGATATCACCTCAACGGCTGAATGGGCAGCTATCAGGTACCCTTGCAATAACTAATGCCACTGCTACAAAAATTGTAGGAACAAAATATGTTACGCATACTTCTTCGGGTACAGCTGGAAGTGCCAATGCACGTACATGGACCTTTAACTGGACCGCGCCAAGCACAGGATCAGGAAATGTTACATTTTATGGTGCATTCCTGTTTGCAAACGGTAATAATGCCAGTTCAGGAGATATTGTGCGAACCAATACCCTTGTAATCCCTGAAAACACAACCGGACTGGCAGAGATACAGGATTTGCAAAATGTTCAGGTTTACCCAAATCCAGTTACAGAGAAACTGAATATTCAGATTTACCTCACAAAATCGTCACAGGTTTCTTTGTCTCTGATTGATCTGACGGGTCGGGAAGTTATTGCAAAGCTAAAAACAGAAGGAACAGCAGGAGTGAATCCTTACCAGATAGATATCCCGTCAAAAACGCCAACAGGAGTATATCAATTACTAATACTTACTGAGGAAGGGAAGTCGATTCAGAAAATCTTAAAAAAATAGGACCTGTTTCCGTCACTCAAAAAGCCGGAGATCCCGGCTTTTTGATTTATTGAACCCGCGTGAATTTATATGAACCGGGTGGGGTTACAATTAAAGGAACTTTCTCTACCATCACAGAACTGGAATCCAGTCCAAATGCTTTTTCCTCACTCAAACTGAGACGTTTTATGAGGAAGTAGATATTGAGAATGAACTTCGTGTAGATGCTCAGTGTGTTTTCGTAGGACAGGAATTTTTCCATGACAATAAACCTGAAATCTCCGCTCAGATGTATATTCTTCAAAGAAGTATAACGGCTTTCAATATCAACCTCCCCGCTTGAAACCAGATCCTGCACCACCTGCCGGAACATCAGGTTAATACGAGGTTCAACCCTGAATCCGATTTTAAATCGTACATGAATGATTTTATCGTCTACCAATTCATGTACCTTATATTCCATTGTGTACGGTTCATCCAGCACATCCACATGAATCAACCAGTAGAGATCAGCTCGTTTGGGCTGTTTATTGAGAATAGAGTAGATAATTTTATTTTCCACTTCATTATCTCTCATAGCACTGGTAAGATACACGAGATGGGTGGAGTACTTTGGAATACTAACATCCTTGCTTACATCCGATATAATATCAAAGTACTTGTCCAGTTGAACAAACTCAACCAGCGAAGTCCTGATCTTCCGTGCTTCATACCAAACCCACATAATGGAAATGATGCCGGAGGCAATAAACACCGTTACATATCCTCCATGCGAAAACTTGCTAAGATTGGCGACCATGAACGATGATTCAATAGAGAGGAAAACAATCAGCAGTAAACCGATCAGCCATCGTGGATAATGACGAAGATACAGATAGTAGGTCAGTAGCGTTGTGGTCATGATCATTGTTAATACAATGGCCAAACCATATGCAGCTTCCATTTTTGATGATTCCTCAAAATACCAAACAATGCCAATACATCCCAGGCAAAGCAACCAGTTGATCGTTGGAATATATAACTGTCCTCTCAGGTCCGTGGGATATTCAATCCTCCCTTTGGGCAGAAAATCAAGACGCATTCCTTCGTTGATTAAGGTAAAGGTTCCTGATATCAAGGCCTGACTGGCAACGATAGCGGCAAGTGTCGCAACCATAATACCCGTAAGCAGGAACCAGTCCGGCATCAGTGCAAAAAATGGTTTCGTATTGCCAAGTGTTTTTCCTACGTGGTTAAGCAACCATGCCCCCTGACCAAAATAATTTGCGAGCAATGCCACTTTCACAAATCCCCAAGTGACCCGGATATTGTTTCTTCCACAATGTCCAAGGTCAGAATACAATGCTTCGCCACCTGTAGTACACAGAAATACAGCACCGAGCAACCAGAATCCCTCTTTATAATTTACAAGAAGATTATATGCATAATAGGGGTTAACCGCTTTGAATACTACAGGAAAATTGAGAATTTCTTTTACTCCTAAAATCAGCAGCATAGAAAACCAGACAAACATAACCGGTCCAAAAAACCGTCCGACGAAACGCGTACCAAACTGCTGTATGAAGAAAAGGAAGAACAAAATGGCAATTACAATCGGTACCGTAGTAATATCCGGGTTAATCGCTCTTAATCCTTCTACTGCTGATGCCACAGAAATAGGAGGGGTGATAATACCGTCAGCAAGAAGTGCCGCACCACCAATCATCGCAGGGAATGCCAGCCATTTAATTTTCATTTTTCTGACCAGCGCATACAACGAGAAAATACCTCCCTCACCTTTATTATCTGCACGTAACGTAAGAATAATGTATTTAAAGGTGGTCAAAATGGTTAACGTCCAGAAAACACAGGAAAGTCCGCCCAGAATTAATGTTTCATCGATCGTGCGTTCGCCAATAATGGCACTCATCACATACAAGGGTGATGTGCCGATATCACCGTAAATAATACCAAGCGTGACCAGAAGTCCTGCCGTAGTGACTTTTGTATGGTCAATATGTCCACTTGCCATGAATCGGAGGGGCGCCTTATGCTTATTCTACGGTTGATTCCTTTTTCTTAACTGGCTTCTTTACACCTTTTACTTCTTTCAGTGCCTCCTCAACAGTTGTCTCAAAATCAGCAAGCACATTCATGTAATAGATATAAGCGTCATAGGGTGAATCATACGGGCTAAAATACTTATGTACATCACCATCACTCCAGAATTTTGTACACATGTAATAAAAATGATCGCTGGTTTGCATTTTCCCCCAAACATCCATCAAATCCTGATTCCCTGTCTTCACTACTTTTTCTTCCAGCTGATAAATTCTTTTCGCAGCTTCTTTCTCCATCGGATTACTGAGCCATGCACTCAGATCACGTTCAGCATCCGCCCAGCTTGTATATTCAGGAACATCATATATATCTCTGACCTTATACAAATCTGCAGCTTCAGAAATAGTTTTAAAGTCGAAATCGCTATGTGATAAAATATCTTTCGGCAGATGATCAAGGAAATCAAAAATGCCTGTTTCGTCCCATTGGTGTTCGCCAAAGGTCTCATAATCCATGAAAAGATTGATGACTTCACCATTACCGGCTACTTTATGTACCCAGGATGCAAATGTATCTGAATGCAATGGCCACTCACTCCAGTTTCGGTCACTGAACCTGAACGCAATATCGTCTGAAAGCCGGTAGTTTTTCAAAAACGCTTTAATTTTCAGCGTACCGGCAGGCTGATAAAGAAAGTTAGGTGTTCTTTTCCCAAGATGCCGGTCAACCCCTTCGCATAAAATGGCTTTGTATCCCATTTTCTCAACAAACGAGGCAATTTCATTGCTATAAATAAGTTCGGTATTACGGAATACCTTTGGCTGCTGGTCAAAATAGGTCTTGATTTTTTCGCGGTGCATTTCTACCTGCCGCTTGAATTCATTTTTAGAAAATATAAAGCTTAATGAATGGTAATACGTTTCTGAAATAAATTCCACGCAACCGGTTTTCGCCAGATCAATGAAGGACTGAAGAACATCTGGGCGGTGGTTTTCAAATTGCTCAATTGCAGCACCTGAAAGCGAATAGGAAACCCTGAATTTGCCTTTATGCCTGTTGATCAGGTCCAGCATTTTGCGGTTGGCTTTCAGGTAACATTTTTCGCTTACTTTATCCAGTATAAGGCGGTTTTTCTCATCATCTTCATAGAAGTGATCTTTCCCTATATCAAAGAATGAATAGCGTTTCAACCGAAAGGGCTGATGTACCTGGAAGTAGAAGCAAACAGATGGCATATTTTATTGCAGTTGGTTTTACGAATATACGGTACAGGAATTAAGGATTCACAAACCTGTCCATGGTTTATGAACAGCATTTTCTGTTTCAGGCTTCCTGCGGGATTAAGTGGTAATTCCTGTATCCTTCAATCACCTTTTTAGCTGAATGATCCCAGGAGATGTTTTCAAGATCTTTAAACGCGTCTTCCTTGATTTTCTCTGTCAGCACCTCATCATTCAGGAGTCGCAAAATATATCCGGCTGCACGATGCACATCCCAGTAGTCAAATTTCAGAGAGCCTTTTAATACCTCAGCAACACCGCTTTGTTTGCTGATAACAGCCGGAATGCCGAACTGAACAGCTTCCACAGCCGATAGGCCGAATGGTTCAGAAACAGAGGGCATCACGTAAACATCGGCTCTGGAAAGTAACTGGCGGACTTTATCCAAATTCAGGAAGCCTGTTAAATGGAACCGGTGTGCTATTCCTTTTTGGGCAGCACGTTCTAACAGGGGGTTAAAGTATTCTCCGGTCCCTGCCATCACAAACCGTACATTGGGTTCAGTTTGCAGTACTTTCTCGGCAATATCCACAAAATATTCCGGACCTTTCTGCCGGGTCAGGCGTCCAACGAACAGCACCATTTTCTCTTTGAACATGGGTTCACTCTTGAATGGTGTTACAGGCCGTATACCATTATGGACCGGAAATATTTTACTCCAGGGTATCTGATAGTAATCATGAATGATATGTCCGGTGAAATTACTAACCGGCATCAGGATATCAGCTTTCTCCATTCCATGCTTTTCCACCTGATACACCCATCCCTTACTATGAGGACCACCCCGGTCAACTTCAAGTGAATGCACATGCACCACTAAGGGTTTCCCTGTTTTCTCTTTTATTTCCATTCCGGCAATCATCGTCATCCAGTCATGAGCATGGATAATGTCAAAATCCATTTTCATAGCCAGCTTAGCAGCCAGTTTACCGAAAACCGTTACTTTTTCAATTACATCACCTCCATAAAGATCATCGATCTGGAAAATTTCATAGGATTCGCCGCCAATTTGAATTTTCTTGAGGTATTGACTGTTCAGTTGTTGCAGATCAGAATGTGGCTGTTGGTTTCCGTTATAATAGGGGTTAAGGTGAGTGTCAATAAAATGCACCTGTTTTACTTTTTTGTAATTATCTGTAAAACCAACGTTGCGCAGAGTTTTGGCATCAATTGTATTCAGCCCAATGAGATTCAGATTCTTTACCACAAAGTCAGGATTCGACTTTGGAATGATCATGGTAACGTTCGCATATTTTGATAAAGCAATGCATAAATCATGACAGGCTACACCCAGTCCACCATTTATGACTGGAGGAAACTCCCAACCGAGCATAAGAATTTTCGGCTGTGGACTTGCTGTTTGGACCAGCTCGCCAGGTAGTGGAGTTGTCATTGAAATTTTAGTTTAAAGATCTCTGCGAAATTACTGAGGATTCCCGTCTGTTTAACGGTTTTTCAATTACATTTTAAAGTGCTTTTGTTAAAAAATAGAGCCCTATTATTGGGGAGCCGGCAACGTGATTTGAATAGATTTTACTATTTTCAATGCCTCATGTAACAGCGGATCACATGCATAAAAACTCATTTGTCAGAATTTTAGTTGTTGAAGGCACTCTATTGATTATCAATGGACTGTCGTCTTATTCGGTTGTAGGAATCAAAGCCAGAAACATGATGATTCTGGGGGTAGCAGTTGGTCTTGCATTGTGGCTTTGCGGTTATTTGAGTAACCGGAATAAAATGGCCGTTTGGGCAGGACTTGGTGTTTCAATGGCGGGATTATTGGTCTTCACTCAACGTACCATTGCCAATTTCCTCTCTCTGATTGGAATTGTGCAGCATGAAATGAACTTTGATGCCTATAACAAATCGATCATGGTTGTGTTATATATGATGATGAGTGTTACCTGCCTGGCGGGCCTTATGATGTCCTATACGTACTTACCCGAAAAGAAAGCTTAAAATGTCAGTTACCATCAAGGTAAATAATAACGGTTCCCTTAGAGTAGAAGGGGAGTTCAAAATAGTAGATGCAGAAGGCAAGGAGTTCAATCTAAATGGACGTACTTCCGTTGCTTTATGCAGATGTAATCTCTCCTCCAAACGACCCTTTTGCGATGGTTCCCATAAAAACGGGGCCTTTCATCATGAAGTCGAGGCCTTCGAATTGCCACCGCCTGCTCCCAAACCTTAAAATTCAATCTTTCTCCAGAAAGTAGGTCGTTCCGCCCACCCAGTCCAGATTCTGGTTGTAGCGCACACCTATCATTTTGCCTTTACTCATTCGTCCAAGGTTAATTGTTAATTGAGGCCTTGTTTCATCTTTGTCCCAGAGGTAAAGCAGCCGTATTTCACATTTCACAGGACCAGTGGGCGAAGAAACGGCCCCGGCATAGGTAACTTTTCGCTGCAATATATAATTAGCAGGATCATTTACCTTTTCAATGTCGGATAGTGTAACATCGAAGATCACCCCTTGGCCGCTGAAGCTGAAAAGCGGTTTTAGTACCCAATTCTCAAGATCCGGAGGTATTGACTTCAATTCACTGAGGAAGTGTGTTTCAGGAACAAATCTGCTCTTCAGGCTCGGCATCGTATGTTTACTGATACGAAAGAACCAGTTCGGATGAGCCACCCATTCAACGGCTGCAGGTTCGGTAAGATTAAACTGCAGATTCAGATCTTTTCGTTGCAACAATTCATCAAAAATGACTCGGTTATAAATCCTTCGGATCGGTGTTTTCTTCCCGTTGTTCATGTAGAATAGCTGATCCTTTTCTCTGATGACTTCGGTTAAGCATACCACCGGAATGCCGAGATACGACTGTGTACAGTAAAAATCAATCTGTGTCTTCTGTTTCCAGGGTTCAATCTCAAGCAAAACTGTTTCGTTGGGATCCTGATCTCCAACAATGATCTTTCTTAGGCGTTTG
This sequence comes from Bacteroidia bacterium, assembly GCA_046330075.1. Lineage (GTDB taxonomy): Bacteria > Bacteroidota > Bacteroidia > AKYH767-A > OLB10 > JAJTFW01. The sequence continues at coordinate 492,995 of JAXLTL010000001.1, read as the reverse complement.
ATATAGGAATCATGATCGTACCCATTGAATTTATTATCGAAATTTTCAGGAATCTCAAAGTGCCGGCGATACATTTCCGAAAGCCATTCCTGATAACAATATAAACTAGCAAATCCCTGCATTTCTATCAGCTGCGGAATAAATCCGCCATTCCCATCCTCACATATTGCAAAATCAATAGCCAGCAGACTTGTATGCTCATCTTCATTGCCAACACGCAGAGAAGGAGGGATAGCTGATTCTGATTTTGTTTTAAAATCCGGTGCAGTGATCACGTCAATTATTTCCTCGCCTGCCTGCTCCAGCATTTTACGGAACGATTTATCAATGAACACCGGCGTTTCTGAAACCCTGAACTCAATTTCATACCCAAATGTGGAGCCCATATCTGAAAGGAAACGACGATATTTTTCCTCTGAAAATTGGCTGTTGTAGTTGTTTCTGATTTCTGTTATCATCGCTGATTATTGCATTTTAACGAGTATATTCTGGAATCTATTATCGCTCTGGATTGCTGCAAAGGATGGCTCTTGCCGGCATCTGCCCACATCTTTGAAACCAAGCGAAACCGCCTTATCCAGATAGGTCATTGCATTGCCGGATAGTCCCATTTGCATGGCCACAACGGCTGATAAATACCAGGCTTCAGTATTCTGTGGATCAATCAGCCTGTACAAAGTTGACAGGTAAACGCCCTGATCAACCCGCATACCGGCAATTGTGCGGTTGAGTGTTGTATAAATACCCAGGCTCAGATGACCCTGGACTCTATGGATCATGGCAATCCGTTTGCGGTCATTGATAAAATTCGATGAATCCAGCAATGCCCGGGCTGTGACATTCCACCAACTGGTATCCTTCATAAATATTTCGTTATACAGTCTGGTTTTTGTCTTTTCTTCTTCCTGATCCAGTTGCTGGTCATATTTTTCAGCGGTTTGATAGACCGGCGAGGCTTTCAGATTGCTGTATTGCTTTTCCAGCAACGAAATATCCGTGAGACTTTCTGATATCCGTATCACATTGTAAAGAGCTTCAGCTTCAACAACCGGATCCTTTTGGTTATTGATATAAGCTTTCAACCATTGATCACTTTCCTTTATAAATCCAGTATCCTTAGCTGTATAATTATCCCGCATTGCCATTCTTTTAAAAATGATCATAGCCAACTCAACTTCATTGGCCGGAGGCCAGGCATGCGGTCCGTCAAAGAAAAGTTTGAAATACCGTGACATCAACTCCTGCTTTTGAGTATTGAACTCCTTAACTTCATGTAGATTCATATCGGAAGTGCCACCAATACTCACAATGACATTGGGAGGCGCACCAAACCAAGAACCGCCGGGAATACCAGCCCCGCAGGTAAGAATCCCCTGAATGCCCAACGGAGCTAAACCCATCATTCCTGCTACTCGACCGCCTCCGCTGAATCCGCCGGCATAAATCAAGGAAGTATCTGCTTTGGGTAAACGCCGTGCCTGAGCGGCCATTCCGTTGATAATATCTGACGTTTCCCTTGCGCCGTTACCATTCTTACTTTCATGTGACCCCAAGAGTATGAATCCGTATTTATCGGCAAGTTCCCGGTATTTATTGAGCGGAACATCCGGAGAGCCATGAGGGTCAAAAAAAATCAATACAGGAAATAACCTGTTCTCGCTGAAACCAGCAGGGTAATACACTGAAAAATGCAGATTTCCCCCTCCTGCGATAGGCTGAAAGGTCAACATTTTTGAGGGGCCAGGTCCTTCCTGAGTTTCCACCACCTGCGCGGAATTCTCAGTGGGCGTTTTGGGTGAACGGCTGCATGCCGAAATCAGCAAAACCAGCAGCAGCTGAAGTGTCTTAAGCATGCTTCCAAAAATAATTGTTACTTGCTTTGCTTATTCAATTAATTTTGAACACTTCGGAAAAAAATGAAAAACATTCAACAATGGCTGGATGAATATGCGGTGAGTCATCAGCACGAAACCAATGTGATGATTCACTGGATTTGTGTACCGGCAATATTCTGGTCAATCACCGGATTTCTGTTCCTGATCACTTTACCTCTTCTGGGTAATCTGGCTGTACCCGTCCTGATCGCATTGGTCGGCTATTACTTCTTTCTGTCGCGTACATTATGGATCGGGATGTTGCTGTTCGGGTTAACCTGTCTTTGGGCCAGTCTGCAACTGTATATTTACATCCGTGAATTGTCTGTATGGGTTTACCTGGCGGTTTTTCTCATCGCATGGATATTCCAGTTTTACGGCCATCATCTTGAAGGGAAACGTCCTTCATTTTTAAAGGACATTCAGTTCCTGCTGGTTGGTCCGGCCTGGTTAATGGCAAAAATTTATAAGAAATTACATCTTCCGATATAAATAGCTATTATGATTAAATTGATGCTTGAGTGGGTTACGTGGGTCATGACATTTCTGACCTGGGCCATTCTGGTCCGTGTGGCTTTGAAAAGACAAGTAAAAAATCATCAGTATAGTTTTTCAAATGAGCGAAAAGTATGGTGGTGGGCAATGGGAGGAGGAATCCTGATTTTCATCCTCTGTGTTTTATTCGTTTCCGACCCTGTTACAGCTTTTTTTGTGGGTATGGATTATGTAGCACCGGCTAACGGACCCTACCTGTTCCTGATTGTTTCGTTAATCATTTTTCTTACCCTTCCGTTTCTCACCACGGCTATCGTGTGCAGAGTTTTCAGAAAGAAAGAATGAAGTAAAACTAAATCAATCTGTAGTTTTTATATTCAAAAAACCGTTTCCCGGTCTTTTGTTCTAATAACATCAGTATTCTGTTTTTAAGCGTTAGCTTCTTCCTGCCTGTATCAAATTTAAAATGCCAGTCCATGCTGTTGATTCGTTCAGTCATTGCGGCTGGATGCGACCCTTTAAAAATTTCAAGCGAATCAATTCCTGAATAGTCAAACGGGGTTTCCTGCACCATCTGTTCAACTTTTTCATCCGAATGCCACATTTTATGGAAGCTCTTTTGTTTTTCCAGCTGATGGAGTGGATCTTTTACCCATCCATAATGAAAAATACGGGCGTTAGCCGGTTTAACATTCATAATTCGGTCATGAATCCTGAATCCCTGTGCATCCCGGAAAGAACGGACTCCCGGGTCATTGCGTACAATTCTGATTTCATGCCGGTACCACCTTCTCGAATTTCCAAAATATTCATAGCTGCCATAAAAATGGACGTATTCAAATAATAAACCTTCCACACGTTTATCCTCTAAATGTGCAGACATAGCGTTCCGGATGGATGAATAATCATCTTCATGAATCACTTCATCTGCCTGAAGATAAAAGCACCAGTCCGCTTTCCTGTCAATATGATCGAGGGCTTTATTTGTCTCTACCGCCAGCACTCTTCCGCCTTCCCGTAAACTATCGTCCCAAACGGAGTGAACAATTCTGATCTTTGGATCATTAATTCTCCGGATCAGGCCTTCTGTATCGTCATCAGAGTTTCCCAGGCAAACAACCAATTCATCCACCAGCGGAAGCAGTGAACGGATGGATGCTTCGGCAGGATAATCGTACTTAATTGCATTGCGGATAAAAGTAAAACCGGAAACAAACATATTTTAAACCAGTTCGCTTTTGATAAACTTCTCCCATTCTTCCTGAATATGATTTTTCATGACACGGGGAAACTTGTTTTGTGAACCGATCTTTCCTTGCTTTTCCATCCAGTTCAGGAATACTTTATGTGGCAGTATCTCAACAAAAATTTCCTTCAGCGCTGAAATACGTTCGACCCGATAATCATCATTTAACATCTTCAGTTTTGCATCCAGACTGATCCGAAGTTGTTCTGCATCTACCTGATCATCTGTACCAATGTACCATTTATGAGCGAACATGCTGCCATGCTTGATTCCTGAAACGCTGAATTCATTGATGCGGATATTGAATTCATCAGAGACCATCTCGATCGCCTTGTTCATATTATCCACAGAAAGATGCTCTCCGCAAAGACTCAAGTAGTGCTTTGTGCGTCCGGCTATAACGATTTCTGCTTTTTCAACATTGGTAAACTTTATAACATCTCCAATGAGGTACCTCCATGCTCCTGAACAGGTGCTGAGCAAGAGGGCATACTCTTCTCCTTCCTGAACTTCATCGATCAACAGCGTTTTGGGTTTTCTGACCAGTTCTCCGTCAGCGTTGAAATTATCGCTATTAAACGGAATAAATTCGAAAAAGAGTCCGTTATTTAGAACCATTTTCATCGAACGGTTATCCTGCTCTTCCTGAAATGCAATAAATCCCTCTGAAGCAAGATACGTTTCGATGTAGGTGAGGGGTTTAGCAATCAGCTTTTCAAAACTCTTCCTGTAAGGCTCAAATGAAACGCCGCCATGCACATAAATAGTGAGGTTGGGCCATATATCATGAATCGTTTTTAAACGATAATGATCGATAATTTTTTCAAGCAGGAGCTGACACCAGGCCGGAACACCTACAAGAATACCAATGTCCCAGTTAGGTGCATTTTCAACAATTTCTTCAAGTTTGGTATTCCAGTCTTGTTCCTGAGCAATTTTCCGGCCGGGTTTATAGAAGTGCTGAAACCAAAAAGGAATTTTACTGGCTGTAATCCCACTGAGATCGCCTTCAAAATAGGATCCCTGATGATGCAGGTGGGTACTGCCTCCCAGCATGAGAATTCCTTTTGAAAAAATATCTGCCGGCAATCCGGAATACCCCCCCAGACTTATGATCTGACGTATACTGGTCCGCTGAATTGCTTTTACCATTTCGCTGGTCACCGGGATATGTTTACTGGAACTCTCAGAAGTACCGCTGCTCAGGGCAAAGTACCGTACCTTGCCAGGCCAGGTCACATCCTGTTGATTGTGCAGGCATTTGTTCCACCAGAGCGCATAAATTGTATTGTAGTCATGCACCGGTACTGTGGCTCTGAACTTATTGACAAAGTTCCTGCTATTCACCATTGACGGAAACTTGTAGGTTTGTCCGAACATGGTTAGCTGCGCTTTACGAAGGAGTTTTTTAAGCTCTTTCTTCTGGTAGTATATGGGAGATCTGTCCGACAACCGGATACGGTGACGGAGTTCGATTCCGCGTTTTATTATACCTGCCAGTATGGGCATAAGCTTCTTTTTTGTTTAATGATTAAAGTTCCAGTTCAAGTCCTAATTGCTTCCGGAAATCATCGAGTCCCGGATTTTTTTCATTCATCTTTTTGTACTTCTCTTTATTCGAATAAACCTGCTCCGGATCAGCAGCTGCAGCTTCCAGTCGTGTACGCATGATCAGGCTATAATTCCCGAGCGATTTCCGGAGGAAGTCCAGCAACTCCGTCTTTTCTTCCATCAGGAGCTCGTCCTGAGACGGATTGTGTATCGTCAATTCAATGATATGCCCTTCGATAAGTGATGGCATTTTCATCGTTAAAGTAGTGTATAACTGGAACTTTCCCGACTGCTGCATCATTTCTGCGTAGGAAGTCCAGTATTTTTCAAAATCCTCACGGTTCACCGGCTGATCCTCCGCTAACGGACGCACTTCCTGTTTTACTATTTCTTCTTTCGCTACCTCACTCTTCCGCAGGGAAGATAACGATGTCCCTTTCAGGAGAGAGCCCATTGTAGCCGAAGAAGGCGGCGTCTCCGAAATTGGTTTGGAAGCAGGAGGGGCAACAGAAACAGGTTTTGCAGGAGCAGGAGTAGGGGCGGGTATTGCAGGGGCCTCTGCCGGTGTTGCCGGTAAAGGTTGCTGACCAGGTTGCACCTCTGCATTAATAGCAGCTTCCTTGGTTGGTACAGCAGCAGTTGCGGAAGCTGACTTATCTGCTGCTGATGACTTTCCCGGCAAAGTAGCCGGCTGGCCGGAACCAGAAAAATTCACCTGTGCGCTGACATCTGCATGGGAATTTCCCGCCAATGCACAAAGTTTGAGAAGGGTTAATTCAACATGTAGCCGGGGATTCTTCGCCGATCGGTAATCGATATCAGCCTGACTACATACGGAAAGAAATTTCAATAGCTGTTGTTGCGACAACTGGGCTGACTGGATACGATACCGTTCCCTTGTCCCTTTGCTCACTTCCAGAAGGGGTAAGGTGACTTCATCTTTGGAGACCAGCAAATCACGGAAATGAGACGCGAGACCGGTAATAAAATGATGGCCATCAAAACCATCGGCAATAAGTTCATTGAACGTTACCAATACCGCCGGAATATTTCCGTTCCGGATTTCATCGGTCACTTTGAAATAGTAATCATAATCAAGGATACTCAGATTATTGATCACATCCTTATACGTAACATTCGTACCGGCAAAACTCACGATCTGATCAAAAATCGATAAGGCATCCCGCAGGGCTCCATCGGCTTTCTGCGCAATGATATGCAACGCTTCTTCTTCTGCGGTCACACTTTCCTTCGATGCTACATAAGTAAGGTGCTGTGCTATATCTTCTACCTGAATCCGGTTAAAATCAAAAATCTGACATCGCGATAAAATGGTTGGAATGATTTTATGCTTTTCAGTCGTTGCAAGAATGAAAATTGCGTAGGAGGGAGGTTCTTCAAGCGTTTTCAGAAACGCGTTGAATGCACTCGGAGAGAGCATGTGCACCTCATCGATGATATAGATCTTGTATTCCCCGGCATGAGGTGCATACCGCACCTGTTCCACCAGATTCCGGATATCATCTACAGAGTTGTTGGATGCAGCATCCAGCTCATAAATATTCAGTGACTGACCATTGTTAAACCCAACACAGGAATCACAACTGTTACATGCTTCCATGTCGGCCGTCAGGTGCTGACAATTCAACGTTTTGGCAAGAATACGGGCACACGTCGTTTTACCAACACCCCGTGGACCGCAAAACAGGAAAGCTTGCGCAAGGTGCTTGGTTTTAATTGCATTTTTTAACGTATTCGTAATATGGGCCTGCCCGACAACCGTATCAAAGGTAGCCGGACGGTACTTCCGCGCAGAGACAACAAATGGATTCATATTCTACAAAAATAAGTTTTTCCACGCTTCCATTTCCAATTCAAATTCATGTTAAACCAGCTCATTTCCAGCTACTTTTACACGCCATTTACGAATAAGGCAAGTTACTTCCTCAAATACACTTATTTTTCAAGCTGAATCCCAGTCATGGTTAAGTTGAAGAAATATGAACCCATCCTGTTCGCTCTAGCACTATTGCTTCACCTGATACCGGTTTTTATCCTGACTCCATTCGTAACGCTGGATGGTCCTGTACATCTATACAATGCCCGGTTAATACATGACCTGATCCTTCTACCGGATCCGTTAACATCCGACTATTTTACATTCAATCCGGTTATTGAGCCCAACCTCACCGGCCATTATCTGATGGCCTTTCTCCTCACATTTTTTTCACCTCTCATCACAGAAAAGATTCTACTCATCGGCATAATTTGCGGGTTTGCTTTAGGCTACCGGAAATTACTGCTTGCTCTTGAGCCGGAAGCCGGATTCGTCAGCTGGCTCATCTTTCCACTACTGTATAATTTCACCTTTTTGATCGGTTTCTTCAATTTCATGATTGGCTTATCCATACTGCCATATTATCTGGCCTGGTGGTTAAAATCGCACTCCAGATCTATCGGTCTCTCAGCATATGCTTATGGAATCACAGGGCTGCTGTTACTTTACTACTCACATATCCTTATTTTCCTGCTCGCCCTGCTGCTCTCTGGCATTATCAGTGTATTCTCAAGAGAAAACAAAGTAATCACCAGGTTAGTGAACGGTGAAGATTGTTTAATATGGAGTGTATTCTCAAGAGAAAACAAAGTAATCACCAGGGTACTTCTTCGGGTGGCGATCATTAGCCTGCCGGCCCTCGTGCTTACCATTCAATACCTGATTTCGCACGATAGCAGAGGATTTCATCAGGACATTCAATGGCTTCCCGTGACCAAACTTTTTGAAGACCTCTTTAACTCCCGATGTATTATCATGTATGATTATGCCTTAGAAAAGCGATTCACCAGATTTTTCACCATCCTGTTATTGCTGGTCACACTTCCCGCTCTACAATTCAGAACAATACAGAAATATCAGCGAATAGGACTGCTTTGGTTTGTTTCAGGAATGTTGTTGTTATTTATGGTACCTGACAGTCTGGCTTCTGGAGGCATCATTACTCCCAGGCTCGAATTATGGGCAGTGATATCTTTCATCTTGTTTCTTTCCACCTTACGTATTCCGGATCGTGCCAGCCTTCCTGCTGCATTTGGCGCCATCATGATAAGCGCATTGATGATGACCTATCATTACCGCTTTCAGCGTGAAATGAGCGATTCGGCCAGGACGATACTGGAAGCAGGAAAATCAATGAAAGCCCCATCTGTTTTATTACCGGTAAACTATAGTGGCAACTGGTTGCATGCTAATCTTTGTTCCTATCTCGGTGCGGAGAAAAAGATCGTTGTATTAGATAACTATGAAGCCGATTACCGCTTGTTTCCGATCGTATGGAAACCGAACCGGAAGCCATCGGAAAATACCGGCAATCACGCAGCAACCAAAACCCCTTGCTTGACGATCACAGCAGCCGAACAAATAACAAAGCATAAAATAGACTATCTTTCCTTCTGGTATGGCATGCCGGATGACAAAGACTCCTGTGCCCGTGATATCTCCCTTCAAATTCAGCAACTGTATTCAACAGCACCTCTCCGCAACGGAAATTTTACCCTTTTCACCAGAAAATAATCAACCTTCTCCCAGCCACTTCTTAAAATCAGCAGCCCGTTCGCGACTGACAAACACATCATCACCGGCAGCAGGGCGGAGGTTAATTTTCAATTTACCATTAAAGTGATTATGTATTCCATCCAGTGACCTGGGGCTGATGATAAACTGGCGATTTGCTCTGAAAAAGAATTCAGGATCGAGTAATTCTTCCAATTCATCAAGTGAATGATCTACCATGTACCGCTGGTCATTCAGTGACCGGATAAAACTCACTTTATCCTCCGTGTAGAAAAAAGCAATTTCACTGATATCCACAGGAATCAGCCGTTGTCCCTGCTTGACCAAAAACCGCTTCTTATACATGTTCTTTTCTCGTGATCTTAAAGCAGAAACGATAGAATCCATATCCAATTTTACTGCATCAGCCGGAGAAGCTGCAACCAACCTTTGCTTCAGTTTATCAAATGCCCGCTGAAGATCATCAGCAGCAATAGGTTTAAGCAAATAATCGATGCTATTCACCTTAAATGCTCTCAATGCAAATTCATCATATGCTGTCGTAAAAATGATGGTACTTTTTACTTCTGTGCGGTTAAATATTTCGAAACTCTGTCCGTCGGCCAGCTCGATATCCATCAGAATGACATCGGGATGCGGATGGGAATTGAGCCAGTCTACTGTGGCTTCAATACTGTCGGTCATTCCAACGATTTCAGAGGAAGGTTCCTGCTCTTCTACCATTTTGCGAATACGTTTCGCAGCAAGTGTTTCATCTTCAACAATCAAGATTCTCATGAGGCCTGGTTTTTAATTAGCGGTAATGTTACTTTGAAATTTCCTGACTGATCATCAATGATGATAGCCGGTTTATTGAGAAGTTTATATTTAGCGGCAATATTGGATAAACCCATACCGTTGGATACAACATTCAGCGTTTTTTTCTGAAGATTATTGCTAACGCAAATCAGATCCTCATCACATGCTGAAATCGAAATCAGAAGTGGTTTTGAAACAGAAACAATATTGTGTTTTACTGCATTTTCAACTAAAATCTGAAGCGTTAATGGTGGAATAGAGGAACTGTACATCTCTGCCGGAAGTTGGACATTGAGTGAGAGGCCTTCACCAAATCGAGTTTTGAGAAGGAAAAAGTAAGCATTCAAAAACTCGAGTTCTTCCTTTATCGTCGTAAGTTCTTTTTCATTGCTCTGTAATAGATACCGGTAAACCCGTGACAACTGATTCACAAACTTTACGGCTTGTTCCTGATTCTCCTCGATCAGGGAGGATAAGGTGTTTAAAGAGTTAAATAAAAAGTGTGGACTTACCTGATTTTTCAATGATTCCAGTTGGCTCTGAAGATTGGCTTTTTTCAGCTCATCAGCCTCCTTCATAGAAACACGCCATCGGGCAAAATAAAAACTCGCTTCATACACTCCGGAAACCAGAAATACAAAAATGGAAATCACAAAAACATTATACGTGTAATCCTGCCAGTTTAAGGGGCGCCCCCAGAATCTGGTGATGTCGTAAAACCATGAAATGAACAGGGAAGCCAGAGCAGATATAGCTATTGAAAAGACGAACTGCAACAGCATTCGCTTGTTCGTATCTTCAATTTCCGGAAACCGGCGCCGGAACCTGATCAGAATATAGCGATTGATATACCAGATCATGGCAGCTGTACTGAGTGATACCATGTACGAAAACCCGAAGCTGTAACCTTGCTGCAGCCAATGTTCAGAATAAAAGAAAAAGGTGGCAATAAAGGCGACCAGCGGAATTCCGATCAGTCGAAGCCAGCCATCATTCAGACGGGAAACCAGCGAATGTGTGCCTAATCTTGCAGCCATAGATGCTCTAAAAATATTGACTTTATTGCTTTCGGGTTGCAGGATCATGATCGGATGGGCGCTGCAAAATAAACCGACAAAGCCACGGGGCTTATATGAATTCAGATGAACTGTAGTTTTTCCGGCCTGAATCGGAACAGGAACGACCTTCCAGGTCAATTACCCAAATTATTGATTTCAAACGCATTGCATTGAATTACAAATTCCTCACTGCCGGTTCCTGATTTTTCAACCAGTACCGAATTGTAAGCCTTCCCCAGCTATTTTTGTGAGCGAGAAAGAAAAATGAATAAGCTCCAAAACTACTATTGTGGCCAATGGGTCACCGGTGAAGGCGAAGGCCAGATACTCTACAATGCAATTAATGGAGAAGCTATTGGTTCTGCCAGCAGTAAAGGTCTTGATTTCGGACGAATGCTGGAATATGGCAGAACTTCAGGTGGTTCCATTTTGCGGAAAATGACTTTTCATGAGCGTGGCAGAATGCTGAAGGCTCTTGCGCTGCATCTGACCGCGAAAAAAGAAGATTTTTATAAAATCAGCTGGGCCACCGGTGCAACAAGGGTTGATTCCTGGATTGATATTGAGGGTGGAATTGGCAACCTCTTCGCTTATTCGAGTCTGCGCCGCACATTCCCCAACGAGCGCTTTTGCGTAGACGGAGAAGCTGCGAAGCTCAGCAAAAACAACACATTCATCGGACATCATATCTGCGTTCCGAAAGAGGGAGTTGCTATTCATATCAATGCCTTCAATTTCCCTGTTTGGGGCATGCTGGAGAAAATAGCCGTAAACTTTCTGGCTGGTATGCCTGCGGTAGTTAAACCGGCAACGATCACCTCATTTCTGACGGAAGCTGTTGTTCGTGAAATTATTGCCAGTGGAATTCTTCCCGCAGGATCTCTTCAACTGATTACAGGTTCTGCCAGCGGAATCCTCGACCATGTTACCTCACAGGATGTGGTAGCATTCACCGGATCTGCTTCAACCGGTAAAATGTTAAAAGCGCATCCCCGCATTATTGAAGAATCTGTTCCTTTCAACCTCGAAGCCGATTCACTGAATTGTATGGTACTGGGTACCGATGTAAAGCCAGGAATGCCGGAGTTCGATATTTTCATCAAAGAAGTTCAGAAAGAAATTACCATTAAAGCAGGGCAAAAGTGTACCGCTGTTCGCAGAATAATGGTTCCGGAGCACCTTATTGAAGATGTTCAGATTGCGTTGGGGAAACGTCTTGCATCAACCACCATAGGTGACCCAGCTGTTGAAGGAGTTCGCATGGGTGCACTCGCTTCGAAAAGTCAGGTTCAGGAAGTCAGGGAAAAAGTGAATGAATTACTCAAACAGCAGGAGTTAATATACGGTTCTCTCGATAAAACGGAAGTAATCGGTGCGGATACAGAAAGAGGTGCTTTTTTATCGCCGATATTGATGCTCAATAAAGATCCATTCCGGAATACGGGCTGTCACCATATTGAAGCTTTTGGTCCGGTTTCTACCATTATGCCATACAACACGATTGATGAAGCCATTGAACTGGCCAAGATGGGCAAAGGATCATTGGTGTCCAGCATTTGCACGGCCAGTGATACTATTGCCCGCGAATACGTGTTGGGTGCTGCTTCCATGCACGGACGAATACTTGTGTTCAACAATGAATGTGCAAAGGAGAGTACCGGACACGGCTCTCCGATGCCGATGCTGACACATGGTGGACCTGGAAGAGCGGGAGGAGGAGAGGAGATGGGCGGACGCCGGGGTGTATTCCACTATCTCCAGCGTGTAGCCATTCAAGGTTCTCCAACTACTTTATCCCACATCACCGGTGTCTACCAATATGGTGGTTTACAAAAAGAAGATGTAAAACACCCTTTCAAAAAGCACTTTGAGGAACTTGAAATTGGAGAAACACTGATCACCCATAAACACACCGTGAGTGAAGCAGATATTGTGAATTTCGCCAATGTAAGCGGAGATAACTTCTATGCACACATGGATGCTACTTCGCTGGAAGGAACCATCTTTACACAGCGTGTGGCACATGGTTATTTTGTTCTTTCGAAAGCGGCCGGATTGTTTGTGGATGCCAAGAAAGGACCTGTTATGCTGAACTACGGTCTCGAAGAATGTCGTTTTACCAAACCGGTTTACCCTGGTATGACGATCGGCGTACGGCTAACCGTGAAAGAAAAAGTTGATACTGAAAAACGGAATGAGGAGGACATTGCCAAAGGAATTGTAAAATGGCTGGTGGATGTTTACGATGAGACCGGTGAAACAGTGGCTATTGCTACTATCTTAACGATGGTTAAAAAATTAAATCAGGAAATTTAATCATTACGCAAAATACATAACTCATAATACGTAATTCAATTACGCATTACACATAACGCAAATCAGGTAAAATAAATGTCAACCATACAACAAGGGCAAGTAACCACATCTACAGAAAACGGAATCGCTCGTATTTCCTTTTTCCATCCTCAATCAAATTCTCTTCCGGGTGTATTGTTACGTGAACTGGCAACTGCTATTACTGCTGCAGGAGAAAACAATGATGTAAAGGTAATTGTATTGCAGAGTGAAGGAGAAAAAGCATTTTGTGCTGGGGCCTCATTCGATGAACTGGTATCCATTCATGATATTGAAACAGGAACGTATTTTTTCAGTGGATTCGCAGGGGTCATCAATGCCATGCGGAAAGTCCCGAAGTTTGTTGTGGTCCGTGTACAGGGGAAGGCAGTAGGTGGGGGAGTTGGAATTGCCTCTGCGGGTGATTATACATTCGCGCACAGCTCCGCATCAGTTAAACTGAGTGAACTGGCAGTAGGGATTGGCCCGTTTGTAGTGGGTCCTGCAGTGGAGAGAAAAATTGGAACTGCTGCCTTTTCACAACTCACAATCGATGCAGCTTCGTGGAAAGATGCAGCCTGGGCACGCGAAAAGAGTTTATATGCAGAAGTTTTCGAAACACATGAAGAACTTGATGCCGCGGTGAATAAACTGGCGACTACATTAGCTGCTTCCAATCCTGAAGCAATGCGAATGTTGAAGCAGATTATGTGGGAAGGTACTGGACACTGGGATGAACTCCTGCCTGAACGTGCCGGCATGAGCGGTAAACTGGTGTTAAGCGATTTCACCAGAAACGCCATTGGCAAGTTCAAGCAGGGAGCCCGCTGATTATTTGAAACGTTGTTTAATATCAGTTAACGACCATTACCCAGCCATTCAGAAAATCATTTTTATTAATAGCTGTTGCACTTGTGTTTCTCACTCCAAAACCAATAGTATAAGTTCCGGCAGCCAGCCCTGTAACTGTTGCACTGGCTGAATACGTTAACCTGGTCGTTGAGAATTCAACTGTTGAGTAGTTAAAACCAACAAAATTATTCACCGGCGTATTTGCCGGAGATGGGGCATAACACATTCCTATGTCGGCAGTAGCTGTTCCCGCGGTGACCCCCATCGGAGCGGAAGCACAGGCGATAATTTTTTGACCTGCTGTTATTGTTACTGTTACTGTAGGACCAACAAAAACAAATGCACTGGCGCCTCCCGCAATGGATGCACCGATAAAACCACTGAAAGAAACTACAGACACCACCCCACTTGAACCCTGAGGTCCAGTAAGACCCGTCAATCCCTGAGCACCTTGTGGACCGGCAGGCCCTTGAGGGCCTGTAGCACCTTGTGGACCTGTTGCACCTTGTGGACCTTGAGGTCCAGCAGGACCAGAAGGACCTGTAGCACCCTGAGGACCTGTAGCACCCTGAGGACCAGCCGGGCCGGCAGGTCCTGCGGGTCCCGGTGTTCCATTTACGGAATACAATGCGTAGGGAACACTCAGCAATTCTGATGTACCCGTAATAGAATAAGAAGTACCTCCGTTGGGGTCAGTTTCTGTTTTAACATAATAATTTCCAAGTGCCCAATTAATGGAGGAAAAAGAGCCTGAAACAACAGTTCCGCCACCAATTTGCAAAGTGATCAACCCGTTTCCGTTCGTTGTTGTTGTATGTGTTTCTACATACACCGGAGTACCTGACGAACTACCCTGAAGTATGGAAATACGAATCCCAACAGGAGAATTCAGAATTGGCAAATCTGACGTATCTGTCATGACAGCCTGATAGCTGATTCGCTGTGGTACCTGTGCCTGAGCATGGTTTTGAAACAACAGGATCAGCAACAACAATCCTGCAATTTTTAAGAATGAAGTAGATTTATTTTTCATAAGATTGAATTTTCAGATTTGACCCGTACTTAGTAAGTTTTAAGATTGAGTGTGGTAAGATTCGACATCACCAATGGATATTTACTCCAGGTTTCAATTGAGTTTCGATGGCGAATTACTACGTAATAGGCTTCCCCCCGAAGGGAAGGCGGAAAACTGATATGAGCATTTCCATAAATATTCAGCAACGTGGTGCCGGTATAAACGATGGATGCAGGGGAAAGCGGATCTCTTAATTCTACCCGCAAGGTGTCTGAATATCCACCTCCGATCACTTCTGCCAGCACACCAGCACCCTGATAAAATCCTTCGATATACAGATGTAAATTCAACAATACCGGGCTGAGTAATGGTTGCTGAATACCATCCCGCACCTTACCTGTAGCCGCACTTTTAAAAGCATAGAAAGGTTGCCCTATCGTATAGCTCAACTTTCTGGATCCAGCCTGCAATGATGTTCCCGATGTACCCAGATAGGTCGACAATACTTTCTCATAAACAGTTACCGGACGCGGAACCGGTTGTTGAAGACCTTGCCGGATAATACGTGTTGAAGCATTCTGAGTCTGGTAAAAAACCTGACCTATGGAATAGCTGATTTTTCTATTGCCGGACTCCAATGAAGCCCCTGTTGATACCGAATTGCTTTGTCCGTATGATGATATCGAAAAACAAACCAGCAGCCATCGAAGGAATTGATGTTGCATTTCTTTCTCTTGTTAGTGAAAAGCAATTTCAAAATATAGGTCTGAACCTGCAAGCAAATTCTATTGACAAATCACAAACAATTGAATATCAATAGTGATTATAAGGGAAAGTGCAGTATTATTGAGTATTTGTATAGATCAAATCCCGGACTACAATTCACCTCGGTCCATCATCAGTTTCACTTTAAGAATAGAAGCCACACTCATTCCATCTTTGATTTCTCCTCTGAAAACCATCTCCACCACTTCGTCAAAGGGGAGTTTACGAACATGCAGTTTCTCCGTTTCCTCAGGTGAGGCTCCAACTTCTGTTAAATTTCGTGCAACAAAAGTATACCCCACTTCGTCAGAAACCGAATTACTGAGCTGAGTTTCTAAAACCATACGCCAGTCGCCGGCTTGTAAACCTACTTCTTCTTCCAGTTCTCTCTGGGCTCCGGTAAGCGGATCTTCATCCTCCGGACAACCACCTTCCGGGACTTCCCATTCATAGCTGTTCAACGTATACCGGTACTGGCCAACGATCCATGTGTTGTTATTCTCATCCAAAGGCACAATTGCTATAGCCTTGTTTTTAAAATGCACCACTCCGTAGATACCCGGGTTACCGGCTGGATTCATGACATTGGATTCCGTGACCCGAATCCAGGGATTATCATATTTGGTTTCTGTCGATAAAGTTTTCCAGGGGTTGGATTGATCCACCATTTGTAATTTGATATTTTCTGCAATCAAAATTAAAATTCAATCGACGGAGAAGAATGCCTCCCGGATTTTTTTTTCAACCACCCACAGACTTGCAATAACAAAACACAGGTTTACGCGTTATCGTTTCTTCCAATACAGACAACAAAATACATAAAAAGAATTCTTAGTTTCGGACAAAGATTCAACGAATGGAAAGAATAGCTGTTTTTAGTTCAGGAGGAGACGCTCCGGGAATGAATGCCTGTATTCGGGCAGTAGTTCGTACGGCATTGGTAAATAAGTTGCGGGTTTATGGAATCATGCGTGGATATCAGGGCATGATTGAAGATGATTTCAAGCCATTGACATCACGATCAGTATCCAACATCATACAGCGTGGTGGAACCATTTTGAAAGCTGCCAGAAGTACAGAGTTCATGACTCCGGAAGGCATGGAGAAAGCATACCGAAATCTGAAAAACCATCAGATAGACGGAGTAGTTGCTATTGGTGGTGACGGTACCTTCAAAGGAGCAGCTGCCTTTTGTAAACGATTCCCCGATATCAGATTCATGGGAATACCGGGCACAATCGACAATGATCTTACCGGCACAGAGTATACACTGGGATTTGATACTGCGGTGAATACGGTAATAGAATCCATTGATAAAATCAGAGATACAGCTGCTTCACATGACCGCTGTTTTCTGATTGAAGTAATGGGGCGGGATTCGGGTTGCATCGCTTTATGGTCAGGATTGGCAGGGGGGGCTGAAGAAATTCTGTTACCTGAAAGAACAACCGATTTCGACGCACTCATCCATCAGCTGGAGGAGGGTAAGTCAAACAATAAATCCAGCAGTATCATCATCGTTGCAGAAGGAGAAAAAAACGGAGGTGCCGCTGAAGTAGCTGCCCGGCTAAAAGAAAAATTGAGCCATTACGACACAAAAGTGACGGTGCTCGGGCATGTGCAGAGAGGAGGGAGCCCATCAGCTTTTGACCGGATTCTGGCAGCAAAATTTGGAGTATGGGCCGTTGAAGAATTGTTACGCGGTACGTTCGGACAGATGGTTGGAATCAGAAAAGGGGAAAAACATCTGACCCCGTTCGAACTGGCCAGTCGTGATCAGGAACCACTTGACCTCGAATTACTGCGTATCAATCGTATTCTGGCGACCTGAGGTTCGCCGGAGATATTTAATTTCGTTCAACCTAATACAAGATATATCCACATGAAAAAATCCATTGCATTGCTGGCCTTCGTTTTATCCGGAGGATGCCTGATGGCGCAGAACCCGATTAAAAACAAAGACGGCGTTGTGTTGACTCCTGAGCCCGGTGAGTTTGCCCTGAATATTGATGCTGTCCCATTTCTTAAATATGCAGGCAGCTTATTCAATGATCAGTCTGATGCACCGTATGCGTCGTTCGGGTCAAACTACCCGTTAACATTTACCGGATTGTATATGAAAAAAGAAAACTTCGCCTACCGCGCGAAAGTGAAGCTTGGTTTCGGAGTTCAAAAAGCAGATTCTCTGGTTGCCCGTATCGGCAGTACAAATCCTAATGAAACAGTAGCCAATGAAACAAAACTCTCCACCTCAAATATTACCCTGGGTGCCGGCATACAGAAATGGAGGGGTAAGACCCGCGTTCAGGCTTATTACGGAGGTGAGGTTTTATTCAGCATTGGAACTGAAAAAACATCTTACACCTATGGAAATCCACTCAGCAGTGAGAATCAGGCCACACGATTAAAGTCTGAAAAACCCGGGAACACCTTTGGGTTCATGCTGCGGGGGTTTGTAGGTATCGAGTATTTCTTCTCTCCCAAAGTTTCCCTGGGAGCTGAATTTGGGTGGGGACCAAGTATTCTATCTACCGGTCAGGGCGAAACGCAAAGCGAATCATGGAATGGTTCAGGAACAGAAGTGACAATCACCAATACAGGAAAATCATCGGAATTCGTTATGGATAATGATAACTCCAGCGGAGCGATCAACCTGAGTTTTTACTTCTGAAGAATTTAATAAAAATAAAAAGCGGAACAGATGGCTGTTCCGCTTTTTTTATTGAAGTATCATTACTGCGCTTTCACGAAATCTTCCCATTTGGTGGTTTTATAGGCATCTGTACCGAAGAATTTCAGAATCGGCATGAGTTCCGGAACTGTTTTATATCCTGAAAGCGGTGTTAACAGGTTTGTCTGTTCATCCATGAACACAAAACTAGGATAACCCATTTGTCCGTTTAATAATGCAACAGCCAGTTCATTTGCTTTGTATTCCGGACGGAAACCATAGCTTTTATCTTTATAGTGAAGTGAATCTTTCGTCTCCGCATCCAGCTTAACAGCATAGTAATTCTCCTTGAAATATTTCACCACAGCAGAATCCTTGAAGGTAGTTGCATCCATGCGTTTGCACCAACCACACCATTCCGTATATACATCAATAAAGATTTTTTTAGGTTTGGTTTGATTCAGCTTCATCGCTTCTTCAAAACTCATCCATTGGATGCCGTTGGGATCATTGGTATGCGTTTGTGCCTGACAGGACACAATGTTGATCATTAAAATAAAGCTGGATAAGATTAATTTGAGTTTATTCATGACTTTTATACGTAGATTTTCTTTTTCTGTTTTATTTCACCTCACCCATGAGCTTCCTGACAAAGGGAGAGATGAGAATCAGGACGATACCACTGATCAGTGCATAAATACCCAATTGCTGATACCCGTCAGTATAGGATGTTAATTTATCCATCAGGCTGGCATTTTCACCTGGCACTGTCATCCCTGCACCGAGGATACCAGCCACATACTGGCCATAGGCACTGGCGAGAAACCACATTCCCATCATCACACCCTGCAGTGGCTGAGGTGATAACTTGGTCATAATCGAAAGTCCGATAGGTGAGAGGCATAATTCTCCAAACGTAATGACGAAATAAGCGATCGTAAAAATTTCCAATGAAGTCATGCCTTGCGCATTTGCAAAAAAACGGGTTGCATAAAATGTATAGAATGCAAGTCCAAGAAATAAAAAACCAAGGCCAAATTTCACAACCGTATTCGGCTCTTTATTTCGCTGACTTAACCATAGCCAGAGAATACCCAGCAATGGTGCAAAGATGATGACGAAGAGCGAATTGGCAGCATTGTTTACTCCGTTGGGGTTGAAGCTTATACCCAGAATTTTATCGTCGAGGTTGTTGGCTGCAAAAAGCGCCAGTGAACCTCCGCTTTGCTCAAAAAATGCCCAAAACAGAATGGAGAATACGATAAACACCAGTGCAGCTATCAGTTTTTTCTTTTCTGCCGCAGAGTATTTTGTCATTTCATAAAAAAGGTAAATAAGCGTGACCGGCCCGATAGTATACATAAAATAGTCGGTGTATTCCGTCTTTGACACCATTGTCATGATCAATGGAATTGCCACCAACGATCCAATATAGGTAGCGTATTCATGCCAGCCTTTACCTGTAATGCCTTTTACTTTATACGGTGAAAGTCCAATTGGACCAAGACTTCGTTGGGTAAAAATAAAAGTAACCAGACTGATGGTCATCACGATGGCAGCCAATCCAAAAGCCAGATTCCAGGAATAAGACTGCGCAATGGCAATACAGGCGTATCCACCCAATAATGCCCCTACATTAATGCCCGAGTAAAAGAGCGAAAATCCGGCATCTCTGCGATTATCTCCGTCCTTGTAAAGTTGTCCAACCATTGTAGAAATGTTGGGCTTAAAAAAACCCGTTCCGATAATGGTAAAACTGATGCCAAAGAAGAATAAATCATGCGGATTGAAGGCCAGAATACAACTACCGGCAATCATCAGTAATCCTCCCCAGAAAAGTGATTTTCTGAACCCCAGAATTTTATCCGCAAATAAACCTCCGATAAATGTAAATGCATAAACAAAAGCCTGAGTCGCGCCATATTGAAGATTTGCGACATCTTCTTTCATCATCAGCTGACTGACCATAAATACTGTAAGCATTCCCCGCATCCCATAGAAGCAAAAACGCTCCCACATTTCAGAAAAAAAGAGATACCAGAGTTGCCTGGGATATTTTCCTTCGAAAGATTGTATTTGCTCGAGACTTTGTGACATAGGCTTAACTTG
Organism: Bacteroidia bacterium; assembly: GCA_046330075.1. GTDB lineage: Bacteria > Bacteroidota > Bacteroidia > AKYH767-A > OLB10 > JAJTFW01. The sequence continues at coordinate 472,656 of JAXLTL010000001.1, read as the reverse complement.
AGTTATTCCACGAATATAAAAAAAAGCGGGAGACCATAACATCAGGCCTCCCGCTTTTCATCATTTCATAAGAATCAGACAATTCCGTGCATCATCGTTTTGAGCTTAGGAGAGATGGCAAAAAGAAGGACAGATGCTATTCCGCACAGTACAACGAAAACCATGAAAAACTCGAACAGATCATGAATGACAAACCCTGCAAATTTCGGGTAGGCGGTTGTGATCAGTTTATGTTCCTTGATCGTCTGGTATTGCTCAGGAGTAAGTACTGTTTTATCATCTTTTAACATTGCTTTCAGATCTAGTTTATAATTACTGGCCTGATCTGCATGTATCGTAGCGGCTTTATGTTTTGCAAGCAGATACAGCTGTTCACCCGTTGGGTCAACTTTACCATCGAGGATGGCTTTTAAATCAATATTCTCTTTTTCTGCAGCAATATATTGTTCGCTGGTTGGAGGAAGGATAGAACCCAGTGTTCCTGCCAGCGCATACCCTGATGCATTGGACAGGAAGAAAACACCATAAAGCAGTGAAGAGAAACGTTTAGGAGCAAGTTTACCTACCAGCGACAGTCCGATAGGAGAGAGGCATAATTCCCCGAAAGTCTGAATGAGGTACAGGAGAATCAGCCATTTTACAGCCAACAGACCATGGTTACCAAGTTCTTTTACATTGTGCGCGATAATAAAATAACTGACAGCAATCAGCAATAAACCGATTGCCTGCTTAAATGGAGAAATTGGCTCGCGGCCAGCACTGCGCAGTTTATCCCAGAGAATACTGAAAGGAAGCGCAAATGCCACCACGAATATTCCATTAAAGATCTGCACCATTGACGGTGGCATATTCCATCCAAAGAAATTCCGGTCGGTTTGATTATCGGCAATGAATGTTAAGGATGAGCCGGCCTGTTCGAAGGCTGCCCAGAAGAAGATTACAAAGAAACTAACGATGTAGATTACAAGAATCCGGTCTCTTTCCTGGGGTTTAATGGAAGCATCAGAAAGGATCAGTCCGGCCAGTGATAAACCGGCTGAATAAATAATAGAATAGATCACATTTTGTCCGAATACATTGAAGAAAATGAGTGCCAAACCGATAAAAGCTGCAACCGCCATCAGGAGCGATTTATTGCTGAATTGCGCATGCTGCGCTTCTCCTTCTTCATAATCACCGGCCTGATTGTGTTTGGGTAATCCACCAATCGGACGGCCTTCCGGAGTAATTACATATTTATCTTTTAACAACACAAAGGTTATGGTTCCCAGCATCATCGCAATTGATGCTGCCAGATATCCCCATTTGAAAGCAAAAATATCACGGGTGCCATTGGCATCTACTACGTCACCCAGGATCGGACAAATGAGCTGTCCAAGGAAGGCACCGATATTAATACCCATATAGAAAATAGTGAACGCTGTATCCAGTTTGTTTTTTTCGCTCTTTGGATATAAGCTACCTACCATACTGGAAATATTCGGTTTGAAGAAACCATTTCCTAGAATGATAACACCAAGTGCAACATAAAGTAAAGTAGTAGCGGTATCGAGGCTTGAATCAAAGATACTTGCACTGGTGAAAAGCAATAACTGTCCAATAGCCATCAATACACCTCCTAACATAATGCAATACCGGTTTCCCAGGTATTTATCAGAGATGAATCCGCCAAGCATTGGCGTGAGGTAACAAAGTCCTAAGAATCCACCATAAATAATAGAGGATTGCTCTTTGCTCATCATAAGGGCGTTTACAATGAAAAGGGTGAGAAGGGTCCTCATTCCATAGAAGTTAAATCGTTCCCACATTTCAGTTCCGAACAGGACCCACAGGCCCTTGGGATGACTGGTTGATTGGTTATTGCTCATTCGATATCAGGTTAGTTTGACTTGTCTTTTACGCGTCTAAAATATTCAAATTAATCTATTTCGGAAAAGTTTTGGCGTTTTATTCTGCCGTTTTGAGTCAGGGATTCTCTACCTTTGATAGGTAAAAACAACACATAATGTTCGATTTAATAAATAAGCTGGGAGACCTGAAGAAAAAGATGGATGAAGCCCGTAACAGGCTAGATACCATTCAAGTGAGTGGATACTCAGGTGATCAGGAAGTTAAGGTAATGATGAACGGGAATCGCAAAGTATTGTCCGTTGATATTGCCGATCATCTGCTGTTTCCTGAGAAAAAAGAGGAGGTGCAGGAACTTCTTGAAATTGCGATAAACCGTGCCCTTTCCGAGGCTGATAAAATCAACGAAGCTGAAATGAAAGCCGCCGGTAAAGATTTGTTACCCGGACTTCCCATCTAACCTCTGATAAAAACATCCTATGCCCACACAGCAACAATTCGAAAAATACCTTGATCAGCTCATCAGTGAAATTGAGGCTTTCCCGGATGATTCTTCTCTCTGGGAAGTATTGCCCGGGATTTCTAATTCCCCCGGTAACCTCGGTTTACACATTGCCGGAAATATTCAACATTTCATTGGTGCTGTTATCGGAAAAAGCGGGTATGTACGTCACCGTGATGAAGAGTTTTCCGTGAAGGGGCTAAAGAAAAAAGAGGTAGTGGCCGAGCTGCATAAAGCCCGAACGATCATAACTACAGTACTATCTGATTTGTCGCCTGAAAAACAACTGGAACCATATCCGGATGACTTTAAAGGAAGATCTGTTCCGATGTACGAAGCACTTTCACACCTGTTTGCACATCTGGCTTACCATACAGGGCAGGTAAATTATTTTCGCAGGATCGTTACCGCCCGCTGAATAATCAATTGTGAACGTATTCGTCCTTGAGATTTAATACAACCGGTAACGTGGTATTGGGGTCGATATAGGAGTCAGTGTAGGTAAGAATCACCTTAATAATTGAGCCCTGAACCAGAATTTTACCTTTTCCTTCAAGGGTATGATCAACAGTACCCAGACCATTTGTAATGGTAAAGGTTTGGGGGGCCATGAAAATACTATCCTTCGTTGAATTGTAGGTTACAATACAATCAGCAGGATATAAATCCGACACTTTAAAAATTTTGAAGGTTTTATTCGTGTTCACCGATGCCGAAATTGAAGTAATCCAGTTTCGGGTTCCCATGGTTGACAAATTGGTGGTGGTAACCGTATACAATCCATTTAAATAATCGAGTGAATTTTTAACATTGACCACCCTCACCACGCTGTCTTTTAATCCTTCTGAATCACTCACAACATAGGAAACATAATATAAACCCACAGAATCCTGGTTGACCGTTCCGGTTACTGTAACCTGCGCTGTCAGATTCCCGTCTTCCTGATCTCCAGCCTGGTATCCCGGCTCAGAGTAGGCTGCATTCAATACCCAGGCGTAATTTGTGCCACCGGTAAGGCTGATCACCGGAGCTGTATTCACCGGACGGGAAACATGCAATTGCATCGTCTTTGAAAATACACCCCCTTTTTCAGTCGTTGCAGTTATTGTAACCGGGAAGTAACCGGTATCAGCTGTTGCTGAAGATGTAATTATGGAAGAGGTGGTCGCATCAGCTCCCAGAATTGGTGTTCCGAAGGTATACGTAGTGCCATTGGGAAGTCCGCTTACACTAAGCGTTGCTTCTTCTTCCGTACCGCCAAGGAAGAAAAGTTTAACTGACCGTTGAACAGAATTTCCCTGATAAACCATCGTATCTCCAAGTCCGGTCAGCTTAAACTGCATGGGGCCCAGATCATCATCCTTTTTGCAGGAAATGATACAGGAGAGCAGGGCAAGAGAAAGAATATAAATTGACTTTTTCATGTTAGAATTTCATTTTCAATCAGATCCTCTTAGAGTTTCATTCCCAGATGATAGAAGAGGAATGCGAATATATCACTTTGTTCGTCGATGAGCTTACTGGTGGCTTTTCCGGAACCATGACCGGCGTTTTTATCTACTCTGATCAGCACCGGTAATTCCCCGCCCTGACATTCCTGCAAACGGGCAGCGAACTTGAATGAATGTCCTGGAACTACACGATCATCATGGTCGGCGGTGGTTATTAATGTGGCCGGATATTTAACACCTTTTTTCAGATTATGATAGGGTGAATAGGCGTAGAGCGATTTAAAATCTGCTTCGTTATCACTACTGCCAAAGTCTCCGGTCCAGGCCCAGCCAATCGTAAATTTCTGAAACCGCAACATATCCATAACTCCTACCGCAGGCAATGCCACCTTAAAGAGATCAGGACGTTGAGTCAATACAGCACCAACAAGTAGTCCACCGTTCGAGCGTCCGCTGATAGCCAGCTTTGCAGGATTCGTATGCCCCTTACTGATCAGATATTCGGCGGCAGCAATGAAATCGTTAAATACATTTTGCTTTTTCTCCTTGGTACCGGCTTCATGCCATTCTGAACCGTATTCGCCACCTCCACGCAAATTAGCCATTGCAAAGAGTCCCCCTTCCTGTAAAAAGGCGAGACGTTCAGGTTTGAACTCCGGTGTTTTACTGATATTAAATCCACCATATCCAAAAAGTAATGTTGGCGTGTTTCCGTTCGGATGATAGTCTTTTTTATGTACCAGAAACATGGGAATTTTGGTTCCATCCTTACCGGAATAAAACACCTGCTCTGTTACAAATTCACTGGCATCGTAGGGGAGGGGAGATTTGAACTGAACACCCAAGGTGTTTTTTTTCAGATTATACCTGTATATGACAGGAGGAGTGGTAAATGTAGTATATGAAAAAAACATCATACTGTCGGCCTGTGAACCCGACATGGATTCAATGGTACCGAACCCCTCCAGTTGAACATCTCTGTCCTTATTTCCATCACGGTTAAAAACAACCAACCTGCTGCTTGCATCCTTCATGTAATGAAGAATAAACTTATCGTAAGCCATGATAGCTGACTGGAGGATTTCATTTTGCTGTGGAATAATGTCGATCCAGGATTCGGCTCCCGGGCGGGAAATATCCAATGCCACGATCTTTTTACGAGGGGCATCCTTGTCCGTCAGAAAATAGAGTTTACTCTTGTAACTGCCCAAACAATCGAAATCATGATCAAATGACTTTATGATGGAGACCGGGCGTCCTCCACCTTTTTGTAAATCGAAAAGGATAACTGAATTTCCGGAAGTGGATTCGCTTCCGCTGATCAGGAGATAATGCTGGTCTTCGGTTACATAAGCAGAGAAATTCCGCAGCGGATGTTCTTTATCCTCCCAAATCAGCGAGTCTTTTTCCTGAGGCGTGTTCAGCAGATGGTAATATACCCTGTGATATTCATTTCTTCCGTTTTGACCAGGAGTGGAAGGGTAACGGCTATAGAAAAAACCATTTTTATACCAGGCCGTGCCGCTGAATTTCACTCCTGTTAATATCTCAGGCAACGATTTCATGGTCTTTACATCCTTGATCCGGATCTCGTTCCAGTCGCTTCCTGCACCGGAGATCTGAAAAGCCATATAAGCACCATCCGGGGATGGAACCGTTGAAGTGATGGAAGTGGTGCCATCGGCAGAAATCTTGTTGGGATCGAAGTAAGAATAAGGAACAAATTCCAGGCTACGCAGATAAAATAACAGGGGCTGATTCTGTTGCCCGTCGTGCCGGTAATAGAAATAGGAGGGCCCACACCGAAAGGGTACTTCATACCGTAGTACATTCCAGTTTGCTTTCATCCGGGCTTTTAATGAATCACGAAAAGGTATAGCCTGCAGCACTTCTCCTGTCAGCTTGTTTTCCTCATCTACCCATGACCTGGTTTCATCTGCCTGGTCATCTTCCAGCCAACGGTAGGGGTCCGATACTTCTGTTCCGAAGTACAAATCTTTCTGATCTACTTGTTTTGCAGCTGGATAATTGAGTTTCTGGCCGGATACTGTTGTTAGAAAAAACAACAGGCTGGAACTTAATGTAATGATGGACTTAGGGATCATAAGCAGGAAGGAGGTGCAAAATAAAAAGTATTCTCCTGAACTTTCTGTGATTTACGCTGTTTTTAACAAATATGACAGTATTATGAACCATCTTTGCCAGAATTGAATCAAAATATCCGCAGATTCTCCTCGTCTGTATTGAAATATGATGTTTTACAAAACCTCACACGCTGAGACAGATTTAAAATCCGTATTCAGATCAGTTCAGGATATCCGGGATATAGATTTCGGAGATACAGGAGTGTTTTTAGATCCGGCTTACCTTTCTACCCTCGAAGAAGCCGCTCCTGAAGGCATGGATTTCAGATACGTAGTGATCAATAATGATGTTCAATCCTTTTTATATTACTTCCAAACCATCAATCTCTCTTCCCTTGAAATAGGTCAAATAATTAACAAACAGCCATTTAGCGGAATTGTAAAAGCTGTTTGTGATCTGATTCAGGGAATATTGTTTGGTACAAAAAAAGATAAGCCCAACTATTTACTGGTTTGCGGTAATATGTGCTTAAGTGGTCCGTACGGTATTGCTGCAAATACAACGGTAGAGGCAGCTCACCATCTGTTTGAAGCTATTGAAAGATGCACGAAGGACCTGAACAAACAGGGCAAAGTAATTGGTACAATCATCAAGGATTTTCCGGAACAGGATGATCCTTTTTCGCCGGTCATCAAACACCACCGGTACAATCGCCTGGTGATGGATCCGGTCATGAAGATGAAAATCCGGCCCAACTGGAATACGATGGACGATTATCTGGGAGATTTGAGTGCCAAATACCGGCAACGTTTCCAGCAGGCGAGAAAGAAGCTGGGGGGAATAGAAATCAAGGATATGACCGTGAAGGAAATGCTCAGTTACCATGACCGCATCAATGAGTTGTACACTGCAGTACAGTTGAAATCACCCGTTCGTCTTGTTAAACCCGATGCCGGCTACCTGATCGGTCTGAAGAAAAATCTGGGAACCAAAATGCGTTTTCGCGGATTGTTTGACGGAGATAATATGATTGGTTTCCTAACCGGAATAAGTGATGGTTTTTCGTACGAAGCACATCACATCGGTATTGATTATCACTACAACAAAACTCACGCTGTCTATTTAAACATACTTTATTTCTATATTGAAATGGCCATTGATGCCGGAGCCGGATTGTTGAGTTTTGGACGGACAGCACTTGAAATGAAAACTACAGTAGGCGCTGTGCCTGAACCTCATTCCGCCTGGATCAAACTGAACAATGGAATGTTAAACAGTTTGATCAGGTACATGCTGCCGGATAAAGCCGAAGAAGACTGGATTCCGAGAAATCCGTTTAAAGCCTGATTTCCTTTACTTCCAAAATCCGATCATTGGTCAAAACGAGGCGACCATTCACAAAAATACACGACCATTTCCCATCTGTCTGATCTAATTTAGCACCAGATCCGACGGCCAGATGACCAAAACCTTATGCGTTGCTGTAGTGGCTGTATTGTTCACCTTGACGGCAAATGCCGGTAAGGATGCAGTACAACATGTTCCTCATGCAGGTACAGTTGCAACTACAGCATTGGTCACAACGGCCTACCCGAATCCATTCACAGAGAATACAACGATCTTCTATTCAGCCCCGGAAGATGCCTTTGTGAGAGTAAAATTATACAACAGTCAGGGTAAACTGATGGGGCAGTTGTATGACGATGTAGTAGAAAAGGGTTCAACCTACCAGTTTGAACTGGATGGCACCAAAATGCTTCCTGGCATTTATTACTACACGATAGAAACTGAAAAGTGTGTGTTACATCAGCGACTTGAGCTGGTCCGCTGATGAGAAAATGTGTTTTATGGTTTGATTGGGTGAACGGGATCTCCAGGTGAGATCCTGTTTGCTTTTTATACAATTCCAAAAAAAAGCCCCGTTTTCACGGGGCTTCTGTTTATTATGATTCTTCTTTCTTTTTCTTTGGCTTCGGCGGTTTCACGATTGAAATTTTCAGGTTATCCTGATTTTCTTCGTGATCCAGCTCAATGGTATCACCTTCGGAGAGTTCACCTTTGATGATTTCCTCAGCCATCGGATCCTCAATATATTTCTGTATCGCACGCTTCAGCGGACGGGCACCGAAATGCTGGTCATAGCCTTTGTCGGTAAGGAAATCCTTGGCCTTATCGGTAATTTTCACCTTGTAGCCGAGTTCATTTACACGCTTGTACAGGCTTTCCAGTTCAAGGTCGATAATACGGAAGATATCTTCTTTCTCAAGACTGTTAAACACGATAACGTCATCAATACGGTTCAGGAATTCAGGAGCGAAAGCCTTTTTCAGCGAGTTTTCAATTACACTACGGGCATGCTCATCAGCCTGATTGGTTTTAGCATTTGTAGCGAAACCAACACCTTGTCCGAAGTCTTTCAGCTGACGTGAACCAATATTCGAGGTCATGATGATGATCGTATTTTTGAAATCGATCTTACGACCTAAACTATCCGTTAACTGACCATCATCCAGTACCTGCAGTAACAGGTTGAATACATCCGGATGGGCTTTTTCAATCTCATCCAGCAGAACGATAGAGTAGGGCTTGCGGCGGACTTTTTCAGTCAGCTGACCACCTTCTTCATAACCCACATATCCGGGAGGCGCTCCGATAAGCCGGCTCACAGCAAATTTCTCCATATATTCACTCATATCGATGCGAATCAATGCATCTTCTGAGTCGAAGAGATAACGGCTGAGTACTTTTGCCAGTTCGGTTTTACCAACACCTGTAGGTCCAAGAAAGATAAATGTTCCGATTGGTTTATTCGGGTCTTTCAGTCCGGCACGGTTACGCTGAATGGCTTTTACAACTTTCTTAACGGCTTCATCCTGTCCGATCACTTTACCTTTCAATTCATCCGGCATCTTAATCAGTCGGGTGGTTTCAGCCTGTGCAATACGCGTTACCGGAATACCACTCATCATCGCCACCACCTGTGAAACATCTTCCAGGTCGACAGTATAACGATGTGTCTTGGTCTCTTCTTCCCAGGCCCGCTTTGCACTTTCCAGCTGCTCCAGCAATTGTTTTTCTGTATCACGCAAGCGCGCCGCTTCTTCGTATTTCTGGCTACGTACTACACGATTCTTTTCAACCTTGATATCCTGAACTTTATTTTCAAGCTCAACGATATTCTGCGGTACGTGGATATTCGAAATATGTACTCTTGATCCGGCTTCATCCAGTGCATCGATGGCCTTATCCGGCAGGAAACGGTCAGTAATATAGCGGTTGGTGAGTTTCACACACGCCTCAATGGCCGCGTCCGTATAAGCAACGTGGTGATGTTCTTCGTAACGCTCCTTAATATTATTCAGGATCTGAACTGTTTCTTCCACAGAAGTGGGGTCAACAATCACTTTCTGAAAACGACGGTCAAGTGCACCATCTTTCTCGATATACTGGCGGTATTCATCCAGCGTGGTGGCGCCAATACACTGAATTTCTCCCCGGGCCAGAGCCGGCTTAAACATATTGGAAGCATCCAGAGAACCGGAGGCTCCGCCAGCACCAATAATGGTATGAATCTCATCAATAAAGAGAATCACATCCGGCGACTTCTCCAACTCATTCATAACTGCCTTCATTCGTTCTTCGAACTGGCCGCGGTATTTGGTACCGGCCACCAGCGAAGCAAGGTCGAGGGTTACGATGCGTTTATTAAAAAGGACACGTGAGACTTTGCGTTGCACTATTCTTAACGCAAGACCTTCAGCAATGGCAGATTTACCCACGCCAGGTTCACCGATCAGAATCGGATTGTTCTTTTTACGACGGCTGAGAATCTGCGATACGCGCTCAATTTCCTTTTCGCGGCCAACAATAGGATCCAGTTTACCTTCTTCCGCAGCCTTGGTCAGGTCACGGCCAAAATTGTCAAGTACCGGTGTTTTGGACTTAACATCTCCTGGTTTCTTTTGAGAAGAACCGAAAGAGGGACCATCATCGTCCTTAGAATAAGGATCATCATCAGACGACGATTGTGGCGCTTCTGATTTGAAATTTGATTTAAAGAGTTCGAGTTCTTCGCGCATGATATCGTATGTAACACCAAACTGATTTAAAATCTGTGTGGCAATGTTATCTTCATCCTTTAAAATAGCCAGCAGGAGGTGCTCCGTACCAATAATTTCACTCTTGAAAATCTTCGCTTCAAGATAAGTTATTTTCAGCGCTTTCTCAGCCTGTTTGGTTAATGGGATGTTGTTGAGATTGGTAACAGATCCGGCGTTTCCTTTCACCGCATTCTCTACCGATTTGCGTAATTCTACCAGATTAATGTTTAACGATTTCAGGAACTTGATAGCCATCCCTTCGCCTTCGCGTATCAGGCCAAGGAGGAGGTGCTCAGTTCCTATGTAATCGTGTCCAAGGCGTAAGGCTTCTTCACGACTGAACGTGATGACGTCTTTTACCCTGGGTGAGAATTTAGCTTCCATATAATTGAATGGTTTTTCTGTGTTTGAACGTAAGTAACTTTAAAAGGTTTTGGCGGGGTTCGCCGTTGTGGTGGTGACGTGTTTGCGGTGATTCTTATTGTTTGTTGTTGAAACATTTATTGCTCTAATTTACAACCACACAAGCCTGCCTGCAATGAATATTTCACTCTTATTACAGTTTTATTGCATTGTTGATAATTACAGCCCTTCCGCACCAAAAATATGCCACCCTTTCGCTACCTTCGTGCGTCCCTGAAAGACTTTATCAACAAGCCGACTAACAGTTTCAAAAGTCTGTTAGTCAGGCATTTGTCTTTTACAGGCAGACCTGACAAAATAGCATAACAGAAAGAAAACAATAAGACATGGCTGAAGGCGAAAAAATCGTCAGAATCAACATTGAGGATGAAATGAAAACGGCCTACATCGATTATTCGATGTCGGTAATCGTTTCAAGGGCATTACCGGATGTTAGAGATGGATTAAAACCCGTGCACCGCAGGGTACTTTTCGGGATGCAGGAACTGGGCGTAATGTCCAACCGGCCGTACAAGAAATCGGCAAGGATCGTAGGGGAGGTCTTGGGTAAGTATCACCCGCATGGTGATAGTTCGGTATACGACACCATGGTACGTATGGCGCAGCCCTGGTCGCTTCGGTATATGCTGGTGGATGGTCAAGGAAACTTCGGTTCGGTTGATGGAGATAGTCCGGCGGCGATGCGTTATACCGAAGCCCGCTTAAGGAAGATTGCCGAGGAAATGTTGTCTGATATCGACAAGGATACTGTTGACTTCCGCCTCAACTTTGACGATACGCTGGAAGAGCCAACCGTTTTACCGGCTAAAATCCCGAACCTGCTTGTGAACGGTGCGGCAGGTATTGCTGTGGGTATGGCCACCAATATGGCTCCCCACAATCTGACGGAAGTACTGAATGCTGTTATCGCGTACATTGACAATAAGGAGATTTCAATTGAAGAAATCAGCAAACTGATCAAGGCTCCTGATTTCCCTACCGGTGGAATTATTTATGGGTATTCCGGAGTCAAGGATGCTTATGAAACCGGAAGAGGCAGGGTGGTTATCCGTGCAAAAACACAGATTGAGACCCTCGACAATGGGCGGGAGCGGATCATCGTAACGGAGATCCCTTATCAGGTGAACAAGGCTGATATGATTAAGAAAACGGCCGACCTGATCAATGAAAAGAAAATTGAAGGTATCAGTGATATTCGTGATGAATCTGACCGCGAAGGCATGCGGATCGTTTATGAAATCAAGCGTGATGCCATGGCATCCGTTGTGCTGAATCATCTTTTCAAACACACCGATCTTCAGAACTCATTCAGTATCAATAATATTGCCCTGGTTGGTGGCCGTCCTATGATGCTGAATATCCGTGACCTGATCGTCCATTATGTAGATCACCGTCACGAAGTTCTGGTAAGAAAGACGCGTTATGAACTGGCTGAAGCAGAGAAGAGAGCACACATTCTTGAAGGGCTATTGATTGCCCTGGATCATCTGGATGAGGTGATTGCCCTGATTCGCCGTTCTCAAACTCCTGACGAAGCGAAGTCAGGTTTAATGGAAAACTTCCAGCTCAGCGAAATTCAGTCAAAAGCCATTCTGGAGATGCGTTTACAGCGTCTGACCGGTCTGGAACGCGACAAAATCCGTGATGAATACGCAGAGATCATGAAAATGATCGATTACTATAAGCAAATCTTATCCGATGAAACTCTTCGAATGAAGATTCTGAAGGATGAGATGACTGAAATGCGGGAAAAATACGGAGATGAGCGTCGTACAGAGATTGTTTACATGGCCGATGACATTTCGCTGGAAGACATGATTGCCGATGAAGCGGTGGTGATAACCATCTCACATATGGGATATATCAAGCGTACCAGTCTGAATGAATACCGGAGTCAGGGCAGAGGAGGCCGCGGATCCGCCGGTGCTGCAACGCGCGACGAAGATTTCGTAGAACATCTGTTTATTGCCACTAACCACAACTATCTGTTGCTGTTCACCGAAAAGGGTAAATGTTTCTGGTTGCGCATTTTCGAAATTCCGGAAGGCACCAAGAATTCAAAAGGCCGGGCACTTCAGAATCTGATCAGCATTACACCGGATGACAAAGTAAAAGCCTTCGTCAATGTTAAAAATCTCGACGACGACGATTACCTGAACAATAACCATATCATCCTTTGCACCCGTCAGGGTACAATCAAGAAAACGCTGCTCGAGGCTTATTCACGACCCCGTCAAACAGGTATCAATGCGATCACAATTAATGATGGTGATGAGTTGATAGAAGCAAGGCTGACCAACGGTACAAATGAAATACTGTTGGCCGTGAAGTCCGGCAGGGCGATTCGATTCAACGAGTCAACTGTTCGCCCAATGGGACGCAACGCATCCGGGGTTCGGGGTGTAACACTTGAAGATGCCAACGATGAAGTCATTGGTATGGTTTGTATTGAAGATGCTGCCAAGGAAACCATCCTGGTAGTTTCAGAAAAGGGATATGGCAAGCGATCCGATCTGGAAGATTACCGGGTGACAAACCGTGGAGGTAAGGGCGTAAAAACATTACAGGTAACTGACAAAACCGGACAGCTGGTTGGCATTAAATCTGTAATCGACGGCGACGACCTTATGATCATCACTAAGAAAGGTACCACCATCCGGATTCCGGTTGACGAGCTTCGGGTTATGGGCCGAGCGACGCAGGGTGTTAAACTGATTCGTTTAGACGAAGAAGACGAAATCGCCAGCGTTGCAAAAGTAGAAGAGCACCTGCTCAAGACCGAGATTTCTGAAGAAGCGATCACGGGTGAAACAGAAAACACGGTAGAAACCGACACACAAAACCTTCCGGAAAACTCAGCTGACAACACTCCTGAAAGCGATGAGCCATCTGCAGGAGAAACAGCAGATCAACCATAATTAAATTAACCATAAAACACACATTATGAAACGTTTATTGGTTTTACTTGCAGTATTCATTTCAATTCATGCAAGTGCCCAAAAAGCGGCTGTTCAAACAGCCATCAACTATTTACGTTACGAAGACCTCGACAAAGCTAAGGAAGCTATAGATGGGGCATGTACCAATGAATCTTCTATGGGCATGTCAAAAGCATGGTATTACCGGGGATTGATCTATCATGCATTACATGAAACCACTAATCCAAAATTCGCAGCCTTGAAACCGGGAGCATTGGAAGAAGCCAGAAAGTCCTATGAAAAAACGCTCGAACTGGATACGAAAAGTGAATACAAGGACGATTTGATGAAACGTCTTGAAATTCTTGCATCTCAGTCACTTAACGGTGGAGTAGACTTCTATAAAGACGGTAAATTCGCTGAAGCATTCAAGTTATTCCAGACCAGTGCCGATATCAACAAAAAGTACTTCAACCGTCTCGACACCCTTGCCATTTACAATGCCGGATTAGCAGCAGATAAATCAGGCAATGCCTCAACAGCACTGAATAACTTCAAACTACTGGCAGATGCCAACTATGGTGGATCAAAATTGTACAGTCTGATGGCGAACATGTATCTGGAGCAAAAGGATACCGCTAATGCCTTAATGACAATTAACCAGGGTCGTCAAAAATATCCGGAAGACGGTACTTTGATTACACAGGGGCTTAATATCTATCTTTCATCAGGTAAGGACAAAGAAGCCTATGCACAAAATGAAGACGCTATCAAGTCGGACCCAAACAATGCTGTATTACAATACATTAAAGGCAATCTTGCTGATAAATTAGGGAAAAAAGAAGAAGCGGTAGCGGCATACAAGCGCGCCCTGGAATTGAAACCTGATTATTTCGATGCGGCATACAACTTAGGAGCGATGTTCTTCAATGAAGGAGCAGATCTTAGCAATAAAGCCAACAGCATACCGGCTAATAAGATTGCTGAATATGATGCTGCCAAGAAGAAGTTTGAAGCTAAGTTCAAGGAAGCATTGCCATACCTGGAAAAGGCAAGAGAGCTGAGTCCAAAAGACATGAGCACACTTCAAAGTTTAAAGCAGATTTATCTTCGGTTAGGGGATATGAAAAAAGCTGATGAAGTGAAAAAGGCAATGGAAGGTAAATAAGCAATTAATTAAAAATGGGGCATAACTGCCTCATTTTTAATTAATTGCTATTTAACATAATGTTAATTATATGTCTTCGCCATATAATTCACGCTATGCTAAATAGCCGCACACACGGGATGGATCATCGTTTCTGATCCCGCACTCTCCCTAACATTGCCGTGTGCGTTGTCAGCGTTACGGCAACGTTCATGCGTGTGCGGGATGATAAGCGGCATCCGCTAAAGCGGATTTGCTATTTTTGGGATATGGAAATACTAAACATTGCAGGACAAGTATTAGGTCTTATCGGATCAATTTTATTGTATATCTACGGACTACCATCAAAAGTTAAAATTGAAACGTATTACGAGCAGATAACAGACAAGAATAGCGAGTATAATAAAAAAATATACCAACGATCTAAGGTAGGGATTACGCTTATTGTTCTTGGCTTTTTCGCTCAGTTTGTCGCTTCCATATACCGTATATGTTGACCAAAATTCCTCTGGTGTCATCTTCCAGATGTATTTATAGTACAAATAACAAGATAGGATAAACCCGATTGCAGATAAGGTTAATCCGATAATTTTTGCAGTAGTTATTATATGATTCATGAGGCTAAATATTTACAAGAAGACTTTTATCACAGACATAAAACAAGAGGATTCGTTATTGGCGTGTATCAATAGATTCGGACACAGCTTAACTGCTGATGATTTGATGTTAGTTATAGATAAGTTAACTGAGGATAAATATGCGAAAATTATAAATGAACATCACGATCCTCATCATACCACCATATCAATTACATTTTTAGGAACCTACTTTATAGAAAGCGGTGGGTATCATCGGCAGAAACTTGATCGTGATTTTCGTGATCGTAAAAATCAAGAATTACAATTGCTCCAAATACGGATACAAAAAGATGCGAACCGCTTGCAATTGGCATTAGCGGTAATTGGTGTCTTTGCCCTTTGGTACACTTTGATTCAGATATGGGAGTTTTACCACAAGTGCCATTGTCATTAAGATACAACCACCCGAAAGTATCCCTCCACCACTTCCGAAACCGAAATAAGCATCCATCCCTGTTATCATTAATCGCTTCGGGATGCTCTCGGTCAGCATTCGCTGACACGCCTCCCTTGCGAACGGTTGCGACCTCTGCGCAAAAACAGCGTCTTTCGCTTTTTCAAAGCTACTTAATCCGCTTCGGTTTTTGCGCAGAGGTCGCAACCTTTAATGATAACGGCAACGCACTACCGAAGCTATGTTAACATAACGTCATAACATTATAATGAAGGATTGGCGGAATTATGGCCGGTAAATCCATTGATATCACCAGTTATGTTAAATAGCGATAATCATCGGACCTGGATTAACCCGTCACTGAAAACCTCCAATCCATCAGGAGTTTCCTATTTGCTTTGAGGTTGGATCAACGTTTCCGGTTCTAACTGCTACATCTTTACCAGCACCAGCATCAAGGTATTTAACGGGTGATTCCGCTGCATTTGAAATTTCTCTTGCCTCCCGCCTATTTTTATATGGCTTATCAATAATGCTTACATATAAGCTTTCTTCATCCAGATGATACCCAAAATCATAACAAAACCGGAACCATTGATCCGATAACTTATTTTCCTGCGTGTAAAAGCGCAGATCAAAACCCAGAAAACTCAGTTCCTCCAGCGTAATTTCAAAGACATCCCGGTTGAACAATTCAGCCAGAATACTCCGGTTGCGCCTGAGTTTATGGTTTACATGACGAATCAAGGCATTTCGGTAGCCATTTGACTTATTGTGATACGCGTTCCTGCAGAGATCTCCGCAGAATTTTTTATCGGTCCGTCCCAGGAACGGTTCACCGCATTCTTTACAGTTTTTTTTCATAAATTGCTTATTTTAAAGTGGTTATAGTCAAGCTAACATTGCTCCGGCCAAATGAAAAATTTCCGTGAGTCATTAAGAACGTGCAGCTAAATTATATGCACAATGTGCGTTTACAAGGTTAATGGAATTCCGATTTTGAACAGCGTTGTATTAATTAGCTGATTATTAATTAAATAACGCCATAAAAATAAACGGATACAAACATTTTATATCCTCCCATCCGGGGAATGCAGTTTGGTTTATAGTTGATCCTACAGAATTCCGAAGCATCGTTCCTGCCATTTGACACATATATTTGATTATCAGTTACATGACGCCGTTTAATCATTTGTATCCGGATGTAAGTATTTATCATACGACTATCCCCGGTACCCCATCACATATTTGCACCGTCGACAACAGATGCAGGCATCGTTCTTCAAACAAACTCTAAAAACAAAAGCAATGTATCCAACAAAAAACAGAGTCCTTCTGATGGGACACCTCGGGCATAATCCCGAAATCAAAGAGTTCGACGGTGGTAAAAAACTCGCCAAAGTATCACTCGCTACGAACGATACTTACAAAGACAACAAAGGTGAACGTCACACCGAAACCCAATGGCATAATCTTATTGCCTGGGGAAAACCAGCCGAGTACTTCGCAAAAAACACGCAGACCGGCACACAGGTTTCCATTGAAGGGAAACTCGTGAATCGCTCCTACCTGGACAAACAGGGGCAAAAGCGAACCTACACAGAAGTGGTGGTCAATGAAGTTTATGCCGTGAAGGCCACTAAACATGTTGAAGTGGAAGAATAACAAAACACTTCAAAGCAAATTGAACGGGCTGCCCATCGATTGGGCAGCCTTTTTATTTAAATTTAAACTTTAAATTTACTACGATAAATATTTGATAATTAGTGCTGCTGCGTTTTCAGATGCGCCTTGTCCTCCAAGCTTTTTCTTCAGCTCTGCATATTGGTTCATCATGGCGGAGCGTTCCGGTCCATCTGCCGCAAGCTTCTTTAATTCCATAAATAATCGATCTGCTGAAAATTCATCCTGTATCAGTTCCTTCACCACTTCATGATCCATTACGAGGTTAACCAATGAGATATACTTAACTTTTACAAGCTGCCTTGCAATCCAGTATGATACTACATTTCCTTTATAACATACCACTTCAGGAACATTGAACAATGCTGTTTCAAGCGTTGCAGTTCCGCTGGTTACCATGGCCAATCTTGCCTGCGAAAGAATCGCATAAGTTTCTCCCTGCATCAAGGTAACATCCGTGCGGTCGCCAATAATTTCACGATAAAATCGCTCGGGTTGAGACGGAGCCATTGCGATAATGCAATGGAAATCCTTCATCCGTTCTGCTGTTTCCAGCATAATTGGCAGCATGGTTGTTATTTCCTGTTTACGGCTACCCGGTAAAATTGCCAGTATTTTACTGTTTTCAGGAATCCTGTTATTCGAGCGCCAATCAGATGCTGACCAAGCCTGATGTCCGATTGCATCCAATAACGGATGTCCGACAAAATCCACCTCCATTTGCCATTTCCTGTAAAACTCCTTTTCAAAAGGGAGAATAACGAGCATATGGTCAATATTTTTTTTGATCTTATGAATCCTGGACTCCTTCCAAGCCCATATTTGCGGGGAGATGTAATAAATCGTTTTGATTCCTGCGAGCTTAACGAATTCGGCCATGCGCAGGTTGAAACCGGGGTAATCAATAAAGATCACGGTATCCGGGGCATAATCAAGAATGTCCTTTTTACACAAATCAAGATTTTTAAGGATCGTTCGAAGATTTGCAACCACTTCCAGAAAACCCATGAATGCCAGATCACGATAATGCTTTACGATCACTGCACCGGCATCCTGCATGAGATCACCACCCCAACAACGAAAATCAGCATCAGGATCCTTTTTCCTGATGGCCCTTATCAGGTTACTGCCATGCAAATCACCCGAGGCCTCTCCGGCAATGATATAATACTTCATGCCAGAATTTTAAAGTATAAAACCACAAATGCATACAGGAATGTAGCTCCAATGACCCCTCTTGCAGCTTTATCAATTTCCTTCACGTAATATAAGAAGAAAAGTCCCAGGTTCAGAATCACTCCAAGACTCAGCACAGATACGGCCAGATTCGAACGTACCACGTGGTCTACAAATCCATCAAATGTCATGTACCCAAAAAACAGAAGATAATAGATGTAAAAACCCAGTAAGGGCAGCAACAAAGCAGGAACGAATCCGGTCATAAACTGATCTTTTAACTTAAGTCGGGCCATGGTGCAAAATTAAACTTCTTGATCACGAGATAACCAATGGTTGAAATAAAAGTAACAAGGAATACTCCTTTTCCATTTTCTGTTCGCTCCGTCTTGAACTGATAACGGAATAAGAAGGCCAATGTAGTGAGTACCAGAAGTTGCAGTGTATCAGGTTTACGGAATAATGGAAAATCGAATGCTACCAGGAACAGATAATCGATGCTTTTAAGGATGATAAATGAAGCTGCCATCACCAGTAAACCGAGATAGATTCCGGCAGCCATTGTATCCTTCATAAAGAGGTTACTCATTCCAATTCACAGCATTCAGATGTGGAATCGCATGATGTGCCGTAAAATCAAACTGTACCGGGACAACCGATACATATCCTTTGCTCAGTGCATACTCATCGGTATCATTACCTGTATCAAAATTGATAAACTTACCTGTTAACCAATAATAGTCACGGCCATTGGGATCTTTACGATGGTCGAATTCCTCCTTCCATTTAGCATTAGCCTGACGACAGATTTTAATGCCTTTAATCTTTGAAAGTGGTAAACTGGGAATATTTACATTGAGCAATGTGTTTTCCGGAAGTCCGACACGAAGAACATTCTTCACCACCTTACCGACCATTTTTCTCGCCGGACCAAAATCGGCCTGAAGACTATAATTCAAGAGCGAAAATCCAATACTCGGAATCCCTTCAATTGCACCTTCCATAGCAGCCGACATCGTTCCGGAGTAGATAACGTTAATGGATGAATTGGAACCGTGATTAATCCCTGAAACACATAAATCGGGTTTTCTGTGCAGAATCTGATTCACGGCAAGTTTGACACAATCCACCGGTGTACCAGAACATTGCCAGGAATCAACACCTTCAAAAACCTGCACTTTATCCAACCGTAATGGACGATTAATCGTGATGGCGTGCCCCATTGCTGATTGAGGGCTATCAGGTGCCACCACAATCACCTGTCCAAAGGGTTTCATCGCTTCCACCAGATTCCGGATACCCGGTGCGGTGATTCCATCATCGTTCGTGACCAGAATTACAGGTTTATTCTTCCCTTTCGCTGAATTGGATTTCTTTGTTGTCATAGGTATGTTCCTGCGAAATTAGCCAATTCACCAGTGCTAATTAGGCTTCATGAATTCCAGCCAACATAAAAAAACCGGGCTCCACCACGTGAAGTCCGGTTACCTGATTTACGTTACGGTTTTTCCGTATTAATTATCCGATATTAATCTCCCGCATTTTCGGCTTCTCTTCCGATTTCTTCGGAAGTGTAATCATCATTACACCCTGCTCGTAGCCGGCTGCAATTCCTGACTGATCAACGTTTTCAGGCAAGTTGAAACGCCGGGTAAAGGAAGAGAATGAGAACTCTTTACGAGTGTATTTCTCTGTCGTCTCAGCAGCCTCTTTCTTCTGTTCCGCACTTACTACCAGCGTATTTTCTTCAATAGCAATTTTGAAATCTTCTTTCTTCAATCCCGGCACTGCCAGCTGGAGCTTATACGCCTGATCAGTTTCAGAGATATTCACTGCAGGAGAACTCCATTTACGGAATTCGGGACTTGCGAAGTCGTTGAAGAAATCATTGAACAAGTCAACAGAGTTAAGAATAGTACGAGCCGGACTTTCTTTTTGCCATTTAATGAGTGTCATATTTTTTAGTTTTTTAAGGTTTCTGACACCCCCTTTTCAATCAATATACCAAACAAGAAACAGGAATAAAAACATGCCAACTTGTCGTGCGTCGTGCAATAATTCCGTCAAATTGGCAGGAATTGGATTTATAAAATCCTGATTTACTGACAATTAGTCCTATCTTGCTTTATCTTCAAGCATAGGAACAAACCGGAACTTATCCAATGCAATCACTTCGGTAGACCCATCGGGTTTTTTAAGCACAATGGTCATCACCTGCACATCGGTTGGACCAACCGGAATCACCAACACCCCACCCGGCTTAAGTTGATCAACCAAGGGCAATGGGATTTCAGGAGCACCGCAAGTCACCAGAATCTTATCAAAAGGAGCATATGCCGGCAAACCCTTAAAACCATCGCCGTAAAACGTTTTCACAGTAAAGTAATTCAGTTCATCAAGACGCTTACGAGTATGTTCATGGAGAGGTTTATGACGTTCGATGGTAAACACTTTGGCCCCCAATTCGGCCAGGACTGCAGATTGGTAACCACTACCTGTACCGATTTCGAGCACCTTCTCCCCTTTTTTCGGATCAAGCAAAGCCGATTGATAAGCCACGGTATATGGTTGAGAAATTGTCTGACCACAAGCGATGGGAAAAGCTTTATCCTGATAAGCGAATTCAAGAAACGCGTTATCCATGAAAATATGCCGCGGCACCTTTCCTATTGCTTCCAGAACCAATTCGTTTTGAATACCTTTCTCACGAAGTTGTTCTACCAACTGCCGGCGCAGCCCCTGATGCCTGAACGAATCCTGAATCATACACTGCAAAATTAATCGGCAAAGAGGCCAAATAACAGCTACCAGAGGGAAAATCGTTACGGTTTTTCAACAAAGCACTAGGTAAAAACGAGTAATTTTGCAGAAAATTTCCAGTATGCTGAAGATTGGGGTGTTAGGCGCAGGCCACCTTGGAAAAATACATATCCGACAGATAAAAGAATTAGCGGATGTTTATGAGTTAATCGGGTTCTATGATCCGGATGCTGGCACCAGTGCTGCGGTTGCATCCGAATTTGGTATTACTGCATTCCAGACAATGGAAGCACTTATTGCCGCTGTTGATGTCGTTGATGTTGTTACTCCCACGATCAACCATTACGACTGTGCCAACAAAGCACTTCGTTTATCCAAGCACGTTTTCATTGAGAAGCCGCTATCAAACACCGTTCAGGAAGCAAAAGATCTGATGCGTCTGGCCAAAGAAGCGGATGTTAAAGTACAGGTAGGTCATGTTGAGCGCTTTAATCCAGCATTTATTGCTGCGCAACCCTATCTCGGTACTCCCATGTTTATCGAGACACATCGTCTTGCTCAATTCAATCCGCGCGGAACGGATGTGTCAGTAGTATTGGATCTCATGATTCATGACATCGACATCGTACTCAGTGTAGTGAAATCATCAGTAAAAAAGATCAGCACAAGCGGAGTAGCAGTTGTGAGTGATACGCCTGATATTGCCAATGCACGTATTGAATTTGACAACGGATGTGTCGCCAATCTCACGGCCAGCAGGATATCGCTGAAGAACATGCGCAAGAGCCGTTTCTTTCAAAAAGATGCCTATATCTCTGTTGACTTTTTAAAAAAATCAACCGAAGTAGTTCGTCTCAAAGAAGTGGAAGGAACGCCAGATCCGCTGGCCGTACTCATCGAACTTGGAGAGAACAAAGGCACCAAGCAGATCTATTTTGAAAATCCGAAAGTGGATGAAAGCAATGCAATAAGGGAAGAACTTCACACGTTCGCGCAAGCCATCCATCAGGACAAAGAACCTGAAGTAACCATCGAAGATGGTTATGAAGCATTGAGCATCGCGCATCAGATTGCAGACAAACTTAAACTTCTCCCATCCATTGCCTAATTCACGCTAAATGAAAATCACCCCACGCTTACTTTCCTTTCTGCCATTTTTATTCGCAATCCTGTTGACAGGAGGCTGTGAGATGATTAATCCCGCGGAACCGGTTCCCTCCTATATCGAAGTGAAAAACTTCAACGTTTCTTCGAATTATGCAACGCAGGGCACCAATTCTGCAAACATAACTGACGTCTGGGTGTATGCAGACAATAAATACCTCGGCACCTTTGAACTTCCGGCCCGTTTCCCGGTATTATTGGATGGTGTACATGAGTTGTCATTTGGGGCAGGAATTGAAGCCAATGGAATAGCCTCAACCAATGAAGCCTATCCGCTGTACCAGTTTACGAAGAAGACCGTTAGTTTAACTCCAGGACAGGTTACAACCATTGATACCATTAACGTTTCTTATTTCTCAGGAGTACAATATGTATGGTATGAAGATTTTGAATCAGACACCAGCGGAGGTGGCATCAGCCTGGATACTACCGGAAACAGTAAAGTGAATATTCAGCCGGATTCGCTGGTTGTTTTTGAAGGAAAAAGGAGTCTGAAGATGACGGTGAACTCCACCAATGATTATATAGAATGTGTGACGGTTGGTGATGGCTATGCTTTAACCAAGGGCAGGGATATCTATCTGGAGATGAACTACAAATGCAATCAATCCTTTAATATGGGGATTGTGGCGATCAGTTCGTTCGGTCAATCAACGAATCCGGTGATCTCCTTAAACCCAAAATCAGAGTGGAATAAGATTTATATCCGTCTGGGACCATACATCAATGCCAGTGGCAATGCACTTAAGTTCAAAATTATTTTCGGAATGCAGCTCGCGTCCGGTGCTACCGAAGGAACCGTGTATCTCGATAATTTAAAGCTGATCACGAACTGATCAATCCATGAATAAACCCCGCCAGATCATCAAGTATGTGGTGGCCGATTTGCTATCGGCTATGCTGGCGTGGGCAGGATTTTACCTGTACCGTAAACTGCAGATTGAATCCGCGCTTTACGGTATAAGTGTCCCGTTGATTCCTGACAAGAATTTTTATCTCGGCATCACTGTGCTTCCTATTGCCTGGGTGGCCATTTATGCACTGGCCGGAACTTACAATGATATCTACCGCAAATCGAGGTTAAAGGAATTCGGGCAAACACTATATCTCTCCCTGATTGGTGTGCTGATTATTTTCTTCTCCTTGCTGCTGGATGATGTAATCGTCAGCTATAAGAGCTACTACAGCATCTTTATGATGTTATTCTTCTTACACTTTGGAATAACATCGATATTCAGATTCATCATTACCACCCGTACAGCCAGAAAAATCAAGGGGCGGAAAATCGGATTTCCAACCCTTATTGTAGGTTCGAGTCAGCGGGCTGTAAACCTGTTTACTGAATATGAAAATGAGCCCCTGAGTCAAGGCTATAAATTCACCGGATTCATCCATGTAGATCACAATAACGGGAAATACTTTGGAGATAAAATACCTCATCTTGGCGGACTGGAAGACCTGAACCGGCTTATTGATGAATATGCCATAGAGGAAGTAATCATTGCTATTGAATCTTCGGAACACGATTTTATCGGAAGAATCATCAACGAGCTGGAAGATAAAGATGTCATCATCAAGATTATTCCTGATATGTACGATATCCTGGCAGGAACCGTAAAGATGACCTCTATTTTCGGCTCACCGCTGATCATCATAAACCCTTCGCTGATGCCGGTATGGCAGCAATCGCTCAAGCGGATCATCGACATCATTGTATCTCTTTTCTTTTTGTTATTGCTGAGCCCAGTTTTCATTCTCACATCGCTCATTATAAAAATCACTTCAAAAGGGCCCGTTTTTTTCCAGCAGGAACGCATCGGACTGCATGGAAACCCTTTTACTATTTTTAAATTTCGTTCCATGTATGTCGGAGCCGAAAAAGGCACACCGATGCTGTCCAGTGATAACGATAGCCGTATCACTCCATTCGGAAAATTCATGCGTGGTATCCGACTGGATGAAATTCCTCAATTCTACAATGTACTGATTGGTGATATGTCGCTTGTAGGTCCGCGGCCGGAGCGACAGTATTTCATCGATCAGATCATGCAGAAAGCCCCTCACTACCGTCACTTACACAAAGTACGTCCGGGAATTACGAGCTGGGGGCAGGTTAAGTATGGTTATGCAGAAAACGTAGAACAGATGATCCAGCGACTTAAATATGACATTATCTACATTGAAAACATGTCGCTTTCACTGGATTTCAAAATCCTCTTTTATACGGTCAAAACCGTTTTACAACGTAGCGGCAAATAAGGTTCCGCTGCTATCAGGACGATTTCCTGACAAAGTAATCCATCAGATCATCAACAGGCTGTTTGATGATTTTCCCCAGACGGAATCCTTTTTCGGCAGCGACTTCTTCAAGTTCGCGCTTGAAAATAAACGCTACTGATCCAACAAAGTGCACAACAGTGTCCTTGAAATTCGGGTAATCGCAGACATACAATCCGCAAAAATCACGCATGCTTTGCCGCACCATCTCACGCACATAAGGATGATCATAATGAGCTGTCAGGAAACGGGTAAAGGAAGCGAGCCAGACATTGGCATTGGGCTCTTTATATACTCTGTCAATGATATCGTTTTTTCCTAATCCATAGGCGGATTTGAAAGCGATGGAAAGATCTTCAGGCAGCCTTCCATACAGATAAAAGGTCAATAATTTTTTGCCCAGCCAGGCGCCGCTGCCTTCATCGCCGAGAACATACCCCAATCCATAATTACGCTCATGCACTTCATGACCGTCAAACCAGCATGAATTACTTCCTGTACCGATAATGCAGGAGATTCCGGGTTCATCGCCACAGGTCGCCAGCGCGCATGCCAGCAAGTCATGCTCCACCAGGACTTCAGCTTTGGAAAAGAAACGTCGGAGTCCGGCAGCAATAATTTCATTCCGCTCTGCGCTTGAACATCCGGCACCGAAGAATTTCACATCCTTCACTTTTTCACGGATTTCAAGCATCTCCGGCGAATTCATCATGGTATCATAAACCAGTTCAGCAGAATGAAAGAACGGATTGAATCCCATCGTATGCAACGGACCGGTCACTTTTTGTCCATCGTATAATAACCAATCGGCTTTGGTTGAACCTGAGTCGGCAACAAGGAGCATAACAGCAATGTATTTAGGGCAAGGATAACTGAATTGAACCGGTTTTCAAAGCGAAGACAGCCATGAAACCGGTAAATCTCTCAACAGGGATTGTTATCTTCGGCACGATGGAGAACACATCTGACGACAAGCTGGAACGGCGACTGGGGCTCTTTCAAAGTACGGTCATCAATATGATCGACATGGTTGGAATCGGTCCATTTGTGGTTTTACCATTGGTCATTTCATATGTTGGCGGACCGGGTTTTCTGGCTGCCTGGATAGCCGGTGCGGTACTTTCATTTATTGATGCCATGATCTGGTCAGAGCTCGGATCTGCCTATCCGAAAGCCGGCGGAAGTTTTAATTTTCTGAGAGAAGCGTACGGAAAAGAAAAGTGGGGAAAGCTGATGTCATTTCTCTATGTATGGCAAACGCTGATTCAGGCACCGCTGGTGATTGCGAGCGGGTCGATCGGATTTGCACAATATGCAGGATATCTGGTTCCTCTGGATGAAATCACAAGGAGAATTGTGAGCGGATCCGTGGTCATTCTGCTCACAATAATTCTATACAGGAAAATTGACACGATTGGCAGGATCGGTACATTACTTTGGGCAGGCGTTATACTTACCATTGGCTGGCTGATCTGGGGCGGCATTACACATGGTGATATGCAACGTCCGGTGCAGGAATTTGCATCACTACAGCCTTTCACTTATCTCCTTTCTGCAGGATTCGGATCCGCCATGGTCAAAACGATTTACTCCTATCTCGGTTATTATAATGTCTGTCACCTGGGAAGTGAAATCAAAAATCCCCGGCGTAATATTCCGCGCAGCATGTTTTTATCCGTAGCCGGCATTGCCCTGCTCTATCTGCTTCTGAACATCAGCGTTACAAGTGTGATCCCGTGGAAGGAAGCCATGCATTCGGAATTTATCGTAAGTACCTTCGTTGAAAAGATTTATGGTACCACTGCAGCTGCCGGCGCAACAGTGATGATTTTATGGATTGCCTTTGCCAGTCTTTTTGCTGTGATGCTGGGTTATTCGCGAGTACCTTATGCAGCTGCTCTGGAGGGAGAGTTCTTTCCGGCATTCGGCAGGCTCCACCCTACCCGGCACTTTCCGCACATTGCTGTGCTTGGTCTGGGGATCACTGCGTTTTTCTTCAGTTTATTATTCAAACTGGCAGATGTCATTACCGCTATTCTGGCCATGCGGATCCTTGTGCAGTTCATTGGCCAGGCGGTTGGTGTAGTACTGCTCCGGAAGAGAAAGAAAGCGGCTAACATCGAAATGAAAACCTGGAAAATGCCTCTTTATCCTCTGCCGGTTGTGCTTGCGATTCTGATCTGGAGCTGGGTGTTCTTTTCTACAGGAACCACCTTTATGATTTCAGGATTACTTGTCATCGCTTCCGGGCTGCTGGCCTATGCCCTGAAAAACCGGTTTTGAAATCCGGCTTTTCATTTGCTTCCACAACTCAATGTGGGCAGCCGTTTATTTTTCAGTCAACAATAATCTGGCGGGACGTATGCACTTTCCCGTTTATTTCCAGCCGGAGCAGATAATTACCGGAAGAAAGGCCTAATGCACGGAGATCGATTTTCTCCAGGTATTTACCGAAGGGACGTGATTCTGTTTTAAGGACTTCCTTTACCTCCTGCCCCTTCGAATTCAAAACCGAGATACGTACCGATGATTTCTCATGTAATTTGAAAGAGAGATAACTGACATCACTCGCAGGATTCGGATATACGGTGACGTTATTATCGTTGCTGACCTCGGCCTCGTTTGTGCCGGTGGTCATTGAAGCATAAGATGCCAGATCTGTCCACACACTAAGCTGTCCATTGTGAAGGCGTGTCCAGATCGGGCGCACAATGCCATCGTGCACAGTTATATTCGTATAGTCACCGAAAAACACCTGATCATTCGGATAAAAAGGTGTTGCACTGATTCGTTGATTGATGAACGTGCTTCCGCCATCTGTGGAAAGTGCAAGATATACATCCGTTGAATCAGAGGTAAATCGCCTGCGGTCATAAAAAACAAAGTATAGATTTCCGTTGGTTTGATCAATCGCCATATAGGTAAAAAACTGCTGACGGTTGGAATTATCATTGTTCACTTTCACCGGTGCCGACCAGGTGTTGCCCCCGTCTGTCGACTTTGCCAGGAAGATATCTGTATTGCTGGCGCCATTTCGTTGATCAGACCAATTGACATAAATTGTTCCGTTATTCGGTCCGCCACTGACATCACAAACAGTAACCGGCAACCCATTGGCTCGGTAAATACCTGAAACAGCATAATCCCAACCGGTAGGCATTGGGTCAATCGCGATTTCATTTGGCAGCCAGGTAAGTCCCTGATCGAGGGAGCGATTAAACACTAATCCATTGGGTCCGGCCCAGGCCACGAAAACCTCACCATTCGGGCCAACAGCAGGTACAGCACCTTCCACGGTGTTATCACTGTCGATGCAGTCGCCAGCCACTTTGTTGATCCTTACCGGAGTCGACCAGGTTTGTCCGGCGTCCAGTGAGCGAGAAAAAAGAATGATCGATGAATCCAGAGGGTCCGAACTGCCATAAGAATCGAACTGCGTCCAGGTAACATACATGTTGTTATTGTTCCGGTCGATCGCCACCCAATGTTTATCCTGTGCTTTTGTTCCGTTCAACCCTGTAAAAGATCCATTATTCCAGGATTGACCATGATCCGTTGTTTTCTGGCAAACGATACGATCGATCCAGTTTCCGGAAGCCGGATTACTGAGATGAAAAAAGTAGAAGTCACCTGCGGTATCTACTGCGATCATCGGATCACCCCAAACACCATAGGAAGATGATAAATTATGCGCTGTCCAGGTATGTCCGGTATCGCTGCTGAGATAATAGTTGTCGATGTTGGATGCTGCGATCAGGTACTGCGGATGTTTAGGATCCATCATGATAGATGGTTCATTGGGCAGGTTCGCAGAACTGATCTGCACGTTTTGTGCTTTCAGGCTATAGGCTGAGAGCAACAGGAAGGCCAGGAAGAAGCGCATTACATTGTTTTGGGAAAGTAAAGATAAGGGTTGAAATACTACGTTACAACCAGGTAACTCCAACATCCTGAAATGCTATCAACGATGAACCCATAGGAATTCTTTTCAACCCAATGTTTCCATGGTTATGACTCAGGTGGTCAATAAAGAAAAATCGCATTTAAACGCATCTCGCAAGTCTTTCACCAACTTTTCAATATATTTATTATCAATAAGATACAATCACTTTTTGAATTACCTGAAAAAGTAAAATCATTTTTTTTGCTCTATGAGATAATTCCACTATTTTTGCCGTCCCGAAAACGGGAATGGTTCCATAGCTTAACTGAATAGAGCATCTGACTACGGATCAGAAGGTTGGGGGTTTGAATCCCTCTGGGACCACGGGTAAATCCAATGAAAAAGGCTTCCAACGGAAGCCTTTTCTTTTTTCTGGCAAGTGATCCAAACTTGTTTGAGAGCACAAGCCAGAAAAAAGAATTGAAACGCGAAGCGTTTTTTCATTGGATTTGCAACTCTGGGAACCGAGGGAAATTCAATCCCTCTGGGACCACGGGTAAATCCAATGAAAAAGGCTTCCAACGGAAGCCTTTTCTTTTTTCTGACAAGTGATCCAAACTTGTATGAGAGCACAAGCCAGAAAAAAGAAATGAAACGCGAAGCGTTTTTTCATTGGATTTGCAACTCTGGGAACCGAGGGAAATTTACTCCCACTATTACAATGATGAAGTATAAAGTTATAGGTTATAGGTTATAGGTTATAGGTTATAGGTTGACAGTTTTCAGTTGACAGTTTAGAGTTTTGAGGCTTGAAGCCTGAGGCCTGAAGCCTGAGTTTAGGGTTTATGTTAAAAGGCCCTCGGTTAAAACATCACCTTCTTATAAAACACTCTTCCATGTTTTTCCTTCAGTGCCTTGCACTTTTTGGTGGCGGCGTTGGTGCCGGTTTTCTCGAGTTTAAGAAAATCGGGATAAAACTTTTCTGTAAGCATGGAATAAGTCAGAACAAGCTGCTTGGGCTTATCATTAAATGTTGCAGGTAAAGTGAAATACAATTCCAGTTGACCTTTAGGAGGCAATGTCTTTGTAGCACGGTATTTCTCCGGTAACAGTGGGTTATTACTTTTTCCGAAATGCAAGGTGATGATAGCGCCGTTTTCACCACCCTGAACATATTTATAGTTATTCAAAAAAGGAGGAAGATTTGCTTCCTGTGTATGTAACACCATGATACTGTCGTTGCTTGAATTGCGGATAGATACCGAATACACTGCATCACTATCTGCATTCGCCCTGTACACCTGTGTGATGATAATATGCTGAGCATTCCCGTTCACGGCAATGAACAGACAACAGCAAAGAAAAATACGAAAAACACGCTTTTCCAATTCCACGATTCTAAGTTAGGCTTTTCACGGTTAGGTTCACATGAACAAACGGGGCTTTATTCACCATTCCGGTTTTAAAAACTATTTACCGGCGGATAAAATAAAAAGGCCACCGGAATCCGATGGCCTCTTGGGATATTCAAGCGAAATCAGGCTTTCGCAGTATTCACTTTTTTCTCTTCGATGCGGGCATTTTTGCCTATCATATCGCGGAGGTAGAAAATACGTGCACGACGTACTTTACCGCGCTTATTTACATCGATACGGGTCAGCTTAGGGCTGTTGATCGGGAAGATACGCTCAACGCCTACACCACCGGAAATTTTGCGAATGGTAAACGTCTCGGTAAGACCAGCACCTCGGCGTTGTAATACTACACCCTGGAACTGCTGTTCACGCTCCTTGTTACCTTCAATAATTTTATAGTAAACAGTAATGGTATCGCCAGACTTGAATTCAGGCCACTGTTTCTTTTCGATGAGCTGCTCTTGAGCTACTTTAAGTAAGTCCATGATTGTTCGTATTACCCGGAAATTGGGGCTGCAATATTACGTAAAAAATCAATCGAAAACACGTAAAACTTCAAAAATGTAACAACCAGCTGTTCAAATCTCCGGCGTATTATATATTAACTTGTTAATCAGCTAAATACAAAGTCAATTGAGACGTTTAATGCGACAAGGCATTCCTTCCCTGAAAATCAAACTAAATAATTAATCTTCAACAGTTTGAAGATATTCATAAAATGCAATCAAACGGGCACCAATCGCATTGTTACCGAAAGTGTTCTCCGCATACTTTCTGGCATTACGGCCCAGTTCATGTTGAACTTCCGGATGCGTCAGGAGGTAGATGACTTTTTCGGTAAAGGTATTCGCATCGTTGGCGATCAGGTATTCCTGACCTTCCTTCCCTCCGATTCCTTCTGCGCCGATGGAAGTACTGAGAATGGCCTTACCCATTGCCATTCCTTCTACAATCTTTACGCGCATGCCGCTTCCGCTGAACAACGGAACAATCATGATTCCACCTTGACCAATGAAACCTTTACCATCTTCCACAAAATCATTTACCTCTACTGAAGAAGAGGCGTAAGCTTTGATGTAATCGGGCATTTTCTTACCGGCAAGTCTGAGTCGTCCATCCGGCACTTTGGTCAGCACTTTTGGCCAAACCTCATTCAGGAACCAATGTATCCCTTCCTGATTGGGCATCCAGTCCATCGCTCCAATGTGAAAAACCACTTTGGTGTCGGGTTGGCTATGCACAATGTAATCATCCATATTCACCCCCACCGGTGCAATGCAGGTAGGAACTTCGGCACCCAGCTCCTTCAACGTCTTATCATCTTCCGGAGTCATGGCGGCGATGGCATCTACGCGGTTCAATGACCATTGTTCATAATGCCGCAGGCGCTCTGAAAGTAGGTTCAGATACCAGCGACGCACAGGATTCCGGCAGGCATCCGCAAGGCGCTGCCAGATCAGGTGTTCAATATTGTGTGTGCGCAGCACAACTTTGGCCTTGGAATGCTTACGTATTGCCTCCATGTAGGGAATCATATAGAGGCTTTCCAGTTGAATGATATCGAAGGATTCTTCCTTCAGAATACGGACAAGTGCTTCCTCAAAATCGCGCCTTATAAAACGGATAATGTGATAAGATTCCCCAGTAAAAATGTTGAACAGTGCTGCAAACGGCTTGATCCGGTTATCAAGATAAATCCCTTCAATTCGCGTCATTTCGCGGTAGTCCTGATCCAGACTATTGATGTCAGCCAGCTGCTTGATGGTATTGAATGAAAGCACCTTCAGAACGGCACCATTGTGATGCAGGGATTTCTGAAGATTGTACATGGCGATACTTCCCCCATCTACGGGAGGGTATGGAACCCGGATGCATAATTGAAGAATCCTCACCTGTCTGATTTATTGAATGGTTTAACTAATTTTTTAAAGAAAGCTATGTAGGCTTCCCTGTCAAAAATAACGGAATCATGCGTTGCTTTATAAATAAGAAAAACTCCAATGGGCAGCAAAATCGCAGAAGATAACCACATTCCCCTCCAGGCCGGGATAATACTTTCCTTGGCGAATTTTTCGCCGGTAATACTGGTAACATGGTAGGCGAGGAAAAACAAAATAGACACCACTAACGGCATGCCCAGTCCGCCTTTGCGGATAATCGCTCCCAATGGGGCCCCGATGAGAAAAAGAATAAAACAGGCTGCTGAAAGGGTCAGTTTACGATGCCACTCCACCTTAAACTTGGCCAGGTGATATTGGCGCGTTTCTCTTTCATCGGCCTGATTTGTCAAATAAGATTGCATTCCTCTTGCCTGATTCAAAGCATTATCATATTGAACCGGATAGGAAGCCGGGAGAATACTGTCATGTATACTGATGGAGGAAGATGATTTCAGCTGACGGTCAAAATCCAGCGACGATCGCAAGAACAGAAAATAAGGTCGCATATTGGCAACCATCATATTCTGCTTTCGGATCGTTTCAATATTCATACTATCCACCATAAGGTTAAGCTGTGTCAGGTTTAACATCTGGT
The DNA here is from genome assembly GCA_046330075.1 of Bacteroidia bacterium. Classification (GTDB taxonomy): domain Bacteria; phylum Bacteroidota; class Bacteroidia; order AKYH767-A; family OLB10; genus JAJTFW01. The sequence goes on along the minus strand of JAXLTL010000001.1, from coordinate 440,257 downwards.
GATTTCCTTTGAAAAGGTCTTCATTGGTACGGGTGAGTTTAAACTGCGACAAATCAAAACGGATCACATATTCCTTAAAAGAATTACGCATCAGGGGATGTGAATCACCACCATTGCGGTTCTTGCTTTGCTCTTCATAACTGTTACCATTGTAAAGAGTCAGCACGAGGTATTTCTGATCAGGTGTTGACTCCATCGTCCCCTTATCGGCCATCACCACTTTCCGGTTACCCATGCCACCGGTATGGTCATAGATCATGACTTTATAAATGGTTTTACCGTCTTTGTCTTTATCTCCGACTTTGATGCTATACCCATCTATTCCATTGTAAAAGACGCCTTCGCGGATAGACAATGCCGGCTTCTGCTGCCGGATATCATACAGCAGCGAGCCCATCTTCAGATTGGTATAGGGAAGTACGTTATTAGAAAAGAAAAAGGCCAGCGATGAGATCAGCACCGCAGTGACCAATAAGGGTAACATAATCCTCTGCAATGAAATTCCGGATGCTTTGGCCGCTGTCAGTTCAAAATGTTCTGCCAGATTGCCAAAGGTCATGATGGAAGATACCAGGATGGCGAGCGGAAGTGCCATCGGGACCAAGGTAGCAGAGGTATAAAAGAGTAATTCGGCGATCACCGACCCATCTAACCCTTTACCGACCAGGTCATCGATATATTTCCACAAAAACTGCATCAGCAAAACGAACAATGCGATGAAGAAGGTCAGTAAAAACGGACCAATGAACGACTTCAATACCAGTGCATGCAGTTTTTTCACTTCTTCAATATGAAATGCAAAAATACCCTAAGTTTGGAGAATAGCGTAAAGTAGTATGGATATATTGTCGGAAGAAGAGAAGGAATTGCTGCATTCACCGCAGATATTCAAGGCGAAAAGGTCGCTTGAAAAAAAATTATTTCAACTGCTGGAAAATACCGGCCAAACCCTGGAATCAGGAAATCAGCGACAGTCAGGCGTTTTTCCGGAAGAAGTGGTTTCAATTGTACCCAAGGTAAGTCGTGGTGAAAACTATCTGGGTTATCCATGGTTGGTACTCGACTATCCGCGCTATTTCACTAAAAGCGATGTATTCGCCATACGGACATTTTGCTGGTGGACACAAGGCATCAGCATCACCTTACAGCTTTCGGGGAAGTACCTGGAGCAATACCTGCCGGCTATCGCATCCAAAGCGGAATTGCTGATTACTGAAAGTTTTTATTTCGGAATACATACCGACCCCTGGGTACATCACTTCGAGCGCGAGAATTATGTACAACCCGAATCGGTTCAAGAGATCCATCAACTGCTGGGGGAAATCAGACAACGCGGTTTTTTAAAGCTGATGAAAAGAATTCCGCTGGAAGATTTAAACGGTTTATCAGACCATGTAATACGATTCTTTGAACTGACGCAACTCCTTTGCAGCAGTCGAGATGGTAAATCAGAGACTTCCCAATAACATTCTGAGATTCTGAACCTGTGATTCCCACAATTTGATGCTGGAATCCTTTTCTCCCGGATTTGCGAAATCGGTAATGACCAGTGCAATGTCAGAGGTGATATCGTCTTCTTTGATTTCAAACTGAAAATACGTTCCATCTGTATCATCGAGCCACTGAAAACGGACAAGCTGTAATTCGCGTATTGCTACTAACCGGGCATACGACTCCCCTCCTTCCCAGATAAAAGTATACAGATCATCCTTTGTTTTCACCTCATCGGCAAACCACCCGGCCAATCCGCTCGAATCACTAAGCGAGGTAAAAAGAATTTTGGGAGATGAGCGGAATTCAAACTCTAACTGAAACTTCTCTTTCAGCGTGTTTGAAGGCTCTATTAATTTGAGTGGAGGATGCGCAGGTTTCACAATGGTCTGTTTAGGAGATGTTCCAGCCTGAATTCGCGGACGCATCTTGGTCAGATCCATGATTTCTTCCAGTTCCTTAATTACTTTATCTGCTTTCAGATGTAATGGATCAGGACCTTCTTCTCCATCTTCCTCATCCTCCTTTTTCTTCGATTTTGAAGGTTTCCCGGGTTTTTCAGGTTTCGGAGCAACCGTTTTTACATCTTTCCCTTTCTTTGGTGCCTGCGTAACAGGAGCTGTAAATCCACTTTTCTTCTCTGGTTTTGACGACTTCTCTGCAACCGGTTTCGCTTTTACTTCTGGCTTCTTAGAAGTTACATCCGGTTTTTTCGCTGTTTTAAGATCGGTTTGTTTTGATGCAGGCTTAGCCTTCGCAGCCACCGGTGAAGCTTTGGATGCTTTGGAAACAACAGTCTTGCCTGACGACTTTGGCCTGGTTGGTTTGGCAGCAACAGTTTTAGCAGGCGATTTTTTTACCGCAGACTTTTTCGCTGCTGGTGCTGATTTTTTTGAAGATACTTTTACCGCCTTCTTCGCTGGAGTTTTCGCTGCCTTTTTTGCTACCGCCTTCACGGCCTTTGCTTTTTTAGCTGCCGGTTTTGCGGGAGATTTTTTATTCGCCGCTGCTTTTTTGTTCTTTGCAGTCGCCATATCAACTCTGATTGAGTAAGAAATTAGTCGTAGATCGGGCGGAAATATAGTTAAAATTTAATACGAAATACCGTAACTGTTAATAATGCCTGATCCATCCAACCCTTGGGCAGTCCGCGTATCCAATAGCGACAAAATACTGATATACAGTATATTTACATTGCTTTGTGGTGTATTTACCTATTCTGCAAATTATGCTATGATCTTTCGCATCACCGCTTCGGTTGTTAGTTTAATATCGGTTTTCGGAGTCATCGGCTGGTGCATTACAGGAATTAGGCCCCGGTTCAGGAAAGGTCCTGACAGCAGGATATGGTTAACGTTGATTTCGCTCTATTCACTCAACAGATGGTTTATAGCCGGAACACTGTTGACCTCGGTTTTATTTTCTAAAAAGTTAAAACCAGTCCTCCAACACCACAGCGAAAACGGTGAGCAAGGAAAAAGATTGCCACCTGTACCTGAATTAGTGTTCAGTGGGCCGATATTTCTGGTGATGGACATTGTACGGGAATATTCTGTCTGGCATCATTTCGAATTTCGGCTATTCCCCTGGTTAGGTTGCATGGTCAGTGGAGCACTTGCGTTCTACTTTCTGACTAAGAGCAAATCAAAGCCGTAATAGTTTCATTGTTGAAACACCTTGCTGATTTTTAATTGTAAGGATATATAAGCCTGCCTGAAAATTACTGATATCGATCGTGGTCACTTCTCCCCGATCAAGAGCAATAGTTCCCAGGTCGAAGACCCTTCCGGAGATATCCATTAACGTTACAGAACTCTGAACTGCAGCCGAACCCTTTAACTTTAACGAAACGATACCTTCCGTCGGATTAGGAAAAATTTCGAGGTGAACGACCGTGCTGTTTTCGTTAATCGCCGAACAAGCAGAAACTACGGTGGATAAAATCTCTTTAAAAACACATCCGTTGGTTCCGGTATAGTTATACTGAATCAGATGAGGGCCGGCCCCTGCCATTGCCGGTGAAAACTGGTTAGCAGATATACCCTGGCCATAGAACACTCCTCCGGCAGGAGAACCGGTGAGACTCACCGGCGCATCAAATGAACAATACGAAGTATCAAGTCCTGATACAGTAACTACCGGAATTATGGGTGTCAACATCACGAATACCGAATCTTCTGCCTGGCATCCGGTAACCGGATTTGTTACCTGCACTGCATAAAGTCCATTTTGAATTACCTGAATTACATGTCCGGTATCCGGCAAGATATTCCCGTTCAACATCCACGAATAATTGAAATTATTTCCTGCAGGAGTGCGCAGCAAACCTGAAGGTGCACAGATAATCAGAGTATCTGATTCAGCCAGAAAAGCAGCGGGTGCGCAGGAAGTTGTATCCGTTATCTTACGAATTTGTCCGTTATACAAATTACCAACATATACATTTCCGGCGGCATCTTCACCAAATGTTGATATCCCAGCGCCGGTCCACGAGCTATGAGCGAGATACGCAAAAGTGGTATCATTTTGCTTTTTCAAAGTGCGGAATTGAGGAATACAAAAATCCGCAAAGAGATAGTGTCTGAACAGGTTTCCATACGCTGCACCCCGGTAAACCAAGCCACCCGTTACGCTGCAGTTTCCCAGGGCATGCTGATATTCATATACAGGAGCAGTATAGTAGCCTGCAGGCTGGCAACCAGTGGTTATATGCGGATGCGTCGCTTCGTAACAACGCCAGCCAAAATTCGCTCCGCTCGCCGGCATGTCTTTCACATAGTCAATTTCTTCCCAAACATCCTGTCCTACATCACCAATCCAGTAGTCATTCGTAAAACGGTCGAACGAAGTTTTCCAGGGATTCCGCAGCCCCAGCGACCAGATTTCGGGTAGCCAGGCGGTATCATTCACATGAGGGTTATCCGGCGGAATCAGGATTTGATCACCATGCGATACATCCAATCTAAGAATCTTACCAAGTAATTCCTTTTGATTCTGTGCTCTGTTTTGAGGGTCATATGCGCTACCTCCGTCTCCAAGCGGAACATAGAGATAACCATCCGGACCGAACTCAATGTCACCTCCATTGTGATTTGTGTATGGCTGATAAATAACTTTCAATATCACTTCACTGTTCGCCAGCGCCTGGTTGGAATCAGCCGGATCCACTGAGTAACGTGAAAGCGTAGTGTTGCCCTGATTATTGATGTAATTCACATAAAAATACCCGTTGGATGGAAAATCCGGATCGAAAGCAAGTCCCAACAATCCCTGCTCAGTGCCCAGACTTTGAACCTGCGGATTAATATCCAGAAAGGGAGTACTCATGAGCGTGTCGTTGATGATGATTCGGATGCGTCCGTCCTGCTCAACAATAAACAAACGGCTGTCATTACAATGCGTAATAACCACGGGCTTTACCAAACCGGAATTGATATAAGGAATTGAAGTTACGTATGGCTGCTGAGCCCGGCAGCAAACTGAGAACAATATCAAGGTTGTCAGGCCAATGATCTTTTTCATTCAACTAAAATATCAATCCTGTATTAAACCGTTGTCCGCGAATCACCGAATTCTCCATACAAAGTAAAAATTGACTTTTACAACCTTCAATTGATGAATAAATCATCGTTTTCATTTGAAATCAGCCCACCTTAAACACTAATATTGTGGAATCAAACGGATCCGGGTTCCGTTTAAACTCCGGAAGTTAATAACCAGCACACATATTCAATTCATTACCTCGTTGTATTACCAATGACGGTTCAGCAATTTTACCGGCCCATCTTAAGTTTTTTCCAACGATTTCGTCTGGTAATCGGTATTACCATGCTGACCTTATTCGGGACTGTATCTCTTTTTATCTGGCAAAGCAATGCAACAGTTGAAAATGGTGCGCATCCATATTTGTACAATGATTTAAACAAAGTCCCACCCAACAAAGTAGCGCTGGTACTGGGAACCAGTCGATTATTAAGCTCCGGGAAACCAAATCCCTATTTTCAATATCGTATACATGCAGCTAAATCACTTTTTTTCGCAGGAAAAATCCAATATCTATTACTTAGCGGTGATAACCGGTTCTTCTCTTACAATGAACCGCGGGAGATGCGCAAAGAACTCATCAGGATGGGGATTCCTGATTCTGTCATCATTCTTGATTTCGCCGGATTCCGCACCTTCGACTCTGTTATCCGTGGAAAGAAAGTGTTTAAGCTGAAAAAGTTTACCGTCGTTTCCCAGCAGTTTCACAATGAACGGGCAGTATACATTGCACGTAAATACGGCATCGAAGCCATTGCTTTCAATGCACAGGATCCTCCGGAAGATTTCACATTAAAAGTAAGAATGCGTGAATACTTTGCCAGGGCAAAGACGATGTTGGATTTGTTTGTATTTCACCAGGAACCTTATTTTTTAGGAAATGAAAATCTTCCTGCCGGGGCCTATAAATAAAACTTAATACGACCCTGCTCTCTTTCGGATAAACCACTCGAGCGAAAGAAAGACGATGATCAACACAAAGAACCAGGGCTCATTCAACAGGTCTTCCAGTTTTTTATGCAAGTACGATACGCTCTTCATGTTTTCGCCGGAGCGTATCAACTTCACAATTTCTCCGGCCTGACCCGGATAGGCTACTTCACCACCGGTACGGGCAGAAAGTGCCTTGAGCAGCTTATGATCGGCTATGGTAACGGCTGTTTCAACCTGTAACGCACTGATGCTGAATTCCCCTTTAGCACTGAGTACTTTATCTCCCAGAGACACCTCTCCTTTGTACTTGTAATTCCCGGGAGGGAATATCCCCGCTTCGAGATGATAACCTTTGTCGGCCCTCGACATGGTGAAGGGGAACTCTTTACCTCTGGCATCAGTGATGGTTAACCGTACTTCAGGATCATTCACCAACTGGTCGGACTGATTGTAAAGTTGGGCATCAAAGATCAAAGATTCATTCTCACGGAAATTATTTTTCACAGAAATCCGAAACGGGCTTCTGTTTTCTTTCACACTCAGAAACTGAACAGCGCCATTGATCAGTTCATCTGTAAAGGTATGTTGACCGCTCTCACTGAACTCGGCCAGCTTCCATCTCCACAAACCTTCACCGGCAAGTACAGCTTGTTTCCTTCCGTTCTTCTCTGAAAAACAAAACAGGGGTTGCGAAGTGATCACTGCGCCGATCTTCTGATACAACAATGGATAAACATCCGAAGCCGGCTGATAAACCCCGAATGGAGATTTCAGAGGTGGCCAGGACGGAAGAAGTGATTTTAAATCTCCCGATAGTGTGAATAAACTGAAACCATCCCCAACGATGCCCTGCACATCGTTAAGCTGTCCATTTGCCTGAGTAAGCTTCAATCCAGGCGACATGGCATTAAATCCTTCAACCGAAGTGTTCGCACTAAGGATATACCATACCGGGACGCCCGCCGACTCCATACGCTCCAACAAAGGTTTTACATCTATACCCGCCGTAGGTATACCATGCAGGATGACCAGATTATAATCGCCAACCGAACCTGTCACATCTCCAGGCTTTGAAACTTTCACTTCATAATTCGGGCTCTTTTCCAGTGTTTGGCGAATCGCAGAAACATCCGGATTGGGAGCAGCAGACAGGATCAGAATCTTTTCCTTCTGCTCAACCACTTCCACAAACACATCACGTACATTATTGACGGCGGTCACTTCGCCTTCAATGGTTTGTACTTCGATATGATAATGATGAATACCTTTTGACTTCGCATCAATCAGCACCGGCACTACAAGGTGATAATTCGCTCCGGAGATCTGCACATCTCTGGAAAAAATCTGAACTGAATCTTCCAGTACCTTTAACATCGTGCGTGCCCCCGAAGCCTGGCGGGCATCAACAGCTATTTCCAATGGAAAAGCATTTCCAAGAAATGCAATCCGGTTATGATTCACCGCAGAGATCAAAACATCTTTTCGCACCGTTGTGTCACCCAGTGCGAGGCAAAATACCGGCACCTTCACTTGTGATGGTCCATAAACAGGACTGGCACCTTCGTTATACAGTCCGTCTGTAGCCAGAATCAATGCGCCATTATTTCTGTTGGCAAACTGTACATCCAGCTGATTATACAATTTGCTGAAATCCGTCGATTTGCCCGGGAACTGTCCGTCGAAGCCTTCCTTCACCCGATCACTAAATGACCATACCCTTAAATCATAGTCATTGCCCAGCTCATCTCTCAGCACTTCTACATCTTTTAGCAACTGGTCTCTGCGTTGCACCGAATCCCGGGCATTGAGTACAGAACGGGAATCATCGATGGCCAGTACTACAATGGGCTTTTCCACTTCTCTTGAAAAGGTTCGGATCATCGGGCTCAACAATAAAAAAGCGAGCAGGCTGATTACCAGAAACCGTGAGAAGATCAATAATCTGCCAGGCCAAGTACCGGCTTCCTTCACCAAGGCCTCTTTTCTGTAGAGCAGCCAGGTCAGTAAAATGCCGGCTGCGACACAAAAGATGATATACCAGGTAGGATATGCAGTTATCAGTGACATATGGGATTGGCAAAAATAACGGATTCATGCTACTAAGATTGTCCGGAAGCGGTATTTACCAACAAGCTTTTACAATTCCGGGTTCCCTATATTTGTGCCTATGTTGATAACTGCCCGGGGGGTCACCAAATCATACGGAACATTGCAAGTTCTGAAAGGTATCGACCTTGATATTGCAAAGCGTGAGGTGGTGTCGATCGTAGGTGCTTCCGGAGCCGGCAAAAGCACTTTGCTGCATATTCTGGGGACACTTGACCGGCAGGACCAGGGTACAATTCGTATCAACGAAGCCGAAATCAGCAAATTAAACGGCCGCCAGCTGGCTACTTTCAGGAATAAACACATTGGCTTTATCTTTCAGTTTCACCAGTTGCTGGCTGAATTCAATGCACTTGAAAATGTGTCTATGCCGGCACTAATCGCCGGAAATTCTTTCGATGAAGCCCGTGAAAAAGCCCGTACCCTCCTCAATCTCCTCGGTCTTGAACATCGGGCACTTCACAAGCCATCGGAACTTTCGGGTGGAGAACAACAACGTGTAGCCATTGCCAGAGCATTGGTGAATAATCCTGATCTGATTCTGGCAGATGAACCTTCCGGAAACCTGGACTCCGAAAACGCCCGTTCACTACACGCTCTTTTCTTTGAACTTCGTGAAAAGCTAAATCAGACTTTCATTATCGTTACCCATAATCAGGAACTGGCTGATATGGCCGACCGGAAACTGGTGATGAAGGATGGAAAAATGGAAGGATAATTACTCTTCCAGGAACCTGGGATCAAAATTCAGCAGAAAGAGTTTTTCCGACGCACGGGTAAAAGCCGTATACAACCAGCGGTAATACTCCTCATTCAGCATCTCCTCCGTCAGGTATCCCTGATCCACAAAAACAACAGGCCATTGTCCGCCTTGTGCTTTGTGACAGGTGATAGCATAGGCAAACTTCACCTGCAAGGCATTGTAGTACGGGTCTTTTTTAATCAGTGCATTGCGGCGTTTTTTATCGGGCTCCTCCTCTGCATAATATTCATGCAGCGCATCGAATAATTTACGCTGTTCAGGTGTGGAAAGAGATGGCGACTCGCTGCTGAGGGTGTTCAGCAGAATCATGGCTTCGAACGGAGGCTGATCGGGATAGTCGGATGATTGCAGAATCGCCATGGCAAAGCGAAAGCCAAACCGCTCTTCAAAATGATAAGTTTTGAGCACTTCCAGCACATCGCCATTCGCGATAAAACCGGCCGAATGATCATCCGGCAGCCAGTGGTAGTTGTTCTTCACCACCATCAGGTTATCGCCCCCTCCTATCTCGTCCTCCAGCCAGAGTGTCTGGTAGCGAATAAGGCGGTTATACTGAATGGCTGCTTTGTTCGACCGGGTGATGACCATTACATTATCCTTGCCATGCTCTTTATAGAGGGAATGTAATTGTTCCGGCAGATCGCGGGGTGGCATGATGGCCACATCACCGATGGTCTGAATCTTCAGTTCCTGTGGTTCATCTTCTGTCTTTAACAATTGACGGATATGCGTGGCGTTTAGCAGGATCTCACTCTGCTCCTGCTGACGCACTACTTCGGTAAGTTCCACCGAATAGACTTCTCTCCGAAAACGTGCCCGCAGATGGTCGGGGTCGAGGGCGGGACTCTCGGAAAAATGTACCGGAGGCAACTGGGCAGTATCTCCCACCAGCATCAGCCGGCAGGAAATACCACTATAGACATACCGCACCAGATCGCTCAGGAGATTCACCCCCGGAAACGGACTCGAGGCATCATCAATGGCTGCATCGGGAATCATAGAGGCTTCGTCAACAATGAAGAGTGTTTTCCGGTAATGGTTATCCGCCAGCCGCAACATCATACGTCCGTCGCTGGTCATGGCCGGCCGGTAAAGATGTTTGTGAATGGTAAACGCCGGCTTTCCCGTATAACCGGAGAGGACTTTCGCAGCCCGTCCTGTGGGTGCCAGCAATACGATATTGTTAAACGACTCCGTCAACGCCGACATCATCGTTGTTTTTCCGGTACCCGCATATCCTTTCAATAGAAAGATACCTTCTGCTCCGGAAGCCGCGAAATCGCTGAATTTCCGGATGAACCGCTCTTGTCCCTGTGTGGGAGGAAACTTTAAAAAACCATGAATCCTCTCAAAAACGTATGCTGCCTTCTCCTGTGTGGTCACTGTCTCAAAATAAAGGTCAAATATCGTGAAAAGCATACACTTAGACCCCTTTACCGGTATTCGTCGGGAATAATTATTTTTGCAGAGATGGTACAAAGCGACCTGCGTTTCAGTCTTAAGCATAAAATCACCGACGAGTCCTACACCCAGGGCATGGTGGAAGAACCGATTTTACTCCTGCTGGCTGAACAGCAACGTATCGCTTACGGCGTTATCGACCGTCCCCGTCAGAAGGCCGTAGTGCTTCGCGATTACCGCATTGTTAACGAGCAGCCGGAGGCATCTCCTTATACCGAAGGATTCTTTTCCCGGATTCTGGAAGACGACGAAATCCTGCGCGACATTCAGCCTTCGCAGACCATCATCGGCATCCATAGTTTGAAACATAGTCTGGTGCCGGATCCATTGTTCAGCAAGGACCATATTGAGGACACACTCGCCCTCACCTGCCGTTTGAATACCCTCGACCGGTTTTATGCCGATCCGATCCGCTCTGCCAATGCGCATATGATTTATGCTGCAGAAGAAGGATTCCTCAGCGAAACCGGTGAACGCTTCAAAGAAGCCTCTCTTTTCCATGCCTCCTCTGCATTTATCGAAAGCCAGCTCCGCATCAACAAACACGAATCAGAACCGGTGGTGTCAGTTTTGCTGCGTCAGCAAGAGCTTGATATTGTCATTACACAAGGTGGAGAACTGCGCTTCTTCAATATCTTCCCCTACCAGACCTCTGAAGATTTTATTTATTATCTGCTCTTTTCAATGGAACAGCAGCAACTCAATCCGGATGTCGCCACGGTCCGTTGTTATGGAGAGATAGAAAAAACCGGCGCCCACTGGATGCTGGCCCGTAAATATGTACGGAATGTGGTACTGGGAGAAGCTGCAGACCATCTCCACTACAGTTACGGATTCGATAAACTCTCACCGCACTCCCTTTTTGGATTGTTCACACAATACCTGTGCGTATTATAAGCGGAACATACCGGAGCCGACAAATACACCCGCCCAAAAATCTGCCGGTGCGTCCCACCACGGACTTCGCCAAAACCGGACTCTTCAACATCCTCAGCTCCCGGTACAATTTCAGGAACTGTAAGGTGCTGGATCTGTACGCAGGCACAGGAGCGCTTACGTATGAATTCGCCTCCCGCGGTTGTCACACCGTTACTGCGGTAGATAAACATCCCGGCTGTATCCGTTTTATCAAGGAAACCCTGCAACTGCTGCAAGCCGCTCCGGGCATTCAGGCCATCAATGCAGATGCGTTGCGCTTTCTGAAAAACAGCCGGGGGCCGTACGACATCATTGTTGCCGACGCGCCCTTTGCAGAAACACCGGCAACGGAGCTGGTCGAGATCGTTTTCGGTCAGCGTTTACTCACGCCCAAAGGAGTGCTGATCATCGAACACGAAACGAAAAACCCATTGACCGGCACCCCGAATCTGCAGGAAACCCGGAAATACGGGAACGTGAGTTTTTCCTTCTTCAAAGAGAGCTTGGCGGAAGAATCGGCCGAATAAAGTATCTTCGTTAAAATATCTGGCCTATGTCAAGGATAGCTCTCTTCCCCGGCAGTTTCGATCCCATTACCATCGGACACGTAGATGTGATCACCCGATCACTTGATCTTTTTGATAAAATCATCATCGGGGTTGGCAACAATACGTCTAAGAATTACATGTTTCCTTTGCAGGACCGTGTACAATGGATCAAGGATAGTTTCTCCGATTTTCCGCAGGTTGAAGTACACTCGTACAACGGCCTTACGGTAGAATTCTGCAAAAAAGTACACGCCCGTTTTATCCTTCGCGGCTTAAGGACCTCTGCCGACTTCGAATTTGAGAAGGCTATCGCCCAGATGAATCATTACATGGAACGCGGCATTGAAACCGTGTTCATTTTGTCCTCACCGCAGTATGCTCCGGTCTCTTCCACGATCGTACGTGACATCATCCGTAATGGCGGCAATGCGACTCCGTTCGTGGCCGATGGCGTACGATTGAAATAATCAGCCTGAACAGGGAATTGTATTCAGCGGAACACCGATGGTGGCGAACACTTTCTGCACATGCTCTTCTGACGTATCCGTTAAAAACAACTGACCAAATGTTTCCTTGCTCACCAGTTCCATCAGGCGGGTGATCCGTTGCAGATCCAGTTTATCGAAAATATCATCCAGCATCAGGATCGGCTTGATGCCCTTCGCTTCGCGGATGATGTGAAACTGCGCCAGTTTGAGCGCGAGAATGACCGATTTCTGTTGTCCCTGCGAGCCAATACGTTTTACCGGATGACCATTCAGGGTCAGCACCAGATCATCGCGGTGAATACCGGACGACGTGTACTGTAAAGCCAAGTCCTTTTGCAGATTCCGGGTCAGAATATTTTCCAGCCGCTCCTCCGCCAGTTGGCTGTTGTAGCTGATAGCTGCAACTTCGTTTTCGCCCGTGAGATACTGATATGAAGAGCTGAATAACGGTAAAAACTGCTCCATGAAACGGGTCCGTGCATCAAACACCCTGTGACCGTATAAAGCCAGTTGTTCATCCCATACCTGCCAGAGTCCGGGATCCGCAAATCCTCCCTTTGCCGACTGCTTTACCAAGGCATTCCGTTGCTGCAGCACCCGGTTATAGGCCACCAGATCGTCGAGATATGCATGATCGTATTGACAAATGATGGCGTCCATTAATTTCCGGCGTTCCTCGCTGCCTCCGATGATCAGTTCCTGATCTACCGGAGCTTCCATCACCACTGGCAGGAGTCCCACATGGTCGCCGAGGCGCTGATACTCCTTCTGGTTCCGTTTCACGCTCTTTTTCTGTCCGGTTTTCACCAGTACCACAATCTCCTCCGTGGTATCCTCCATATCGAAAGAACCGCTGATTGAAAAAAACGACTCCCCGTGTTTCACCGAATGGGTATCCGTCGCGTTGAAATAGCTTTTACACAGGCAGAGATAATGGATGGCATCCAGGATATTGGTCTTCCCCGAACCGTTATTCCCCGTAAACGCATTCGCCCCGGCGCCGAAGTTATACTCTGCTTCTGCGTAGTTCTTAAAGTTAAACAAGGTGAGGCGACTCAGGTACATGGGGCAAAAATACCGGATTCGGCACCAAGGTCATCCAATTGTGAAAAAGTCGCCAGATGAAAATAATCTGAACGGGTGATACTGAATTATGGAATATCTTCGTTGATGCATCCTGTGCATGCATAATCAGAAAATTCTATGAAAAAATTCGCCCGGATGCTCGCAGCATTTTGCCTGTTGCAGCTCCCCCTCCTTGCCCAGGACCCGGTATGGGTCAGCAATGCCGACATCAAAGACGTACGCATTTATCAAAACGGGGCGATGGTCAGCAGGACCGCCAAAGCCACCCTTAATCCGGGCATTCAGGAAGTCGTTTTCGACGGACTTTCCCCCTACATCAATCCACAAAGCATCATGCTCAAAGGCACCGGCGATGCCACCATTTTATCCGTCACTTTCCAGACCAACTATCTCAAAGAAAAAAAGAAATCCAAAGAAGTACAGCGTCTTGAAGGAGACCTCGACTCCCTCACCCTCCGTTTACAACAGGTCAGAAATAAAATCGCGGTGCTCACTGAAACACAAAGTCTGCTGACCGCCAACAAAAGCATCGGTGGTGCCAACAACGGTGTGCTGGCCGATGAACTGGAGCCCATGGTGGACTATTTTATCAAGAAGATGGGAGAACTCAAGCAAGACCAGCTCGAAGAACAACAAAAAGAGAAAAAGCTCAACGAGCAGGTTGGTAAGCTGCAGCAACAACTCAATACACTGCGAGCCAAAAACGATCAGCCCACCGGTAATATCATTGTAAAAGTAAATGCGGGAGCGCGTGGCATGGCAGGATTTGATTTCAGTTATGTAATCCAATCCAATGTAAGCTGGTATGCGTTTTATGATCTCAAAGCGAAAGACGTTAACAGCCCCTTTGAGCTTGTTTACAAAGCCAAGGTCAATCAAAGCAGCGGCGAAGACTGGAACCAGGTAAAACTCAGTCTGAGCACCGGCAATCCCTCCATTGGCAATGATCGCCCGGTTTTATACCCCTGGATGCTCAACTACTACATGCCTGTGGCCTTATACGGTAAACAAGGTGCCGTTCCGATGGCCGCTCCTGTCATGCAAGAACAAACTCTTGCCGCCGGAGCAAGGGACCGGGAAGAAGATGCAAAGGTGGCCATGAAAGCCATCGAAGTCAACGTAAGCCAGAATGCGCTCAACTCCTCCTTCGACATCATGACGCCCTACACCATTCCATCCGATGGACAGGAATACCAGGTAGAAATACAGAAATACAACCTGCAGGCCGAATATAACTATGTGGCTATACCCAAACTCGATGCAGATGCCTTCCTCACTGCGAAAATCACCGGCTGGGAAGACCTCAGTTTATCGCCCGGCGGTGCCAACATTTACTTCGACGGTGCCTATGTTGGAGAATCGTATATCAACCCTGCTGAATCCAATGACACGCTTGAAATATCCCTGGGCCGCGACAAACGCATTGTTGTAAAACGCGAAAAACTCAAAGACCTCAGCGGAAACAAACTCTTCGGCGGAAACAAAGAACGGAATCTGAGTTACGACATCACTGTTAAAAACGGCAAGAAAGAAGCCATCTCGCTCATCCTTCTTGATCAGGTACCGGTAAGCATGCAGAAAGACATCGAAGTAAAAATCGACGAACTCAGCGGTGCCGAATACAATAGCGAAACAGGCGAAGTAAAATGGAAGATGCAAATACCTGCCGGAGAAACCACCAAAAAACGTTTAACCTTCAAGGTGAAATATCCGAAGGATAAACAGATAATGGGGTTGTAAAAATCAAGTATAACTGTTAAAAAAAACGTCCATCCGCCTTTGCGGATGGACGTTTTTTTTTGTTATAAATGTTATAAATGTTTTAAATGTTATAAGTGTTATAAGTGTTATATCCCGCAAGGCGGGAGTTAAAATGTTAAATGGTTAAAATGTTTTTAATGTTATGAAGATTTCCCTGCGTCCGTTGCGAGTCGCCGTTTTCGCTGCGTTTAAACCGACAAATGCTCCTGTAACTAGAATTTCATCGTCTTAAACGACAACGTCTCCCGATCCGTGACCAGGTTGACCATATAAACCCCGCTTTCAAAATTCTGCAAATCTTTTCACTGCGTTCAGCATTCTCCATTTGTAAACACTCCAAGGGGACGCTGTCCCCTTTAACCCCTGGTTACTTTTTCTCTTGATAGAAAAAGTAACCAAAAAGATCAAGGCCTGCACCATATCCTTTCCGCTTTCGCGGAATTTTTTGAGCTTGTCCGTGGCGGGTTCTCGGGGGATCTCCTCATTTCATTCGGAGCTACCCTCGAACTTTTCCGCCACTACCTTCACTCAAAAAACCGGATATGCTGAGGGCCGGGATTTCATTTCGTTGCGCTCACCGCGTAACCGCCGCGCTCACCGCGTTTAAAACGAAAGATGATCCTGTAACTAGAATTTACTAGTCTTAAACGACAACGTCTCTTTCTCCGTAACAAGCTGCACAATGTACACACCAGTAGCCATCTCATTCATATAAATCTCCGTCGTATAATAACCGCCTGCCACCACCTCCGCTGGTTTTTCGAAAACTATTCTGCCTTCGATATCAAATAACCTCAACATTCCTTTCCTTCCCTTCAACTGCGCCGCATTCATGTGAATCATTCTTCATTCTTGGGCATACCAAGGGGGCTTTGCCCCCAAACCCCCAGTCACTTTTTCTCTTGATAGAAAAAGTAACCAAAAAGATCAAGGCCTGCATCATATCCTTTCCGCTTTCGCGGAATTTTTTGAGCTTGTCCGTGGCGGGTTCTCGGGGGATCTCCTCATTTCATTCGGAGCTACCCTCGAACTTTTCCGCCACTACCTTCACTCAAAAAACCGGATATGCTGAGGGCCGGGATTTCATTTCGTTGCGCTCACCGCGTAACCGCCGCGCTCACCGCGTTTAAAACGAAAGATGATCCAGTAACTAAAATTTCCCAGTCTTGAACGATAATGTTTCCTTGTCAGTAATGAGATTGACAACATAAACCCCATCCAAAATTTCATTCATATAAATCTCCGTCGTATAATAACCGCCTGCCAACACCTCCGCCGGTTTTTCGAAAACGATTCTGCCTTCGATATCCAGCAACCGCAACACCCCTTTCTTTCCTATCAACTGCGCCGCATTCATGTGAATCATTCTTCATTCTTGGGCATACCAAGGGGGCTTTGCCCCCAAACCCCCAGTTACCCTGAAGCGTACTTCGTTCTGCTTCAGGGTAACCAAAAAGATCAAGGCCTGCACCATATCCTTTCCGCTTTCGCGGAATTTTTTGAGCTTGTCCGTGGCGGGTTCTCGGGGGATCTCCTCATTTCATTCGGAGCTACCCTCGAACTTTTCCGCCACTACCTTCACTCAAAAAACCGGATATGCTGAGGGCCGGGATTTCATTTCGTTGCGCTCACCGCGTAACCGCCGCGCTCACCGCGTTTAAAACGAAAGATGATCCAGTAACTAAAATTTCCCAGTCTTGAACGATAATGTTTCCTTGTCAGTAATGAGATTGACAACATAAACCCCATCCGAAATTTCATTCATATAAATCTCCGTCGTATAATACCCTCCCGCTAACACCTCCGCCGGTTTTTCGAAAACGATTCTGCCTTCGATATCAAGTAACCGCAGCATCCCTTTCTTTCCTTTCAACTGCGCCGCATTCACGTGAATCATGTTCCATTCGTGGTTATACCATGCCTGCATCCAGGCTCCCTTCTCCTCTGCGGGGCCGAGGGTGAGGCCCACAGATAACGTATCACAGGGACTCCCCACCCAGGCGCCCAGCTCATAATCGGGGTTATTGGGGAGGCCGTAGTAGGTTCTACCCGCTCCTAAATTAAAACTGAACGGTTGAAAGTCGCAGGCAGCTCCCAGGCTATCCGGGTAGTTGATGACACTGAGGTTGTTGTTGATGGTGGTGAATGCAGTGATGGTATCTGGGTAAGGCCATGGAAAACCTTCATCTGAGGCGGATAAATATATTTTATTATCGGGAGCCAAGCGAAGTTGCGCTATTCCCATATCAGGATCAACGAATGAGTCAATCACAGTTTTGCTCGCGGGTATATTCGCAGACATTAAATCAAACTGCCATAAATAAGATGGTGAACTGGTTTGCGAGTATTCTGCTACATATAACTTTGAATCATCCGGTGAAAAAGCACAACTGGCATACCAATGCGGGTAAGGAGCAACAGCAGGTTCTTGTTCAATAGATATTGTTGAAGTAATCGTGCCTGTACAACGATCGAAGGTGTATAGTTCGATCATACCACGAATACTTACCTGAGCGAATTTATCGGCATTGGACGAGAATACTAATTGTCCGCCATTACACCTTCTAAGAGATCCTGTGTTTTGAATACTTGGGCCACTGATTCCTGTGTCAGAAATATAATAAAGGTAAAAAGCTGATGTTGCCGTATTATTGGTATACCATCTCTGAAAAATCAACCACCAATCCCGTCCGTTCCCATGCCGTACAGCCATGAGGGCGTCAAATGCCGGAAAATTATTGAGCTGCACATTTTTCTGAATGACTATTCCTGAATCATTGTTCGCTTTATAGTTGATTTTGGAGTAGTATAGACCGTACTGTTCAGCTTGAGTAACACCAATTGTAAATAAATAAATAATTGAATCATTTCCAGGATCAGGTACAAATAAACTGGCATGATACCAAAGGCCACCTTTGATCCGTATTGAATCATTTATATCATTATTATATTTGTTCCAAACCGAGGGTCTGACTGGTTGAACATTGTAATTATAACCTGTATATAAAAGTATGCCGTTAGAATCAGCAATACTTGATGATCCGTTTCGGAAATCAAAAGAAGAAGCCCCAATTACAGGGTTGTTAGGGTTACTCCAATTTATCATAACACTATCCCCAAAACACCAGTAATTACCGTTGTATTGCGCCATCAATCCTCCCGGCGCAATCACCATCAATAAAAACAAGTAACGAAAGAAGGTCATGAATCAAAGGTAGAGAAATACAGGATTCAAAATGAGTTTTTCATGGATTCGGCTGGGGGAGTTAGAAGAAAATATATTTAAATCATGTTGTACTGAATCTTACTTCGTGTGAACCTAAATTCAGATAAAACCTCAAAGTTCCCAGGTCACGGGATCGATATAGCAGGGACTTTTAGTGAGTTCTTCGCTGCGGCCGTCGGGATAGGTGACGGTAAATTTTACGCGCTGGCCTTTTTTATAATTGTCCATCACCACCCGTTTTTTATCGGGAGAAAGCGTTCCCTTGATGGGTTCACCGGTTTTATCGTACCGCAGGTCATCGATTTTATCCACTTCCTGCTCGAGCTGGAACTGATACTGACGCAACTGATCGGGAACAAACAAAGTATCCTGTTTGAGCGATTGCGCCTGCACGTTTTCCAAAGTTGCCATGCCGAGCAGCAGTCCTGCCAATAAACAGATTTTTTTCATCCCCATGTTGCTAATGTACAAAGAACGCAAGCGGTTGGCAAGTATTGCCGGGTTTACATTCCATAAAACCGACAATCCGTCGCTTCCCTCCCACACTTCGGCAGAATTTTATATACCGAAACAAGATTTCGGTGCATCTTTGCCCCCTGTTTCAGGCTGCTGAAATAGTACATTTGCAACCATTAAAAAACAACTATGGCACACGAAATCGATTATCAGATCATTGGCGACGACATCCAGGTAGTGGAAGTTGAAATGGATCCGCAGGAAGCAGTACGTGCGGAAGCCGGCGCCATGCTATACATGGAGAATGATATTGAAATGCAAACCGGCACCGGTGGCGGTCTGTTGAAAGGCCTGAAGCGGATGATTACGGGTGAGAGTTTCTTCATCACCACCTTTACCAATAACGGCTCTCAAAAACGTAAAATGGCGTTTGCGGCTCCGTACCCGGGTAAAATCATTCCGATCAATCCGGCTCAGTTCGGCGGACGTTTCCTCTGCCAGAAAGATGGTTTCCTCTGCGCAGCGCAGGGTATTGAAATCAATCTGGCGTTCACCAAGCGTATTGGTGCGGGCTTGTTCGGAGGTGAAGGATTTATATTGCAGGAACTCAGTGGTGATGGCAACTGTTTCATACATGCCGGTGGAACGATCCTGAAGAAACAACTGGCGGCAGGAGAAACCCTGCGGGTAGATACCGGATGTCTGGTGGCATTTGAGCCCAGTGTGAATTACGATATCAAATTCATCGGCGGATTTAAAAACTCCCTCTTTGGTGGTGAAGGGCTCTTCTATGCTCATCTGACCGGTCCGGGACTCGTATATCTGCAGAGTGTACCGTTCTCACGTCTCGCAGACCGTATTGTTGCCGCTTCCCGTGTAGGCGGAGGACGTGAAGAATCGCGCGGATTGGGCGGATTGCTTGGCGGATTTATTTCGGGAGACGAGTAAGGAGAGTTGCAGAGTTGCAGAGTTGCAGAGTTGCAGAGTTGCAGAGCTACAGAGTTAAACTGTTAATCCCGCAGCAAAGCCGACGGGAGTTATAGTGTTGAAGTGGAGTCTATCGCTCTTTGAGCGAGAGGAACAAAATGGTAGTGGCAGGTCGCGACCTGCATGGATCTATATTTCCAGCTGAAGAGGGGTTTCCCGTTCAGGATGTTTGTGGAGCGAGAGGAACAAAAATGGTAGTGGCAGGTCGCGACCTGCATGGACCGATAATCAATCTGCGATACACCGTACGGCGGATCTGCATAATCCGCTTCATCCGCGTTCCTTAATTGAATACAAAGGTTCTCGCAGAGGCGCGAAAACGCAAAGAAGCAGAAACGAATTACCAGTGTACCAATCAGATTTCGTATTTTATTACCAGCTCCAGATTTCTAAAGCATTAATCGCTCCTGTTTTTATACAGGCGTGACGTAATAGCTTTAAAAAACAAACGAGGCTGCTCAATCGGGCAGCCTCGTTTCATTTATCGTTATTCGATTTTCAGGAACTGAATTTATCCATCACCTCTCTTGAAACGCCGGTATAAGAGAAACCGCCATCGTGGAAGAGGTTCTGCATGGTGACGTGACGGGTGAAATCGGAGAAAAGAGTCAGGCAATAATCTGCACAGGCTTCTGCGGAAGCATTGCCCAGCGGAGAGATCGCATCAGCGTAGTTGTAGAAGGAATCGAATCCTTTCACACCCTGTCCTGCTGTCGTTTTGGTAGGCGACTGAGAAATGGTATTGATACGCACTTTGCGGGCCTTACCGTAATGATATCCGAAAGAGCGGGCAATCGACTCGAGTGTTGACTTCGCATCGGCCATATCGTTATAATCCGGGAATACACGCTGAGCAGCGATATATGTAAGCGCTACCACACTCCCCCACTCACTGATCGCATCGAGCTTCATTGCCGATTGCAAGACACGATGCAGGGACATTGCAGAAATATCGAGCGTCTTGTGATAAAATTCATAGTCGAGATCGGTATACGCTCTTCCTTTACGGACATTCGGCGACATACCGATCGAATGCAGCACAAAATCGACCTTACCGCCGAGCACATTCATCGACTCAGTAAAAAGATTTTCGAGATCTGCGTTAGACGTTGCATCTGCGCCAATCACCTTTGCATTGCATTGTTCGGCCAGTTGGTTGATGGCACCCATTCTTAATGCCACGGGAGCATTGGTCAATGTGAAGGTAGCTCCTTCTTCATGCGCACGAGCAGCAACTTTCCAGGCGATTGAATTCGGATCAAGAGCACCGAAGATGATTCCTCTTTTTCCTTTCAGCAGTGAATTGGACATATAGGTTGATTTAGGGTTCAAAAATAATGCTTTCTGTCAAGTATAGGCACAACAGATATAAACTTCTGATTTTCTGCTTATTGCCCAAGAAGTTCACGGGCATTTTCAAGGGCTGCAGCAGTCAGTTCTTCTCCGGACAGCATCCGTGCGATTTCCTGAATGCGTTCATCATCGTTGAGGGGACGCAGGAAGGAGCGTGTAGTTCCTTTCTTCGTTTCCTTGTACACGAGGAAATGTGCATCGCCCTTCGACGCCATCTGCGGTAGATGGGTAATCGCGATCACCTGATGTTTACGGGCCATCTCTTTCATGATGGCTCCAACTTTGGCAGCTGTTTCGCCGGAGATACCTGTATCGATCTCATCAAAAATAATGGTTGGCATCGCGGTAAGTCCGGCCATCAGTGATTTGATGCACAACATCAACCTTGACATCTCTCCACCGGAAGCAACCTTCGAGAGTTCTTTATAATCCATTCCCTTGTTGGCGGAGAAGAGGAACTGCACTTTCTCCATTCCATCTGCCGACCATTGCTCATCCTTCTCCTCCAG
Organism: Bacteroidia bacterium; assembly: GCA_046330075.1. GTDB lineage: Bacteria > Bacteroidota > Bacteroidia > AKYH767-A > OLB10 > JAJTFW01. Next base: position 418,628 of record JAXLTL010000001.1, on the reverse strand, counting down.
CATCGCAATGCGCAATACCGCATGCGGCATAGCCAGGGAAGCGAGTTGTTTGGTGATGGTTTTCTCGATCCCAGGAATAGCATCGCGACGAGTTGCAGAGAGTGTTTCACCGGCTTTCAGCAGTTCTTTTCTGCACTGTTCCAGGTGCTTTGTTTTTTCTGCAATCCGGTCTTCCAGTGAACCGATATTCTGAATTTTCGCGTCGAGTTCATCCTGCAGCAAAATCAATTCGGCCACGGATGAAAGACGATGCTTTTTCTGCAGGTTATAGATGGCACTCAGCCGGTCGTTGATTTGTTCAAGGCGGTTGGGATCCACCTGCAGATGATCGGCAGCAGCGCTCAGTTCTTCGTGTACATCCTTCAATTCGATGATCAGCGACTGAATCCGGTTGGCCTGGGTCGCGTACAGCTCATCGTATTTTTTGAGTCCGGCAATCACCTGCTGCAAGGTCTGCATCTGTGCAACGAGATTATCATCAGCACCATAGATGGCACCGGTTGCTTTTCCCAGCTGAGAGAGGATTTCCTCCGCATGTTCGAGGCGTTCCTGCTCCTGCTCCATCGCCTCCTGTTCGCCTTCTTTCAGACTGAGTGAAGAGAGTTCATTGAACTGAAAGCGGAAATAATCGAGATCGCTGCGGCTTTTACTCTCGGCTTCGATGAGTTCGTCGAGTTCCAGCTTCAGCGATTTATAAGACTTATACAACTCCTTGAACGCCTGCAGCTGTTTCACATTTCCGGCGTAGGCATCTACAACATTCAACTGAAAGCGGCTGTTCGACAACAACAAAGTTTCGTGCTGGCTATGGATGTCCACCAACCGGGAAGCAAGGTCTTTGAGCGTTGAGATATTTACTGGTGTATCATTGATAAACGCCCGCGATTTACCGTCGCTGTTGATCTCCCGGCGGATGATAGATTCTCTTTCAAAATCGAGTTCATTTTCGAGAAAAAAAGGTTCGAGGTCGTAAGAAGAGACATCAAAAGTACCTTCGATGATGCATTTCCTTTCCTTATTGAGGAGGAGTCCGGCATCAGCCCGCTGACCGAGCATCATGCCCAGTGCGCCGAGGATAATGGACTTTCCGGCACCGGTTTCACCGGTAATAATGCTCAACCCTTTATCAAGGCTGATATCGAGTTCATCGATGAGGATATAATTTTTAACCTGTAATCGCTTCAGCATAACATTTTCACTCTACGAAAATCGTGAATAAAGCTTCTTCGTCAAAAAAAAGAAATCAACCGCCGGTAATCTTCTGATACTTGGTCGTATTGATCGGATCGATATCGCTGAGCGTTTGTTTAGCGGTCGATTTCACATCGGCCGGAGCACCCGAAAAAAGGTTCACCATTTCATCGGATTTTGCGTCGAACAGCGTTTTCATGAACACCGACAAAGGTTTATCATTGTGTACTCTGCGCAGTTTTTCGAGGCTGGATGCTATTGCCCGAACCGACTCATCCTGTTTCTTGCTCATCATATCCAGACCTTTTCGGTGCATATCATAATAGAACTGACGGATGGGTTTATAGATCGGATTATTGATATTTTCCATCAGCCAGTAACGGTTTCGAAGGCCTTCAAACGCTTTCCAGCCGGGTTCTGGGGCATTGGCACTGTTAGCTACAATTGCCTGTGCTTTCGCGAAAAATTGTGAGCCTCCGAGTGGAGAATAGGAATCGTAATCAAAACCGATAATCGTATATGCATAATACGCAAGTACCATAACAAGATTTGGATTCACCTGACCATCGTTATATTCCAGCGGCTGATACTCTACGTAACGGAAGTTAAAATCATCATCCTTGTAATTCAGCAAGGGTGAATTATAAGAAGTACCATAAACGGGGCGACGTGCACTAACCTGGATCGTTCCTTTAAACTCATCCGTACTTACGCGCTCCACAATTTCGATCTGTATACTACACTCTATTTTTTCTTCATTTTTGAATTTATCCTGCGTCCATTTGGTGTTGTTTATAAACTCCATGATAGACGTCTGCAGTGTCGTAAAGATGCGTTTATCCGACGATTGGATACGGGGGGAGATGACACTAACCGTACAGTTCAGTTCCTGTGCGCCTGCCTGAAAGATCAGGGCCAACATAAAAACGGATAATAGAGAGAGTTTACGCATGTGTCAAATGTATAAATGATTTCACGATTTCTTCGGCAGCTTTTTGTTTCGACATTAACGGGATTTCCACTGAAGTATTATTTCTGAAAAGAAGGGTAATTTTATTGGTGTCGGTACCAAATCCTGCACCGGCATCCTGCAGGGAATTAAGGACGATAAAATCGAGGTTTTTCTTTTCCAGCTTAATTTGGGCATTGGCCATTTCGTTATTCGTTTCCAGTGCAAAACCCACCAATAGCTGTCCGGGCTTTTTCATTTTTCCCAAAGCCTGCAAAACATCTCCTGTTTTTTCCATGGGCAGGGACCATTGCTGATCGTTCTTTTTTATTTTCTGATCCGCAGCAATTGCTGGTTTATAATCAGCGACTGCAGCGGAAAGAATAGCGCCATCCATCGATGGAAACAAACGTGCGCATTCCCGCATCATATCTTCTGCTGTCACAACACTCGTTACTGCAATTCCCGGTGGGACGGGCACTGAAACAGGACCCAGTACGAGGTGAACTTCAGCCCCGGCTTGCAGCAATGCTGTGGCCACAGCGACACCCATTTTCCCGGTAGAATGATTCGTTATATAACGTACGGGATCAATCGCTTCGCGGGTAGGTCCGGCATTGACCAACACCTTCTTCCCCTTTAGAGGTTGATCCGGATAGAAGAAAGATAAAACTTCCTCCAGCAACTCATCCGGTTCGAGCATACGTCCCTCACCTACCAAACCCGAAGCCAGCGAACCGGAGGCGGGTCCGGCAATACGGATTCCGCGTTCCTTCAGCAAGGCCAAATTTTCCTGTGTCGCGTGGTGGAGAAACATATCATGGTCCATTGCCGGGGCTATTAAAACAGGACATCTGGCCGACAGGAACACAGCCTGCAGCAGGTTATCGCAGGTCCCGTTGGAGAAAGCAGAGATGGTGTTCGCGGAAGCCGGAGCGACCAGAAAAAGGTCAGCCCAAAGTCCAAGGGCGACATGATTGTTCCAGGTCTTTTCTTCGGAAATCATCTCCGTATAAACGGGATTTCCGGAAAGAACAGAAAGGGTTAAAGGGGTAATAAAACCTGTGGCTGAATTGGTCATAACAACCTGAATTTCAGCACCTTCGGCTTTCAGTAAACGACAAAGCGGGGCCGATTTATAGGCAGCAATACTTCCGGTAATTCCGAGGAGGATTTTCTTTCCGGACAGTCGCATGAGGACCGGAATTATTTATCGTTAGCGGGGTTCCGGTAATAAATTTTACCATCGAGGAACTCCTGAACAGCGATAAGGGTAGGTTTCGGGAGTTTTTCGTAATGTTTGGAAATTTCGATTTGCTCCCTGTTTTCAAATACTTCTTCCAGGTTATCTGTCATACTGGCAAACTCCGACAATTTCTCATTGAGTTCCTCCTTCATATCCGCTGAGATATGATTAGCGCGCTTCGCCAGCACCACAATACTTTCGTAGATATTGCTGGTTTTCTCCTCAAAATTAATGAGGTCGCGGGTAACAGTTGTGTTTGTAGAAGACTTATAATTAGCCATTTACACTAATTTAATATGAATTTATCGCCGAATGAAGGAATCAGCTTCCGGCAGCAACACCGGGTTTCAATTCCTGCTGAGCAGCATCATAGATCCTTTCAGCGTCGCGAAGATACCGACTTTGCGGGAAATTATCTACAAATTTCAGATACTCTTCGACAGTTTGGCGGAAACGTTCCGCTTTTTTCATCTCCACCGAGTTTTTTGCATATAAATAAGAGGCCCGCAGGCTCATATACATCGACTCCTCTTTATATATAGTACTGGGATAATCTTTCAGCAGATTGGCAAAAGCAACGGTAGCTGCTTTATAATTTTCCATCTTATAATATAGGCGTGCGTTATCAAAAGCCTTTTGTTCAAGTTTTTTCCGGAGGCCATCCATCTTTTCATTGGCTTCTGCCACTTTGGGACTATTCGGATACTTGTTTACGAACAACTGGAACTTCTCGATCGCATCGATGGTACTGGTTTGGTCAAGGCTGGAAACAGGTGAGTCCAGGTAAAAGCAGTAAGCAAACATATACTGCATTTCTTCCGCATGCGGGCTGTTGGGATAACTCTGCACAAAATTATTGAAGTGATATGCCGCCAGCGTGAAGTCATCTATATAATATGTACAATACGTATAATAATAGTATGACATCTCCGCTTTCGAGGTTCCGCGGTACACGCTGATCAGTTCTTCGAACAACTGATAGGCATGAAAATAATCTTTCTTCTCATAATATTTTACTGCTGCATTGTACTTCGCTTCCATGTCGGAACTTTTGGAAATACGCTGAAATTTGCTGCAGGAAGAAAATATCAGGAGCGGAAGAATAACGAATAATAATTTTTTCATTGTTGATTTTGTGAATGCAAATGTACTGATTTGTAGTCTGCGAAACTACATGATTAACAAATGCATGTTGAAAACATTGTGATTGCTAATGATTTTAGTTTTATTTTTGTGTTGATATTTCGGTCGCATTCTGTGGCGGAAATACTACAACGTTAGCCAAAGAAAAAAAGTATAAATAAGAAAATGACAGATATCTTCGAAAAGATCCGAAAGAACCGAGGTCCGTTGGGGATGCACGCGAAGGATGCACATGGTTACTTTACCTTCCCAAAATTAGAAGGCGACATTTCAAACAAGATGATTTTCCGCGGAAAGGAAAAGCTGGTTTGGAGCCTTAACAATTACTTAGGACTTGCAAACCATCCTGAAGTCCGCAAAGCCGATGCTGATGCCTGCGCACAGTTTGGTCTGGCCTTGCCGATGGGAGCCCGCATGATGTCGGGAAACTCCAATCAACATGAGCAACTGGAAGCTGAGCTATCCAAATTCATGTCAAAAGAAGACACCATTCTTTTGAATTTCGGATATCAGGGCATGGTCAGTGCCATTGACAGCCTGGTAGACCGCCATGATGTAATAGTATATGATTCGGAAGCGCATGCCTGTATTATAGATGGCTTGCGTTTACATATGGGTAAGCGTTTTGTTTATCCGCACAACGACATTGACAACCTTCAAAAGCAGCTGGAGCGTGCTACAAAACTGGTAGAACAAACCAATGGCGGAATACTCGTTATTACAGAAGGTGTATTTGGCATGTCGGGTGATCAGGGAAAACTGAAAGAGATTACCGAACTCAAAAAGAAATTCAACTTCCGTTTGTTTGTTGATGATGCACACGGATTCGGCACGATGGGTAAAACCGGAGCCGGAACCGGAGAACATCAGGGCTGTCAGGATGGAATTGACATTTATTTTGGCACCTTTGCCAAATCGATGGCGCTGATTGGTGCATTTATCAGCAGTGAAGAACAGGTAGTGGAGTTTCTCCGCTATAATATGCGTTCGCAGATTTTCGCCAAGTCGCTGCCAATGCCATTGGTGGTAGGCGCCTTAAAGCGTCTGGAGTTACTGCGTACACGTCCTGAGTTAAAAGATAATCTCTGGAAAATTACCAATGCGCTTCAAACCGGATTGAAAGATGCAGGCTTCGAAATCGGAAACACCAATTCACCGGTGACTCCTGTTTACCTGAACGGAACAATTCCTGAAGCAACTAATCTGATTCTTGATCTTCGTGAGAACTTCGATATCTTCTGTTCAATGGTTGTGTATCCTGTAGTTCCTAAAGGTGTAATTATGCTGCGACTGATTCCAACCGCAGTGCATACACTGGAAGATGTTAATTATACTATTAATGCTTTCAAACAGATTCATGAAAACCTGAAAGCAGGAAAGTATAACCTTGATAAAATCGTTACATCACTAACCTGAACTCAATGAAAAAAACCTGTTCACCGTGTTGCCGGAATTAATGAGAAGTTGTTGCGTGAAAAGTGTCCATTGAAAAAAGGTTACAGAAAATGTAACAAAAAAAAATAAATGACAGTATAAACCACAACAAATAATCGTTAACCCAATTCAAAACACAACTAACATGAAACAGAACATGGAAATGAAGAAAGGCACTACTGCTACTGCTGCTGGTGCAACACGAGTAATCGGCTTCAAAATGACTAACGTTGAAGCTATGGCTGCTCCTAAGAAAGCTAAAAAAGCTGCTAAAAAAGCAACTAAAAAGTCTGCTAAGAAAGCGACTAAGAAAGCTGCGAAAAAAGGCGCTAAAAAAGCTGCTAAGAAAGCAACCAAAAAAGCTGCTCCGAAGAAAGCTACTAAAAAAGCTGCTCCGAAGAAAGCTGCTAAAAAAGGGGCAAAAAAAGCTACTAAAAAAGCTGCCAAGAAGAAATAATCATCTTCTTGGGTTAACAAAAAAAGCCTCTGCATTGCAGGGGCTTTTTACTTTTCAGCGGTTGTTGGTTCTTCAGGAGCCTATCAGCTTGCAGTCTTCTTTACTTTGATGAGTTCAATGTCATAAATCACAGTTGTGGCAGGAGGAACAGGGCCAAATCCGTCTTTACCGAAGGCATTATCACTGGACAAGACAAGTCGCACCATCCCTCCTTCTTTCATTGCTGCAATGGTTTCTTCCCAGGCCGGTAATCGTAATCCATCTCCTAAAACATATTTCAGATTTTTATCCTTACTGGAATCAAACACCTCACCGCTCAGAAAAGAACCCCGGTATTTAATTTCCACGGAATCGCCGGGAACCGGAATCGCGCCGTTTCCTTTTCTCAATTCGACAGCATAAACTCCCGGACGAGATGGTTGCACGTTCATGGAATTCTCGGCGAGATATGCCTCTATGCTATGGAGTTCAATTTCGCTTACTTTTTTCGGTACACTATCCAGGCGGTTTCTGTATTCTTCCGGATTCATGATTTTTTCAAGCCGGACCTCAAAGGATAAATAATCACCTTTATTCACCGATGGCGGTAATGTTTCGTGAAACGTTTTTTCAAAAACAGAATCAGCAGGAATACTGAAAACAGCTGAATCACCTTCTCCCATCATGGCGAATCCACCTTCCAGTCCACCGATGAAAGTTGGCGGAACCACCTGCACGATAAATTCAGTGCCCAGCTTTTTTGAATCAAACAACACTTTCCCTTTTGCATCGCGATAACAAAGGTGAAGTTGTAATAATTCACCCATGGCTGCGCGCCGGCCGTTTTTCCGCTCGATGAACCTGTATAGAAGTCCATCTCCGGTCTTTTCAAATTTGTTACTGTTACAGGCTGCTCCGAGCCCTACTGCAAACAGTAAAATCCACCAAACCCGGTATGATCTCATTTTTTATTAATCTCTTACTTTATCCAGTTTAACCGTATACACCACACTTGAACTACCGGGCACACATACACCATCACCGGTTACACCATATGCCAAATAGGAAGGTACAATCATAAATGCTTTCTCACCTTCTTTCATCAGTAATAATCCTTCCTGTAGACCAGAAGGCTGATTGGACTGCCCTACCACGAAGCTTAAACTGCCGGTGCTGTCGCTTGAATAGCAGAATTTCCCATCCAGCAATTCCGCTTTATAGGAGATCGTTACTTCATTCATCAGTTTAACCGGCTTTCCATTGGTCCGTTCAATCATCATATAACGGAGTCCGGTAGAAGTTGTATCCAGTGACAAGCCATGCCTGTCGGCGTAGGCATCGATGTGCTCAATTTCCTCGCGGATCAGTTGACGGTTCTGATGAATCAGTGCTTCTTTCAGCTCTTCTTTTTCGGCAGCTGAAGGAGTGGTTGCAGGATATTTCTCACGGTTGCTGTTCTGATGACAGGCAACCAAGAGTACCATACATCCTGCAGCGAAAAACCGCATCCATCTATTTATTGAGTTCATCATAATATTCAGGTAACACCTCTTTAAATCGTTGTACAGCCTGTTGCAATGATAAACGTGAACGGCCTCCGGCTGCATTACGGTGTCCACCGCCTTCAAAATATTTTTCAGCAATATCTTTTACGGAGAATGTTCCTTTTGAACGGAACGAAATTTTGATGAGACCGTCTCTTTCAGCCATCAGCACGGAAACTTTCACACCGGAGATACTCAACCCGTAATTTACAATACCCTCGAGATCGCCGGGCTGATGATTGAAACGGTCCATGTCTGATTGTGTAGCAGTAATAACAACTGTTCTGAAATCTTCCAGAATTTCCATCTTTTCATAAAGCGTAAATCCAAGAAAGCGCATCCGCCAGAATGAATTGGTATCATAAATTGCTTCATGAATCCAATCATTGCGAACCCCCTCCTCCATCAACCTTGCAGTCATCCGATGTGTTACAGCAGAAACAGAATTGAAACGAAATGATCCGGTATCGGTCATGATGCCGGTATACAAACACTCTGCGGATTCACGGTCTAGCAAGTGATCGAGTCCGGCTTCGAGAAGAATATGCACCAGTAGTTCTGCTGTAGAAGCATGATCCGGAAACGAGAAAACCAGCTTCCCGAACCCCGGCATAGGTGTAAGATGATGGTCGATCAGGACAATGGGCGCAGTAATTTTAACGAGCTCATTTTTCATTTGCTCAACCCGCGACGGCTCATTGAAATCGAGGCAAAAAACGAGATCGGCGGCCGACAACAGTTCCCGGGCTTTACGTCCATCGCGGATAAAATCCACAGCCTGGGAAGCGCCGGACATCCACGATAAAAACTGAGGGAACTCACTGGGAACCACCACTTCAGCCCGATGGCCGGCCTTTTCCAGTACCCGACGAAGCCCCAACGAAGACCCCAGTGCATCTCCATCGGGTTTATGATGCGTAGTGATCACAATCCGCTTCGGTTCACTGAGCAAATTCAGCAATTCGCTGATCTGCACCTCACTAAAAACCTTTTTCATGATTGAACATCAAAAGTAATCCAATTAACTTTGCACCCCGAAAAAGACGAATAAATAATCTACACATATGACAACAAATCGCACCTTCACCATGATCAAACCGGATGCCGTTGGCAATGGATACATCGGTGGTATTCTTGATCACATTATCAAAGCCGGCTTTAAGATTGTGGCCATGAAATATACCCGCCTCACTCCGGAGATGGCTGGTAAATTCTATGAAATTCACAAGGAGCGTCCATTTTACAAAGACCTTGTAAACTATATGTCTTCAGGTCCTATCGTAGCTGCCATTCTTGAAAAGGACAATGCAGTAGAAGACTTCCGTACACTGATCGGCGCCACTGACCCTGCTAAAGCTGCTGAAGGAACTATTCGCAAGATCTACGCTAAATCGATCGAAGCCAATGCCGTGCATGGTTCTGACAGCAATGAAAATGCTGCCAATGAAGGCAACTTTTTCTTCTCTATGCAGGAACGTCCCTGAGTACACCTGCAACAATCAAAAAAGAGCGGCAACCAATTCGGTTACCGCTCTTTCTTTTATAAACAGCTGATTTACAAGCAACAAGATTTTACTGAAACCGGGGAACAACAAAAAACATAACCAACATCCCCAAAAAAAAGACGAGCAAGGCACTAATGATCACTTTCTCGTACAATGAATACCCCGGGCCTTTATTTCCTGTGCGCATCAATAAATAATCATTTCTAAAATCACTTCTTCCCGCAGTTCCTGGTTCAGCTCTGCGATAATATCTTTTTTAATCAGGGTTAATTCCTGTTTCAATACTGCAGAATTGAGGTGAACCACCAGTTGACCATTCTTATAGGACACCGAATTAGTACGTTGCACAACAGCAGGTAACATACAACTGCCCCAGGCTTCCGTGATTCGTGCCGACCATAATCCATCCTCGAGCTGATACTTTTTCATCATCTCCCGGATCACCTCTCCCAATGAATTCTCGTTCGTAGGCCGCATACTACAAAGATCATTATTTTCTTCTATCCGCGCACTATTCTCTGCCCGAACGACTCTAAAATTGGATATTTTTGAACCGCAAATGGCCATTGTTACGTTTACAACCGACTGGGGCACCCGCGACTATCACGTTGGCGCTTTAAAGGGAATGTTGCTTGCCCGTCTTCAGGACCTGCGGCTGGTTGACATTTCGCATGAAGTTGCGAGACATAATATTCAGCAGGCAGCTTATATTTTCAGAAACGCTTACCGGTTTTTCCCGCCGGGTTCGCTGCATGTCATCGGCGTACTGGGACAAAGTAAATACGATCCGCAGCTCATAGCCATAAAGAAAGACGGCCATATGTTTATTGGCGTCAACGATGGATTCTTTTCTTTGGTTTTTGATGAGCCGCCCATTGATGTAGTTGTAATCGGAGACCGTTCAGAAAAAGGAGATTTATTTGATTTGCCTGCCATGGTAGATGCAGCAGCAGCACTGCTGAGCGGCCGCAATCTCTATGAGCTCGGAGAGCGACCGGATCATTTTGTACAACGCTCAGCGTTTCTCCCGACAATCGACGAAGAATTGATACACGGAGTAGTGATCTACATAGATGACTTTGGTAATATCGTCACCAACATCTCCCGTACTCTCTTCGAAGCACAGCGAAAAGGCAGATCCTTCGAAATCGTTGCGCGCAAATCGCAGCATTCTATTACCCGCATCTCCCATTACTACAACACTGTAGAGCCCGGAGCAGCTCTAGCCTTGTTCAATGATGCCGGTTATCTTGAAATTGCCATTAACGAAGACAGTGCCTTCAAGCTGATGAACATCCGGCTCAATGATAACATCCGTATAGAATTTAAATGATCACCCGTATTGTTAGGCTTACGCTACTGCCTGAAAGAGTTGAAGATTTTCTGACAAGATTTCATGCCACCTATCCGGCCATACGGAGTTTTCAGGGTTGCAGTCATCTCCGTCTTTTTCGCGATGCAACACTGAGCAATGTATATATTACCTACAGTCATTGGGAAAGCGAAACACATCTCGACAACTACCGAAATTCAGACCTCTTTAAAACCACCTGGAGTGAGGTAAAACCGATGTTTGCAGCAGCTCCTGTAGCCTGGTCGATGCAGGAAATCGTAGGAAATTATGATCCGCGTTAAACCGCCAGTTCAATATCCGGCAACTTCTCCATCTCCGCCTTTATCAGCGGATTCATGATACTAAACCACAACGGCGGAATCAATGCCAGCATGATCATGCCCGGATATCCAGTTGGCATTTGAGGACTTGCATCAATATGTTCCAGCAACTGATACTTTTTACTGGCTTTGTAATGATGGTCGCTGTGTCGGGATAACTCAAACAGAAGAACACGACCTAAAACATGATCAGAATTCCAGGAATGACAATGCATGGTGCGGCCGTATGAACCATCGTTTTTTTTCCGGCGGGCAAGACCATAATGCTCGATATAATTCACTGCCTCCAGTAACAAAATGCCGATGCCTGCCGAAGCCAGAAAACAAACCAGACTCTTCCATCCCAGGGTACATCCAATTGCAACCAGGAGTCCCAGTTGAATCACGTGAAAAACAATCATCTCATTGTGGAAAGAAAATCTGCTTTTACCGTTTTTCTCCAATCGCCTATTTTCAATTTTCCAGGCAGAAAAATAGCTGCCTGTCACTGACCTGTACCAAAACGAAAATAAGCTTTCATTATAGCGTGCACTGGCTGGATCGTCAGGCGTACCGACCCGTTTATGGTGGCCCCGGTTATGCTCAATAAAAAAGTGCATATAGAGCGAACTCAGCAATAACAGTTTTGCCATGAACTGTTCTGCCTGGTGTGTTCGATGTCCCAACTCATGGCCCACATTAATCCCAATAATCCCGCACATCAATCCCATCCCCATCATCAATCCGGCAAGCTCAAGTGGTGGAAGTCCAGGGTCATTCACCCGATGCAGGAACAAAACAACGACCAGCCATTGAAAAGGCACCATGAGCCAGATCAGTATATCAAACAGCGGATCTCTGGCCAGTATAGCTGCCTCAGCAGCTTCCAAATTGGAAGGATCAGGTTTTATGATCAGCTCAACAGCCGGCACTATCACAAAAGCAAATACAATGGGAATCCACACGATCCACCCTCCGGAAATCATACCCATCAAGGTTCCGACCGGAGCCAGATAAGCCAACAGGTACTTCATCCAGTGAAAATGGTACGATTTCATCACTCTGCTAATTTAGTTAAAACAAAAACCAAATAACCGCGTTAAAACAATACTTGTAAATGAACCACAGAAACCGTAAATTTGGAATAGTACAAAGCACGGATGAGAGAAGACAAAACACGACGCCGGAGTGAACAGGAGTTAAATCTGCTCGAGAAAGAACGGACCAACCCCTATCGCACCACTTTGTTTTTCGGACTGGTTGGTTCCAGTCTGCTCTTTCTCTCACTGGCAATAATGCTCATCATATGGGTTAGCCATAACCCACCTGTAGAAAACTTCCGTTTCCCCCGTGAATTTACGCTCAGCACGCTTATTTTACTCGGCAGCTCCTATTTGCTGACACTTGTCAGGAAGTACTATTCAGAAGATAACGACAGAGGAATGCTAATGAGTCTTACCGGTTCTATGGTTATGGCAGGACTTTTTGCAATATTCCAGCTGCTTGCTTGGAACGCGATGATTGAACAAGGTTTTGATCTTGAAAAAGACATAAGTATAACCTTCATTTTTGGTATTTCTGCCGTTCATTTCCTGCATGCCGGAGGAGGAATGATCTATATGTTTTACCTCTGGCTCAAGTCCTTTGACATCTGGAATGACCCAGTCCGGTCTCTTCTGTATTTTTCCAATAAATATGAAGGCGTCCGACTTGAATTATTCAGTAACTACTGGCACGTGGTAAATGGCCTCTGGTTATTTGTTTTTCTTACTTTCCTGTTCACTTTTTGATCGCTGATTAAAAAGTATTCCTGAAATTTGCAGCTATGAAACCGTTACTGCCGGCCATTGCGATGGTCTGTTTAATCACTACTGCTTCTTCGGCCCAGCAAACCTTCAGTGAAAGGTCGTGCCGGAAAAACCCACACTGGATATCGATGATGGACGATACACTCTCCAACTACAACGATGTTGTGAGGGCATTCGATTTATACTGGGAAGAACATGAAATGCCCAAGGAAGAAGATGAAATACTCGGCATGAAGAACGCAGAAGAACACGAGAAAAGGGATCCTTCCCGGTGGTTGAAACGCCTATTCGGAACCTCCGGAAACAAGGATGAAACCGAGCTGGCGTTTGCAGTAAAGCGATATCGACACTGGAAACTTATGACAGAGCCCTGGGTACAGGAGGATGGCACTATTTACACTCCCTATCAACGTCGTCAGATTCTTGAATCCATTCAACGCTAACCGGTCATGCTAAAAACAACTATCAACTTCCGCAATTCGATCATAGCTGTACTGATGATTGTCTTGACATCCGGCGATATATTCAGTCAGCCCACAGCAGCCTGGCATCCTTTAGGACCTATTCAGTTTCCGACCAATGTCAGTGGACAAATCAATGGAATCGGTCGTGTTTGTCAGATGAAATTTCATCCCAGCGATCCGCAAAAGGTCTATGCTGTCAGCGCATCGGGAGGACTCTGGATCAGTCAGAACGGTACGCAAAGCTGGCAGAAATGTGGTACGGACGGTTTAGCCCTTACCGCCTGTGCCTCGGTATGTGTAGATTTTACCAATGACAGCATTCTGTATCTCGGTACCGGAGATCCGAATTACTATTCTACCGGCCTTGGACTATACAAATCAACCGATGCAGGAACAACCTGGACGCCATCCAACACCGGAATGGGAACCTTAATGGCGGTTGAATTGCTGATGGATCCGCTTGATCATCTTTCTATTGTGGCTGCCACCAACAATGGTATCTATAAAACCAACGATGGAGGAGCAACATGGGTGGTAAAACTCAGTGGAGGGCAATTCACAGATATGGCCATGAAACCAGCGGGCAACACACGCACGTTATATGCAGTAAACTTCTCTTCTTTATACAAATCAGAAGATTTCGGTGAGACGTGGACGTTAATCAGCAATGGCATTTCGGTACCCGGTGGCGGATCAGGGCAAGGGCTTCGGCTGGCAGTTTCTGCGGCTGACTCGAATGTAGTGTACGTAGGAATGATTAAAGATGAAGGTACCATCTTCAGATCGAATGATGGTGGCAACTCGTTCACCATGGTATATCATAATCCCTCGCAAAGTCTGGTAGGTTACGATGCCAATGGAAATGGTCAGGGGAATTACAACTTCACGATGGTAGCGGATCCCACGAATGCCAATATCGTATATACAGGAGCGCATGTTGTTTGGAAATCGACTGATGGCGGACAAACATGGAATCAGTTAACACAATGGTGGGCGGTTTTACATACCGATATGCATGACTTTGTTATCAACCCTTACAATCCCACTGAAATCTACAACATCAATGACGGAGGAGTATGGAGAAGCATAAACGGCGGCAATTCATGGTTACCCAGGAGCAACGGCATCGAGGCAACTGAAATATACAAGGCTGCCAGTGATCCGATGCGCAAGGAACTCATCAGCATCGGAACCCAGGACAATGGCGAGCTCTACTCCTTTGGAGGAATCTGGAAAACAAATCGTGGTGGCGACTGGACTTCCCGTGCCATCTTTGATTATTCCAATCAGAACAGGGTCTACTATTATGAAAACGGGATGCGTCGTCAGCTCAACATTTCATCTGCAGAAACTGATTTCGGGATCACATTTTCCCCCTCGAACTCCATGAAATTATCATTCACTCCGCTCAACACAGATTATGCGATGGCAGCTTTGAACGGAGACCTATATCTGACGACCAATCTGAATGACCCTACACCCATCTGGGGACAGATGAATACGTTCAGTGGTGGTATCAGAGCAATGGAATTCTCTTCCCACTGGGACCAGAAAATCTATGTGCTCGAAGCACCGAATAAGTTTTGGATCGGAGAGGATTTATCGATCTGGTCACCTACACTTACCCAATACACGCTGCCCTTCGGTCTCGGTACAAATTCAGGAGTCATATCGATGGCCGCCGACACCAATATTCTGTACATCTACAGTGGTTCGAAAGTATACCGCAGCAGTGATCAGGGACAAACATGGGTAAACGAAACCTATAACCTTCCCTCTATCAACCTGCTAAAAGTTTTTCTTGATCCCTACTCAACTGACGAGTCATTGTATGCCTGTAATGCATTTGGAGTATGGTATAAAAACAAATTCTCCACCAGCTGGACCGGTTACAACCAGGGATTTCCTTCTATTGCCAATATCACTGAATTTATGTTCGTTGACGACGGTCCTGACAGCAGCGTTATACGTGTAGCCACCTATGGACGAGGTGTATGGGAAACCTTCGTAGCCTCTGCATTTACGGGCATTCATTCTCCGGAGGTACCGCAAGCCGAAATCCTTCCGAATCCAGCACATGATCAGATCACTGTGAAGATGCCGATGCTGGCAGGGACTGAAATTGATATTCTCTCTGCCGATGGAAAAACAGTGTATACCGGGAAGGTGGCCGCTCAGTCAGCAGGTACCACGCTGGATATTCAGGATTTAGCTCCCGGCATTTATGTGGTACAATTCACGGCCGACAAACGACTAACGGGCCGGGCCACCTTCGTGAAGCAATAATACGGAATCTACATTACGTAGTTTACGTAATATTGTAATCCTTTATTTTACCGGCCGGATAGGCTGTTTATTTTACTTTTGCACTCCTGACAACTCATACTATGCAGAAGATTGCTGTAATCGGCTCCGGCCAAATGGGAAATGGAATTGCGCACGTTTTCGCTCAAAGCGGATTTGATGTTTGCATGATTGATATTCGTCGTGAAGCGCTTGATCAGGCGATAAACACGATTACCAGGAACATGGATCGACAGATTTCCAAAGGTGGGCTGACCGAAGAGGAAAAAAACGCTGCATTGTCCAGAATTACCACCTCTACGGATATGGCTTCCGGCGTAGCTTCAGCTGAACTTGTTGTAGAAGCAGCTACAGAGAACATTGACCTGAAACTGAAAATTTTCAGCGATCTGGATCAATTCACGCAGCCGGGATGCATTCTTGCCACAAATACTTCCTCTATTTCCATCACAAAAATCGCCGCTGTAACCAAACGTGGCGATAAAGTCATTGGTATGCACTTCATGAATCCGGTACCTGTGATGAAACTGGTAGAAGTCATCCGAGGATACAATACTTCGGATGAAGTCACCGGCTTGATTTTCGACATTTCACGGAAGCTGAACAAAGTTCCGGTAGAGGTAAATGATTATCCGGGGTTTATTGCCAACCGGATACTCATGCCTATGATCAATGAGTCTATTTATTCATTGTTTGAAGGTGTTGCAGGAGTTGAAGAAATTGACACCGTGATGAAACTTGGTATGGCACATCCGATGGGACCGCTGCAACTGGCAGATTTCATCGGACTCGATACTTGTCTCAGCATTCTTCGTGTCCTGCACGATGGGTTCGGCACTTCCAAATATGCACCATGTCCATTGCTGGTAAACATGGTGACTTCCGGAAATCTTGGTGTAAAATCCGGACAAGGATTTTACAAATACACCAAGGGTTCAAAAGATATTGTGGTGGCGGATAATTTCAGAAAGTAATTCTCCGGTACACGCTGTATCCGCCATCAATTGCACATCACTTTTGGTAAATCAGTATTCGGAAGGAATCGAATACGCAACCTCCCTGTTCAGCGGGTCGGGCAAATCCCATCCATACGGGTACTGCGGCGACAAAAAGCAATAAGAGGACAGGTGATTATCTCCTGATGTCTGATTATAACGGCACACTCTACCCTCTTTGCGAAAAACACTTTTTATAATTCGTGAGGCACTCTGCCTTTAGCGCAAATCGTTAGTTTTACAAGGGAAAATAAAACTCACCCGTTTTTATTTCACCCGAAAAATACGTGCAGATACATGCAACAAAAGATCTATAAAGTTGGCGATTACGTACGGTTCATCAACGAGAAACAGGAAGGAAAAATCAGTGAAATTTTACCATCGGGAAATATCGTGGTAGATATAGAAGATGGTTTCCCTATTGAAGTCACGCCTGCAGAAATTGTAAAAGTTCAGGATTCAGGATTGGAACGAAGTCGATTGACAACGCCGGTCAATACAGCAACAGTATCTGAAAATCAGGTTGCATTTCCTCAACCGGAACAATTCAGAATCAAGGATGAAATCAGCCTACTGATCATACCGGCTCATTCAAAAGTCACGACCGGTCCGGTAAAACTATATTTGCTGAACACACTGGAGGTGGCTGTAGCATTTTCATTCACATCCATACATAAAAAGAAATACAAAGGAGTAGCTGCCGGGCTTGTCCAATCCAATGAGCTATCTTTTCTACAGGAAATACGTCGTGAAGACCTTTTGGATTTTGAGGGTTATTTTTTCACCGGAATCATCCATTCCGACAAGGAACACACAGCCTATCCCATCATTCGGCAGCCGGTACAGATACCACTTCCCGACATCCAGCAACGGTTTCCCTTTCTCTTATCCGAATATGCCTTTACGCAACGTATTCCGCTTTACACTTCAGCCGCCATTCTGAACGAAGATCAGTCGGCATTACTCGAAAAACTGAAAAGTGAATTCAATGCAGAAAAGCGAATCAGCGATTCCGCCAAAACAGGAAAGCCGGAGAAAAAAGCAGTCAGCGAACAAAGTTATCTTCGCCAGTTTGGTTTAACCGGCCATGACATTGACCTGCACATTGAAGAGCTGACCAATGATATTTCCGGGCTCAGTAATGCAGAGATTATTACAATACAGCTGCAGCATTTCAGAAAAGAACTGGACAAAGCACTTCTGAAGAAATTACGCAGTATTGTGTTCATTCATGGAGTTGGAAACGGGCGATTGAAATCAGAAATACGGAAAGAACTGAAAGATTCAGGAATCAGATTCCGTGATGCTGATCCTTCCCGATATGGGTTGGGTGCTACCGAAGTACTGTTTTAATCAGTCCGGCCAGGGATGACCGGAGCGGAAGAAAACGCTGCGCGTTCATTCAGTTCCGACTGAATTTTCTTTTTCCACTGATCAGTAACGCCGGTTTCTCCTTCCTGATCATGATCAAAATCTGCCTGAACTTTCGCAAGATCTTTCATCGTTTGCTGATATTTCTTTCGGGCATCTTCTGAACGAGCCACCTGTTTCAGTTGCTGTCGCAAGCGACGTGCATAAATCTCCGTAATATTAAAATGCGCCTGTTCATGTTCCAGAGTCGCCTGATTTTCCGGATCAGCAAGCCATGAATCATCCGGCAACATAAACGCATACACTTCATATTTCACCTGTTTGCCCTTTACTTCATAACTGAAAGCGATGCCTGAATAAATATACCCTTCCAGAATCCGCCAGGAACGGCGACCGGTTTTCACTCTCACTTTTCTACCGGCAGAAGGTTTACGGAAATCATTTGCAGTAAGCTGAGCTGGATGGGTCCATCGCAACTGTTCCTTTGCAGGGGGCGGTGAAAATGAAAAAGACACAATTACCATCCAGGATGTCAGGAAAAAAACCACTACCCTTCTCACCCATTTTCCTCTCATCTTACTTTCAGATATCGGCCACATAAATATTTCCTATTTTTACCTCTATGAGAATTACATTTCACGGTGCTGCCCAAACAGTAACGGGTAGCAAACACCTGATTACAACGGAACGAAATAAGAAAATATTACTGGATTGCGGACTTTTTCAGAACAAAGGTGGCGATAATGCTGAAATGAACCGGCACTTTGGATTCAATCCTGCCGAAGTTGACCTGATGATCTTGTCGCATGCACACATTGACCATTCCGGAAATATCCCACAGCTGGTGAAGCAGGGATTTGCCGGACCGGTATTCTGTACACCGGCCACGCTGGATTTATGCAGGATCATGCTCGTAGACAGTGCTCATATTCAGGAAAACGATGTCGCCTATCTCAACAAGAAACGTGAAAAGGCGGGACAAAGCAAACTAAAAGCGCTATACACTGAAGAAGATGTATACACAGCATTGAAACAATTCGTCCCTGTACCGCTTGATCAATGGACTGAAATCGATCCGCATATAAAGCTACTGTTCACCGACTCAGGCCATATTCTGGGAAGTGCTGCGGTCAACCTACAGCTGGAAGAACCTGACGGAAATAAAAAAGTATTTTTTTCGGGAGATATCGGGCGATACCATGATGTTATTCTCCGTTCACCACAGTCCTTTCCACAGGCAGAATACATCATCACCGAATCAACCTATGGTGACCGGTTACATGAAACCACTGAAGATGCAGAAAAGCACCTTCTTGGTATCGTTACAGAAACATGTGTTCAGCGCTGTGGCAAATTGATCATACCTGCCTTCAGTCTCGGAAGAACCCAGGAAATTGTATATGCGCTCAACCGGTTGTTCAATGCCGGACTGCTCCCTCCCATTAATGTGTATGTAGACTCACCTTTGGCCATCTCTGCCACAGAAGTCATGAAAAAACATACAGAGAGTTTTAATCCGGAGATCATTGAATACATGAAAAAGGATCCGGATCCATTTGGTTTTGAAAGGTTGATTTACATCCGTGATGTAGAATCGTCAAAAGCATTGAATGAACTACAGGATCCTTGTATTATCATATCAGCCTCCGGCATGCTGGAAGCAGGAAGAATAAAGCACCATGTCAAGAACAATATTTCGAACGCCAACAACACTATACTCATCGTTGGCTATGTTCCTCCCGGCTCTTTAGGCGGTAAGCTCATAGAGGGTGCTACTGAGGTCAAAATCTTTGGTAAAATGTATCCGGTAAAAGCAAAGATTGCAGTACTTGACTCCTACAGTGCACATGGAGATTACAAAGAGATGATGACTTATTTAAAATGTCAGGATCCGCAGAAGGTCAGAAAACTATTTCTCGTTCACGGTGAACCGGAAGCACAATTGACCTATAAAGAACACCTGCATGGTATGGGTTTCAAAGACATTCTGATACCCATGCAGGGAGAATCGTTCTACCTTGACTGACTTTTATCAGTTTAGTGAATGACGAGCGTTATTAAGAGTTGGAGGTGTTGAATCTATTTTTGATTCACTAAACCTCCTGACTATGAAATCAAATATTGGAATGAGTGACCGTGTGGTCCGTATGTTCTTAGGTGTTAGCATTGCCATGATGCTTGTATTTCAAAACTCGATCTGGGCGTTACTTGGATTGATTCCATTTGTAACCGGCATAATTGGAGTTTGTCCCTTATATTCACTGATGGGGATCAACACCAATAAATCCAACACCCAAGCCTAAAGGATTAATTATGAACCAGTTTCCCGGAATATCCGGGATTTTTTATTTTTAGCAATTCCCCGTAAATAATTGAACATGGCCAATCTGGAAAAACGCGAGATCATTGATATTCTCTTCAATCATATGAATGAAGGGATTATTGTGACCAATTCCAGTGGTAAAATTCAATTAATCAACCCATCGGGGTGCAAGATGCTGGGATATACAGAGTCGGAGTTACTGGGTGGCTCAATTGATCAGCTGGTGCCAGACTATGTCAGATCGCGTCATGCAGAACACCGGCAACAATTCGCGAAACATGCACATGCGCGTCCGATGGGTGTTGGGCTGGATTTATATGCACGAAAGAAAAGCGGAGAGCTTGTTCCCGTAGAAATCAGTTTAAGTCCGCTGCAGGTTGGCGAGGAACGGTTATTCATTGCCTTTCTCATTGACATAACGATACGCAAGCAGATTGAAAATGTAATTCAGGAAAAACAAAAAGAACTGGAACGGGTTGCCGCGGCACTCATCGCTACCAACGAGGAATTGGAAAAAAAGGTAGGTGACCGTACAAAAGTCCTGCAGGAAGCCATACGTGAGCTCGAAAAATCGAGAAACGAACTCAGCAATGCCTTAGAAAAAGAGAAAGACCTCAATGACCTGAAATCAAGGTTCATTTCGATGGCTTCCCATGAATTCAGAACACCCTTAACCACCATTTTATCCTCTGCCAGCTTAATTCACGAATACAATGCAGGAGAAGCATCTGACAAACGTGAAAAACACATCAACCGCATCAAATCTGCTGTAAACAACCTCAATGATATTCTCAGTGATTTTCTCAGTATCAGCAAGCTGGAAGAAGGCAAAGTACATGCAGACTACCGGCATTTTGATTTAAAGGAAAACATAGAAGAAGTAGTTGGAGATTTACAACTGAATCTGAAACCGGGGCAGGCGCTGGAATATGAACACAAAGGAGATCAGTATATACATCTTGATCCAAAACTGTTAAAGAACATTCTGATCAACCTTATCTCCAATGCGATTAAATTCAGCAAGGAACATAAATCCATCAGAATCCGATCGCGTGTGGATGATTACACCATCGGTATAGAAGTTGCTGATCAGGGCATCGGCATCAGCGAAGATGATCAAAAGCACCTCTTCGAGCGGTTTTACAGAGGTAAAAACGCATTCAATATTCAGGGCACCGGCCTTGGATTACACATCGTTGGCAGTTACGTAGATCTGATGAAAGGTCATATCATCCTGCACAGCGAACTTGAACAAGGAACAACCATTAAAATAACTTTCCCAAACCAACAATAAAACATGAACACAAAGAAAATACTCCTCATTGAAGATAATGAAGATGTGCGGGAGAACACAGCTGAGATACTGGAACTTGCAGGTTTCAAGGTACTAACGGCTCCGGATGGAAAAGAAGGAGTTGAGACCGCGAAACAGGAGTTCCCGGACCTGATAATCTGCGACATTATGATGCCGGGACTGGACGGATATGGTGTACTGCATCTTTTGGGTAAAGACCCTGGTCTTGCCACTATTCCATTTATCTTCCTCACAGCGAAAGCCGAGCGCAGCGATATGCGTAAAGGCATGGAGATGGGAGCTGATGATTATATCACCAAGCCCTTTGATAAAATTGAATTGCTGAATGCTGTTGAAAGCCGATTAAAGAAAGCTGAGATTCTTAAGAAAGAATATAATCAAGATCTGGAAGGCCTCGGTAACTTCATCAGTGATTTTGCGGGCAGTGCAGCACTAAAAAAATTCCTGGAAGGAAAGAAAGTAAATCATTACCGCAAAAAAGAATCGATTTATCTGGAAGGAAATTACCCCAACGGATTATTCTACGTGAACAAGGGTAAAATCAAAATCTTCAAAACCCATGAATACGGAAAGGAGCTCATTACAGATCTTTTGAAAGACGGTGATTTTTTTGGTTACACAGCACTGCTCGAAGAGAATCCTTACAATGAATCCGCCGAGGCTCTCGAAGATTCTGAAGTAACGTTTATCCCCAAAGATGATTTCCAGCAGATGGTATTCGGGAATGTTTCGGTGACCAAGAATTTCATTAAAATTCTTACCAAAGGGGTGCTTGACAAACAAGAAAGACTGCTTGATTTAGCGTATAGTTCTGTAAGGAAAAGAACTGCCGAAGCACTGGTGCTTCTATCTGAGAAATATAAAACGCTTGAAGGTGAGCCCTTCTCCATGTCAATTGCCCGTGACGACCTGGCCAACATTGTTGGTACGGCTACTGAATCACTGATCCGGACATTGAGTGATTTCAAGGAAGAAAGGCTGATTGAAATTAAAGATGGAAAAATCAAATTACTGGATGAGAAAAAGCTTCGAAATCTCAAAGGTTAAAATACAGGTAAAAAAGAAAGGCGGTCGATTGCTCGACCGCCTTTTTTATTGATTATACCTCATCAACTATTCCACATCACGATGATCGGAATAATCAGTGGGTCTGTCATATTTCATCTGGGTAGACAATTCAGCACCTTCTTCATTTTGCTGACGTAACGTCCAGCCATCCGTGGCAGAAGTTTCGAGCCATACGTTCCCTGACTTCCTGAAAACCTGAGCAGAAAGCCCAAACTCCTTCAAGAACCTTTCTTCGAGTTCGTTCACGGTTAGTTTATCTGATAACTCAATATCTCCGTCAAAGTGTTTAACGCGGCAATCACGAACATATCGGGCATGGTCATAGATCAGGCTTTTCATGGAGCCCTCACCTATTTTATGTGGCGCCTTAAAGAATTCAACCTTCAGGAAGGGAAACATCGAATTAAAATCGGCCTGGATAGAGGCCAACGTCCGATCATCAGAAACACGGATTTTCATATTTGATGCTTGGTTAGGTCTGCCGTACATGATTGTCAGCTTGTTTTTGGGCCCACTTGTGCATAGTAACTCACAAAAGTGGGGTTATGTTACATTAATACAAATGATATTGATCATACCAAATTCATATGATCTGTTTTTCATATGATTACAATCCATTTTTTTTCCGAACAACTCCTCAGAACCTATTTAGACGGAATCACCTCGTTGATAATTTCAAGCAATAATTGGTTGGTACAAAAATGATGGAGTGAACTGAAATAAAATATGATAAGCATCAAGAGGTTGAATGACAATCAAGGGCTTGATGACCATCAAACGATCATATGACAAATCTCATGAACGGGCTTTCATATGAGACGTAAAATTGCCATGCTAAATCTGCGGAGCATGGCTACTACAAAAACCAAGACCCTCACCACCTGTTATCATTGCGGGGAAGAATGCAGGGATGAGGCAGTACAATTTGATGAAAAAGACTTTTGTTGCACCGGCTGTAAGCTGGTATACGAAGTACTGGCAGAAAACAATCTCTGCAATTACTATTCGCTTGAAAACCAGCCCGGGATTACACAAAAAACGAACTTCTTAGGTGAAAGGTTTGCCTATCTGGACGATGCGTCGATCCAGCAGAAGCTCATACGTTTCAGTGAAGGCGACAGCAGGCATTTGCGCTTTCATATACCAGCCATGCATTGCAGCAGCTGCATCTGGCTACTGGAACACCTTTCACGATTAGACCGGGGAATCCTCAGTTCGAAGACTGACTTTATCCGTAAAGAACTGAGTATTGTATTTGACGCCACACAAACTTCCATTCGGTTGATTGTAGAAAAGCTACATCAGATTGGGTATCCGCCCGAACTCAATATGCAGCAAACCGAGAAATCGGTAGCAAAAAAACAGAGCCGAAGCCGAATCTACAAGATAGGTGTTGCCGGATTTGCCTTTGGAAACATCATGTTACTCAGTTTCCCTGAATATTTTTCAGGTGGTGTTTATCATGGAACCGACTTCAAGGAAGCATTTGGCTATTTGAACCTGTTGCTGGCAATACCTGTATTCTTGTTCAGCGCCAGTGAGTTTCTTGAAAATGCACTATTGGGGATCCGTCAAAAAGTGATGAATATCGATGTGCCGATTGCCATTGGTATTGTGGCCATGTTTGCCAGAAGTTCTTATGAGATTTTATCCGGTACAGGTCCGGGATATTTTGACAGTATGACCGGACTGGTTTTCTTCATGTTATTAGGCAGGAATTTCCAAAGTAAAACCTATAACTGGCTCTCATTCGACCGAGATTATAAATCTTATTTTCCGATTGCAGTAACACGCCTGAACGGAACGAGAGAAGAACCTATTTCTGTACAGGAAGTGAAAGTAAACGACCGGCTGATGATCCGAAATCAGGAAATCATTCCGGCTGATGTGATGATGCTCAGTGCTTCTGCAGATATCGACTACAGTTTTGTAACCGGTGAATCTCGTCCTGTTACTGCCGTGAAAGGCGATCGTTTATTTGCCGGCGGAAGATTGGTTGGTGCACCGGCAGAAGTAATCGTCCAACAAGAAGTATCTCAATCCTATCTCACTCAACTTTGGAATCAGTCCAGCGGAAAAGTACAGTACAAAAGTGGATTTCAGCGCCTTACTGAGAACATAAGCCGTTGGTTTGTATTGGTGACTTTATTGATCGCCCTATCCTCCTTTGTTTTCTGGTACATGCATCATGATACAACAAGAGCGATAAATGCATTCACGGCTGTTCTTGTCATTGCCTGTGCCTGTGCGCTGGCCCTATCTGCCCCTTTCACGTTCGGCAATATGCTGCGCATTTTAGGTAAAAACGGTATATATCTAAAGAATGCCGGAGTGCTTGAAAAGATCTCTGACATTGATACCGTCCTTTTCGACAAAACCGGTACGCTTACCGAAGCAGAAGAAGCAACCATTACCTGGGAGGGCAAGACTATCGATGAAGAAATGGAAGTTGCTATAGCAGCTCTGGCGAATACCTCTTCTCATCCTCTAAGCAGGATGTTGGCGAAACATCTGGGTCATAGAGGGCAATACCATTACCTGGCTGATGTAAAAGAAATTGCCGGCGGTGGCATTACCGGTAA
Organism: Bacteroidia bacterium; assembly: GCA_046330075.1. GTDB lineage: Bacteria > Bacteroidota > Bacteroidia > AKYH767-A > OLB10 > JAJTFW01. Next base: position 393,297 of record JAXLTL010000001.1, on the reverse strand, counting down.
CTACCGGAACACCATTATTAAACTCGGCTCCTCCTCATTTATAGGTGATGAGCGTCCAAACAGCAACGATTTCCGCTCCACCAAAGTTGGCGTAAGTGCTAACGGCCAGGTGCTGGGATATTTCACTTTCCAGAATAAATACCGTCAGGAAGCGGCACAGGTAATACGAACGCTGAAAGAAGAACGGTTTGAAGTAGCAGTCATCAGTGGTGACCATGAATATGAGCGACCACATCTGGAAGGCATGCTTGGGCAAAAACATGGGTTGAGGTTTGAACAAAAGCCGTCCGATAAACTCAACTATGTTGATCAACTTCAGAAGGACGGAAAGAAAGTGATGATGATCGGCGACGGGCTCAATGATGCCGGAGCATTAATGTGCAGTCATGCAGGAATAGCAGTTGCAGAAGACATCAACAACTTTACTCCCGGATGTGATGGAATTCTCTTATCAAAGCGTTTCGGGGACATACCAAAGGTAATTGCGTTTGCAAAGGCAGGACACCGTATTATCATCATCAGCTTTATCATCTCCTTATTATATAATGCACTGGGATTATGGTTTGCTGTTCAGGGAACTCTCTCGCCGGTGATTGCCGCCATCCTGATGCCCATAAGTACCAGTAGTCTGGTCGTTTACACCGTTTTATCCAGCAGCATCAAAGCCCGGCGATTAAAAATCATACACAAAGCCTGACTTATATCAGTTTTAAAACTAAGTAACATCATAATGTCATTAAACAGTCAAAAATAGCTTTGCACATCATGAGTGTAATCCTCCTTTTAATTGCTTTCAGCATCCTGGTTGCCGGACTATTCCTGTTCGGTTTCCTCTGGTCGGTTAAAACCGGTCAGTTTGATGATGACGTATCCCCTGCGGTACGCATCCTCTTTGACGAAGAAATAACTACACATCCTTCTAATCCTAAAAATCCTGACGCTGTATGACCATCGAAAAATTCAGCTATGACAACCGCATAGTGAAAAACTTCGCGGTAGCCTCTTTCTTATGGGGCATCGTCGGTATGCTGGTCGGACTGATTATCGCCCTTCAGATTCCATTCCCGGGTCTGAACCTAGGTGAATTCCTCAGTTTCGGTCGCGTACGACCCATCCACACCAACGCTATCATTTTCGCATTTGTCGGAAATGGTATCTTCATGGGTGTTTATTATTCACTTCAACGCCTGTGCAAAACACGCATGTTCAGTGATGCACTGAGCAATCTGCACTTTTGGTTATGGCAAACGATCATTGTGCTTGCTGCAGTGACGTTGATCACCGGACACTCTACCGGTAAAGAATACGCAGAACTGGAGTGGCCGATAGATATCCTGATTGCACTTGTATGGGTCATCTTCGGTATTAACCTGGTAGGAACCATCGTAAAGCGTCGCGAAAAGCACATATATGTAGCGATCTGGTTCTACCTCGCCACCCTGATTACGGTAGCAATACTTCACATTGTAAACTCTATCGAAATTCCGGTAAGTCTGCTGAAGAGTTACTCTGTTTATGCGGGGGTTCAGGACGCGTTGGTACAATGGTGGTACGGACACAATGCTGTGGCATTCTTCCTCACAACACCGTATTTGGGTCTGATGTATTACTTCGTTCCAAAAGCAGCAAATCGTCCGGTATACTCTTACAAACTCTCTATTATTCACTTCTGGGCGTTGATATTCCTGTATATCTGGGCAGGTCCTCACCACCTTCTTTATTCTGCACTTCCTGATTGGGCACAATCATTAGGTACCGTATTCTCCATCATGCTGATTGCTCCAAGTTGGGGTGGTATGATCAACGGTCTGTTGACGATGCGTGGAGCCTGGGACCGTGTGCGTGAAGACATCGTTTTAAAGTTCATGGTTGTCGCCATCACTGCTTATGGTATGTCAACCTTTGAAGGTCCGATGCTCGCCCTTAAAAACGTAAACGCCATCAGTCACTTTACTGACTGGACCATTGCGCACGTACACATCGGTGGATTGGGCTGGAACGGCATGTTAACCTTTGGTATTCTCTACTGGCTGATACCACGACTGTACCGTACAGATCTTCATTCTAAAAAGCTGGCATCCTTCCATTTCTGGATAGCCACGCTGGGTATACTGTTCTACACCATTCCGATGTATTGGGCAGGATTCACACAAAGTCTGATGTGGAAAGACTTCACCGCTGATGGAGTACTTCGTTACCCGAACTTCCTTGAAACCGTAACACAATTGGTACCGATGTACAAGCTTCGTGCATTGGGCGGACTTCTCTACTTCGTAGGAGCCATTGTGATGGTATACAACCTTGTACTTACCATGAAAGCAGGCACGTTACAAGCAGAAGAAGCTGCAGAAGCACCTGCATTAGACAAACACGCTGCTGAACACAGTGGCGGATACTGGCACCGTTGGATCGAGCGTCGTCCGGTACAGATGTTAATCTTAAGTGGAGTACTTATTCTTATAGGCAGTCTGTTCGAATTTATCCCCACCTTCCTGGTAAAAGAAAACATACCCACTATTGAAGCGGTAAAACCATATACACCTCTTGAATTGCAGGGCCGCGATATTTATATCCGCGAAGGTTGCTATACCTGTCACTCACAGTTGGTACGTCCGTTCCGTTCAGAGACTGAACGTTATGGAGAATATTCCAAAGCAGGTGAATATGTATATGATCACCCATTCCAATGGGGATCCAAGCGTACCGGTCCGGATCTGTTCCGCGTAGGTGGTAAGTATCCCAATGTATGGCATTACAATCACATGATCGACCCAACGACGATGTCACCGGGTTCATTAATGCCGGCGTATGCATGGATGGCAGAGCGCGAGCTTGACATCACAAATACACCTGCAAAAATCAGAGCCATGCAAACCTGTGGAGTACCCTATCCGGAAGGATATGATGCCAAGGCCAACGATGACCTGATGAAACAGGCCAATGAAATTGCACAGGATCTCAAGAACAATAACGTTAAGATAGCTGCCAATACTGAACTCGTTGCGCTCATTGCTTACTTACAGCGTTTAGGTACCGACATCAAATCTGCAAAACTTGCATCTAACTAAAAAACAGTAAGACTATGTTCAGGAAATATCTCGAAAGCATAGCAGGTGTTGATATCTACCCGATCATCTCCCTGTTGATTTTCTTCATCTTCTTTGCTCTGCTGATCACCTGGGTGATGCGCACGCGCAAAGAGTATGTGGAAGAACTAAGCAACTTACCATTTGAAACTGAATCAAAAAACGAATAAACCTACCCGTATGAAGCGCATATTCAAAAATATATTAAGTATCGGGCTGTTTCTGACGGTACCGGTACTGATGGCTGCAGCGCAAGATCCTGCTGCTGCACCGGCCACAGCGGATGCCGCTAAATCCGGCGTTCCGGAATTGTTCTACAATCCCTCCTTCTACATTGTAGCATTCATTTTCATAGTCATGTTTGCTGTCATAATGACCCTCACCCGTTCCATCAAGATGCTTGCTTCGGGATTACTGCCGGAAGAGCGTCGCAAAGCCATGGCCGCTGAACGTGATAAGGCTGCATATGATGAAGCACATGGTCAGTCATTCTGGGCGCAATTCGACCGTAAGGTATTGACCAATGCAGTACCAGTTGAACGTGAAGCTGACGTTATGCTTGACCATAACTATGATGGAATCAAGGAACTTGACAACGCACTTCCACCCTGGTGGGTTTGGGGATTCTACCTCACGATTATCTTCAGTGTGGTGTATCTGCTGCATTACCATATCATGAAAACAGGTCCATCATCTGAGCAGGAGTATAAAAACGAGATGGCCATTGCCGAACAGCAAATCAAAGATCGCCAGGCCAAGAATGCTGACCTCATCACTCCTGAAACTGCACAGTTGCTTACCACACCGGAAGCCCTTGGGGAAGGTAAAGAAATCTTCACCAAGAATTGTGTAGCCTGTCATGGCCCTGAAGGAGGCGGTACTGTTGGACCAAACCTTACCGACGAATACTGGATTCACGGCGGAGGAATTAAAAACGTCTTCAAAACCGTTACCGAAGGTGTCCCTGCCAAAGGTATGATCAGCTGGAAAGCACAGTTATCGCCTAAACAAATCCAGTCTGTTGCCAGCTATATCCTTTCCCTTCAGGGAACAAAACCTGCAGGAGGCAAGGATCCACAAGGAGATAAATGGGTAGAAGAAGGATCAGCACCTGCTGCTGCCGATTCTACTGCAGCTCCAGCAGACAGTGTAACAAAAGGTGCTGATGTAGCGGCCAAGTAACATTAACTTTGGCGCTTCACTCAGGAACATTTCATCATGTATTCAAACACCCCGCAAACACCAGATCCCGAAGGCTCGTTCAGAGACAGTATCGCTACCATTGCTAAAGATGGTAAACGGAACTGGATCTACCCTAAGAAGCCTTCCGGCAAATTATATAACAGAAGAACAATTGTAAGCATTGTACTTCTCACGCTGTTGTTTGCGGGGCCTTTTATGAAGATTGACGGGCATCCTCTGATGCTCTTCAATGTTTTAGAACGTAAGTTCATCATTTTCGGAATCCCCTTCTGGCCTCAGGATTTTCATTTGTTCGTACTGGCCATGCTGACATTTATTGTTTTCATTATTCTCTTTACTGTACTCTTCGGGCGTCTGTGGTGCGGCTGGGCTTGTCCGCAAACTATCTTCATGGAAATGGTATTTCGAAAAATTGAATTCTGGATCGAAGGAGACGCTGCACAACAGAAAGCACTGAATGCTGAATCACCCAATCCGAGAAAATTCAGAAAAAAACTTCTTAAAAATTCTATCTTCTTTATCATTTCCTTCTTTATTGCAAATACATTTTTGGCTTACCTCATCGGAGTAGATGAATTGAAACTACTGGTAGAGGATGGTCCGGGAATGCATGCCGGTACGTTTACCGCCCTCATCCTCTTTACCCTTGTCTTCTTTGGAGTTTATATCAAGTTCCGGGAACAAGCCTGTATCGTGGTTTGCCCATACGGTCGTTTACAAGGCGTATTGCTAGACAAAAACTCGGTGGTCATCGGATATGATTACAAACGCGGTGAACCTCGCGGAAAAATGCATAAAGGGGAAGAACGCAAAATTGGCGACTGTATCGATTGTCATCAATGCGTACAGGTTTGTCCAACAGGAATTGACATCCGCAATGGTACCCAAATGGAATGTGTAAACTGTTCCGCCTGTATCGACGCCTGTGATGCCATCATGGGCCGGATTGAAAAACCGAAAGGACTGATCAGATATACCAGTGAAGAAGCCATTGCTACCGGCAGTAAGTTCAAAGTCACAACAAGGATTATTGCCTATTCTGTAGTATTAACCATACTGTTTTCCACCCTTGTTACATTGTTACTGATCCGAACAGATGTAGAAGCTACCATTCTCCGTACACCGGGTATGTTATATCAGGATCAGCCGGGCGGACAAGTGAGTAATCTATACAATGTAAAAATTGTAAACAAGACGTACAAAGACCTGCCGGTAACCGTCAAAGTAATTGAACCCTCCGGAACGATTAAATGGGTAGGCGACGGCATTAAAGAAATTAAGCCACAGGATATTTCAGAAGGTGAATTCTTCATTATTCTGGACAAGAAAACAATCAGATCAGCAAAAACCAAGATTAAAATAGAACTCTACAGCAATGGAAAGCTCGTAGAGACTGCAAACACCAACTTCATAGGACCCGTAAACTAACATCACCATGACCATCAACTGGGGATATAAAATTCTGATACTCTACACTGCTTTTATAGCCGGCATTCTGTTTCTGGTATACAAATGTTCGCAACAGGATGTTGATCTTGTTTCAGAAAACTATTATGAGAGAGAATTGAAGTTTCAGGATCAGATAAACCGAACCAACAATGTTGCCATGACGGGCAATACCATCAAGGCGGAGATCAAAGAAAGCGAAAAGCAGTTATTGCTGACCTTCCCCTCTTCCGTAAGCGGCAAGAAAATAAGCGGTGAAATTCACATGTTCCGGCCAGACAATTCAAAGCTGGACCTAAAAATTCCCGTTGACATTACTGCAGGACTTCAATACATTGATATTTCAAAAATGGCAAAGGGATTCTGGAGAATGCAGGTAAGCTGGCAGATTAATGAAATGCCCTTGTATCAGGAAGAAAAAATATTTATTAAATAATGGACCTGATCTACTGGACGGCATTATCCGTTGGCTTTTTAGGCAGTTTCCATTGCGCTGGCATGTGTGGGCCTTTGGCACTGGCGCTTCCGGGGAGCAATGGCAGTATGTTATCACTGGTCAGCGGACGACTTACTTATAATCTGGGAAGAGTAGTCACCTACTCTATTTTGGGACTAATCGCCGGACTGCTGGGCCATACATTTTCCATTCGCGGCTGGCAGAGTGATCTGAGTATTCTCAGCGGAATTCTGATTATTCTTTTTGTATTATTCTCCAACAAGAAAGTCCTTCAGTTCATCAATAGTCACCTCGTTGGTATTTCCTATTTCTTCAAACAGAAATTTGGTTTACTGATGAAACGACATTCTGCGGGTTCGTTGTTTCTTATCGGTCTTTTGAACGGCATACTTCCGTGTGGTTTTGTGTACCTGGCACTGGCAGGTGCTGCCACCACGGGCGGATTTATGGAAGGCGCCACCTATATGTTTCTATTCGGAACGGGTACCATTCCCATGATGATGATGATTGCCTTATCCGGTTCATTCATCAGTTTGAAAGCGCGCAACATCATCAACAAATTAAGCCCTGTAATAGCCATTGCGCTGGCAATTTTCCTCATCCACCGGGGGTCAATGATGAAAGAATCAGACCATGCCTGCTGCAAACCTCATCACAGTATTTCATACAACACCGGTTCACCTGAGTCCTGAACCAGTGATAACGGATAAATAAAAAAAAGAAAGCCCCGCAAGTGCGGGGCTTTCTTTTTAATCCTCGAGATGGGTAATCAGCAGCGGAATATCGGTTTTATAGGAAACTCGTTTCGTAACACTGGGATTGGCAATGGCCTGCAGAAACTTCCGATGATGCGTAGCCATAGCCAGACAATCTGCTTTTTCTGATTTCAGAAAAAACGTAATGCCATCGGCTATATTCAGATCAGTGCATACAAAGCCTTTCATTTTCGGATAATGCACATACTGTTTGATACGATGTGTCATCCGGGCCAGATCTGCCTCATCATGAATAAGATTCCTGTTATCGACATTGAGGAAAATGATCTCAGACCTGAACATATGAGCAAAATCTGAAATCTGATTTGCAGCGAGCAGATTCTCCTCAGAAAGGTCGGTGCTGTAAACAATCTTCTTCATCCCGCCAAACTTTGCTTTAGGAGGAATAATCATCACTTTACAGGGCGCATCACGGATTACCCGGGAAGCATTACTGCCAATCAGGAACCGCTGAACCTGATTAGATGCAGTGCTGGCCATGATGACCATATCTGCTTTCTTCTCTATCGCAATTTCCACCGTGCGTGCTGATGGCAATCCCTGTTGAAGCACCAGTTCAAACTGAACATCCTTTACCGATTCAAGCAGTCTGGCATAAAACTTCTTCAGTTGTTTGAGTGCAGATTCACGAAGCATTTCAAAATCGACCTGCACGCTGCTTACTGTAACGTCAGTATAAATCACCGGCGTTTCATAGGCATGCATCAGGATGATTCTGCTTTTAAAAAGACGGGCGATTTCAACTGCATATTTAACAGCATTCTCAGAACTCTTCGAGAAATCCGTTGGACATAGAATCGTTTTCATTTTCGTGTTTTTTGAGGTTATTATTCTTCGGCTACCAACTGGTGCTTTTTATTTTCCATAAGTACAGGTGTCGTCCACTCTACAGTCCGTATAAAGGGCTCCTTTCTGAACATACATTCTTTGAGTGAACACAATCTGCATTGCACCGGCAAGCAAGGATCTGTATGTACAAACAATTCTACATGATTGTGGAAATCACGGTTCAGTTCATTCTCGAGCAATTTAATTTCATGATGCACTTCTTCCAGCGTATAATAAAAAGGTAAGGTAAGATGGCAATCCACATGCATATAGTGCCCGAATTTCTGAAGACGCAGATTATGAATATCTATCCAGGAGCGATGCCGGTATTGCTGCAAAGCCGTTGTGATTTTCTGAATAGACTCCACATCAGCCTTGTCCAGCAAATGATCAATCGCCTCGCGTAATAATTTATATCCGCTGAACATGATATGCAAAGCAAGCAAAATAGCCAGAGCCGGATCCACCCAAAGCCAACCAGTAATATTATATACTGCAAGGCCAATGATTAGTCCGATACTCGTGATTGCATCCGCATTGAAATGCGCACCATCAGCCTGCAACGGCAACGAATTCAGCAATCGCCCCTTCTTCTTCAGAAAACGGCCAATAAACCACATGGCAAAGGCTGAAAAAGAAGTCAGAAGTAAACCGACATCCACCTGTTCCAGCGGTTCGGGATGAATGAGATGAATAACAGAATTGTAGATTATATAGATACCCGTTCCGAAAATCAATGCTCCCTCAAATCCAACAGCCAGGTACTCTATTTTACCATGGCCATACGGATGATCGCTATCGCGCAATTTCGATGCATAGATCAGGCTGTACAGCGTAAAGAAACTGGTAGCTATGTTTATCAGAGATTCCAGCGCATCGCTGAGGATTGCCTGCGAATGGGAATAGCGCCAGGCTGCGAATTTCACACCCATTATAAAAAATGAGCACAGCAATACCCATTTGATCGCGGTAACTTTTGAACGAATATCGACCTGATTGCTCTTCTTCATTTGACGAAATAAAGATAGTGTACAATTGATACGATTCCAATGATACCAATCAAAACAAGAACAAACTTTCGAAACACTTCCTGACTTATGAAATTCAATACATACTTACCGATCAGCGAACCAACGAAGGATACCGCAATAAGTCCGGGAATATACCAGGCATCATTCAGACTCACATAGTCATTTCCAACGTATATTGCTGAACGGGTGAGATCAACACCCATATCTACTGCAGCTGAAGTAGCAACAAACACCTGTTTTTCCAGATTATAGGACGCCATTATTGCTCCACGCAAGGCACCACCGGTTCCGATAAGTCCTGCAAAAAAGCCTGCAGCACTCCCTCCTGCAATGGCATTGGTCCGGGTGGGTGCTATTTGCAAAGAAGGTTTTAAAAGGAACAGCACTGCAAACAACAATAAAAAGAAACCCAGTATAAGAGTACCTGATGTTGCAACAAAAAACACAGACAAGAATGCTCCAACGATGACCCCGATAATACTGGGAAGGCCAAACCTGCTTAACAGCGATAAGTTAATATGCTCCCTGAACAAGTAAAGCTTCGACAAATTACTGAAAACATGAAACAATGCTGTTAGGCCCAGCACCGTTTTGGGCGGAAAAAACATCGCCGCCAGCGGAACAAAAAAAACAGAAGAACCAAATCCTCCTATTGTGCCAATAATCTCGCTGACCAGCGCAAGAATGAAGAAAACTATCTCCATGAATTATAACCATCGATCAATTGAAAGTGTATCCAGATGAGCTGCAAATAACAGATAAATCACCAGCAGCAATAAGCGGGGAAAAATGATACGCAACTCCTGCACCGGATCAAGCAAACTCATACCGGCTGTAACAATGATCAGATCAAGACAAAGCAAACCCGCTGCCGGCAAAGTAAAAACTCCTGCCACCAGCATTACACCCGCCAATAACTCCGTCCAGGAAGTAAAAAACGAGATAAACCGTATCATAAAATCAGGAAACCCAAGATTCCGGTAAGATGGGCCCACCGTTTCAACTACTCCTTTTACACCAATCTTAATTGCTTTATCATATCCCTGAATAGCAAACAGCACACCTACAGTTATACGTAGCGTGGCGGCGGCCAGTATTTCAGGAGTTATTGAAAAGAGAGTCATTTCCATGCGTGCTAAGTTACATATTCGAAAACACTAAAAATAATGAAGGCTGCACTTACGGGTACAGCCTTCCCCAAACCTGCAAACTATGAAACTTTTGATTTCCTTAGATCGGAACTATTCTCTTTATATTTTAAATTGATACTTGCCATGTTACGGCATGCTAATCTGACCTTCCAAAATTATCCGGATAGTCACATCTAAAAAATGACATCCCACAGAGCGACAGATGATCGATATCAATATTAATGCAATAATCTGTAGGCTGCATGATTACCGGCAGGATCCGTTACATCCAACGTTGACTCACACGGACAAATGGCACGTGGATCAATTTCCCATTTCAGGCTTTTATCGCGGGGATCAAAAACGCTTAAATTCCAGTTCCCGTTTACGGTAACATTTACTTTTGAAATCCCGCTTAAATCATCTTTCAGCGTTACCACCTCATATATCTTCCGGTCCACGGAATCCAACAGCGTTTGCCATGTTACTATTTCAGGCGACATGGTGTCAATTGCCAGCATATAACTTCCCCAGTTACGGATTCTGGAAACCGACAGCTTATCGCTAATAGAGTCAGGCCTGATGACTTCCGCCACTTTACCCATCCGATCGCGTCGTACAAGAATAATCTTCTCCTTACCAATACCCTTTACACTATCCGGGAAATAGGGTAATGAAAGCAATGCAGCACGATGAAGCGGTACTTCCTCTTTAGCTTTCAGTTCAACAGCTTTCGAAATGGTCAGTTTGAAAGAACCTTCTGTCAAGAAATTAATAAACATATCCTGATACAATGCACCAGCGGGAATATTGAGCACTGCACCGGATCTTTTCTCCGTAATGATATTCGCAATATCATATTTATAACGTTCCGTAAATTCCCTGGGGTTGCTGGTCATTAATCCTTTTTGGGATTCGGTATCGAATTGCAGGCTCACCCAAAAACCGATTGAATCGGCATTACCTGAAAAATCGCGAGTTGTAATCTGACAAAAATGAGGCAATGTATCATTCAGTACCAGCCACCCGGTTCCAACGGATTTAAAAGAAGCTGCTTTATTACCCGGCAAACGATGCAAACGATGAAATCGAGTGTTCATGCGAGGCAACACACTATGCGCATTAGCATAGCGGCCATCATCGAAATTCAGGCTATCAAATGAAAACCTGAACAATTCTACATCATCTGCTTGCATACATGCCTCATAAATACCCAAACGATTTGGAGGATCCTCGTCATTCATTTTTGCACCAAACGAAATCGTATCCGGTAGTGTCTTGGTAGTGATCGTTATCGCAGGTCGGGGAGCTTCGTTTTTCAGGGTCAACAGTTTTACCTGTTCGTAGTACTTGTCTTTATATTCGTAAATGATCAGTTGTTCAATCAAAGGAACGATTGAGTCCTCCAGGGAGAGATACATGAGCGGATTGACTGGAATCTGATCTTTCTGCTTCCGTATCTCAAAATGCAGGTGCGGACCTTCGCTGCCACCGGTATTTCCTGAAATTCCGATCAGCTCACCGGAAAGAAATTTAAACCGCCCTGAATCGGGAAACAGTTCAACTTCATAATTCCGATTCGCCTGCTGCGCGGAATCAACATATACATCCAGCGGTCCCGAAAAATGATGCAGATGCGCATAAACGGTTGTAAACCCCTCAGGATGATCAACATACACAACTTTCCCAAAGCCAATCGTACTTACTTTCACCCGTGAGACCCAACCTCCGGCGGCAGCACAGACAGATTTCCCCTCTGTTCCGCCTGTTCTAAAATCGAGTCCTGTATGGAAATGGCTTGCTCTCAGTTCGCCAAAGGTTCCTGCCAGATGAACGGGAGTATCTACCGGGGTAATGAAAACCGGGATTTGCTGACTATAACCCTTCAAGGAGGACCAGCAAAGCAGGATACATACCAGTAGAAACCGTAACCGGATTACAGGTTTTAAACAAATCATTCACTGCGAAAATACCAAATATACCGGCTGGACTTTGGGGAATACAGCTCTACCTATTATCTTTGTCATTAACTCATTGTCAAAGCCTTATGCAACATATTCAACAACAAATCGATGAACTTCGAGAAGCGTTGCAAAAGGCTCTTGCCGGACATGAACTTCTGAAAGCAGCCTTGAAGCAGGAACAAGACCGCCTTCAACAAGCCCTGGTTGAAAAACAAACTCTTCAAAACGAGGTAAAGACGCTCCGTGAACAAGTTAAAACCATTAAATTAGCGCAGGCGATTCATGGATCGGACGACCAGTCGAACCATGAACTGAAAATACAGATCAACCGTTATTTACGCGAGATCGACAAATGCCTTCAACTTATCAATAGCGATTGAAGCCGTGAGTAATACCATATCCATAAAAATTCAGATTGCCGGAAGATCCTATCCGCTGAAAGTGACACCTGAACAACAGGGTGTGATTGAAAAGGCAGCTGCAATGGTAAACGACCGGCTGAAAGAATATGAAAAGGCTTACGGAGTTCGTGACCTGCAGGATTTACTGGCGATGTGTGCATTACATATGTCGGCAGAGCAACTTGGTTTTCAGAAAAACCAGATGCTGGAAGAAGACAAGATCAATAAAGAGTTACAGGCTCTTGCCGATCTTGTAAAAGCATTCGATAAGTAATTACCGTTCTTAAAAATAAAATACGGGTGGCAGTACCATAAATCTGCCTGACCCGCATTCGTACTGGTCGACGGCGTAAACTCAACACTAACTCACTAGGACAAAGACTCAGGCTGCCGAGGGCATGTCCCGCTTGTTCAGGAAAGCGCAAATCAGCCGGCTGACTCCGACCCTGAACTTCGGGGTTTACACGCCACAGTACGAATGCGGGTTTATTATTTAATACGACCAGAGTAAATCATTATATATAACTGAACAGCACAGATACATGGACATTACATTCATCATAATTGCAGCCGTTGCCGGCCTGGTGATTGGAGGTCTGATTGCATATCTTATTACTAAAAAGAACAATCAAACCATCCTGGGCGCAGCGGAAGAGAAAGCGAACGCGATCATAAAAGAAGCTCAATCAAAGGGTGAAATCCTTCTGAAAGATAAAACGATGGAAGCAAAAGACCGCTTCTATCAGATGAAAACAGAGCACGAGAAGCATATTGCAGAGAAGGACAAAAACATTCAGCAGGCAGAAAACCGGATCAAGCAAAAAGAAGGAAATCTTAACCAGCAGATCGAGCAAAACAAACGTAAGCAGACCGAACTTGAAACTCTTCAGAACAATCTGAATAGTCAGCTTGAAATAGTAAACCGCCGCAAAGAGGAACTTGACAAAGCGCATCACAAACAAGTACAGGCGCTTGAAAAAATTGCCGGATTATCGGCCGATGAAGCGAAAGCACAGTTGGTAGAAGCACTGAAAGCGGAAGCAAAGACGGAAGCCATGCAGTACATAAAAGAGAGCATGGATGAAGCAAAGTTAACAGCTAATAAAGAAGCCAAACGAATCGTTATTCAAACCATTCAACGTGTTGCTACTGAGCATGCAATTGAAAATGCTGTTACTGTTTTCCATATCGACAACGACGAAGTAAAAGGTCGTGTTATCGGTCGTGAAGGAAGAAATATCCGCGCACTGGAAGCAGCTACAGGCATTGAAATCATTGTGGATGATACGCCCGAAGCGATTATCCTTTCCGGTTTTGATCCCGTTCGTCGTGAATTAGCCCGGCTGGCACTGCACCAACTGGTGTCCGACGGACGTATTCACCCCGCCCGTATCGAAGAGGTCGTTGCGAAAGTGAAACGCCAGCTTGATGAAGAGATCGTTGAAACCGGAAAACGTACGGCCATCGATCTCGGTATACATGGTCTTTCTCCGGAACTGATCCGCATGGTGGGTCGTATGAAGTACCGTTCTTCTTATGGACAAAACCTGTTGCAACACAGCCGTGAAGTTGCCAATCTCTGTGCACTCATGGCTGCGGAACTTGGTTTAAACGTAAAACTTGCCAAGCGTGCCGGTTTATTACACGATATCGGAAAAGTTGCCGAAGAAGATACAGAGCTTCCACACGCCATTGCCGGTATGAAGATGGCTGAGCGCTCGAAAGAAAATCCGGAAGTATGCAATGCGATCGGAGCTCACCACGATGAAATTGAAATGACCAGCCTGATCTCCCCCATCATTCAGGTATGTGATGCCATCAGCGGTGCCCGCCCAGGTGCACGTCGTGAGATTGTGGAACAGTACATGAAACGCCTGAAAGAAATGGAAGGCCTTGCACAGTCCTATAAAGGCGTTGAGAAAGCCTTCGCCATTCAGGCAGGACGCGAATTACGTGTCATTGTAGAGAGCGAAAAACTCGATGACAAGCAAACCGAACAGCTTTCGTTTGATATTGCCAACCGTATTCAGACAGAGATGACATATCCCGGACAAGTTAAAGTCACTGTTATCCGTGAAACACGTGCCGTGAATTACGCGAAATAAAAATAGTCTGTATCTATAAAAGGTCGCCTGTTGAATAACAAAGGCGACCTTTCATTTTGCTTAAGCTTCACTCCTATTTACCGGTGATCTGATGCAGTTTCTTCAGGTAGTTTGCGATCACCTCTTCTTTTTTAAAATTGCCGTGCACAATTTTTACCAGGTCTGTATTAGGGATTAACCCCCTACCCTCAACTTTGTCTTTCACCAGTTTAAAAGCAGACAAAGCCTCTTCTGCATTACGGGCAACATACACTGGCTTATACGGCATGGACATGATGACTTCACAGCCGGCACTCATGGCTTCTATTACAGAAATTGAAAATCCATCGTGCTCTGTAAACCGCAAATACACGGCATTATTCCGCAATGCTTCCTTAAAAACAACTTCTTCCACCCAGCCATGCAAATGGACATTCGGTGGCAGAACGAGATCGGTAGTATTACAACCATAAAGGTGAAACGGTACATCCCGAAAATGCATTGCGAGCACTTTAATCGTTTCGAGACCATAGAAAGTTTGTCTTTTCTGAGGAACATACGAGACCACGGAAAAGGTTTCATACTTCTCCCTGGGAATAACTGATGTTGCATACTTAAAACCTGAATATTCAGGTCGCAATCCAATACTTTCCACTTCCTGAAATATCCAAGGAGCGTCGACCCAGTGAGTAGCCTGTTGAATATATTTCCTGGAAATTGTAGCGTCTGTATTTCGCTGAACAGCCAGCAAGGCATCCGTCCCTTGCCATTGCATGATGAGTTTTTTCCTGAATAACAACACTGCGTCCAGCGATCCGCTTGGATCAGTCACTCCATTCATCGAAATAACAGCATCAGCAAAGGGCAACGCTGCGAAGAAACGCAATTGATCCCATTTGGAATAATACGTATCATAAAAACGGAAACCGGAATCCGGCTCAGCCTCCTGCAGATCGCGGGCAAGCCTTTTACCAAACAATGGCAATCCGTTTATTAATATCTGCATGGCTTGCTTAGCGAATTAATTTCCGATACCAAATTAAAAGAAAGACCTGATACAAACTATAGCCACCGCTGTATAGCCATAAAGCCGTAGAGAAGCTTTTACCCAAATAAAGGGCTGTCAACAGACCAGCAGTACTGATACCGTATCCCAGCAAACTGAAAACAAAAGCCTGCTTCTGTTTTCCTTTCAGAACAGGAGTACCTGACACCGGCGACACCAGAAAATAGAGAAACAGCATCGGACTGATACATTGCGCATATTCTCCAGCACGGATCCATTCAGTCCCCAGATACCATCCGAACAAATCGGGCCCAAAAAACAATAAAACAAGAATAAAAGGGATAGCAAACAGAAAGGTTGTCCGCAAAGTACGGGTCATCACCGGAAGTGCAGACTGCCCCTGTTGCATAAGCTTCCCTGCTTCCACATAGTACAACTGTGAAACTGAACTTGTGACCAGGACTATCGGGGCTCTGACATAGCGAAACATCAATGCAAATAACCCCAATTCGAATTGCCCGAAACCAGTTGCTATCAGCCAGAACAATAAAAACTGTGTCACAAACACATCGGTGAATGCATGAAGTGAATTGATCAAAGGAAAATCGCGGTACTCAGATAACGTGGATTTCATCACTTCCATGTTAAAATCACTTCGACCAGGCTTTTTGTTCACGGTCATCAGCAACAGTGCTGCATTCACAAACTGCGATAAGAGCCATGCTATGATAAGTCCGCTTACCCCCCAGCCAATATACCCCAGCAACGCCGCCAGCAGATTGTTGACAAGGGACTGGGATACTTTCCCGACCGACATCACACGATATTTCTGCCCACGCAATACCCAGTTGTTTGCGATGCCCAACACCCCAACACTCGCCACCGATATTGGTACCAGCCAGAGGTAATCAGGGAGCGCTGCATCTTCATACCAGGCTCCGATCTCCACTGAAAAAACAGGAATCAAAACACTAATCAGGCTTAAAGCAAGCGTAATCATCATTCCTGTGAAGGCCAGATCCTGCGCTTTCCGATGCTCCTTCGGTAGCGGTATTGCAAGTTCAAGCCGACCTGTAGCTACGATACCCAACAGGTTTACAATGGCAAGAAAGTTAGCCTGCACTGCGAAATCCACCGGAGAAAAAATTCTTGCCAGCAACGGCGCCACCAAAAATGGTATTAACTGCCCCAGCATATTTGCGGAGAGCATGATAGCGAAATTTTTAAAGTAAGGAGATAGTTTTGAATTCAATGGCCTCCGGTTAGCGGATGTGATCAGCAGATGATGCGAAAATACTTAAAGTGAAGGATCAGCGGAAAAGGTACAGAAGGTTCGGCCGGGGCAGGCATAAACCAGCCACCGGAATTTCATTAATTTAGCATCGAATGTCCGAGAGAAAGCGTCATATCGTATTGATCACTAACTGGTTCCCTCCAAAACAAGGTGTAGCCGTTGCCCGAATGCTGGGGTTTGTCAGATATCTTGACGCAGAAAAGAACAGCTGTACCGTGTTGACTGATGGTGAAGAAGATGCGACCCTGTCATCAAAATGGAAAATCATCCGGGTGAATACCAATGCGGGACTATCGAAGCTGAAATTTAAAGCGGGAGAGTCTAAATTCATTCATCTTTCAAAAGTGGCATGGAATGTTGCATTATCAAGATTATCGGGTACAACAGATCATCGCTGGGCAAATCTGGCAGCCGCGGAACTGGAAAAGATTCACCAGTCACACCCCATCGATTGCATCATCAGTTCCTACGCACCATCCGCAACCCATCTTGCCGCGTGGCACTTCTGCAAGCGTCATCCGGAAATAAAATGGATTGCGGATATGCGGGATGAGATGTCGCTGAATCCGCATCTTCCTTCCAGAGAAAGAAAAGAACTGGCAAAAATTGAGAAACTGGTAAACGAACGAGCCAACGCCTGTACAAGCGTCAGTTCGCCAATTCTGGAAGATTTTAAAAACCTCTTGCCGGGAGTGACCAGCTTTGAAGAAATACGAAACGGATTTGATCATAACGAATCCTTTCCCTATCAGTTCAACGAGGTCTTTACGATCAGTTATGCCGGCACCTTCTATGGGGCTATAAAACCCGATACTTTCTTTGAAGGCTTACAGTTATTCCTGCGTAAACATCCGGTTCCGGTTAACCTGCAGTTTGTAGGAACGCACCGGAACTTTCATCTGCCGGAGGCATTCCGTAAAGTAAGCACCTTCCTGCCACGCTGCACAGCCCGGGAAGCCCTGGAATGGATGGCTGCTGCTGATGCAAATCTGCTATTGCTGCCGAAGATAAATCGCCGTGGTGTTTACAGCGGCAAAATTTTCGAATATATCTCTGTTCTGAAACCTGTCATTGCTGCGGTCAACCCATCGGATGTAGCTGCCGATCTGATCAGAGAGCTGAACGCGGGTTTTGTTGCTGATTTCAGCCAGCCGGAAGAAATCAGCAAGGCTATAGCATCGGCTTATTATCTTTGGTCCGACAAAAAAGAAATGCCCTCTGACAGTGGGAAAGTACAACTGTTACATCGCAAATATCAGGTGGAGCGACTCGAAAAACTGATCAATAAACTGGTGAGCATATGAAGGTGTTGATTGCAGGAGAAGCAGCCATCCATCTCCACCGTTACTGTACAGCAATACGCCCTTACCTGCGTGAAATGCAGGTGATCACCGAAACATCTGCAGAATTTCCGGAGGCAGACGCATGGCATCAGATCAATCTGCGTGCGAAAAATCCGTTTACATGGAAAAATGCGATAGAGGACATTAAAAAGATCATCGGTCGTTTTCAGCCTGACCTGATACATCTGCATCAGGTCAATCGTTTGGCATTACTTGTTACCAAAGCTGCAAAGTCGTTAAATATACCTGTGATCACTACTGCCTGGGGAAGTGATGTATTATTGGTTCCCGAGCGTAATTTTATTTATCGTTATTTCACCACGTGGGTATTGAAGCAAAGCCGCATCATCACCGCAGATGCACAAATTATGATTGACCGCATGCTGACGCTGGAACCCGTACCTTCAAAATATATTTTGCTACAATACGGCATTGACCCTGTCACACCGGTTACAAAGGAAAAAATCATTTATTCAAACCGTCTGCATCGTCCGCTTTACCGGATTGACACCATCATCCGTGACTTTGCAAAGTTTCACACACATCATCACGACTGGAAACTCTATGTAGGCGCAACCGGCCCCGAAACAGAAAATCTTCAATCGCTGGTGAATCAACTTCAGATAACTGATGCAGTTGTATTTCTGGGTTGGCTCAACAAGGAACAGAACAATGAAAATTACGCGAAAGCTTCCATCTATATCAGCATTCCCGAAAGCGATGGAACCTCTGTAAGCCTGCTCGAAGCGATGTCGGCCGCCTGTATTCCTGTTGTCTCTGATTTACCTGTAACCCATGAATGGATTACTCCTGGTGTTAATGGCATCATCAGAAAAGAAGGAGAAGATGCTTTTGAAGCAGCACTGCAGCTTGACAGGAATGTTGCAGTGAGTTACAATCAACGATTGATCGATGAAAAGGTGAACCGCAAAAACACCACCGCCCGTTTCTTTGAACTATACCAGCAACTTCTGAAGCAATGAGAATTTCCGTTGTTTGCCCAGTATATAATGAGAGCAATTACATTGCTGCGGTTCTTGATTTTTTCACAAAGGCCGCTCCGGCTGAAAAGGAACTCTGGATCATCGATGGTGGCTCAACAGACAACACTTGTGCGATAGCAGAAGAATGGGCAGAAAAATACCCGAACATTCACCTGCTGCACAACCCCAAAAAATATGTTCCGTATGCACTGAATGCAGCCATCCCAAAATGTAAAGGAGAGGTAATTGTCCGCCTCGATGCGCATACCCTCTATGCACCCGATTATTTTGAAGCAGTGTTAAGAGCTTTTGACAAGTCAGGTGCAGAAATCGTTGGCGGACCGATGAGAGCTGAAGGTAATTCACCATTTCAGAAAGCCGTTGCCTATTGTACCTCAACCGCCTTTGGTATTGGCGACAGCAGTTTTCATGACGAAACAAAAGAAGGATTCACCGATAGTGTTTACCTCGGTGCCTGGAAAGCTTCCATTTTCGGCATCACCGGAATGTTTGACGAACAGATGATGCGCAACCAGGATGATGAATTTCATTACCGCGCAAGGTGCAAGGGCATGAGCATTTATCTCGATCCAGCTATCCGTTCTACCTATTTTCCCAGGAGTAATTTTAAGACGCTGTTCAGGCAATACTATCAATATGGTCTCTACAAACCACTTGTCCTGAAAAAAGTCAGATCGGGGATCCGTTGGCGGCACCTCATACCTGCCGGTTTTGTGATTTACCTGCTTGCTATTCCATGTCTCTGGCAATTTGCAGGCTTATTCTCGCTGATCCCGCTCCTGCTCTATTTCCTGCTTGCAATAAGGTTTGCAGCCAGAAAAAGTGGAGCGTTTCTTATAAAAGTACTGGTTTACCCAACTCTTCATATATCCTATGGCCTGGGATTTATATTGGGATTGACCAGGCAAAACAAACCGATCAACACCTCTGTTCAATAATAAACGGGATCACGTGGCGTTTAAGCCATTGCGATTCTTTTATTTGATTAGTTTTGCTTTACACCTATACTGTATGAAGATTGTTTCAGTTGTCGGCGCCCGGCCACAGTTCGTTAAAGCGGCAGTAGTCAGCAGGGCTTTGCGGATAATTCCAAGAGTTGAAGAAATAATGATTCATACGGGACAACATCATGACCATAATATGTCGGATGTGTTTTTTAAAGAGATGGAAATACCCGAACCGGCCTTTAACCTTGGGATCCATTCGGTTCATCATGGCGCAATGACAGGTGCGATGCTGGAAGGTATTGAACGCCATTTACTGAACATCAAACCCGATCTGGTACTGGTCTACGGTGATACCAATTCTACCCTGGCCGGAGCTTTGGCAGCCAAGAAACTGCATATTCCCATTGCCCATGTTGAAGCAGGACTTCGTTCGTTCAACATGAACATGCCGGAAGAAGTTAACCGGATCATCACCGACCGTCTTTCCACATTTTTATTCTGCCCCACACAAAACGCCGTGAGCAATCTTAAATCAGAAGGTTATCCATTTGGTGGTATGAGAATAGAAATGACAGGAGATGTTATGCAGGACGCCGCCTTTTATTACGCAGAAACATCGCAGAAAAAATCCACCATCCTACAAAAGCTCGGATTAAATGAATTTGTACTCTGTACGTTACATCGTGCAGAAAACACCGATCATCCGGAGCGATTGAAGGAAATTGCAGCAGCATTATCAGAAATCCATGCGATTACTCCTGTCGTGCTGCCCTTACACCCCCGCACGCGAAAAGAACTTGAACACCAGGGGATCACGATTCCCGTTCATGTGATACATCCTGTCGGATACTTTGATATGCTGGAGTTACTGAAAAACTGCAGTTCCGTCATTACCGACAGCGGTGGTTTGCAAAAGGAGGCCTTCTTCTTCCACCGTCAGTGTATAACACTCCGCGAAGAAACTGAATGGACAGAATTGGTAGATGCCGGTTTCAATGTCCTCGCTGGAGCTTCCTCAAAAGGAATTCTGGAAGCCTGGCAAAAAACGCAGTCAACAGCTCCTGATTTCAACATTGATCTTTATGGTGGCGGCAACGCTGCAGGTCGAATCGTGGATTGTTTGATTGGTTAACAATAGCAGAAGAAAAGATATCAGTACCTACAAAAGAATGCTTCGGAAAATTTTAAGTCAGGAAACACAGGTCAGGCTTCTCATCCTTGCAGCATTCTGCATGCCGGTTTTTATCCAGGGTACTTCAATAGCTTTGGGTATACTTGCGTTCCTTCGTATCCTACACAAAGAAGAACGTAAGAAGATGCTGGAAGTATTTCAGGCACCTCGTACACTGCTCCTTCCGGTGATATTTTATCTGCTCTACGTAACGGGACTCTGCTGGACCACCAACTTCAGCTATGCCGGACTTGACCTGGGAATTAAAGCCTCATTTCTTCTCTTTCCATTTATTGCGGGCACGCAGCCTTTGCACGGAAATGACCTCAGGAATATCAAGGTCGGATTTTCAACCGGTTGTTTAATCGCCTGCCTCTTCCTCCTTTTTCACGCAATAATCCGGTACAACGAGACAGGTATTCCATCTGTTTTCTTTTACACTGACTACAGTCAGCCACTGATGCATCCCACCTATTTATCGATGTATCTGAGTCTTGCTTTACTCTTCGGCCTCGAACGAATTGACCGTTCCCTTAATAAATGGCAAAGTATGGTTATAACAGCCGAGAATGTATTTATCGGAATAAATCTCGTACTCTTGTCAGCAAGAATGGCTATGCTTACCGCCATCCTGGTGGTTATCGTTTCCATTGCAAGAGGGATATTACGCCGAAATTTTCGTCAGCCACAGCAGCTGGGATATACCATCTTTCTCCTGACTACCATTCTTTTCTTCTATGGTTCCCAACGATTTTCAGACCGGTTCACGCAGGTTGAAAACGCGATGAAGGTGAGTGCACCTTCGGCTGCAACAGCCCACAACAGCGCCACCGGGAGGATTGAAATCTGGAAAGAAAGCGTAGTGCTGCTACAGGAAAACTGGATGTTCGGCACCGGCACCGGTGATGTTAAGGATGAATTGCTCGCTTCCTATGCCCGTAATAACTTTGCCTATGGACTTGACCGAAAACTCAATTCACATAACCAGTTTCTTCAAACCTGGCTTACGCTGGGCATTCCGGGCATTCTGGTTCTTATTGGTATGTTTCTGCTGCCTCTGACTGAAAAACCGGTGCGATACCGGGTTCTTTTCTTCTATCTGGCTATCATCCTCTCCGTCAATGCGCTTACTGAATCGATCCTGGAAGTTCAACGGGGGGTCATTTTTATGGCATTTTTCTACAGTCTCTTCCTCAATCGGGATACAGAAAAGCTCTCCATGATCTGAAGATCATGTAATTTTGAGCAAATTTCTGCTATGAGTCTGATTCCCTTCTCCCCTCCGCGTATAGATGATGAGATCATCAACGAAGTAACCGCTGCGTTGAAATCCGGCTGGATTACCACGGGTCCCCGCACGAAGCAATTTGAAAAAGACCTGAGTGCTTACAACGGGAATCCGAACACGCTTTGCCTCAATTCAGCTACCGCAGGCCTGGAAATCATGCTCCGATGGTTTGGAGTACAGGAAGGTGATGAAGTGATCCTTCCGGCCTATACCTACTCTGCCACCGCCAATGTGGTGATGCATTGTGGTGCAAAACCTGTATTGGTAGACGTTGATCCACAGGATTTCAATATGGATCCAGGCAAAGTCAAAGCCGCCATAACCTCCAGAACCAAGGTGATAATGCCTGTGGATATTGCGGGACTCCCCTGCCGTTATGATGAGCTGAAGGCAATTGTACAAGATCCTTCCGTTAAATCATTGTTCAATCCCACTGGAGAACGACAGCAGCAGCTTGGCCGAATAATGATCTTATCAGATGCTGCACATTCCCTCGGAGGAACCTACAAAGGCCGTAAAACCGGAAATCAGGCCGACGTAACTGTTTATTCTTTCCATGCAGTAAAAAATCTGACTACTGCAGAAGGCGGCGCTATCGCCCTGAATTTTCCGGAGCCTTTTAACAATGAAGATATCTACAAATATCTCTGCATTTTTACGCTGCATGGCCAGAACAAAGACGCATTGGCCAAGATGCAGAAAGGCAACTGGAAATACGACATCATAGAAGCCGGTTATAAATGCAACATGACTGACCTGATGGCAGCCATCGGACTTGTAGAATTACGCCGCTATGAAAACGACACCCTTCCTCGACGGAAGGCGATCTGCGAGTATTATCAGCATACGTTTCAATCGTTCGGATGGGCCGAACTTCCGGTATTGAAAGATGCAAACCGCGAAACCTCGTACCACCTTTACCAGTTGCGGATAAAAGGCATTTCAGAAGAGCAACGCGATGCAATCATCCAGAAAATTTTCGATTGTGATGTCAGCGTCAACGTGCATTTCATTCCACTGCCCCGACTGAGTTTTTACAAAAACAAAGGATATAATATCGATAATTATCCGGTCACTTATGATAGTTTCTCGAGAGAAATATCGCTGCCGGTATTTTACGACCTCACCGAAGAGCAATTAAAACGGATAACCGATGCCGTGATACAATCTGTGAAAGCTGTTTGCGGCCATTGATGAAACGTATTGTTGATATACTGATTTCTCTGCCGGCTGCCATCCTGCTTTCACCGGTTTTTATCCTGATTGCGATTTGGATAAAAGCCGATAGCAGCGGACCCGTTTTTTATCTACAGGAGCGGATCGGAAAAAACCGGATCCCTTTCCGTATTTTCAAGTTCCGTACGATGCGGACCGATGCCGATAAACTCGGCTTGCTCACGGTGGGAGGCAAAGATCCCAGAGTGACCGGAGCAGGTTTTTATCTCCGGAAATATAAACTGGATGAACTACCGCAATTGTTCAATGTAGTGATCGGAACGATGAGTCTAGTCGGCCCCCGGCCTGAAGTAAAGAAATACGTCGACTTGTATTCACCTCAACAGCTTGAAGTGTTATCCGTCAGACCCGGCATTACGGACTATGCCTCGATCGAGTATTCTGATGAAAACGAACTCCTCGCCCGCTCCGCTGATCCGGAAAAAACCTACATCAACGAAGTCATGCCCGCAAAGCTTCAGCTCAACCTCAGGTATATCGAGGAACAAGGTTTAGTGACAGATCTCCGTATTATTTTGCAAACCATCCGGAAGATTTTCTGAAAAACAGCAGGTATCACTGCTTTCTAAAAATAACAGTAACCTAACAACTGTCAATTAAAACCAATATACTGTCAACTTTAGTGTGATAAATTCAAACCTTCAACGGTCAACTGCCAACTGTAAACTGTAAACTGTAAACTGCCAACTGTCAACCCGCAGCCGCTTCGTCACCAAACTGACGGATCATTCTGGTAAGTTCATCCACTTTTTCAGTATCTCCTAACTTCTGATAACTGAAAGCCAGATTTCGGATCATGCGCAATACCATTTCCTTGTTGGTGCAAGGCTGGTAATAACTGTTCAGAGGCTCCAGATTGAGTTTTTTTACGAACTGATCGATATCGCTCTTACCGAAAACAGAACCTTTGCTGAAAGGGTTTATATAAAATAAAACACGACCGGTATGGCCCTCTTCATTCTCTTTCACTTCAAGATAAGTGAGAATAAAATGTTCAGGAAGATTAACGCCATAGATAGGGAGTCCAAGCGATTTGGCAACCAGCAGGTAAATGACAGATAAAGCCAGCGGATTCCCTTTCTTCGATTCTATGACGCAGTTAATGTAAGAATTCTGAGGTGCATGATAATTAGTGGTATTGCCTCCAAATCCATACTTGGAAAAGAAAATATGATTCATCACGTTAACCAATTCAAGAGCCGTGAGTGACTCATTCATCTCTAACCAAATATCCCGTTTAATCTGATCTATGAACACGCGAACTTTTTCTTCGTCGAGCTCTGGATACTGATAACGTGCTACGAGCAATACTCCCTTCAGCAGGTCATCGTCGTTCGTATGAATCCACAGGCGCAACTCTTCCAGCAATCCATCGAATTGGATTTTATGGACAATATGAGCGATTCGCTGTTGCATTACCGGATCAAACGCATTTGACCATGCATCCTCCAGAAATGGAATCACATTTTGTCCCATGCTGATCAGTTTTTCTTCAATATGACCGTACACTTCGTTATCAGTATCATCCAACAGGCTGATCAGGGCTTTAACTTCCGGTTCGTTGAGGTGGTTCATCACTTACAATATTACAACGTGCAAGAGGGTTTCAGGAAGGTACGGCAAATGGTTTATAAACGAAAGTGTGTTATTTTTATTAATACAATAACAATCTGATTAACAATTATTTAAAATAAAAATGCCGACCCATAAAGAGCCGGCATTTCCCGTAACATAAAAAGATTAATGAACCTCTTCTTCGGTCTTTTTATATTCCTCAGTGAGCTTTCGCTGGATTTCACCAGGAACCGGGGCATATTCTGCGAACTTCATGGTCACCTTTGCTTTTCCCTGAGCAATCGAGCGGAGGGATGTATTGAATTTATCGAGTTCTGCCAATGGAGTGCGTGCCTTGATAACCTGATATCCTCCACGGTTATCCATGCCCATGATGATACTTCTGCGCGTCTGCAATTCGCTCATCACATCCCCCATCACATATTCAGGAGCTTCGGTTTCTACATCATAAATGGGCTCCAGCAATTGTGGTTCAGCCTGATGGAAGGCTTCTTTAAAGGCCATCATACCTGCGATCTTAAAGCTGATGTCGTTGGAATCAACCGGATGCATTTTGCCATCGTAAACGGCAACCCGCACATCGCGAACATAAGAACCGGTCAAAGGACCTTCGGCCATTTTCTCCATGACTCCTTTTACGATTGAAGGCAGGAAGCGGGCATCAATAACACCACCGGTAATGCAATTCAGGAAAACCATCTTGCCGCCCCATGGTAATTCATGGACTTCTGTATCACGTACCGTAAGATCTTTAGGGTTAGGCATTCCATCATGCCAGGGTTCAATGCGCAGATATACTTCACCGAATTGTCCTGCACCACCTGATTGTTTTTTATGACGGTAAGAAGCCTCTGCAGGACGCTGAATGGTCTCGCGATATGGAATACGTGGTTTCACCCATTCGATTTCCATTTTGTAGATATGCTGCAACCTCCACTTTGTTACGGCCAGATGGAGATCTCCCTGTGCGAAGATCATCAACTGGCGGACTTCCTTGTCATAGTGTATTTCAATAGTTGGATCTTCTGCATGTATTTCCTGCAGCACCTCTCCAAGCTTTTCATCATCGGCTTTGTTTTTTGCAACGATGGCAGTCCGCACACGGGGTTCAGGGAAATGAATCGGGTCAATACTTCCGGATGCACCCTTGGCGTTAAGCGTATCAGAAGTACGGGTGTTTTTCAATTTCAACGTAGCGCCGATATCTCCGGCTTTAAGACGATCAACCTGATTCCGGTTCTTTCCATCAAGAATGAAAAGTTGTCCAATACGTTCATTGGTGGAAGTATGCTCATTATAGAAGTCCATTCCAGGAGTTACTTCTCCGGCCATTACTTTAAACAAAGAGAGTTTACCGAGATGAGGCTCAACAAGGGTTTTAAAAATGAATAAGCGTGTAGGTGCTGCGGGATCACATTTAACTTCAGTTGCATCTTCCATAATTTCTGCTGGCATGTCAACCGCAGAAGGCGCTACATTATCTATGAAGCCCATCAGACGGCCGCTACCCATATCTTTTTTCCCGGAGATGCAGAACACTGGGAAAACCTGATGTTTCATCATTCCGACTTTAATTCCTTCTCTTAGCTCATCCTCATCAAGATTTCCCTTTTCAAAATACAGTTCCATGAGTTTTTCATCATTTTCTGCAGCTTTCTCAACCAGTTCATTATGCAATGCATTGGCCTTTTCAAGTTCGCTGGCCGGGATATCCAGTTTTTCAGGTTTTCCACCGGTTGCGGCGAATCTGTACATTTTCATTTTCAGCAGGTCGATGATAGCATTGAACCCGTTGCCGGTTTCGATGGGATATTGCATCAGCGTAACGGCTGAACCAAAGAAATTCCTGGCTTCATCCAGGGTTTGCTGGAAATTAGCCTTTTCATGGTCAAGATGATTAAATGCAAGAATTGTGGGCCGGCGGTATTTATCTACGTAGTCAAAAATGATTTCTGTGCCAATTTCGACGCCATGTTGTGTATTCAGCAAAATAACCGCGGTATCACACACCCTGATCGCTGCTGTCACTTCTCCTAAAAAATCATCGAGTCCTGGCGTATCGATAATATTGATTTTGTAATCCTGCCATTCTGTATGTAAAGGCGTTGCGTAAACCGAACTTCCCCGCTCGTGCTCTATTTCATGATAGTCAGAAAGGGTGTTTTTTTCTTCCACCGTCCCCCTTCTGTTTATTATTCCTGCTTCAAATAGCATAGTTTCGGCAAGGGTGGTCTTGCCGCTTTTCGCGGCGCCGATGAGGGCGACGTTTTTAATGTGTTTTTCGTCGTAAGTTTTCATATTACGGGAGTTTTAAGTGAGCATGATTGAGAAGAACGAAAGCTAAAAGTCCGTTGACTTTTACTTTTTGGTTTCCAGTGTAACTTATTACCACCGGCAACGTAAAAAGGCAGTTTAAAGGTACGCTTTTATGCGACCTGAGCAAGTTTTTTGGCGCTGATTTACATCAAAACAGCCGCGGATAACAATCACTTGCATTTGTAATGTTTTCATAAAAAAATTTCGAACAAATAGGTCCCGACGGGGGTTAAAATGCCTGTTGTCAATAACAGCTATGAAGCAATTACCAGAAATGCCTCCACATATACAGGAGAAATTTGAAGAAGAAATTCGCGTAGAATTGATTCGCCAGCAAACAGAACAGGATCTGAAGTCGAATCCGGTCTATCAGGAGTTCTTTGCCCAGTTTAACCCCACTTCTGTGGATGCCTTTATCAGAAATTATGCCCGTCGTAAGGCTTTTTATCTCACCCGCGGACAAGAATACATTCAACAGGAAGAACAAACAGCTTTCCGTTATAAACTGATAGCGGAAGAAGCACTTTGGGCTATTCAGCAAAAAAAACTGTTTAATCTGCAATGTCAATGGAGAGCCGAACAGATCCGATTAAAGGGGGTCGAACATAGTTCACAGTTCCAGCTCCTATCTGCCAATATCCAGCATTGTCCATATATCACTCCGGTGAGCCGGGCTGAAATGGAACTGTATGTTAAATTTCTGCGCAGCGGTCAGGCCAGTCTGGTGATGAGTTATGACAACTGGCAGGATTACGAAGCCTTCAAAGCGGAATATCAAACCGGAAATATTCCTTCCATCGACGATTGTTCCGATGAGCATATGCCGGCCTGGTATAGATTCTATGATGAATATATGTCTACTTCAGCATTGATGGATCTACCGGATGTGCGAGGTGAAAAAGAAAACCGGTACCGATCTATCTCCCGTCAGCGTCAACTGGAACAATTGAAGCGCAACAACAAACCAAAGCAGGTGGATTCACGCCCATATATCAGCATCTATGATATGGAAGTGGTGGAGTCTTTTGTGAAGCGGTTTGAGGATCGAAAAACACTGAAATTCTGCAAAGCTGTTGAACAGTTTCAGCAACTGCTGGATGATCATCTTGAACTGGATGAGGCGATTGATATCCTCCGGAATGCTGGCCGGAAAATCAGAATTCAGGCAAACGACGACTGGAAAACAGCGATCATCGAAGCGGCGAATCAATACGAACTGGAACAGGTATCAAATCTTCTTCCTGCCGTGCATCAGGAATATGTTTTCAGATTAGAAAACAGCATCAATTTCCCGCAAAGTCTGATTGACAAAAAACGCGAGGAGTATGCATTTCAGCTTTGCGAAAATGCCCGCCAGCAGATACTGGAAGGCCGGAGAATTCTCGGTGAACCCGAAAATCTTCGCTTCTAAGAAATAATTACGCAAACAGGTTCAACGGATGATGCTACGTGCGAGGTAGTATTGTCCGTTTTTTTTTTAATCCAGCCGGGTGCACATTCCTTCCAGCGCCAGATCAGTATTGGGAAAAACAGCGCGTGCTTCTTCCAGTAATGGCTCCAATTGCTTGTAACGGGCAGAGAAGTGACCAATGAGCAATTTACTTACCCCGGCTTCCAAAGCAGTTTGTGCGGCTTGTTTGGCGGTCGTATGATAGGTCTGTTCCGCGCGATCCTTCATGTCGTGCAGGAAGGTTGCTTCATGGTATAACAAATCGATTCCGGACAGTTGGCTGGCGAGTTCCGGCATATAGACTGTATCAGAGCAGAAGGCGTAAGATTTTGGGACCGCCGGATTTTCCGTCAGTTCTTCGTTGGGAATTAATGTACCATCCGCTGTGGTGAATCCTGCACCGTTTTTAATGCGGGTGTAATGCGTGAAAGGGATTCCATATTCCTGCAGCATTTCGACTTTCAGCTTACGCGGACGTTGTTTTTCAGAAAAAATAAACCCGGTACACGGTATCCGGTGATTCAGAATGATGGTTCGGATGATAAGATCATCGTCCTCAAACAGCACTTCCGGTGAATAATGCCGTATAGGATGAAATATCAGATTATAGCGTAGCTGTGTCTGCGAGAGGCGTAAATGAATCTCGATAATATCCATCAATTCCTGCTGGGCATAGAGATGAAGATCGGCAGAACGTCCCTGAAGGTGAAAGGTGGATAACAATCCAACCAATCCTAAATAATGATCGCCGTGCAGGTGGGAGATAAAAATATGCGTGATCCGGTGGTACCGTACCTTGTATTTCAGCATCTGCATTTGCGTCCCTTCACCACAGTCAATGAGAAAATGGCGGTCGCGAAAGACCAGAAGCTGTGAAGTTGGATGACGATTGTAAATAGGGGTCGCTGAACTGCTGCCCAGAATGGTAAGCTCAAAACCCATAGAACTTACTTACGCGAAATCACCATGCGCTTGGAAATTGATTCTCCATTCCAGGTCATGGTGTACATATAAACACCGGGAGCAAAATCCCTGCTGTCAATTTTAACATTATTCTCGCCCTGCTCAGCGTTGATCAGACTGCGGTATACTTCTTTACCGATCAGATTGAACATTCTGAATTCCACTTCGCCCATGTGAGGAACGGTAAAGTGAATATCAGCGTATTCATTGCAGGGGTTCGGCGTATTCTGATCCATAGAGAAAGAAAGTCCGGTGCTTTCATCGATTCCGGTTGCCGAACCACTTACTACAATCGTGTAATACGAGATGGTATCGTACTGGGTGATGTTACCGAGTGGTGTAGATCCTACACTTGCAGTAATAGCAACCGGATTAAAGGTACCGGAAACTGTTGGTGTTCCACTGATCAGCACACATCCATTGGAGCCCCCGGGGAAAACACAATTTGAGGGCGTGCAGGAATACGTTAATCCGGG
This sequence comes from Bacteroidia bacterium, assembly GCA_046330075.1. Lineage (GTDB taxonomy): Bacteria > Bacteroidota > Bacteroidia > AKYH767-A > OLB10 > JAJTFW01. The sequence goes on along the minus strand of JAXLTL010000001.1, from coordinate 362,822 downwards.
AGGAAGATTTGTAAAGGAGGTAAGGCTGATGGAAACGATGGTTACATTTACAGGAAACGGACCAATCATAGCCGTGGTATCTGTAGGCACCACAATTTGCATAACCTGGCTATAGGGCTGCCCCATCACAGCCGGTGCAAGCCCGGTTGCGCTATCAGGTGTTATCCCGGGATCTGTCGATGTTCCGGGCACACATTGTGCTTGTGAAGTTGAATAGGTAATAAATAAAAGGAACAGAATCGCGGCGAATTTCCTCATAGCTCGTAGTGTTTACGGGACTAAGGTACTAATCATTTTTCACATTCCGCTCTACCTCACCCATCAAAACAAAATCGACGGCTTCCGAAAGGCCCGGTGAAATATTGAGCACCTGATCAAGTTGAGAAATCTGAATCAATTTGCGAACGGTATCGCTGAGTCCGGTAATGATGAAGGCTCCGTTAGAATTACGGCAGAGACGGTTTCCGACGAGGATTGCACTCAAACCGGAAGAATCACAATACAGTGATTCCGTGAGATCCAGAATGATGTTATTGTAGCCCTGTGTGTTCAATAATAAAAGCTCTGACTTAAGTTCAGCCGCAATCAGGGTGTTCAGTTTTTGTTCGTGGAGTTTCACCACTACGTATTTTTCAGTCTTATCTAAGGTAAAGTGCATACCTGTTGGTTTTCAACAAATGTACTTCGACTGGAAAATATGTGCAACTGTTCATTCAATCCTTTGTCAACGGCTTATTGTTCAAATCCCCTTATCTGAGCCAAAAGGAACAAAACTGCCATACGAACCGCCACCCCGTTTTCTACCTGATCTAGAATGATACTGTGTTGACTATCAGCTACATCACTAGTGATTTCAACGCCACGATTAATCGGTCCGGGATGCATCACAACGATTTCTTTCGATAAACTATCCAGGATTTCTTTATTTAAACCGTAAAGCATTGAGTATTCGCGTAATGAAGGAAAATACCGAATGTCCTGCCGTTCGAGCTGTATCCTCAACATATTAGCTACATCACACCATTCCAGCGCTTTACGTAAGTTCGTTTCGACTTTTACACCCAGTGTTGAAATATATCTGGGAATCAGGGTCACCGGGCCACATACCATTACTTCCGCACCAAGTTTTTTCAGGCAAAGGATATTCGACAAGGCAACTCTTGAATGCAGTATATCACCCACAATCACTACTTTCTTACCGGCTACTGTTCCAAGTTTTTCACGTATGGAGAATGCATCAAGAAGCGCCTGGGTAGGATGTTCATGGGTGCCATCTCCGGCATTAACGACATTGGCTTTGATATGCTTTGATAAAAATACCGCTGCTCCGGGCTTGGGATGGCGCATCACCACCATATCCACCTTCATGGCAAGGATATTATTGACGGTATCTACCAGTGTTTCTCCCTTGCTAACAGATGATCCTGAAGCAGAAAAGTTCACAACATCTGCAGATAGCCTGCGCTCAGCCAGTTCAAAAGACAATCGGGTACGGGTTGAGTTTTCGAAAAAGATATTCGCGATGGTAATGTCGCGTAGAGAAGGAACTTTCTTTATTGGGCGATTAATGACTTCCTTGAAGTTATCAGCTGTGCGGAAAATAAGTTCGATGTCCTCTGTCGTGAGGTCCTTTATTCCCAGCAGATGCTGAACACTCAGTTGATCGTTCATTTTTCTTTTTCTTCTGACATTAACCAAACTCCATCTTCCCCATCTGGTTGCTTCAGATGTACTTTAACTTTTTCCGAGGAGATCGTATCTATGGATTTGCCAATATAATCGGGGTCAATGGGTAATTGGCGGCTGTATTTCCGGTTTATCAAAACCAGCAATTCGACTTTCGCGGGCCGGCCAAAGGCAAGAAGAGCATCAAGCCCTGCGCGAATGGTACGACCGGTAAACAGTACATCATCTACCAGTATTACCTTTTTGTTTTCTACACTGATAAAATCCATCTTATTGGCACTGGGCACGATCAGATCGCGTCGTCTGAAATCGTCACGAAAGAAACTGATATCCAGTTCTCCGTAACTGAGCGCTAATCCTGGTTGAATTTGTACAAGTCGTTCCTGAATACGCCGGGAAAGATAGATACCTCGTGGCTGTAGGCCTACTAATACACTATCAGCGAAATCGTTGTGGTTTTCAATCAGCTGACGACAAAGGCGATCAATAGTTATAGCCAGTAACTCTTTATTAAAAATGAGTTTGCTGTTTTCCGGCATGCCACAAAAATAAGAAAATTACTGTCATTTAAAAGCCTCAGGCTTCAAGGGCTGCAGGGGCTTCAGGGGCTGCAGGGGCTGCAGGGGCTACAGGCTGCAGGGCTGCAGGGGCTACAGGCTGCAATCTTGTGGCTTTTTTTCGGTGGTCGAGTGTCCCGACGCTTTCACGAAGTGAAGGTGTCGGGATGTATCGAGACCCCGAAAAAAAAGGCCACCCTATGGGTGGCCTTTCCAATTATCTAAGATCGGGATTAGTTATCTCCCTTCTTTTCATTTGCTTCCATTGAGTTCTTGAGAGCTGCCAGTGCTTCAATATCGCCCAGGGTTGACTTCTCCTGAGTGTCCTTGATTTTCTTCACTGCTTTTGCAGTGGTCTGTGCATCCTTCTCGCGCTCGTTGGTTTCTGCCTTCTTGGCTTCCTGTGCCTTCTCATCAAAGATACGGGTATGAGAAACAACGATACGACGGTTTTCTTTGTTGAACTCAATTACTTTGAAGTCGAGTGTATCGTGCTCTTTGGCTACGGTACCATCTTCCTTCGAAAGCTGACGGTACGGAGCGAAAGCCTCAACACCATAAGTGTTAAACATTACACTTGCACCTTTATCAGTTACCTTACCTACAACTCCTGAGTGGACGCTGTTCACACCGAAGATCGTCTCATAGGTATCCCATGGATTTGTCTCCAGTTGCTTATGTCCGAGGCTCAGGCGACGGCTTTCAACATCCACTTCGAGTACCACCACTTCAAGCTCTTCGCCGATTTTGGTGAATTCTGCAGGATGCTTGATTTTTTTGTTCCAGCTCAGATCACTGATGTGAATGAGTCCGTCAACACCTTCTTCCAGCTCCACAAACACACCGAAGTTGGTGAAGTTGCGAACCTTAGCTTTATGCTTTGATCCCACCGGATATTTAGAGAGGATAGCTCCCCAGGGATCAGGCGTGAGTTGCTTCAGGCCAAGTGACATTTTATGCTCATCACGGTCAACACTGAGTACAACAGTTTCAACCTCATCACCCACTTTCAGGAAGTCCTGCGGGCTGCGGAGATGCTGTGACCATGACATTTCAGAAACGTGGATCAGACCTTCAACGCCCGGGATGATCTCCACGAATGCACCGTAATCAGTCAACACCACTACTTTTCCTTTCACTTTATCACCTGCTTTGAGGTTCTGATCAAGCGACTCCCATGGCTGAGGAGTAAGCTGCTTCAGACCGAGAGCAATACGTTTTTTCTCTTCGTCGAAATCAAGGATTACCACATTGATGCGTTGATCGAGTTTCAGCACCTCTTCCGGATGACTGATACGACCCCAGCTGATGTCGGTAATGTGGAGCAGACCGTCTACGCCGCCAAGATCCATGAATACACCATAGGAGGTAATGTTTTTCACGGTTCCTTCGAGTACCTGGCCTTTCTCCAGTTTGCTCATGATTTCTACTTTCTGCTTCTCGAGTTCGTTCTCGATCAGCACTTTGTGAGATACTACCACGTTTTTGAACTCCTGATTGATTTTCACAATCTTGAATTCCATGGTTTTGCCCACGTAAATATCGTAGTCGCGGATCGGCTTCACATCAATCTGTGAACCGGGCAGGAACGCCTCGATACCGAATACGTCTACGATCAAACCGCCCTTCGTGCGGCACTTCACGAAACCGGTAACTACTTCGTCTTTCTCAAGAGAAGCATTCACACGATCCCATGATTTCATCGCACGTGCTTTTTTGTGCGATAAGATGAGCTGGCCGTTTTTGTCTTCAGCCGTCTCAACATACACTTCCACCTGATCGCCTGCTTTCAGGTCAGGCATGTGGCGGAATTCAGTTAATGGTACCAGACCATCACTTTTGTAACCGATGTTGACAACCGCTTCTTTGCTGGTGAGACCAATAATGGTTCCCATTACAATTTCACGTTCAAGCACCTGGTTCAGCTTTGTGTCGTACAGAGCTTCGAGCTTAGCGCGGTCGTCAGCTTTGTAGGTGTCAAAAGCCTTGCCTGTCGTTTCCCAATCGAAATCGTTGGGATCAGGCGTTGCAAATGTTACTTTGGAGAGTTTCTCCGATGTATTAGTAGTTAATGCCATCTATACAATAACCTATCGGCAGGAATGGCCTGCGAAAGGGAGTGCAAAGATAATCAAAGAATTGAAAAAGCAAAAGGAAAAATTCTTCTGAAAATGAACAGGTTAGAACAAAAAGTGTTCTCTTGCACAATAAATTAAGGGTACTGAAAATCAACAATTAAAGGTCAAACAAGAGGTTTTGTGGCTGTCTCATCATGAGAAAAACCGGTGAAGCCGGGATCTATTGCCCTGCTCCACCGGTTTTTGATATTAAATCCTTCAATTATTGAATCATCACCTTTTGGCTCTCTACATGATCTGCAAAACGCATGCGGAAGATATAAAGTCCCATCGGGAGTTCGGGCTTGAAGTTATTGTCTGAAGGACGCTCATACGACTGAACAAACCGACCATCAACTGAATATACTTCGATCATATCCGGAAGCTCTGAGAAATAAAGTCCGTTCTGAACCAGTTCAAAGGTACGCGGACAAGCAGCAAGCGTAATGTTCAATGTTTTCCTTGTGCTGGTTCCACATGCATTCACTGAACCTACTTTCAAGGTGCAGATACCTGCTACCGTTTTTGCATTCACCACCAGATTGGTTGTTCCTTGTCCTGATACATTTGTCAAGGAAGCTGTAGGGATCACCCAGGAATAAGAAGTTGCATTGGCAACCGGAGCTATGCTATATGCAAGATTTGTAGCACCTGTACAAACAGACGTAGGACCGGTAATTGCAGCCGGAACAGCAGGCTTGGAAGAAAGTGCTTTGTATTTCTCTGCGCTCGCTCCGCAAGCATTTACTGCTTTTACATACAGCTTAGCATTCACAAAGTTAGAAGGGAAAGTAAGTGTTACGCTCGGTGTGGTCGTGGTTACCGTATCATTGGTGCCATTTAATACTGCTCCAACGATATCCGTGCGCCATACATAGGAAGTTGCACCGGCAACTGCTGTGATAGAATACGTTTTTGTGCTTACGCCACAATTATTATTCGCTGTCCCTGTAATGGTTCCGGGAGTAGCAGGGGTGGCACAATATTCAGTAACAGTTTGTAATCCATTATATACATAATCACCTGCTTCGTCACCACTGAAATCACCCGCAATGCCGGCAAAATAAAACTTCACCGTTCCGGTTCCTGCGGCTGGCGCGGTCCAGTTGAAAGTAAATGATTTTGTATTGTTGGTATGACCTGCATTCAACTGGTGCACTACATTGTTCCGCACTACGCCGCTTACGGTTACAGTTTTAATCTGTGTTTGTGCCGGGCTAGTCATTATAAATGTTCCTGCATTTGCGTTAGCCGCTGTCAGACACTCCACACCTAATCCAAAAACGGTGCTTCCTGTCCGAGCAACAGTAACTGTAATCGGATATGTTTGCCCTGGTACATACTGCCAGTTCGTCATTCCGGTATTGGTAATTGTAATGCTGCCACCACCAGAATTGGCCGCGAAGTCGCTGTGGCAATCGCGACAGGTTAATTCGCCGGGTGAACCGGTTTTTCCCGCTTTTCCATTATCACTGAGAATGGAACTGGTCATTATAATGGTGACCAGGGGAAGTGCAAGTAACATGTACTTCTTTTTCATTGTTTTGGATTTTGATTTAGGTTTGATTGATGTGCTTCGTTTCGGAAGCATGAGCTGTTCATAACTAGGTTTGATACTCAGGATTTTAGCAGACGAGTACGTCTTTTTTAACCCTGCGAAAGCAAGCTATGGGATGGCCCGTTATGCGATCGTAAAATTTTACCCAACCAAGCAAATTAATCCCTGAACGGGAAAAAATATCGCTGAACGATTTTCAAATCCAAAAACAGGGTGTATTCCTGTTTGAAAATCAAATATTAACAGCTAAAATTTCGTTTTAGACTTGGATCGTTTCACCAATTCTACGAATGGTGTCAGCGACTTCTTCCATCAGCCACATCGGGGTAGATGTAGCACCCGCAATTCCAACAGATTGTACACCTTCAAACCATGCAGGTTCAATCTCGGAAGGATTGGAAACGAACCAGGAGTGCTCATTGACAGATTTACATACAGAATAAAGCGCCTTCCCGTTTGAACTTTTCTTACCGGAAACAAAAATGATTACATCATGGACTGTTGCAAATCTCCGCAATTGGGGCTCGCGATTGCTCACCTGACGGCAAAGAGTGTCGTTCGATACAAAATCGCCTTCTTCCAGCGAACCTTTAAATGCTAAAATCCGCTCCTGAATCAGACGCTCCATTTTCTCAAATCCTGCAGTGCTTTTGGTGGTTTGCGAGAAAAAATGCACCGGTTTAGAATAGTCGATATTGTTAAGGTCTTCCTCCGCAAAAACAACAATGGCTTTACCATCGGTTTGCCCAACCAGACCATTCACTTCTGCATGTCCAGGCTGACCATAAATCACGATTTGCCCATCGTTTTCCAGAATATCTTCAAAACTGGTTTTTACCCGGTGCTGAAGCTTTAGGACAACCGGACAGGATGCATCAATCAATTCGATATTGTTTGATAAGGCAAGCTGATACGTAGAAGGAGGCTCACCGTGTGCACGAATCAAGACTTTACAATCTTTCAGTTCCCTGAGACGTTCATGGTTGATTATTTCAAGTCCTTTTGCTTTCAAACGTTCTACCTCTTCCCCATTGTGAACAATGTCACCCAAACAAAATAAATGTCCGGAACGATCCAACTCATCCTCGGCCATCTGAATGGCATACACAACGCCGAAGCAAAATCCCGAATTACTGTCGATGGTTACCTGCATGTGGTCTCTACGGTGATATAACGATTGAAAGTCCGCTTTGTTTTCATGCCTGTGCGGTCTTGTCGCAATTGGCTAGTTTCTTTATCTCGGCAATTACAAATTCTACCTGCTCTTCCTGAGTCAGATGCGTGTTATCGAGAATGATAGCGTCCTCTGCTTTCCGGAGCGGGCTTTCTTCGCGATGGCTATCTTCATAATCCCTTCCTACTACATTCTGCATCACTTCCTCCATCGTAACTTCTACTCCTTTTCCAAGCAATTCCTTGTAACGGCGTTCTGAACGAACCATCGGATCAGCTTTCATGAAAATTTTCAGGTCGGCGTTTGGGAAAACAGTAGTGCCAATATCCCGGCCATCCATAACCAAACCTCCCTCATTCGCCGCCTGTTGTTGTAAATGTACCAGACGTTTGCGCACGAGTTTAATGGCACTCACATGACTTACCTGTTCACTGACCTCCATGGAACGAATATCCTGCTCAACGTTTCGTCCATTCAGGTACACCTCACTAAAGCCACTCTCTTTATTGAATCTGAAGCTGATATGAATCTTGTCCAGAATAGGCTCAAAATCGTAGGTCAGATCGTGGAGTTCTTCGGGAGAAGGAATGGGAATATCGTTTTCAATAAAAAAGAGCGTCACCGCCCTGTACATCGCGCCCGAATCAATATAGTGAAGACCCAGCCTCCGGGCCAAGGCTTTGGCCACTGTACTCTTACCACACGACGAATAACCGTCGATAGCAATGATGAGGCGGGAGTTCATGCTCTGCAAAGATACGGATTTTAAAGGTTAAAAGCTATAAAAACTGATGATACTTACAGTTAATTTTCAATGTTTTATTGAAATTCGAGGACCATCCCATCATAGGCAATCCGTACATTTTGCGGCAACTCTTTTTCAACTGATTCATGCAATCCCATTTGGTGACTGAGATGCGTCAGCAAGCCGGTTTCCGGCTTGAATCGGGTCATCATTTCCAAAGCTTCGTCCAAGGTGAGATGAGATACATGGGGCTCGCGACGAAGCGCATTCAGAACCAGCACTTTCGAGCCAAAAATCTTTGAATGTTCTTCCTCAGGAATGGTCTTGGCGTCGGTGATATAGGTAAAATCACCGATCCTGAATCCGAAAATATCCAACAGAAAGTGCTTAACGAGGATAGGCGTAAACGTTAGTGTGCCGATATTGAACGGCTTATTTTCGATGGTATGCAGATGCAGTTCCGGAACACCGGGATATTTGATGGCATCGAAGGCATAGTGAAACTCCCGTTTAATCGCGTGTTGAACCTGCTCTGTGGCGTAAATATCAACCGGTTTTTTGCAGATATAATTGAAAGCCCGGATATCATCCATACCGGCAATATGATCCTTGTGTTCATGTGTAAACAGGAGTCCGTCGAGTTTCTTCACTCCTGCACGCAGCATCTGATACCGAAAATCAGGACCGGAATCAATCACGACGGTCGTATGCTCGTCTTCTACCAGAATGGAGGTCCGAAGGCGGTTGTCGCGTGGATCCTTGCTGGTGCACACTTCGCAATCACAGGCAATCACCGGAACGCCTTGCGAAGTACCTGTGCCTAAAAATGTAATGCGGATCACCGGATCAGGAGTTTGGGGTCTCGTTTTCACCGGATTCCCGGTTTTCATCTTCTGTTATTTCAGCTGAAACAGCCTGATCCTGTCCTTCCGGCAGTTCGAAGGTACCGGTTGAATGAATCGGGTTTTTCAAGCCGATGGTGCGTAGATCAACCTGAATTACACCCTGTGAATTCAGGGTCTGAATGATCTCCAACAACGATTGAATCCGGCTCTCCAATACGGAAAACTTATTGATTACCACTACTTTCTTGGCTTCAATGAGGCAATGATTCGATTTGAAATTTCCTTTTTCGTAGCGCACATCATAGCCACAGCCTTCAAGCAGGTCTTCTAGTTTTTTGAGATATGCCGGGGTGAACTTTGCCATAACGGAGTCCCAAAATTCGTGATTTTTCCGCGTCTGACCAAGAAATGTCTGTTTCAACTTACAAACCGACTGATACGGGTCATTTCTGCGCCTTGATTGCTCAATTTTAACCACCTTTGCGCCGCGAAAGCGTTGTTGCGCTTTCCCTAACAGAGATTAGTCAATATGATACTGGGAATACCCACAGAAACCAAGGACCGCGAATGCCGCGTAGCGGTGTCGCCGGATGTCTGCGGACAATTAGTAAAAGCCGGATTTGACGTTCATGTTCAGGCCGGTGCCGGACTCAAGTCCTACTTCTCCGACGATCAATACACAACAGCCGGTGCAAAGCTGGTGAACGATGCAGCCGCGATCTACAGCTCATCGGATGTGGTGCTGAAAGTAAATGCGCCAAAGCCGGCCGAGATCGCCACCATGAAAAAAGGAGCGGTACTGATTTCTTTTATGTGGGCCGCCACCAATCCAGAATTGGTTGATGCCTGCGTCAATGCCGGTATCAGCGCTTTCTCCGTCGATGCGATTCCGCGTATCTCCCGTGCCCAGAAAATGGATGCGCTCAGTTCGCAGGCCAACCTGGCAGGCTATAAGAGTGTGATCATGGGAGCCAATGCCCTCGGAAAAATCTTCCCGCTGCTCATGACAGCTGCAGGAACCATCAAACCATCTAAAATAGTCATCTTCGGTGCTGGTGTAGCAGGATTACAAGCCGTCGCTACAGCTAAACGTCTGGGAGCGATTGTGGAAGTAAGTGATATCCGTCCCGAAACCAAGGAACAGGTAGAATCGCTCGGTGGAAAGTTCATCATGGTGAAAGGCGACGATACCATCAAAATTGAAGGCGGCTACGTGAAAGGTGTCTCTGAAGACTTCCTTAAGCGCCAGCAGGAACTTGTAGCCAAACACGTAGCGGAAGCAGACCTGGTGATTACCACTGCGCTCATTCCCGGAAGAAAAGCTCCTGTACTGGTCACAGAAGATATGGTGAAGAGTATGCGCTTCGGCAGTGTGATTGTGGACATGGCCGTAGAACAAGGCGGAAACTGTGTGCTCAGCGAACTCAACCAAACAGTAGTGAAGCATGGAGTCACCATCATCGGCGAATCCAATATCCCTTCCCTCCTGCCCCTCAACGCCTCCGACCTCTACGCAAAAAATATCCAGACCTTCCTCCTGCACCTGGCCAACAAAGACGGATTCAAATGGGAGATGGATGAGGAGATCACCAAGGGGTCACTTATAGTACATAACGGCACCCGGCGCTGATTGGCCCTAGGCCAATCATCACCGCGCGCCTGAATTGGTGAATTGGTGGATTGGTGGATTGGTGGATTATCCGATTGGTTGATTAGCGGATTTGCAGATTGCAGGATTAGCGGATTTATGTTGATGACAAAATGATCATGTTATTGAAAGTTTGAATCGAATAATAACTATAAAGAAAAGTACTCCGGATACGATCAATATCTGAATAGGCATACAAAATAATAAGCATCAGAAAATGAAAAATTCACTTCTTATAAACCCCTTTAATTCAAATTCAAAATGTCACAATTCTCAGAAGCACTGCGGAAACGCACTAAAGAAATTGCAATTAAAACAATAGTACTAACAAGAAAACTCCCAAGGAATGATGAAGGCTTCACCATCCGTAAGCAACTCATCCGATCTTCTTCATCAGTTGCTGCAAATTATAGAGCAGCTTGCCGGGGAAGAAGCGACAACGAATTCTACTCAAAACTTTGTATTACCGTAGAGGAATTAGATGAATCAATATTATGGCTTGAACTATCAAATGATCTGGAACTATTGAACGAATCAGACATTTATCCTGTTATGAAAGAAGCACAAGATTTATTAAATATTCTCGCAACCTCAAAAAGCACACTTAGGAGGAAGCTATATACGAACGATTCAGACTAACACTAATTCAATAAAATCCGCCAATTCACCAACTCACCAATTCACCAATTATTAATTAATGGAAAACATATTATCATTGATTACCACCCACCGCGAGATGATCTATTTCGTGCTGCTCTCCATCTTTGTTGGAGTAGAAGTTATCGGAGGTGTGCCAACGGTATTACACACTCCGCTCATGAGTGGAGCCAACGCCATTCACGGAGTGGTTATTGTTGGAGCGATTTACGTGATGCTCAACGTTGATCCTTCCAATATCGTGGCCTTAATCCTCGGTTTTCTGGCCGTTCTGCTCGGAACCCTCAACGTAGTTGGTGGTTTCGTAGTTACCGACCGTATGCTCGAGATGTTCAAGAAAAAATAATTAACGAAAAACCTACCTGAAGATATGAAGAGCTCCCTGCTCGAAATCGCCTACCTCATCGGATCCGTGACCTTTATTCTCGGATTGAAGATGATGGGCAATCCCAAAACAGCCCGCAAGGGAAATCTGATTGGCGCGGCCGGTATGACCATTGCCATCATCGGCACTATTTTCCTCTTTGAAAAGCGTGAACATGGTGAACTCGTAGCCGACTATACCGTTCCTGGAATCGTGTATGCACTTATTTTCGGTGCGATTGCACTCGGAACCGTTGTAGGCTGGCTGACCGCCAAGCGTGTGCAGATGACCAAGATGCCTGAACTCGTGTCGATGTTCAACGGTATGGGTGGTGCCTGTGCAGCACTGATTGGTCTGATGGAGTACGAACACAACGTTGGAAATTCGGGTGCCTTATCCACGATCATCGCCGGTATGGTCATCGGATCCGTTTCTTTCAGCGGATCCATCATCGCCTACCTGAAGCTGAATGGCACCATGAAACAGCCGATTCGTCTGCCCCAGTACAATATCCTCAACACGGTCGTGATGATCTCCGTAATCGCGTTCGGAGCCTGGGTGGTGATGAATTCACCGGAAAACATGGTCATCGTTTACGGACTCTTCGCTTTCGCACTCGTGTATGGTATTCTCTTTACTATTCCGATTGGTGGTGCAGATATGCCGGTAGTTATTTCGCTGCTCAACTCATTTACAGGTCTGGCCGCCGCCTTCGGCGGATTTCTTTACGACAACAAGGTAATGCTTACCGGCGGTATTCTCGTTGGTTCAGCCGGCACCCTGCTCACGCTCGTGATGTGCAAAGCCATGAACCGTCCGCTGAGCAATGTAATTTTCGGCGCCTTTGGCGGATCATCCGCTTCCGGCGAACGTGAAATCAAAGGAAACATCAAGGACATCAACGTAAGCGATACTGCCGTATTGATGAACTACAGTAAGAAAGTTGTGATTGTTCCGGGTTACGGATTGGCGGTTGCACAAGCACAACACGTGATTCATGAACTTGAAATGATTCTGGAAGAACGAGGAGTTAGTGTGAAGTATGCGATTCACCCGGTAGCGGGACGTATGCCCGGCCACATGAACGTACTGCTGGCAGAGTCGAACGTATCGTACGATAAGCTGGTGGAGATGGAAGACATCAACCCGGAATTTTCGTCTACTGATGTGGTATTGGTTGTGGGTGCAAACGACGTAGTAAATCCAGCAGCGCATAACGATCCATCCTCCCCTATTTACGGAATGCCGATTCTCGACGTAGAAAACGCAGCGCATATCATTGTCAACAAACGCTCGATGAACGCCGGTTACGCCGGTATCGAAAACGAGCTCTTCTTCAATCCAAAAACCAGCATGCTCTTTGGCGATGCGAAAGATGTGTTAACGAAACTGGTTGGGGAGTTGAAGGCGTTGTAGGTGGTGGAAGCGGTCTTCTCGATACCATCTCGTCTCGTCAAGTCAAACAAAGTTTATCTTGACGAGACGAGATCACTCGAAGACCTTCATTTTTATTTTAAAAGTATGATCATTCAATAATTGTTCGAATATTCGGACACTCCCGTGGACAAGTCGAAGACTGATGATAAACAAAAACAGCCTGAGGATTTATCCTCAGGCTGTTTTATTTCAACACACACCCGGCCGGAACTGTAATTCTGAAACTATCCAAATTGAATAAATTAGATTCGGATTAATCCCTCACGCAACGGACTGAAAGACCTGTAACCTTTCCATCGGGTTCCCTGGATACTGAACTAAGGTTAAAATAGAGAGAGAATTTCCCGGCATCAAATGTTGAGTACTGCGTAGAAGTCCACCAGCAACCATCGCTGCTTAGGCCGACATAAGTCCCATCGGACAAACGGAAGCCGGTTGCAAGCCCAGAGAAGCCGCTCTGGTTGGTTGCTATGTTAGGGTCCTGCCAAAGTCCTGTTCCCAATTGGAGGGAACCAGTAGCTTTGAGTTTACCTCCTGCGATAGCACTTTGAACGCCATTGACAGTAGTTGTATCAGCACCTGGGTCAAGAAATTTCACCAATTCATTCCAATCTGCATCCGTTGGTACATGCCAGCCGGCGGGGCATAACCCTGCAGGCTCGGCAATCGCATAGCCATTGTACAACTTGCCATAAATAACTGTGTTTACAGTATCATCGTTGTAATCCGCCTGAGCACCGGTGGTAGTAAGACTCCACATCGTTTCATTCAAGTTACCTGGTATTAAACTGCCGTTGCGGTATTTTGTAGTTTTGAGGTTCTCCTTCATCCAACATTGGTTGCCAATGGATACAACATTATAAATATTTCCATCCGCGTCTGTAATCGTGCTAGGGCCTCCGGTGCAACCACCACTTTGGTTACACAATGTGAAAGTTCCGCCAGGTATTGTTGTATTCAGGTTTCCACTGGTGATGATTTTATTTGCATTCGCTTGTCCATTAATTAACTGAACGGTTATACTTTGATTAACCGGAACAAAAAACTGAAAACTTCCAGTGGGCGAGAAAAATAAATTGCTGGAACCAAAACTCCCAATCGTGCGACCATAGGCTGCTGTGTTATTGTTGTTGCAGTCAACTGCCTGTGCAGTAATATATGCAGTACACGTTGTTGTCAGCAAAGGGGCTGCTACATTACTACTGGCAATCGTGACCGTTATAGAATTGGAAGTAATTAACCCACCATTATTGTTGCTTAACACCTGAATGGTATATGTTCCCGGAGGAATCCAACTACTGTATTGTCCTTGTGCATCTGTAATTAATGTATAAAATCCATTTACAGTTACGGTAATACCCTCTAACGGCGAACCGTTACAATCAACAACACTGCCACTAATAATTGGAGCCGGCGGATTAATAATTTCATCACAGTTCCACCAGGAGAAATGGCTTGCTTCTCCTTCATAAAAATTGCCGTTTTTAGTGGCAGTGCCTTCCTGTATCCAAACACCTTTCTCGTTGTTATAGCTAAGTAATGGAATACTTGCCGGCGCTGTGGCAAGTTGTGAGCTGGCTATTGGAAAACTCACTTTCACAGTTTTGCCGGTTGCTATGTTAAGTGGATTTCCAGAATTATCTTCTAATTCTATACCTATCATTCCATAACTCACCAGCGGACACAACTCTCCGTTGGCATTCTGGCAGGCTAAATCTCCTCCGGGAATTCGGTCTTCAAATGAAGCTGTACCGGGCATCAGGTATTGACTATATACTTTCACATTCCCGGTGTAAGCTTGTCCGCCCGCAGTAACGATTGAACCGGCAGGGAAATTCAAACTGCTGTTATTCGCAGTATTCACAACACCTCCGGTAGCCGCATTCAGATTGGCTGCAGTACCATGGCTAAGCATCACAATGTTGACAGAATAATGCTCTCCTTCATTAGCCAATCCACCACGACCACTGTCAAAGTACCCCGACTTCTCCGCACCAACATAATACCTTCCCTTTGGTACTTTCACATTCTCCAGAATGAACAAACCATTGGCATCACTGGTGATGGTGGAGGTGCCGGCCTTCAGCGTTACTCCCGATAAAGCCACTCCATTTCCGTCTCTTACCGAACCAAAAATGGAGACGGTGATTTCGTTGGTGGAGGTGTTTCCATTATCTTGTCCATCTTCCTCTTTTTTACAAGCGATGAATACTGCAGAAACTAATATAAACAAGAATGCAAATACGATTGCGAGGCGGTAAAATTTTGAATTATAAAGCATATTTATTGGATTTTGTTTCAAATGTAAATTAATTAATTGAGGCCTCCTAGAATAAAGTCACCTCAAAGCTGAAAAACGTTGTCTAACCTGATCAGACCTCATTAAATTATTCATATCAAAGAATGATTATGAGAAATCGAAGGCGCGATGATTGACTTCTTAGTCTATCAACTCCACCCACTTCTCCCCTTTCTTTTCCTTGATCTCTCCTATTGGCAGCAGACAAACATCAGCAACACCGTACGATTTCATTAGGGTAATCAATGCGTCTTTGTCGGATGGAGCTATGGAGATGAGGAGGCCGCCGCTGGTTTGGGGATCACAGCCGAGGTGTAAAGTGCGGGCGTCGGGTTCGGTGAGGAGATGTCCATAGCTGTTCCAGTTGCGGTAGGTGATGGCCGGACAATATGCTTTAGAAAAACGTCAACTCTAAATATTTGTAAAGCATTTATTTATAAATTTGTAAACCAAAATACTAAAAATACGTAATAAACTAGTATTGAATCCTAATTTACAATGAATTACATCGGTAGAATATCGGATTTTGAATTGAAAAGAAAACTAAGCGCTTCTGGAGCAGTGTTGATTAGAGGCCCTAAAGCTTGCGGGAAAACGGAATCTGCCCGGCAATTAGCAGGGTCTACTCTTTACGTAGACAGAGATCCACAAGTAGATGCACTTATGAATGCCGCACCTCAAAGGTTGTTGGTAGGAGAAACGCCACGGCTGATTGATGAATGGCAGATACAGCCTCGAATCTGGGACTATATAAGACATGAAGTAGATGAAAGAAAGAAAAATGCCCAATTCATTCTTACCGGTTCATCGAATCCGGCTGATGATGCGAGAATGCATTCCGGGGCCGGACGTTTCACGATTGTTGACATGCGTACAATGTCATGGCAGGAAATGGGATTTTCAACTGGCAACATCAGTTTGGCAAAACTCTTTGAAGGCGAAAAAATCAAAATTGAAGACCACCCGATAGACCTGGAGCTAATTGTTGAACGAATAATCGTAGGTGGATTTCCTGCTAATCTCAACAGAAAATCACATCAGGCCAGCGAACTTAATCGTACTTATATTGAATTGTTGGCTGAAGTAGATATGAGCAAAGTATCAGGCGTAAAAAAAGACCCGATCAAAATAAGAAGTCTTCTCAAAGCACTTGCGAGAAATACTTCGACACTAGTAGAGCTTTCTACGCTTGAAAAAGATATAAATGACAGGGATAAAACCGGAATTTCACGTCCTACTATCTATGAGTATATGGATGCATTGCAACGGCTAATGATTATTGAAGATCAACCGGCATGGAATCCGCATATCCGCTCATCTTACTCGATGCGAAAATCTCCCAAAAGACATTTTACTGATGTTTCGTTGGCAGTTGCAGCACTTGGAGCAAATGATGATCGTCTGTTAAACGACCTGAATTTTACAGGATTTCTATTCGAATCCATGGTCATACACGATTTACGCGTTTATGCGCAAGCCAATGACGCAAGTGTCTATCATTATCGTGATGCAAGCGGTTTAGAAGTAGATAGTATTGTTCAAAAATACAATGGTGACTGGTGTGCTTTTGAAATTAAACTGGGTACTGGCCAGATTGAAGATGCTGCTATAAACTTGAAAAAGTTTGCCGCTCAAATCGATCATAATAAAACCAAAGCTCCGGCATCACTGAATATCATTACAGGAACCGGAATAAGCTATACACGCAATGATGGAATAAATGTTATTTCGATAGGATCGTTAGGAATGTAATTCTATCAGATTGATGAATAATTGATTTAAGATTCCTTGAAATAAAAGAAATAGTAGCGCTTGGGTTGGTCTGATGTTCTCCGAAGAAAAGTTAAGTGAGGTTTATATCCATTACACCAACTCTACCCACTTCTCCCCTTTCTTTTCTTTGATCTCTCCAATCGGCTGCAGACAATCTTCCGCAACTCCATATGATTTCATCAGCGCAATCAATGCGTCTTTGTCGGATGGAGCTATGGCGATGAGGAGCCCGCCGCTGGTTTGTGGATCGCAGCCGAGGTGCAAGGTACGTGCATCTGGTTCGGTGAGGAGATGGCCGTAGCTGTTCCAGTTGCGGTAGGTAATGGCGGGAATCGTGAACTGGTTCATGTAATGGTCCAGACCGGGTAGCTCTGGGAGTTTCGTGAGATGCAGTTCGGCGGCGAGATTGCTGCCTTCGGCCATTTCGAGAAGATGTCCGAAGAGTCCGAAGCCGGTGATATCGGTGACGGCATGTACGCCATTTATCTCTGCTAATCGTTCACCGATTTTATTCAACGTGGTCATGTTGGTGATGGCCATCTGCACATCTTCCGGCTTCGCCTTGCCCATCTTCTCGGCCGTGGTGATGATGCCTACGCCTAAGGGTTTGGTGAGAAAAAGCAGATCGCCGGCTTCAGCGGTGTTGTTGCGGAGGAGTCGGTTGGATTGGACCATGCCGTTTACAGCCAAGCCAAAAATCGGTTCGGGACTGTCGATGCTGTGTCCGCCGGCTAATGGAATTCCCGCATCGGCGCAAACGGAACGTCCACCGGCAACGACTTTGGCTGCAATTTCCGGCGCCAGCTTATCTACCGGCCAGCCTAAAATGGCGATCGCCAGGTTCGGTTTTCCGCCCATGGCGTAGATATCGGAGATGGCGTTGGTGGCAGCGATTCGTCCGAATTCGAAGGGATCATCCACAATCGGCATGAAGAAATCGGTCGTACTCACCATGGCCCAACCGTTGCCGATGTCCAGTACTGCAGCGTCATCACGTGTCGAGTTACCAACCAGTAATCCCGGAAAATCGCCGGTGCTTTCGTTGCCTTTGAGGATTTCGTCGAGCACGGCTGGAGCAATTTTGCAACCGCATCCGTAGCCATGGCTATATTGAGTAAGTTTGATTTCCATAAATTATAATAAAATAACAATCAATTTATTACATTGATCATCTTATCTTTTGCATGAAGTATTCTGCGCACACCAAGTTCCGGTTCTTCCCAATCGAAAACTACGCTAAGGATCGATTGAGCGTCGCGCTGAGTATTGCTGTGGGTATAGGTTTTATCGTAGTAATCGAGGACGATCTGCAGCCAGCTGTCCTTATCTCCTTCGTGTAAAAGTCCGATGGCCCGCTTGGCATGTTGAGGTCCGAGACGTTTGGCGATCCGGTCGGTATGGTGCGCGAGGAGTTCCGCATCGAATACGCAATACTCGCGGCGGATGCGCTCTTCCCGTTGTTCACGGCTAACCTGCACTTCCACTACCTTCACGCTTCTCATCTGCTCAAATAAGGCCGGCGGAATGATCATTTTGCCGATCAGTCTGCTTTCGTTTTCAAACCAAACCGGTTGTCGGGGATCGATCTTCTCCAGTTCCAGCGCCAGCAGATTCTCAAACTGTTCCTGCGAAGGTTGCTCCGGCATACCCAGCAATCCGAATGCAGAACCTTTATGCGAAGCCAGGTATTCGAGATCGACGACCTGCTCGCCGGCATCGCGTAGACGGTGGAGCATTTCGGTCTTTCCGCTTCCGGTTTGTCCTCCGAGGACAATGATCCGGTACTTCGCGCTCAAAAACGGCAACAGATAGTTCCGGAACGATTTATACCCACCCTGCAGCAAGGTCACCCGCATACCCGCCATCTTCAGCAACCAGGCGAGGATATTACTCCTCATTCCACCCCGCCAGCAATACACGAACACCTCCCGACCCTCTGCAAGATTCACCGCCGTTTCCATCTTCTCTTTGAACAATGGTCCTACCAGTTCAAAACCCTTCATCACAGCAGCCTGACGTCCCTCCTGTTTGTAGATAGTCCCAACGATATGGCGATGCTCGTTGTTGAGAATGGGAATGTTTACCGCCCCGGGGATATGCGCCTTCTCAAATTCCTTCTCGCTCCGCGTATCAATCAGCAACGGAGCTTTCTTCCGGTACTGCTTTAAAAATTCTTCTACGACCAGGGTTTGGGATTGCATTGAGCAAAAGTAGGGATGAATTCAGTCCCGCAAAAAATTGCGGGATCAGAATTCAGAATGCAGAATTAAGAATTAAGAATTAAGAATTGCGTCAGGTATAATCTGCGTGGTCGGAAGTTAACCCCGACTGAAAGACAGCTAACGCTTTGAACAGAGGTAGATAACGACGATAATTATTAAGCTCTTCTAACATTTATAACCCTTCCAACATTTATAACCCTGAGGCTACTCCCGCAATTTGCACGGAGTGTACATTGCGGGACAGGGCGCTAGCGCCTTTCTAACTTTTAAAACCCTTATAACATTGAAAACATTTATAACAAACAAAACGATCCCGTCAGTCCGAAGGTCTGACGGGATCGTTTTGTTTAAAATAGAAAAGGGAGCACTTGCGTGCCCCCTCATCATTAACCCAATTTAAAACACAACATTTCTTAGTTTAGATTCGGATCCTCGGGGAAGTTGGCGAGTATGGCATACTCATTTCCCATGCTGCGGAGTACCTGACTCCAGAGTGATTTCGGATCCTCGGCGAAGGTGAACTGCCTGGAGGCTTTGAACACCAACCACGATTTTTCTTTGAGCTCGTGATCGAGCTGCTTGGGCTCCCATCCCGAGTAGCCGGCGTAGAACCGGATCTGATCGGGTCGCACCTGTTTGGTGTCGATAAGGAACTTCAGCTGCTCATAATCTCCGCCCCACCAGATACCACTGAGTATTTCTTTGGCACCTTCGAGCTTTTCTCCGAGCGTGTGGATGTAGAAGAGCGTATCAGTTTCTACAGGTCCACCGAAGTAGAGCGGCACTTTGAACTCGGGGAAGTCGTCAACCGCTTCATTCAGGGTGACATCAGTCGGTTTGTTTAGGATGAAACCGAGTGTTCCTTTTTCATCGTGCTCACTGAGCAATACGACCGAACGTTTGAAGTACGAGTCGACTAAAAAAGGTTCGGAGATCAGCAAACTACCTTGTACCGGTTTGTTCAGCTTTTTCATAATTCCCAACGCGATTTTCGGTTATTCTTTACCTGCTGTTCTCCCGCCTTTTTCAGACTTCGAACTTACAAGCAATCTTTGTAATTTCCGAAGCCCCAAAAGCATGCCAGCTGTCCTTTATTACGGAAATGGGTCGTTTACAGTTTGTAAAAAATTCAACATTTAATGGTCGATTTCGGATCATGCTGATAATGAACCTTACAATTTTTTCTAAGGAAATTACCATCTACCTTTGTCCCTATGAAGCACCTTAATGAATACCTGCAAGGGACTCGTATACAATACGATAAGGGAATTCTGGCCGAAAATCACCTGCACGAAAACCCGCTGATTCAGTTCGAAAACTGGATGCAGGAAGCAATTGCTGCCGGGGTGGCCGAACCTAATGCGATGGATCTGAGTACCGTACAAGATGGACGCCCTTCCAGCCGGATTGTACTTTTAAAAGGAGTGGATCATGGTGGCTTCGTTTTTTATACCAATTATGATAGCCGGAAGGGTCAGGAAATGGCAAATTCGCCATTCGTTTGTTTGAATTTCTTCTGGATCTTACAAGCAAGGCAGGTCCGGATAGAAGGCCGGATCAGGAAAGTTCAGCCGGAAGAGAGCGATGCTTACTTTGCCTCCCGTCCCAGAGAGAGCCAGATCGGTGCCTGGGCTTCTGCACAGAGTACTGTACTAAAGAGCAGAGCGGAACTGGAAGAACGTATTGCAGAATTGGAGCGGGAATACGAGGGAAAAGATGTTCCGCGTCCGCCGCATTGGGGTGGCTATGTGGTAATCCCCGACCGGATTGAGTTCTGGCAAGGCAGACCTAACCGTCTCCACGACCGTTTCCTCTATGAAGATTCCCCCACAGGCTGGATGGTGTTCCGTTTATCTCCCTGAAAACAAAATACAGTTGCGAACTGTTCGTCATTGATGCAGGCGGTTGTTTGATATCCGCCGCTTCATCCATACATCTTAAAACTTCATCTCCCGGGCATGACCCTTCGTGTTCTCTTCTTCGCCGTATTGCTGATTGTCCTCGACATTTACGTGTTTCAGGCGTTCAAATTTGCGTTTCGTAACAGTTCTGAAATCGTTCAGAAAACTACGACCATCATCTTCTGGTCGATGACGGCTTTTTGCGTCGGTGTGTTGCTGGTGAGCCGTGTCTATGACTGGGACCTCTGGCCGAAAGCATTCAAGACCTATGCAGGCGCCTTCATCTTCGTACTCACCTTTTCTAAAATTTTCATCCTCATCTTCCTGCTCACCGATGATATTTTCAGAGGCGGACGCTGGGCGTTCGATAAAATCTTCAGTTCTCCGGCAAAGGCAGACGCGCTGAAAGCCATTCCCGCCAATGGCATCACCCGCAGCGATTTCCTTGTGCGCACCGGTATAATCCTCGCTTCCCTCCCCTTCGTTTCGCTGATCTACGGAATGGTAAGAGGTGCCTACGACTATCAGGTAAAACGTGTCAAGCTAAAACTGCCAAATATACCTGCCGGATTCAACGGTTATAAAATCGTTCAGATATCCGACCTGCACGTTGGTAGTTTCGTCAGTACGGAACCGTTAGAAGAAGCCGTAAAGATCATCAATGAACTCAAACCGGATCTGATCCTTTTTACAGGCGATCTGGTCAACAACAAAGCCGAAGAAGTTCTTCCCCATAAACCAGCGCTTTCAAAACTCAAAGCGAAGCATGGTATCTATTCTACCTTGGGCAACCATGATTATGGCGATTATGTGATGTGGGATTCGCCGGAGGAGAAAATGAACAATCTCCGTACGCTGATCAATCACCACCGCGAGATGGGCTGGGATATTCTACTCGATGAACACCGGCATGTGGAACATAATGGTGATAAGATCACGCTTATCGGTGTACAGAATTACAGCATGCATTTGCGCTTCCCGAAATATGGGAGTCTTCCGAAAGCAACAAAAGATATACAGTACAGTGATTTCAATATCCTCCTCTCCCACGACCCGAGTCACTGGCGTGGTGAGGTATTAAAAGATTTCAGCAATATCCACCTTACACTTGCCGGACATACACATGGTTTCCAGTTTGGGGTAGAATTGCCCAACTTTAAATGGAGTCCGGTGCAGTATGTGTACAAGGAATGGGCGGGATTGTACTCAGAGGCGCATCAGCATCTGTACGTCAACCGAGGGCTCGGATTTCTGGGCTATCCGGGTCGTGTAGGGATTCTACCTGAAATTACCGTCTTCGAACTCGAAAAAGCATAATCTTATTTTTGAATCAGAAAGGAACACTGATAAAGCTGATTTAGCTGAACATCGCTGATTTAATTTTTCTACATCAGCGAAAATTCGCTCAATCCGTTTCATCCGCGTTCCTGACTGCGTCGACAAATACGTAATTTTGCGACATGGCTACTCTCTTTCTGATTCCATCTACGCTTGGTGCAGAAGATGTTTCCGGATTCTTACCGGAAGGGACATTGAGCATTATTCATTCGCTGAAGTATTTTATCGTGGAGGATGCGAAAACAGCGCGGGCGTTTTTAAAGAGCTGCAACATTCCTACTCCACAGGCTGAATTAGATATTCGCGTGCTGGACAAACACGACCCTAATCAGGATTTGAACGATTTGCTTTCCGGGATTTCCAGCGGAAATGATGTTGGTGTACTGAGTGAGGCCGGATGTCCGGGCGTTGCAGATCCCGGTGCAAAAATTGTGGCAGAAGCGCATCGTCGCGGAATTACCGTTAAGCCATTAACAGGACCATCTTCCCTCCTGCTGGCGCTCATGGCTTCCGGTCTCGAAGGACAGCGATTCTGTTTTCATGGTTACCTGCCCATCGATAAAGCTGAACGCATGAAGAAAATCCAACGATTGGAAGAATATGCACGGGGCCGAAAAGAGACGCAGTTATTCATTGAAGCTCCATATCGGAACAATCAGTTGCTTTCAGATTTACTGCAGTATCTCAGCGGAGAAACACGACTTTGCATCGCTGCCGATATCACTACCGTCGATGAGTCCATCCGTACGATGAAAATCAAGGACTGGAAAAAACAAAAACCGGAGCTACATAAGCGTCCGGTTGTGTTCCTGATCGGGGAATAGTCACCTATCCGTTGATTGCCTTATTCACGAGCGCGATCACTTCCGCCTCCAGTGCGATGGCCTCCTTCTCAATTTTCGCGGCTCTTCCTAGTATATCCTCTAAAAACGCTTTATCATTGAATCCTGCTGCATTGATCCGAACATTCATATGAGCACCGATTACCGCGGTTCGTGCACAGAGTGCACCAACTCCGGCATCAGTGATAGAGTTCGGATTACCGTGTTCAACCATTGCTTTCATTACCTCCATGCTTTTGTAAGCAGTTTCCATGGCTTCGAAAGGAACTTCTATCGCCTTCTTCGTCGCAGCCTGAATGGCAGCTTTGCGAGCGGCTTTTTCTTCGTCAGTTCCCTTCGGGAGTTTGAAAGCTTCCATAATCAGATTGAAGGCTGCAGTGTCTTCATCGACGAGCTGTAACATGCGCTTTTTATACGCTTGTCCCTTCTCCGCCCAGTTGCTGAATTCTTCCCATCTTCCCTCCCAGCCTTTTTTGCTGGCAGATAAGTTGGCGACCATTGTACCGAGCGAAACACCGAGAGCTGCCACATATGCAGAGATCGAACCACCACCGGGAGCCGGCGACTCACTCGCTGTTTCATTGGCGAAGGCAACCAGATCCATGTCAATGAGTTTTTTTCCTGCTTCGTCGAGCTGATATTCGATGATGCGCTCTTTCGGATTAAACGGTCCCAGTTCATCGAGTCCCATCGACTTTACCGCGATGTGGATGAGCTCTTCATCGCTTACACCGGCACTCAGACGTTGTTTCTTCAGAAAATAGCGTCCGGCTTCCAGCATAGCTGACAGCGGCACGAGTCCCACCAGCTCAGAACCGGTGACCCGTTGCCCGCGCCAATACGCAGAGTTATAACATTCTTCAAAAACGATGTGCAAGGGAGTCTCTCTGAACTTTGTGATATTGATCGACACCTGCGCAATACCGTACTCATCGATGTACCAGCCAATCGCTTTCACACCTTTCAGTGCACCCGGCTCGCGTACCTCGTTGCCGTCTTTATCGAGTATTTTACTTCCTTTTTCATCTACTTTTACCCGTCCCGCTTCACGGATATCAAACGCCACACTGTTGGCGCGCTTCACCGATTTGGTATTCAGATTTACGTTGTAAGCGATGAGAAAGTCGCGGGCACCGATCACTGTTCCGCCTGATTTTGCAGAGAATGTTGCAGGTCCGAAATCCGGTTTCCATTGGGGTTCATTGATCTTTTTGAAAAAACCTTCGTACTCACCTGCCCGGATGACCGAAAGGTTACTTCGGTCCTTATTGGACTGTGCATCTTCATAGAGATAAACAGGAATCTGCAGTTCTTCTCCAACTCTTTTCGCCAGCTTCTTACTCCATTCAGCCGTTTCTTCCATCGAAATATTCGCTACCGGAATAAAAGGACAAACATCAGTGGCGCCCATGCGTGGGTGTTCGCCCTTATGTTTGCTCATATCGATGAGCTCTGCTGCAGTACGGATGGCACGGAATGCTGCCTCAACGATAAGCGCCGGTTCACCCACCATGGTTACTACGGTACGGTTGGTTGCTTTTCCCGGATCTACATTAAGCAGTTTAACACCTTCTACACTTCTGATCGCATCTGCAATCTGCTGGATGATTTTTTCGTCACGTCCTTCGCTGAAGTTAGGAACACATTCAATAAGTTGTTTCATGATTTATAGCAAGCGTGTTTTTTATTTTCTCTGATTACGGGCCTTGATATAGTCGGCCACGAGGTAGGCTATGAGTTTACCGGTCTTGAGATCGGTTTTAATATGCGATAACACCGGCGCCGCTTCGGCGAGGTGAAGATAGCGCACATCGGAAGATATGGCGACCCTATGCACCAGCTGGCGTGCATGAAGAGTAGAGATTCCACTGGAGGTTTTAGCGCTGGAGGGTATATTCTGTATCGCATCGAGGTCGATCTCGAGTCCGACGGGCAGTCCGGCTGTGAAATCAATCGCCCGATCTACCGCTTCCCGGAAGGTTATTTCTTCCCTGATAAATATCTCTTCAAACCAGGAAGCGTCGAGGCGGTCATCTCCTTCTATTTTTTCAAAAACAGAATCCATGTTGAACATTTCATGCAGTGCTACCATGGCATACTTCTGCAGGTACCCTTCGTGCAGGGCGTAGCTGAAACCGTTTCCGCTGTGCCGCCCTTCGAGCGGACGCAGATCGCTGTGCGCATCACAGTTGATGCAGGCAATATCCTGCAACTTCATGGCTGCCGACAACCCGCGAAGGTTCCCGTAGGCGTTGTTATGTCCGCCACCTATAACGATTGCTTCCTTACCGGCTCCTATGATCTTTTCCATGACGGGAAATACGGCCTGATCAATTCGGGCTGTAAGTTCGCGGGAATGTGCTAAAGTACCTGCAGCGGTGGGATCAAGCAATTTGAGCTCCTCCATGGCAGCTGAAAAATCTATATGTCCGAGTACGATAATCTCTTCGCCATGTAAGGAGGGATTACTTTGTGTATTCAGAATCGTGGAGATGGCTGGAATCCAGGCCGAATAAGCTCCTCCCCGGCCATAATTGGCTCTTACACCAATGTCTTCCGGCAGTCCGAGTAACACATAACGGCCGGGCATATCCGCCAACGCTTCTTCCCAGCTATCGCGACGGTTCCAGGGAATCGTTTTCACCATCTCCCCCAGCCTTGTTTCACCGGCACGTTTCCGGGTCAGCTCCGAAAGCCGCAGTTCATCGTAAATGACCAATGGAAAAACTGCCTGCTCCGACATTATTGAACTTTACCGTTAATGATTACCGTTTCGATCAGATCGCTGCCGAACGCGTATGGCAAATATGCCAGCGACGGCATTTTTCTGGTGATAAAGAGATTCGCCCTTTTCCCTTTTGCGAGACTACCTGCCTCATCCATCACACCCATGGCGTAGGCGCTGTTGAGAGTAGCTGCGTTGATGGCCTCTTCCGGACTCATACCGAGGTAGAGACAAGCCAGCGAGCAGACAAAAGGCATCTTTCCACTCGGACAGGAACCGGGATTATAATCTGAAGCCAGCGCAACGGGAAGTCCGGCATCGATCATTTTACGTCCCGGAGGATAATGCAATTTGAGAAAGAACGCTGTACCCGGCAACAAAGTCGGCATGGTTTCACTGTCGAGCAGACAAGCAATCTCCGTATCCCCGGTGCATTCCAGATGATCAACAGAAAGTGCATTGTACTTCACGCCGACCTGAATGCCTCCGGAATAATCGAGTTCATTGGCATGAATCTTCGGACGGAGTCCCCTTTTCACGCCAGCCTCGAGAATCCGGTCTGTTTCTTCAACGGTAAAAAAACCACGATCGCAGAAGACGTCGTTATAGTCGGCGAGTCCTTCATCCGCTATCACCGGAATCAGTTCATCCACGAGCATATCCACATAGGCTTTTCTGTTTTCCTTAAACTCAGCGGGTAAGGCATGCGCACCCAGAAATGTAGATTTTATGATAAGCGGAGAAGCGGATTTCAGCCGGCGTATCACACGCAGCATCTTCAGTTCAGCATCAAAATTCAATCCATAACCACTCTTGATTTCAATAGCGCCGGTACCGGATTTTTTAACTTCTTCCAGTCGCTCAAGCGCCGCATCAAAGAGTAATTCTTCATCTGCAGACTGCAACCGCTTTGCTGAGTTCAGGATTCCGCCACCGCGACGGGCTATTTCTTCATACGTTAATCCGTGGATACGATCCACAAACTCCGATTCTCTGGGCCCTGCATACACCACGTGCGTATGAGAATCGCACCAGGCCGGAAACACATACCGTCCTTCGGCATCAATCACGTCGTTCACCGGCGAATGAAATGGCTGATCCATATGTCCGATATCGCAGATTTTATCACCCTCAATCATCAGCCAGCCATTTTCAAGAACGGGCAGTTCCTTCATTTCTGCACCACGGATAACATGGCTGCGGTTATGCTGAACGAGGCCCTTGGCGTTTATAATCAGAATACGGTTCATTTTTTCTTAGACCAGAATGGTTTTTGATTTGTTAATTTCAAATATCCAACGTAGGCATACATCAAGGTGGTAAAAGCATGTGCCATCGGCAGTGCTTTTTTTCCGGCTTCCACATAATGCATCGTGATGAAAGCCTGCACAGCAGATTCAATGAAGAATATGATCCCTTCTCCATTGCCGAGACGTTTCTCCACCTGATGATGAAAGGCCGCAACCAGCAACATCAAGACACCTGCAACGAAGAAAAACCAGGGAATACCATGCCCTTTATCCATTTCGCCAATGCCGTGCAATAACACAACAACGCCGGAAATGACATGTGCCAGTTTGGATAAATTATCTTTTTTCACGGGATCAATATTAGGGGTTTTTCAGCTCTTCCAGAACACTTTGAAGCGTCTCCACATAGCGATTTATGAACGACTCCATTTGCTTGCGCCGGTACTGCATAATCCAACGGGGGTGTGGCAGCGCGATGATCTTCTCAAACCACTTGTTTTCATCATTCAACCGGCTGAAATATTTATAGTTGTCCCCCTCACCGATGCAAATTGCCAGCTCTCTGTGTGCACCGATAGCCAGCTGTTTTTTCATGGTTTTCAACACAAATGGTCTTACACACTCTTCCAGCCGGGGATCATCGTAATAGTTATAATTTTTACCATCAGCCATAAAACCCAGCGGGCAAATAGCAGTCAGAAAAAACGAACGGGCAAATTCAGGGAGACCGCCGTACGCTTCAATCATTGCGTAAATGAACTCAGCGCTGCGTTCACTCCGCATTTCAAACGGGTGACCGATGCCGGCCGTTTCCCATAATCTGACGGGATCTGTAAACGAAATACCGGTGATCCCCGAGCCAAAACGCCCGGGATTAATCCCAAACATAAAGACTCTTTTCCGGTCATCCGAATAGAACTTTTGATAATATTCCCCGACTGCTGCCAGCACTGCCTTCGAAGTATACGGCAACAACACCTCTACGCCCGGTGGTACACGGAAATCCGGTTTCAAACCCTTCAGAAACCGGATATTTTTGCCGGCAAACGTATCGAATCTACTCATGTTGATAAACTATAGCAAACGGCAGGAAAGCCCGCACTGCAAAAATCTATTTTTATCGCAATGGACTATCGTCTGCTTGATATAAAAATCGCTCCACTGGATCCATTCCGTGATCTGCTCAGTTACCGCCTCGCCGAAACCGGCTTCGATATGTTTGAAGAATCGGAAGAAGGGCTCAGAGCGTATGTGCCTGAAAAAGACTATCACGCCACAGCTGTTGACGACATCTTCACCGAATGTCGTGAACTGGGCGCCACCCTTCAGGTGAACGCACAGGTCATTCCCTGGAAAAACTGGAATGAAGAATGGGAAAAGCAGTACAACCCGGAAATTATCGGCAACCACATTTATGTTCGTGCAGAATTTCATCCTCCCAATCCGGGGTTCCCGATGGAAATCATCATTCAGCCAAGGATGGCGTTTGGTACCGGTCACCACCCTACCACCTCGCAAGTCATGGAAATGATGCTGGACATCGACTTCACCGGCAAGAAAGTGATTGATATGGGTTGTGGCACCGGCATTCTCGCCATTCAGGCCATGAAACAGGGTGCAGTATCTGCAATCGCCATCGATAACGATCCGAACGCTGTTGACAACACCCGCGATAATGTGTTAAAAAATAATTGCACCGGCATCGACGTTATGGAGGGAGAAGCGTCGGCCCTTCGCGGAAAAACCTGCGATATATTCATCGCCAACATTAACCGCAACATCATTCTTAACGATCTGGAAGCCTACCGTGCAACGATGCGCCCCGGAGCATTGCTGATCACCAGCGGCTATTATCTTCAGGATCTGCCGCTCATCCGGAAAAAGGCGGTCACACTTGGACTTCATGAAGCAGACCATACCAGCCAGAAAGAATGGTGCTGTGCCTTATTTAAACTTGATTAACTGAACGATTTATACGGTCAATTCAACAATGAAAATCCGCGTACTGATACTTCTTCTGCTGCTGGGCAGCCTCCAGACAAATGCCCAGGCTCCAAAATCATTCAGCAGTGATCCGGCCACCTTCTTCAAAGAGCTCAAAGGGTACATGGAGCTCACGAACAAGAAAGAAACTGAAAAGGTGATGGATAAATTCGAAGAGATCTGGCTGGAAGAGCCTAAATTTTCTTCAGAACAGCAAAGTACCATCATCGCGACAGCCAACAATATGCTGAAGAAACGTATGAAGCCGTATCCCGACTTCAGCAACTACGTAGCAGCGTTGATGGCCTTTATCAACTCCGGACGGGATGTGCAGGTGTTTAATAATTTCCATGCAAGTCTGGACAAGATGCTGCAGGCTTCCAGTAAACGTTATAGTGATTACATCGAAAACGTTGCCGGATTGTTCGTAGCCAATGTACTTTATGAATCAGGCTCCACGAAATGGGTAGCCAGCACCGGCGACTACAAATTTGAGTTTGATACTATACCAAAAATCAGTTTTCCGGTGATGGATCTCACCTGCTATGCCAAAGGCGACAGTTCAGTCATCCATGGGATCAAAGGTTATTATTACCCGCTTTCAAAAACATTTACAGGCACCGGTGGTAAGCTTGACTTTTCAAGAGCCGGATTAAATCCATCAGAAGTTTACGCTGACCTTCTCACCACCACCATCGACCTGACGTCCTCTGAATGGACGTGCGACAGCACTGTATTCTACAATAAAACGTATTTCAAACAACCCTTGCGTGGCCGTGCCACTGACAAGATACTCGCCAATGTTAAGGCTGAGAATGCTACTTATCCGAGGTTCATGTCTTATGATCTGAATCTCGGGATCAAGGAAATCGTAAAAGATGCCGATTACCTGGGTGGATTTGCGCAACACGGGAACAAGATGATTGGTGCGGGAACCAAGGAGCAGAAAGCCACGCTTACATTCAAAAGGAACGGAAAACCCTTTCTGATCGTTGCCTCACGCAGCTTCGTGGTACGTCCCGAACGCATCAGCAGCGACAATGCATCGTTCGTTTGTTACTTTGACAAAGACTCTCTATTTCACCCGGCACTCGAAATGAAATACGTGAGTGAAGACAGAACGCTGAGTCTCATCCGCAGCAGCAATTCAGGCATCAGCATGCCCTACTTCAACAGTTTTCACCAGGTAGATATGTATGTCGATGCGATTTACTGGAAGATTGATGATCCTGTGATGGATTTTAAAATGTTATCGGGCCAGGGAGAAAGTAAGATGGTCCTTGAATCTTTCAATCTCTACAGCGACGAACGCTATCAGAAATTGCAGGGAATGGCCGATGTGAGTCCGCTCTTCACGGTGCGCGAATATGCCAATAAAAACGGAAGAGAGATCTATGCTCCCGACTTTGCAAAATATCTGCGGGTGAGTGAACAGCAGGCACGCTCGCTGCTCATCTTCCTGGCCAACAAAGGATTTGTGAGCTATGACTTTGAAACCGATGTAGCGACTATCAACGATAAACTGCATTACTACCTTGCCGCGCGTAGTAATAAAACCGACTACGATAAAATTGAAATTGAATCCGTGATTGATGCAAAGCCCAATGGCCGGGTGAACCTGATGAACTTCGAAATGGAACTGCAAGGTGTTGGCAGGATCTGGCTGAGTGATTCACAGCAGGTGTGGATTGCTCCGGTGAATCAGGAAATGAAGCTGCTGAAAAACCGCGACTTTGAATTTAACGGGCGTGTGCATGCAGGACGCAGTGATTTTTACGGGAAGAAATTTAAATTCGATTACGATCATTTCAAACTGGATCTGGCCAATGTAGATTCCATTCGCCTGAAAGTGGTATCTGAAACGGAATTCGATGAAAACGGCAACCCGAAGCTCATTCCCCTCAAGAGTACCCTGCAGAATGTAACCGGTACGATCTATATCGACAGCCTTACCAATAAATCGAGCCGCAAATCCTATCCTGCTTATCCGGTATTTGTGAGCGATAAAGAAGCCTTCGTTTATTACGACCATCCCAGTATTTACAACGGTGTGTACACCCGTGATAAATTCTACTTCAAGATGGATCCTTTTACCATTGATTCACTCGATAATTTCTCTGCCGGTGGTTTGAAATTTAACGGAAACTTCGAGTCCGGCGGCATCTTCCCTACCATTGCTGAAACAGCGATTATCCGTCCCGATTATTCTTTCGGATTTGAACGCGAAGCACCGGCAGAAGGCTATCCGATGTACGGTGGCAAGGGCAAATACTTTAATCACATCGACCTCAGCTGGTCGGGTTTGATTGGTTCCGGAAGAGTGGAATATCTCAGTTCCGCAGCTGAATCCAAAGACATCGTTTTCTTCATCGACTCCACCAATATGAACGCTGCGCAATGGGACCTCCGCAAAGAAACCATTGCCGGCACGGGTTTTCCGCAAGCCAACGGCTCCAATACCTTCATTAACTGGCGCCCGAAAGAAGACCGCGAATACGTTTATAAATCCAATACGAACCTCGAAGTATATGACAAAGGGGTCAGTCTCGATGGTAATCTCATTCTGGCCTCCAAAGGTCTCGGCGGAAACGGAAATGCTTTATTCCTGGAATCGGAGTTGTTCTCCAAGGACTTCTACTTCAAGCAAGATGCATATGGTGCCGACACCTCTGATTTCAAACTGAAATCAGATCAGGAAGGGGTGCTGGCGATTCAAACGAAAAACGTAAAATCGAAAATTGACCTTGTCAAGCGTTTCGGAGACTTTATATCGAATGGAAAAGGATCTTATGTAAGCTTCCCGCTGAACCAATACATCTGCTATATCGCTCAATTCAAATGGTTCATCGACAAACAGGAAGTTGAATTTGGTGAAGACTATAAAGACAATACCAAGCTCAATATCGAAGGATCCGATTTCGTCTCGATCAATCCCTTCCAGGACTCATTACGCTGGAATGCAGGTCTGGCCCGCTACAGTCTGATCGACTACCTCATCAAGGCACGTAAGGTAAAAGAAATTCTGGTTGCTGATGCTTCCATTCAACCCAACGACACCGCCACCATCGTGATTGAAAGAAATGCCCTGATGCGTCCGCTCTACGAAGCGAAGATTGTAGCCAACACCACTACCAAATATCATACGATCACCAACTCTACCATCAATGTTCTTGGCCGAAAGAGCTATACTGCTTCCGGTAAATACGCCTACACTGACCAGGCCAAAGTCAAACATCTTATCAATCTGGAACGAATCGCCATCGACACTTCGCTGCAAACCTATGCCTCCGGAAGTATTCCCGATACCAGCAACTTCCAGCTCAGTCATAACATTCAATACAAAGGCCGTGTAAATATCATCGCCTCCAACCCTCTCCTGAACTTCGACGGCTTTGCAAAACTCAATCACCAATGCGAAGAAAAGCTCCCCAGTTACTGGTTTAGTTTCAAAAGTGATATCGATCCAAAAGGTGTAAACATTCCGGTAGCAGAACCGAAAAACGAAAACTACGAGAAACTCGGAGTCTCCATCTCACTTGCCAGCGACAGTACCGGATTCTACAGTACGTTCCTTTCGTCGAAGAAAAAGTCTTCCGATGCCGATCTGATCACGGCACAGGGTGTACTATCCTATGATGACAAAGGCAAAGTATATAAAGTCACCAATCCGGAAAAAATCCTATCACCCGACGCTCCCGGAAACCTGGTACAACTCAACGACAACAACTGTACAGTATATGGAGAAGGCCGTATGAATCTGGCCGCCAATTTCGGGCAATTCAAAATGATGGTTGTGGGTAATGTCACCAATAACACCAACAATGACTCCACCACTTTCGACCTGATCATTGGCCTTGACTTTATGTTCAACAATGACGCTATGAAAAACATGGCAGAACTCATTCAGGGTAATCCCACCTTACCACCTACAGAAGATACCCGGGTTACCTGGGTAAGGGCGATGAAGGAAATCATAGGTATAGAAAAAGCAGACAAGATGATATCCGAATTCAGCCTGTATGGAGCTCCCAAGCGTATTCCACAGGAGTTGCAGCAAACCCTGGTGCTTACAGACGTTAAGCTTTACTGGGACAAAGACGCTCAGGCCTATAAATCGACCGGCCCAATTGGAGTAGGATTCATCGGAAAGGAAACCATCAGCCGCAAACTTAAAGGCTACTTTGAAATCACGCGTAAACGGGGAACGGAAGTCTTTAATCTCTATTTAGAATCCGACAATGCCACCTGGTGGTACTGGAACTACTCCCGTGGAGTGATGCAAGCTATCTCATCTGACAACAAATTCAACGATGCCATTAACGGCATGAAGCCAGATAAACGGGTGGCAGAATCGAAAGGCGATACCCCTCCTTACGAATTCATGCTCAGCACTGACAGGAAGAAAGCTGAATTCGTGAAAAAATTTACCGCCAACTAGACGAATTTTGATTTTCCGGGAGCCATCAACAGGATAGCTCCCGGATCTTCATGGTACTTTATTTATTTACACAAATATTTAATTATCAATAATTTGTCCGGTTTTATTAGGGAAGAAAAATTTGTTCCGGAACTGGGGACTTAACTTTAAAATAATATCTTTGAAGCCGATGATCAGTTTCAGTAACCTAAGCCTGATTCTGCTAGCCTACCTGTTGGGTTCGATTCCTTCAGCGGTATGGGTTGGTAAGATGTTATATGGAATAGATGTCAGAGACTATGGCAGTGGCAATGCCGGAGCCACCAATACGTTCAGGGTATTGGGGAAAAAAGCCGGATTACCGGTGCTCATTATGGATATTCTCAAAGGATTTCTGGCCGTAAAGCTGGTTTATCTCACGGGCAAGTACTTACCTGAAACACAACAATTTATAAATCTTGAACTCTCGTTGGGTATTGCCTCCCTGCTGGGTCATATCTTTCCTGTTTTTGCCGGTTTCAGAGGTGGTAAGGGAGTAGCTACGCTATTAGGCATACTCTGCGCAGTACATATTGGAGCGGCTTTAATCTGCATTGCTGCCTTCGTTGCTACATTATTACTCACACAATATGTATCCCTCAGCTCGATCATGGCTGCTCTTACATTTCCGATCTCTATCATGTTTATCTACCATGAAACCGTACCGGGGTTGAACATCTTTGCCATGTTCGTATGTGTGCTTGTTTTCATCACCCATCAGAAAAATATTGAACGGTTATTGCGTGGTGAAGAGAGTAAAGTTGGATTTCTCGCTCGCCGAAAACTAAGTTGATTTTGTAAGATTTTGTAAGATTTTATCTAATTCACTTATCCGACAAAACCGTATTTCTGCTATAAATCAGCACTTTATATAATTCCCGTAAAATCATCTCAGGACTTCTTATTGTAAGAAATCCAATCCTTTTTTACGTCCGGATAAAATGTTTTGAAACCGAACCTCCGCGGCAAGCGTATATAGGGGGCGTTAAAACCATATCGGACAATGAAAAAGAAGTTATTTACCGTTGTGCTGTTACTATCTGCGATCTGTGTATCGGTGAGTACTGTATTAGCGGGAGGAGAATCGGAGCATCAGAGGGCAAAGACGGCTGAAAAGCTGTTTTTGGCAAAGCAGTATGAAAAAGCTGCTCCCATGTTTGCACAGTTGGTAAGTTCAAATCCGAAGAACTACAAGTACAATTATTATTATGGCATTTGCCTTACCATCATTGGTAAAGACAAAAAAGAAGCCCTTCCGTATCTGGAAACTGCCCTGCAGCATCCAAAGACACCGGAGGAAATCTACTATTACATAGGACGTGCCTTGCACTATACATACCGGTTTGATGAAGCGGTTCGTGCATTCACTGAATTCACCACCATTATTGGTGCAAAGAACTCAACCCGTTGGGGTACCTCTCAATTAATGGAGATGTGCAACAACGCCAAGCAGTATCTCGACACCACCAAACTCAGTGCAATCACCGAAAGCACCGAAAGCGCAGCGTATGATTTTTACGACAAATACGTTTTCGACAGTCCGAATGGTAAATTGCTGAGCATGCCTGATGAAATCATCAATGCCTCTAAGAGCGAAAAAGATGAACGTCCAACCATCTTCCTGAGCTCCAATGGCAGGGTCATGTATTATTCTGCAAGATGCGAAGAAACGAATAGCCGCGATATCTACCGGGTTGAGAAGGATCTGGATGGAAACTGGACGGCACCTGTACGCATTGACCGTATGATCAATACCAATCAGGATGAGCTCTTCCCTACCTGTAACAGTGACGGACGCATTCTCTACTTCAGTTCACGTGGTCACTCTTCAACAGGAGGTTTCGATATTTTCAAATGCTATTACAATACAGTGAGTAAAACCTGGACAAAACCAGAAAACATGGGAAGTCCGTACAACTCACCTGACGATGACTTCTGCTTTGTAGCATCATCCAATGAACAGAAAGCCTATTTCACATCACAACGCGAAACCAAACCCGGAATATTCACCGTTTACAAAGTTCCCTACTCCAACACAGAAGAACTGCCTGTTGCCATCAACGGTCGTTTTAACTGTGTCGGATTTCCGGATATGAAAATGGTACACCTGGTGATCACCCGCGACGGCGAACAAAACATTGTTGCCGATATGATTACCGATTCTCTTTCAGGCGCCTATGCTGTTGAATTACCCGGTCCGGGCACCTATGCATTCCGTATTGATGCACCCGGATTTCAGCCACATACTGAAGAAGTCCGGTTTGGAGAATTCAGTGACAGGATCTATGTACAGGACATCTTCCTGAGTCGGGCTATGAATGGCATGGAAGATATGGCCATCTCGAACCGCAGGCTCACCGAATCAGGTTTCATAGATGAAAACATGACAGCGATGGAAGAAGATGACGGCAGTGGCAGTGGAATGCCGATCACCGGCACCTACTCCGAAGCGGAAATGGCCGCTATGAAAATGAGCGGATTAACACCTGAAATGATTGCAGCCAACCGTGCAAAAGGAAATGGTATGAATCCTGACGGCAGCACTACTCTAAACAAAAGTGAGATGGGCAACACCCAGCTTTCTCAGGGAGTTTACTTCAAAGTTCAAATTGGTGCATTCCGCAAGCATACCCGCGAACTGGTTCAAAAACGTCTGGAAAAGAAAACCGACAAAACCATGCTGACCAGTTACGACGATCTCACCTGGCTCCGTTTCTTCATGGGTAAAGAGAACTCATACAAATCAGCGAAAAACCTGAGAGATACCCTGCAGCAAGCCGGTTTCGGAGATGCATTCGTAGTAGCTTTCCGCGACACCAAACCGATGAACCTGCTTGAAGCGATTAAAATGGAACAAAAAGCCGGAACAGGCAAATAATAACAATTACCACCTTTAAAAGGCTCCTCAAAGGAGCCTTTTTTTGTTTTATTCCCGATCATTAGAACTTTTTCATGGTATGAATCCGTTCTACTTCATAACTTTGCATAGATCTAATCAAATGGGGAGCCAGTATAATCCACTCGAACAGGAAGACCTTCTGCTTGAAGAAGAAGTCAGCAAAGAGAATCAACTCATCCTTTACAACGATGATGTGAATACTTTTGACTGGGTGATTGAAAGTCTCATCGCTATTTGCCGCCACGACCGAAATCAGGCCGAACAATGTTCCATTATTATCCACAACAATGGAAAATGTTCGGTAAAAGAAGGTCAATTCGAAAAGCTTCGCCCGATGTGTGAAGCCCTGCTTGATCGCGGACTCAGTGCAACCATAGAATAAATCCCGTGAAAAAAAACATTCTCCATCTTTCAGCCTTTGTGCTGATGCTCTCGCTTATTCTCTCCTGTGCAAAGGTGCCCATAACAGGCCGTAAACAGATGAACCTGCTTCCGGAAAGTGAACTGATTTCACTTAGTCTGAATGAATACCAGAGCTTTTTGAAAGAAAACCCTCCCGTAGCATCGGGTGATCCTCAGGCGGTCATGGTAAAACAGGTGGGTAATAAAATTCAGGGTGCCGTCACTCAGTTTATGATCCAACAGAAACTGAGCGACCGTTTGCAGGGATATAAATGGGAATTCAATCTTGTGAATGACAAGACCGTAAATGCCTGGTGTATGCCCGGCGGAAAAGTGGTGGTTTATTCCGGATTATTAGGTGTTACGCAGAATGAAACGGCACTGGCCATTGTAATGGGTCATGAAATTGCCCACGCAGTAGCACGGCACGGTAATGAGCGCATGAGTCAGCAGATGATTGCACAGATGGGCGGAGTTGCGCTCGATGTTGCGCTCTCAACAAAATCAGCTGAAACCAGAGCATTATTCAACACAGCCTATGGTGTAGGCGCCACTGTAGGAGCTTTGTTGCCTTATTCACGGTTACAGGAAACAGAAGCCGACAAACTTGGGCTGGTTTTCGCAGCCATGGCGGGTTACGATCCGCGGGAAGCACCTAAATTCTGGCAACGAATGGCAGCAGCCGGAGGAGCGAAAGTGCCGGAAATTCTCAGCACCCACCCCAGTGATGCCACACGGATCAAAAACCTGAATAACTATATGCCGGAAGCATTGAAATACTATAAGCCCGCCGGTACTACACAGCGCAAAAAATGACGATATTCTTCATTGCCATCCTCATTTTCTTTGGAATTCTGATGATCGTGTCGGAGATCCTGTTTGTTCCAGGAATGATCGTTGGTTTGCTGGGTGGAGCGTTTATCATTATGGGAATTGGATGGACGTGGCAGGTTTACGGGTCAACAGCCGGTATGGTCACCGGTATTTCCAGTATTCTTCTCACATTGATTGCCATCTGGGCTGCGTTTAAAACAGGGTTCTGGCAAAAGTTCAGTCTGCAGGACAAACTGGAAGGTCGTATGAATGTCATTGATGAAAGAGATGTTCATCCGGGTGATAAAGGTGCTGCAGTTTCGAGTCTCCGTCCGATGGGAACCGTTAAAGTAAATGGCAAGAAATTCCAGGCCAGTACCGAAGGTGAGATGGTTCCACCGAATTATCCGGTTACCGTTTTGAGAGTTGAATCGGATAAAATCATTGTAAGTGCCGACCGCTAGGTCACGAAACCTAAATTCCTTTATTTTAGCAAAAAACACAAAGGCATGAACCTTCCATTTCTCCTGCTCGTCATTGTAGGCGCGCTTCTCTTCATCCTGCTCTTTCTCTACTTCGTACCGGTAAACCTCTGGATTACGGCTGTCTTCAGCAATGTCCGGATTTCGATCATGAATCTGATCCTGATGCGGTTGCGGAAAGTCCCCCCATCCATCGTCGTCAATGCGATGATCACGAGTACAAAAGCCGGACTGAACGTGACGACCAATGAAATTGAAACACATTACCTGGCCGGCGGTAATGTAAACAACGTGATCAAAGCGCTAATCTCTGCCGACAAGGCCAACATTCCCCTCACCTTCAAAATGGCCACTGCCATTGACCTTGCAGGGCGGGATGTTGCAGATGCTGTACAGCTCAGTGTGAACCCGCGGGTTATTGACACTCCTCCTGTTTCAGCGGTGGCGAAGAATGGTATTCAACTGATTGTTCGGGCACGCGTAACCGTTAGAGCCAATATCAACCAGTTGGTTGGTGGTGCCGGTGAAGAAACAATTCTTGCCCGTGTGGGTGAAGGAATTGTAACGACTATTGGTTCAGCTTATGATCATAAAACCGTTCTTGAAAATCCGGATCAGATATCGAAAGTAGTACTCAGCAAAGGACTCGATGCCGGAACTGCATTTGAAATTTTATCTATCGACATCGCCGATATCGACGTTGGAGAAAACATCGGTGCAAAACTGCAAACCGAACAGGCTTCAGCGGATCTGAAAGTAGCACAGGCAAAGGCAGAAGAACGCAGAGCGATGGCTGTAGCTTATGAGCAGGAGATGCGTGCAAAAGCGCAGGAAGCACGCGCTAAAGTGATCGAGTCGGAAGCCCAGGTACCTTTAGCCATGGCTGAGGCTTTCAGAAACGGAAACCTCGGAGTGATGGATTATTATAAAATTCAGAATGTACAGGCAGATACGGCTATGCGTGATTCGATTGCTAAACCAGGAACGCCAGGCGGAACTACAGATAAAAAATAATGAATCTCCTTCATCACAATAAATGCCGGTCAACAGCCGGCATTTTTGTTTTATAGACTCCAGAGATGATCAGGCCAGTACTCTACTCTGCTTACCAGAACCATTTCCATCTTTTCGAGCATGAGAAAACTGACAGGCATACCGTTTGAACGGCCGACATTCTTTTATTCCACATTTTAAAATGAACGATGACCTTTCAACCATTTTAAATTTTTATCCTTACCGGTTTAAGTGGTTTGCCATCTGAAAAGCTGCTGAGAGCACCGGGAGATTTCATCACCCATCCTGCCCAATTTAACAGCAAAGGGCTGACCCAGTAACGGAATCAGCCCCTTGCTGCTTTTCTATTTATAAATTATTTCCCCTTGAGGAGTTGCCGGTGCCGATCCAGTTCGAGGTTATAAGAAGTCTCCGATAAACTCACTGAGTTCTTGAAGTAGAACACACCACCATAGCTATAGGTGACCTTCAGGTATGTTGCCTGAATATCCTTCGACTTCACGATAGATCGCAGGATGGTACGATTCGGTTCTACAATGGTATCCTGTGTGATGCCATCAGCGACAAACTGTTTGTCGAAATCAAATTTATATTCGCTGATATCCTTGGTTTTCTTCGTTGTAGTGGTTCCACCGGATCCGGCCAGTGCCTTCTTCTGTGCTTCAATATCGTCAATTTTTTTGCGTTCAGCATCTGCTTCCTGCTTCTTCTTCATTTCAGCTGCCAGTTGTTGGGCCTTCTCCTCTTGTTCTTTCTTCACACGATCGAGGGAATCTTTCTGTGCCTGAATTCTGGCTTCGCGCGCCAGTTCCAGCTGACGGGCGTTTTCTTTCGCAGTCGCAATGGAGTCTTCAACAAATTTTGCACGCACGAGCGCCAACGAATCATTCACAGCCTTTTGTCGGGCTTGTCGGGCAATCTCTTCCTGCCGGGCTTTTTCTTTGGCGGCTGCAATAGAATCCAGACGGGCTTTCTCTTCCACTCTGGCAATTGAATCCTTTACTGCTTTCTCCCGGGTAGCACGGGCGATTTCGTCCAATCGGGCTTTTTCCTTCGCTGTAGCAATGGAATCTGCTATCGCCTTATCACGAGCTGCTTTTTCAAGTGCGGCAAGGCGTGCCTGTTCTTTTGCATTGGCAATGGAGTCGGCTGCGGCTTTGTCTCTTGCTGCTTTCTCTAATGCTGCTACGCGTGCCTGTTCCTTGGCATTGGCAATAGAATCCTGCCGTGCCTTTTCCCTTTCCAGGGCCAGTTGACGTTCTTTTTCCTTCGCTGCAGCCAGGCTATCGAGGCGGTTTTTCTCTTCAACACGCGCAATGGAATCCTGCACTGCTTTTTCTCTTGCCTGACGTGCCACTTCGGCGAGTCGGGCCTTTTCTTTTTCGGTGGCAAGAGAATCTGCAACAGCTTTTTCACGTGCAGCTCTGGCTAAATCTGCAAGGCGTGCATCTTCTCTGGCTTTTGCGATCGAATCCTGCCTGACTTTCTCTTTAGCGGCCATCTCCAGTCGTTCCCTTTCCCTGGCTGCTGCCAGACTATCCTGCCGGGCTTTTTCCTGAATTTTTGCAATTGAATCTGCAACTGCTTTTTGCCGCGCCTTTTCTGCTGCTTCAGCAGCGAGGCGGACTTTTTCTGCTGCTACAATACTATCCTGTTTGGCTTTTTCAACTGCTGCCATCCGGGCGGCTTCAGCCTGTTGTTTTGCTTTTTCTTTGGCCAGGCTATCCTGGGTTGCTTTTTCGGCTGCTGAACGCGCCAATGCTTCGAGGCGCTGTTGTTCTTTTACTTTGTTCAGAGAATCCTGACGAGCCTTCTCGAGTTCAGCTGCAAGATGTTTGGCATTGAGAAGAGAATCCTGTTTCGCTTTTTCCAGAGCAGCTTTTTTTGCTGCTTCCTGCTTAGCCACTTCCACCGCCATCTTCGCCTTCACCTGTTCCATTTCTGCCTTACGGGCTTTGGAGTACTCCGGATCGTAATCAAAATCCTCGTACATA
Organism: Bacteroidia bacterium; assembly: GCA_046330075.1. Lineage (GTDB taxonomy): Bacteria > Bacteroidota > Bacteroidia > AKYH767-A > OLB10 > JAJTFW01. Next base: position 321,641 of record JAXLTL010000001.1, on the reverse strand, counting down.
TCGCTGTAGGCAAGTTTCGTAACAGGTGGCGCTGCTTCCTTGGGAGGTTCCTGTCCATCCGGTGCTTTAAATAAATCAATTTTAAACTTGAAGCTGAAAATTTGCTTGAGATACTGTTCCGGAACTTTAGTATCCACGAGAACTGATTTCGTAATACTTCCGTTTTTTAGAAAGATGATCGTGTAGGTATGTCCCAGATCCAGATTAAAGATGAATTTACCTCCGGCAGAAGTCAGCAGATTATCTGCTGCTTCATTCCCCTTCATAACCTTTATCTCGGCACCCTCGAGGCCCTTTCCATCCTGCTGAACTTGTCCAACCAGCTCCAGATAACCCTGCTCCTGCGCGAAAGCGAAATGCGCGATGAGAAGTGCCAGAAACAAGGTGATCGATTTTTTAAACTTCATTGTATGCTGTATTCGTTGTTTTACTGTATTCAGAACTTTGTTAATCATGTTTTAACGAAAAGTCGTGTACTATGTTGCCAGGGGCTCAGCGAAAACTGTATTGGCTTCCAGCAGTGCCCTTTCGAATCCCCGGGAATCAATGCCTGTTTTCACCTGCTTTTCATCCAGAAAGAGCTTGAAATTCTCTGCAGCCAGATTACCAACAAGTTCATCTTCAGCCATCGGACAACCTCCGTAACCTTTCAATGCGGTATCAAACCTTCTGCATCCTGCGTCCCAGGCGGCTTCCACTTTACTCTTCCAGTTGGAAGGTCCCGCATGCAAATGGGCTCCGAATCTGACGTCTTTTATGGAGGGAATCAGTGCTTCAAAAATGGACTTTACATCCTCTGCTTTGGCTAAACCTACCGTATCGGCGAGGGCAATTGTTTTAATACCAAGTCCGGCAATCTTTTCTGTCCACCGCAAGGCTACATCTGCATTCCATTCATCACCGTACGGGTTCCCGAATGCCATGCTGATGTAAACCACCAGTTCTTTGTTGCTTTTCAGGCAGAGGTTTTGCAAGGCTTCCACTGTTGAAAGACTCTGACTGATACTGCTGTTTGTATTCCGCTGCTGAAAAGTTTCAGAAATAGAGAAAGGGAACCCCAGGTAGGAGATTTCATCAAATTCAGCTGCTGCTTCGCCTCCTCTGAGATTCGCAATAATTGCCAGCAGCCGGGTTTGAGAAGCTGAAAGATTCAGGCCAGCCAGTACTTCGGCTGTATCCTGTAATTGGGGAATCGCCTTGGGAGAAACAAAGCTTCCGAAATCCAGTACATCAAATCCTACGTTCAGCAGGGTATTGATATATCGGATTTTTTGTTGCGTAGGAATGAACCAGTGCAGGCCTTGCATGGCATCACGCGGACATTCCACCCATTCAACTTTCTCCATTGGCATAGAATAAAAGAACCCGCCGTAACGACGGGTCCTGTACGTTCATTTCAGATTATTTAATGATCACACCGTCTGCTTCGAAAGCCAGTTCGATAAGCGGCTCTGTGATCTTTTCAATTTCTTCTTTTGATTTTCCTTCATCTTCGGCATAATGACGCAGATCTTCCACTTTGGTGGTATCCATGTAGGCATGTCCCATCACAACTGCTGTTTTTCCACCACAATCTTTTGGCACGAAGAATCCATAGTCCTTGAAGGTAACCCTCATGCCTGAGCCATCACCTTTATCGAGGTTCATCCAGCATCCTTTCGCCTGACAGACTTCATTTACTTTTCCCTCTACTTTTACTCCTGCAATGTCGGTTTGACCAGCTTTTACCATGGCCAGCAGAGAATCCATTGAAATGGCACCTGCTTCATCGATTTTTGCACCGAAAGATCCGGTTGAAGCGGTTGCTTCTCCTTCACCATTTTCCTTATTTTCTGATTTTGCAGAATTACTGCAGGATGCCACAGCAAGAAGTGCAACGGCAGTAAGGACATAGAATACTTTTTTCATAGGATTAATTGCTGAGTATAAGTTGGCAAAATTAGGAAGTTCAGGCTGAATTGGTGATACCCTCAGATGCGGGAGTTGTCAACATTCCATACTGAAGCTGTGGAAAGTGGATGAATGGGGTTCAACGGAGCTTTCTGACAATCTTTTTCACCATGCCGGGTCCTTCATAAATGAATCCGGTATACACCTGAACCAGATTAGCTCCTGCTCTGATTTTCTCAAGGGCATCGTCACCTGTAAAGATCCCGCCTACTCCAATGATCACCATCTCTTTACCTGCCTTATAACGAAGATAGCGGATCACTTCCGTACTTTTTTCTTTCACCGGTTTTCCACTGAGTCCGCCGGTTTCCCCGGTGATGGATGCTGCCGTTTTCAGCCCCTCGCGGGAAAGCGTTGTATTGGTGGCAATAATTCCGGTCAGACCGGTAGATTTCACAATTTCCACGATTTCATCGAGCTGGGAATTAGTAAGATCCGGAGCAATCTTCAGAAGCAGGGGTTTGGGATGCTGATAGCTGCGGTTCAGCTCGGACAAACGGTTGAGCAATCGGGTCAAGGGTTCTTTCTCCTGCAATTCCCGGAGGCCGGGTGTATTGGGAGAACTCACATTGACAACAAAATAATCCACGTAGTCGAACAAAGCACTAAAGCATTTCACGTAATCTTCTTCAGCCTGCTCATTCGGAGTAACCTTGTTTTTGCCAATGTTGCCACCTATGATGATTCCCGGTTTACGGTTTTTCAACTGCTCCACCATACATGAAACCCCTTCATTGTTAAACCCCATCCGATTGATAAGGCCTCCATCCTGTGGAAGGCGGAACATTCGTGGCTTATCGTTCCCCGGCTGCGCTTTGGGCGTAACGGTTCCCACTTCAATAAACCCAAAACCAAGCGTTGATAGCTCCTCGAACAACTCTGCGTTTTTATCGAAACCAGCAGCCAATCCAACCGGATTGGGAAACTTCAACCCCATCACTTCTACTGCCGCGTCATTGCCTTCCGGTTTGTAAAGAATTGAAAACAAGTATTTAACAGCTGGAATTTTCATAATTAACCGAAGGGCGCCAAAAACAAAATGATGCGCAGTCTCCGGATCTAACAAGAATAATAGCGGTCGGATCAGCAACTTATACATACTGCAAGATTAGTTAAAAACCAGCTTAAAGTTGCCAAAATATTATTTTAGACTTATCTAAACTATTTTTTATATTTGTCGTAAATTCATGCATTAAACGGGCAACCTGAAACATTATCGGTCGTGACCACATCAACAGAAGAAAACTATCTCAAAGCGATTTATCATTTGAGTTCCGGCCATACGGCTGCAGTACTCACTTCTGAAATCGCCCAATCGATGTCGACCACATCGGCATCCGTAACCGACATGATCAAGCGGCTTTCAGATAAAAACCTGATTGACTACGAACGCTACAAAGGAGTCAGGATCACCAGGAAAGGAGAAAAGCTCGCATTGAATATAATTCGTCGCCATCGTTTATGGGAAGTATTCTTAACCGATATACTGAAGTTTAAATGGGACGAGGTACACGATATGGCAGAAGAACTGGAACATGTAAGTTCAGATGAACTGGTACAGCGGTTAGATGCTTTTCTTGGATATCCCCGTTTTGACCCGCACGGAGATCCGATTCCGGACATCAACGGAAAACTGGTCAATGCCCATCATCTGCAGTTAGCTCAATGTCATGATAAAGCCGCATTGATGGTATGTGGCGTGAATGATCATACCGTAGCATTTCTGCAGTTTATTGAAAAGAAAGGGCTCACACCCGGCATTGTATTTACGCTCGAAGAAACAGATCCTTATGATAAGAGTATGCTCATCCGTTTCAGTGATGGCACTACAACATTTATCTCTCATGAAATATCCAAAAATCTTTTAGTACGCTATCATGAATAAGCAACAACATTCGCATACTTCGCTCTCAGAAGTACATGAAACAATTCATGTTGACAGCAAACTGAGTTTCGGGAAAAAACTGCTTGCATTTATTGGTCCGGCCTACATGGTCAGTGTAGGTTATATGGATCCCGGAAACTGGGCAACGGATATCGCCGGAGGCAGTAAGTACGGATACCAGCTCATCTGGGTGTTGCTCATGTCGAATCTCATGGCATTGCTGTTGCAGAGTATGAGTGCACGGCTTGGCATTGTGAGAGGGCGGGATCTGGCGCAGGCATCGCGCGAAATGTTTCCCGGCTTTGTGAATTATTTCCTCTATGCCCTGGCAGAAATCGCCATCGCTGCCTGCGATCTGGCAGAAGTACTCGGTATGGCCATAGGTTTAAATTTACTTTTTCATATCCCTTTACTCTGGGGTGTTATTATTTGTGCACTTGATACGTTTATCCTGCTGTTTCTGCTGAATCACGGCATCCGGAAAATGGAATTGTTCATCATCGGGCTTGTTGCAATGATCGGAATGGCGTTCGTTGCACAAATGCTCTTTGCACAACCGGATTTGGCATCAGTTGCCAAAGGGTTTCTACCTACCGCCATGGACGATACAGCATTGTATATTGCCATTGGTATCATTGGTGCCACTGTAATGCCGCATAACCTGTATCTGCATTCTGCTCTGGTACAAACCCGGAAAGTAGAACGTACAGAGAAGGAAATCAGGAGAGCCATTCGTTTCAATATTCTCGACAGTACCATCGCATTGAATGCTGCATTTTTTGTGAATGCTGCTATTCTGATTCTTGCAGCCAGTACTTTTTACAAAGCGGGCATGCATGAGGTGGAGGATATCATGGATGCGCACCGATTGCTGGAACCATTGCTCGGCACCAGTATGGCTCCTACCCTCTTCGCCATTGCTTTGCTGTGTGCCGGACAAAGCAGTACGATTACCGGAACATTAGCCGGACAAATTGTAATGGAAGGCTATTTGAATCTTCGAATTGCCCCCTGGATACGTCGTTTGATTACGCGCATCATTGCCATCATTCCGGCAGTCATCGTCATTCAGATTTCAGGAGAACATGCTACCGGCTCTTTGCTGGTTTTAAGTCAGGTCATCTTATCTCTTCAACTGGGTTTTGCCATTATTCCGCTGATTCATTTTGTAAGTGACCGTAAAAACATGGGCGTATTTGCCATCCCGGTTTATGTAAAAATTGCAGCCTGGGCGTGTGCCGCCATCATTGTCGGGCTCAACATTAAAATGGTGGTCGGTCAGTTACAGGACTGGCTTCAGGACAGTGACAGTATCTGGCTGCGTTTTGTAGTATTGCCAATAAGCGTATTCAGTTTATTTATGCTCCTGTACATCACCGTTGCACCGCTGGTACGACGTGCAAAGGAGAAAAAGATCATCTTACCGCATGGGAGTTTCAAGGAGATGGAACTTGTGGCCAGTGGCTCCAAACGAAGAATTGCGATTACACTGGACTTTGGCGACATGGATCATTTTGCTTTACAAAACGCCATTGCCCAGGGAGGTGAAGAGAGCACCTATATTCTACTGCATATCACTGAAAGCGCCGGCGCACACTGGCTTGGAAAGGATACGCGCGACTTTGAAAGCAGAAGAGACCAGGAAACACTTGATCAATACGGAGCTTTTCTAACCACCAATGGATACAGGTGTGAAACAAGGCTGGGTTATGGAAATCCCCGAAAAGCTATCCCGCGCCTCGTAACAGAAACGAAAGCAGATTTACTGGTGATGGGTGCGCACGGTCACCGTGCAATGATGGATTTCATTTTGGGTTCAACAGTAGATGCAGTCAGGCACCAAATCAGTATTCCGGTTCTTGTGGTGACCCGGCACAGTTAAAGTCTGCGCGGGAGCGACGCTTTATTTTCCGAAATTTGCAGCCCATGTCGAAAATTGCGTCGAGCATCAATATTACCAACAGGAAAGCAGGTTTCAACTATTTCATTTCTGAAACCTGGGAAGCCGGTATTGTCCTTACGGGAACTGAAATCAAATCGATTCGTCAGGGTAAAGCCAATCTGAGTGATGCCTACTGCTATTTCAAAAACGAAGACCTTTGGATTAAAAACCTGCACATCAGTGAATATGAAGATGGAGGTTACAACAATCATGCGCCGAAACGCGACCGGAAATTACTTTTGCATGGTCATCAGCTGCGCAAGATTCAATCGAAGCTGAAAGAAAAAGGAGTTACTCTGATACCCGTGCGGCTTTATCTTTCCGATCGTGGTTTTGCAAAGCTGGAGCTGGGATTAGCCAGAGGTAAAAAACTGTACGATAAACGTGAAACCATCAAGCAGGCAGAAGCCAAACGCGAACTGGGTAGAGTAATGAAACGTGGCTGATCAGCCGGCAGGTTATTTTTTAAAATTACGCAGACAGGTCGTCAAGGTGAGATGGTTATTTCCTCCTGCGGTGTTAAATACTTCATGCGCATAGGCAAACTGAAATTTGCTCACCTTAAAACCAAGTCCGAAGGCCATTCCGCTCATCCCTTTTTTCTCGGGGAACCCCAGCTCATTCCTGCGTAACAGATTGTAGCCAAAACGCAAATTAAAATTCTTTGTAAACAGTACTTCCACATTTACGATGAGGTGCCTGACCACTTTATCGCCAAAAGTGATTTTATCTGATTTACTTTCGCCGGTAAGCGGGTCAATGCCATTCTGCGATGGATCCTGATAAGTGATGTCAAACCGCTGAAGTTGTTGTCCGATGAGCGAAAAGCGGAATGGCGCCTTGGGTAATTGCTTTGCGATGCCGAGTTGTATTTCAAAAGGAAGCTTTTCCTTTTCTGCACCATCATAAGCTTTTAACTGACGGCCAATATTTCTGGCCACCGCTGAAATACTCCACAAGGTTTTGGGATGGATCCAGTTGACACCAATATCTGCCGCGATACCGTTGGATGTATTATCAGCAAAGTTGGAGAATATTGCTTTTACATCAGCGCCGACAAAGAAGGTACTGTCGAGCGCTTTTGAGAAGGCCAGATGAAACGCATACTCCCCGGCAGTAAACGTACCGGTTTCTTCTGCATTTACATTCGTCTGATCAAACTTTCCGTAACTGATGTAATGCATATTGAACCCCAGCGTCCCGATTTTCTTCAGGTCTTTCGCTGCCATTACATTCCCGTAATTTATTCCAGCCAGATGAAATACATGACTGAAGGAAATCTGCTGATCCATTTCCGGCGAGAGCAAGGCGGGATTCTGTGCAAACAGGGTAATATCATCCGCACGCGTAGCGATGGCATTCCCTCCCAATGCCGCTGTTCGGGCTGGGGCCACAAGATTCAAAAATGAAAATACATGTTGTCCGCCGGACTGCGCATAAACACCCGAACATAGGATGGTTAACAAAACCAGAAATCCTGATAAAACTTTTCTCATACCGGCATTAAACGCTGAATTTTCTCCTGTATTGTATGATCAGTATAAAGGAAATTTTTCCATAAAACGAATCACCTCGTCACCTACTTTTTTTATCGTCTTTTCATCCTCATGATGCATGAGTACCTTGTCGATAAACTGCACAATTTTTTTCATGTGCGATTCCTGCATTCCACGGCTGGTAATAGCAGCAGTACCGACACGGATTCCGGAGGTAACAAAAGGACTCTTATCATCAAACGGCACCATGTTTTTATTTATGGTCATATGCGCCCTCACGAGTGCATTCTCAGCCTGTTTTCCGGTAATATTTTTGTTGCGCAAATCGATGAGCATCATGTGATTGTCGGTGCCACCAGAAATGATCTGATAGCCTTTTTCCATAAATGCCGCTGCCATGGCTTTGGCATTCTTTACAACCTGCACGGTATACTTCATGTAATCGTCGGTTAGTGCTTCACCGAAGGCGATCGCTTTTGCCGCAATTACATGTTCGAGGGGTCCACCCTGCGTACCCGGGAATACAGCCGCATCCAGAATGGCTGACATCATCTTCACTTCTCCCTTTGGTGTTGTAATGCCCATAGGATTCGGGAAATCCTTACCCATCATCATAAGTCCGCCACGCGGTCCTCTGAGCGTTTTATGCGTGGTGGTTGTAACCACATGGCAATGCGGAAGCGGGTCGTTCAGAATTCCTTTGGCAATGAGTCCGGAAGGATGCGAAATATCCGCCAGCAGGAAAGCTCCTGTTTTATCCGCGATTTTCCGTAAACGGGTATAATCCCAGTCACGTGAATAGGCAGACGCACCGCAGATGATCAGTTTTGGCTTTTCTTTCTTTGCCAGCGCTTCCACTTTGTCGTAGTTGATACGGCCTGTTTCCTTTTCTACTCCATAAAATACCGGGCGATATAATTTGCCGCTGAAATTGACAGGAGAGCCATGGGTAAGATGTCCGCCATGCGAAAGATCGAAACCCATGATGGTATCACCGGGATTCAGTAAACCAAGCATCACTGCAGCATTCGCCTGTGCTCCGGAGTGCGGCTGTACGTTGGCCCAGGCCGCACCGAACAGTTCTTTTGCACGGTCTATTGCAATCTGCTCAATCTGATCAACGATCTCACACCCGCCATAATACCGTTTGCCGGGCAATCCTTCAGCATATTTATTGGTAAGACAGGAACCCATGGCCTGCAATACCTGTTTTGAAACGAAGTTCTCTGAAGCGATCAGTTCTATACCGTTTCGCTGACGTTTAAGTTCCTGATTAATGAGTTTGAATATGCTCGAATCTCTGGCAATCATAGTGCTGTTATAGTATTAACTGAAATCAATTTCTGTACTGTCGCCAATATTCAGGCTTTGGCTAAGGCCTTTGAGAAAGGCATCACTGCCCACAATGCTATGGTGCAGGATAGCAGTTTCTAATTGTGCATAAGATCCAATGATGGAATCACGGATGATTGAATGACGGATAATGGTATTTTCACCTATAGAAACATTGGGTCCGATGATTGAATCACTGATATCACAATGCTCTGCGATGCTAACCGGCGGGATGATAATGGTATTGTGATAATTGAATTTCTTCTGCAGATACTCTGCATCCCGCTTTAGTAAAACTGCATTTGTTTCCAGCAGATTTCCCTTCCCACCGCAATCAAACCAGTTACCTACTTTAAACGTACTGACTTTTTCTCCCTGTGAAATCATCCGTTCAATACCATAGGTAAGATGAAACTCGCCATTGTGACGAACGTTATTGCGGATGATATAATCAAGGGCTTCCATCAGTTTTCCAGCTTCGCGAAAGCGGTAAATACCCACCAGGGCCTGATTGGATTTCGGGATCACCGGTTTCTCATCCAGCCGGGTGATAAAACCATGCTGATCAATTTCAGCAACACCGAACTGCCGGGGGTCTTCCACTTTCTGTACTCCAAGTGCCGAATAGGGCATCTGCACAATATTGCTCAGGTTAAAATCGATGATCGTATCTCCCAGTACAATCAGCAGATCATCCTTGGGATCTACGAGGTCACGGGCCAGCCATACAGCATGACCGGTACCTTCACGCGGTTCCTGCACCACAAATGAAGCTTTGATCTTCGGGTATTTGGTTTTGATATAGCCTTCAATCTTATCGCCGAGATAACCAATGATGAAAATAAATTCACTGAAGCCGCCGGCAATCAGGTAATCCACGATATGCGATAAAATCGGTTTCCCGGCAACAGGAACCAGAGCTTTGGGTTGCGTATGTGTATGCGGGCGAAGTTTAGAACCTATTCCCGCAACGGGGATTATGATTTTCATACCGCTGTAAAAGTAATGCGAATGGGTATACCGAGCTGAAAAAACGTATAAATCATTCCGTAAAATAATTCACAATCACCGTCTGATAAAGACCCGTTTCCCGTTGAAGATGCTATGTTTGGTTCTCCTACATTCGCTCTGCATGAAGCGCTACCGGATCCTGATTATCCTGAGCATTCCCCTGGTGTTGATAATACTGAATTTCACTCAGATTCAAGTGTATGGACGATGGCGAATGCTGGCAGATGCATCACTCGATACGATCCGTTATGTGCTCGTGCCCGGTGCAGGAAGAAACTACCCGGAAAGTCCCAACCCCAACTATGCCTTTCTGGGCAGAATGGATACAGCGGCGGCTCTCTGGCAACGTCATCCTCAGATAAAACTGATTCTCAGCGGTTATGAAGACCATCATTATTACCGTGAAGCCAACGATATGCGTGACGCACTGTTGAAAAAAGGTGTACCGGATTCGGCGCTTTTGCTGGATCCCGGCAGTATTGATACCCGGGCCAGTATAGACTACTATTATCGTCATCATCGTGATACACCAGTGGTCATCGTGTCTCAACCGATCCACCTCGAACGGGCGCTCTGGCTGGCCTGTGTCTATCATTTGCAGGCATATGGTTATGAAGCCGGAAATTACCCCGGAGGAACCCCGCGCTGGCTGCTGGTCCGGGAATTCGGTGCGCGTGTAAAAGCGCGGCTGGAAGTTTGGGGATTACTTACACATTCAGAAAAAAGAGAAGAAAATGAATAACCCTATTACACAACTCTTTGGTATTCGTTTACCCATCATTCAGGCCGGTATGATCTGGTGCAGCGGATGGCGGTTAGCCTCTGCCGTTAGTAACGCAGGCGGACTCGGCATTATCGGCGCCGGCTCTATGTATCCGGATGTTCTGAGAGAGCATATCCGCAAATGCAAAGCTGCAACACCCGCTCCTTTTGCGGTAAACCTTCCCCTGCTCTACCCCAACATTGAAGAACACATGGGGATCATCCGTGAAGAAGGAGTAAAAATAGTTTTTACGAGTGCAGGTAATCCCGCTACCTGGACCGGAAAACTGAAGGAGCAGGGAATAAAAGTTGTGCACGTTATTGCCAATACCAAATTCGCTAAAAAAGCGGCGGAGTCAGGTGTAGACGCCATTGTTGCCGAAGGATTTGAAGCCGGCGGACACAACGGAAGAGAAGAAACCACCACACTATGTCTGATCCCTCTCATTCGCGATTGTGTAAATCTTCCGCTCATTGCAGCTGGTGGAATCGGAAACGGCCGTACCATGCTGGCTGCATTCGCGCTGGGCGCAGACGGAGTTCAGATCGGTTCCCGGTTTGTTGCCAGCGAAGAATCATCTGCACATGCTCATTTCAAGCAAGCGGTTATACAAGCCAACGAAGGAGATACCCGGCTTTCGCTGAAGCAACTGACGCCAGTAAGGCTGCTGAAAAACAAATTTGCAGAAGAAGTGGCGCAGGCAGAAGCACGCGGTGCAGATGCTGAAGAATTGAAGCAACTGTTAGGACGCGCGCGTGCAAAGAAAGGAATGTTTGAAGGCGACATGGATGAAGGAGAACTCGAAATCGGACAAATCAGCTCATCCATCCGGCGTATCCTTCCGGCCGGCGACATCGTAAACGAAATATGGAATGAATTTCTGAGTGAAAAAGCAAAACTCTGTCAACTCGATCTCAACCTCTGAAAAGCGCATGATTCAATTTGAAAAATTCAAACTAGATAATGGTCTCACTGTAATTGTACACGAAGACAACACTACACCGCTGGTGGCAGTAAATATACTCTACAATGTAGGTGCACGTGATGAAACACCCGACAAAACCGGCTTTGCCCATCTCTTTGAACACCTGATGTTTGGAGGCTCCGTCAACATACCCAGCTATGACGAACCTTTACAGATTGCCGGTGGGGAAAACAACGCATTTACCAATAACGACATCACCAACTACTATCTGACGATTCCTTCACAGAATCTGGAGACGGCCTTCTGGCTGGAAAGTGACCGAATGCTTAGTCTGGCCTTTACAGAAAAAAGCCTGGATGTACAGCGTTCAGTAGTCGTTGAAGAATTCAAGCAGCGGTATTTAAACCAGCCTTACGGCGATGTATGGCTGTTATTGCGGCCACTTGCCTACCGGGTTCATCCTTATCAATGGGCAACCATTGGAAAAGAAATCAAGCATATTGAAGATGCAACACTGGAAGATGTTAAATCCTTCTTCCGGAAATGGTATGCGCCCAACAACGCAATCCTTACCCTTGCAGGTGACTGTTCTGTAGAAACAGCAAAGGCGTTATGTGATAAATGGTTTGCGCCAATTCCCAAAGCGGATGTTCCGGTACGACAGTTACCTGCGGAGCCGGTTCAGACTGAAAAACGATTACTGGAAGTAGAGCGCGATGTTCCCAATTCACACCTGTATATGACCTGGCATTGCTGCTCCAGGTATGATGAGGAATTTTATGCGACCGATTTATTGTCTGATATTCTTTCCAGAGGAAAATCATCAAGGTTATATCAGCGGCTGGTGAAAGAGGCCGGGCTCTTCACCGACCTGAATGCTTACCTCATGGGTGATCTCGATAAAAGCCTGTTTCTGGTGGAAGGGAAACTGGTGAATGGTGTAAGCATGGAAGACGCAGAGAAAGCCATTCTTGATGAGCTCGAAAAAGTAAAAGTTGATATTACCGAAAAAGAACTTCAGAAAGTAAAAAACAAGTCGGAAGCCACATTGGAATTTTCAGAAATGAGCATCGGCAATAAAGCACTCAATCTGGCTTACTTTGAGCTTTTGGGAGATGCGGAATTATGCAATCGCCAGACTGATCTTTACCGGGCTGTCACCGCTGATCAGATCCAGGAAGTAGCCAGAAAAATACTCATTCCCGGCAATTGTTCTATTCTCCGATATAAAGCGAAAAACTGAATATGTTAAACAGAACTCAAGCACCTGAAACCCGGATTCCGGAAAAAATAAGTCTGAGCAAAGCAGAACAGATCCCGCTTGACGGAGATATTCCCCTGCTCATCATCCGGGCAGGAAGTCAGGATATTGTGAAGATTGAATTCGTTTTCGCAGCCGGCACAACCTCCTCTGTGCAACCGCTGCTCGCCTCAGCGGCGAACGATTTACTGGACGAAGGCACTTCAAAATACAGCTCTGCGGAACTTGCCGAATTGCTGGACTATTACGGCGCCTACTTTCAGGCAGAAAACGGACCTGACTGGGCCAGTGTCACGCTCTTCTCACTGAACAAGTTCACGCAGGAAACACTGCCCTTGTTTGCAGAAGCTTTAACTGACCCTATTTACCCGGAGAAGGAAATCCAGACCTTCCGTATTCAGGGCAAACAACGGCTCGCTGTCGGAATGAGCAAAGTAGATTTTCTGGCAAGGAGAAATTTCCTGCATGCACTTTACGGTAACGCTCATCCGTTAGGAATGATGAGTGCTCCGGAGCATTACGATGCCTTGTCAACGGATGTTTTCCGGCAATTCCACAGAAGAAATTATCTCGAAGGTTTAAGGGCAATCATTGTTTCCGGGCAACCTGACAACCGAACGCTGCAAACGATCAAAGACTTCGTTCAGCAGACCGGATTCAAGAGAGGAACAGTCGGTCAAATTCCGGTACCTGCATTATCACCTGAACGAAAACTGATTGAAAAGAAAGATGCGATTCAGTCAGCTATTCGTATTGGCCGGATCATGTTCAACCGCAGTCATCCTGATTTCTTTCCGTTTACTGTGCTCAACACTGTACTTGGAGGATACTTTGGTTCCAGGCTGATGTCTAACATCCGCGAAGACAAGGGCTACACGTACGGTATCGGTTCCGGACTGGTCAGTCATTTCAGCGATGGTTATTTTTTCATCACTACAGACGTTGGTGCTGACGTGAGAGAAGCTGCAGTGAAAGAAATCTACCACGAACTGCAACGGTTAAGGGAAGATCTGATTCCTGAAACTGAACTTCAGTTGGTGCGCAATTATATGATCGGAGGATTTCAACGCAGCATAGACGGTCCTTTTGCACAGGCTGACCGGCATAAAATCATTTGTCTGCACGAACAATCTGATGATTACTATGCACGCTACCTTGAGGAGATCCGTACCGTTACCGCCGAACAGTTACGACAACTGGCCCAACACTACCTGAATCAGGAGCAACTGTTTGAGATTGTTGCAGGGAAATAAGTCGGTTTTCCCGTCAAAAATATCTTCACGGACAGAACGGCAGCCTGCCTGATCCTCCTAAGATGCCTGCACATTGAAATCAAATGTGCGGGCATCGTGCATTTTGGCTAAATCGGGCTGAAACGCGTCATTCTGCAAGGTTTTGTCGGAAAACAGTAAATTATTTGTCAAAATTCTTACGCGTTCAAAACGACAAGAAATTCCCTCAATCAATCATTTTCACTAATATAGTAAAATTTTAGCGCCTGGAGCGGATTTCCAAAGAAAATTGTACCTGTTCATAAACTTCACTTTTTTTGTAAAAAAACAAAATATTTACATATATAATTACTGATTATCAGTTTTTTAGGATAGTCCAACAGGTTTCAGATTTGAACAATCACAGTCAAACGGTCACTGAAGGGTGTCAATTCAATTATTACCCATTCAAGGGTCCGGCAGCTTTCCCTCTAAAGGCTTTGTATAAATGTAAGGTTATCAGTAAATTTGTCCATCACGCGTTATCTAGTTATCCCCATGAAAAAACTTCTACCGCTGCTTCTTCTGCTGATTTTCGGCTGGAGCACTTCACTTCGAGCGTCCCACCTTATGGGTGGAGAGATCACCTGGACGTGCATTACTTCCGGACCCAACGTCGGAAAATTCCAGTTTAACGTAAAGTTATACCGGGATTGTAACGGTATTCCCGGCCCCGGCTCTATCACGTTGCAAACGAACGCCCCTGTGGGTTCGATCAACTGTGCGCTGGTGACACAGACAGACATCTCGCCGCAAGGTCCCGGCTGTCCTACCTGTGGTTCACCGGGCGGATATCCGAACGCAGTTGAAGAATTCGTTTATCAATCAAATCCGCTATTCATTACCGGTGTTCCACCGGCAACAGGCTGGTATTTTTATTATTCTGATTGCTGCAGGAATGCGGCCATTACCAATTTGTCAAATACAGGTTCCGGAGAATTTATTCTGCGTGCGGTGATGTATCCGTACAATGCGACCAATACCAATCCTTGTTATGACAGCTCACCTGCCTTTGCGGAAAGACCACAATTAGCAACCTGCACCGGTGATACTACCTACTACAACGCGAACGCAGTAGATATTGAACTTGATTCGCTTGTTTACGAATGGGGTCGCCCGCTGGCCGGCAACGTTTATCCCGGAACCAACTATCCATTTGCTCCCAATTATGCCTATAACAACCCGATGCCGGGTCCTGCCATTAATCCATCAAACGTCTCCGCCACACTCAACCAGAGTACCGGAGTGGTGATGTTCCGGTCGGTAACAGCAGGCGCTTTCGTTACCGTAACCAAAGTAACAGCCTACAAATGCGGTATCAAAGTATCCGAAATTTTCAGGGAAATCCAGATTGCACTGATTGCCGGATGTAATATGCCGAATGTGGCACCTCACTTTGGCGCCTTAAATACTTCACCGGATATCGTTGATGCAGGGGGAAATAAATATACAGATGTGATCGACACAGTTTTTGCAGGCGATACCGTTGAATATTCGATGTGGGCGACCGATTTTGAAATCTTGAAAAACGGTCCGCCATACCTGAATCAGAGTATATCACTTTCGGCAACCAGCGTAATGTTCGGGACTAACTTTACCAGCACCTCAACAGGATGTCCCTATCCCCCCTGTGCGGTTCTGGAAAAAGTAACCGGAGGTAATTCTGATCTGTTGGACACGGTTGCACCGATACAACCGATCTGGAAACCCTCCTTCCTGGCCTTTAAGTTCAAGTGGGTAACAGACTGTAATCACCTGCCTCATAACCTGGGGTGTGTGACCATTAAATCGGTCTATAATTTCGTGTTCAAAGTGACCGATAATTTCTGTCCTTCACCTTCGGTGAACTTCAACACTTTTACCATCGTTGTACTTGCTCCTCCTCCCGTAAATCCTGCACGCTTCAAATGTCTGGATGTAAATCCTAACGGAACTACCTCGTTGACGTTTTTACCCCCGAGGGATGTTGACGGAGATACCAATAAGTACTTCAAGGCCTTTTACATTTATCGTTCAACTACCGGAACAGGCGGACCATATACGCTGATCGACAGTGTAAAAGGATTCAGCATCATGAATTATGATACTGTATTGCATTATTCGGATCTTACCGCAAATGCCAATGCAGGAGCTGTGTCATATTACATCACCACCGGTTCGGGATGTGATCTGTTACCGAGAACTATTTCCGATACCCTTTCAACGATCTATCTCAATGTTACGCAAGTAGGAACTAACGCGTCGCTTAGCTGGACACCACTTGAGTCGCCGTTGCATTCCACCACCACCGGGAAATATTATATCTGGAAAGAACAGGCACCCGCCGGCTCCAATGTATGGGCATTGCTGGATTCCACAACCAGCCTCAGTTATCTCGACCCTGTAACGGTTTGTAACGATTCAATCAATTACCGAATTGAAGTAAGAGATACATCAGTCGCCAACTGCAGTTCACGGTCGAACATTGAAGGAGCCAACCTCCAGGCTGCAACTCCTGTCATTAAATCCCCCTCTTTGCGATGTGTCAACGTTCTATCCAATGGAGATATTCAGGTCAGCTGGGTAGGCTCCGTTGATACGGCCTCCTACTTTGCCGGTTATACCGTTTATCAGGCAACGAGCCTGGCCGGACCTTATACCAATATCGGATTCGTCACCAACTACGCGGCCAACACGTTTACGCATACAGGTGCCAACGGACAGGTTCAGATCAATTATTATTTTGTTACCACCACTGCCGGATGCGACGCAACAAGTACCGATGAATCGGTGCCAAGCAGCGACACACTTGCCTCCATGCTGCTCACTGCAAACAACCCGACGATGGGATTTGCAAATCTCAGCTGGACAGCGATTCATACGCCATTACCTACCACTTCAACCGGTATCTACAATGTCTACCGCCGGATTCCGCCAACGGTTGCCTGGACGCTTATTGGTGACACCACCGGATTATCCTATCAGGACACCATTGTGCTTTGCGATACAATCATCGAATACAAAGTAGAGATTGCCGATGCTTCCGGTTGTATCTCCACCTCATCCATAGATGGAAATAATTTCACATCGCAGGGAGATATTATTGATAATCCCGAGATCCGCTGTCTGGCAGTACAGGCCAATGGCGATGTTCAAATCACCTGGGTAGCCGCACCTGATCCCAACAACTTCTTTGCGGGAACAGAAATTTATCATGCCACATCACCTGCCGGCCCT
This sequence comes from Bacteroidia bacterium, assembly GCA_046330075.1. Lineage (GTDB taxonomy): Bacteria > Bacteroidota > Bacteroidia > AKYH767-A > OLB10 > JAJTFW01. Next base: position 304,589 of record JAXLTL010000001.1, on the reverse strand, counting down.
TACACCAAACTTACTACAGTAACCACGACTGCTACCTCCTGGACCCATAGTGGTGCCGGTGCAAATACTGCAGTCCACTACTATTACCTCAAGAACCTTTCTGGTTGTGATGGTATCACCACCAACGGATCCACCAGCGACACGTTGCAATCGATGTTACTCTCTGTAAGCAATGCAAACCTCGGGTTTGCGGATCTTTCCTGGAATGCGTTGCATACACCCAAACTCGCCAGTGCTGCAGTACCTTATCGGGTAATGAGAAGGTCAACAGGGGTTGGTGCATACGTGCAAATCGGAACTACCAATAACCTGACCTTCAGAGATACCATTGCCATTTGTAATGTTCCATACGAATACCGAATTGAGCTGGATGATAATGCACCCTGTACCTCTGTAAGTTCTGCTGACAATGATGTATTCACATATGTTGGTAACATCATCAACAATCCGATGTTGCGTTGTGTTTCTGTGAATCCGAACGGAACTATCCAGCTGACCTGGGAAAATCCAACACCTACGAGCTGGACCAACTTCAACGAATATGAAATCTGGAGAAACGGCGGGGCCGGTTTTACACTCATTGACTCTGTTTCCGGCAGCGGTACAACCACCTACACTGATCTGACGGCTAACGGTAACGCACAACCGTACACCTATTATCTGGTTACACAAAGTGGATGTACAGGACAAGCCACGAACGGATCAGTTGGTAATTCACTCAGTTCGATTTTCCTTACTACCGCCGGAGTTGTAGGTCAGGCCAATCTGAACTGGACTGCATTATCTACTCCGCTTCCGCCAACATCAACAACAGGTCAGTACACCATTTACAACACCTACAATGCAGCCGGAACGCTGCAGTTGATTGGTGATACAGCGCTCTTGTTGTACCAGCATCCGATTTATCATTGCGACACCCTGATCAGTCATCAGGTCTGGGTTAATGATAATCTGGGCTGCATCTCGAAAAGTAATATCGCCACCAACACCTATACCTGGATTGGAAATATCGTAAACAATCCGGATCTGCGGTGTGTAAGTGTTCAGCCTAACGGACAGATTCAGCTTACCTGGCTGGCTCCAACCGGTTCAAACGGTGAATTCAACGAGTATGAAATCTGGAGAAACAATGGTGCTGGCTTCTCGCTCGTAGATTCTGTCAGCAACTTCAACCAGACCACCTGGACTGACGTTAACGTTAATGGTAATGCACAGTCGTATGGTTACTACATGTTATCACAGTCAGGTTGCACCGGACAGGTAAACAGCCCGTCAAACAGCAGCACACTGAATTCGATCCATCTGACGACATCCAATGCAACACTTGGTTCTGCGATTATGAACTGGACAGCCTTACCCGCTATTGCTTCATCTGCTGCAACCGGTTATGATGTCTGGTCAAGCTATCCGACTGGCAATACCTTCACCAAGATATCTTCTACGCTGGCATTAACGGCATCAGAAGCCATCACCAATTGTGATACAACTCTTCGCCATCAGATATCACTTGCGGATGCCTGCGGCTGTGTGAGCAACTCAAACATCGACACCAATACTTTCACCTGGATCGGAAACATCGTTAACAATCCTGATCTGCGTTGTGTAAGTGTTCAGCCCAACGGACAAATCCAGCTTACCTGGATTACTCCGTCAGGATCCAGCGGAGAATTCAATGAATATGAAATCTGGAGAAACAATGGTTCCGGTTTCGTATTGTATGATTCAATCAGCAACTTCAACCAGACCACCTGGACCGATGTAAATGCCAATGGTAATGCGCAGTCGTATTCGTATTACATGCTTTCTCAATCCGGTTGCACCGGACAGGTAAACAGTCCGGCCAACAGTGCTACACTCAGTTCTATCTACCTGACCACGTCGAACGCTACACTTGGATCAGCCATTCTGAACTGGACTGCGCTTCCGGCTCTTCCAACTTCAAACCCTGCAGGATATGGTGTCGAGTCAAGTTACCCAACCGGAAACACTTTATCTTATATCTGGTCAACCGCCAGCTTAACATATACTGAGGCCATTCTGAATTGTGATACCACACTTCGTCATCGGATCACGATGAGTGACAACAGCGGATGTGTCAGCAATTCCAACATTGATACAAACAACTTCACCTGGATCGGCAACATCGTCAACAACCCTGATCTGCGCTGCGTAAGTGTACAACCGAACGGACAGATACAACTCACCTGGCTTACACCATCCGGGTCCAGTGGCGAATTCAACGAATATGAAATCTGGAGAAACAATGGTTCCGGTTTTGTACGCTATGATTCTATCAGCAACTTTAATCAGACCACCTGGACGGATGCCTTTGCGAATGGTAATGCACAATCCTACTCCTATTACATGCTCTCGCAATCGGGATGTACAGGACAGGTAAACAGTCCGGCCAACAGTGCCACACTCTCATCTATTTATCTGACTACTTCCAATGCTACACTGGGCTCAGCAAATCTGAGCTGGAACGGGTTACCGCTTCTTCCAACCTCTGCTGCAACAGGCTATGATGTTTGGTCCAGCTATCCGAATGGAAACACTTTATCTGTCATCAGTTCTACACTGGCACTCAATGCCACAGAAGCGATTACTGACTGTGATACCACGCTGCTGCATCGCATTTCCGTTGCAGATGCCAGCGGTTGTGTAAGCAACTCCAATATCGACACCAACAATTTCACCTGGATCGGCAACATTGTCAGCAACCCTGACCTCCGTTGTGTAAGTGTACAACCCAATGGACAGGTTCAGCTCACCTGGATTACTCCTGCAGGATCATCCAATGAATTTAACGAGTATGAAATCTGGCGTGACAACGGAACAGGTTTCACCCTCTATGATTCTATCAGTAACTTCAACCAGACCACCTGGACCGATGTAAATGCCAATGGCAATGCACAGTCCTATGGATACTACATGCTCTCTCAGTCGGGATGTACCGGTCAGGTGAACAGTCCGGCCAACAGCACCACACTCCACTCCATTCACCTCACGACCTCCAATGCGACACTTGGATCGGCGGTGATGAACTGGAATGCATTGCCGGCACTGGCGTCCTCTGCTGCGACAGGATATGATGTATGGTCAAGTTATCCGAACGGAAACACCCTCTCTGTGATCAGTTCCACCAATGGTTTGACTGCATCAGAAAACATCACAGATTGTGATACGACCCTTCGCCACCAGATCTCAATAGCCGACAACAGCGGTTGTGTGAGTAACTCAAACGTCGATACCAATACATTTACCTGGATTGGTAATATCGTCAACAATCCGGATTTGCGCTGCGTAAGTGTCCTTGCGAATGGACAAATTCAGCTCACCTGGGTGACTCCGACCGGTTCCAGCAATGAATTCAATGAATTCGAAATCTTCCGTAACAGCGGTGCAGGTTTTGTACTCTACGACTCAGTCAGCAACTTCAACCAGACTACCTGGACAGATGCATTTGCCAATGGAAATGCTCAATCGTATGCATATTACATGCGATCACAATCGGGATGTACCGGACAGGTAGACAATGGATCTACGAGTGCCACGCTCAACTCCATTTATCTCACCACCACCTCATCAACACTTGGTCAGGCCAATCTCAATTGGAATGCGCTTCCATTGCTGCCCACATCTGCAGCAACCGGTTATGACGTATGGTCGAGCTATCCGAATGGAAATGCGTTATCGGTCATTTCATCCACACAAACGCTGTCAGCAGTAGAAGCCATCAGCAACTGCGACACTACTTTACGTCATCAGATATCCGTTGCCGACAACTCCGGTTGTACCAGTTTCTCGAATATTGACACGAATACCTTCACTTATATAGGAAATGTAATTGATCATCCTGAATTACGATGTGCAAGTGTATTACCCAACGGACAAGTACAGCTTACCTGGGTAAACCCGACTCCATCTACCTGGGATAACTTCAATCAATACAATATCTGGAGGAACACAGGTGCAGGATTTACCTTGATTGATTCAATTGAGACCAACACCATCACCGGTTATCTCGATGCCACGGCAAATGGAAATGCAGGATCGGTGAGTTATTATCTGCAAACAAAATCCGGATGTACCGGTCAAACGGATCCATCTGCTATTGGCGGATCTGCCAATGGAAACACGCTGCGGACTATTTATCTCGTAGTGAGCGGAGGAAATACCACAACAGCTACCCTCAACTGGAATGCGGTAAGCACTCCATTGCTTGCTACTGCCAGTGGTAACTACACCATTGAACGCGAATATCCGGGAGGATCAGGCAACTGGTCGACAGCAGGAACCACTTCCAATACTACCTGGCAGGAACCGTTAACACTTTGTGTTGATTCTGTGAACTACCGCGTCAGCACCGGCGATGCACAAGGATGTACATCGATGTCGAATGTAGACGGAGAGATCTTCGTAGATCACCATATTCCTGCTCCGCCATCTACGCGTTGCGCTTCTGTGCAGGTGAACGGTCATGTGGATCTCAGCTGGGTTATTCCAACGGATACCGGACAAGGATTTGCCAATTACAAAATTTACAGAGCAGCCGCCGCCAGTGGTCCATACAGTTTGATTACTACAATTACCAATTATGCAACCTCAACGTTTACGGATAACACCGTAAATGCACAAGGCGGATCATACTACTACTATATTACCACCCAAACCAGTTGTGGTGGTGAAACTTCGCCGGGCTCGGACACGCTGCGCACCATCAAAGTTGATGTAATCAATAACAACGGCGTAGCCATTGTTACCTGGAATCCGATACATAATCCTGAACTGGCTACGGCCACTCAGCAGTACACGGTATACAAAGAATATCCGGCCGGAACATGGAGTATTGTTGGCAATACCACGGCACCGGTTTACCAGTGGTTTGATACCATCAATGTTTGTTCAGCTGTTATCAACTATCGCGTAGCCACTGGTGATGCGATTGGCTGTACCAGTAACTCCTCAATAGATGGAGATCTGTTCCACGATGTAACCCGTCCGGATGTAGCATTACTTGATACAGTTAGTCTTGATCCGCTGAATCCATCGCAGGTAAGCATCAGCTGGCTCCCGAGTCCTTCCGGCGATGTTGTGGGATATATTATCTATCATTTCAACGGAGCTTCGTGGGATTCAATAGGCGGACTCACCGGTATCAATGCTTCATACTTCCTCGACAACAATCCGGCAGCAGCACTTGCACCACAGCGGTACAGCATTGCAGCATTCGACAGCTGCGGTAACGTAAGTAATATCGGTGTAAGTCATAACACGCTGTTCATCACGGCCAAGCTTGATATCTGCCGCAGCGCGATTGATCTTCGCTGGAACCCCTATATCAACATGGTAGGAGGCGTTGGCCAATACAATGTCTACGTCAGTGAGAATGGCGGACCATATACCTATCTGGCTTCAGTTCCCGGATCAAACATGACCTACAGTCATACAACTCTGAACAATGGTTCTGAATACTGTTACTTTGTTCAGGCGCAAGGCAATACTGTAAGCAGGACCGCTTCCTCCAACACTGCCTGTGAAATTGCAAATCTGCTCACCCTACCTACCTTCAGTTACCTGAAGAAAGCAACGGTGATCGACCTTCGTCGTGTAGTTGTAGAATGTTATGTAGATACAGCCAATAACCCCGATGTATCCAAATACAAGCTGCAACGCGCCTTTGATAAAAACGGACCGTTCACCACCGTTTCGGCCATCAGCTACACAGGTCAACCTATTATTTCGTTCAACGACTTCTCTGCCCGCACGGATCAATACAGCTATTACTACCGTGTTATAACTATAGATTCATGTGGTAATGAAGTACTTACAAGTAATATTGGCCGTACCATCCTCTTAACCGGACAACCCGATTTCAACCTGGTCAACAAGATGACCTGGAACATTTACGAAGAATGGCTGGGCAATGTGAGCAATTATTCACTGTTCAGAAGTGTAGATGGAATCTGGAGTCCTACCCCGATCGTTGTAGTCAACAACGGCACTGTCAACTATGACGATGACATAGCCGATCTCTACAAATACCCCAACTATTCGGGTAAGTTCTGCTACCGGATTGAGGCTTATGAAGGCCCCGGAAACACCTACGGATTTAAGGACACCAGTATCTCCAACGAATTCTGTCTGGTTCAGGAACCGCATTTATTTATTCCAAGTGCTTTCACACCGGATGGAAAAAATCCTATCTTTAAGCCCGAATTCATCTACATTGATGCGAAGAACTTCTACTTCGTAGTCTATAACAGGTGGGGTCAGAAAGTATACGAAACAAGAACTCCCGGTGAAGGCTGGGACGGAACATATCAAGGTAACATCGCTCCTGAGGGTACATATGCGTACACCGTTCGGATTTTCGGAACCAATGGTCAGGAGATTGAGAAGAGCGGATCCGTAACTCTGTTACGGTAAATTCCGGTCAACGCGTGGTGAGGCCGCTCAGGGATGGGCGGCCTCCATTTTTTAAAGTGGTTGATAAAAAAATCCGCTGGTATACCTGCTTTAACTATCTTTGCATGCCAATATCCTCGATCATCCTATGAAAACAGATCAGAAGTTTATTGGCGAAGGGCTCACCTACGACGACGTTTTACTTGTTCCGGCTTATTCGGAGGTAATGCCCAGAGAAACAGACACTTCCAGCAACTTTACTAAAAAAATCCGCATCAATGTCCCGGTTATTTCGGCTGCGATGGATACGGTAACCGAAGCTGCAATGGCCATTGCCATGGCTCAGGAAGGCGGAATTGGTATTCTCCATAAAAACATGAGCATTGACCGCCAGGCTGCAGAAGTCCGCAAGGTAAAACGCAGTGAAAGCGGGATGATTCAGGATCCCTTGACCATGCTGGAAGACGCCTCCATCGCCGAAGCTTTTAAAATGATGCGGGAGAATAAGATCGGAGGCATTCCCATTATCAACAGCGCCGGTAAACTCAAGGGTATTCTCACCAACCGCGACCTGCGTTTTGAGAAGGACATGAAGAAGAAAGTACATCAGGTAATGACAAAAGATAACCTGATTGTAAGTGTCGGAGTAACCAGTCTGCAAAAAGCCGAACTGATTTTACAGCAGCATAAAATCGAGAAGTTACCGGTGGTAGATAAATCCGGGAAACTCATCGGACTTATTACCTACAAAGACATTTTAAAATTCAAATCACGGCCGAACTCCAATAAAGACGATCTGGGCCGTTTGCGGGTAGCCGCAGCCGTTGGTGTAACTGCCGACTCACTTGCCCGTGTAGAAGCGCTCGTCAATGCCGGAGTGGATGCTATTGTAATTGATACTGCACACGGACATTCCAAGGGCGTTATTGAAACCCTGAAGAAAGTTAAAAAAGCGTTTCCCGGAATTCAGGTGGTGGTTGGGAACATTGCCACCGGAGATGCTGCCAAAGCGCTCGTCAAAGCAGGTGCTGATGCTGTAAAAGTGGGAATTGGTCCCGGATCCATTTGTACGACCCGGGTAATTGCCGGAGTAGGCGTCCCGCAGTTATGGGCCGTCTATGAAGTGGCCCAAGCGCTCAAGGGCACCAATGTTCCGATCATTGCTGACGGAGGGATTCGTTTTACCGGAGATGTAGCGAAAGCCATTGCTGCCGGCGCCAGTACCGTGATGGTAGGATCGATACTTGCCGGAACAGAAGAATCACCCGGAGAAACCATGATTGCCGAAGGACGAAAGTTCAAAGTATACAGAGGAATGGGCTCCATCGAGGCTATGAAGGAAGGATCGAAGGATCGTTATTTTCAGGATGCTGAGGACGATATTAAAAAACTGGTACCGGAAGGAATTGTTGGACGTGTCCCTTTCAAAGGCACGGTAGCAGAGGAAATGTATCAGCTGGTTGGAGGACTCAGAGCCTCAATGGGATACTGCGGCGCACGCAACATCAAAGAGTTACAAAAAGCCCGATTTATACGCATCACTTCATCCGGCATCCGGGAAAGTCATCCCCATGACGTAACCGTCATCCGCGAGGCACCCAACTACTCCCGGTAATTACCTGCTTTGCATTACGCAAAATAGGTAATTACAAGGTATACTTCAGGCAACCGTTTCCGCGCCTTAACCATCCTTTAACATCTCTGTAAATCAAGCCCGTGAATCCCGGTTGATTTCACTCTTTTTTCATTCACAATACATCTTTCCGTCAGCCTGAATGGGGATGAAATACTTACATTTGCGTCCCCTGCTGCCTGCCATCAGGGAAACGGGAGATCGTTGTCTCTCCTGTAACAACTAACTGACAGTTAAACATCATTATGAAAAAAGCGATTATTTATTCTTTCGTGTTCAGTCTGGCCCTTGTTGGTTTTGAGGCCAACGCTCAAAAGACGCCATTACCACCGAAGGCTGCACCTGCTAAACCTGCAGGTTCCACCAAGGGCGGGAATCTTACCAAGCCGGCTCCGGAACTCAGTAAGGTGATTGTTGATCCTGTGCTCCTTAATGTTGCCGGAGAAAACGTCACACGTTCTGAATTTGACCGCGTTTTCAGAAAGAACAATAAAGACTCTGTTTTCACTGAGCAATCGGTTCGTGAATACCTTGATTTGTACATCAACTATAAGTTGAAAGTTAAAGAAGCGGAAACGCTGAAGATGGATACCAGCGAAACTTTCCGTTCTGAACTTTCAGGATACAGGAAGCAGTTGGCTCAACCCTACCTCAACGACAAAGAAGTCAGCGAGAATCTCATCCGTGAAGCCTATGAGCGGTTGGGAAAAGACGTTAAAGCCAGTCACATCCTTATCAAAGTGGCACAGGATGCGCTTCCGAAAGATACGCTGGTGGCATACAACCGCATCAGCAAAATCCGTGAGATGATTGTAAAAGGAGCAGATTTCGGGAAAGTAGCCCGTGACTCTTCAGAAGACCCTTCGGCCAAAGACAACAACGGCGACCTGGGATATTTTACCGGAATGCAAATGGTATATCCCTTCGAAACAGCAGCCTTCACCACCAAGCCTGGCACCATGTCAATGCCTGTCCGCACCCGTTTCGGTTATCACATCATCAAAGTACATGATATCCGCACTGCGCAGGGAGAAATCCATACTGCCCACGTGATGGTACGTACACCAAAAGATGTTCCCGACAGTGTGATTGCCAATGCCGATAAAAAAATTCACGAAGCACTTGCTGCACTCAAGGCAGGAACGCCCTGGGACAGTGTTGTTGCACGATACAGTGAAGACAAAGGTTCAGCCAAGAAAGGCGGCGAGCTTCCCTGGTTCGGAACAGGACGCATGGTACCTGAATTTGAAAAAGCAGCTTTTGCGTTGAAGAATGATGGCGACATGAGTGACATCATCAAGACCTCATACGGTTATCACATCATCAAACGTCTGGAACGCCGTGGCATTCCTCCTTTCGAAGAGAAGAAAGGAGAACTCAAGCAAATGATTGCCCGCGACAGCCGCAACGAAGCCAGCAAGCAGAGTATGATTCTTAAGATCAAAGGCGCTTATAAATTCAAGGAAGTACTCAAGACCAAGGATGAAGTGGTTGGCATTCTCGACTCTACACTCGCAGAAGGTGAGTGGGACTTTACAAAAGCTGAAAAACTCACAAAACCGGTATTTACGCTTACGGATTCATCAAATGCTGTTACCACGTTTACACAGCAGGATTTCGCCAAATACATCAGTACACATCAAACCAAACGCAACGGAAACAGTCCGCAGGCGATCGGGTATTCCATGTACGACAACTGGACCGGCGAAACGGTGATGTCCTTCTACGAAGAACGTCTCGATAAAATTTTCGTCGACTTCCGCAATCTCATGCGTGAATACCGTGATGGTATTCTTCTCTTCGACCTCACTGACAAAATGGTATGGAGCAAAGCGGTGAAAGACACAGCAGGCATTCAGGAATACTACGAGAAAAATAAAAACAACTATCTCTGGGGAGAACGATGTGACGCGACCATCTACACCTGCGCCAATGAAAAAGCTGCTGCTGACTTCCGCAAGCAGTTGCTGAAAGGAAAAAAATCAGCAGCTGATATTATGTCCGCAATGAATAAATCCACACCGAATGCCATCAGCACCCGTGACGGAAGATTCAACAAAGGTGAAAATGAAATCATAGAAGCGACCGGATGGAAAAAAGGCATCAGTGAACCCATCAGCAAGAACAACCAGGTCTATGTGGTTGATGTAAAGAATCTGCTCCCTGTACAACCCAAAACGCTTGAAGAAGCAAAAGGGGTAATTACTGCTGATTATCAGACCTACCTTGAAAAAGAATGGATTGCATCTCTCCGCGCCAAATATCCAGTACAGGTGATGGAGCCGGTTTTGCAAACCATGTGGAAGAAATAAACGATTTCCATTGATACGAAAGGCATCCCGTCACTCCCGGTCATTGACTGCGGCGCTTGTGCTGACAGGATGCCTTTCGCTCTTTTTAGCCATATCCTGCAAGAAGAAAACATCGTCAGATGAAAAATCAGACCGTGTAATCGCCAGGGTCTACGACAAGTACCTTTACGCGGAACAAGTCAGTGATATCGTTCCTCCCGGTGCATCCAAAGCCGACAGTCTGATGCTGATCCGCAACTATGTCCAGAACTGGGTCCGTCGGCAGTCAGTACTCAAGCGGGCGGAAGATAACCTCGACGATGAACTCAAAGATGTGGAACGACAGCTGGAAGAATACAGAAACTCGCTCATATCCTACATCTACGAGAGTGAACTGGTAAAGCAGAAACTAGATACAACAGTCGGCGACGAAGAGATTGAGAAATACTACAATGACAATCCGAATAATTTCCAGCTCAAGAATAACATCCTAAAAGTCGTTTACTTCCGGATACCCAAGACAGCGCCCAAGATTGAAAAAGTAAGAGGATGGTACAAAAGTGAACAGGAAAAAGACAAAAAGCAGCTGGAAGAATACTGCTACCAGTTTGCAGGAGATTATTATTTCAATGAAGAAGACTGGCTGATCTTTGATGATCTGATCAAAAAAGTGCCCATCAAGACCTATGATCAGGAGCAATTCCTGAAAAACAACCGGTACATTGAGATACCTGATTCAAACAGTATTTTCTTTGTAAATATCAAAGGATTTAAAATAAAAGAAAGCATGTCGCCGTTGAGTTTTGAACGCGACAACATCCGCAACCTGATTCTGAACAAGCGAAAACTTGAACTCATCAGTGCGATGGAAAAAGACGCCTACGAGAATGCCCTACAACAAAAAGAAATTGAAATCTGGCTGCCAAAGCCTTAGTCTGTTAATTGTTCTGCTTCTTTCTGCTCCCAGGCTGCAGGCTCAGGGAAATGAAAAGGTAGTTGATCAGGTAGCAGCTGTGGTGGGCGCCAATGTGGTATTGCTGTCAGATATTGAAGGACAGTACCAGCAGATGCTGCAACAAACCCCTCTTCGCGGCGACGATCTTCGCTGTAAGATCCTTGATCAGTTACTGCTGAACAAACTTCTGCTTCACCAGGCCGGTGTTGACAGTATTGAAGTCAGCGATGATCAGGTCGACCAGAAGATGAATCAAAACTTCAATTATTTCATTCAGCAGATTGGTTCCGTAGAAAAGCTGGAAGCGTTTTACGGAAAATCGATCATGGAACTGAAAGACGATTTCCGTCCCAAGATCAGGGAACAGCTGCTGGTGCAGCAGATGCAGAATAAGATCACAGGAAATCTTACTGCATCACCGGCCGACGTAAAAGCTTTTTACGAATCGGTTCCTGCTGATAGTCTGCCCCTCATCAATTCTGAAGTAGAATACGCACAGATCATCCGCAAAGTACCGGTAAGTGCAGCTGAAAAGAAAGCAGCACGCGAAAAGCTGGAAGAAATCAGAGACCGCATCTCCAAAGGCGAAGAATTCAGCACGCTGGCGATCCTCTACTCACAGGACACTGAAAGTGCCAAACAAGGCGGAGAACTGGGTTTTGTCAACCGTGGCGACCTTGTACCCGAATTCGAAGCTGCTGCTTTCCGGTTGAAGAACTCCACTGAAATCTCCCCTATTGTCGAAACACAGTTTGGTTTCCACATCATTCAGCTCATTGAACGACGTGGCGACCGTATTAACTGCCGCCATATTCTCATTCATCCGAAGGTCACTGCAGAAGACATGGTAGCCACTCAACAGGAAATGGACAGTCTTGCCAAAGAACTACGCAAAGGCACCATCACCTTTGCGGCAGCTGCTGAGAAATTCAGTGACGACAAAGATTCGAAAATGAACTCCGGCAATGTGATGAATCCTGCCACCGGCGCCACCCGATTCGAAACGGATCAGGTAGATCCGAATGTGTTGTTCCAGCTCGATAAGATGGAAATCACAGAGATTTCCAATCCGATGCTCACCACCACCCGTGAAGGTGACAACGCCTACCGGATTCTGGTGCTTAAAACCCGGACTCTTCCCCACCGCCTCAACCTGAAAGACGATTATCAGCGACTACAGGAACTCGCCTTGCAGGACAAGCAAAACACCACCCTTGAAAACTGGAGGAACAAAAAGAAACTCCTTACGTATATACGGATTGCCGAAGAGTACAAGAATTGTCCTGAAATCAGCGACTGGGTAAACAACCAGTAATTACCGTAAATCAAGAAACACCTATGAGTAACCAACCCTATTCCTCCGATGTAGCCGCTGTTGACGCCCTGCGTGATTCGTACCGTCAGCTCCGTGAAGAAATCGGAAAAGTCATTATCGGCCAGGATCAGGTAGTCAAAGACTCCCTCATCTCTATTTTCAGCAATGGCCACTGCTTGCTGGTTGGCGTTCCAGGGCTGGCTAAAACCTTGCTGGTGAATACCATTGCCCGTGTTTTAGGGCTCAGCTATAACCGTATTCAGTTTACGCCCGATCTCATGCCCAGTGATATCATTGGTACGGAGATTCTGGACGAAAACCGTCATTTCCGCTTCGTAAAAGGCCCGTTGTTCTCCAATATCATTCTGGCCGACGAGATTAACAGAACGCCTCCAAAAACCCAATCTGCTTTGCTGGAAGCCATGCAGGAACGAGCGGTCACTGCTGCCGGCAAACGCTATGAACTCCCCTCACCTTTCTTCGTTCTGGCCACCCAGAACCCGATCGAACAGGAAGGAACGTATCCTTTGCCAGAAGCCCAGCTCGACCGTTTCATGTTCAATGTAACGCTCGACTATCCAAGCCTTGAAGAAGAATTGCTGGTCGTAAAAAACACCACCAGCAGCTATAATCCTGAGCTGAAACCGATCCTGACCGGCGAGCAAATCTCTTACTTTCAGCAATTGGTGCGCCGCATCCCGGTTCCCGACAATGTACTGGAATTTGCAGTGAAACTCACGGCAAAGACACGTCCCAATACCGGTAATGCTGCCACCATCACCAATGAATACCTCAGCTGGGGCGCAGGACCGCGTGCCTCACAGTTCCTGGTAGTTGGTGCCAAATGCAATGCAGCCCTTTCCGGTAAATATTCGCCCGATATTGAAGATGTAAGAGCGATTGCTCCGGCTATTCTCCGCCACCGTGTGGTTAAGAATTTCAAGGCTGAAGCCGAAGGAATCTCGGTAGAACATATTATCGCCGAACTACTCAAATAAAAACGCATGCTGCTGATAATCTGAGCGCGGACTTCACCCGAAGTCCGCGCTCAGTGCTTTTGTTACAAATGTAGATGAGCAGACACCCTCTTTTCACCTATTTTTGCACCCACGTAAAAATTGAAATATGACAACTGAACGCGTCCACCTGCTGATTATTGGTTCCGGTCCTGCCGGTTACACAGCTGCCATCTATGCTGCCCGTGCTGACCTGAAACCTGTACTTTATCAGGGACTTCAACCTGGCGGACAACTCACCATCACCACCGAAGTTGAAAATTACCCGGGATATCCTGAAGGTATACAGGGGCCGGAGATGATGATCGATTTCGAGAAGCAGGCCAAACGATTTGGTGCCGACATACGATTTGGCTATGCCACATCCGTCGACTTCAGTGGTACGACTAAAAAAGTAGTCATAGATGAAACACATACCATTGAAGCCGATGCAGTCATCATTGCCACCGGTGCGAGTGCGAAATGGCTCGGACTGGAATCAGAGAAACGACTGAACGGTTTTGGTGTCAGTGCCTGTGCGGTATGTGATGGATTTTTCTTCCGCGGACAAGAAGTTGCTATTGTTGGTGCAGGAGATACTGCTGCAGAAGAAGCCTCTTACCTCGCCAAACTTTGCAAAAAAGTATACATGATCGTACGCCGTGACGAAATGCGCGCCTCCAAGGCCATGCAGCACCGTGTACTCAATACGCCCAATATCGAAGTACTGTTCAACTCCGAAACAGCCGAAGTACTCGGTGACCAGACGGTAACGGGTGTGCGTGTACGAAATAATAAAACCAACGAAGACCGCACACTGGAAGTAACCGGATTTTTTGTAGCGATCGGACATGAACCGAACACCGGCATATTCAAAGGACAACTGCAATTAGATGAAGCGGGATACATTGTTACTACTCCGGGACGCACACTAACCTCTGTGGAAGGTGTTTTTGCAGCGGGAGATGTGCAGGATCATATGTATCGTCAGGCGGTTACTGCTGCAGGATCCGGGTGTATGGCAGCACTTGACGCGGAAAGATGGTTAGCCGCGAGGTTAATTCAGAATTAAGAATTCAGAATTAAGAATTAAGAATTACCTCCCCAATTTTTTAATTCTGAATGCTGCATCAGCACTCGACCCGGAGTTTCGAAAGTTGGATGAACACTGGTGTTAAATTAAGAATTCAGAATTAAGAATTAAGAATTCAGAATTAAGAATTAAGAATTAAGAATTACCCCCCCAATTTTTTAATTCTGAATGCTGCATCAGCACTCGACCCGGAGTTTCGAAAGTTGGATGAACACTGGTGTTAAATTCAGAATTAAGAATTCAGAATTAAGAATTCAGAATTAAGAATTGCCCCCCAATTTTTAATTCTGAATGCTGCATCAGCACTCGACCCGGAGTTTCGAAAGTTGGATGAACACTGGTGTTAAATTCAGAATTAAGAATTACCTCCCCAATTTTTAATTCTGAATTCTTAATTCTGAATTCTGAATTATCAGCAGTATCCCATCAGTTTATACATCACAATTCCGACCCATTCATGGATCAGCATATCCCATTGCATCATACATTCTGCATCGGGTTGAATGATGCGATCGAGGGTATTGATATGGATGGCCGAGCGGATATCCACTGAAAAAGGATCCACTTTAAAGCCCAGTTTTTCAAAACACATCAGCGAGCGCCGCATGTGAAAAGCAGAAGTAATCAGCAACACACGGTTTCCAAACTTTCCGGATTGTAACATGGCCACTGAATTAACTGCATTCTCATAGGTATTTCTGGAAGCATTTTCCAGAATGATATCTTCCTCTTTCACCCCACTCTTCAGCAGCACTTTTGAAATCAGTCCTGACTCTTTCCAGTCCTGATAATTGACAAAACCCGAACCGCCACTCAGTAAGATTTTTTTAATCTTTCCATCATGATACAACTGCATCGCCTGCAGGAGCCGGTCGACGCTGGAGGAATACACCACTCTGTTCAGATCCGGATCATAATACCTCATACTTCCACCAAGCACGATTCCCACATCATACTGCTGCAGGATATTCTCCGATTTCACCGGTGGCACTTCCCAGGCATAGATCAATCTGGTAATCAGCCATGGGTTTGAAAACACGAGCAGAATTACGAAGCCTGTAACGCGCAATCGTTTTCGAACCTGCTCCTTTTTTACGATAAACGACAGCAGGAAACACACCAGCATCCAGGCCAATGGTGTGACAAAAAAATCGAGGATTTTTGACAAGACGAAGAACATAACGACGCTCAGATTGTTCTCAAGTTGTCGAAAATCGTAAAAAAAGCCCAAACCGGCGCATCTCCGTCCCTGCTCCATCCTCAAATAATCCGGCACGGCAATCAGTAAACGAAAAAACAAAATATCTTTACCTTCGATCCATCGAAGCTTTCAGATCAACCCATCACCACTCCCATGAACACCCATAAAACCACTGTTCCCCTTCGGTATACTATCCTGCTTTTTTTACTTGGCTTGCTGCCCGGATGCAGTTACACCTCGAAAACAGCCACGAAGATGCTGGTCCGTTCATCGCATCAGCAATATGATCTGGTGGTGGTTCCCGGTGTCCCTATTGAAAACGGGAAATGGAGTATGGTGATGAAAATCCGTGTTTTCTGGGCCAAGTACCTCTACGACCGTGGTATTGCCAAAAACATCATGTTTTCCGGATCTGCCGTATACAGTCCCTGGATAGAAGCTGAAGCCATGGCACTCTATGCAAAGGCCCTGGGTATTCCGGCCGAAAACATTTACACGGAAACCCGGGCAGAACACAGCACCGAAAACATCTATTATTCGTATTACAAAGCCCGGCAGTTGGGATTCAAAACCATTGCCCTCGCTTCTGATCCGTTTCAGACAAAGCTGCTCAGGCGTTTCAGCCGAAAAAAAGTAAGTCCCGAAGTAGCCTTGCTCCCCATGGTTTTTGACACCTTACGCAACATGCAGCCACCGATGTATGATCCGGAAGTAGATCTCAGTTCCGCGTATGTGGACGGATTCGTTGCGCTTCCTGAGCGAGAGAGTTTCCGTAAGCGCTGGAGAGGCACGAGAGGTAAAAACATCGACGAAGGCTTATACCGTTAAGAACCTCCGCTGTCGTATCTTTGCGGCATGCATCTCCCCAACCGAACGGATACTATTTGTGCATTGGCCACTGCCCCCGGCATGGGTGCCTTGGCAGTCATCCGTATCTCCGGAAAAGAAACCTTTCCGACACTCAGCCGCTTGTTTAAAACGATGAAAGGGAAAACGAAGGACTTTGGAACTGTCCGGCCCTATTCCATTCACTACGGTCAGATAAATGATGCAGGGATGGTAGTGGATGAAGTGCTCATCAGCATCTTTAAAACCCCCCACTCCTTTACAGGCGAAGACGTAGCAGAGATCTCCTGTCACGGATCTGTATATATTCAACAGGCGATACTACAGCTCCTGCAACGCAACGGCATCCGAATGGCCGAAGCCGGAGAATTTACGCTGCGTGCATTTCTGAATGGCAAGATGGACCTCAGTCAGGCCGAAGCCGTAGCTGATCTTATTTCCGCCCAACATGCCGGAGCGCACAAAGCGGCCTTGCAGCAATTACGCGGAGGATACAGTAGCACCATCCGCGATTTACGCACGAGACTCGTTGATTTCGCCTCCCTCATTGAACTCGAACTTGATTTTGCCGAAGAAGATGTAGAATTCGCCAACCGTGACAAGCTCCTCGAGCTGGTACTGGAACTGCGCCACGTAGTAAAAAAACTGCAGGAAAGTTTTGCCTCCGGCAACGTCATGAAAAATGGTGTACCGGTCCTTATAGCCGGCAAGCCCAACGTTGGCAAAAGTACACTGCTTAATGCTTTACTCAACGAAGAACGCGCCATCGTAAGCGACATTGCCGGCACCACCCGCGATGTCATTGAAGACCATTTGGTCATCGACGGCATCCGTTTCCGCTTCATGGATACTGCCGGTATCCGACACACCGACGATACCATAGAAAAGATCGGAGTAGAACGCACCTTACAACACGCGGCCAAAGCCTCCATCATCATTTACCTCTGCGATCCCGCCCAAAGTGATGCGAAGGAGTTACAAAGAGAATGGAACGATTTACTGCAAGGCATCGATCCATCGGCGGTCATGTGCATCACGGTCATCAACAAAAGCGACCGCTTCGATTACGATCAGCTCCTGAAAGAATACAGAGAGTTGCCGAACGCTGTTTTCATTTCAGCAAAAGAAGGCCGCAACATCGACGAGCTCAAAGCCAAACTCGCCGGTGCTGCCATCGGGCGCGGAGAACAAGGCGACCAATCGATTGTGACCAGTGCGCGACATGCCGAATCGCTGCACCTCGCCGCTTCTGCGCTGCAGAAAGTCATCGACGGCATTCATCATCAACTCGTAACTGATCTGCTCGCCCTCGAACTAAAAGATGCCGTTTATCATCTCGGGAATATTACCGGCGAAGTATATACAGATGATTTGTTAGGGAATATTTTCAGTAAGTTTTGTATCGGAAAGTAAATAACCCCACTTTCCCGTCATCTGAACTGCTTTCAATCTTCCTAAAAACAATGTCCGGCAACCGGAATTAAGTCAGGAAACTTAAAAAACCTCAAAGAAAGCCTGGCCTTAAAACATTTCTACAGACCACAGGATCAACCCATTACCATTCAAACTTACAGCTATCCAGTATCGAATCGCACCATTAGCAACTTTAATTACTATATTTGCGTAAACATCAAAAACCTGCAATCAGGAAACCATAACAAAACACAATTCGGATTATTTGACACTTTTCATTTGCAAAATATTTTGAATTACCATACGTCATCCGGATTTACCCCTTCACTACTTAAATCATCTGGCAACAAAAATTCAATACGGTCTGAAATGTTGCATGGCCATAAATGCAATTCAACATTCCATCCACTACCAACAAGCAACCAAGAAATAATTTCATCAATACAATAACCGCCCTATAAAGGCACAATAAACATCACAATGAAAAAAGGAATAGTAAAATTCTTCAATGAAACGAAAGGCTTCGGATTTATCAAAGAAGAAAACGGAACAGAAATTTTTGTTCACACCACAGGTTTAACTGAGCAGATTCGTGAAAACGACGAAGTGTTTTACGAAACACAGCAAGGTAAAAAAGGCCTCAACGCTGTAAACGTTAAAATTGCACGATAAGTAACTTCATCTTTCCCTGCCTTGTCAATAAAATGACGGGTAACAGGGACAGAAAAGAAAAGCTCTTTCCATACAGGGAAGAGCTTTTCTGTTTTATTTGCATTCCATTTTATTGGAACGCCGCCAGACAGATCACTGCTGCGTTTTATTCCGGACAGAGGAAATCTGGTTCCTCAATGAATTACGGTTATCCGCGTTGAGCAAACCGGTAATTTTCCGGATGTGTCGGTAAAGATTAACTGATAACTTCCCTGCCGCATATCTTTCACCTGCACCACTACCCGATCACTGTGTAATGCTCTGCTTTCAATACGACGGCCAAACAAATCCATCACTTCTAGCCGGTCATAGCGCGCATCAGGGTGCTGCTGAATCTCAACAAAATCGCCTGAAGGGTTTGGAAAAACGACAGGCACGTTCCGCTGAACTTCTTCCAGTCCGATACAGGCATCTACGTAAATGGAGTGAGTAACTGCTGAAGAAGTACATCCTGTGGAATCTGTATAACTATAACTGATTGCATACGAATTTCCGGGAGAAACAAAGGCCGTATTAAATAAGCCGCTGAACACTCCCTGTCCTGTAAATGTTCCGCCGCCAGGTGTGGCCACCAATGGCACAATTGTATTGGCACAGACAGAATCGGGATTATTGATTGAACTGAAAACAGGCGGAGTAACGGTATGCGCTGCAACATATAAAGTAGCAGACCCAAAGCAACTGCCGAATGTAAGACTGGTATCCGTCAGATAATACCAGCCGGGAGAGGTAATATAAATCGAATCATTGGTAGCTCCATTGTTCCAGGTTATTCCTGGAGCCATATTACTTGTATGGAGTAATATACTATCACCGGCACAGAGATACTGAAAACCGGCCGGCTCAATTCTTGCTATATCGTTGAGTGAAACACCTATATTACGGCTCTCAACATTTACATAAGCCAGGTCCGGTTTTAAATCATTGTTCAGATCATCAACCAGCACTGTAGCTGATGCCGGACCAGATGCGAGGTAATAAGCTACAGAAAAATTCGACAATTGAGGGTTGTAGAATCTGACGGTTATAATACCCGTTGCACTGTTTGCAATGACATCGTTGTATCCGTCGAGATTGATATCCGCGATTTTTACGTGATATGGAGTTTCATAAACATTCAAATTCAACCCTGACGTTAAGCCTCCGGCCCCGTTTCCGTAAGCGACCATTACCCGATCGGGATAGGTACAGTCGTAATCCGTAAAGGCCACATCGAGGTGTCCATCATGATTCAGGTCACCGCCGCAAACGGCCGACATACTCCCGTTAATACAACTGCTAAAACCACCTCCCGCGGTAAATACACCATTGCCGTTACTGATGTACAGCGACCCTCCGGTAAACTGATTGGTAAAAACGATATCATCAACACCATCTTCGTTGTAATCACCGGCGAACAAACTATATGCATAGGATGTTGTGCTGATGGTACCGGCTGCGGTAAATGCTCCGGTTCCATTGTTCAGCAACACTTTAATCTGATTGCTGGTACCGTAAGCGATGTCCGGGATGGTATCATTGTTAAACTTACCGGACACCATAGCTGCCCAATAAAGATAGCCGGGAGCCTGAATGACCTGTGGTGATAAAAACGATCCGTTACCCAATCCTCTGTACAAATACAAGTGCTCAGCAAGGTCAGTTATCACAACGTCATTTTTACCATCGTTGTTGAAGTCATCGAGCAATACCGGCGATCCTCCTGACCCCGTAAACGGAGCAGCAAATTTCAGCGGAGCCGAAAATCCACCACTCCCATCGTTAATCAACACCAATACTGTATCGAATCCAAATGTCACGAGGTCTTTAAAACCATCTCCATTGAGATCGCCTGCAGCCATTGTTTCAAAATCCTGCACCGAGCCATTTAACGCTGACACATATTCTGTTGCCTGAAACGAAGTACCTGTATCGCCTAACAAAATACTCAAATAACCGTCCAGGCCCGAGCTCGCAGTAACGATATCACTACGACCATCGAGGTTGATGTCCTGTATAGCAAGAAATGCAGCTCCTCCGGTGCAGGCATATTCACGCGCTGATAAAACGCCAGACTGGTTATTCACCACCATTACATTCGAATTCCATTGTGACGCCAATAATATTTCCGGATACTGATCTTGCTCCAGGTCGGCAACTACAATTTCATCCGGATTCAGGTATTCAAGCACCGACCCATTGGTAGTAATCTGATCAGTTTGCACAATGGCTCCTGAAGCATCCCGATAGTGCACAGTCACATCAAAACCGGCACCGGAGATGACATCCATGTAGGAGTCATTGTTCATGTCGGCCAGCGTCAGGTCAAACAGATTTATCGGGAAGGTAATATTGCTGCCGGTAACAAAGGTGCCGTTGCCCTGTCCTGTCAGCGGAGTGAGTGCACCATTATCCGTTACCAATATATCCGTAAACGCATCATTGTTCCAGTTTCCTACGCACGCTGCATCCGGTGTATAGGGTAAGGAGACAGGCTGTGGAGCATACGACCGTGCAGCAGAACTCATGTACAGAGTTGAAGTACCTCCCACCATCAGTACATCTTTAAAATTATCGTTATTAAAATCCGCGACAAACATATCTCCGGACCCAAACAAACTTCCTCCGGTATAAACTGAATCGGCAAACGTACCGTTTCCATTATTATAATACACGTGTAACAGACAATAGACATTCAATACAACGATATCATCCAGCCCGTCATTATCCATGTCTGCTGCTTTCAGATCATACACATTATCCAGACCAATATTCAGCAATAATCCATTTGTTAATAAACCGGTACCATCACCATTTTTAATTCTCACCTTGTTCGTGTAGGCGACGGCCACATCCGGATTACCATCTGCAGTAAAATTACCGGACACGCAACCCGTCAGGAAATTTTGTCCGGTACCGGAAGCATAATTCATGGGGTTCTGCTGAAAACAAATCTGAGCCCTCCCCGTCAACGACAAGAGAAGACCTGCAACAATCAACGTTGTTCTGATGTTCATATCAAATTTCGTATTTACTTGTCCATTCCAAACGAATGTACATTAAATCCGGAAATCAAAGCCCGGAAAAGCAGAAACTCCTGAATATCTATACGGTTTCATAGGGAAAAGCAGCTATTGCGCCACTGGAATATTAAAAAAGGATGTACCTTGTGCCGAAACCTGAATAAGAGGCCCTGCCATGCTGCTGATTGCAAAAACATTTGCCGGATGTGAAGAAATTTTAAGTGCCGAACTGGAAGCATTGGGCGCAGGAGAAACAAGAATTCTCACCCGGGCCGTAGAGTTTGAAGGTGATCTGAGCCTTTTATACAAAGCCAATCTGCATTGTCGCACTGCATTACGGATACTCCGGCCGATGTATCATTTTGACGCAGCAGATGAGGACATGCTTTACAATGAAATTCGCAACATCGACTGGTCGCAGCACTTTGGATTAAAACAAACTTTTGCCATCAATACAACACTGAATCAATCGAATCTGAATCATTCCCTCTATGTATCCCTGAAGGCGAAAGATGCCATTGCCGACCAGTTCAGAGATAAATATGACGAACGGCCGGATGTAGACACCGAAAATCCGGATCTCCGCATTCACCTGCATATTTACGAAGATCATTGCACGCTTTCCTTCGACAGCTCCGGTGAATCGCTGCATAAACGCGGTTACCGTGACTACACCAATCAGGCACCCATCAATGAAGCACTCGCAGCAGCACTGGTACTAAAGAGTGGTTGGGATGGAAAAATGCCGTTAGCCGATTTCATGTGTGGCAGCGGAACTATTCTCATTGAAGCAGCAATGCTGGCGTTAAACATAGCACCCAATAAATTCAGACCGCGATTTGGTTTTGAATCCTGGAAAGATTTTGACGCTTCCCTATGGAAAAAGGTAAAAGAAGAAGCTCTTCAAAATGAAATCAAGGATGCAACACTGCAACTCTATGGTTCAGATATCAGCGGGGCGGTACTCGATAAAGCAAGACAAAATATTGCTGAAGCCGGACTAAGCAAACACATCCTGCTAAAGAAATGTCCCTTTGATAAATTTCCAGTTCCTGCGCCACAGGGAATGCTGATTTCCAATCCACCTTACGGACTCCGCATAGAACCCCGTGATATCATGGATATGTATCAACGGATGGGCGATAAAATGAAGAAAGATTTCAAAGGGTGGACCTGCTGGATATTTACAGGCAATCTGGAAGTGGCGAAGTTTATCGGACTTCGTCCTTCAAGAAAAATTCAGTTGTTCAATGGTCCTATCGAGTGTCGCATGTTGCGCTTCGACATTTATGAAGGGTCGAAGAAAGCCAAAAAGCAGGAACCAGCATCCGGAGATTAAGATGACAGCCTGCACGTCTGGTGCTTATTTCACGATAGAGACACGTCCTGTAAGGGTATGTCCCTCTTTAAAAATATCCTTGTAATTCACCACATAAATATACACGCCTTCTGCAGCAGGTGTGCCGTTATACTTCCCATCCCACCCTTCATCAGGATTATTGGTTTCATACAATAATTCGCCCCAACGGTCAAAAACGCGCAACCGGAAACCTGAATAATTGAAGCCCTTTACAGTAAATACTTCATTCTTTCCATCTGCATTGGGTGTAAAAGCTGAAGGGACCCATAAGGCATAATCATTCTTCAGCACCAACGGCATCTCCGCTGTGTCGCGACATCCATCTTCTGATTCCACAATCAGCTGCACGATGTATTCACCGGGAAGCTGATAGGTATGTTCGGGATTGACATCGCCGGAAACCGCACTTGTATCGCCAAAGGTCCAGAACCACTTATCAGCATATACCGACTGATCGTAAAACTCTACACGAGGCATAAAGACCGAAGGAGCTGATGGCAAATAGGTAAAGTCTGCAACCGGCATTTTATATACTTCAATGTAATCACGATAGGTCGTATCTGCGGAGCAGCCGTATGAACTCTGTGCTTCCAGGTGCACATCATAATAACCAGATGAGTTTAAAAATACCTGAAGTGTATCACCACTGGCTCCGTTCACATCACCAATCCACCACGACTGTATACTTATCTGACCATCGGCTACGGTAGAAAGTCCGGTCAGTGTTACCGGCAAATCAGGACAACCCGCCAGCACATCAGCTGTTAAAGCCGGCTCTGGTAAAGCCCAGACCCGAACCGGGCGCACCAATGAATCCACACAACCATGATCGGTAGTTGCTGTGAGCATCACGGCATGTATACCGGTATGAGACATCACGTGCATCGGATTTTTCACAATACTGGATGTACTGTCACCAAAACTCCAATACCAGGAGGTAATTATACCGGAAGGCACTGTAGAGAGGTTACTGAAGTGTGTGCTGCTTCCGAAACAAACAGTATCTGAAGAGAAGGCTGGTACCGGCAATGGATCCACTATCAGCTGAACACTGTCCTGAGCGCTGCACCCCTGTACATCGGAAATTGTAACCATGTACACCTGCGATTGTTGAGCATTGAAAGTGATCGTATCGGAAGCAGAACCGGTCGACCATACAATATTACCATTCCCTGCTACAGTGAGCATTACCTCCTCACCTACACAACAACGGGAAGGACTTATTGCCGCATTCACCATCAGCGCAGGAGGTTCCAGAACACGAATCGTATCCGAAGCCGTACAGCCTTCTGCTGAAGTAACTGTTGCCGTATACAAGCCCGGAGGAAGACTGTCTGCAACAGCCAATGTATCGCCAGATGGTGCCCATGAAAAACTGAACGGGCTCACCCCGGACAGTACGTTCACGGCCACGGCACCATTTGCTTCTCCGAAACAATGTACATCTGTCTTCGAAAGTGCAATTGTCACCGGTGTAATACTGTTAATGGTTACGAAATTTGTATCCTTACAACCATTTGCATCTGTAACAACATACGAATAGTTACCCGGAGGGATTCCTGTAACACCCGGAACGGTCCAGCTCTGACCCGGCCAGCTATAGGCATAAGGACTAACGCCCCCACTTACCGAAACCTGCACTTCTCCAGTGGTGATTGTAGAACATGACGGCTGGGTAACCAAATCCGTTACGACCATCAGGTTCGGCTCATATACTGTTGCAAAAAAGGATGCTGTACAGCCTGCACCATCGGTAACCAAACAGGAAAACACACTTGCAGGAAGGTTAACTGCGGTTGCAGTGGACTGTGCAGGTGTTGAGTTCCAGGCATACGTATAACCTCCTGTACCGCCGGAAGGAGTTATCGCAGCCGATCCGTTGGCCTGACCAAAACATGTTACATCCACAACGCTGATAGTGGCGGAAATTGCCGAAGGTTCCGTGACCACAGCACTCGCCACTGCGGTACATCCACCGGCATCTGTCACAGTACAGGTATACGTTCCGGCCTGAAGGGAAGAAGCTGTAGCTGTGGTTCCACCAGATGGAGACCACTGATAAGCATAGGGCGCTGTTCCACCGGAAGGTGAAACTGTTACTGTTCCTGTATTTCCGCCATTACACAAAACAGCCTGCACCACAGGCGCCGGCAAACTGACGGTATTCAGGGTCAATGAAGTATTTTTAACAACAGTACAACCGGAAACATCGGTTATGGTTACTGTATAATTTCCCGCTGTTAAACCACTGATGGCTGCAGTCGTGGCACCGTTTGACCAGAGATAGGTATAAGGAGATGTACCACCGGCAGCGGAAGCTGTGAGAGCACCATTGGCAGGATTTGAACAATTCGGCGACTGATTAACCGTCAATGCTCCCTGAACAACACCAACCGGTGTCACAGTAACATTATCCGTTTCAATAATCTGGGTACCATCACAAGCGGTATAAACAGCTTGTGCGGTATAGGTCGTTGTTGTCAACGGACACACCTGAAAAGAAGGGCTGGTGCTGATTATGTTACCATTCAGCAACCAGGAAAAATTCACAATACTTGGACCATTTGGAAGAAAACGATAGCTATCATTGGTCAGATTGTAGACCGTATTGTTACGTGCAGGCACCGTAAAGGCTACTGTTCCGTTTGCATTCTGAATTCCTTCGATAGCCAGGCCATCATTCCATCCTGTGCAATTTGATTTATCCTGCACAAAAACATCGATGGCATTGGTGGTTTCATACAACACAATCTGCGTAGTCGCAAACAACGGTGAATTACAATATGAGGGATCTATACTGTTGGGGTCACCGTAATAAGGAACATCATAATAGGTGACAACAAACTTACGACAGGGTGCAGTTCCGATGATATCATAATAGATATTTCCCAGAAACGTCGGATCAATATCCTGATACACGCCCATAATGCTGTTCGTTGGGAGATTGTTATCAGGAATGCCGCCTGACATCGTCAGATCATACGGACAAAAGCCATTGGCATTCGACAAATCAAAACTGATGATTCCATTAGAGCCAACAACAATCTGATTATACATATTACCGAAAAAACAAAAATTGAAGGTCAGATCAATCACATCTGTCCAAGTATCATCAATGTTCACCAGTATCGGATTACCTGTTGTAAGAGAATTCGGTGCATAAGGAATAGCCACTACACTATAAGTGGTAGATTGTCCAACATTAAAATAAGATGCATTCAGGTTTGCACAAGGTACAGCGCAGGAAGTATTCTGATCTGGTACTGCATTCACTGCGGGACAACCGGCCTGAGGCTTTGCGTCCTTTGGCAACGACACGAAAAAAAACAGCATGGCCAACGCATACAGAAACCGGCTGTACTTACAGCCATCAGCACGTTTAGCACCAGTCATTTATACCAGATATATTTTATTCAAAAATAGCGTAATGACCTATTCCTCCCCCGAAGACTTACAGGAACAGACTGAAAAATCAGGTAAATCGGGCAAATTGATCGTTAAACACAATCAAATTCAACCGAAATCACCTGTTATTTTATCTTCAGGACCAGGGTTTACTATCCTTCAACTGCTGCTGCAACTCCCTTGAAGTTTTGGTAGTTCCATCGTGACTCCATCCGGGAGGCCTGAAAATATAACCCAACCGATGTTTCAGTGGCATCGGACGGCGAACATCTGCCAATATATTCTCAAATTCATGAGTAATTCCATGTAGCGGATGGTACGGCTGTTCCGGCATTTTGGTGATCCCATACTTTACCGGTTCTTCGTCAATTTCCGGTTGAAACGTACCAAATAATTTATCCCAGACGATCAGCACCATGCCCATGTTTTTATCGAGATATAAAACATTACTGGCATGATGTACCCGATGATGCGAGGGGCTCACAAACACCATTTCAAACCATGCCGGCATTTTTTTAATAAACTGCGTATGTACCAGAATTCCATAGATCTGGGTGATAGAAAACATCAGCAGAATATCCATCGGCTGAAAACCAAGGAACATAATTGGCAAAAAGTATACAAATCTGTACAGTGGTTGCAATACAGAGGAACGGAAGCCAGTGGTCAGGTTGTATTCCGTTGAGGAATGATGTGTAACATGAACTGCCCAGAAAACCCGGCTGCTGTGATCAACAAGATGTTCGAGGTAGAAAACAAAATCCTCGAGCACAAATAAGATCCCCCAATACAACCAGGGATTTTGAAGCGGTTCCATGATCCGATGATCATAACCCCAGAACAACACAATCAGGTACACCGCCCGAAACAAAACATCTACGCCCATGTTCACCAAGGTGAGATAAATATTCATCAAGGTTTCCTTCCACGTGTAAAACCCTTTCAGTTTCCAGTTGCTGAGGAGGATCTCCATCAGAATAACGGCCGTATACAGTGGCACAGAAACTTTCAATACGAGTTCTTCGGCAGACGATACCATACGTTACTTTTTCTTTTCGTGACGCGTTCCTTCTCTCACAGAAAAAATATGAAACAATGCGGGAAACAAAGCATCCATTGTCTCAGCTGCTCCCCGGCTTGAACCCGGCAAGGTAATCACCAGCGTTTTATTGATCATTCCGGCAATACCTCTTGACAACATCGCATACGGTGTACGGTCCTGACCATATTTTCGCGCCGCTTCCATGATCCCGGGGATATCCCGATCAAGTAAAGGTGCTACACTCTCCGGAGTGATATCACGCGGAGAGAGTCCGGTTCCGCCTGTGATGAGCAAAAGATCGGTATGTTGCACTGCGGCAATCTCCACTGCTGAACGGATCATTTCCGGATCGTCGGGAATAATCTTATAGCCTGGTTCTTTAAGGCCAAATGACTTCAGCTTATCGGCAATGACCAGTCCAGCCTTATCCTGTTTCTTTCCTGCGGAGATTGTATCAGAACAAACAACCACCATAGACGACAACGATGCCGGCAAGTGCTCCGTGAAATCACTCTTCCCTCCTGTTTTTTCCACCAGCCGGATCGATGAAATCTCAATGTGCTTATCAATCGGCTTCAGCATATCGTACATCGTCAATGCCACAACAGATGCAGCATGCATGGCTTCCACTTCCACGCCTGTACGGTAAATGGTATGCACTTCCACCTGAATGCGGACTTCCATCTCACCTATTTCATGGGATACCTGGCAGTATTCAACAGGCAACGGATGGCAATCAGGGATCATCTCGTGCGTTTTCTTGGCAGCAAACAGACCGGCCACCCTCGAAGCTTCCAGCACATCACCTTTCGGCACCTTACGGTCGCGAATAGCCGAAATAGTGGCAGAATCACCTACTTTGACATAAGCCTCCGCAATCGCCTTACGCAGCGTGGTACTTTTGTGTGTTATATTGATCATACCTGCGCTTTCTGAGGCTCTTTAAATTTGCCCTTGCTCTTGCGGATGTTTACTGCTACAACTTTATATTCAGGGCACATCGCTTCCGAATCACGTTCACTGCTGGTAATGATATTGAGCAAGACTTCCGGGAAATGGAAGGTGGTACTCAGCACTCCCGGCTTCACTTCGTCGGTGACACGGGCTTTGATATCTACCTTTCCGCGCGGTGACTCGACGCAAACCATATCTCCTTCCAGAATAAAATGTTTTGCGGCATCATCCGGATGAATCATCAGCACATCCTCTGTGAGAATCTCCACATTACCTGTTCTGCGGGTCATAGTACCGGCATTGTAATGCTCCAACTCACGGTTAGTTGTGATGATGTAGGGATATTCCTTTCCGTGCGTTGCAATTTCATTGGTCTCCTTCCAGTCAAAATAATGGAATTTACCGAGTCCCCGCTTGAAGGTTTCTGTATGCAGAATTTCTGTATCCTTTCCATCCGGCGCAACCGGCCACTGCTTTCCGTTTTCACCAAGGTTCTCCCAGGTAACACCGGCAAAAAACGGTACAATACGGGAAATTTCATTCAACATAATGGCCGGATCATAATCAGGCATATCTGCTCCCATCCTGCGCATCATTTCAATCACAATTTGTCCGTCAGGTTTTGTACCGGGTAAAGGATCCACCACGGCCTGCACTTTCTGGATTCTGCGTTCGCCATTGGTAAAGGTTCCGCTTTTCTCAAGGAAGGACGAAGCCGGTAAAACCACATGTGCATAATTACAGGTTTCTGTATGGAAGATTTCCTGCACAACCAGCAGATCCAGCTGCTTCATCGCGTCAATAACGAGATTGGTATTTGGATCGGTTTGTACCAGATCTTCACCCATCAGCCAAAGTGCCTTCAGCTGACCTGCGAGTGCTGCATCATACATCTCCGGAATTTTCAGGCCTTTACCCAATGGGATTTTTACTCCATAATGCTGCTCATACAGTTTATTAATTTCCGGGTCGTAAGAACTCATATATCCGGCTCCCTGATGAGGCTGACAGCCCATATCGGCTGCACCCTGCACGTTGTTTTGTCCACGCAGCGGATTCACGCCCACACCTCTGCGGCCGATATTTCCTGTGATCATGGCAAGGTCGGAGATCAGCATTACAGTGTATGTACCCTGGCTGTGTTCGGTAACACCCAAACCATGGAAGGACATTGCATTGGGTGCTTTTGCATACGCATGTGCTGCCGCCCTTACCAGCTCCTTTTCTACACCGGTGATGCGAGCATGCTCGTCGATATCAATCGCAAGAATATGTTTGCTGAAATCTTCATACCCTTCTGTGCGACGGCCAATAAAATCCTGATTTGCCAAACCATCTTTCACAATGTAATGCAGCATCATATTCAGCAATGCTACATTGGTACCCGGACGAAGCTGAAGATGATACGTGGCAAACTTCGCCAGTTCAGTGCGACGAGGATCAATCACGATCGTTGTTTTGCCTTTCATGGCAAACTGCTTCATTTTCGCCCCCGTTACCGGATGTGCATCCGTTGGATTGGCGCCAATCACCATGATGCAATCCGTGTACTTCAGGTCGATAATGGAATTAGTGGCTGCGCCGGTTCCGAAAGCCCCCTGCATACCTAAGGCAGTCGGTGAATGACAAACACGGGCACATGCATCAATATTATTGGTACCGATAATGGTGCGGATAAATTTCTGCATGAGGTAATTCTCCTCGTTGGTGCAGCGTGCGGAGGAAATACCCGCAATGGCATCGGGACCATTTTTCGTCTTTATCGCCGTTAATTTTTCTGCCAGATAGTTGTACGCCTCTTCCCAGCTCACCGGTTCCAGCTTTCCGTTTTTTCTGATCATCGGAGAACGTAACCGATCCGGATGATTATAGAAAGAGAAAGCAAAACGTCCTTTCAAACAAGTATGGCCCTGATTAACGGCAGCATCGTAAGGTGCCTGTATCGACTTTACCTTTCCATTTACAACGGCGACATCAAGATTACAACCCACACCACAATAGGTACATACAGTGCGCACTTTTTTATCTGCAGCAACTGACTTCGACTCGAACACATCACTGATAGCCGAAGTGGGGCAAGCCTGAGCACAGGCACCGCAGCTCACACAATCGGAGGTGAAGAAATTATTTTCAAAACTCTTTACGATATGACTGTCGAAACCCCGTCCCGCCATACTCAGGACCATTTCACCCTGCACTTCATCGCAGGCACGAACACAGCGCGCACAATTGATACATTTTGAAAAATCAGATGTCATGTACGGGTGGCTCTTGTCTTTCGTGAAATGCAGGTGGTTCTTTCCTGCCGGATAACGGACATCGCGAATACCGACACGCGCAGCGACTGTTTGCAGTTCGCAGTTATTGTTCACTTCACAAGTGAGGCAATCCAGCGGATGATCTGTCAATACCAGTTCCACGATATTCTTGCGCAGTTTTTTGATCCGGTCGCTATCTGTGTAAATAAATGAATCCGGAATTACAGGTGTATGACAGGATGCCTGTGCCTTGGCCGGACCATCTTTCACCAAAGCCACATCCACACTGCACACCCGGCAGGCCCCGAATGGATCCAGGTTGGGTGCATCACATAATGTCGGAACGAAGTCCTTTCCGAAATGGCGGCGAACGAAAGAGAGAATAGTTTCACCCTCATTCACCGGGAAAGCCTGATCATTGATATATGCAATTTTCTTCATGCTCTTATTTTTTAAAATAGGGCGCCAGTTCGTCATCGAAATAGCGTAATGCATTTTTCACCGGCAAGGGTAATCCGCCTCCCAGCGCACATAAAGAACCGGTTTCCAGCGTTTCCAGTAAATCTGTAAACAAGGTACGATCAATTTTATAATCACTCTGCCGGGCCTTGTCTACCAGCTCATAACCGCGGGTTGACCCAATCCGGCAGGGGAAACACTTTCCGCAGCTTTCGTGCGCTGTAAACCGGAAGAGGTGTTCGATATAGGCGATCAGCGGATAATCTTCAGGAATGCAAACGACAGAAGCATGTCCGAGAAGAAAACCGGATTTTGAGAATGAGTCGAAGTCTACCGTAAGTTCATCAATCTTTGACACCGGTACAAGGCCTCCTAACGGACCGCCTATGTGCATTGCTTTCACCTTTGTTCGGAATCCACCCGCCAGCTCATCGATCACTTTACGCAGCGGAGTACCCATATCGACTTCATAAATTCCCGGACGATTAAAGTGTCCGTCAAGGGAAACCAGTTTGGTACCTGTTGATTTGGGTGTTCCGATTGCTGCAAATGCTTTACCTCCATGGTCCATGATGAACGGAAGATTCGCAAGCGTTTCAACATTATTGACCACAGTTGGCTTATTGAACAAACCTTGCTGGGTGGGATACGGGGGACGAGTACGCACTTCCGGGCGCTGACCTTCTATCGATGAAAGCAGTGCCGTTTCCTCTCCGCAGATATAAGCACCCATTGCACGGATAACCTTAAAACGGAAACTGAAGGCTGAGCCACCAATATTATCTCCGAGCAATTGCAGCTGCTCTATTTCCCCGATGGCCTTGTTGATGGCGTCAATCGACTCAGGATATTCGCCGCGGATATATACTACTCCGCTGCTTGCCCCAATGATATAACCGGCGATCATCATTCCCATCAGCAAGGCATGAGGACGTTGTTCCATGATGTACCGGTCAGAGAAAGCGCCCGGATCACCTTCATCTGCATTACACACAACAAACTTTACATCGCCGGGAGTCATCCTGCAGGAATCGAGCTTGAAAGCCATTGGAAATCCTGCACCTCCGCGGCCCCTTACTCCGGAATCCTTCAGCTCCGCAATCAGCGATTCAGGACTACGTCTGAGCACCTCTCTGAAAATATCATAATAAGCGTTGACGTTGCCATAGTCTGCCGTCAGCACGGGTGTGCCGGACGACTGCACTGCATACGTTTCAGCAGTAGCTTTTTTCTTCGCAGCAATATCCGCCAGCGCATCGATATCTGATCCGGAATAATTTTTTCCATCCACGTGAAACGCGCTGTTTTCGTGACAACGTCCGAGACAGCACATCTCTCCTATTTCTTCAGCACGAAAATGTTGTCCGAGTTTCTCCCGTACTGCGTCTTGCGTGGCAGCTGTCATACAGGCACTGCCATTGCAGACATAGGCTTTCTTTCCCTTGTTTTCCGGACGCAGGAAATCATAAAAACTCACAGTTCCATAGACTGTAGATTTTCCAACCAGGAATTCTTCCCGGATCGCCTCCAGTGTTTCAAGATCCGGAGTACCCGCTGCTTCAGCAGCGCGTCCAAGCTCTTCGAAGAGGTTTTTATCGAGGCCTTTGCGGCCTGAAAGTGCACTCAGATTTTTCGACATGACTTACATTTTTACACCGGCTTCCATACCCATCTCCAGGCGTTCAGGATGGGTGTAGACCGTGAGTTTACCCGGGCGGCAAAACGCCATCAGGGTGATTCCGGCTGCATCGGCCGTTTCAATGGCTTTGGAGGATGGAGCTGAAACTGCTGCAATCACCGGAATGCCGGCATGCATGATTTTGCTGATGATTTCATAGCTGATACGGCCGCTCACAGTAATACAGTCCGCTTCACCGAGCCGGCCATTGAGCAACAAGGCACCAATCACTTTATCTACAGCATTGTGCCGGCCGATATCTTCCATCACCAGCATCAGCTCTCCAGCACGGGTGAATGCGCCTGATGCATGCGTACCGCCACTGACTTTGAAGGCCACTTGCTGTTCAGCCACCCGTTCAAACATTCTTTCCACAGCAACGGCCTCCAGTATGAACTTACGGGATGCAGAAGTAATGGTTTCTTCAAAACTGACTTTCCCGCATAGTCCGCAGGAAGAAGAAGCTGCTATCGACCGGTTACCGGCAAATGGTTTCAGCAGGTAATCCTCCTGAATGCGTACATCCATCGCCGTTATATCTCCGTATTGATTCCGTTCACGCACTTCCGGATGAAAATCCGGTGTAATCTCGCCGGTGATACCTTCGGTGAACAGAAGTCCGCGTATCAGCTCCGTTTCATTGCCCGGACTCCGCATGGTCACCGTAAACGGAATATCATTGATCGAAACACTCAACGCTTCTTCTACCGGCAAAGCATCATCCACGCCGGAGAATTGTCCCCGGCTGACCTGAAATCCGGCGAAGCGCTTTACATCCATCAGGACAATCCGGTAATATTTCCTTTGTTATCGATATCCATACCTTCTGAGGCCGGCACTCCCGGAAGACCGGGCATGCGCATGATCTGGCCAAGAATCGGCACCACAAATCCGGCACCGGCTGCGAGTTCAAACTCACGTACGTTGACTTTAAATCCGGTCGGGCGTCCGATTTTCTTTTCATCGTCGCTGAACGACATCTGTGTTTTGGCCATACAAACCGGAAGCTGATTATAACCGAGTTCCACCAGATCTTTCAATTGTGTACGGGCTTTTGATGTATAAGTCACCCCATCAGCACCATAAATTTCCGTCGCAATCCGATTGATTTTATCTTCAATAGGCATATCTGCCGTATACAGTGGTTTGTAATTGTTCTTTCCGCTCTCAATCATCTCTACCACAGCGCGCGCAAGATCCCTGGTACCTTCTCCTCCAAATTCCCATCCTTTGGAGAGTACCGCTGTAACTCCCTGCTCTGCGCAGCGCGATTTGATATAATTCACTTCTTCTTCTGTATCGGAGAAGAAACTGTTGATTGCCACCACGGGTGTTAAGCCAAACTTCTTACAATTCTCTATATGCCGGCTGAGATTTTCGTATCCTTTTTCGAGGTACGACATGTTCGGAGTATTGTATTCTGCTTTTTTCGCACCACCATGATGACGGAGTGCCCTCACCATTACTACCAGCACCATGGCTTTGGGTTTAAGTCCAGCCATCGGGCATTTGATATCGAGGAATTTCTCTGCCCCGAGGTCGGCACCAAAACCGGCTTCTGTTACAACATAATCGCAAAGAGAGAGACCCATTTTTGTGGCGACAATGGTATTCGTGCCTTGTGCAATGTTGGCAAACGGTCCGCCATGGATGATGGCAGGGTTTCCTTCCAGTGTCTGCACGAGATTCGGTTTAATTGCATCACGCAGCAGCAATGCCATGGCACCTTCTGCTTTGAGGTCGCGTGCAAATACCGGTTTCTTATCGAAAGTATAACCCACGAAAATATTGCCCAGTCGGCGCTTCAGATCTTCAATGTCTTTCGAAAGGCAGATGATGGCCATCACTTCAGAAGCAGCGGTAATGTTAAAGCCGTCTTCGCGCATGATCCCGTTTGCACTGCCCCCGATACCGATGATAATCTGACGTAAGGCGCGATCGTTCATGTCCATCACACGTTTCCACATCACCGTGCGCGGATCAATATTGAGGTTATTGGTTTTGCTTTGAATATTATTATCGATCAATGCGGCCAGCAGGTTGTTGGCTTTTTCAATGGCTGAAAAATCGCCTGTAAAATGGAGGTTGATATCGATCATGGGAATTACCTGCGAATAACCGCCACCTGCAGCACCGCCCTTGATTCCGAATACCGGTCCGAGAGACGGCTCCCGCAATACGACCATCGAATTTTTCCCGATTTTATTAAGCCCGTCGTTCAGTCCTATCGAGACCGTTGTTTTGCCTTCTCCTGCGGGAGTTGGGTTAATGGCAGAGACAAGAATCAGGTTGGCATTGGCAATTTTCTTCTCGTCGATCAGGGAAAGCGGAAGTTTGGCTTTGTATTTTCCGTATTGTTCGATCAGTTCAAGGTCGATCCCGAGTCCGGACGCAATATCCCGAATGGGCTTAATATCAGCTTTCTGCGCTATTTCGAGATCGGTAAGATGTTCAGTTGTTAACATATAGGTTTGATCAGTGATTTTCTTTCCAAATATAGGTTTCATCCGTGAAAATCTCCCTACCCCACACTGCAACTTCTGATTTTATCCGTTCAACAATTTCTGAGCAGGCGTCGATGGCCTCCCGGCGGTGCGGTGCGGAAGTAAAAACAAAGAGGGAAATCTCACCAGCCTTCACGGTACCGAGACTGTGGTAGATATGCATGCAGGTGAGCGGATATTTATCAAATATTTCCTCCCGGATCGTATGAAATGCAGCTTCGGCCATCTCCGGATAGGCGGTATACTCAATAGCGGCCACTTGTTTTCCATCGCGGATATCGGCCCTTACCTGTCCGAGGAAGATACTATGGGCACCAATTTCTGTCTTTGTTGAATGTTTGGCAATAGCATCTGCGATAAAATCAGACGAAACAGGTCCATCCAGAAATACTTTTTTAGGTTTTTTTTCGCTCATTTTGAAGAGTGTAAAACGGTACCCGGCTTCAATTTTTCTATTCCGCCTTCCAGATGGGAGATTTTAATGCCCGGAGCGATTTGTTGCATCGTTTGCATGGCCCTTTTACTCCGGCTACCTGACTGGCAAAAGACCACTATCTGAGTATAATTCTCCCACTCAGCACGACGGCTCCGGATATCCGCCAATGGAATATTCAGTCCGGTAACAGGATCGTCGGCGCATATTTCTCCCGGCTCACGAACATCAACCAACAGTTCTCCTTGCAATTGCCATTTCTGGCCCGAATCACAATCGCTACGATCATTTCCTGCAACAAGATCTGCCTCCGTCTCTGCCAGTTTTATCCGGGCATTCTTTTGGAGCGAAATGTTGTACCAGCGCTGACTCCGGAGATCGAAATGACTGACAATACCGGAAATCACCTCTCCGGTTCCTGTAACAATCTTGATCGCTTCAGCAGCCATATGCGTACCGATAATGCCGGGAAGAACCCCAAGTACACCATCCTCACCACAGGCAGGAATTTCGCCGGCAGGTGGCTTTTCAGAGACAAGATGCCGGTAATCAAATCCTCGTTCAGGATCAGGGAACTGAAAAACGGAAAATAATCCTTCAAAACCCAGTACCGCACCATGCACCAGTGGCTTCCTGTAAATACGGGCAAAATCATTCAGTAAAAAACGGGTATCGAAATTATCCGTAGCATCCACGATAACATCCACCTCCATTATCAGATCTTTCAGTAACCCGGATGTAATCCAACTGTCAGCGGACTGAACAACCAGATGCGGATACATTCTCTGAAGATGACCTGCGGCAGTGGATGCTTTTTTTCTTCCGATATCGTCCACACCAAACAAAATCTGCCGATGCAGATTGGAGGGATCCACTGTATCACCGTCAACAAGAATAATTTTTCCGGTTCCGGCAGCAGCCAGATAAAGGGCGACAGGACAACCCAGGCCACCGGTTCCGGCAATCAATACGGTGGATTGTCCCAGTTTTTCCTGACCCGACGCACCAAACCCGTTCAGTCTCCTCTGTCTGTCGAAGAAATCCATGTAACAAAAGTAAGGATATTTTATCCTCCTGAAAAAGGCGGGAGCAAGGCAATTTCAGCACCTGAAGAAACCTGAACATCCAATGGAGCCATTGAATGATTCAGTGCCATGTTAAAGGTTTTACCGGTCAATTCAGGGAATGCCTGCTCCAGTTCTTCACGCAGATCACCCATGGTACCACCTTTCCAGCTGAATTCAGACCGGGCGGGAAGAACATCCGTCAACTTACCAAACGCCAGAATGGTTACTGAATCACGCATCATTCAAGCTCCTTCGGAGAATTTACGTTCATGAACATCTTTTCATGCCATTCAGGCAATAGTGTAGCCTCAAAAGTAACACAATCAAAACAGGCAAAAAAATCGGTCATTTTGCGGGTTCCAGATGCTATCAGCTGTTCCCATCTCTCTATGCAACGGGAATGGTAAATCGCCACCAGTGGTTCCGGACGGCCATGAACCGATGCATAGACTATATCCGCTGATCCCATGGCAGTAAACATTGCTACGAACAAAGCCGGAACCAATTCAGGTAAATCACAAGCCGTAACCAATACCCGGTTATTCCTGGATTTTTTAAGTGCCGTAAACACGCCGCCACAAGGCCCCTGCTCAGGGATTTCATCTTCAACCAGCGGGTATCCGAACTGACGATAGGCTTCGTTCCCCGTAATGAGAGAAACAGAAGATGAAAGCGGCGTCAGTACTTCCAGTATGTGGCTAATCATGGGCTTTCCCCTATGCATAACAAGTCCCTTATCACTTCCCATCCTGGAGCTTTTGCCTCCCGCCAAAACGAATATTTCCAGATCTTCCATCATACAAAAATCAGCTTTGCTGCAGCGATTAACAATACGATTGCCAGAACCTGTTTCAACAATTTCGGCCGTTTTGCAAACGCCCCAAGCTGAGCGCCCAAAAGACCTCCTGTATAAACAACAGCAACAACCGGCAACATTGAAATGCTGATCATCGACCCTGCTCCACCCATTGCGATAAATACCACCAATGAGTTCACAAAAATAAACAGGGCTGACACCGCTGCAGACTCTTTGATGCTGGCCCAGCCGGTTAGCAACAGAAACGGACTAAGTAAAATCCCTCCGCCGATTCCGATTAATCCACTTAGCAAACCAATGACCGCCCCTGTGATTATTGCCGGAAAAACTTTCAAAGGCCGGGGATGTTCCTGCTGTGGGATCAAGCCCAGCAGATGAATGACGGGAAAGATGAGCAGTATTCCCAGGAGCATGTGAAATACATGAGTCTGCAATGAAATACGTCCGCCCAGAAATGCAAAAGGAACCGAAGCAATGATGAAAGGCCAGAACAACTCCCACTTGAAATGCCCCGACTTATAATATCTGTAGAACGCAAAAAGAGAAACACCAATATTCAGCAGCAAGGCCAACGGACGAATCGTTTCAGGAGAGAGTGAAAACAACGTCATTACCGCGATATAACCTGATGCGCCACCGTGGCCGACGGAAGCATATAACATCGCGACCACAAACAAGAGCAGGTAAAACCAGAGTGAAAACTCCATTTATAACGGCAACATGATTACATCCACCCATTCGCCGGACTTCACCTCGGACACAGCTTCCGGCAATTTCACCAATGCATTGGCAACCGCGAAGGAATTCAACTTATAACTTTCCTGATCAGGCAATATGGCAACGCTGTTATCCGTCACCATTGCTTTCAGAAAGCGGGTAAGTCCGGGCTTACTGCTCTGTGTATTCTTGAGTGGTAAACGGAGATATTCAACCGGTCTTGCTCCACAGGATTTCATCCACGCCGGTACAACAAGAGTATAGAAACAGGAAAGTACGGATGCCGGATTACCCGGTAATCCAAACACCATCTTCTGACCCTTCATTCCGAAACACACCGGTTTGCCAGGTTTCTGCAGCAGTTTATGAAATATCATCCTGACACCTGATGCTTTCAGTGCCGGTAATACGAAATCAAATTCACCCACTGATACACCGCCGGTAATTAGCACGCAATCGTTTTCTGAGAGTGCGCGATCAATCGCCTTTCGGGTGGCTTCTGCGGTATCTTTGACTTTGTATATTTTCACAATTGTTCCCTGCATCACAGCAGAAACCGCTGTTTTCAATGCATAGGAATTACATTCATACACATGGCCTTCCGGAAGTTTTTTCCCGGGTGGGGTCAACTCATCACCCGTCACTATGACACCCACAGTTAAAGGAGCATACACCTTCACTGCATCAACACCGGCGGAAGCCAGATAAGCAATTGCCGGTGCGGTGAGTCTCAGGCCTGTTTTCGCAATCACCTTACCACTCCATACATGAGAAGCTTTCCGGCGCACATTGGCTCCTTTTTTTATTCCAGCATCCTTTACAAGTATCATGCGGTCAGCTACGCTCACCTTTTCCTGCATCACCACGGTGTCAGCACCTGGCGGTAACGGAGCCCCGGTAAAAATGCGGACACAGGCACCTTGCTTCCATCTGAAACTACTTCCATCCCCTGCTCTAACGGTGTTGATCATTTCGAGTGGCTTACCTAGCAGATAGTCTTTATAACGGAAAGCATATCCGTCCATTGCTGACTGATCAAACGGAGGAGAATCAGACGGAGATTTGCAATTCCCGGCAAGCATCATTCCCGCGGACTTCATCAAATCCAGCGTAATCGTTTTCGGGCGAAGGGAGTGTTTCAACACTAATGCCAGACCTTCATCAAATCCAATCAGTGCTTTCATCCTCCAATGGCGATCATGCTTCGGTTTTTCATCAGTTCAGGATCCAGTGATTCCAGGGGTTGATCCATCTGACCTCCTCTGGCAGCAGCCTTCATCATGAGATTCTGTCTGATCAACGGCTCAACAGGATGTCCGCGACGCAAGGCGGAAAGCAAATCTGTTTCTCCGGCAGAAAAAAGGCAGTTTTTCATTTTACCATCAGCGGTCAGGCGTAAACGGTTACAAGAGCTGCAAAAAGGATGCGTCATTGTAGAGATGATAGCAAAAGTACCGGCATGTCCATCCGCTCTCCAGGCTCTTGCGGTAGTACCAGGGTCATCGTTCAGTTTTTCAATTGAAGCGTATTGCTTTGCCCAATCAAGTATCTCCGTCTCACCTACTACCTTCGCATTCTCCCAGTGATTTTTCGCAAAAGGCATATATTCAATAAAGCGCACATGGATATTTTTATCGCGCGTCAACGCGATAAATGCAGGGATTTCCTGTTCATTGATTCCTTTCATCACCACCATGTTCAGCTTCAGATGAAATCTTTCTTCAGATAGCAAGTGAATGTTCTGAATAACTCTATCGAACTGATCGCGCTGTGTGATGTTTCGAAAGACCTCCCGATTCAGACTATCCAGGCTTACGTTCAGGGAATGGATGCCTGCTTTTCTGAACACACTCAGAAATTCATCGGCCCTTACACCATTCGTGGTGAGGGTCAGTTTTACCGGCAGTTCAGAAAGGCGCAACATGATATCACCGGCGTCCTTACGCACCAACGGCTCACCTCCGGTCAGGCGGATTTTAGTAACACCCAGATCCGTAAAGACTTTGGCAATCTGTACAATTTCATCCGCCGTCATCAGGTTGCTCATCCACTGATATGCTCCGGGTGAATCATCCGGCAGACAATACGTGCAACGGAAATTGCACCTGTCGGTCAGGGAAATCCTCAGGTAATTATGAACACGGTTAAAAGCATCAGTCAGCATAGGGCAAAGCTACGACAAAGGTGCGAACTGATCGCCACTGTGCAAGGGGACATCTGCCGGACGTTGATGTTTCCAGCGCCGGTGACTCCAGAGCCAGAATTCCGGTTTACGTCTGATATCCCGCTCAAGTAACCGGGTATGAGCCTCTGTAATATAACCGTAGGGAAGTCCGGCCGGCTGATCATGGATCAATTCAAACTCCACTTCATAGTGGCCTCGCGAAACTTTATTTATACAGCCGTATACAACCGGATAATTATAATCGGTTGCATATTTCTCCGTACCAAACAACACGCCGGTTTCCTGATTTAAAAACTGCATCCAATACGCATTGTGTTTATTTCCCGGCGACTGATCCGTGGCAAAAATAAAAGCCGTTGGCAGCTCCTTGCTACGTTCGATTTCCTTCTTAACCATTGCAGTTGAAAGCAAATTCAGTCCGAATTTGCCACGGGTTTCGCGCATGATGCCGTCAAAATACTTATTCGTAAGCGGCTTATACAATCCCACTGTCTGATGTAACAAAGCCTGATCCACCGCAACTGCGAAAAGCTCCCAGTTATTATAATGCCCTCCGGCCAGAATAACGCTTCTGCCCTCTGCAAAAAACCGGTTCACCACCTCCGGGTTCCTGAAGACCATCCGCTTTTCAGCGTCCTCCTTCCGAATGGAAAATATTTTCAGGCTCTCTACAATGATATCACAGAAATGGCTGTAAAACAATGCAACAATTTTGTCTTTTTCTTCCTGTGATTTCTCCGGGAATGAACGATCCACATTTCCTGCTATGACACCTTTTCTGTAACCCAGCAGCCGAAACAAAACAAAATATAGAAAATCCGACAGCCTGTAAATTGCGCCAAATGGCAATTTAGAAACCGGCAAAATGATACAGTAATACAATACTATCGATGGAATGTTTTTCATGATCTTAAACGAATGTCACTTTCCGGTATCGTTTTGCAAATAAAGAAGATTTGCTCTTTATCTGTCCTATTATTGTTTGCAATCTTATTCAAACAAAAGAAGGGAATTGTAAAAATACGAATAATACAATTAATTTCAACTAAAACAATTTGATTTATAGTTAAATATAAAACACCTCTCCATTTTAATACAATTTACAAATTCTGAATCTGCCCAATCAGGGTTTTTCACCCTGTCAACCACTCAATAGTATTTTCAACAAGTGGGGTAAAAAATTTGTATCGTATTGTCTCAGCCAATAAATTAGACAAAAATTCAACTTAAAATCACAGAAAATGAAAAAAACGCTCCTCCTACTTTCAGTAGCGGCACTGATGGCATCTGCTGATGCAAATGCACAGAACTGGTCTTTAACCGGTAATGCAGGCACTACGTCTACCAATTTTCTTGGCACTACAGACACAAAGCCTTTAAAAATCAAAACCAACAATCAGGTTCGTATGACCATTACGAATACCGGTCGTGTTGGTATTGCTACCCAGACTCCGGCTTCACGTCTTGATGTTGTAGGTAACGCCAATGATACTGCCGCAGTTATCCTCAGTACAGTTAAGTATGCCGGAACAGTCGATGTATCAGCGGTAAAAGGTCTTTCCACCTCAACAGATTCAACCGGGATTGGTGTTGAAGGTAATGGTAACCTTACCGGTATCTATGGCTACGGTAACAACTTTGGCGGATATGGATACGGATTCGTTGGTCTCCATGGAGAATCATACTACACTGGAACAACAGGATATCCTGTAGGTACTGAAGGTATTGCCAACGGTGGTGCTTACGGAGCCGGTGTTTACGGATATTCAGACGGTGCATTAAACAACGACTTCGGAGTTTGGGGTGATGCATTTGATACAGTAACCGTAGGTGGTTTACGTGACTACGCAGGTTACTTCTCCGGCAACGTATTTGGAATGCGCTTCTTCCAATTGTCAGATGAGCGTTACAAAAAGAATATCGCTCCGCTCGACAATGTTATCGAGAAGCTGATGAAAGTAAGAACTGCAACTTACAACTTCAAGACAGATGAATTCCCTGCAATGCATATGCCTGCCGGCATCCAGACTGGTTTCATCGCACAAAACCTGAAAGAATTCTTCCCGAACGTTGTTTCTTCAACTACACTGGGTGAAAAGAGAGATCTCAAAACCGGAAAACTCATGGTTCAGGGTGGAGAAGCAGAAGTAGTGAACTACGACGCTATGATTCCTGTACTGACAAAAGCAATTCAGGAACAACAAGTGATGATCGAAGCAAAAAATCAAATGATCAATGCCCTGCAGCAACAACTGGCTGCACTTGAACAGCGTATCAGCCGTATTGAAGGTTCAGCTGCTGCAGAAAAGTCAACCCTGAATGTATCAGGTGCTTCACTGGAGCAAAACACTCCGAACCCCTTCAATGGTTCAACCCTGATCAACTACACACTTCCTGAAAATACAACCAACGCTAAGCTGGTGATCACTTCTATCAACGGACAAGTGGTACGCACCATGAACCTTACCGGTAAAGGCAAAGGCCAGGTACAGCTTCAGGCTTCTGAACTTCAGGCAGGTTCGTACATGTATTCACTGTATGTGAATGGCAGACTGGTTGACACCAAAGCCCTGCTCCTCAGCAAATAATCAACAATAATAACCTTTCAAATCAAGGCTGTCCGACAGGGCAGCCTTTTTCATTTCAGGAATTGAATAAGTTCTGTGCAGATCATGATATCTTTGGAAACTGAATATGAAAATGCGCTACATCAGACTATTCGTCACACTACTACTCTTCATTCGTTTCGGAACAACCCAGGTAATCGGACAATCATCGTCCAGTATTTTTCAACGGTTACAACGATTGAAAGAGCACACTACCGTCTTGTATATTGCTGCACACCCTGATGATGAAAATACGCAACTGATCACCTGGTTATCGCAGGAGAAAAATTTCAGAACCGTGTACCTTTCCCTCACGAGAGGTGATGGAGGACAGAATCTCATCGGATCCGAATTGGGTGTCGACCTGGGTCTCATCCGAACCCGTGAATTGATGGCTGCACGTGCCATTGACGGAGGTGAACAATTTTTCAGCACAGCCTTTGACTTTGGATTCTCCAAACGACCGGAAGAAACTCTTACTATATGGGAAAAAGAACAAGTACTGGAAGATATTGTCCGGATTATCCGAACCGTCAAACCTGACATAATCATCTGCCGGTTTCCACCCGATCAGCGTGCAGGACATGGCCATCACTCATCCAGCGCTATACTGGCAAAGGAAGCATTCATTGCAGCAGCTGACCCCATGCGGTTTCCGGGAATTCCGATTCCGCTTTCCAGTTGGAAAACAAAAGCCATTTACTGGAACGCCTTTGTACAAGGCAATGAAAATGAACTTCCCGCCAACACCCGAAAAATCGATATTGGTGCTTTCAATCCGCTCATCGGAAAAGGGTATGGAGAAATTGCTGCCGAAAGCCGGTCACAGCATAAGAGTCAGGGATTTGGTGTAGC
The DNA here is from genome assembly GCA_046330075.1 of Bacteroidia bacterium. Lineage (GTDB taxonomy): Bacteria > Bacteroidota > Bacteroidia > AKYH767-A > OLB10 > JAJTFW01. The sequence goes on along the minus strand of JAXLTL010000001.1, from coordinate 260,386 downwards.
AGCAGAAAGAGGACATGATCTGGAATATTTCATTCCGATCGCCGGGGATACCGGACAGGCAGATCTCTTTGATGTCCCACAACCCGACTACCAGAAAGGAAATGCCGGTCTTGCAGTACAAACTGCCCTACAATCCATCATCAGCAATTACAACTTCAGGCAACCGGAAAAGTCTTTGTCATCACTTCTTGAACTTCAGACGCTATTCAATGCCTGGCCTGCACCAACTGATATAAAGTCCAGAAAATTAAAAGAGTTAAATCAGATCATTGCAGATTGTATGGGTCTCTGGATATCAATCACAGCGGCAAACGAATCATACTCTGTTCAAGACACTATTCATGCATCCTTGCGAACCATCATCCGCAATGCCGATGGATTCTCTATCGCAGTTTCCGATTCCGGTTTAATCGACGGTGATACATTGATTCGCCTTCAAATCGGGGAACTGATAACATTACCGCTCGTACTACACCCAATCAACAAAATAACTCAACCCTACTGGTTAGCACAATCCCGTTCAGGAGGCATGTTCAACATCCGGGATAAAGAACTAATTGGTTCTCCCTGGAACAAGCCTGCGACTGAAATTTTTGTTACTGTGTTTAACGATAACCACCGGTTTATCCTCCATGTTCCTGTGCAATTCAACACCACTGATCCGGTAAAAGGGGAACTGTATCGACCGCTGGTCATTACACCCGAAGTAACTGCAACCCTCAACCAGACCCTTTCTGTTTTTAATTCAACAAAGCCACGATCCTATACGCTCAAATTACAGTGGAATGCACAACAAGGTGGCAGTATGCTGCTGAAGGTAAAAAACAAGTTGTCCGGGCAATGGAATGCCGGATTAAAAGACACACTCCTTCATTTTACAGGGAATAATGCATTGCAGGTTATTCCCTTCACCGTAAACCCAACAACACTTTCAGCCGTTGAAAACCAACTTGAATTCAGCTATGAAATCGTAAATTCAAACGATCCTTTGCCCTTGCTCTCAGTCAAGGAAATAAACTACCCGCACATCCCGAAAATCACCTGGTTCCCTTCTGTCAGTCTCGTATTGAGGGCTGCAGACATTAAAATTAATGCATCCAAAATTCTCTATCTGAAAGGAGCAGGTGACGAGGTCCCGGCCATGTTGCGACAACTGGGAATTAGCGTAGATGAAATCCGCGGACAGGACCTCGAAACTACGAATCTGCAAACGTATGATGCGGTTATTGCCGGTATACGGGCATATAACACGGATGCTTCACTACCATTGTATCATGACAAACTCATGTCCTATATCAGAGCGGGTGGCATTTATCTGGTACAATACAATACCAACAACAATCTTCCTCCGGTAAAATATATGGCTCCCGCTCCCTTTGTCGTCAGCAGAAACAGGGTAACCGACGAAAACGCAGAGGTAAGTATAACAGAACCGGAATATCCGGTACTGAAATCCCCCAACAACATACAGCAGGCCGACTTTACCAACTGGATTCAGGAGAGAGGCACTTATTTCGCTATCAATCCTGACAGCAGTTATCACGATCTCCTTAAAATGCATGATGCAGGCGAAGCAGATCAGGGAGGCAGCCTGATTATTGCTGAAGTCGGGAAAGGGAGATATGTATATACCGGGCTCTCCTTTTTCCGTCAATTGCCGGCCGGAAACACAGGGGCATTTCGTCTTTTCACCAATCTTATCAGCAAACCTTAACATATCATCCGGCAGGAGTACCGGCAATCATGCCGGAGAAAGTGCACTGAGAGGAATCATTCAAAATAATTAGGAAATCAGCAACCAATTGCCGATCTTTCAACATTAAAATATTTATCGAATCATGAAAAACCGCCTTCTTACCACATTCAGTGCATTTGCCGTATTGCTGCTCTTCAACTCCTGTTCCAAGAACCCTACTGCATTTTCATTTTCTCATGACTATGTAGCAACGACATTTACCGTACAGCCAACCACCACAGCCGGTGATATCGTATTTACATCCGAAGAAATAGAAACGGATATTCAAGGATTAGTAGCTGATAATGGCGTGAGTATTGATAATCTCAATTCCATCAAGGTAAAATCGGTAACACTTACAATTATTGATAGTAATTCCACACCGTACACTTTCGATCTGGTGAGTAAAGTGGAATCAAAAATCGGCCGGACGACCGATGGCACACTGATAAAATTTGCAGGGAAAGATCCTGTTCCCGCCAGTGCACTCACTTCATTGGGCCTCGACGTAAACGACATTGAACTGCTCGATTATTTTGGGAAAACCAAGATAAAGTTTGAACTGAACGGACATACGAATGCAGCCATTGATCATGCGTTCCAGATAAAGGTGGAAATGACGGTAGGCTTCGAAGGAGAAGTCATCAAATAACAGATACAGGGCCGAAAGGCCCTGCGTTTTTTTATACCACCTTACTTACGGCAAATCTGTTACCAGACATTTCAACACCATCTCTGGAGTAATTCCAATTTGTACTAATTTCAATCTGAAAGAAACATGACCATTTTTTCAGGAGTCCGTTGAATTTGTATATTCGCAAGTCTCCGGAGATGACACTTCCTGCTGCACCATTAAAAAAATCACCCTTCAATCTGGCCGTTTTTGCTGCCGGTCTTGGATTTTTTGTTGACGCCTTTGATTTATTCCTGTTCAATATCTACCGAATTCCCAGTCTAAAAGAGCTGGGGCTTTCTGCAACAGCGCTCACCCGTTCCGGCGAAATGCTGCTGGCTATTCAAATGGCCGGTATGATTACGGGAGGTATTCTCAGCGGCGTCATTGGCGATAAAAAAGGCAGGGTATCGGTGTTGTTCGGATCCATTTTACTGTATTCGCTTAGCAATATCGCAAATGCCTTTGTACAGGATGTACAGATGTATGCTATCATCCGTTTTTTTGCAGGTGTTGGTCTGGCAGGTGAACTTGGCGCCGGCATAACACTGGTCAGCGAAAGCATGTCGATAGAACATCGCGGATACGGAACCATTATGGTTGCAACACTGGGAGCATTGGGTGCAGTAACCGCGGGATTAATCGGAAATATTATTCCCTGGAGAATTGCTTTTTTTGCAGCAGGATGTCTCGGACTGATTTTGCTGTTGCTGCGAATGAGCAGTCTTGAACCGGCGATGTTCAGAAAACAGCACAACCAAAATATCCCCAGAGGATCCTTCAGGTTGCTGTTTTCGACCAGAAAACGAGTGTTCACCTATGTAGCCTGCATCCTGATGGGCATTCCAATCTGGTATAGTGTAGGATTGCTCATTACCTTATCTCCGGAGATTGCAGCAATAAAGAACATACCCAATCTGCAGCTTGGCATTTGCTTTATTCTGTTTCAGGCCGGCATAACAACTGGAGACCTCAGCAGCGGAATCCTCAGTCAGCTCTTTAAATCCAGAAAGAAAATTATTCTCGCCTACATGGTCATTGCGCTGATGGCCACCATTTGGCATTTTGCAAGAATCTATGCCTCAGTCCCTATCAATGTCACTTCCTATCTGATGGGGCTTGGATGTGGTTATTTGTCCGTATATGTTACTGCCACCGCAGAACATTTCGGAACCAATCTTCGTGTATTGATCACAGCCACCGTAACAAATTTCATGCGCGGTGCAGTCACTTTACTGGTGCCCTTTCATATCTGGCTGGAGCATGCATTTCACATCAACCTGATTCAAAGTTTAATGATAACCGGTATATTTGTATGGTCACTGGCACTCCTTTCAACGCTTTCGCTGCCGGAAACATATGGTAAAGACCTTGACTATCTGGAGAAATGAACTTAACACAAGACCCTGCTGTTCTGAAAGCGCTAATCCGGGAGGAAAAAGCAGAATGGAATTATTTTTTCAAATCCCTTCGGCTTTTTCCGGCACGTCAGGTGGATGAGATGATTTTACCATTAGCTGAAGAAATCACAGCACTAACCAACTGCAGGGAATGTGGTAATTGCTGTAAAAATGTTGAACCAGGATTAACAGAAAAAGAAATTGAACGACTGGCAGCATTAAAGAAAATATCAAAAGAAAATTTCCTGAACAATCATACAGCAACCGAGCCGCATACCGGCATACGATTCATGCATCAGAAACCCTGTATTTTTCTTGAATCCTGCAGTTGTGTCATTTACGAAGACCGGCCGGAAGGATGCAGAAACTTTCCGGATCTCGACCGCAAAGAAACCAAGTTCCGTCTGAAAAGAATCGCAGAGCATATGGAAATATGTCCGATCGTTTACAACACAATGAACATTTTACGCCAGCAATTGCAAAACTAGATGCAGCACCTTCCGCAAGATTTTATTCTGCGCATCAACAACCAGCTTTCCGAAAAGGATGCATTGTCCTTTTTACAGGCTCTTCAACAACCGGCGCCGGTAAGTATCCGCCTAAACCCAGCCAGAGAAACTACAATTCCCTCCGGGTCCACACCGGTTCCCTGGTGCACATCGGGTTATTATCTGAGTGAACGACCTGTCTTCACACTCGACCCGTTGTTTCATGCAGGCACGTATTATGTGCAGGAAGCGGGATCGATGCTGATTGAAGCTTTACTGAAACCACATCCGGCAGCGCTGAATGCTGTAAAAGTGCTGGACGCCTGCGCCGCACCCGGAGGAAAATCAACCCATCTCCTTTCAATGTTGGATGACCAATCGGTGCTGGTCAGCAATGAGATTATCCCCAACAGAAACAAAACGCTTCGATACAATCTGGCTAAATGGGGTTACTCCAATAAAATCATAACACAAACTGAAACAAAAAAGCTGGCAGAAACAAATGCCCGCTTTCACCTGATACTCATTGATGCGCCTTGCAGTGGTGAAGGGTTATTCAGAAAAGATCCTGCAGCTGTTAATGAATGGTCGGCAGAAAGAACCGTGCAGTGTGCGATTCGTCAGTCGGCAATTATTGACGATCTGATTCCCTTGCTGCATACCGGAGGGTACCTCCTCTATTCTACCTGCACTTATAACGATCAAGAAAATGATCAGCAGATAGAGCGCCTTATCCACTCCGGGCAATTCACCAATGTTACCGCAAGTCCCCCTCCCGGTATTATGGCCACCAGATATGGCTGGCAAGCGTTTCCACACAATGCGGATACAGAAGGGTTTTATTGTTGTTTGTTACGTTATGATGGGCCGGAACAACCTGCAGGAATAGTCAAATCAGGCATAACCCCATCTTCCAAAAACGGACAACATTATCTTCCGGAATGGTTACAATCAGCATCCGGAATGCAGACATTTATCAACGGCAATCATCTGAACTTTGCATCCAACGCTACTGTCGCTCTCGTAAATGCTCTCAATGGTGCTTATATCCGCGAATTCGGCATTGCAGCGGGCGAGATAAAAGGCAATGATCTCATTCCCTCCCATGCACTGGCGTTAAGCAAGGATATAAATCCGAATCTACCTGCCATTGACCTATCTTTAACGGATGCCATCGGCTATCTGAAGTGCGGCAATATCCAGGCTGACTCAGAAAAAAACGGCTGGCATCTGATCTGCTATGAAAAACACCCGTTGGGCTGGGCAAAGAAGATAGCACAACGCTGGAACAACTATCATCCGAAGGAGTACCGGATACTGATGAACACCGATAACCGAGACTTATGAACTGGAATATTGATACTGCTTACCGGGCCTTGCGAAAAGATCCTGATATGAAGGAAATCATCCGACACACCGGCAAACTGGAAGAGGTGGGTCACAAAGACCTGTTTACTTCCCTGCTGCGTTCCATTGTAGGTCAGCAGCTCAGCGGGAAAGCAGCAGACACCATCTGGAGTCGTTTCATTGAACTTTTTCCGCGAAAAAAACCAACTGCCGATCTGATTCTACAACTCGATATTGAAATGCTCCGACAGGCAGGCTTGTCTTATCAGAAAGCCGGTTATATTCAGAATATCGCACGGTTTTCGCAGGAAGAAACCCTCGATTACCGAAAACTACATCGCAAAAGCGATGATGAACTGATCGACTATCTCACTTCAATAAAAGGTGTTGGCAGGTGGACCGTTGAAATGATTCTCATTTTTACCTTAAACAGGCCGGATGTTTTCCCGCTCGATGATCTGGGTATACAGCAAGCCATGCAATTGAAATTCGGGATAAAACAAACAGGCAAACAACTGAAAAAAGAAATGCTGGAAATATCACAACGCTGGGCACCGTACCGGAGTCTGGCCACACGGCATCTCTGGTACTGGAAAGACAGTCAATGAACATGCATAACGCACATCCATCCATACTGCATACCTGGACCATTCGTCTGAAACCGGGAGATGATTTAAAAAAATCCATCGACGAAATTGCGAAAGATTATCAGATTGCTGCCGGGGTAATCATCACCTGTGTTGGCAGTCTGATGAAGGCCACCATCCGTTTTGCAGGAGAACCGGAAACAACAGAAATCAATGGTCCTCTCGAAATCGTTTCCCTCACAGGCACGCTGGCCACAACGGGTTCACATATTCATATTTCTTTATCTGACAAAACAGGAAAAACCATTGGCGGGCACCTGAAAGAAGGGAATGCCGTGTATACGACAGCAGAACTCTGCATTGGCGTTTTACCGGCACTTCAGTTCACCAGAGAGAAAGACGAAACAACGGGGTATCCGGAATTGACCATAAAAAAGAATCAACCCTGAATTAAACGTGCTTTCAAATCCGGTTTCACCACTTTACCCATGGCGTTTCTCGGCAAGGATGAAGTAAAAAACCATCTGGATGGAATTTTATATTGAGCCAGGTACTTCTTCAAAAACTGTTTAAGCTCTTCATCCGACAGGACATGCGATTTCGGCACAACGGCTGCGGCTATCCGTTCACCCCATTCTTCATCGGGAATACCAATGACCGCGCACTCTGCAATCTCAGTGTGATTCAGCAACGCCGTTTCAATTTCCAGGGCACTGATTTTATACCCTCCTGATTTGATAATATCCTGTGAATGGCGTCCCAGGATCTGATAATCGCCCTCACTGTCAAACAAAGCAATATCTCCAGTCATAAACCAGCCATCCTGAGTGAATGCAGCTTTCGTGCTTTCGGGTTTGTTCCAGTATTCACGAAAAACCGTTTCCCCTCTTACAAACAACTCACCCGGTTCACCGGCCTTTGATATGATTTTTCCATCCTGACGCAGCGAAACGTTAACTCCCGGTAACGGCTTACCGACAAACCCTGGTTTACGTATACCCGACAGAGGGTTTGACAATGCCATCCCGATTTCAGTCATTCCATATCGTTCAAGAAGCTGTTGTCCGGTAATCCGCTCCCATTTATGCCATAGCGAAGCGGGCAAGGCCGCCGATCCTGAAACCATAAGTCTTAAGTGGCGGGCATAACTGCTCCACAACACTTGAATATCCTCAGAAGCGGACTCCCAGGCTGCAATCAACTTTGAATAAATGGTAGGTACCGCCATAAACAAGGTTGGACGTCTTACCGTATCCTGCTTACCGAACCAATTCCAAACTGCCACAGGATCAAATTTTGTCTGAAAAACACAGCAAGCATAGTTATGCAATGCACAGCAAAGAATATTGATCAATCCATGAACATGATGTAAAGGGAGAACATTCAGGATGCAATCGCCGGACGACCATCCCCAGGCTTCTGATAAAGAAGAAACCTGCGCTTTAATATTTCCATGCGACAACACCACTCCTTTGGGCCGGTTGGTTGTTCCGCTGGTATACACCATTAAAGCCGGCGCTGCCTCTTCAGGAATGATGAAATTTCCAAACCCGGATTCGTCCGGATCAGCGATCAGCCAAGACAATTCACTCTCCAGCCCCCCGAAAGCGGTAGTATCGATTGTACGGGATTTCACTACTGTTGAAATAGAAGCATCACCAATTACATACCCCAGTTCCTCTTCGGGATGCGACAAACACAGCGGAACAGCAATATGTCCGGCTCTCCATATACCCAGCAATGCCACCACAAACTCAGGAGAGGGAATAATATATATTCCCACTCTGGAAAACCGGGGAAGACCCTGCAGCTGAACAGCCAGTGCAGTTGCAGAAACCGACAGCTGATCAAAGGTGACTACTCTCTTCTCCTGAATGATTGCTGCCGAATGAAGCTTATCAGGATTTTTATGAAACAACATCTTACAATATTAGAATAATACAGTTAAAAAACATGATTTCATCCCAAAAAACAGGAAACTGGTTGTTGATTCAATTTTTTTTACGAAATTGGTCGCACACACACCCAAAACGAGTACATCATGACCAGCTTCCTGAAAGGAGGCAAGTGGCCCCTTTACAAAGTGCTGCTTGCCTGCTTGCTGACGGGTATTTTTACCTATGGCATCAGTCAGCAATTACAAAAAGCGCGAAAACCGCGCGAAGCCTATCTGCAACCAGAGGCGAAAAATCCAACCTTCCGTACAATCCGGCTTAAAGACTACAAGTACATTCAGCCAATAGTTATGACGGAAATAAGCAAGGAATCAGATCGATTCAATGTATTAAAAGATCAGTTCAAAGAAACGATTCAACGACGAAAGGCAGACGACAAAGACTTTGAAGCCTCCATCTATCTTAAATCATATGATGATGGAAGCTGGGCCAGTATCAATCCAGAAGCCACCTTCGACCCCGGCAGTATTTTAAAACTACCGGTGCTGATAGCTGTACTCAGGAAAGCACAACTCAACCCCGGTATACTGGAGGAAAGAATTCTGTTTGACAAACCCCACGTAGCCAATTACAGACAAAATATTGCTGAAGAATCGCTCACACCGGGCAACCGCTACTCTGTGAAGGAACTTCTGAAATTCCTGCTTGTCAATTCAGATAACGAAGCCGATTATCTTCTTTTTAATTTTCTCGATCGCGAAACCATTTTAAAAGTATTCAGTGATCTGGAAATGCAGGTACCCGATCCAAATCAAAGTACAGTCAAGTTAAACTGTGTTGACGTCAGTAAATTTCTCAGAGTATTATACAACTCAGGTTATACAGATCCCAAACTTTCTGAATTCACCATGCAATTGATGGAGCAGTCAAAGTACCATGAGGGTATGTACAAAGGGTTGCCAGACGATGCTACTTTAGTACATAAGTTCGGAGAGCGGGGATATGTAAACACCAGTTTTCAGGAATTATGTGAAACCGGGATTATATACATCGGAGAGCATCGGATGCTTCTTACTGTACTCACCCGGGGAAATAATCAGAAAAAACAAGCAGCATTTATTGCTGAAATCACCGGGCAGGTTTGTAACTGGATAAAAAGCAACCATCCAAATAGCTGACAATCTAAAAGTTACCATTTTCCCAAAGCGAAAAATAAAGGTGGAATAATTGGTACCTTTGCAGCAATTCAAAGAGATGGGCTTCTCGTGTTAATCCTATCCTTTGTTCAATAAACGATAAAATGCAAATAGGACAAAACAAAGTAGTATCCGTCACCTACATTCTGCACAGCAGCAAGGACGGCAGTGAAAAAGTGATGGTTGAAGAAACCGGAAATGAAAATCCACTGATTTTTCTTTTTGGTTCAGGCCAGTTGATTCCGGCTTTCGAAAGTAACCTGCAGGGATTAGTGGAAGGCAACCCTTTCGCTTTCAGCATTGAAGCTGAAAATGCATATGGCATGACGGAAGAAGATGCGCTGGTGCGTGTGGCAGACGACATGTTTAAAGTTGATGGCGTACTGGATCTTGAAGTACTGCGCATTGGCAATATGGTTCCGCTGCTTGACCGCGAAGGAAATCAGCTGGTAGCACGTATTGCGGGTATCGAAGACGGAACAGTACTGCTGGACTTCAACCATCCGCTGGCTGGTCACGATCTTCACTTCAGTGGCACTGTTGTGGGTGTTCGTGAGGCTACACAGGAAGAAATTTCACATGGCCATGCACATACTCCGGGAATGCATCAACATTGATTCCTGACAAGCATAAAAGAAAGAGGCTGCCTTTTCAGACAGCCTCTTTTTTTATTCCATCATTTTGCCTTTCATCATTTTATTCCAATAGAGGAATGGCAATCCATATTTTTTAAGAATCCACATACTATACTGTTCCTTCGACGTATCCCATATTTTACTGAGTAAAGGATCAGAATCACGTACATTGTCGTATTTGAATTCAGCCAATACCAATTTTCCATAACCGGTAACCAGCGGACAACTTGAATATCCTGAATATTTTCTTGGAAGTTCACCACCGTGTTTCATAAGGGAGAGAATATTTTCAACCACCACAGGAGCCTGTTTCCTGACCGCTGCGCCCGTTTTGGCTGTTGGAAGTGCTGCCACATCGCCCAAACCGAAAATGTTCCCATATACCTTGTGTTGAAGTGTATGGATGTCAACATTCATCCAGCCTTTTGAAGGACCATCCTGATGTGCCAACACTGAATTCCGGATAAAATCAGGCGCTTTCTGTGGGGGAGCAAGATGCAACAAATCATATTTTATTCCGATCAGCTTTTCATCTGATACTCTTTCTCCCATAGTAGCATCGAGCGGAAGCAACGAAGGATCAGCATCCGGTTTCATGTATTTAAACCATGCAATCTGCTCCTTCGGGTCTATTTTCACCGGGTTGTAAAAAAACCGCGTCATAATTTTTTTACGGTCGAGCACTTTGTTGAGAGTATCTGCAAAATCCTTTACACCAAAGATGACTGAGCCGGGAGTGGCATACACGACTTTCGTTTTACCCCTTACTCCGGATTTCACAAAAGCTTCTTCTGCAAGGTACATGATCTTTTGAGGAGCACCGCCGCATTTGATGGGTGTGGAAGGTTGTGTAAAGATGGCCGTTCCGCCTTTGAATTTATTGATTACCTCCCAGGTATGTTTCGGATCGGTATAGTTACTGCAGGCTGCATTGGTCTGCAAGGCCTCTTTCATACCGGGAATAGCATCCATATCCATCACCAGACCCGGACAAACAACCAGATAGTCGTAGGTATACTTCGTTCCAGTACGGGAAATCACCATGTTTTCTTCTGGTTTCACCTCTTCAGCAAATTCCTTAATCCAGTCGACACCTTGCGGAATCAGGTCTTTTTCATCCCGACGTGTATCATCGTAATTAAAGGTCCCTGCCCCTACCAGTGTCCATGCTGCCTGATAATAATGGTTTACGGAAGGCTCCATGATAGCAATATCAGTAGCGGGTGATTTCCGTTTCATAAATGCGGCTGTCATGATTCCGGCAGTTCCACCGCCGATGATCAACACCTGATGATGCGTTTTCATATGTATTGTTTATTGGTTTGCGATTTGGTATATGTAAAGAAACTCATACTTACTCCAGAAACCAGTTACAATTGTTACAAACAGCACTGATAATGCTCAATTGTTCAATATGAACCTGCCTTCATCCTGCTGTAGTTGCTAAAGCTATTAAAAAAAAGAGGCAGTTCCAACACCTTCGGAACCACCTCCTTAATCCATATCTGTTAAACATCTGTCTTCTACGCTCAGGAGGGCCAGGCGCCGATTCCTCCGCTGAGATTGACGACCCTGAAACCACGGGATGCCATCAACCGGCAGGCATGACCGCTACGGGCACCACTTCTGCAAAAAACAAAATATTCATTGTCTTTAGAGAGCTTGTCAACCTGAGCATTGAAATCTGACCCTGTAACATTAATATTTTTCGCTCCCTTGATCGACCCCGACTTAAATTCGCCGGGTGTACGTACATCGATCAATACCGCATTTTTATTGCCCTGAAAGCGTGATTTGAATTCACGACCACTCAGGTCCTCATAATTTTTCTTGAATAAACTCTTAAGGAATTTTAACATTTTTTTAGTCTTGCAGGTGAATATAAAAATGCCGGGACTTTCATCCCGGCATTTTCAACAGATTTAATTATAACATAGTGGTTGGAGCTACAAACTCAGTAGTCTTGAACAATCCACTTTCATTGATTTCCTTGAATCCTCCCTGAACATTCACGAGATTTTCAAATCCACGTGCTTTGAGAATTGAGCAGAAGATAACGGAGCGATATCCTCCTGCACAGTGAACATAGTTGGTAACATTACGGTTCACCTTTGTCATACTGTCATTCACAAAATCAAGCGGTGCGTTCAATGCATTTACGATATGCTGCGAATCATGTTCACTTTTCTTACGCACATCAAGAATAACAGCATTGGTGTCGTTTTTCATGCGCTCTGCCAGTTGTTGTACCGTTATCGATTCGATGCTATCCGTTTCTTTTCCTGCTTTCACCCAGGCTTCAAAACCGCCCTCCAGAACACCAATTGCGTTATCATAACCTACGCGTGATAAACGGGTCACTACTTCTTCCTCCTTGCCATTTTCTGCAATAATCAGGATTTCCTGTTTCAGATCAGGGATCAGTGCACCTACCCAGGGGGCAAAATTACCGTCAACACCAATATTGATAGAATTAGGAATAAAGCCTTTTACAAATACGTTTGGATCGCGGGTGTCCAGCAGCAGCGCACCGGTTTCATTAGCCACCACTTCAAATGTTTTCACATCCATCATCCTTGTGCCTCGCTTGAGTACGTCAGAGAAGCTTTCATACCCCATCTTATTCATGGCTGCATTCTTCGGAAAATATTGTGGTGGAGCAACCAGTCCGGTGATTACTTCTTTTACAAACTCTTCGCGGGTCATATCAGCGCGCAATGCATAGTTGGTGGCTTTCTGATGTCCCAGGGTGTCGGTTGTTTCATTCGACATGTTCTTACCGCAGGCAGAACCCGCTCCGTGTCCCGGAAATACGATCACATCATCCGGCAAGGTCATTACTTTCTCACGAATAGAGTCAAATAAATATCCTGCAAGAACTTCCTGTGTGATTTCGCCCTTTTGTGCAAGATCCGGACGACCTACATCACCGATGAACAACGTATCACCTGAGAAAATACTGTGCTCTTTGCCGTTTTCATCAATGAGCAGGAAGCAACTCGACTCCATGGTATGTCCCGGAGTATGCAACACTTTAATTTTGATTTTACCCAATTCAAGTATTTCACCATCCTTAGCAACATGTGCCTTGAAATTGGGAACTGCAGTAGGACCATAAACAATAGTAGCACCGGTTTCTTTCGCCATGTCAAGATGGCCGGATACAAAATCTGCGTGAAAATGTGTTTCAAGTACATATTTGAATTTCGCATTGTCGCGTTGCACCCGCTCAACATAAGGAGCGAATTCTCTTAATGGATCAACAATGGCCGCTTCTCCATTGGACTCGATGTAGTAAGCTCCGTGAGCCAGACATCCGGTGTAAATTTGTTCGATTTTCATGGTGCAATAATTAGAGGATACTTATGTTTAATTTATTGCAAATTTACCGGTAGCCTTCGCGTATTGAGGTTACATAAGTTACATGAATACACTGATCTTTATCAGTGACAGGAATATTTACACTTGAAGAGATGATCTAGATCAGTGAGGCAACTTTTTCTGCAATGCCCCATAGAGCCATGTTCCGAGTATAGCACCAACAACCACGATAATCATTGGAAGATATCCAGCACCTACATTCACCATCATGGGGCCGGGGCAAGCACCGGTCATCGCCCAACCTAATCCGAATATAGTGCCACCGGCAATTTAACGGACAACAGATTTCTCTTTATCCTGAAACAAAATTTTACTACCGGTTATATCTCTCAGTTTATACTTTTTTATGAAGGCTGTGAGGAGCATGCCAAGGGTCACTGCTGTTCCAATTATTCCATACATATGGAACGACTGAAAACGGAACATCTCCTGAATACGATACCAGGAAACCGCTTCTGATTTCGCCATGACCACTCCGAAGATCATACCGGCGAAGATGAATTTTAAGAATTTCATACTATCTGATCACTAAGGGTAAAAGATAAGGGAGAATAAACCAGGTCATTGCCAATCCACCAATGAAAAAACCGATGACGGCAATCAATGATGGTAACTGAAGGTTACTCAGACCGCTGATGGCGTGCCCTGAAGTACAACCTCCTCCCCATCGCGTTCCGAATCCGATCAGCAGTCCGCCGGCAAAGAGATAAATCCAAACCGCCGGATTACTCAGTGCTTCCTGACCGAACAATTCAGCAGGCTGGAGTCCGGCCGGTGCTTTTAGACCTACAGTGTTCAGATCAGCGATGGTGCTTTCAGCAATTTTCACCGGTTCGGGAGTAGAAAGATAATGGACGGTGATGTAACCACCGATCATGGCACCAACAAGGAACCAAAGATTCCATATTTGCGACTTCCAGTCGAAGTTGAAAAACGGAATATTCTTACCTGCACCACAGGCAGCACAGATCGTTCTGAAGTTTGAAGAGAGGCCGAATGACTTGCCAAAGAAAAGCAGCAATGCCATGACCAGTATGATGATGGCTCCGGAAGTATACCAGGGCCAGGGTTGATAGATCCAGTTCATGATTCGAGATGATAAGTAATAAGTGGCTTGTAGAGATGGTTTACCAGTTTCTCCACCGGACTTGAATAGAACAATTGCTGAATTCCTTTACGTCCGTGTGTTCCGATACACACAACATCCATATCCAGCATCTGGTTAAAATGGGTGATACCGTGCACTACATTGTGGTCTTTGATTATGTGAATTTCTGTATTCGCGTATCCGAAAGCGGTAACAAACGCTTCCATATTTTTCCGCATCTGGTCCGCATATGCATCGCTGTCCTTTTTCGACACATAAAGCAGATGCAATTTTGCACCGGTTGCTGCCAATAGTAACTTGAGGATTTTCAGGTCCTGTTCTTCCTCCGCTGCGAAATCGTGTACCAGCAGAATATTTTCAATATTCAGTTCACTGCGGTCGCACATCACCGACAAAACCGGCACTATCGACCTGCGCACGACGTGCTGTGTTTCAGATCCGGTTAATTTTTCCTTGATACCGTATGAACCCTTTGTCCCCATCAGGATCATATCAAAACGATGATCATGTGCAAATTTTGTGACAGTTTCCTTCATTCCCCCATAGGCAATATGCGTTTCCGAATCTCCAAATTCTTCCTTTAGTTTTTCCAGACGTTTCTGTGTCATATCACGCATACGGATGAAGTCCTTCGGATCAAATTCCCCGTCCGTATGAATTTCGCCTTGCGGATCCACTGTTACATGGTTGGGAAGATGGATGATGTGAATGAAGTGAATTTCAAGATCCAGCCAGTTGCGCAGGCGCCTGGCCATTAGTCCGGCGAACTCCGATTGCATCGAGAAGTCAGTCGGAATTAGAACTTTGAGCTTTGACATAGGGTATCAAATAAGACCGGGCAGATGAACTGCCCGGTATGTTAACTATTATTTTTTTAAGGTACTCGGACAAACCCAATCGGTCAGATCAAATTTTCCCGATTCCTTGATGGCTTTATAACCACCTTTTACATCAATCAGATTGGTAAATCCTCTGGCTCTCAGGATAGAGGTGAAAATCATTGAACGATAGCCTCCGGCGCAATGTACATATACAGGCACATCGTTGTTGATTTCAGCCATTGCATCGTTGATATAATCCAGTGGCGCATGTTTTACATTGCGGATATGTTCCGCTTCATACTCACCCTGCCTCCGCACATCCAGTATTTCAACCTGCGGATTCCGTTGCTGAATATCCGCCAGTTCATCTGCCGTAATGCTGACGATCTGATCTTTTTCTTTTCCGGAAGCGACCCAGGATTCAAATCCTCCCTGGAGATAGCCAAGCGCATTGTCATATCCAACTCTTGCCAGCCGCGTTACCACTTCTTCTTCCCTTCCCTGTTCTGCAATAATGAGTAAAGGTTGATTTACATCCGGTATTAACGCTCCTACCCAAGGTGCAAAACTGCCGTCGATTCCGATGTTGATCGAATTCGGCACAAAACCGTTGGCAAAAACCTGCGGATCGCGTGTGTCGAGCATCAAGGCACCGGTTTCGTTGGCAGCCGCTTCAAAGGCTGCAGGTGTGAGTGCCTGCGTACCCCGGCGGATCACTTCGCTGATGCTGTCGTAACCTTGTTTGTTCATGGCTACATTCTGAGGAAAATAGGCCGGTGGCGGCAATAACCCGTCTGTGACTTCCTTTATAAATTCTTCTTTTGACATGTTGGCACGAAGTGCATAATTGGTTTCCTTCTGGTGTGCCAGTGTATCTGAGGTTTCCTTGCTCATGTTTTTTCCACACGCCGATCCGGCACCGTGTGCAGGATATACGGTCACATCATCCGGCAATACCATCAGTTTGTTGCGCAGTGAATCATATAAAAATCCGGCCAGGTCGTCCTGTGTAATATTTCCTTTTTGTGCAAGGTCAGGTCGCCCCACATCTCCGATGAATAACGTATCACCGGTGAACACAGCAACTTCCTTACCCGTTGCATCTTTTAAGAGGTAACAGGACGACTCCATGGTATGCCCCGGAGTATGGAGTAACCGGAAGGTGACTTCTCCCAATAAAAACTCTTCTCCATCCCTCGCAATATGTGCATTGAATCCGGTTTGTGCATTCGGACCATAAACGATGGTTGCACCGGTTGCATTGGCAAGGTCAACGTGACCCGACACAAAGTCGGCATGAAAATGTGTTTCAAACACATATTTGATCTTTACTCCGTCTTTCTCTGCGCGATCCAGATACGGTTGAATCTCGCGCAAGGGATCAATCACTGCTGCCTCCTTCCCTGAAACAATATAATAGGCTCCCTGGGCAAGACATCCTGTATAAATTTGTTCTATTCTCATTTTTTGTTGTTTGCAGATTTAATTTTTATTTCGCTGCCATCAGCTCTTTTATGATGATATAGATTCCGGTTACCAGTACAAACCAGCCGAATCCCTTCTTCAGTTTCTCACCTTCGAATTTTTTAGTAAGCATATTTCCAATAAAGATACCGGCAATGGCAATCCCGGTAACCGTAAGTAACAAGGTCCAGTTCAGCTCGTAGTGTCCGAGATCGCCCATAAAACCGAACAGTGATTTTGCAGCGATGATCAACAACGAAGTTCCGACGGCTTCTTTCATCGGCAATCCGCTCAGCAGTACGAGTGCGGGAATAATCAGGAATCCACCACCTGCACCCACAAGGCCGGTGAGTGTTCCCACAACAACGCCTTCCAGCAGAATCACCGGATAGTTATAAGTCCGTTGATCACGTGGTACCGATGGTTTCGCTTTGCCGTTTGAACGGATCATCGAATAGGCCGCAGCCACCATCAGCACTGCGAAAAGCAACAGCATGAAGAGCGATTTGGTGATCACTAGTCCTCCCACCTTCATGACTTCGGCAGGTATAGCCGGTACCAGCCATAAACGCGTCATGTAAACGGCAACAATACTGGGCAATCCAAATACCAATGCTGTTTTAAAATCGATCAGTCCGTCGCGGAACTTCGGAATGGCCCCTACCAGACTGGTTGAACCTACAATAAACAACGAATAACTGGTGGCCAGTACGGCATCCGTGTGGAAGAGATACACCAATACCGGTACAGTAAGGATACTGCCACCACCGCCAATCAGTCCTAATGAGATTCCGATAAGGGCGGAACTGAAGTACCCGAAGATTTCAAGCATATGTTAATTTTAGACCTGCAAATATCCATTCAATGTCACCTTATTTACGGTAACAAAGATTACACAGGCAGGTTCGTAAGGTCGATATAGTTACGGAAGAGTTTGAGTTTACCGCTTTGCTCCATGGCTTTCAGCAAACGTGAGATCACCACACGGCTTGTCCCCAAATCATTGGCGATCTCTTCATGTGTGGCCTTCAGTTCGTTGGAACGCAAGGACTGCCGTTGCTTTTTCAGATAAAACTCCAGACGTTCATCCAGACCCTTGAAAACCGTATGATCAATCAGGTTCAGCAACTCTTCAAATCTTGTGCGGTAAGTTTCCAGAACAAAATAATACCAGGTACGGTATTGCGACATCAGTTCATCCATCAGCTGAATGGGGATCAGAATCGCTTCGGTCACTTCTACGGTCCGGGCTGATAATTCACTCTGCTCCTGTTTCGCTGCGCAAATCATCGACAATGCACAGGCACCACCCGGTTCCAGATAATACATAAAAAACTCGCTTCCATCTCCGCTCTCCTTTACCACCTTCACCCTGCCGCTGGTAATCAGCATCGTCGACTTGAAATACTGCCCCGTTTTCATCAGTACCTCGCCAGATTTGAATTCACGCAAGATAGCCTTTTGCGCAATCTGCTCACGCAGAGCGGGTTCCAGATTAGGGTAAAACTGCTGAAGCTTATCCAGGATGATCTGCTGATCGGTATTTATTACATGATTCATATCCTAAAGATAACGATTACGGTTCTACAAAATTGAAAAAAACCCAATAAAGACAGAAATCCACCGTTTGGTTTTGCACAATACACTGTTAAATATCCCCGAAAACACCCCCTAAAACCAACTACTTATACTTGGTATTTTTAACCGCTAAACCTATATCAATCATGGCCGGAAAAGGAAACAGAATGAAAGACCCCGTTGTGCAGGCGGAAGTTGAAGAAGAAAAGGAGAAGGTTGCCGAGGAGAAACCGGTAAAGAAGATCAAACAGCGCAAGGAAAAACCTGCTCCTTCCGGCCCCTCGAAAATTGTTTCACTGGCAAAGGATGAGCGCACGCATAAAATTTCAGGGCTCTTTTTGCTACTGATGTCCGTGTTCATGCTGATTGCCTTTGCTTCGTACTTCTTCACCTGGAAGAACGATCAGAGTCTGGTCACCGGCTCCTGGTTTGACCTGTTCCGCTACTCCGATAAAAAAGTCGACAACTGGCTGGGTAAATTCGGAGCCATCCTTTCGCATCAGTTCATGTATGTTTGGTTTGGTCTGAGTGCTTTTGTACTGGCCTTCCTTTCGTTTCTTTCCGGGTTTAAGATTTTATTCTGTGCCGATCTGTTACCGATGAAGAAAACGCTGCGCTACGCTGTTTTTACACTTTTCTTCCTCCCTCCGGCTTTGTCGTTTATCTTCTCCCAAAAACCCGACCTGCAGTTTCTGGGCGGAGGACTGGGCTATCAGATCAATATGTGGCTCACTTTGTCGATTGGCCGTGCCGGAGCCGGATTCCTGCTGGGCTTTATCGGACTCTCCTTCCTGGTAGCCATCTTTAATTTCAACTTCCGTTTACCTCAAGTCAATAAAGCTCCAAGGTCCACCCCATCCGCTATCGAAGAAGAAGAAACCTTCAGTCCGGTGGCAGGCAACAAAATGAGAATGGATGATACGGAAGAAGAAGAAGAAGAAGAAGAATCTGAAGACGAAAAAGCTGCTTTAGCCGGAATTGAATTATTACTGCAGGACGAACCTGTAGCCGCGTCGGTACCGCTTTTCACCGAAACAAAAGCTCCGGAACCGGAGATCGACCTGATAGCTCCGGAGATCCCTGCAGAACCCATCGAAATGGAGATGACTGCCGATACTCCCGGAGGTGTTGACTTTGAAGTTGCTCCCCTTAGTGAAACGGAAGTCACCGCCGACGGAGATTTGCAGGTTGCCAATCCCGAAGATGCTGATCTGGTAGAACAGTTGGGAGAATATGACCCGAAGCTGGATCTCAGCAACTATCAATATCCAACACTCGACCTGCTCGAAAATTATCAGAGTAATCGTTCACAGTTGAGCCGTGATGAACTGATGGCTGAACTGGAGGCCAATAAAAAGCGGATCATTGAAACGCTCGGGCATTATGATATTGAGATCGACAAAATCAAAGCCACCGTTGGTCCTACAGTTACCTTGTTTGAGATTGTCCCCAAAGCCGGTATCCGCATCTCGAAGATCAAAAATCTCGAAGACGATATAGCATTGAGCCTGGCCGCGCTTGGTATCCGAATCATTGCCCCGATACCCGGAAAAGGAACGATCGGTATCGAAGTACCGAATCAGAATCCGGATATTGTCAGCATGCGTGCTGTCATCGGCTCTGAGAAATTCCAGAATTCAGAATACGAATTACCGATAGCGCTCGGCAAAACCATATCCAACGAAATTTTCATTACTGATCTGGCAAAGATGCCCCACCTGCTGATGGCTGGTGCTACCGGTCAGGGTAAGTCTGTCGGGTTGAATGCCATTCTGGTCTCTCTCCTCTACAAAAAACATCCGGCGCAGGTAAAATTTGTCCTTGTCGACCCAAAGAAGGTAGAGTTAACCCTCTTCAAAACGATCGAACGACACTTCCTGGCGAAACTGCCCAACGAAGAAGAAGCCATCATCACCGACACCAAGAAAGTGGTGAATACACTCAACTCACTGTGTATAGAGATGGATACCCGTTATGATCTCCTGAAAAACGCACAGGTACGGAACATCCGGGAATACAATGCGAAGTTTGTGGCGAGAAAGCTGAATCCGAATAACGGCCACCGTTTTCTGCCATACATCGTACTCGTGGTTGATGAATTTGCCGACCTGATCATGACCGCTGGCAAGGAAGTAGAAACGCCAATAGCCCGACTCGCCCAGCTGGCGCGAGCCATTGGTATTCACCTGATCATTGCCACACAGCGTCCATCCGTAAACATCATCACCGGTACCATTAAAGCCAACTTCCCGGCCCGTCTCGCATTCAGGGTGACATCTAAAATCGACTCCAGAACCATTCTCGACACCGGAGGTGCTGATCAGTTGATTGGTCGCGGTGACATGTTGTTATCCACCGGATCAGATCTCGTGCGTATCCAATGTGCTTTCGTTGATACCCCGGAAGTTGAATCCATCACTGAATTCATCGGCAACCAGCGGGCTTATCCGGATGCCTATTTACTTCCTGAATACGTTGGTGAAGGAGAAGCCGGAGGCGGAAATTCTGACATGGGCGCCGACGATCTCGATCCCCTGTTTGAAGAAGCGGCACATATGGTGGTGCAATTTCAGCAAGGTTCAGCATCCCTGCTGCAACGCCGTCTGAAGCTAGGTTACAACCGGGCAGGACGATTAGTGGATCAACTTGAAGCAGCGGGAGTTATAGGTCCATTTGAAGGATCCAAGGCCCGTGAGGTACGTTGCAAAGACCTGGCAAGTTTGGAACAGTTATTGAAAGGCCTGAAATCGCCAACGGGCGTATAAGTCCCGATCAATTATCTTTGTAACACAAGAACCAACCGACATGAGTAAGACGCTGAGTGCCCTCCTGGCATTCTTCTTCATCGCCGTCAGTACCCTTCAGGCGCAAACCGACGCAAAAGCACAGGAAATCCTCAAAGGAGTTTCTGCCAAATACAAAAGTTATAAATCACTGCAGGCCTCCTTTACCCTATCCCGGCTGGATCAGAAAACAAAGAAAACTGAAAAGTTCAGCGGCTCTATTACGTTGAGTGGCGAGAAGTACACGTTTACGATGACGGATCAGACTGTGATCTGCGACGGAAAAACCAACTGGACGTACCTCAAAGAATCAAACGAAGTGCAGATCAGTGAAGCCAAATCGAGCGAAGGTGCCATCTCCCCTACCACTATTTTTACGATGTATGAAAAAGGATTTAAAACCAAATTCATGGGCGAGAAAACCATCAACGGAAAAGTAGTACAGCAGATCGAACTGATTCCGGAAGATCCTAAAAAGAAATTCTTCAAGATCATGCTCAACATCGATAAAGCCGGTAAATATGTTAGTGAAGCAAAAATTTTTGAAAAAAGTGGTGGCATTTTAACGTACACCATCGCCAAATTCACACCCAATATCGCAGTCAACGACGAAACGTTCACTTTCAACAAATCGAAATTCCCCGGAGTAGATATTGTGGATTTGCGATAGACGAAAAATATATCAGAAAAGCCGGCTTGCTACACAGCAGACCGGCTTTTTTACAATATTCTTTCCACACTGAACCCAATACAGTCCGGCGTGATGTATTTTGTAAGATATCCCCCTTAGCCCGGAACGACAAGTTATGAAATTAAATGAACCAGTTCTACGCATCTCTTTTAAAAATACAGTTTGACGTGCGCTATGCTTTGCATTTAATTGGTGGAAATCAACTTCCCCCTCCATTCACACCATCAACCGGCCACAGGAATTTATGCCGGATTAACACAGGAATTCCGGAAAATTATATTACTTTTATCCATATAAACACCTAAACCGCTTTTATCATGGCCAATTTCAACCTTAAAGCTGATTTTAGTTGCTGCAAAGCTTTAACCGTTCAGGATGGTACTTTGTGTATTTCATCGCTAAAGCTTCCCTCCTTCCATTCAACCTATCAGCATCATAAAATCCATTTTGTCGCATGAAAACTTACTTTCAATATCTGCTCATCACATTGCTTCTGTTTCTCGTGAAAACAGAAGGAAAAGGCCAAACTCCGGTCAATGTAAATCTGACATATGACACGATTTCTGTTTGCCGGGAAAATGGCTTCACCGCTGTTTTCACCGCATCCGACACCATGCGGATCACCATTCACTACAGACTTGATTTTAATGGAAATGCCATAAATTCCTGTGATGACAATTCAGGAAATGTGCATCAACAGGTGGTGCTTTTAGTAGATTCTTCTAATGTTGCATTTACAGATGTTTTTCATGATTCAATCAATGGAACATGGAGTGCGACATTTCCGTTTTCTGGACCCGATACCTGCCGCCTATTTTATAAAATCATGATCGATTGCAGTACTATTTCAGACTCAAGTACTCAAACACTGGATCTTGAACAAGTTTGGCTGGATTCGTTAAATAATTTCTCGTTTTCACTCAATAGTTCTACGAATTTAAGTTTAGTTGTATATAAACCGTATATTCTTGATATTAGCCCAACAGGATTTAAGGCAGCCTATCTTGAAACTATTCCTTTAAGATTTTTATATAAAAACACCGGCAATGCTTACGCTGATATTATCTTCAATTTTCTGCCTGACACAAATGAATATTGTCATAAATTACCCCAGGACTCACTCACCTTTCAGATAGGATTACAGGGCATTGCCGTTCCATTTGTTGCGCAAGGGGATGTTTCGGTCTTGCTTGCTCAGAGTGATACATTGATCATCACACAATTTGTAAGGGATTCTTCCTGTGTGATTTGCGACCCTTTGACATGTGATTGCAACCGCCGGGCTCAGCTGAACTGGAAGTGCAATAATGTACTTGCCAATTCAGGGGTATTTTGTGATACTTGTGTGAATTTTATTGAATCCATTTATAGGATAATCTCAGCTGACATTACAGAACTTGTAACAAAGAGGAATTTACCACCTGATTTAAATTTTTACGATAACAGCTGTTTGAATGATACCAATGGCGTGCAATGGGAATATGTAGTTAAAAATGTGAGCGGAGAAGCACTTGACAGTGTAATCGTTTCTCTTATATACAATGATAAAGAAAATCTTAATCAACTCACATTAATCCCTGCATCGAGTGTAAACTATTCCCTCTATTGCAGTCAGTGTACAATTAGTGAAGTAACCGAAAACAGAGACTCTGTTTTATGCACTGGTCTGATTCCTGATGCACTAAAATACAAGAACTACTTTGTTCGCCGTTTCATGGAAAATGATTCCATTGTATTCAGGTTCCGAACCATGAATTGCGGAGAAAATGACACTTCATTAATCAATACCTTCAAAAGTTTCAATCAATGGCGTTTCGGGGCTTCCGGACGGTCAATTTGTGGTAATGTATATGGAGACTTTACCCCGCTGAATATTAGTTTATACGGAGCAGATGCCGAAAAAGACCTCGATCAAAAAATGGTACATTTCCCCAATGTCACCGACTTGAATATTCCCTCGGGGCAGACCTTCGGCGACTCAACACTTTTCAACATTGATTGCAAGGGCATTGGCACTTCTGTTTTTGACTTGCAATTGTTTGGAGTTAACACGCAACAGCTTACAGCTTTCAATGGATGGCTCTCGGCTAAAATACATTGCGAGCTGGGCCTTAGGGTTTCTCAACCAGAAAAAGATGTTTACTTTTTGAATCTTTCCAATGGACAAGTGGATACGATTTATCCTGTATATTTCCACGACAGTGTACCTGATGATCAATGCCTGGATGGAGATTACTACTTTTATTTTAATCTCGACACAACTATGTTCTCGGCCCTTGCCAATGGTAAATTTATGTTTGAATTACAGGCCTGTTGTAGCGGATTCAATCCTCCTCATACAGATTACAGCGTAGTATTTCACATTCTACCCAATGGTACTGACACCTGTTATTCCTTAGACTTTTCCGACACCACACATTTATCTTTTCCCGGATGCACAGGAGTAAACTGTAATTCAGCCTGGATACCCTTATCGATGACAGGAAGCAGGATAGCTACGCATTGCCCCGGTTGCGTTGCGCCGGGCATTATCGTAGATAATTATAAGTTGCGTCGAAAATCAATGGGTTTTCAGGACACTGACAATGACGCTATTGCCGATATGGGTTTTATACCCATCATAGAGGGAAATACATGGTTCACACAACATGAGACCTTACTTGATTTGAATCAATCTTCCCTTGGAGACATCATTGAAGATAAACTTTGGGCTCATTTTCAGCCCGGTGATCCTACCGGAGGAGGATATTCTTACGCACAAATGATTGGATTACCCACCAATGTTCGTTTGCCTTATCTTCAGCTATTGCGAACCATCCCGGCTGGTATTGACACCATGAACTTACAAATACAGGAATTTACACTCTATATCGATACACTTGGAACAGCTGATACCTGCCTCGACTGTAACGAATTTCAAATACCCTCTCAGTTCAAAACCATGCTGGCCATTCATGTTTCGAAGGCTGGTATCGCCAATTATGTAGATATCGATGCTCCCAATAACCGATGGCTATTTACTTTTGAAGCACCACCTGTTGCAAATGGCAATCTAGGCGATTCGATTATTTACGCTAACCCATCACTCCCCTTCACCGGCTTTTATGAAAATCAACGCTACCGCTTGAAAGTTCAATACTCCGTTTGCGGGAATTTTTATTCCTGAAATTTTGCTTCACCTGCGCTGGAAGAACAAATAAAGCGAACAGAAATTATTAATAAAATGTGGCTTTGTGGTAAAAAGATCCACCTGGTATCAGTAGATACACTACAGCGGATGATAAATTCGATCAATGAACTTCAACAGGCCGGCATCACGGTCTATTCGGATAGCGTACCGCCACATACCCTAATGGATACCAGTTATTCCAACAATCATTTGTTTTATTGCGAAACCTTTGGCGGACTCCATTATTTCCTGTCACAGGATGCAAAGAATTTTGGCGGCATCACCTCAATAGAAGGTTGTGATCACCAGATTTCCTTTATCGAAAGAACCGAACGGGGAGGCTATGAACACTTCCAACGCAATTTCCCCTTTGAATTTCGCCCTCCGGCACTGACAACTGACAGTTTGATTTTCAATGTACCTGCCGGCACATATATTAAAAAAGCCTATCTTCAACACCAATGCTTTGTTTACGATGTCGGTATTGCTGCCCCGGCTTGGAAAGCTACCAATTTGATCCCATTCACAATGACCGATACCATTGGCACTGTAGTTATTTATAATTCTCTTCTGCCTCAGGGGGTCTGCCTTGATAATAGTACCGTATTTCCCATTGCTCCGGGTGATACAAATCTTTACATCACCTCTGGCTTAAATTACCGGATTTTCTACTTTGACCTTGCACCACTTTCATGTGCTGATTCAGGCTTTATAGTAGATGATTCAACATCAATCGCCTGTTTTAGCAACCGACCGTACGGCTGCTTAAATGATACAGCATGCAGTGTGATTAATCCTTTAAGCAGAACAGTGATATACAATTCGGCAATCAAGCAGTTTTATCATATCCCCAACCTGATTGTTCAAACCACATCCGACACAATTAACCTCTATCAAAGCACCTTCTGCATTGACCTGACCTATACTAACCCAACACGAATAATCGACAGTATTCCTGTGGCCGAAGATGCCGGATTTGTGTACATTCAATTGCCCGCCAACCCGGAGTTCACCAATTGGCATCTGATAAACGGCATTGACACCATTTTCCCGCTCAACGGAGTAATACCCCTTGACAGCTCATTTGCCAGCAACATGACCATGAACTGTTCATTGTGTGCCAATGTGAATCGTTGCGACAGTTTACCTTCCATTTCAATTTTAACCGGATGGAATTGTGAAGGATTTCCGGTAAGTGCATCAGACACCAATACCTGTGAAAACTTCTATTTCCCTGTATCATTTACTCTAAGTAACACAGCCCTGGTCAACAGCGGGAAATATCCACAGAACAATACTATAGCCCTTTGTGACACCATTTTTTCCAGTGCAAAATTCTACAATTCCGAGGATGGACATCTCACGCCGGCATTTGTTGAACTAAATGGGAACAATACCGGGCTTGAGCTACTTGGGGTATGGATCTCTAATGACTGTAATAATTCCAATCCCAACCCTGACTCCATCCAGCTCAGTTTCGACACACTTACACAAACCTGGCCTATTACTTTTGCCGATTTACAGGCTATCAATTACAATGGCTACCTCAGCGATTCATCAATCTCTAAAGGTGAATGTATCACCATAAAAGCACTTTTAAAACCCGGATGTTCCTATATATCTTCCCGTCACGACCTGCCGGACATTTTACTCTATGGCATCAGTTACTGTGGAGATACTATTTCCAGTATTGCCAGTTTTGGAGGTGCTATTAACATCTCGGGCAGCCATTGCACTAACTGTTTCTCGGTTTCCAAAACTGCATCACAGAACCCCGTTGCAGCCGGTGATACAATAAACTTCTACATTGAAATCTGTGCGAACAATGCAGCTTCACAAGTAGTTTATATTGTTGACAGTCTACCAGCAAATTTCGTCCAGACATCTCCTATTAACCCTTTACCCTATTTAACGGACACTATACCTGCCAATGGCTGTGATACGGTGGTCATAAGCGGTTATTTTCTGAATCAAACAACATGCTGGGACACAGCAGGAACTAACGTAGTAAGGGTGTATGGTGGCACTATACATTCCACTTATGAAGGGGTGGATTCAATTTGCATTGAGGTAACAAATCCTTGCATTGACACCAACACCCGGATTATTTCTGATAGTACATTCGCTACTTCAATTGGTCCACCGCTCAATTATACTAACTTTTTTGTTGAAGGCACATTCTACATAAATAAGCACCTGACCTTCGACCATAGTAACTTGCTGATGGCAGCCGGGGCAAAAATTGAAGTGCTGGGTAATTTTTCATTGAATTTAAATCATACCACAATCACTGCTTGTGATTCCATGTGGCAAGGTATCCTTATTTCCGGCAGAGGAACAGTGAATCTGGAAGATAGCAGCCTGATCGCGGACGCACACGAGGCAGTTAATACCGGTGGCGCTGGGAATGTCAGAATTGTACATTCAGCACTGTTAAATAACAACTCCGGTGTAGTGGTTCCGGATCAGTATCCTTATACATTCGCCGGTACTTTGTATCTTAACGGTGCCAATATCGGTATGAACGCTCCCTTTAAACCTGACTACAGCCACCAGCCTGCACATGGAACAGCGCCCTATGCCGGACTCGTACTTAATGATGTAGTGTTGAATCTTGGCGGAGATCATCTGGGTAAGAATCATTTCTTCAACATGAATAATGGTATTCGTGCCAACAGAAGCAATCTGAAAGTTTACAATTCAACGTTCAACAATATTCAACTGATTCCTTTTTACCACAACGGTTCCAACCAGAACGGAAGCGCGATCAGCATCGTTGGCGACAACGAATCCGAGCAGGCTGCGCCATCTGCTTTGGCACTTATGCCTAACCCTGATGGAAGTGCCAATGTGACCAACTCCCGCTGCGGGGTTTATGCAGCCGTGACCTATACAGAAATTAATGGCTGCCTGTTTGACACTGTTGATTATGGCATCGACGAGCAATACCTGGATATTGGATTGCAGAGTTACCTTACCGCCAATACCATTAATGCCTATAATTACGGCATTCGTTTGATGGAAAATGATGGTTGTGATAACATCAATGTTGAGTACAACGATATTACCCTGCTGAACAAAGAAAAAAGTGCGATCGGCATCTATGCCGGCGAATCTAATTCTCACCACACTACGGCCTACATTATTAACGGAAATAACGTGCGCCTGTTAAATGCTACAGCGGGTATTCAAACCAACGGAGTAAGTAACGCGGTAGTAACTTTTAACACGGTTGAACTACAGGTTCCACCGCAATATACCGCACCTTCCACTACAGGTATTGATATCGGTGGTGGTGGTGGAAATTTCTTATCGTGTAATCATGTATCAGGTCATACAGTTGACAGTGTACCCAGATACGGTTATCGCATCGCACAATCACAAGGAAATACCATTCAATGCAACGTGGCCGACAGTACAAGTTATTCCTTCCGCTTTGAAGGCGTTGCCTGCAAAAACACGCTATTGAAGGGTAATTACATGGGAAATGCGTATTGTGGTTTGTATCTGAATCAAGATGCCATCATCGGCCAGCAACCGGATAGTTCTATCCCGCCCTATCATGGAAATATATGGTTAGATACAGCACGATACACCAGTGGTTTTGGGGCAGTGAATCTGAATGCTGCTTCGCCACAAGTATTGTTCAACTCCCTTTTCACAACCAACATCTATGTGAATGCTCATAACCCGAAAATCCCCGGACTCACTTCGCCGCCGCCGTTTTTGGTGAATGATGACCAGTGGTTCTTAAGACAAAATACTGGAAATAGTTTCGATTGCCAGCATTCCTATGTTTGCATGGCGGCACTCCAGGATTCCGGTGATTTACCCCCTGATGATCAGTTACGCATGAGAGTGGTGAATGATAGCAGTGTAAGTTCATTATTTATACCCGAATCAAAACAAATTGCTTCGCAAATCGTATTTGCTGATTTGAAAACAGACTCAGTATCGTGGGCAGTAAATGCATATCTTGATTTTATTGAAGATAAGGAAGATGAATCGGAAGGCATTATATACCAAATTGATTCTACCCGTAAAGTTATTGAAGAAATAACCGAGGTGCGAAACATTGAAGTTTATTTGCGGTGGAATCAGATTAGAAGCTTAACGGACAGTATTTTGATGGCAGATTCACTACTTTCGATAAACAGCAGTAATGCACTCTCTTCTATTAAAGAAAATCTTATTGATCGTGTAGAGACTATAAAAGAACAATTAAGAGTGATACAACAAAATCATGCAGTATCCACAGGAAATTCAAATAGTGCAATTTATCAATTCAGCTCATATATAAATCCGAAACAGATACCAGATGCAAACTATAAGGAAGTAAATAGATTGATTTCTTTGTACCGGAATAACGGCCTGAACAGCCTAATAGACAACTATGATATTCTATTAAATATCGCTACTCAATGCCCATCTTCCGGAGGTCCGGCTGTCTTTACTGCCCGTCACCTTTTAAAAACAATAAATGACTCGATTGTTTTTGATGATGTAAACACGTGTATGCAATTGGGGATTTTCCGGATGGCCAGTCAACAACCTTCTAATGCAAAACTGTCATATTTCAATGTAGTCCCAAATCCTGCTACCCACGAGGCACAATTAATTATTCATAGAAATACAATGAAAGATTATTCTTTAAGTATCTTCAATGAAATGGGTCAAATTGTCTCCATAAAAGAATACAAGAATGTTGTCAGTAATCTTTCATTTTCGGTCTCCAGTCTTAATAACGGAGTTTATAGTGTTGTATTAAAGGGCGAAAATGAAAGTCCGGAGAATTGCAAACTTGTTATTGTCAGATGAAGAAAATTCTAATAATAGCAATTTGTGTATTTGCAGGCTACTCGACAATGCTTGCACAGGGATTTTATAATCATACATGGCTATTGGGTAGTTATAATTTTCTGCAAGACCCAAAAGGAAGAATTGATTTTTCTGACACTGGATATGTGCATACCGGGGAATTCAGAAAAATGTCGTTCAAGGGCACCGAAGCTACCATATGTAATTCACAAGGGGATTTCCTGATGAGTACCAATGGTATCTGGATAGCAAATGCTAATAATGATACGATGTTGAACGGAGCAGGATTGAACCCTGGTGGAGTTACCGGAAGTTGGCCGTATGGATTGCCAATGGTAGCAAATGCGGTGTTTTTACCTTGGACAAATGACTCTAACATTTATTCCTTGATACATCATACCGGTGATCCTTTCAATGGATCTTACTTAACGAAAGAACTTTTTCTATCAAATATCAATCTTCAAAATGATAGCGGCCTCGGAGAAGTGATAAATAAAAACCAGTTGATTCTATCTGATTCCATAGCTTGGGGAATTGGCTGTGTGAAGCATGCCAATGGGAGAGACTGGTGGATATTAATGACAAAGCATAATACAAGTAGTGTAGTTAAAATTTTACTTACTCCGAATAGTTCTAGTTATAGCATTCAATCGTTACCTAATGCACACTATACATGGTTTAGTGCATCTCAAATTCCGTTTAATAGTAACGGTGATCGTTTCGCTTATACTTCATATGATTCAATAAGTCATGATAGTTATGTTGTTACAGCTAATTTCGACCGCTGCACAGGAAATATTTACAACGACACTACCATTCAGTTGACTTATGGAAGCTATTTGTGGGGAACGGCCTTTAGTGCAAGCGGAAAATACCTGTATGCCTGTTCAAGCTCCAAAGTATTCCAAATAAACACCGATAGTTTAACTGTGGACACAGTGGCCTATTACGATGGGTTCATTTCACCACCCAATCTTACCTGCTGTGCAACTACTTTTTGGAATATGTACTTAGCCGCCAATGGTAAAATTTATATCACCAGCGGTAGCGGAGTGCAGCATTTACACGAAATGAATTATCCTGATAGTTCGGGGGGTACTTGTGATTTACAGCAACATTCGATAAATTTAGGCTATGCACAACTTCGTGCGGTTCCCAATCACCCTAACTACAACTTAGGTCCTGTGGTGGGTAGTGTATGTGATACCCTAGGAGTTGGATTGCCGGAGATGCAGCATGATTTTCATTTCGGGATTTCTCCCAATCCTGTTGCAGAAGGTCCGGTAAAAATTATTTACCTGCTCCCGGAAAACAAATCAGGTATCTTTGAAGTGTATAACATGACAGGTCAGCTCGTATATAAAATGAATTTACCACCGTGGAGCACATTGCAGTATGTTGATTTACCAAGCTTGAGCGAAGGGGTGTATACGGCCGTAGTAAGGAGCGGGTATGAAAGGAGTGCGAAGAAACTAGTTATCATTCGATGAAAAAGGCATTTATCATCATCGGATTTATTTTAATTGCATCCAGCAAGTTGTTATCACAGGGGTTTTATAATCATACATGGCTTCTTGGGAATTTCTTTTTCTTACAAGACCCCAAAGGCCGGATGGTAATTGATTCCGCCGGATACACCCATTCTGTTGAATACAGGAAAATGCCATTCCTTGGCACCGAAGCTACTATCTGCGATGCTCAGGGGAATTTCCTGATGAGCACCAACGGTATCTGGATCGCCAATGCGAATAACGATACGATGATGAACGGCGCAGGTTTGAATCCAGGCGGAGTTACTGGTAGTTGGCCGTATGGATTGCCGATGAGTTCAAATGCTGTTTTTTTACCGTACCCGGGCGACTCAACAAAGTATGTGTTGTTTCATCATACCGCTGTATCAAATGGTTCCTATTACCCGGCATATGATTTACTATATACGGTGATTGATATAACAGGTGACAGTGGACTTGGAGAAGTAATTACAAAAAACCAAGTCGTGTTTAGTGATACTTTAGGTTGGGGAATTGCATCATGTAAGCATGCGAATGGCAGAGATTGGTGGATAGCTGTCCAGAAAGACAATAGTGATGTCGTCTTTTCATTATTATTTACACCAGATGGTATCGATACAGTGCTAACACAACAGCTGAATGTCACTCCTTCACTTGGAAGTACACGTCAAATAAGTTTTTCACCTGACGGAAATAAGTTTGTAACAAATAAAACAGATGGTGGGACAATAATTGATAATTTTGTTCAAATACTTGATTTCGACCGATGCACAGGAGTTTTTTCAAACCCTCATGAAGTAGACGTTTCAAATGGAGGGATTGGATGGGGATTATGTTTTAGTCCTACAACTAAATTTGTTTACACCTGTAGCAGCAGCAAGGTGTATCAAATAGATCTGTCCACATATGTTGCTGATACAATAGCTACTTACGATGGGTTCATATCTCCTCCAAATCTTACCTGTTGCGCCACTTCGTTCTGGAACATGTACCTCGCCGCAAATGGTAAAATATATATAACGAGCGGAAGCGGAGTCCAGCATTTACACGAGATGAATTACCCTGATAGTGCAGGACTGGCATGCGATGTTCAACAACATTCAATTAATCTGGGCTATGCTCAATTACGAGCTGTCCCCAATCACCCTAACTACAATCTGGGCCCTGTGGTGGGTAGCGTATGTGATACGCTCGGTGTGGGAATTGAGGAACATGAGCATGATTTTCATTTTGGGATTTCGCCCAATCCTGTTGCAGATGGTCCGGTTAAAATTATTTACCTGCTCCCGGAAAACAAATCAGGTATCTTTGAAGTGTATAACATGACAGGTCAGCTCGTGTATAAAATGAATTTACCACCCTGGAGCACGTTGCAGTATGTTGATTTACCAAGCTTGAGCGAAGGAGTGTATACTGCCGTGGTAAGGAGTGGGTATGAAAGGAGTGCGAAGAAACTGGTTATCATTCGATGAAAAAGGCATTTATCATCATCGGATTTCTTTTAATAGCTTCCGGCAAGTTGTTGGCGCAAGGTTATTATAATCATGTGTGGTTACTTGGTAGCTATTTTTTTCCTCAAGATCCTAAAGGAAGAATAGAATTTGACTCCAGCAGCTATTTGCATTCAATTGAGTATCGGAAAATGCCATTCCTTGGTACCGAGGCTACAATCTGTAATTCACAAGGAGATTTTCTCATGAGCACGAATGGTATTTGGATTGCAAATTCGAACAACGACACCATGATGAATGGAGGAGGGCTGAACCCAAATGGTATAACTGTGAATTGGCCCTTTGGATTGCCAATGACGGCGAATGCAATATTTTTACCTTACCCTGGAGATACAACCAAGTATATTCTATTTCATCATTCGGCAGTTTCCAATGGCTCATATTATCCAGCCTATGATTTATTATACTCTATTATTGACATTACTGGTGAAAATGGACTTGGAGAGGTAATTGTTAAGAATCAAGTTGCTTTTAGTGATACATTAGGCTGGGGAATTGCAGCTTGTAAGCATGCAAATGGTAGAGATTGGTGGATATCAGTCCAAAAAGACAATAGTGATGTATTATTCACATTATTATTAACACCAAATGGCATTGACACTGTGTTATCTCAGTCATTGAATGTTATTCCTTCAATTGGTAGTACTCGTCAATTGTGTTTCTCACCAGATGGAACAAAATTTGTCACTAGCAAAACGGATGGTGGTACGGTAACTGATAATTTTGTTCAAATTTTAGATTTTGACCGATGTTCTGGAAGTTTTTCTAACCCCAACGAGGTAGATGTATCAAGTGGTGGAATTGGCTGGGGATTGTGTTTCAGTCCATCTACTTCATATGTTTATTCTTGCAGCAGTAGTAAAGTATATCAAATTGATTTAACAAATTATATTGCAGATACTATTGCATCATACGATGGTTACATATCTCCCCCAGGCCAGACTTGCTGCGCCACCTCCTTTTGGAATATGTATTTAGCAGCCAACGGAAAAATATACATCACAAGCGGTAGCTCGGTCCAGCATATCCATGAGATGAATTATCCGGATAGTGCTGGAACGGGATGTGATTTGCAACAGCATGCAGTTGATTTAACCGCTTATCGTCATGGGCGTGCTGTACCCAACCACCCTAATTACAATTTAGGCCCTGTGGTAGGTAGTGTATGTGATACCCTAGGAGTTGGATTGCCGGAAATGCAGCATGATTTTCATTTCGGGATTTCACCCAATCCTGTTGCTGATGGTCCGGTTAAAATCATTTACCTGCTCCCGGAAAACAAATCAGGCGTTTTTGAAGTGTATGATATTACCGGTCAGCTCGTATATAAAATGAATTTACCACCCTGGAGTACGTTGCAGTATGTTGATTTACCAAGCTTGAGCGAAGGAGTGTATACGGCAGTGGTAAGGAGCGGGTATGAAAGGAGTGCGAAGAAACTGGCAATCATCCGATGAAAAAGGCATTTATCATCATCGGATTTATTTTATTTGCTTCCGGCAAGTTGCTGGCGCAAAGTTATTATAATCATGTGTGGTTACTTGGTAGCTATTTTTTTTCTCAAGATCCTAAAGGAAGAATAGTATTTGACTCCAGCAGCTATTTGCATTCAATTGAGTACCGGAAAATGCCATTCCTTGGTACCGAGGCTACCATTTGTAATTCACATGGGGATTTCCTAATGAGTACCAACGGTATTTGGATTGCGAATGCAAATAATGATACTATGATGAACGGAGCAGGATTGAATCCTGGCACAGGTGCTTCTTCTTGGCAGTTTGGGCTTCCAATGACAGCAAATGCAGTATTTTTACCGAATTCCACAGATAGTAATTTATTTTCGTTAGTGCATCATTCTCAAGATCAATTTGGAGCGGGTTATCCAGCATTCCAGTTATACAAAACCATAGTTGATATTCAGTTAGACAGCGGTTTAGGAGGCGTTACCAATAAAAATGAAATTATACTGGAAGATACTTTGAATTGGGGGATTGGCTGTGTAAAACATGCAAACGGACGTGATTGGTGGATCGTTATAACTAAGCACAATTCAAGCAAAATTTATAAAATACTTTTAACTTACAACGGGAATATTGTTTCTTCACAAACTCTTTACAATGCTCATTATACTTGGAATAGTTCATCTCAAATTCCATTTAATAATGATGGTGATCGATTTGCGTATACTGCTTATGATTCAATTAGTCATGATAGTTATTTAATTACCGCGAATTTCGACAGATGCACTGGAAACATCTACAACGACACCTCCATCCAACTAACCTATGGTAGTTATTTATGGGGAACTGCTTTTAGTGCATCAGGGAATAATTTATATGCTTGTTCTAGCTCCAAAGTGTTTCAGATTAATACGGATAGTTTAACGGTTGATACTATAGCCAATTACGATGGTTACATATCTCCCCCTGGCCAGGCTTGCTGTGCCACCTCGTTTTGGAATATGTACTTGGCAGCCAACGGAAAAATTTACATCACAAGCGGTAGCTCCGTTCAACATATTCATGAAATGAATTATCCGGATAGTGCCGGTACAGCATGTGATTTGCAGCAACATGCAGTTGATTTAACTACCTATCGTCATGGTCGTGCGGTCCCCAACCATCCCAATTACAATTTGGGTCCAGTAGTGGGTAGTGTATGTGATACGCTGGGTGTGGGAATTGAGGAACAACAGCATGATTTTCATTTCGGGATTTCACCCAATCCTGTTGCTGATGGTCCGGTTAAAATCATCTACCTGCTCCCGGAAAACAATTCAGGCATCTTTGAGGTGTATGATATTACCGGTCAGCTGGTGTATAAAATGAATTTACCACCCTGGAGCACATTGCAGTTGGTGGAACTTCCGCGGTTGAGTGAAGGAGTGTACACAGCCGTAGTAAGGAGCGGGTATGAAAGGAGTGCGAAGAAACTGGTGGTGATGGAATGATGCCCATGAGAATTTCAGACATTATTGACAACTAAACAGCATTGTTCAAAAGCGAAACAAAAAGAACAAAGATGACGCGGATAAATTTAATAGTCGCACCTTTGAATTTCCCTACAATCTTTTAACCTCCTACTCTCTGATAGAAAAGCCCGGATTACAAAACTTTCGGAACTAACACATTAATATACTAATTTACTCCATGCCATCCACACGCCGTGAGGATGGCATGGAGGAGTAAAACTATCTCACCAAACTCACATGGCCAATCTTTTCGTGGTAATGGCCCCAGACATCTTCAACTCTCACGGTATAAACATACACGCCTTCCTGGGCCTTAATTTCGCTGCCGATGATACTTCCATCCCAGTCTTCGTTTTCCTTACCTTCGCTATAGAAGATTTTATCACCCCATCGGTTGAAGATAGTCAGCTCTACATTTACAATGTATTCACCTTTGACATTGAATCCTTCGTTTTTGCCATCGCCATTCGGAGTGAATGCATTCGGTATCCACCAGGAGAAGATCGGATCTACTCTGACAGGATGAGATACAGTATCCCAGCAACCGTAGGCATTGGTTACAGTTAAGGTAACCATATAATTGCCTGTATCGGCATATGCATGTGAGGGCTCAAAAGCCGCTGATGTTCCGCCATCGCCAAATGTCCAATAGTACGTAAGCGCTCCATTCGACATATTGATGAAGTCGAAGTTCGGATTGAGGATCGTTTGTAATGCAGGATCCGGTTCAAATTCAGCCATAGGTCCGGGATATACATTCACCGCATTGTTGATGGTGATGGTATTGGTACATCCTGAATCAGAGGTGGCTATCAATGTAACAGGATAGTTTCCACTGGTGGTATATGTATGCGTCGGATCCTGTGCATTGGAAGTTCCGCCATCGCCGAAGTCCCAGTCCCAAGCCACTATATTTCCTGAACTGATGAACGACGAATCATTGAACTGAACAAGCAATGGTCCGCAACCAATCGCATTCAGTGCTGTGAAATTTGCCACCGGCAGCGGATTTACAATTACTTGTCCTGTAATGGTATCGTTACATCCATCACCGCTTGTTACAATGAGTGTAACGGTATAGGTACCCGGCTGTGCATAGGCATATTGAGGGTTCTGTAATGAAGAGATACCACCTCCATCGCCGAAATCCCAGGAATAACCGGAAATGGTGCCGGTGCCAATGGTTGAAGTACTGGTAAACTGTACAGGAGTGTTCAGACATGCAGTTCCGGCAGTGAACGAGGCATTCGGCAAAGGACTCACATCTACATTCACAGTATTGGAAGCACGGCAACCATTGCTGTTAATGGTTGTAAGCGTTACTGTATAGGATCCAGCTGCAGTATATACGGACGAAGGAGTTGTTGCTGACGAAACCGATCCGTTGCCGAAATCCCAATCATAGGTAACAATTGTGTTATTCGCTCCGGTACTGGTATCTGCAAAGGCTATGTTATCATTTACACAACCTGTTCCTGCAACTGGTGCAGGAGTTGGCGGCGCATAAATTTCGATAGAATCTACTTTGTTCGCGAAACATCCCTGATCCGACATCACCGTAAGTGAAACAGTGTAGAAACCTGGCTGTGTATAGAAATGTGTCGGGTTTTGCGCTGTACTGACTGCGGAATCGCCCAATGCCCACGACCAACCTGTAATTGATCCGGGCGTGATGGAGGAATTATCATTGATCTGTACAGGGAAATTCAGACAAACGTTACCGGCTGTGAAATCGGCTACGGGCAACGGATGTACTGTGACCGATTTACTGATGGCCGCTGAGCAGCCAAAAGGTGTAGTAATGGAAAGATTAACCATGTACGTGCCGGCTGTTGAATAGATATGCTGAGGATTCATCAGTGTATCACTGGTATTGTCGCCGAAATTCCATGAATAACTGAAGTTACCGCCACCGGTAATCGTCGACTGATCGGTGAAGAATGTTTGACCGTTCAGACATACATCATTCGCACTGAAGTTCGCTGTTGGCACAGGATACACATTCACCGATTTCTGGAGGGTATCGGTACATCCGGAACTGGTTGTTGCAATCAGCTGTACATTAAAGTTACCGGTAGTTGCATAGGTATGACTCGGTGTCTGCACTGAAGAGCTGTTGCCATCACCGAAATTCCATTGCCATGCGGTAATGGTTCCTCCTGCCACTGCCGAAGTATCCGTAAACACCACCGACGAACCGAAACAGGCATCATTTACCTCAAATCCCATTACCGGCAACGGGTTCACTGTACTCTGGCGACTGGCGGTATCTGAACATCCATGATCAGAAGTCGCTACCAATGTCACTGTATATGTTCCGTCAGCAGCATAGGTATGTGAAGGAGACTGTTGTGAAGAGAATGATCCATCACCGAATTCCCAATACCATCCGCTCACATTTCCTGATGATATCGCAGAGAGATCATTAAATCCTGAGGCAGACTCAAGACATGCAGGCGGAATACTGAAATCGGCTATCGGTTTTGCATTTACATTTACAGTTCTTGACACGGTTGCTTCGCAAGCCTGATCAGATCCCACACGCAGAATAACTGTGTAGGCTCCCGGGTTTGCATAGTAGTGAGCAGGGTCATTCACCGTGCTGGTGGTTCCGTCGCCGAAATCCCAGTTAACATCTGAAATAAATCCATTTACTACCTGCGAAAGGTTGGTGAATTGCACCGAATCTCCTTCGCATACATCATTGGCATTGAAGTCGGCAACCGGCATAGGATCTATCGTAACCGTTCCCTGTATTGTATCTTTACAGCCTGAACCGGTTTCTGAAATCAACGTGACCAGATAGTCACCGGCAACTGCATACAGGTGCTGCGGATTTTGTACCGATGCAGTATCTCCATCACCAAAATCCCATGTCCAGCCGGCAATTGTTCCCGGTGCAACCGTAGAGCCATCATTGAATTGAATGGCGCTTCCTTCGCATACATCAGCAGCAGTAAACGCAGCAGTTGGCAATGGGTCTATCTGCACACTACCGGTAAGGGTATCCGAACATCCGAATCCCGATATAGCAATAAGCGTTACGGGATATGTTCCCGCACTGGTATAGCTCACCGAAGGCGTTTGTGAGGATGATAACATTCCATTTCCCAGATCCCATGACCAGGTGATGATATTTCCGCTGGCAATGGAGGAAGTATTGTTAATGGTTGTTGCAGCACCCAGACAGGCATTGCTGGTGGTGAATGCTGCTACAGGAACCGGCTGGATCGTAACATTGTTTGTGAAATCAGCCGAACATCCACCCGGATCAGTAACAGTCACTGAATATACTCCGGTGGAATTTACACTGATGGTTTGAGAGGTCGCACCGGTTGACCATTGATACGTCATGCCCGGATTACCTGCATCCAGCAGGACATTCACGCCCTGGCATTCAATAATGTTAATCGGGTTGGACGACAAACCGGTACCACCTTCACTTACATTGAAGGTTCCCGACCCCTGACATCCGAAACCGTTTGTGACCACTACGCTGTATTGTCCAGCAGCTGTCACAATCAGCGATTGCGTTGTATCTCCGCCTGGTGACCATAAATAGCTCATACCGGCGTTTCCGGCATTCAGCGTGGCACTGTATCCGGTGCAGAAGAAAGCATTTCCTCCTGCTACGGCCGGCGTGGGATTAATCGACACAGCTACCGTATCTTTTGCCGTACAACCGTAGCTGTTTGTAACGGTCACCACATACGAAGATGCCACCAGAGGGTTCACATAAACCGTTGCAGCGGTAGCTCCGTTATGCTGCCAATAATAGGTACCACCACCTGAGGCAGTTAGTCCTGTGGTAGCGCCGTAACAAATGACCTTATCCGGGCCTGCATTGGCCACCGGCAAGGGATTCACCACTACACGCGCCGTATCTTTCTTCGTACAGCCATTTGCGCCAACAATTGTCAGAATATAATTCGTGGTGGTTGCCGGAGACACGGTGATATTCGCGGTAGTAGCTCCTCCGGGGCTCCAGGAAAAGCTTCCTGTACCGTTACCGGTAAGTGTTACCGTACTTCCCAGACAAAGCGTTTTATCGGGCCCTGCATTGACCAGCGGCAATGGTTTCACCGTCAGGTAAACGCTGTCACGCGCCGAACAACCATTGGCATCCGTCACCACAACGGAATACCATCCCCCAGATGAGGGGCTAACGGTCAGTGATGACGCAGTTGATCCGCCCGGTGTCCACACGTAGGAAACACCGCCGGTGGCATTCAGCGTAGCCGATTGACCGAGACAGATAGATTGTGCTGATCCGGCATCTGCATTGGGCGGAGCGTTTACAGTAACCGGCTGATACAAGGTATCAGAACATCCGTGAACGGTTGTTCCAATTAAGGTGATGTTATACGTACCCGCTGTATTGTAAACAACTGTTGGTGTATTGGCCGTTGAGGTTTGGCCGTTTCCAAAACTCCACTGGAAGGAAGAAATCAATCCATTGGATGAAGTACTGGTATTGTTAAGTGTCACTGAACCGCCCTGACAAATGGTGGTAGGCGTTGAAGTGAATGACAAATCAGGTTGCGGATACACAGGCACAATTGAAGTCAGTGTGTCCGCACATCCTCCCGGAGTTGAAACCACCAGGGTCACATTGTAATTTCCTGCCGTCGTATAGCTGGTCTGCGGATTCTGTCCTGTGCTGGTTTGCCCATTACCGAATGTCCAGTTCCAGCTGGTGATGTTACCAAAACCAACTGTTGACTGATTGGTAAATGCAATTGAAGAATATACGCAACCCGGTGTTACCGCGAATGCGGCTACCGGAATCGGATAAATATTCAGTGTATCAGCTAACGTGGATGTACATCCGTCGGAAGAAGTAACGGTCAGCTGAATAGGATATGCTCCCGGATTCGAATATACATGCGTCGGGTTCTGGGCATAGGAGATATTTCCATCGCCAAGATCCCAGCTCCAGGCTGTGATTGTTCCTCCATTCACAAAGGATGCATCATTAAAGAAAACGGTATCATTGAGACATTCGTCTTGCGGAGTAAATGCAGCCTGCGGTAATGGATTCACCTGAACAGTATTGGCAATGGTGCCTGTACAGCCGTTGGCATCTGTGATCGTTACAGAATAGACACCGGCTGTACTCACCGAAATCGTTTGGGTTGTGGCGCCGTTACTCCATGCATAGGTTAATCCGGTATAACCGGCATCCAGTGTAGTGGATTGTCCCTGACAAATAGATGTGGTGATATTATTACTGATCACCTGCCCTCCTACAGTCACCTGTGTGGTTGCAGTTGCAGTACAGCCATTGGCATTGGTTACGGTTACGGTATAATTCCCTTGAGTGCTGACAGAGATGGTTTGCGTAGTAGCACCGGTACTCCAGCTATATGAGGTACCTGCGCCGGGATTCAGGGTCGCATTTACACCGCTGCAAATAAACACACCGGCCGGTAAATTAATGGCAGGATTGGGATTTACAGTAACATTCACGAAAGCAGTTGCCTGACATCCGTTTGCATCCACCACGTTTACAGCATAGGTGGTAGAAGAAGCCGGCGAAACCGTAATCGTATCATTCGTATTGCCGGAAGGATTCCAGCTATAGGTCAATCCGCCACCTGCGATCAATGTTGCTGACTGACCCTGACAGATACTCACATTCGGGCTGACCGTAGGTGTGGGCAATGGATTTACATTCACATTTACGGTATCAACACCTGTACAACCGTTTGCATCAGTAACGATTACCGTATAGGTTGTATTGGAACCTGGAGAAACAGAGATCGTTCCACCGCTGAGGTTTCCGGGAGACCAGTTATAAGACACGCCACCACTGGCAGTGATCACAGCATTTGAACCCATACAAATGGTAATATCCGGACCAGCCGAAACCAGTGGCGGACCATTTACCTGAATGGATTGCTGCAATGTATCACTGCATCCGCTTGCATTCGTAACAATGAGCGTAACCGTATACGTACCATTGTTAGAGAAAACATGAGTAGGATTTTGCAATACAGACGTATCTCCATCACCAAAACTCCACCAGTAACTTATTCCTCCGGTAGATGTATTTGTAAATGAAACCGGCATACTCTGACAGCCATTGGGAGCCGATGTTGTAAAGCCGGCTACCGGTTGCGGATTAACGACAATGTTCTGCATGATGGAATCGGTGCAACCGGAAGAATCCGTTACTACCAGTGTTCCAGTATATGTGCCGGGTCCGCCTAAAACGACGGATGGGTTCTGAGAAGTTGAAGTGGATCCATTACTGAATGTCCATTGCCAGGAAGCACCCGGA
This sequence comes from Bacteroidia bacterium, assembly GCA_046330075.1. Lineage (GTDB taxonomy): Bacteria > Bacteroidota > Bacteroidia > AKYH767-A > OLB10 > JAJTFW01. The sequence continues at coordinate 218,341 of JAXLTL010000001.1, read as the reverse complement.
GGTGTACTGGTATTGGTAATATTGATCACCGAACCGGCACAGGCTGTATCCACTGTAAATGAAGGAACCGGTAACGGACTGATCACCAGCGGAAGTGTCAATGTATCCTGACATCCGTAAACATTCTCAACAATCAATGTGACATTATAGGTTCCGGGGCCCGGGTAATTATGACTCGGATTCTGCAAAGAAGAGCCTGTACCATCTCCGAAATCCCAGGTCCAGAACTGCATACCGCCCGGTGTGCTGCTTAAGTCGGTAAACTGCACTGTGCTGTTGACGCAGGCACCGGTCCACGAGAAAGCAGCAGTTGGCTGAAATGCACTCAGCACCTGAACAGTATCTGTACTGCTGCAGGTGCCATCACTAACGGTAACCACATACGTTCCAACGGGTACTGTTTGAGTCGGGCCTGTAAATCCGTTACTCCATAAATAAGTATAGGGCGCATTTCCGCCGGTAGCATTGGCAGTTATTGTTGCCAGATCGCTGCAGGCTATGTACTGATCAGGACCGGCATCAACGATGATTCCGGTAACAGTGATACAATATGAATACGTATTGGCTCCAAAATACGGACAGGCATCGTCGTTCACTCTCACCGTAAAGCAATACGGGTTGTTACTGATATCAGATGTAAGCGGTTTCCAGCAGAAAGTTCCGGTTGGATGCGGGCTACCTGCTGAAGTAAACGTACCTGCGGGAATTCCGTTATTCGCAACCAGCGTTAGATTCTGTCCGGCATTCGGATCATTGGAATAGATGTTAAAGCAAAAACTATCATTGGCACAAACCGTCATGTCAAAATCATTGGTTCCATTGATTCCTGTCAAGGTAGGAAGATCATTAGTACAATTTAAAACGGTAATCTGAATATCGCGAACAACCGAACCAATCAGCACTCCGTTTCTGTACTCCTGTACCAACACCGCCATTACAGTAACCTGCAGCTGAGTTGGAGTAAAACAAATATCTCCGGTTGCGGTATTAAACTGCAAAGCCGGCGATGAAGCCAGCGGATTAGCAGCATTGTAAGGATTGATGTATGAAACGTTAGTTGTAGCCGTTTGTTTGGGATTCACCAGTGTATAAACAAGCGAATCACCATCGGCATCTACTGCACCATGGTTAAAACATAACTGCTGACCTAGACAGGCAAACGGAACTGGTTTATTGGAAAATGTGGGGGAGCTGTTGCAAGGACTTAACGTATTATTCAGATTTGCGTAGATAAAGAAAGTATTTGAGCCGGGACTGGTAATCGTTGTAATCGCTGCGTTACGGCAGCAGAGATTATATGAAAACTGCCAATCAGTACATTGCATGGGAAGTGTCACCACGCCTTCATAAATCCATTCCTGAATGCCGGTGAATGTTCCACCGTTACAGGTGCTGGTTGCGGTAGGACATAAATAAGTTACCTCCTGCCCGGTACCGGGAATCGGATAACAGGTTACGCCCAGATTTTGTCCGCAACTGGCTGAACGGATATTAATGTACACGTTTGCCGGGGCATTAATTCCGATACAATCGCGATAGAAAGAAAGACGCACTTTGTATGTATTACCCCCAAGGCATTCATACGTCAGATCGGCTCCCATTGCATGGCTCGCCCTGACCTCTTCTCCCCCCAGGAGAAACAGCAGGGCTGCTGCAATCAGAATCCACTTGTGTAACAGTCGGCTCATAGTATTGGGTTTTTCGTTTCTGCGTCCCTGTTAGTTGCTTCAATTTCACAGGAATACTTTTATGGCAAAAACAAATCTAGGCGCGTGTAAAGGCCTTAATCCGGCAGAATAAACCCCACTCTTTGCGATGTAAGAAAGAACACCAATGCCCTTCCAAAAAACAAACGTAAATAACTGTATTTCAATACGTAAATTCAATTCACAGCAGGAATTCAATGCCAAATTCCTGTAAGAAAAAACACGACGACCACAGAAATGGCCATTCAACGGCCTTTCGGCCTATGAAACGGTAAAATCATTACATGATGTCACATGCCATAAGTAAGAGAAAATCTTACTTTCCCGATGTTCAACAAATAACCCGAAAAGACAATTTAAAAAACCGTGCCAAACTAATTACTTTAAAAGTTGATGCGTGATGAGGTAGCGAAACCAGTATGTAAACTTCTCTGGTTCTTTGCTCACTTCTTCTGAAAGTGCTGTTAAGGTAATCCAGCGAAAAGCATCTGCTTCCTGTAAATTCAAGTCCGGGTCATCATTCCATTTACCGGTCAAAACATAATCATATTCATGTTCAGTAAGACCATTTTCAAATTCAACTTTATAAAGAATATGATCAACGACTGTCAATTCATCGATAACAATACCGAGTTCTTCCTTCAGGCGTCGCCGTGCACCTTCAACCACCGACTCGCTCGGTTGCGGGTGACTACAACAGGTATTGGTCCACAATCCACCAGAATGGTATTTATGCGATGCTCTTCGCTGCAAAAGCATTTCACCATTATCATTAAAAAGGACAACAGAAAACGCGCGGTGCAATACGCCTTTACGATGAGCTTCTAATTTCTCCATCGTACCGATTTCCTGATCGTGTTCGTCAACAAGAATTACCTGATCCATGTTCTGTAAACAAAAATAGGTTAAACTTGTTTTTACCCGGCTCAATTTGAGGGATTGCAGGTATTTCTGGCTAGCAGGTATGGTTTAATTTTCAAGGCTAAGGCTAAAACACTGTGTCCACCTTTAAGATTAAGCTTTTTACTGATACCATGGCGATGATTTTCCACAGTTTTAGGGCTGATAAACAATGTTTCGCCAATCTCTGAAGTGGTTTTCTCCTGTGCCACAAGATGAAGTACTTTCAATTCCATCTTAGTGAGCATGGAGAGGATAGATTGTATTTCATCCGGTCCGAATACGAGATGTCCGTTTACGGTTTCATCGATTCGTTGCTGAATTTCACGCAGCAACCGTTCATTTTTTTCAAGGCGGTTATTGATGGCGTTCACCAGGTCTTTACGCGTAACCGGTTTGAGAAGATAGTCATCGGCTCCCAGGTTCATTCCACTGCGAATATCCTCATGCTCAACTTTGGCAGAAAGAAAAATGAACGCAGCTGTGAGTCCGCCCGGCAATTCCCGAATGGACCGGAGCACTTCATAACCATCCATCTTCGGCATTTTTATATCGCACAAAACAAGATCAGGATTTAACACCTGAAAAAGATCCAGTCCATCCATACCATTGGACGCCACGTGTACATCAAATCCCTCAAGGTTCAGGATATCCCGCAGGTTTTGACGCAGAATTTCCTCATCTTCAATGATCAGAATTTTTTTCATCTTATTAACGTCGGGGGAATTCCAGAATGACTTTACAGCCCTCTGATTCCCGGCTTTGAATTTCTATTTTCCCGCTATGAATTTCAACAAATTGTTTTACAATTACCAGTCCCATGCCTGTACCGGAGATATTCTCGGTATTCGATGCCCTGAAGAATGTTGTGAAAAGATGCTCCTGTTCGGCCTCAGGAATTCCGATACCGTGGTCAGCTATCACTACTTTAAAGACGTCGGCATGTCCTTCAACAGTAATCATCACTTTGGAGTCATTGGGCGAGTATTTGAAGGCATTGTGAAGGATATTGGAGATCAGATGCCCCATCAGTTTCTCATCAAAATTAGCCATGATCACAGGCTGATTAGAACTAATCTGAATCTGATGCTCCGGAAATCTCAACCGGAAATCGGCAGATTGTGTACGAATGAATTCACAGAAATCGTGATCAGCCGGGTTAAACGGAATGCGATCTGACTGCATCTTGCCAAACAAGAGAATATTGTCCATAATCTCTGTCATCCGGTCAATCTCCTCCATCGCCCTTTCCAGATGAAACTCAATCCTCACATCGTTATTCTGCCTTCCACGCTCCATCAGAATCCTCACCAGATCGATGCTCGTCATGATGCCGGCCAGTGGTGTTCTGAACTCATGCGAAGCCATGCTGACAAATCTGGATTTAAGCTGAGACAACCTACGTTCTTTGTCGAGGGCAATTTTAATCCGCTCTTCCGCATCTTTCAACAAGGTGATATCCGTTTCTACCGACACCCAATTGGCCAGTTCACCTTTTTCATTAAAAACCGGAGTTGAATTCAGATAGAACCAGACTTTACTTCCATCTTTCATATACGAAAGCTTTTCTCCGGAGAATGGAGTCATTCTATGAATAGCATCCCGAATCTGTCCGATCACAGCTTCATCAGTATCCGGCCCATTTAAAAAATCACCGGGGTATCTACCCGCGATTTCTTCAAAGGTATACCCGGTACGCTGCAGAAATGCTTCATTCACCCATTCAATTCTTGCTGCCGCGTCGGTTATAATAACCATACTTCCGGTTTTCGCTGCCACTACCGCAAGCTGTCTGAAATTCTGATCCCTCAGTTTACGTTCAGTCACATCACGGCAAATACACACCAATCCGCGGTCCGGCAAAAATGTCAACGAAATTTCTGTGTGAATCTCCTTGCCCGTTTTCTGATTGAATCCGGTTGTTTCACCACTCCATGTACCGGTGAGAGTCATCTCAGGAAAAATACTATTCTCAATGCGGGCTATCTCCTGTGGGTGATATAACTCTCGCCAGGTCTTTCCAAGGAGTTCTTCTTCCTTCTCAAAACCATACATCTTCACATGTGCATCGTTCAGGTAAGTATATTCACCTTTATCATTCAGAATTGCGATCCCATCTGTTGATACTTCAATAGCGATTTCCTGATTTTTTATTTTGCTCTCGTAATCTTTCAGCTGATTTATATTCAACCCATAGCCTAATGCAAAATTAAACGCACCATTGGGATGACGAACAGCGCGCATGATCCGCAAATTGGTTGTTTTCTCCCCATTGCGTTCAATGGTCTCCTCAAATGAATATTGCTTCAATCCGGAAGCTTTAAAGTGATTAAATCTTGCTCTGCGGGCTTCAGCAAGCGACAGGGGTAAATTCCGACGCACTACATAATCAAAATCATCCTTCCCGATCAGCCATTCGCGTATTTCGTCATTTTTTATAGCATGATGATTAAGGTAACGGTATTTCTGCTCATCATCAAAAACAGCAATATCCGCAGGCATATTATCGAGTATGGTGCGGTAGAAGTTTTTCTCAGCTGTGGCTTCATCCAGTTGTTGAATGATTTCCTCCATTGATTCCTGTTGAACCATAAAGTATCCTTCCGGCTGATCACCTGAAACAACTCTATTTACCTGCAATGTCGTTCGCAAAGCCCCATGTATGATTTCCAACTTCTCCGGAAAAGCAGTTACCGATGTAGTCCGAAGCGGATCCGCATCATAATACGCTGTGAGTTGCTGATGAAAATACGATCGATCATGATTGATCAACTGCTGCATTTTTTCATTTAGAAAAACCGGCTCAAACTCATCATTGAGAATGGCAATAGCCTGATTCAGACGTTGGAGGAACAATAATTCCAGTGAGTCTGCCGGCCATTTATGTTCTGGGATGATCTGCTTCATTTTAGCGCAAAAAAAGAAAAAAATGAATGCCGGCGTCAGCATTCCCAAAAAACAGGTGCGTACACCTATATGGTCTACGCACCTCTACTTATCCACCTAATCTATACTAATCCATTAACATCCAGCCAGGAACCACCATTCACCACCTCTTCAATCCCCTGCTCTTTCAGGAACATCGCTCCCTGCCCACTGCGGTTTCCTGAAGCACAACATAGGATAATGGGCTTTTGCATGACCCTTATTTCTTCAATCCGTGATGGTAAGTCATGCAATGGTATATTCAATGAACCCACCACATGTGCACCATCAAACTCCCAGGGATTTCGAACATCAATAATGGTAGATGTCTCAATTTTGCCAGTCATTTCTCTTTTTTTTACAAAAGTAGCGTCCCTGATAGCCAATGACAGCTATAATTGTTACACAACTACGGGTTTTTAAGAAACCTGACAAAGGCAGATCTGGAAGAACCGTTAACATATTGTATAAAATAAGTTCCGGCAGACAAAGCGCCTACATTCACTGTACCGTCCTTCCCTATGGCTGAAGTAAATAACTCACGGCCTGTAGCATCATAAACAATAAAAAGACCGGACTCAAAGTACTGATAAGATTTAATGCTCAACTTATCTGAAACCGGATTCGGATAAACTTCAAATCTTTCGGGTCCCAACAGCGGTAGTCCGGTAACGGTAGAAACAGTAAAGCTGATTGAGTCCATCGGTCCCGGCACTATACCAGGGGTACAAGGAGCAGGATAACCACCGGCATCTACCGTCACGAAAAAAGTATAATTACCAGCAGTGAGCACACCCAGATCAAAAGTATCGGCATCATAACAGATAAAAGATAACATACCCAGACAATGCAACGTGGAAGCATCATATCTGGAAGCATTCACGAAGCCACCCATCTGAGTATGTTCATCGCATGAACCGGACGGAAAACCGGCATCAACGATTACCTGTATATGATCTGTGGTGGTGGGGTTGGCAGGAACTACGGTGAGTTGCTGGATGAACTGGGCCTGACTAGTTAAGGCAAGAATCATCCCTAGTAGTGTAAACAATTTAGTTCTCATGTTGAAGGCTTTTATATGCAGACGACAATTACACCTATCGGTTGCCTGAACATCTTCAGTCACCCAATTTATGAGTAAATGTACATGAGAAAGTTTATACCAGCATTACATCAGATTCTACTTCGAAAGATACCGGCCACACTGTTCGTGTTCGCCCTGAATAATAAGCAGATACTCTTCCATAGATAAGAATTGTGGGGTATATGTGCCTAATTGTCCAACGAAGGCCCGTATATGATTCCGTGATCCACACTTTAGAGCAGCATACACATTCAGGATATCGGTTTTCTGAGTGTTTTTCTCGAGCCGGTTCAAATCAAATATATCTAAATCTTCAATAGTAGCTCCTACATATAATGCACTTGATTCCGAACTATCCACTTTCGCTTTCAGTTGGTTATACAACAGCTGCAAATCAGGATTTGTGAAAACCCCGGCAGGATTGTTTCCAACAGGATCAGCGAGACTATACTTTGTTATCAATGAAAGTACTCTATTAGTATGTGTACTTTCACTGGAAGAAATATTGCCAAACGCTACATTTCCATACAACGAATACGCATATGTATAAATGTCCATCGCCAGCTTTTCTTCCTCACGAATAAACAGCAAATCGTTTGCTTCCTGTGCACTTAATGTAACGGGCTGTGTAGTATCCTTTTCAAAGCACGAAGAGAAGGAGATTAACATCATACCGGTGACAAGCACCACTAAATATCCTGATATCTTTTTCATGATTTTAAGTTTTAAAGTTTATGCAAAGGTGGCGTGACTCAAAAGCAGGATCAGTTACATCTATTACACATCCGCATATCAGCCCACCAATTGAGGTAAAGTTTATATAAACATAGGAGTTTGATTGACCAGCCAAATTCGGGAAGCAATATTCAACGGATTAAATAGAAGTAGAACGGTATTCAATCAATAACGGTGAAACGAAACCCCAATTATTAAAAGCCATTTTCGTATTAATCTTTTGTGGGGCTTCAAAGCAAAACCAAACCCTTCGGGTTATTTTTATTTTCCTGCCAACCCTTTGCAAGGGAACTTGCATGGTTGCCATAGAAAATTCGCTGGATCAGGGAGTACAGTGAAGCCTGCTTCGCTTTACTTCACCGTGATCCCTCGGGGGGGAGCTTCAACGCAAAACTTAATGCCAGGCCTTCGGCCTGTTGCATTTTTCATTTTCGTCTTGCGCTCTAGCAAGCTTGGCGCAGACATAATTGAAAAATGCCACCCGTTGGGTGGCATTTAGTTTTGCTTTGGCGGAGAGAGAGGATTATGAACTTCGCTCTCCAACGTCTTTATATTCAATAATTTAAATCAACTTATTCACCCTAGAAACCCCGGTAGAAACCAAGCAACCCATTTGGGGGGCTTGACTGAACTACTTGTGTCTCATTCAGGTAGTGCAAATATAATGGTTTCTTTTGAAAATCAATTCAGAATGAACCCAAAAATGTTCTCAACGATTTTGTAAAGATCGATTGATTTTTTCTGCTGGATCATCCACTCCATTTGCTCAAATAAGACAGGGTGAACAGATGAACAATGAACAAATGAACATTTGCATCTAAGGCTATCCCCTCATTTTCTTTTTTCATTAGTACAAGTACTAAAACCCAGAGATTTTTTGGCAGCATTTTTTGCATTTTTTGAAATCATATCTAGGGTGGCAGATGGCAAGGTATATATATATACCCTTGCCATTTGCCACATGGTGATTTCACCCGATTTCGAGGAGGAAAACACCATGGTTTTCCGGGTAACATCTCGCAATTTTATCAGTTATGCTTAATATCAACTATTCAAACAATTTAAAAAATGAAAGAAAACTTAACCGTTGTCCTAGAACAACTAAAAACAGCGAGGATTCAGGTAGGCCGAAGAACCCTCCGAAAACAGGTCAATCTTTTTGAATTTGATGATTCACACGAAATTGAATTCAACGGACATCATTCAACTACCAGTCTAGAAAATCATCTCTACGGCCTTTACGCCCCGGTAAAACAACTGGCCGATGATCTTCTTCAATCCCCTTCCAATGTGCCACAGGAGCTCCAAAAAGACTTTGATATGGCCAGCTTTGAGGTAAAGGAATTTCGACAACGGTATTTTCCCAAAGACAATGTCGATGTTTTACTTCATCGTGTTGAGCTTCAAAAGTCCACAACCTATGAGCTCACACAGGATGAGGCAATAAAAAAAAATCCTGAATTATTTTTCGGTTCAGTATAAGATTCTGGAAATGCTGGAGGAATTGTTCAGGCATCGAATCTTGCACATCAATAAATTCTGCCTGCCAAGAAATACCCCAATCATTCATGATCCGGATTCAATCCTTCCCACAAAACAAGAGTTGTCAGCCTATCTATCCGGACAGCTTTCTTTATTCCCTAAAGGCAGCGGATCAACCCTCATTCGTTGGAAACGAGATAAGGTCGATTTTATCGAGCTTTTTATTGCCGTCTATGAAAGCAATGCAATCACTTCAACCTCCAAGAGTAAATTAACCAGGAAAGAGTTTTTCGGACTTTTAATGTGGTTTTTCAATATTCAAATAGGCAACCTGGATTCTTCACTTACAGCAGCAAAAAATCGTAAAATCGAGAGTAGTCCTTACATCAAAGAATTACTGGATGCATTCATTACGTATTGCAACAAGAAGGGCTAAAAAAAATCTTATTGTAGTACAATTGTAGTACAATAATCAACCGGATTCTTCTCGCTAGTCTTGCAGCCGAAATAAATCGGCAGCTATGTGGAATACCCAACAAAATAATGAGAATGCAGTCATCAAGTCCTTGGTGGAAAGACTTGAAAAGGTTGAAAAAAAGCTCAATGAAATTAGTACAAAAGTTAAAGAGCCAAATTCGGAATTCAAGTACCTGGATGTAAAGAATGCTTCCAAATTCCTGGGCATGTCAAGAGCCAAGCTCTACATTCTCATGCGTGATGGAGTAATCCCCTACACCTATGTCGGGCGTCAGCGCAGACTGATTATGGCCGACATGCTGAAGTATGTCGAAAAGAACTACAAGCCAGCAAAGAAATCCATTTTATAACTCTTAAACTAAGAAACTACATGTCATTGAACAAAGATTCTATCCTTAACCTTACCAATGGTGGCTTAGATGTTTTTAAACACTTCCTGGGAAGCAAGTTTACCAAGATTGAAAAGTCATTCAAGAGCCCATTTTACAACGACACCAAGGCATCCTGTTACATCTACCTGGATAAGAAATCCAGGACTTACAAATTCAAAGATTTCGGTGATGCCGAATTCAGTGGTGATTGCTTCTTTTTCGTGAGTAAGGTTTTTGGATTGAGCTGTGATGACAAAGAAGATTTTATCCGGATCCTAGAAATCATTGACCAGGAGCTGCATCTGAATCTCGAAGACAAAGAGCAGAAACTCGATCGCATCCTTCGGGAAAATAAAGGCGAAGTAAAAGTGGCTGCACAATTGCCTTCCATTCATGATGGATTTGAAACAGCCCAAACGAAAATGCCTTTACAGGCAAAGGAATTTACGCCCAAGGAAATTGCCTTCTGGGCACAGTATGGGATCAGCAAGGATGTGCTCGATAAGTACCATGTGATTTCCATTCAAAGCTTTTCAGGTGTTGGTAAAGAGGGAAAAGAATACATCCTTGAAACTACTGACACAGAGCCGATCTTCGGCTACCAGGGACGCAGGTACACGAAGTTGTACCGCCCTAATTCTAAACTCCGATTCTTATACACAGGTGAAGTCACCGAGAACTATGTGTTCGGATTTGACCAACTGCCGATTCGTGGTGATGTGCTCTTCATCACTGGTGGCGAGAAGGATGTGCTCAGTCTCGTTTCACATGGATTGACTGCTATTTGCTTCAACAGTGAAACGGCAAACATACCAAAGAACATGATCCGTGGATTGAGCTACCGGTTCAAGCACATTACACTGCTCTACGATGTAGATGACACCGGACTTGCAGCCATGGAAAAACTGATTGCCTCACTCAAAGAATATCAACTCAAAAAATTACGTCTGCCTCTATCAGGCGAGAAAAACGAAAAAGACATTTCCGACTTTTTTAAAATGGGACACACCCAGGATGACCTCATGATGCTGTTTCGTGAAATGCTGGATCAGCTCTATGAAGATACCATTGCCGTTATGCGTTCATGCGAAATTGATTTTGATAATCCTCCTAAAGCTCCGGAGCCATTACTCACGATTAATGATGTAACTATTGGGACACCGGGAAACCTGGTTTGTATAGCAGGTTCAGAAGGAAGCGGAAAGACTAACTTCCTGGGAGGTATTCTATCGGGAGCCATTAAGCCTGAAGGGATTGACATTGATACACTGGGGACAACTATACGAGAGAACATTGATGAACAGGCTGTTATCCTTTACGATACCGAGCAATCGGAATTTCAGCTCTACAAAAACCTCACTTACATTTTGAAGCGAGCCAGCTTGAGCAAGCCACCGGCCTGGTTCAAAGCCTACTGTCTAGTTGGAATATCGAGGAATGAACGGATGAACTTGATCCTGGAATCCATGGACAGATTCTTCTATGAAAACGGAGGAATACACATGGTAGTGATTGACGGAATTGCTGACTTACTGGGAGCCGTAAACGATGAGGAAAGTTCCGTGAAGTTGGTGGAAGAATTATTCCGCATGGCAGCGATCTACAATACCGTTATTATCTGTGTATTGCACATGGCTCCTTCCGGAATGAAACTACGGGGACATCTTGGTTCAGAAGTTCAACGCAAGGCAGCCGGAATACTTCTTATTGAAAAGGATGAGAACAATAATTCAAGTGTCATCAAGGCGCTGAAAGTGAGAGACGGATCTCCTTTGGATGTACCTATGATGCAATTTGGCTGGAGTAAAGAAGAAGGCCGTCATGTTTACCTGGGCGAAAAGAGCAAAGAGGATTCTGAAATGCGCAAAGCCAGCGAGTTGAAGGATGCTGCGACAGCGATTTTTAAAGATAAGCACCTAATTACCAACCAAAATCTAATCAAAGCCGTTATGGAGCACCTGGATGTGAAGGAACGCACCGCCAGGGCCTATATCAAATACATGAGAGAGCATGAAATCATTGAAAGAAGCTCCGGAAATCCTCAGGAATACCAGCTTTTTGCCATGCCTTTCTAACAATATTCCCATGGTATTACCATGAGATTACCGGTCTTGCCCCCCATTTCCGGTGACAGTCCTCGGTTTTTACCGGGGACTTTGTTTTTTTTCATAAAACAAAAAAAATCCTTAAGTTTGCCACAATTGTCAAATCAAAAAATAAATCAAAATGGGAATTAACTTAACAAAAGGAGGCAATGCTTCTATCGGCTCGCTACAAAAATTTGTAGTTGGTATGGGTTGGGACACCAACGAAACTGACTCAGGTCAATCTTTTGACTTGGACGCTTCTGCTTTTATGCTCAATGCAAATAGCAAGGTTTTGTCTGACAGTCATTTTATTTTTTATAACAACCTGAAAAGTCCAGAAGGATGTGTTGAGCATACTGGAGACAATTTAACAGGTGCAGGCGACGGTGATGATGAAAGTATAAAAGTTGATTTATCAAAACTACCTTCGGGTTGCGAGAAAATAACATTTGTAGTTACGATACACGAAGCAGAATCAAGAAGGCAAAATTTTGGACAAGTTAGAAATGCATTTGTTCGTATCTATGATCCAACAACAAACGAAGAAATCTTAAAATACGATTTAGGTGAAGATTTTTCTATCGAGACCGCTGTTGAATTTGGTGAATTATATAAAAAAGATGGTGCCTGGAAATTCAAAGCTATAGGCACTGGCTTTGCTGGTGGTTTGCAAAAGTTCGTTGATAAATATTGCTAATTTTTCATTTTAAAATCCAAACAACATGGCAACAATAAATTTGGTTAAAGGCCAAAAAATAAATCTTAAAAAAGAAAATGGTTCAGCCATCACGAAATTTTGTGCTGGTGCCAACTGGGGTGTAATGCCTAACGGCGATTCTGTTGACTTAGATTTGTATGTCGCTTCATTTGATTCCAACAAAAATACAGTTGAAATAATTGGATGGGGTGAGCAATGGGAATCACGTGTTGGTGCAATGCAACATTCGGGTGACGATTTAGTTGGTGACGAGGGAGGAGATGATGGATTAGACAATGAAATTGTAACTGTCGATTTATCTCGTCTACAGAGCAACGTTGAAAAAATCGCTGTTTTCCTTACTAGTTTCAGGGGACAAGACTTCTCTACTATACCACACGCAGCTGTTAGAATTTATGAAGGAACTAATGAAAGAGTTACAAACGTAATTGCAAATTATGCAATTGGGAAAGAGCCTTCATTTGCTGGTCACGTAGTAATGGTACTTGGGCTTTTTTATAAACACAATGGCGAATGGAAGTTCAATGCTGTTGGAACTCCAACCAAAGACAGAACATACAAAGATGCTATCAATTCGATCAAGGCAAAATTTCTTTAATCACAAACACTCATAACTTTAAACTAAAAAAATCATGGGATATTCAATTGGAAAATGCAGTTTTAATGGAACAAGACCTTCTCAAGGAACAACTAGAGGTGGTATAGAGGTTCTACATAATGGCACTGTAAAAATTACTCAGACAAGAGGTGCAGTTAATGTGTGGACTGGAACAGGTGATGTGGCAGTCATATACAGAAGCAGCAGCGAAGTTGGAAAACACATATTTGAAGTAACGGGTACTGTGCAGCAATGTAATGCTTTTTAATATTCAAATAAACTATTTGAATATAGGTAAAGCTAAAGTTTTTATTTAATGGGGTCCTACGTCAATAATAATTTAATAAGTGGTGAACTAGTGGTTTATACAACTACTTACCATTGGAAGATTTTTTGCAATTTAAAATCACTATTGACTTTATTTATATCCCCATTATTAGCCAGATATTCTGATGAATTTGCAATAACCAATAAAAGAATTATCATGAAAACTGGTCTAATAGCAAGAAGGACTTTAGAATTAAATTTATCTAAAGTAGAAAGTGTCTTAGTGAATCAAACCGTAGTTGGAAGAATACTCGGATTTGGTGACGTTGTGATTATTGGTACTGGTGGAACACGCGAAACTTTTATAGATATAAGAAAACCAGCTGAATTTCGAAAGAAATTCCAAGAAACAATCTAACATGAGCATAAATCTTAACAAAATCGTACTTGAGAAATCAGGTGATGCTAAGCGGATAAACTTAGCGAAGGATTCCAGTGGAAACAATCTGTCCAAAGAAATCACCATCAATCTGAATTGGACACAAGAAAAACAAGAGGAAAAATCATCGGGCCTTTTTGGCTCATTGAAAAAGATGTTTTCCGGATCTGATGGTATAGATCTCGACCTAGGCTGTTTTTATGAACTTAGAAACGGCACCAAGATGGTGATTGACGGTATTCAATTCGCTCACGGCCAAGGCGGGAGCAGAACACAATCTTCTAAACAAGGAAGATATACAGGTCAGCCTTGGATTTGGCATTCTGGCGATGATAGATCTGGTGCCGGAGATGGCGAGAATATTCTGTTAAACCCAAGCGGTATTTCTGATTTAAAAAGATTGACTGTTTATTGTTTTATCTACAAAGGTGTTGCTAATTGGGCTCAAACAAACGCTATTGCCTCTATTAAAGTCCCTGGGAATCCTGATATCGTAGTAGAGATGGGGCAGCAAATGAGCAATAAAATGATGTGCGCATTGGCCGAAATTAATTTTGATGGTAGCGAGGGAATAACCGTGAAAAAACTAGTTTCATTCCACAACGGACATGCCGATTGTGATAAATCCTATAACTGGGGCTTACAATGGACAGCAGGAAGTAAGTAATAATCAACCAAACAAAAAAAATAAATCATGACAAGAAGACTACCCGTCTATTTAGTATTAGACACATCAGGTTCAATGACCGGAGAACCAATTGAAGCCGTAAAAAATGGCCTTTCTACATTGCTAACTGCATTGAGATCTGATCCTCATGCTCTAGAAACAGCATTTTTAAGTGTCATAACATTCGACTCTGATGCAAGACAAGTTGTACCACTTACTGATTTGGCATCATTCCAAGAGCCTACTTTAACTGCTCAGGGCACAACTTCATTAGGTGAATCACTTACTCTTGTTGCAAATTGTATAGATAGAGAAGTCATGAAATCAAGTCCTGAACAAAAAGGAGATTGGAAGCCTCTTGTGTTCTTTATGACAGACGGGCAGCCAACTGATGATTGGCAAAAAGGCTTGAATGACTTCAGAACAAGAAAAACTGGAATGGTTGTAGCATGCGCCGCAGGAAGTGGGGCTGATGCAACTTTACTGAAGCAAATAACTGAGAATGTTGTAATGCTGGATACTGCTGACAAAGCAACAATTGCAGCTTACTTTAAATGGGTTTCTTCAAGCATTACAACAAGTTCAAAAAAGGTTGAAAATGCTGGAGTTGAAGCGACTTCAATGAATGAATTGCCGCCTCCACCACCAGAGGTGAATGTCGTTTTATAAAATAATTCTAGATTTTATCAGAAGGTGTATTCTATTCAAATTGATCAAGGCATGTAAAATGTTCTGATAGGATCACCTTCTGTTGAATCATTTTAACTGTATTAACTAATATGGAACTAAAAAAAGGCAACAGAGCTGATCTTAATGCGTCTAAATTCAAAATTGGTCTTGGTTGGGATCCAAGTCCAAGAGACAATGAAGACTTTGATCTGGATGTAAGTGCATTTATTTTAGGTCAGAATGGCAAAGTGCTTTTTGACGGATCACCAACAGGTGAAAAATATATAGTTTACTATAATAGTGATGATCGAATTCTTCCAGATAATCTGGTGAGAGGTACGTTAAAACTTGAGCCATATGATTCTGTAAAATACCCAAATAAAGAAGATGATTACAGGGTAAAAACTAGACCGGTAAGCCCCAATTTTGAAGTTGTTGGCTCTATTGATGACAAAACAGGTAATGTAAGTGATGGCGATGATGATGAGGATATGCTAATTGATCTCAGTAAACTTCACCCTGATGCTAAGGAAATTATTATTATAGTCTCGATTTATGAAGCTAAAGACAGAAATAATCAAAATTTCGGTCAAGTCAGAAACTCCTACATAAGAGTAGTCGACAATAATACCAACCAAGAAATTTTAAAATACGAGCTAGATGAAGACTTTTCTTCTGAGGACGCAGTTGAGTTTGGTAGAATATACAAACGAAACGAAACATGGCGCTTTGAGGCGTTAGGGAATGGCACAAATGGTGGATTAGAATTCTATATAAAAAAATACTCATCATTTCTTCAATAATAATAACATAAAGAGCTATGGCAATTTCTTTATCAAAAGGGCAAAAAATAGACCTTACAAAATCTTCCGGCGAAAGTTTAACAAACTTCTGTGTCGGTGTAAATTGGGGTGCAATTGTTACAGAAAAAAAATCTTTTTGGGGTGGCACAAAGAAGGAAGTTCAAGATGTTGACCTTGATTTGAGTTGTGTGCTTACCGACTCAGCTGGTGAAATGGTTGACTATATATACTCTCCTGACTATAATGCTTTTTTGCAGAAGAACAACTTGCCTTTAGGCAAACTTTCCACCAGAGACGGGGCTTTAAAACACAGTGGTGATGACAGAAAGGGAGATCTTGACGGTGATGATGGCCTGGACAATGAAATCATTACGGTTGATTTAAACAGAGTAAGTAGTAACGTAGATAAAATTTTCTTCTTTTTAAACATTTACCTCAATCAAGGACAAAACTACGACTTCAGCCATGTTCCTTACGCAAAGATTAGGATGTATGAAGGAACAAGTAAAAGAGTAAATACAGTGTTTGCTAATTATGATATTGCTACAAATGGTTCTTTTGCTGGCAAAGGTGCTCTGGTTCTCGGAAAGCTTTATCGTCGTAACAATGTTTGGAGATTTGATGCCATAGGTGATCCTACCAGTGATAAGGTTTTTTTGCAAACACTAACTAATATTTTAAATAATTATGCCAAATAATTAAGGCACCAAAATGAGAAGATTACCTGTATACATACTAATAGAAACTGCTGGTGGAATGCGTGGCGAACGTATTGAAGCTGTTAAAAATGGCCTTGATGTAATGGTTAGTAAATTGCGTCAAGATCCATTTGCATTAGAATCGGTTTTTATTAGCTTAATTCGATTTGATAGAATAGCTGAAGTAATAGTTCCATTAACAGAATTAGAATTACTTCAAATCCCAGAAATAGAAATTCCTCAATCTTCACCTCCACACACAGGAGAAGCTCTTGAGTTCTTGTGTGAGCAGGTTGAAAAAGAAATAATTAAGAGTACAGAAGGCCAAAAAGGTGACTGGAGGCCGTTGTTATTCATACTTACCCGAGGAGTACCTTCCGATAAAGAAAAATTTAAATCAGTAGTTGAAAGAGTAAAAGCCAAAAATTTTGCCACTATAGTTGCATGCACAGCAGGATCAAGGAACTCAGAGGAAGATATGAAATTACTAACTAGCCATGTTGTTCACTTGGATACAGCTGATAGTTCAACCTTATCGTCTTTCTTTAAATGGGTGTCTTCATCAATCGGAGTTGGTAATCTCAGTACATCAAGCAATGAAGACATCGTACTTCCACCCCCACCACCAGAGGTGCAACCTGTTATATAATTTTTCATGACACTAATAAAAACCATATTATTTATACTTCTTTTGAGTTTGTTTCTTTACTCAAAGCTCTTACCACATGCGTCGTATTTGAATCAAAAAACGTTGAAGTACTTTTCAATTTTAGACCGCATTTTCAAACCAATTTGTTCATTTTTCTCCAGAACTATCCCAACCAAATGGGAAATAGGTAACAATGGATTAAAATTGGATCTTGGTCAATTAATAGTTTTTGCAATCATACTTATAATTTATCGTTCAATATGAGAAGACTACCGGTATACTTTCTAATTGATGTCTCCGAATCTATGGTTGGGGATCAAATCAATTCGGTTGAAGAGGGAATATCTCATGTTATTCAGGAGCTAAAAAAGGATCCCTATGCTCTGGAAACAGTATATATCAGCATCATTGTATTTGCGGGTAAGGCCAAGACTATTATTCCATTAACCGATATTATAACGTTTTATCCTCCAAAATTTTCAATTGGAAGTGGAACTAATTTGGGCGATGGCCTTGGGCAACTCATGTATGAGATGAGAAGAAATTATGTTCCCACAACTCCAGACAAGAAAGGAGATTGGAAACCAATAGTCTTTTTGTTCTCTGATGGTGCACCAACAGATAAACCTCAAAATGCCATAAGTGAATGGAAGCAAAATTGGGCAGGAAAGTCTAGTTTAATTGCTATTTCACTTGGGGATGCTGAAAGCGTAACTAAACTTAAAGAGCTAACCCAAGAGGTTTATTTGATAAATGATACAAGTCCAAACACATACAAGAGCTTCTTTAAATGGGTTACTGCTTCGATAAAAGCTTCAAGCGTGAGTGTAACCGACAAGGGCAACCATCAAATGGCAAATACTTCAGGATTAAGCCTCGAAAAGATTGATCTGACAAAGCAAGAGGCTGAAGCAATTAATCTTGACCCCAATTTCGCTGTTTTTATTGCCAAGTGTCAAAATACAAAGAGGGAATATCTGATAAAATATAAGAAACAAATTCAAGAAAATGAATTTTCCTCTAGCCTTGGATTTGGAACACTTGTCTACAGATTAACCGGTGCATATCAAGTTAATCAAGACTACCACGAATTAAGTTCAGATCAACAAATTGATCAAAAAATTTCAACTGAGAACCTTCAAGGATTTCCGACTTGTCCATGTTGCGGTAATCAATTTGGCGTAGCTGTTTGTTCTTGTAACAAAATTTTGTGTTCCGGAGAAGAAAAAATTACAACATGCCCCTGGTGTGGAATTCAAGGTCAATATGGACATGGTTCTGGATCAATTGATTTAAATCGAAATTTAGGATAAAATGGAAAAAGCAGCACAATATTTAAAGACTTTGTTAGAAAGTAAAGGTATTATCGTACAAGATAAGTACACTGGTCTTTTGAACACAATAGCAAGTACACAAGAAATTAAGGAGTCACTTGACTCAATAACATTAATACAAGATAAAATGATAAATGCTTGGCACAAGAACATGAAAATTAAGGACTTTATTGATTCGGCATTTACTATACCAAATGCAACAGTTGGTAAACCCTACTCATTTACTTTTGATTTTTCTAAAGAGCCTTTTAAAGGTGTAAATATTTTGTCTGTTTCTGGTCAGAATCTAACGATTAATTATGATAAGGACACGGCAACTTTTTCAAGCACATTTATTGAAGCTGGACAATTTAAAGTGGAATTATCTTTTAAACTTGAGGGTGACTCAAGTGATGAATCTGCGGGTGTTAAAGAAGTAAAGCTGCTTGTAAATCCAGATCCAAAATCTCTATGGAAAAACCTTGATTCTGATCGTAACGATCCATATTGGAAAGAAGATAACCTATCGGCCTCAGGAATTTTTGGCTCCAAAAAATTTATTGTAGGTTCGAAAAGAGGTAGGTCTCATGCACATGAGGGAATTTTCCGAGATGATGAATTTGGATTTAATTTTTCTGATCAAACTGGCTGGGGAATAATTGCAGTTGCTGATGGTGCTGGCTCAGCAAAATACAGCCGAAAGGGCTCATTGATAGCCTGCCAGAAAATAGTTGAATATTTTTTAAACATACCAATAGAGGACATTGATAAATTATCACAAGCAGTTATTGCCGAGATAAAAGAGACTAGTGAGTTAAATCAGAAAGCTATAAGTTCTTTCTGTATCAATCATCATGGGAAAGCTGCATTTCATGCACTTAATGCCATTAAAGAAGAAGCAACGACTAAAGGTGCTCAGATAAAGGACTACTCTACTACATTGATTTTTGCTTTCGTTAAAGAGTTTGAAGATAGAATGTTTGTTTCATCATTCTGGGTTGGAGATGGAGGCATAGGTATTTTTTCAAAGGAGCCTAATTCAGTTAATTTACTAGGCGCTCCTGATAGCGGAGAGTTTTCAGGCCAAACGCGATTTTTAACAATGAACGAAATATTTGCAGACAATGCCTATATATCACGAATAAAGTACAAGATTGTAGATAAATCAGCGAAGCTAATATTGATGACGGATGGGATAACGGATGCAAAATTCCAAACAGACGCAGCACTTGAGAAGCTTGATGTATGGAATATGTTTCTGCAAGACCTTGAAGGATCGAATGATGATTCAATATCTGTGAATTTCGAGGCTGATGTGAAAGTGTCCGAAGAAAATCTTATGAAATGGATGGATTTTTGGAGCCCCGGGAATCATGATGACAGGACAATAGCAATCTTATACTAGATAAAATTTTGATTTCATGAAGACAATTTCAGTTGTATCATCCAATGGCCAGTCATATCAATTTGTTGACAATGGCTCACCAATGCAAGGCGGTGTAAAAGATGTTTATTTTGCTCCTGATAAATCATATGTGGTGGCCTTTTTCAGGGATCATCAGGATGCTCAAGCCAAAGATCGGCTTGATAACATTGTTAAACGTTACCGTGATAGTATTTTCAATCAGCCTGGTGGTGATTACTGGAAAAATTTATTTTGCTGGCCTTACGATATTATAGAACATAACGGCAAACTTGGTATAATTGTTCCAGTCTATAACAGTTGTTATTTTTTTCAAAAGGGCTTCAATCCTGGCGCAGCAAACTTATCTTCAATAAAAGGAAAAGAAAAGGAAGGAAAATGGTTTGCCTCTAGCAGATATAGAAATAAGACCTACAAGCTGCATCTCGATTCTACAGAACTCGGTGATTGGGGTAAGTATATACGTATCTGTTTAAATGTCAGCAGAGCTGTAGCAAGAATGCATGCTGCTGGTCTGGCACATTCAGATTTGTCCTATAAAAATGTCTTGATTGATCCTATAACTGGTAATGCATCTATCATTGATATTGATGGATTAGTTGTTCCCGGAAAATTCCCTCCAGATGTTATTGGTACACCAGACTTTATTGCTCCTGAAGTGCTATCCACAATGACTTTGGATAAAAGAGATACAAACAGAAAATTACCAAGCATGCAAACCGATAGGCATGCACTTGCTGTAATGATATACATGTATCTATTATACAGACATCCGCTAAAAGGAGGAAATTATTTTGGCACTGGAGATTCAACCCAAGAAGATAATTTGATGATGGGATCGAAGGCGCTTTTTATCGAGCATCCTACTGACGCCTCTAATAGACCTAAAGCGAATCAAATTGATCCAAGAGAACTCCCTTGGGCGGATATAAATAAAATACCTTACACTATTTGCGGTCCATATTTAAAAGCTTTATTTGATAGAGCGTTCATTGAGGGATTGCATAATCCAAGTAAAAGACCTAGTGCAGAAGAATGGAAAGATGCTCTTATAAAAACTGTTGATTTAATGCAGCCTTGTCAAAATACGGCATGTGAGCAAAAATGGTTTGTATTTGATAATAATAGTAAGCCAAAATGTCCATTTTGTAATACGCAGTATAGAGGACAGTTACCAGTACTCGATTTATATTATGCTCCAACTCCAGGGAATTACAGGTTAGATAATCATCGAATTATGGTTTATTCCGGACAAAATCTTTATCAATGGCATGTTAATAGGAACATTACTCCAAACGAAAAGTTAACAGATGAACAAAAAAGACCAGTTGGAGACTTCCACTTTCATAATAACAAATGGATTTTAATAAATAGAAATATGCCCGATTTGATTGATGTGCAGACAAAGCAATCTGTTGCAATTGGTTCATCTATTGAGTTATCGGAAGGCAAGCAGATTCTTTTGTCAAAGGAATCTGGCGGGAGGTTGATTAATGTAAAGTTGATAAATAGCTAATAGATAGATGCAACAAAGTGAAGTCATAAAAAATCAGTGGATAGAATTATCAAATTATACGGATGCAAATAAACATCTGCACTATTCTTTTGATTTTTGGAACACAATTGCATTTTCAAATCCGACATTTAAAAAAGAAAGAACCAATTTTATCCATGAAATACTTGAAGGGAAATTCAAAAAGGAAATAATTGATGAGGCCTTTTCTGTCATTGGCAAGAATTATAATTCAAGTATAGAGAATAATGAAGAAACCCTGACAGTCAATGAACTTTATCTTAGAGTGTTCGAATACATTGGAGTAAATAAATATTTGGATTTAGAAAAAATAAAGGAAGCTATTTTCGATTTGTTTTTAAAGTATCCTCCTTCGATTTGTGAAAATTTCATTAGCTATCTAAATAAACTGGAGCTTAATAGTGTTACAATCTCAATAACAAGTAATACTGCCTTTATTCCCGGTTTTATTATAGAGAAATTTCTCCAGCAGATAGATCTTTACAAAAAATTCTCTTTTTGTATATTTTCGGATAAAGAGCAAGTGGCTAAACCTAATAAGAAAATATTTGATATTGTTTTAAGCCATTTGAATAATAAAATCAAATCAGCAATTGATATCATACATATTGGGGATAATTTGCAAGCTGATTTTATTGGTGCAAGAAAATCAGGTTTGTCAGCATTTTTAATAGATTGCAAGACAAGTTTGATTAATACAAGAAACGCTTTACATGTAATAAGTGATATAGAATCAGTTCCTTTTTCTTCACTTGATTATAGCAAGTTTAAATTTGGAGATTATCAAATAGCAGCACGTTATGGCAATGAGCTATTTGAGTATTTTAAAGAGACTTTGTTACCTAATTTACTTCAAAACAATGATAGTATTTTAATCTACAGTAGTCCATATACCGAAATTCCTACATCTAGTTATTATTTAACCCAGTCATTTCATTCGGCCTTATCTAATTACTTAAATGAATCACAAATCAATGAGGTAAGGATTAAATTCTGCAAAATCAAAAGATGCCAAACCTACACAGAGGATTATGGCGCTTTGAATGCAGAAGAAAGGTTTAATTTAATTAAAAACGACACATATGAATTTGTTGACATCCCTACTTCAAAGGATATTTGCATTTTCATTGATGATATATCAATTACAGGAACACATCAGAGAGTTGTTGAAAAGTTGATGCAAGATTGCGAAATTAAAACGAATAGTATATTTCTCTATTATGCTAAGTTAAGCAATCCTGATGTTTGTCCTTCGTTTGAAAATTACTTAAACTACTCATTCACCTCCAACGTAGTGAAATTGATGGAAGTTGTTTTGTCTGATTTTTATAAAATTACGACTAGGACAACAAAGTATATTTTATCACTAAAAACAAAGGATTTAGAATACCTAATCGATGAAATAAAACAGAGAGATAAGTATTCTATTTTGCAGGAGTTGGTAAAAATGTCTGAAGCAAATCAATACAATAATATTGAGCTCTATAAACAAAATTTAAAAACCTTGAAACAGTGTGTTCTGGAGCTCAACACTGAATCAATAAATCTTTAACAAACCAAACAAAAAATGGACAACTTAATCAATCACCCCGGAATAATAGCAGCATTTTCTGCTATTGTTATTTTTATGCTTTTGCTTGACTTGGGCATATTTAATAAAAAAAGTCATGTAGTGTCAAACAAGGAAGCAGCAATATGGTCACTTGTCTGGATTAGCATTTCAATGATTTTTAGTGTTTTCATTTATATTACAACCAATGAAACTGCTGGTATAGAAAAATTTGCTCAGTTTCAATCTGCATACTGGATAGAAAAAGCCCTCTCAGTTGACAATCTATTCGTTTTTATTCTAGTGTTTGGCTTTTTTAATGTCCCACGAGAATATCATCATAAAGTTTTGTTTTGGGGTATTATTGGAGCATTGGTAATGAGAGCAATTTTTATTTTTACCGGTGTTGGTTTGATTAACGTCACATACTTAAATTCTTTATTGGGGTACTTTAATATTTCACCTCTTTCTTACAACATAAATATAGTTTTAACACTGTTTGGACTATTCCTAATTTACGCTGGTATAAAATCTTGGTTTGTTGAAGATGATGACGATGATGAGAAGGACTTTAGCAAAAGTCCAGGCGCAAAATTTGTACATAAGCTGTTCAGAGTGAGTAAAGAATTTGATAAAGACAAGTTCTTTACAATTGAAAATGGGGTTAAGATCGCAACACCATTACTTGTTGTGGTGGGTGTTATAGAATTTACTGATTTATTGTTTGCTGTAGATTCTATCCCAGCAATTTTTGCAATTGCCCCCAATGACCCATTTATACTTTACACTTCTAACATATTTGCGATTTTAGGCCTAAGGTCTCTGTATTTTTTACTTGCAAATTTTATACATATGTTCAGCAGATTAAAATATGGTCTTGCAATCATCCTTGCCTTTATCGGTTTAAAGATGGTTATAGCCCCGTTTTTCCACATTTCTTCTCCGATCTCTCTTGCTGTTGTGGGCGGAGTTCTCATTCTATCACTACTTGCATCGGTACTTTTTCCGATAAAAGAGACAGAAAATTGAGTGATCATGGGTATCCATTCCCATCGCTATAAAAAGGGGGCGATGCCTCCTTTTTTTTTATAAAAATTGTGTCTTGAAGTTCTAATAAGTGAAAAGAATGAAAAAAGTAAGGAGTATTGGAGGTTATATACACAGGTTGAGGGTAGATAGAGGATTAACCTTGAAAAATGTTGCAGATCATTTGGAAATCGACATTTCTTCACTAAGTAAGATAGAACATGGTGAAAGGCAACTACAAAGCCATATGATAAGACCAATTGCTGAACTATTTGATATTGATTATAAGTCAATCCAGATACTGTTTTTAAATTATAAAATTGAAAGTGAATTTGGCGATGAGCCATATTTAATTGAATCGCTTGCAAAATACATTCATGGCAAAGAAAACAACAGATAAGGAAGTAAAACCCAAAAAGGAAAAGAAGCCAACTAAACAAAAGGCCATTGAAGAAACCCTTTGGGAGTCTGCGAATAAACTACGCGGTACGGTAGAATCTGCCGAGTATAAGCATGTCGTATTGAGCTTGATATTCCTGAAATTCAGCAGCGATAAGTTTGAGGAACGCACCCAGGAGTTAAAAGAAGAAGGCAAAGACAAATACCTCAAGAATAAAGTTTCTGAGGATCAGCCCTTCTATGCCATGAAGAATGTGTTTTACATTCCGCAGGAAGCACGGTGGAGTTACATCATTCAAAACTCCAAGCAGAACGATATTGCGCTGAAAATAGACACAGCGCTACATACGATTGAAAAGAACAACCCAGCACTAAAGGGAGCTTTGCCGGACAATTACTTTTCTCGTTTGAATATGGATGTGAGCAAGCTCTCCGCATTGCTCGATACCATCAACAACATTGATACGCTTAAGGATAAAGAGCAAGACATCATTGGTCGCATTTACGAGTATTTCTTGAGCAAATTTGCACTGGCTGAAGGAAAAGGTAAAGGAGAATTCTATACCCCTAAAAGCATTGTAAACCTGATTGCGGAAGTGATTGAGCCTTACAAGGGTATCATCTACGATCCCGCCTGTGGCTCGGGTGGTATGTTTGTGCAGTCGATTAAGTTTATTGAAAGCCATCACGGAAGTAAGAAAGAGGTTTCTATCTACGGACAAGAATATACAGCCACTACCTACAAACTGGCGAAAATGAACCTCGCTATCCGAGGCATTAGTGCCAACCTGGGCGAAGTGCCGGCTGATACCTTTGGCAGAGACCAGCATCCAGATTTGAAAGCTGATTTTATAATGGCTAATCCGCCCTTTAACCAAAAGGACTGGCGTGCTGATAATGAATTGCTCGATGACGCTCGTTGGCGTGGTTATGAAGTGCCGCCCAAGAGTAATGCCAACTATGGTTGGATTTTAAATATGGTAAGTAAGCTCAGTGAGAATGGTGTTGCCGGTTTTATACTTGCTAATGGCGCTTTGAGTGGTGCCGGTGAGGAATATAAGATTAGAAGAAAGTTAGTAGAGAACAAACTGGTTGAAGCAATACTAGTATTGCCCCAGGACATGTTTTACACAACCAATATTAGCGTTACACTATGGATTATAAATAAAAACAAGAAGGCGCAGGTAAAAAAAGTAGCTGAAGAAACACGCAAATATAGAGATCGTGAAAACGAGGTGCTTTTTATGGACTTGCGTGGAATGGGTATTCCTTTTGAGAAAAAGTATATTCAATTTTCTGAGGATGATATCAATAAAATTACAGGGACATACCATCAATGGCAAACCGAACCAATTGATAACATTGCTGAATTCTGTTACTCAGCCAATTTAGATGAGATTGCTAAAAAGAACTTTTCACTTGTGCCAAGTAAATATATTGAGTTTGTCAATCGTGATGAAAACATTGATTTTGATGAAAAGATGCAATCTCTCAAATCAGAATTTACTGAACTGCTGAAGGCGGAGACCGCTTCTAAAAATGATTTGCTTAGCGTTTTTAAAGATTTAGGATATGAAATCAAATTATAAACGTATAGGAGATCATATCAAGCTCGTAGATGAACGAAATAGAGGTTTGCGAATAACGCAGCTTCTTGGATTGAGTATTTCAAAGCAATTTATTCCCTCTGTTGCCAACATCATTGGAACAGATATGGAAAACTATAAAATCATTCGTAAAAATCAATTTGCATGTAGTACTATGCAAGTAAGGCGTGATAAAAAAATGCCTGTTGCACTGTTACAAAATATTGATGAAGCAATCATATCGCAGGCCTATCCGGTATTTGAAGTTAAAGATGAAAAACAACTTTTACCAGAGTATCTAATGATGTGGTTTACTCGTTCTGAATTCGATCGGGAAGCCTGTTTTCATGCAGTTGGCGGTGTTCGAGGAAGCTTAGAATGGGAGGATTTTGAAAACTTGCAACTCCCCATCCCCTCCATCACCAAACAGCGTGAAATCGTACAGGAATATAATACAATTCAAAAACGCATTGCACTAAATCAGCAACTCATTCAAAAATTGGAAGAGACTGCTCAGGCGATTTATAAGGAATGGTTTGTGGATGAAATTGATTCGGAGAATTTGCCTGAGGGATGGATAGTAAGCAAACTATCAGATATTGCCACAATAATTATGGGGCAGTCACCAGAAGGCGAAACATACAATAATGAAGGAAAAGGAATGATCTTTTATCAAGGAAGGACAGACTTTGGGTACAGATTTCCTGAGATAACCACATACACGACTAATCCTAAAAAGAAAGCCTTAAAAAATGATATTTTGATTAGTGTTAGGGCTCCAGTTGGCGATCTGAACATTGCAACAAAAGATTGCGCTATTGGCAGAGGATTAGGTGCTTTAAGAAGTAAACTAAAGTGTAATTCGCATTTGTTTTACACACTTCAGAACCTAAAATCACATTTTGATATTTCAGATGGAGAGGGAACCATTTTCGGTTCTATTAATAAAGATGAATTATACAATATGGAAGTTATATTCAATGATAGCCGTGTAAAGGAATTTGATAGAATTGTAAAACCAATTGATGAGTGCATTAGAATTTACAGTATTCAGACCTCAAAACTAAATGAAGTCAAAAACTTACTTCTCTCAAAATTAGCCACGATAGAAAACTAAAATGAAATTCACTGAAGCACAATTAGAACAAGCCTTTATTGAGCTTCTTGAAAAAGAAGCCTACACCCATTTATTGGGTGAGGCCATTCAGCGTGCTCCGGAGGAAGTGCTCATTAAGGAGGATTTTAAGTCGTTTCTATTCAAAAAGTATGAAGCAGATGCGATAACCATCGGAGAAGTAGAAGCTATCGTTCGTGATTTGGAGCGTTATCCAGCCTCCGATTTGTATGAGAGCAATAAAGCCATTATGAAAATGATCAGCGATGGCTTTCTATTGAAACGTGAAGACCGTACCAAGAAGGATATCTTCATTCAGCTCCTTGATTTTTCCATACCGGAAAACAATATCTACAAGGTCGTTAATCAGTTAGAGATAACCGGCTTTCAGCCTCGAATACCTGATGTGGTTGTTTTTGTCAATGGTTTTCCGTTGGTAGTTTTAGAGTTTAAGAGTGCAATTCGCGAAGAGGCAACCATTTACGATGCGTATGTGCAACTCACCACTCGATATACTCGAGATATTCCGGAATTGTTCAAGTACAATGCTTTCTGTGTTATTAGTGATGGAGTGAATAACAAGGCAGGTTCACTCTTTGCACCTTATGAGTTTTTCTATGCCTGGCGCAGAGTGGAAGGTTTAGCGAAGGATGTTGATGGAATTGAATCGCTCTACACCATGGTACAGGGTATGTTCAATAGAACCAGGCTCACAGACATTGTCCAAAACTTTATTTACTTACCGGATAGTTCTAAAAAGAACGAGAAGATCGTTTGTCGCTATCCGCAGTACTACGCAGCTCGTAAATTGTTTGAGAATATAAAACTCAATCAAAGGCCAAAGGGCGATGGTAAAGGAGGAACCTACTTTGGTGCTACCGGCTGCGGTAAAAGCTACACCATGCTTTACCTCACCAGGTTGTTGATGAAAAGCGCCCATTTTGCCAGTCCAACCATAGTGTTAATCACAGATAGAACAGATTTAGATGATCAACTCTCCGGGCAATTTACCAATGCCAAGAATTTTATTGGAGATGAAACTGTTATCAGTGTTGAAAGCAGAGCAGATTTAAGAGAACGATTGAAAGGAAGAAACAGCGGTGGTGTATTTCTGACTACTATTCATAAATTCAATGAGGACATACAATTGCTCACTGATCGAAGTAATGTGATTTGTATATCAGATGAAGCGCATCGCAGTCAGGTGAATTTGGATCAAAAGGTAAGAGTTACATCCGAAGGCGTTACTAAAACATACGGTTTCGCCAAATACCTGCATGATTCATTGCCAAATGCCACCTTTGTAGGTTTCACCGGAACACCCATAGACGCTACGCTGGATGTGTTTGGTGATATTGTAGATGCCTACACAATGACAGAGTCGGTTAAAGATGAAATTACCGTTCGCATTGTTTATGAAGGTCGGGCTGCGAAGGTATTGCTCAACAATTCCAAATTACAAGAGATTGAAGAATACTACAATCGCTGTGCTGATGAGGGAAGTAATGAGCACCAGATAGAAGAAAGCAAGAAGGCCATGGCTCAAATGAATGCCATCATTGGTGATCCTTCAAGGTTGAAAGACCTGGCCAAAGACTTTGTTGAACATTACGATAATCGTATTAAGGAAGGCAGCACGATTAAAGGAAAAGCCATGTTCGTTTGCAGCTCCCGACCTATTGCCTGGCAGTTTTACAAGAATGTATTAGATCTCAGACCTGACTGGGCAGATGTAAGAGCATGTGAAGAAGGTGCTGAGTTAACAGATAAGGAGAAAAAGGAAATCAAGCCAATGCCTAAGATGATGTTGGTGATGACCAGAGGAAAAGATGATGAGAAAGAGCTTTATGATTTGTTAGGTACATCGGAAGATAGGAAGGAATTAGACAGACAATTCAAAAACGAAAAATCCAACTTCAAAATAGCCATAGTGGTGGATATGTGGCTAACCGGATTTGATGTGCCGTTCCTGGATACCATGTACATCGATAAGCCGGTACAACGCCACAATCTGATTCAGACCATTTCAAGGGTAAACAGAAAGTTTGAGGGCAAGGAAAAGGGCTTGGTAGTCGATTATATCGGTATCAAGAAGCAAATGAACCTCGCCTTAGCGCATTACAACAAAGCAGACAGTCAGAATTTTGAAGATATACAGCAATCTGTTGTAGTCGTAAAAGATCAGCTTGATTTACTCCACAAACTTTTTAATAAGTTCGATACCTCCAAATACTTCAAAGGATCAGCGCTCGAGCAGCTCCATACGCTGAACATGGCATCGGAATATGTGCAAGCCACTCAGGAAATGGAGAAGCGTTTCATGTACATAGCCAAGCGCATGAAAGTGGCGTATGATATTTGTGTTGGCAGTGAGCAGATTTCACATGAAGAAAGAGACTGGATCCACTTCTACCTGGCTGTTCGTTCTATTGTTTTCAAACTCACCAAAGGATCTGCTCCAGATACAGCGCAGATGAATGCCCGTGTGAAGAAAATGATTGAAGAAGCCATTCAAAGCGAAGGTGTTGAGGAAATATTTAAGCTGGGCGATGAAGAAATAACTGAGGTTGACCTTTTTGATGAGAACTACCTGGCAAAGATTGATAAGATCAAGTTACCCAATACTAAAATCAAGCTTCTGCAAAAACTGCTTGCCAAGGCAATTGATGATGTCAAGAAGGTGAATAAAATGATGGGAATTGACTTCAGCAAGAGAATGCAATCCATTGTTGAGAAGTATAATCAACGAGATGAGCAGGACACCTTAAGAAGTGAAGTGCTGGATGAGTTTACTGATGAGATTATCAACCTATACCATGCACTTAAGAAAGAGAAAGATTCCTTCAAGGACTTAGGAATTGATTTTGAGGAAAAAGCGTTTTATGATATTCTGAAAGCGTTGGCTATCAAATACGATTTTTCATATCCTGAAGATAAACTGATTCCATTGTCACAAAAGGTAAAGTCAGTAGTGGATGATAAAGCAAAATACACAGACTGGAGTAAGAGAACCGATATTAAAGCCGAGCTTAAGGCAGAATTGATAATTCTATTAGCGGAAAATGACTATCCGCCGGTAGATAGAGATGAAGTGTACAAGGAGATATTTGAGCAAGCCGAAAATTTTAAAAAATACAAGGGATAATGAAGTTTGGATTTCGCATACCGAACCTTAATAAGAGAATTGCTGCACGCACATCAGTGAAGCGGATAATTCGCCATAATCTTGGATTCAAAGCTCCTAGAGGTTGGGGGTGGTTGACAAATCCCAAGCGAGCAGCCTATAATCGAGTATATAATAGAACATCAAAAGGTTGTTTTATTGTACTACCTGTTATTCTTTCTGGATTTGCTTTTGTGCTACTTATAATTATCAAAATTTTCCTGTAGATGCCGTACCATATAGAACGAAACGGCCAGCAGCATGGGCCATACGAGTTAGACGCTCTCAAAAAGTATGTTGAAGACGGACTTATTTTGCTTCAAGATAAAATTCATGACCCCAAAGGAGCACCATTATCTGTTCGGGATGTATTGAAGTCGAATGGTATCAATGTGAAGGTTAAGAACAATGGCAATGTTTTAAGCCAAATCAAGAGCTTTGGTACAAAATTACTTATCCCTAAAGATTCGCTCTCTTTTAAAAATCTCAAATCAGATAAGCGTTTATTGGTTATTGCCCTTGTGGGTTTAGCGCCAGCATTTCTGATTCGATTCACCGGCGCAAGCGTTATTACATTCTATGCAATTGCCCTTTATTTTTCGATGATATGGGGGTTGTTTTATTACAGTGTATTCAGTACTTCACAGGTTGTGATCAAGAAAGCGATCGGCTTGTTTTTTCTTACTCAGTTAGTAATTTTCATTTTAGTTGACATTTTTCAGATACCATCACTACATCCGCTATACGCTCTGACAAATGAAAATAATGGCTTTTTGAGTAGATTAATCGGTTTCACATTTGGTGTTGGTGTATTTGAGGAGTTCGTAAAATTATTGCCGGTTTATTTATTGTTACGAAAGTCAAAGGAACCTTTGATCCCACAAACAGTTGTGTTTTATGGACTGATGAGTGGAATTGGCTTTGGCGTTTTTGAAGGTGTAGTCTATCAGTTGACTGTAAATAATCAGCTTGATTATGGCACTTCATTTTTCATGAATATCGCTCGTCTGACTTGTCTCCCTTTTCTTCATTCAATTTGGGCAGGTATTAGCTCGTATTTCTTAGCATTCTCGTTTCTTTATCCCAAAAACAGACATTCAATGTGGCTACTTGGGATTTTAATACCTGCAATTCTTCATGGATTGTATGATACTCTTGGTTGGTCTATACTGGGACTGTTGGTCTCTTACATGGGGGTTACACTACTGGTAATTTATCTAAAGAATGCAAAGGATTTTCAAAGTAAGATTATAAAGTAGGTACAATGAGTTCAAGAATTTGCTTCAATATCGACACAAAGAAAATTTCTAACACTGGCTTGTTTTCGCGATTATTTGGAAATCGAACCAAAGTTGAAGAACATTATATCGATTGGGATATAAGCGTGGCGTTATTGAATGACAGTTGTCAAATAGCTAATCAGAACAATTTTATTTTTTACAATAATCCAACATCTGGTGATGGTGCAATAAGGTTAAAATCTTGTATTGAAATCAATATACGTGAGCCTGAATTTGATGAAGAAGTTGAAATTGAATTTGATAAAATACCTGAAAATATTTCGGAAATAGTTTTCTTTCTTTCCAATCATCAGGAATTCAATTTTTACATCACTGATGTCAAAGTGAATATATTCAATAGTGAATTTTTCGACAATGCAAATTCAGATTTATTTTTTACAAATAGTGAATCTTGCAATGCAATTGAGCTAATGAAATTTGCACGTAGTAAAGTAAATCAAAATTGGTCAATTGAAATTTTAAATACGCCAGTATTAGGGCCAAATGGTCTATTTAGAATATTAGATAAGTATTACATTGGTAATGTGACCTGATAATAACTTATAGAAGGCTTTGTGCTTAATACTTGGAATGAAAGTTAAATTTTACTGAATTATTATCGGAGAGTAATACTTCGTATTCCAATTGTATTTTGTAATTCTGAATTAAAATTCGAAACCGCAATTCTTAGTTTTTTTGTTTCAGGGAAAATTGGAAAGAAATGATTAAAAGCCCATAATGCTATAGCTGCGATAAAGAAATATTGGCCAATATTTTTCTGATTTGTAAGTAATGCACCAGTAATAATTAATAATATAATTGCCACCCTAATCCACAATCCTTCTTTTTTCAATTTTTCTTTATCAATTAAACTTGTTGCCGATATAAACTTAACACTAGGATCATTGACGCTAATTTGTCTGTCAATGAAATTTAGTGTTTCATTGTATCTTAATTTTTTATTGATAATGTCTATCTGATTTACATTTAATAAGACTTCTTGATTCTTTTTACCCAAATGTCCTGTCCACTTTAATTTATTTGATGTCTTTTTGAATATTACATCAATAGAAGCACCACATCTTAATAATAGCTCTAAAAAGCTTTTGATTGAATCTATGTTTCTTTCATTTCTGATATGAGGTTTACAATCTCTTTCAATAAGATTGATGGCTTTCCCAATATTTAATAATGCTAAAGATTCTATTGAATTGGCTTTGCTCCTTTGATTAGCACTAAAAATCATACCACCGATTGCCGCTACTTGCCCAACAGTTCTTACAGTTTTATTTTTTGAGTCATTAGTTAAAAAGTATGCAGCGATAGAACCTGCAGAAGCCATATTTGCATTTGAATTGTGGTTATCAACTTGGATTAATTGAGATTCAATTTCAATTACACAGCTTTCAAGTTGATTTATAGAAATGGATAAACTCATATATACATCGTTTGTTCAAAAATAAATAAAATAGGACAAAAAGGTTTCTAAAATTAGAAATTATTGCACAGGTTGTCGGTCGCTCACATGCAAATAGATGTTATTTTAATTTACATAAATAATGCAACAGGCTTTGAAAACAAAATGATTAGGTAGTTCTATTTTTTTAGATTTTCAATTGCCCCCCGGCATTAAACCTGCCGGTGGCTTTTGCTTCCCCTTTGCCAACTTCGATAATCACATCCACTTCGTGAGCATGGGTATTAACACCCTTGAAGCGACCTTCCTTGGTTGTGTGGTAAATGAAAATAAAAGACACTCCAGGATATTGTTTGCGTAGTTCTTCCAAGTCTGCCACATCCATTCCGGCTTTGGAAACTGAATCAACGAATACGAACTGATACGGTGTAAGATCTGCCGGAATTCTATCTGTAATGAATAGGTTTCTATGTGAAGCATTGAGCCTGTCAATTTTTTCTTTTAGCGTGTAGCCGAATCCCTCCTCTACGGCACAGTACAACACCTTACCATGATGCTCTGCCAGGTGTTTTGCAAAGTCGAGACATAGTGTTGATTTGCCGGACTTCGGTAAGCCATACACCATGGCTGAAAAGCCAACAGAGGGATCACCAATTAGCTCACGATATTTTCCCTGGAGACCAATCGTTTCAAAGTCCATTCCGAGAAGCTCACCGGAAGGCACCACAATCGCACCTTCCTCATCATCTTCGTAATCGGTTCCGTTTAGACTTTTTTTTTGACCGAATAAATCATCACCCACGATTCCCATTAAGCCGTTGAGTTCAGCTCGGCTGATTTTCAAGGTATCTGCATTTCCGGCTACAAAGTTTTTCAAGCTCTCGAAAGCATCATTCAGGCGCTTGGCGTACTTGTCGCTTTTGTGGATTTTACCTTTCTGCACAGCCTTGGTCATGCGTTCAATGAGCTTTTCTGCCCGTTCCTTCATTCCCTTTTTACCGTTCAAGCTCACATAGGCTTTCAGCAAAGTAATGGAGAGCATGTTCTCCTGGCTACCGGCAATCTCCAGGTAGCGTTTCAGGTTCTTGGCATCAATCTTAATCTCGGCCATATCGCCCATTTTCTCATAGGCTTTGATGAGCTGCTCCTGCATCAAATTAACCTCCTTGGCATAAGGTGAATCCTTCCGGATCCTGCGCTCCAGAATTGCCTTTTGCAAGCCGGATAAAAGGTTCAATACCTGGGCTTGGGTTTTCACTTTGCCGTGCATAGAAGCATATCGTTTGATGAATTGCACATCGGTATCAATGCGCTCAATCGGTGAGGCTTCCTGGTCATCCTCATCCTCATCGCTGGGCTTTGGCTGGGGCTTGGGCTTGTTGGCTGGCTTCTCTTGCGGTTTGGGAGCTGGCTTTGAGGCGGTTTTTGTAGCTTTTTCCGGAAGAGCTTTTGCTGCCTTTGCCGGTTCATTCTTTTTGAGATAGTCACCGAGCTTGGAGAAATAGGCATCAACGACACGCTTGATGTTCTCGTTGGTGTTGTAAGCCGACCAGTTGTTTTGGGATGATCCCACGACCAGGTTATGTCCTTTGGAGAGGGCTTCCGGCATGGATGCCCAGTCAATGTCCTTTATTTCGGAGAAGTAGTTTTTTGTTGTAAGCATGATTTTCTGTGTATTTGATTAAAAGTCAAGTAATTCCAATTCGAGTTCCAATGCCAGGGCTTCCAGCTCCAGCTCGTTGGAGATGGTTTCTGCTGCCGGAACCGGTGCAGGCAGGCTCTGTTTGTATTCCAGCAGGTAGTTCAGGCGGCCAAATTCCTCAGCCCGGTTGGTAGCTGTTCGACCTTCCACCTGGAGGGCTGATTTCTTTTGCTCGATTTCACCCCTTAATTCGCTCCAGCGAGGCGAGTTCTGCTCGCCTTGGTAAGTTTCCGCCCGAAGCTGCAAAGCGGCTTTATCGGCCTCGTATTGGCCTAAAACAGGGCTCAGGTCGCTGGTCAGGCTGTACCCCTTGGGTTTGAGGATGGTTCGCTCGGTTTTTCGCACCTTGCTCACATACTCCTTGAAGTACCCCAAATAGTACCGGTTGGAGAAATACACCCCCAATACCGGGTAGCTATTCTCGATTTTACGCCCCAAGGAAAGAATGTCTTTGTCGGGCTGATCGGTTCCGTTCAGCAGTGCTTCAATTTCCTCTTTGAGCTCCTTTGCCTTTTTGACCTGCTTATTTTGAATCTCTCCGTCCTCTGCTACCTTGGGTATCTCTTTTAGAAAATCGCTGTTGAGCAGTGAGGTATGGAACGCTCGTATGGCTTCCAAGCTCTTAGTCCGGTATTCGTTGTAGTCCTTGATGTCGCTCTGTACTTCCTTGATGGCTTCAATAGCTGTTCCCAGCTTTTTGTATTCCCTATTGAGCTGCTCTTTTTCCTGGTCAAAAAACATCTTCACCAATCGATCCACATCGGTGATGAGTGCGAGCTTGATTTCTTCAGGATCCAGGCTTTCCAGGTCGAGCACATTTCCACGGTCTCCACGGAACCAAATGTCATTGATGCGTGAGGTCTTTTCTTCGAGCTTTTGAAACACGAATACATCCATGGAATCCTGAATAAGAGGCATAACAATTCGCACATAGCTAAACTGATTACCCTGTCTCCAAATACGCCCTTCAAGCTGACGGATGTCGGTAGGATTCCACTCCGGATAACAGTTGTAGATCACCGTTCCTCGTTTCTGCAAGTCGATACCCTCACGGATAGTGGCTGTGCCAATGATGATTTTCACCACACCGTCCAGGAACGCCTCTTTGATAGTTTCCTTTCGGGTATCGTTGATTTCAGAGGAGATGATTTCTACTTCATCCACTTTGGTTTTATCATACATCACACCTCGCTGATAGCCAACTTCATTCTCCAGGTATTCTTTGATGAGCGGAAAAAACTGTTTGCCTCGGTTCATGTAAATCACCTGACCGGAAACATTTTCCTCATGCTGTTCATGCCAGCTCTTTACAGAGCGAATGCACTCCATGACATACTGAATCTTCGGGCTTTCCTCGACAAACTCTTTGTAGTTCTCCGGTTGTCCGTTTAGAATAAACGGAGACAATGCGTTATCCAGGCTGTATGCCAGTGCTCTAAACAGGTTACCCATGTCGAGCTTTCCCTGGGTAGATTTTTTAGCCATGGCTACAATACCATTTTGATTCTCCCTTTGCTTGGGTGTCATGTTGATGTAGGTCAGCACTTGCTTGTCCTGCGCCAAACGAATCTTGGTATTGTTGAAGTCATACAGCAGCGGCAGGTTGATTTTCTTTGGTCGAATCACACCGGCTTCTTCACCAGTCTTGTAAAGGATATGATTGTAGATGAGCTTTTGTAAAATCCTTCGATTGGTAAAACTCTTTATCACTTCCTTCTCGACAATTTCCTCTTTGTAGTTGGCTGTCCATTCCACGGTAGGAAGTACGAACAAATCAAAAAAGGTGTCAAGATTAGCAATACCGTTATCTCGCAGCGAATCATACGCCACCAGGGATAGCATAGAATAAATCTCCAGTGGCGAGTTAGTGAATGGTGTTGCAGTGAGCAGCATCGTATTTCGTCCAAACTTTCGCTGAATGAAATTGAGAATCAAAAACGCTTTCTGTCCGGTTTCAGAGGTAGCTGATTGAATGTTGTAACGCTTGTTTCCGTCATCATCCGCTTTCACCTGGCTGAAAACATTTTTACATCTGTGCGCTTCATCAATCACTGCATAATCAAAGCCCAAAACATCCACATCGGCAATGGTATTCTTTAGGCCAATACCGATCATCTCACGGAATTTCTGATACTCGATTTCTTTATCTCGGTGTGTTTTCTCTTTGGATTGTCCGAGCACATTCACAAGCTCTGTAAAGAGTTCATCCGAAACAGAATCACCAAATCCTAAACGCTTGAATCCTTCGTAAGTCACCATGGTGATTGACTTCTCCGGTACAGCATCATTCATGTTGTTTTTACTCACTACATCCGTACCTAGGTTAAACCAATCGTTTACAGTAATACCTGTGTGCGACAGAACGCCTGATACAAACTCACCTGTCTTTTTATCAGTGAATCCTATAATCTCGTTCATCCACTTTTTGTAAGTAGGTTTTGGAACAACAACCAGTGGTCGTTTGCATTTCCCTGAATAGAGATTATGAGCGAGATTGACAATAGCTGTCATGGTTTTACCCACGCCCACGTCAAAGGCATTGATACCAGAGCCCATGGCTTCCATGAAGGCAACGCCTTCACGCTGTATGTCGGTAATTTGAAGTAGTCCCGATTTGAATCGAGCAGAACACTCAAAGCCAATGGGCACTTTGGAATAGTTGATGTCTGACTGTCCGTTATATAATCGGTTCCAGGCATAATCCAAACGCTGCTGATCCTCGAATGCCAATACCTCATGCAGGAATTTTGAAAAGAGCTTTTCTCCTTCAATGCGTGCGTTGGCTTTCAATTCAGCTTTTTCTTCCTTGGTCATTTTATCGTCACGCAGCGCTCGATTGGCGATATAGTAATCGGCAATATCTACCGGTGAGCTTTTCTCAAAGTCAGTGTCCTGGTTGAGCGTAAAGAGCCATTTGATATACACATGTTGCAAGGTGTATTTTGCTTCACCGTCAAAGCGGATATTGATTTTCTCCCGGTCACGCTTACGCTCAATTTTGCCATTTACCTTCTTGAGTTCCTCGGCATTTTCCAGCTCCATGAATTCCTCTCGAACCTGGGTGATGTAAAACAGATTGCCGTCCTGGGCAAAGTCGGATATGGCTGTAATGATTGGTCGTTCCTTCTCGTCTGGATTGGTAACGGTGAGTAGTTCAGGCTTTGCATCAGCGATCGCTTTGCGATGTTTCTCAAATACATCTTCGTCCCAGTGTTTGAGGATTTCTTCTTTATCCTTCTCTAGCTGTAATTCCCGGTCGTACATATTGCCGTAGGTGTAGATCGGAAAGGGAAGGAGCTCTCCGGAGGTATAGAACAAAGCTCCAGCACGCACCAGGTCAAATAGTTTTTCTTCCAGGGCTTTACCGGTTTGCTTCAAATAATACTTCTCCCAACCTTTCATGGGAACTCCAAGCTTTCTCTTGTACCAAATCCAGGCAATTATTTCTTCTTCGGAAATGCCTTTGTTATAGCGACTAACCACATCATCAAAGGACAATACCTTTCCTTCGGTATCTCCCAACCCGGAAAGCTCATTGGCCTCCTTCAGCACACGGTCAAGAATATGCCGGTTGCCCCTTATCTGAGTGGATAGATATGGATTGATTGCGCCTAGTGCGCTGCTGTGGTGTATGCCTGATAAATAACTCATAGTTCGGTCATTTGTAATTCTAATTCAAGAGCCAGGGCTTCTAGCTCCAGTGTTTTTGATGATGCCTGTCCTCGGTGTGCTTTCATGAAATTCATCAGATGCAGGTTTGCATCCCGGATGTCTCTGAAATTCACATTGTCCTCGATGTAATCCCCTTTGTGGATTTGTAGGTTGTAGTCCACGCCACCTTGGTAAATTCGGGCGTTGTATTCCCCATTTGTGTACTCCACATCAAAGTCAGGATCGGAAGCATCAAAGTATTTGATTGACCATTCAAAGGGAAC
This sequence comes from Bacteroidia bacterium, assembly GCA_046330075.1. GTDB lineage: Bacteria > Bacteroidota > Bacteroidia > AKYH767-A > OLB10 > JAJTFW01. Next base: position 179,625 of record JAXLTL010000001.1, on the reverse strand, counting down.
CGGCAGAATCAATCTGTCCTCTCCAATGTGATGTCCAATCGTATTTTCAATCCATGTGCGGTCTCCCTTGATGGATATAGGAAACTCCCTGGAAGTAGTAATGATTTCCTCTCCGCATACCTTCTCAGGATGTTTGGCAAACCAGGTATTGAAGCTGCAAACTTCCACCAGCGATAAGGGGCTGTTTGGAAACTCCTTTTCCTTCATCCGGGCTTCGCTGAGCATTTCCTCTGTGGCTTTGTTTCGCATTACGCCATTACGAAGCAGTGCTATATCCGGATCATCATTTTGAGCTTGGGCAATAGCTTCCCGGAACACTTCAAGTCGTGCTCTCCAATACATCGGAAGTTCCCAGGCATAGCTCATGGTTAAATCATTTCAAGTTCTTGTTCAATTAAGGGTATCACCGCTGCCGGTATCATTTGGTCGTGAATCACTTTGCGAATCACCATTTCCTCAGCCTTCGCATATCCCTCTCTGCTATGCAACAGCTCATACAGATTGGGCGCATTGGCTTCGGTTACTCGTTTGAGTTGCTTTAGGATTTCCTCACGGAGCTTCGTTTCAACCGATGAATGCTTCACCTCAATTCCCGATAGGCTTCTGTCACCTTCATCGGCAAATGAATAATAGCCTTCCCTGGTCACAATTACATGATCGAGAAGTGCAATGTCAAATAGCTTCAAAGCATCTTTCATTCTTTTGGTTAGCATACGGTCAGCTTCGCTCGGCTTTAGGTTTCCGCTTGGGTGATTATGCGAAATGATTACAGCCTTTGCCAGTGTTTTCAGGGCAACGGCAGCCACGATTTCAATATCCACCGGTGTTGAATTGATTGTGCCGGTTGAATGATGATAGTAGCCGATAATCTTGTTTGCTTGATTAAGATATATCGCCACGAAATGCTCTTGAACCTCAATGCCTTTGAGGATAGTATCTCGAATGAATTGATAAGCATCCCTTGAAGTGGTTACATTCCCAAAGAATAAACGCTCTCCGGTAAAAGTCACTTCAATTTCACGCACATTCAGCTCTGCATTAAGCTCATCGAGCTGTTGTTCCAGCTCGTCAAAGCTGGCTTTATCGTAAACGAAATGAGGTTGGTATTGTGGTATCTTGTATGTCATGCTGTTGCTTTTCTTCTAAATACTAAAATGTCTGTTGGGACTTGCGATGCCTTGAATACCGGAGGTAGCCGGTAAGCATCCACGAAGTCGGCAATCTCCTGTATCTCCATTTTTTCTCCCTGGTAGCTGATGCCGTTTCGCATGAAATTGCTTGATGTCAGATACACCAAAAGCCCACCAGGGCGAAGCATCTTCAATCCGTAGTAAATGAAAAAGAGCTCGATTTGGTGCATCTTCGGCTTTGGGAAATACGAGCTGTATTTGTTCTTGTATTTTCCATAGGGAGGATTACCAATCACCAGTGAAAATGGATAACCTTCCAGCCAGGTGAGCTTGTTTTTAAGCCTTTGTGTAAACCTTGGCGGCTCCAGGAATGCGGTCTCAAAATACCCTTGGTAAATGTGTGCATCCGGATAGGTGATTTCAGCAATGCGCCTTGTAACAGGATTGATTTCAAAGCCATAACAGCGTTCTTTAAACGGAGCTGGTGCAAAGAATCTTCCAGTGGCCAGTGAGGGCTCAAGGATGTTACCCTTGGCATCAAAGCCATGGCGCATGGCGAGCTTCCACATTAAGTTCACGATGTACTGAGGGGTATAAAACTCATAAAGCAACCCTTCACCGGTTGCTCCTTTTGATCCTTGGCCGCCATCTCCTTCATACTGCTGGATAAATTCAATATCCTCCGCAGAATAATGCTCTCCCTTAATATCCTTCGCTTTGATGAAGGCCTCTATTTTCCTATTGAGTTCAAACTGATTCATTTTGATTTTCGTCTTTGAATTTGAATGAACTCGGAATAGGTAATTCGAGCATTTGGATTTTTAAGTGTAACCCTTTGCTGCAATTTGCGAGGTGAGAATATCCATAGCCAGGGCTTCTCTCTTGGGCCCAGGTAAACCACCCGAACCAGAGTGTCCTGGTAGTTGATTTTGACTTCCTGTGTGCTATCCTGTGCAATTCCGTGCACTTGATAGTAATTGTCCGTGTAGGAAAATACTTTTACCGCAACGGTATCGTGAATGATGCTATCTCGAAGAACGGTAGTGATACGCTTTTCGGTATTGATTGCAGTTGAGGAAACACTTTCAGCACGCTTCGGATTGATTTTAAGATTCCGGATTTCATCGAGCAGCTTGGGATAAAGCGTGCTCAACTCCTTTAAGCGGAGCTTCAATACTTCATTCTCAACTGCCAGCTGTCCGGATTGAGTTTGAATCTCCTTGAGCTGCTGAACAGTCTGTGCCAGTGTTTTGCTCAACCTGTCATTTTCCTTGTTCTGTTTTCTCACCAGGCTTGTCAGTTTGATAGCCAGCAGGAAAAACAGAATTGCGAATACGCAAAGCGCTATCGTCCTCGATGTTCTGCTCCTCAGTATTTGTATCAGGTAGTTCATATCCGGAAGGCCTTTTGGTTTGTGCCCAGATGTAGGCAGATAAAATGGTCATGATTCCAGCAATGCTTGTTGTGGCGACAACTTCCAATTTCATGATAGTAGCCATGAGAGTTATTCCACCCAGGAACAAGGCTGCGATTACGGTTAATTTCAGTCGTGTTTTGGTATTCATTTGATATGTGGTTAAATAGATTCATGATTATATCGGATAGATTTCCCAGTTACCGCCTTTGCAGACTTCGGCTACCAGCCTTTTTTCAGCTCCAATTCCAATTCTGTAATTATTGTCCTGATTCAGGTTGGTTACATCTTGAGCCCAGTATATCCAAAGACCTTCTATCCGAATGGCATAAGCACCTTTCTCCAGCACAGGTGGCTGAAAATTGACCGGATCATTGAAGGTTTTTTCTCCTGCAATGGATTGCTGCGTGGTGGTATCGACAACACCTTCGATTTGCTTAGGCTGAATCTTATCCATGGCGATTAATAATTGTAGCAAACGACAATGGTGTCGGTCACTTCGGTGATATAGGGCACATCGAATGTTACAGCGTTAGAACCTTGCTGTGCACTAACATTATTCAGAAATACACCATTGAAAAAGACCTGAACACTGTCCGGATCATTGACAGAATATGTCAAAGTCAAAGTAATTGTTGTTCGGTCTTTGGATTCAAGGTTGGTGAATACCTCACGGGCTTGATTAGAGCTTTTTAATCCGTTGATTATTTCGCGTATTTGCAGTATGTCATTTTGCGCTGCAATAGCTGTGTCAAGTGCTTTAGGAATCTCCGCAAGCTCTTTTGCGAGATTCTCAATCTGTTTGATTTTTACAAAGTCTCCCATGATTATATGATTTGCAGATATTTCACCAATATGACATCCGAGGCTTCCAGGTTGAATGAGCCATGCCAATAAAGTTTCGTTCCGTCTGTATGGAAGTCCTTGTCAGTTCCATATTGGTACAGCACACCATTGATTGAAAAGAACAAAGCCTTTCCGTCAATACTCAACGCAAACGGAAAGCTATTTCCGGTCTTTGGGGAGTATGTGAGTTGGACTTGATTCCATTTCAAAGTTGGCAATGTGCCATCACCGCCATCCGAGCCCACATAGGAGCTGATGCGATACACTTCGTTGTGAACGACTATTTCATCATTGACAGGATCACCCAACATCTCCAGGACTTCCTTGGTAGAGAAAGCCTTGACCTCGCCAGTGCGTAGATGTCGTAGTGTGAATCCCATTGTTTAATTCTTCGTCTTTTTGTTGTTCAGCTGCCTCCATAACCACCTTCCTCCAAAGAACAGCAATGCTGCTCCAGCCAAACTGATGCCCCCTTTAGCAGCTACTTCAGGAGTTATGTCAAGGCTTTTTTTTTAACGGTATCTATGATGCGCTCATAGAGATTGATAATTGCACTACGGTAGCCTTCACGGCTGTCACCGTTTGCTTCGCTGATATAGGGCGAATAAGCAATACGCTGTGCGTAGGTCTTATAGTCCTGGCCAGCAGCGTGTGCCGATTTGTATTTGCTGGAAATGAGCCTGGCAAAATCGTAGAAGCTATCCTGCGGTGTCTTATATACCCGGAATTTCAGCTTGTATTTGTTCTGTGCCTGGTAGTAATTACCATCCCAGTATTCATTCTTTGAACCACCGGCAGTTATACCGAAGTAGTTGTTGCTCTTGGTTGCCAGGCCGGAAGTTCCCCAGCCACTTTCATGGGCTCCTTGAGCCAGGATCACCATTGGATCCATATTGTATTTCAGTCCAGCAGCCTTTGCGTACTGAAAGTTGTTTACCACATAATTTTCGCTTTTTGTGCTCATGATCTAATCTCTTTTATGAAGCGGGCATTCACCCAGCGTTCGGTGTTGTCCACTGTTTTGAATTTGTAAAACCGATCCTTGCCGGTGTCCATGGTCATAATCAATAGCCCTAGTAATGTATTTCGGTCAGCGTTTGCAATGGGTTGTAACCTTTCATTCAGCACTTGCACATAATGGGTGGTAATGAGCTTGGAAGCATTGGCAGGTATGCCTTTAACCGTCTTATCCTTTGAAGGTGGTGCATCGAAATAGTCTAAAGGCTTCATCCAGGGCGTAGCATTTACCGTAGACGGATAGCGGTCAAACATGGGCTTGTAGTAATCGAAAATCTCTACATAGTTGGATGATGCACTCACCCAGAAAGTGAATTTCTTTTTGTTGAATGCCTTAAATGCAGCCGGGGCTTTTTCGCCTCTAACCACATAGCCGACTTCAATGAATTTCACATTGTTCACTTCATCGAAATGTTGATTGCCGGTAGCATAGCCAATAAACTCACCAGCCTTTGCTGTGCGAATGATATTCTTTTCGGAAAACACTTCGTAAAATGCTCCATGGTTAGAAGCATCCGGAGAGCTGCGAATAGTAACGGCTTTTTTGGCAACGACAAGCTGTGACTTCTTTGCAAAAGTCACCGGGGGTGCGGAGCCTTTCTTGGTTGATTTGCTAGGATTGGAACTTACTAGTGTAAGAAATTTAGAATAATCCTCAGCAGAGAGTTCTCTTTGTAGATCGTCCAGTAAGTTAGACTGATACAGATCTCGGTAATTTTTTGATACTTCATCCAGGTCGGAAATCTGACGGGCTGTATCTAATATGAGCTGCTCGTTTGTGCCGTCTGAACTCATCATCCAGGAAACACCGCTTCGGTTCATGGCGTTGCGCAGTGTCATGGCTTGTCTTACAGAGGGCTTATCATCGGTTTGAGCCTGAGCAGCCGTTTTGTTGATGTCACCAATAATTTTTTTGCCAAAGCGATAGGCCAGGTAAACACCACCAACCACCAAAAGACCGTTGATAATTTTACCCCGGTTATCGGAAACTACTTCTATGACCTTCTCTTTAATCGGCATGGTTTAAATCATTGAGCGAATTTTTAACAGCACTAATGGGTTATCTATTTTCTTTGAAATGGAAACCAACTCCTGTGGCTTGAATGTCTTTACAATGGCTTCAATGGCCTTTTGCACTTGCTTGGCTTCAATATCATTGCGCACTGGCACATTCACGGTGACACTATTGTTCTGCATTGGTTTCTTTCTTTTTTTCGGTTGTTACTTGGGTAATGAATTTGAGAATGCGTTGGATATTCTCCTTGTCCTTCTCCAGCTCAATGAATAAGAGGTAAAGCGTTCCCAGTTCCTGATTGCTCAGTGTGGCACTGAACTCTGTCATCAGGTTGATGATGCTTTGCCGTTGGTCATTTTGCTGCTCTTTGCTTTCTTCCTTTTCAGGGGAATTGAGCTCCTTTTTCTCCTTGTCTTTTTCTTCGGTTCCTGCTAAAAAGCTCATGGCTGTGCCTACCGGTGAATTGGTAAAGAACTTCGCCAGTCCGGGAAGTGCCATGCCAATAATGTTTGAGTAGTACTCCACTTGCTTTTTAGCATCTAGGGTGGTTTGCAAGTCGGTGACCTGGAATTGCAGCTCCTCGTTGAGTTTCTTTTGCTGTTGCAGTTCCTGCTGGAGCTGCTCCAAGGTCTTTTGCCTCTCCATTTCGTTGAACTTGCGCTGAACCATGTCATTGATTTCAGCTTCGCCAAGCCCCTGGAAACCGCTGGTTGTTCGGTTATGAATTTCTTCCTCAATCTCGTTTACATCGAAGGTCTTTGCCCAGATGAGTATGCCTTTGTCCGTGTCTTTGAATTCAACCTTTACCTTATCAGGACTTTCGCTTTTCTCATAGCTTCTGATGAGCTGCGAGAAGGCTGATACATCGGCTTGTTCAATGGCATTGAGTTTCTTTCCGTTTCTGTAAAAAGTGGCGTTGAATACCACGGCACTATATCCCTGCTTCGGAAAGGTTTTAATCATCTTCCGGCAGACTTCGATAAGGTGATATATTCTGCGTTTGCTCACTTAATTACAATTTGAATGAACTCCATGGTGGTGTCCACTTCCAGAGGAAGCGGAAACTCTACGGAGATGGTTCCTGAATAGTCCTCAATACCTTCCAGCGATTGCACATCTAGGGGAATTACCCTTGCCCTTGAATCAGAATGTATCAGCGTTCCAGGTGGAAGCGCTGCGGCATTCGTTAAAAACAACAGCTCGTTGTAAGCATAGAACTGATAATGGCTTGTACCCACCGGCAGCTCAATCCGGTAGAACTGTTGAAGTGCCGGTTCAATTTGCCGCTGCTTCAGCTGCGACTGGATGAATACAAGATGATCGTACATGCTTTTTTCCGTTTTGTAGTTCGCATTTCAAATAGATGGCTACCTGATAGGGACGAAACCACTCCTTGATGTCGATTAAAGGATATGGATTCTTTTGCGTGTCCAGGTAAAACCCGGTCACCAGCTGTCCTGATTCAAGCGGAATGTTTAGCTCCTGATACTCCGGCAACTGATCTACCTGGGCTTCATAGCCAACCAGGTCATTGAAATAGAGTTGCTTTCGAGAGTTAAACTCAAAGGCTACAAGTCCGATTTCCGGTATGTCCACATCGGAAGAAATTCCTTTAATATGACGAGCTACATATCCTGTGCAGTGTCCGTAATTTGAAGGCAGACGGTGGCGGATTTCCACGACCTGTCCGTATTCAGTTACATCAAGCTGAATGATATGGTAGCGAATCTTTGTCATGGGTGTTTTTCCGGGTGCTTTTCTCCGTGTTTATCCGGTTGATGAGTTTCATTCACCAGCCACAGATACAGTTTAACATCGTATGGATATAAAGCTGGATTCGTGCCTCTTGGATCAGTGTATCTGCCCTCCACAGATGAGCCGCCGGCTTCAATATGTTCCTCGAAACGAAAGAACTTATTGTTAGGAGCTACCTGGTTTCCGCAGGTTATCATTCTCACTTCATGCGCATCGTCAAACACATCCTGTCCGTTGATCTTCAAGCCCATGGTTGCGCCAACAAGCACCTGGTCACTTGGCACGGATGCAAACACGCCCCGAACTTTAGCATATAGCTTGTCCGTTTCGGCAGCAAATCGTACCGAGTCACCTGGTGCATTAATCCTGATTCGGATCTGTTGGAACTTATGATTCTTCATGGCTCAGAGCATTCGCTGTTTAGGATTTAATGACTGATGTGCCGCGAAGGATGGCTTTCAAATAAGACTTGTCAGGCGCATTGCTTCCCCATTCCAAGTTGAACTCAATGGACTGCTGATCCTTGATAACCTTCGGGTTGTCCAGGATATACAATCCCTTGAAGATGTCTTTACCTTCCGTGAAGAACACCTCGTTGGATGTGTTGGGCACAAGCACTGTTCCGTTGGCTTTGAACTCAAACTCACCGTTGCGCACATAGTCTGGAATGACATTGAACGCCACATCGGGAGCGGTTTCTGTTCCTTCGGCAACACCGGCTAACAACTGCATTCCATACAACAGGAAGAAGTTTCCTTTTTCCAATTTTCCGGATGAGATGTTAGAGATACCGACAACTTTGTTGTCATCATCTTTGAACATCTTAATCACTTTGCTACCGGTGATTGATTTTACCACATACAGTGCGGTATCAACTGCTTGCAAGGATTGGTTTGCAAGTCCCTTTTGAATTTCCGAAGGAAGCATGTGAATTCGTTTTTCAAATTCGGCACGGCTGCGTGAGCTGGCGGTGGCGGTTTGAATGCGAGATTGCATTTGCATCTTGCGGAAGAACTTCTTTTTTGCAGGCATAGGCGCTGCATCCAAGGCCTCCAAAAAGTCATCTTCGTTGATGGCTCCCAGAAGGTTGTGTTCGCTTTGTTCGATTTCTCCGAGCGTAAACATGATTATTGATTTTTAAGGTTGAACATTGATTGAATTACATGATTTCGATAAAGGCTGGTTCGCTTTCGCTTCCAGCGGCTCCGATGTTACGCTCAGGTATGTCGATTTCTTCCTGAACATCCATTGGATTAGGGTACGGCATATACACAGCGTTGAGAGTCGGTAAGTCCGGATTGTAGCGTTCTACGGCAAGCTGTACCGGTTCACGGAATACCTTCACAGGTGCGCTGGGCATTTCAGAATCATCGTTGCCAAGACCACTGAAGTCAGCCAGTCCGGCCAACAGGTCTTTTTTCAGAATGACCTTCACGCCACTGAGCACCCCAGCAGCACCGACACCGGTAGCAAGGAGCTTCATGTTTTTTTCTTTGAGCATCACCGCTCCGGCAGCACCGGCTGCGATGAGAACTACTGGACGAGCCATTGCTTTAGCATTGAAGCCGGTTTCTGTACCGTCCACTTTCAATACCTTGTCAATGAGCCTACCGCCCACAGAACCCAGAACGACACCACCTCCGAGCATCGCCAGGTTTTTTACTTCTTCCATTACAGCCTGGCTGCTGAGTTTGGAATTGGTTTTTCGTTGAGTTGCCATGATTATTGATTTTATTGATTGCTTATAAGAGTTTTACTGCTTTCACAGGTAATTGCTTGTTGCCTTTACTGTGTTTCTTTTTTGATTGATTTTTCTTCCTGCTTGAATAGCCCGATAGGGAAGTGGATTTCTTCGGCTTTGATACCATTTTGTAAATACCAAAGGCAAGTAAACCGCCTCCAATCACGGCTGGAACTGGATTCTTTTTGATGAACTCCATGACACCGCCTCCGGATCCGGTTGCCGCTGCATCATCAGTGCCTGTGCTTGCCGACTTTTGCGCAGAGGCATCTCCCCCGGATTCTGTTCCACTTTCTGAACCTGCCTTTTGCAGGGCTTCGGCAGCACTGGGATCGTTAGCCATTTCCTTTGCCAAATCTTCGGGATTGACATTCTCGTTTTTATTGAGTAATCCTGAATCCTTTAAAATCTTGATAGCAGCTACTATGATAGGGGTTGCTGCTGCTAGCGTTGCAGCTGTTACAGGTTCTCCCAAACCTTGAAAATCTTCTTCTATGATTCCGTCCAAGTTGCCTGCTTTTCCTTTCAAAATAGCGTTACGCAAAGCATCACGCTTTCCCTGGAGCTTGTCCGCAAACAGGCGCTCTACCTTGGCAAGAGCCTCTTTACTTTTGTTCCATTGAGCTTCACTGATTCCCTTTGCGGCAGCTTGTTCTTTGGTAGCATAGCCCCATTTGAGTTTAGCAGCCATTTTACCCAGGTTCGTTTTCATGGCAACCAGGAAGCCGCCACGGGCAGCAATAGAAACCGGATTGAAGCGAACAACCGCTTTGCCGACTTCTTTTAAGCCTTTACCAACTTTCTTAACTGCATTCTTGATACCCTTGAAAAATCCTTTCTTTCCTGGGCCGTTGAGTGCATACTCATCATGATCGAATACATCGTCACCCAAACCGGAAAATCCGTTTCGGAAGTTGAGTTGTTCCTCATTCTTTTCTAGTACCGCTAAGGCCTCATCTCGCTTATCTGTGTAGAAGTATTGAATGGCATAGTCGAGCATTTTGATAAGAGCCTGCGGATCGTCAATGGAGCTAACCATTTTGGGATTTTCGGCAATGCTTTTACGGGTAGCTACCAAGTGACGGTAGATACTGTCCAGGTCTTGTTTTGCAGTAGTGGCTCCTAAATCAGAGCCCGATAAACCTGCACCCATTACTACGGTGTCTAGGTCGCTATTTAAGCCGCTGAGCACAGCGACATTGATTCCATTTAAACTCATGGTATAGTCCATTTTATCTGTGAAAGGTTTCTCGTATCCATAGGGAGAGACTACCGCATCTATGTTGATATATCCACCTCTGTTGTCCGGAACAATCACATACACATGCTGCCAGTGATCGGCAGAATAGCGAGTGATGCGGAAGCTGTGAGGGATTTTTAGATTGGTTAGAATACTGCTGATGAAAATGCTCATGCAGTCGCAATCCACACCGGTTCTGCGCTCTGCCCAAGAGCGAGCAGGTCTGCGGAGTTGCTCCAGTCCACGCTTGTCGAGCTTGTACTGAATGTGATTGTAAACAAAATCGTAGATTGACTTACAGGTCTCCTCAAGCGTATTTCGTCTTAGCACTGGAGCAATGCGAGCTGTATCGGTCAGGTACTTGTGTACCACTTTCTCCATGAGCTCCACCGTATCGCTTACTTCACCGTCTTTGATGATGATGCGATCTCGTTCATCCGGCTTAGGGAAGTAACGGTCATATTGTTTACCGTCACGAATCCGTCTTTGTCCGGAAGTGATTTCAAAATCGGGCGATATGGTACGAGCCAGCTGCATCACAATACTTTCTGTGGCGTTGATTGATAAAAGATGCCGTTGGCGTAAGTAGAGAAAGTCATCTCGACAGGAATGCCGAGAATCTGCCCAATATCGTTGGTGCTTCCTGGTTTGAAAGCAGCAATGAGCTGAGGGATTTTCTTCAGGATACCGGTTACAAAGGTTCCAATGGTAGTCCAACCAATCACCAACTCAATCGTGTCGATCTGTGACACATTTAGCGGTTCAATGGTTATGGTTTTATTTTCCGAGTTAGACTGAGAAAGAAGTTTACCGTTGGTGGACAGTGTTACAACAGGCTTCGTTATTTTCACTGAATCTTTCGTAGGGTTGTTGATGGCAACCTCAGTACGAAACGAAATACCTTGAAGGGTAACTTTATGGATTCGGGGATTGACCAAAATGGTAGAAATGGAATCGCCCACATTTTTCATGCGGAGCAATTTGATAAGCCCGTAAGCTCCCAATCCAATTAGTCCTATGCCCAAAACCTTATTCATCTGTCTTTGAATTTTGGTTTTGGTTAAACCTTGAATTGATGCGCTCTGAAATTTTATCGAGTGCTTTTTTGACGATGTAGCCTATGCCTGCGGAAGCAGCTGCATAGATCATCACATTGGCCAATGAGCCAAATGTTATGGCCATCATTACCGGCTTTACGGAAATTGCTTTTACCACGCCACCAATCATTCCTGAGACTGTGGTAAATGCGCCGGTATCGTGTGGTTGATTCATAAATCTTGCCTTTTGACGAGACAAGATTCGGGAGAAGTTTTGAGGGGGAGTTGACGGTTGATGCCTTACTTGGTTTTTTGATTCCATTTCATTACTTTTGAAAGTGTATTCTGAAATAGAAATCATTGTTTTAACCTAAAAAAATACATATGCCTACTTGCTACGAAAAAAAAATCGATACCGGCAAACCATGTTATGCTGCAAAAGTTAGACACAAAAAATGTGGTCACATTGGTTGTGATTCTAAAGGAGATTGTCCAAGCTCCTTGATGACTAAAATGGGAAGATGCAGGGGATGTGATGGTGCAATTTACATTGGAGATACAGAGAGAGTTTAGCAAATTAAGGCAATCCTATTTCTGAAATTATTACCCCGACTTGCTTTGGGGTTAGAATTTTATTACCTGGTTTATGTCCTGAAATCTTCAATTCATTTTTTAAGTTTTCGTTTATGTTTATCCAACGTCTTAATTGATTACTTGCACTTTTCTTCGTGCTATTCGGAAAATATAACAAAGCAAGCTCTCCATAACCGTATGATCTGATCTTAAATTGTCCATTCATATTCTTGAAATGTCTTAAAGTGTCTAATAAAAAACCCTGGACTTGCCAGGGTTTCGTTTTTAAATTGTGAGTGATAATCGGTTCTCTATTTTTTGCGATAGCAGGTGCATATCATCACCAACTTTTTTATCTACAATTCGCGCGTAATGCTGTGTGCTTTGGATGTTCTTATGGCCAAGCATTTTGCTCACGCTTTCAATAGGAACACCATTGGTAAGCGTTACCGTTGTTGCAAAAGTGTGACGAGCCACATGGAAGGAAAGGTTCTTGGTGATGCCGCATAGGTCCGCAATTTCCTTGATGTAGGCGTTCATCTTTTGGTTGCTCAGTAAGGGCAGCACCGGATCATTGTCCTGGAGCATGTCGAGATTCACATACTTGTTGATGATCTTTACTGGAACCGGTAGCAAAGGAATGTTTGCACGACCTCCGGTTTTTTTACGCTTGGTCTTTATCCAGTAACCGGTCTCATTTATCTCCAGCTCACTGCGCTTGAGTTTCTTTACATCGGCATAAGCCAATCCGGTAAAGCAGGAGAAGATGAAAAAGTCACGAACCCGATTTAGCCGGTCGAAGGGTGAACTGAACTCCATGAGCTTTTGAAGTTCTTCCTCGGTGAGATAGGGACGGTCAACTTCCTTCATCTTTAAACTGATACCGGCAAAGGGATCCTTTACAATCCAACCATGGCGGAGACATCGGTAGGTAATTCTTTTAAGATTTTGCAGGAACTTGTTTGCTGTGTTGTAATTGCATCCCTTTTCGGTTTTGAGGTACAAACCAAACTCCGTGACCATGTAATTGTCAATCGCCTTGATAGGCACATCAGAAACCTTGTAACGCTGTTTTAGAAAAGTCTGGAAGTGATTCTTTGCCGCAGTGTACTTCTGACAGGTGGCGTAGGTGCTTTCCTTACCAATGAGCTTACGAAGCCCTACAATGTGATCCTCCCAAATCTCGACAATCATCCTAGCCTTGGCTGTGTTTACGCCCAGGATGGCATCCCGGAGCAATTGAGGGGTAACCGTTTCGTGCATGGTTATGAGCTCAGAATACTTCTGTCGAGCCCTGGTGAGCACTGATTCGATGTAACGATTGAATTCGTTAGCCTCGTTAGAACGACCGCTTGCACGGCTTCGCTGATTGTCCCAGTTGTCGGGATGGATGCTTCGCTGGAGCTGCATAACTGCACGTTCTCCATTGATGTTGATCTTCATCAGAACCGGTACTTCACCGTTCTGTTTTGTCTTTGTTCTGCTGATGTAAATGACCAGCGAGAAGGTTGCTTTTTTAGAAACCATTTTGGCGCAATTTTTTAAAAATTGTGCCCCCCATTTGTGATTACAAAATTACATCTCTAAGGCAAAAGTTGAAAGCCTAATTCATTGTTTTTCAGTCTTATTATGTCTTATTCTGTCTATCTGCTTGGTTTCTTTTTTGGCCTCTAAAAAAAGAAACCCAGATAGAAACCCAAAGTATAGACAAAACGATACATTTTAAGAAAAGAACTAAAACAAAAAAGCGCCTAAACCATTGATTTAGACGCTTCTGGACTTTTTTAGACAGTCACTCTGCGGAGAGAGAGGGATTCGAACCCCCGGACCTTTTACAGTCAACGGTTTTCAAGACCGCCGCAATCGACCGCTCTGCCATCTCTCCGGGGGCGAAATTATAACAAATAAGAAACGAAAGATGGATTTTTTTCACTTTTTAATTACATGATTCTGACAGATTTGTAATTAAACATAATGAATCAAGTAGAAATCGCCGAATAAATTTAATGAACGTTCTCTGATTTCGGGGGGACTCGTTTCCACTGAATCAATCAGAATTTATGGAGGAAATTCCGGAAAAAACCAATCAGGTTCAGGTCCACTTAATAATACTTAAACTAAAATTGAAAATATCCATTACAAATACACTCACTCTTGCTTTAACTATACACACGTTCTAAAACCAATTGATTTGGAGAGAATAGAGCCTTTCATTTGGCACTTTAAATATTAAAAAGAACTAAAAATAACTGCTTCTCTCTCCAAAAAAGCACTCAGGTATTTCCAGAAATGATCCAAAACAGGTTTAATTATAAAAAATAATGATAAAAGGTCAACGTTTAAAAGCACATACATTCGACTGACTACAAGCATATTATAAATGAAAATCACAAGCATTTTCCCTAACCTTCAATCATTTTAGCGGCTACAGAACATTAATAGCTCAACCATCCCATCAACTCATACTAGGTGCTATTGAAAAATTCCTTTTTCAAAGACCAACCAAACAAAGAATAAAACCGAAAGCGATATACTATAACAACCTTTAAACAAGTGATTAATTTCCAATGCTTTACACAAAAACTTTATTTTGGACTTACTGAATGTTTTATTTCAATAAACACCTTGAACAAAAAAAGGGGGATTCAATTGAATCACCCTTAATCTTGACCTTTCGCGTCTCAGGGGCACATCGTGCAATCACCAATTCCATTGCATAACATCCGGCATTTGCAGGTATGCGCGCATGATTGGGTACCATTTCCGATCTGACCCTGGCAAGCCGGAGATTTCTCACAACCATTGTCATTTTTCGAATTATCTACATAGAAACCTCCTCTGTTGGGCGTACACTTTCCATTCGCATTAAATGGTATATATATTATCCGATATGAACCCGAGAAAGCCTTCCCGCTTAAGCCAGTTCCTACGAACTCAATCGCAACCGGAGAAGGATCTATATTACCCGGATTAGGAAGGATGACGCCTGTGATTTCACAAGGAAGATTTTTAAGGTCCACCGGATCCATGGATTTTACAAATTTCGCCATGTCGGCCCGACTCAATTGTTTTACCTGGCTAATTTTTAACTCCTTGCCATAAAACTGTTTGAAAGAAGCTTTTGCTTCTTCGAACACTTTCTTTTCGTACGCAGTTTGTGCTTGAACAACACCAACTGTTAAGATGAACATGATGCTCATCAGGATGGAATGAATGGTTTTCATAGTTGTTTAAATTTGTTTTACAAAAGTGTTGTGTCCGGCACCTGATTTCAATATAACCTTGGTTATAAGCTGGCTTCGCAGCTGATGATCGACCCCGAAAACAATGATGTTGTCAACCATGAACATTCCCAGTAACGTTTATCAAAAAATTTCTTTTCTGTTGACACTGTTCACTGGTTTAAATGCTCTTATTGCCGGTAAATTGTTCATCATTGATCCGGGTGGTAACAGAATGGGGCTGACAACTGAATATCTTCAATCATCGCCCTTCACCTCTTATCTCATTCCTGGGCTGACATTATTCACAGTAATCGGAATCGGCAATCTGACCACAACCATTTTCCTGTTCAGAAAAGCCTCTAAAGCACCTTTCTTGCTGCAACTCCAGGGTATCCTGCTCACCGGGTGGATTCTGATACAGATGATCATGGTGAGAGATATCAATTTCCTGCACATCATCATGGGAAGCATTGGAATCATACAATACCTGACAGGCCGGAAAATGCAAGGCAACAACTAATCTTCCTTCACTTTTACTGGTGTCAGTTGCAACAATTCCTCTTCGCTAAACAGCCGGCTGATAATAACAAACCGGTTTCCGGTAGGAATTTCGAGTGAAAAACTTGATCCACGTCCTTTCACAACATCCAATGTCAAATGTGTATGCTGCCAGTAAACAAACTGGTCCTTGCTCATCCAGAACTCCACACCTTGTATCTCTCCCAGACACACATCACTATAACCGATGATAAAATCACCCTTTTCAAAACACATTGGTGCAGAGCCATCACAACAACCACCGCTTTGATGGAAAACAAGCTCGCCGAACCGCTGTTGTAAGTCGGTAATCAGCGCAATTGCGGACGGTGTTGCATCAATACGATTTATCATCTTTATAGAAGGACCGGATTGTCCCCTTCAACAATCCGGTCCCGGGAATATAGACTAAAAGAATCCGAGTTTATTTTTATTGTAGGAAATCAGCATGTTCTTGGTTTGCCGGTAATGTCCCAGCATCATCTTATGTGTTTCGCGACCGAATCCTGATTTCTTATAGCCACCAAACGGAGCATGGGCCGGATACGCATGATAGCAATTCACCCAGACGCGGCCAGCCTGAATAGCGCGGGGAACCTGATACAATTCATGTGCATCACGCGTCCACACACCGGCACCGAGTCCGTACAAGGTATCATTTGCAATCGCAATGGCCTCTTCTGTTGTCTTGAACGTAGTAACACAGGTAACAGGTCCAAAAATCTCCTCCTGAAACACCCGCATTGAATTATTTCCTTTGAGAATAGTAGGCTGAATATAATATCCGTTTTTGATATCCCCTTCAAATTTATTGGCACCACCACCACATAAAACAGTTGCACCTTCTTCTTTCCCGATATGAATATAATTCAGAATCTTCTCATACTGATCATTCGAAGCCTGAGCTCCAATCATAACGTTCGGATCAAGAGGATTTCCTGCAATGATGGCCTTCGTCCGTTCAATCACCCGTTTCATGAAAACGTCGTAAATGCTCTCATGCACAAGAATCCGTGAAGGACAGGTACACACCTCCCCCTGATTCAATGCAAAGAGCACAGCACCTTCCACTGCTTTATCAAAAAACGCATCATCTTTCTCAGCCACCGAAGGGAAGAAAATATTTGGCGATTTTCCTCCAAGCTCCATTGTTACTGGAATCAGATTTTCACTTGCATACTGCATAATCAGCCGCCCGGTTGTTGTTTCGCCGGTAAAGGCCACTTTAGAAATGCGTGATGACGTTGCCAACGGTTTTCCGGCTTCGGGACCGAATCCGGTCACAACATTCAGCACACCGGCCGGTATAAGATCACCAACCAATTCCATCAGTACAATCAGTGATGTGGGTGTTTGTTCGGCAGGCTTCACTACTGTACAGCAACCGGCAGCAAGAGCCGGCGCAATTTTCCATGCAGCCATCAGGAGTGGAAAATTCCAGGGAATAATCTGTCCAACAACACCCAATGGTTCATGCAGATTTACCGATACAGTAAATTCATCATGTTCAGAAATGGTACCCTCTTCACTGCGGATCACTCCGGCAAAATACCTGAAATGATCCACTACCAGCGGAAGGTCGGCTGCCAGTGTTTCACGGATAGGCTTACCGTTATCCATGGTTTCAACTGCAGCCAGATAATCGAGGTTGTCTTCAATAACCTGCGCAACCTTTAAGAGAATGTTGCTGCGGTGAGTCGGAGAAGTCTTACTCCATGCCGGAAATGCAGCATGTGCAGCATCGAGGGCCAATTCAATATCTTCTTTTGTTGAACGTGCGGCTTTTGTAAACGCCTTACCATCCACCGGAGAGATATTATCGAAATATTCTCCCTTTACCGGTGAAACAAATTTACCACCGATGTAATTGCCGTAACTGGCTTTGAATTCAGGTTTCTTTACCATGATTTTAGGTTTAGTAGGATTTGATTGACACAAAGAGGCTATTTAACTGGAACATTCTGCTTCACAATTCTCCAATTGAATAGCACAATTTTCCCAATTAACAGTTCGGCCCTAGATTTATGAAAAGCTCTTCCTATATTTGGTTTCAGAATGCACGAGCTCCAGCCCTATAAACTGACACGTCATGACCGGCTAACAACGGAAGTTGAGAACCGGACGACATTCTGTCTTGACAAATGCGAGTTCAACATATTTGAAACACATCGTAAGGCTGAAAAAGTAAAACTGCATTTTGAAGGGTTTACCATTACCTCTATGTTGCGTGGCAAAAAGGTGATTCATGATAAAAATCAGACTTCCTTTGATTACATTCCCGGACAAACCCTTATGCTACCGGATCATTCCGATATGATCATCGATTTTCCGGAGGCACGCTATCACTCTCCCACCCAATGTACTGCTCTTGTGATTTCTTCCGACTATCTGAATAAACATCTGGAATACATTAACGAGATGTTTCCCCGTGAAAAAGAATTCGGAACAGAGTGGACTTTGAAAACAGATCAGGCCCTGTTGCAAAACGATGAACATATTGTACAGTTAGGGAATAGAATTATAAAAATATTCACTGGCAATGATCCTTTGAAAGAGATTATGGTGGACATCAAACTGAAAGAGCTAATCCTTTCGATTGTCCGCTTACAGAATCTTCAAATGATCCAAAGTGACTTGCTTAACGAACGACCTGTAAATGAACGCTTTAAAGCTGTCGTGGAATATATCCGTAAAAATGTATGCACGCAAGAACTGAACATTGGTCAGTTAAGTCAGCTTGCCTATATGAGCAAATCCTCATTTTACAGAGGTTTTTCGAATGAATTCGGGATCACTCCAAATCAGATGCTTCAGCTGGAGAAGGTCAACAGGGCGAAAGTGTTATTAGCGAACGAAACCATGTCAATAAAGGATGTCGGATTTGCGATCGGCTGCTCCGACCCCAACTATTTTTGCCGGATGTTCAGAAAGATAACGGGAATGTCGCCGGGAGAATATCGCCGCAGACAATGGACAGATATCAACTGACGATAATCTGACTTTTGAGCAGCAGTGTTGCAATTTGGTGACGATCAAAGCCTGTTTTTCATGTATTTTTGACCTACCTAACAACCCACACATGAAAAAAGCCGTACTCCTCTCTCTTGCGCTACTTTTTTCTCTTACGCAATCGCTTCAGGCGAAGAACCTTCAGGCCCGACTCTCCTACTGTACCTTTTACTCGCCTGAAAACGGATCCTATATTGAAACCTATCTGACGGTAGAAGGCCATAGTGCTCATTTTGCAGAAATGCAGAAAGGTATCTACCAGTCGGCGATAGAAGTTTCACTGGTATACCGGTCAGGAGACAGCATACGGTATTTTGACAAGTTCAACCTGCTGAGCCCTGAAACCGTTGACACCATCAATTCCGTAAACAATTTTACAGATCTTCATCGTGTGAGTCTGGCCAACGGGACGTACCAGATGGAGCTTATTATAAAAGATAAAAACAATCCTTCCTCCAAACCATATGTGGTGCGGCAGGAGATCACAGTATCTTACTATAATAACGTCATAGCCATCTCAGACATTGAACTGGTCAGTTCATATAAGCCCGAAGAAAAAGTATCTCCGCTCAACAAAAACGGGTTTGAGATTATTCCGCTGGTCGACAATTTTTATGGACAGGATCAGAACAAGATCAGCTTCTATGCAGAGTACTACTTCACGAATGCCATTCTTGCCAACACCGATTTCCTGCTCACCTATCAGATTGTCAATTTCGAAAGCCATAAGATCATCGATGCCAATTCCAGCTTCTCCCGTCAGAAACCAAAAGAAGTAGGTATTCTGCTCACCGATTTCGACATTACCGATCTTCCTTCTGGAAACTACAATCTCACAATATCGATCCGCGACAAAGACAACAATCTGCTCGCTATGAAGGAATGCTTTTTCCAGAGAAGTAAACCCCTGACCATAGCAGACGACGGCAACATGCTCAATTTCCAGCAACTCGATGTCTCTAATACGTTCACAGCCCAGATCACAAGCAAGGACACGCTGAAGGAATACATCAAATGTTTATGGCCCATCAGTTCTCCTCAGGAAAACACTTTCGCACTCAATCAGCTTGAAATTGCCGATGCAAAAATGATGCAGCAGTTTTTCTACGACTTCTGGCAGCGCCGCAACAAGCAAAACCCTCAACTTGCCTGGATGAACTACAAAGCCGAAGTCGACAAAGTAAATGAAGCCTATTCTGCCGGAAAGAAAAAAGGATATATGACGGAACGCGGACGTGTTTACCTGAAATATGGTGCGCCCAATCAGATCTCGAAAGCATACAATGAACCAAGTACCTATCCTTATGAAATCTGGCAATACTACTCGCTGAATAACCAGACCAATCGCAAGTTCGTGTTTTATTGTCCGGAAATCGGCGGTAACGACTTCACCCTGCTTCACAGCGATGCCAAGGGGGAAATTTTCGAAGGCCAATGGATGGTTATTCTGAAACGCCGTACAGAACCCTTTAATGATGTAGACAAGGATAAAGCCCGAAGCACTTTCGGGAATCAATACGAAAACCTCTACCAAAACCCAAGATAATTCCACAATTCACCGGTTTCAGCTTTAAGAGCTGATAGAAAAACTTAGTTTTGCAGGGCCGCTTCACAGCGGCCCTGTTATTTATGCATCGAACAGCCATCGTTATTCTGAACTGGAACGGAAAGGGTTATCTGGAAAAATTCCTACCTTCCGTAATCGCGTTCAGCAGTCACAACGCAAGGGTGATTGTGGCCGACAATGCCTCTTCCGACGATTCTGTTCCCTTTCTCCGGAAGCAATTTCCACAGGTAGAAATCATTCAGCTGGAAAAAAACTTCGGATTCACGGGTGGATATAACCGGGCACTCGAACTGGTAGAAGCAGAGTATTTCGTTCTGTTGAACTCCGACGTAGAAGTCACGGAAGGCTGGCTGGATCCGCTGGAAAAATTCATGGATGAATATCCCCAGGCAGCCGCCTGCCAGCCGAAGATAAAGTCATTCGCCGACCGTCATTTGTTTGAACATGCCGGAGCCTGTGGTGGATTTATCGATTTTCTCGGTTACCCCTTTTGCAGAGGCCGAATCTACAATACGCTGGAAGCTGACCAGGGGCAATACGAAAAACCTATGCAGGTATTTTGGGCTACGGGTGCCTGTCTCATGATTCGTTCTGCAGCCTTCAGGGAAGCGGAAGGATTTGACGAGCGTTTCTTTGCCCATATGGAAGAAATTGACCTCTGCTGGCGCTTACAACAGAGCGGAAAAGAAATTTTCGTAATACCTTCCAGCACGGTTTTCCATGTTGGAGGAGGCACACTGCCGAAAAGTAATCCGCGAAAAACATTTTACAACTTCAGGAACAACCTGATGATGCTCTTTAAAAACCTCCCCGGCCACCGTCTGATATGGCTAATTCCTGTACGCCTTGTACTCGATGGACTGGCAGGTATTAAATTCTTTTTCGATGGAGACCGGCACGATACTTTTGCCGTCATCAAAGCCCATTTTGCCTTTTACAGATTTGTGCTGACTCATGCCGGCGCCCGTATTCACCGGCAAAGAAGAGTGAAGGTGCATCCGTCGAAAGGTATCTATCATAAAAGTATAGCAGTAGAGTATTACCTGCGCAAAAAGCAATATTTCAAAGAACTCGATCCGGAAAAATTCAGCTGAACATGAAAATAATCTGTGTTGGACGCAACTATGCCGAACATGCCCGTGAACTCAACAATGCCGTAGAGGAAGAGCCTGTGATTTTTCTGAAACCGGAAACAGCATTGATTCCGCCCCGTCAGCCCTTTTTCTACCCTTCATTTTCCCGGGATGTTCACTATGAAACCGAACTGGTAATCCGCATTTGTAAAGTAGGGAAAAACATTACCGAGAAATTTGCACATCGCTATTATGACGAAGTGAGTCTGGGTATTGATTTCACAGCCCGTGATCTGCAACAAAAATTCAAGACCAAGGGTCTTCCCTGGGAACTTGCCAAAGGATTTGACGGATCGGCACCGGTGGGCCGGTTCCTTCCGAAGACCCACTTTCCAAATTCAGTGTCCGATCTGCGCTTCCAGCTACTGATCAATGGTGAAGAAAAGCAAACGGGACATACTGCTGATATGATCTTTTCGGTTGATAAAATCATCGCCTTTGTATCTTCTTTTTACACGCTGAAAATCGGGGACCTTATCTTCACCGGCACCCCAAAAGGTGTAGGCCCCGTACAACCGGGCGATACGCTGGAAGCCATCCTGGAAGGCGAATCCGTACTCAAGGTTAAAGTGCGCTGAACCGAACAACTGCAGGTTGAAATGTTTTACAGGCATCTTACCATTTTCAACCAATATTTTTCATAACATTGAGGTATGATCAAACTCCCGGGAGGAAAGATATTTCTTGCACTGACAGTCTTTTTCACCATGGTCACTTTCACCAGTCGTGCTACCCATATTGTGGGGGGAGAGCTGAACTATCATTATCTGGGCAACAATATTTATCAGATCAGTCTCACCGTTTACCGTGATTGCTACAATGGTGTTCCGCCATTCGACAATCCGGCTTCCGTTGGCATTTTCAACGCACTGACGCAAGGATTCATCCGTGAAAAACTCTTCAATTTCGTCGATCTCGATACGGTACCACCCACTGTCAACTCCCCCTGCTTTATACCGCCCACCAATATCTGCTACGAGCGAACTGTGTATACGGACACGCTGATCCTTCCTCCTTCTCCGGGAGGATATATCCTTTCTTACCAGCGCTGTTGCCGTAACATTACGATCGTAAATCTGATCGGTCCGGAAAATACCGGTGCCACGTACGAAGCCTGGATTCCGGGTACGACCACCTATTCGCAGAATTCAAACCCGGTTTTTATCAACTGGCCTCCTCCATTTATCTGCGCCAATATTCCGTTCATCTTTGATCATTCTGCCATCGACTTCGAAGGTGACAGCATCGTATATGACCTGATTACACCCTACGATGGTGCCAGTGTAGGCAATCCAATGCCACAGCCACCCAATGCTCCACCCTATTCCAATGTGCTCTTCAATCCGCCATATTCGGTCAGTGACATGATCGGCGGGACACCTCCAATGTCCATTGATCATCACACAGGAATTCTTACCTGCTATCCCACTACGCTTGGTCAATTCGTGATCGGAGTTATTGCGAGAGAGTACCGTGGCAGCATCGCCGTTGGTTATACACGCCGCGATTTCCAGCTGAACGTAGTGCCTTGTCCCACACTCGTGGTGGCTGCCTTACAAAATCCCCTGATCAGCTGCGGCAGCAATACGGTCACTTTTCAGAACCAGAGTATCAATGCCGGAACCTACTCGTGGAATTTCGGAGATCCCTCCACCACCACCGACGTATCCACCGCAACAACGCCCAGCTACACCTATCCGGATACCGGACAATACCAGGTTACCCTGATTGCCTATTCGGTGATAGATCCCGGATGCGCTGACACCACGACAGGTACGGTTTCCATCCTTGCAGATTTTCAGCCGGACTTTACCTGGACCATTGACAGCTGTAACAATACGGTCACCTTCAACGACACCTCCAATACCATCAGTGGCATCACCAATTCCCGCAACTGGACGTTCGGTGACGGAGGCACATCAACGTTAGCTGATCCTGTTCATCAGTATGCCGCCTCCGGCACATACACAGTACAGCTCATTGCGTCCTCAACCCGGGGCTGTATCGATACATTGAGAAAGACCGTCACGCTTGCTCCATTGCTGGATGTTCAGCTTCAATCCACCACACCCGTACGCTGCTACGGAGAATGTAACGGCCTTTCGAATGCTGTAGCGGTGAACGGGCTATCGCCCTATTCCTATCAATGGAACGACCCGCTGCAACAGAACACCGGACAAGCAGATAGTTTGTGTATTGGCACCTGGCAGGTTCTGGTTACTGACAACAGAGGATGTACTGTTCGCGACAGTGTGGTCATCACGCAGCCATCACCGCTTACATTACAAATAACATCAACACCCGATTATTGCGATTCCATTTGTGGCGGATCAGCGACGGCTCTGCCGCTTGGCGGGAATGGCAACTTTACCTACAGCTGGAATGACCCCGGGCAACAAACCACAGCAACGGCGGGTCATCTCTGCAGCGGCAACTATCAGGTGCTCGTTACCGATGGCCGAGGATGCACGATCGCGGACAGTATCAGCATCGCCTATACAGATTCCTTCCCTGTTGTCAATGCCACTGCCGACACCACGGTGTTGTTTACAGGACAGAGCACGATCCTCCATGCGATACCCGGCACCGGAAATTATAACTACAACTGGATTCCATCCACAGGGCTCAACAACACTTCTCTTCCTGATCCCGCCGCGGCACCAACAGTAACCACACAATATCTCATAGAGCTCACGGATGTGAATGGTTGTAAAGTAACCGACAGCGTTACCATCCTGGTAAAAGATGTTCTCTGTGCGGAGCCTGAGATCTTTCTGCCCACCGGATTCTCTCCCAACGGTGATCAGCGAAATGATGTGCTCTATGTACGCGGAAACACCATTGAAAAATTATATCTCGCGGTTTATGATCGTTGGGGAGAACTCGTCTTTGAAACCAGTTCCAAAGACAAAGGATGGGATGGAACTTACAAAGGCAAACGGGCTACGCCGGATGTTTACACGTACTACCTCGAAGTCACCTGCTATGATAAATCCGTATTTAAAAAACAGGGGAATATTACCTTGCTGAAATAATGAAAAAGCACCTCCTGACCCTTATTTTCTCCGTGCTGCTGATCGCTGCGCAGGGGCAGGACATTCACTTTTCACAATTCCCCTGGTCGCCGCTGAATCTGGGGCCGCAGCAGGCAGGACAATTTGACGGAGACCTCCGCCTTTCCGCCATTCATCGCCGCCAGTGGGCCGCTGTTACCGTTCCGTACAAAACATTTTCCGGCAGTGCTGATGCTTCGCTGAATCTGTTCAAAGAATCGCTGCGGATGTTCAATGCCGGATTGCTCATCAACCACGACGAAGCCGGCGACGGGCAAATGCGGACGCTTGATGTACGCGGTTTTTTCGGCATAACCTTACCGTTAGAAGCTGATTCAGTTTATTTCTTCCGGGGTGGCGTTATGGCCGGTTTCAGTCAGCGCAGCGTCGACTTCAACGCACTTAGCTTCGATGAACAGTTCAATGGTGATGTATGGGACCCGCTTGCAGCGAACGGAGAAAACTACAACACCAACAAAGCAACCTGGCTCGATCTTGGTCTGGGTATGGGATTCGAAAGAAAAACAGAAAACAGCAGGATTCATCTCAACGCCTCCGCAACACATATCAATCGTCCGGACCAGGGATTTTATTCAGAAGCTGTACGACGACCCGTACTCTGGCAAATAAATGGCGGCGGGCTCTTCCGGCTTTCTGATCAGCTGAGTCTGCACCCGGAAGTCATCTGGATGGCTCAGGAATCCTATCGCGCACTCAATCTGGGAGCTGAATTCAGGCTGGTACTGCAGCAGGAACAACCGAAAAACTATGCCATCGGACTTGGTATTTTCCACCGGGTAAAAGATGCAATCATTCCTGAAATTGCGCTCTATTGGAACAAATTCCGGTTAGGGTTCAGCTATGATATCAATATTTCGTCACTCCGCACCGTTAGTAAAGGACGCGGAGGCCCTGAATTCAGCATCACCTACATCACCCGTAAGATCCGTTCCAAACCGCAACGCAGCGTCGTATGTCCCGTCTATTGATTCGCATCCGCCTTGTTGTTTTGTTGCTGGTTATCTCCGGCAGTTATGGCGCTGCTCAGTCGCGGAATGCCTATCTGAATGCCGGTGATGCCTGCATGGAAAAACAGGACCCGTTTTGTGCCCGCTCCTGCTATCTTCAGGCACTCGACTATGGTGACGACGCCACTACATTTCTGAAGCTTGCATTAGCCGAGAAAAAACTCTTCAATTACCGCGAAGCCCTTAACCGGATACGGAAAGCGATGTCGCTTGCATCAACCACGGAAGATAAGCAGGAGATATTGCTGGTGGCTGCCGATTTGTATAAACGAACCGGCGACTATCCGATAGCAATACAGTGTATCGATTCCTTGTTGCAGCTAAACCCTGCGAAAAAAGAGCTGTGGCAGCAGCTGATGTTTTCGTACCGGAAGGCGCAACAATATGCAGGCGACAGCACCGCTCTCGATGTCATTCCGGCTGAAGGAGACATCAATTCTGCCTATTCAGATTTTGCACCAGCGATGCTCGGCGATTCCATATTGTATTACTCGTCTCTGCGGCACCAGATCAACGATGGCCAAACCCGCATTTCGACCTCACGCATCGCTGAAGTTCCCGTTGACCGGCCCACTACTGTAAAATCCAGGTTGTTGCCGGAAACCATCAATCAGGTCTCTTTCAACGATGCCAATGCTTCTATCAGTCCCGACGGGAAACTCATGATTTTCACGCGATGTCTTTACAACGACCAGGGAACGCTCATCTGCTCGCTGTATGAATCGAAATTTGAAAACGGAAAATGGAAAGAAGCGGTAAAACTTCCGGATGAAATCAACAGTGCCAGCGCCACCGCTACTCAACCCTGCATTGCCACCAACAAATCAGAAGGATATATACTCTATTTCTCCAGCAACCGCAGAGGTGGAAAAGGATCGATGGATATATGGACCAGTAAACGCGGAGCTTCCGGTATATGGCAGAAACCCGAAAATGCAGGTGCCGCTATCAATACTTCCGGAGATGAATGGAGTCCGTTTTATGATGCAGCAAACGGCACCCTCACCTTCAGCAGTGAACGCGACTCCGGTTTAGGCGGACTGGATCTCTGGCAATATGACACCAACACCCCTTTGGTTGCCCCTAAACATCTTCCGGTGCCTTATAACAGCGGATATAACGACCTCTATTTTACGAGATCCTATGGAGAAAAAAACCATCGCTTCCTGGTCAGCAACCGTCCTCCGGCAGCGAAGCTCAACGGATCTTCCTGCTGCTATGATATCTTCCTGCTCAATGATCGGCCGGTACGAATTGATACCATCCTTACTGTTCCGACAGATTCAGGTCTTGTAATTGCTGCTGCGCCAACCGGAACCGACA
This sequence comes from Bacteroidia bacterium, assembly GCA_046330075.1. Taxonomy (GTDB): domain Bacteria; phylum Bacteroidota; class Bacteroidia; order AKYH767-A; family OLB10; genus JAJTFW01. The sequence goes on along the minus strand of JAXLTL010000001.1, from coordinate 152,983 downwards.
ACACCCAACTGAACACCTTCATCAGCCTCTCACCCGCAGAACAAATCAAGGTACTGAATACCTTCTTTCCGATCCGGCTGTACTTTGATAACGACCATCCGGATCCGCGATCTGTTTCACGCACCACCAACAAAGTTTACGATGACCTGGCGACTGCATATCTGAACCGCACCGATGATTATCTAAAAAATCAATCCACCAGAGATCTTGACGCAGGCATCCGGTCCTTCTTTGAAGATTCAGTCGCCACCAGCCTGCAACGACTGGAAACATTCAGCCGGCTGTTTGAAGCGATGCTTCAACAATATTCCGGCAAGGTAAAAATCACCATAACCGGGAGTGCGAGTCCTTTGGCGGAAAGCCGCTATAACGTAATTTTGTCGAACCGCAGGATCGTCAGTCTCGAGAATTACTGGAAAAACCGGGCAACCGGTAAAATCAAAGATGCACTCATGCATCAAACCCTTATTATTCAGTTTATTCCGGCCGGAGAAGAGCAATCCGCTTCCGGTGTCAGTGATGACCTGCGCGATCCTTCCAAATCTGTTTACAGTCGTGAAGCGGCACTGGAACGGAGAATTGAATTGACCGCTATTGAGTTAATCCCATGATATTCAGATTCAACGCACTGTTGGTGCTGGCCTTCCTGATTCTTCCCGGTATTTCACGGGGTCAGAATCTCGTGGCCAATCCGGGCTTTGAATCCACCATCGGAACACCCACAGCTGCCGGACAATGGAATCTGGCAACACCCTGGCAAGGGTTAAACGCCAGCCCTGATTTGTATGTTCTGGGCGGACCCAGCGCACCGGCAGTGCCATGTGATGATGTAGACATCCCTCAAAATGCCGGCGGATATTGCCCTGAACGTACCGGAGGATCACACTATATGGGACTTCAGTTCGATCTTAACAATTCATACCGCGAATACCTCACAGTGCCGCTGACTACACCACTGACGGCAGGTTCCATTTACAGGCTGGAATTTTATGTGCAGCTGGCAGACAGTTCGAGGTACTCCTGCAACCGGTTAGGCTTGTTGCTGACCAATAATATTCCTGTGCAACCCGGCACCGGCGTCATTAATTTCATTCCGCAGCTCGAAGTAGCACAACAAATCACCGACACAACCAACTGGTTTCTTGTAAACGGAGTGTATTCGGCTTCGGGAGGAGAAAACTATGTAACCATCGGAATTTTCCGAACAGATACCGATCCTGTACTTTCAAAAACTGACCGGGGCAATCAGAACCCGGCCTGCACCGACTTCAGCACTACGGCCTATTATTATTTCGATGATATTTCTGTAGTTCCGGTAGATCAGAGTGTAGACATTGAAGGCGACACCATCCTTTGCCCGAACGAAACTACGGTGCTCACGGCCAATACGAATCTGCCCTTCTGGTGGAGTGACGGCAATAATCCGAACGACACCTTATCACTTGCTACTGATATTATTATTTCACCGCCGGCTCCTACCTGGTATTATCTGAATACAGTATTCGGCACCGACAGTGTGCTGGTAGATATTGTCAATCCTCCCTCCTTTTCACTCGGTCCTGATACACTCATCTGCGAAGGCGATACAATTCAACTGGACGCCACAGCACCGGATGGTATACTCTACACCTGGTCGACCGGAGATACGAGTGCCATCATTTCCGTAACCGACACCGGAACCTATACTGTCCTTGTCGACAATATCGGATGTGCCCGCGAAGACTCCATTCATATTCCGGCCTATCTGGAGAATCCAGAACTTTCACTCGGAACCGACTCCTTGTATTGTTTCTTTTATGAAGACACCTTACGGCTTGATGCGGGCGACGGAATCGACTATCTCTGGTCGCCAACGAATGAAATATCGCGTGAAATCACCATTTACTATCCGGGCATCTACAGTGTTTATGTAACCCGAACGAATGGTTGCCACCGAATCGCTACACTGGAAGTTGCAGAAGTATGTGAACCCAATGTGTTTGTACCAAGTGCATTCTCTCCGGATGATGACGGGCTGAATGATGTTTTCGGTCCTTCCGTCAGAAATGTAGTGTTGTTTAATTTCAGGGTATTAAACCGTCGTGGCCAGACTGTATTTTATTCCGAAGACCCAACAGCAGGCTGGGATGGAAATTTTGAAGGCAAACCTGCTCCGATCGGCGTTTATGTTTATCGCCTGAATTATCAGGGCTATGACAGTGATGGTGTGAAGATCAAGAAGAAGATGCTTGGTACCGTAACCTTGATCCGATAAAACCGATGCAGGAAGGCGCAGAAAAATCAGCAACCCAAGGTCCGTCATTATTTTCCGAATGGAATGTACTGCTGGTTGATGACAATAAGGTAAATCAGTTTTTAGGCAAACGGATTCTCAGTAATCTCGGAGTCACCTCCGTTGAAGTAGCGTCGAGCGGAGAAGAAGCCTTTGCCAAAGCAAGCTCGCGGAAATTCGATGTAATACTCACGGATGTGGAGATGCCGGGAATGACGGGTTATCAGCTCTGCGAAAAAATACGATCTACCGAACATCCCTCTCACCGGCATGTGATCATTGCGTTAACTGCGAATGCTTCGGATGAAGACCGTGCAAATGCTGCGGCTGCCGGTATTGACGACTATCTCACAAAACCATATAGTCCGCAGGACTTACTGGATGTGCTGATCAAAAATGCAGGTACGGCCCGTCCTCTTGTGATGGAAGAAATCAGCGAAGGGCGCGAATTCGGCATTGAAAAAGTATATGCGGTTTTCAATCACCAGGAGACAGATGTTATGCAGTTTTTGCGGATGCTGCAGCAACAATTGCCTGCCCTTGTACAAGAGATAAAAGACGGAATGATAAACGGACAGATGGATATTTCCTTCAATGCCGCACACAAACTGAAATCACCGGTTAAGCTGCTGGCGAATCCTGATTTTTGTGATCGTTTTGCTGCGTTCACTGAGTCATTGCGTTATCCCGCTGCTCCGGTTCCGGCCAGTGTTTTTTCAGAATATGAACAAGAGCTTTCTTCCATTATGATGCTGATCAACGCCGAAGTTGAACGCAAACAATAAGACAAAAAAAAGACCTCCGTTGGGAGGTCTCTTCATTTTATTGCAGATGGGTTATTTACCCAAATCGTCAAATTCAATGTTTGAATAACCGGTGTCAGGTGCAGCTGCATATTCCTGATGCGTTGCCGGCATCGGCTCGTGGCCTTCACGGCGCTGACGGATATACGTCAATGCTTCATTCAGCCCATCGGTAAATTTGTCGAAATCTTCTTTATAGAGGAAAAGCTTGTGTTTTTCATAAAACGGACGATCATCGGTTTCACCGGGTTTCTTTTTGCTTTCGGTGATCGTGATGTAATAATCGTTACTGCGGGTCGACTTTACATCGAAGTAGTACGTCCTTTTCCCTGCCCGGATACGCTTCGAGAAATGGGCATCTCTACTGTGCAGGTTATCGAATTCGTTCATATGCCTTTGTTTAATCGGAGAAGCAAGATTAATAAAAAATTTCGAATCAAAAAATTGCCGAAATATTTTAATCGGTAAACAGCCCGAAATTCCAGCCTGCGGATCAGCCCTCGCTGGTATCGATTCCTTCAGGATTTGCCAGTTGCATGTCATACAACTGTGCATACAAGCCTTGTTTTCGAATCAACTCTTCATGTGTTCCGCTTTCGAGCAGGAGACCCTCATCGAGTACAAGAATACGAGAACACGACTTCACGGTTGATACACGATGACTCACGACCAACGTCGTACGGCCCTTCATGATTAAATTAAGATTAGAAAGTATTTTTTCTTCCGTGAGGGTATCAACGGCAGAAAGACAATCATCGAAAATGAGCAGATCCGGTTTACGGATGATGGCCCTGGCAATAGAGACGCGTTGTTTTTGTCCGCCCGACAACGTGATTCCTCTTTCCCCAACCATCGTATCAAAGCCATTCGGGAAGCCGATGATATTATCATAAACGACCGCCATCTTTGCTGAATCCTCAATTTCGTGTTGGGTCACCTGCTGGCCTGCACCAAAGGCAATATTCCCGCGAATCGTATCTGAAAACAGAAAGACATCCTGAGGCACCACACCGATCCGTTCTCTATAGGCAGCCAGATTCAGGTCACGCAGATCACGGCCATCCACGCTGATCGTTCCCGTTACCGGATCAGTCAACCGTAACAAAGCATTTACCACAGAAGATTTTCCAGCCCCTGTTCGCCCGATGATACCTACGGCTTCGCCAGGCTTCACTTCGAAACTCACATTGACAAGTGCCGGCGCCCTGCCCTCCTCATATTGGATCGTAACGTCTGAAAATCTGATATGCCCTTCAATTTTCCGGCAGTCCACTCCCCCGCTTTTTACCGAAGGCACTGCATGTAAAAACTCATTGATCCGATGCTGGGAAGCAGCTGCACGCTGAATAATGGAAATCACCCATCCAAGGGAAGCCACCGGCCAGGTAAGCATATTGACATAGATGACAAACTCTGCAATATTGCCAACGGTGATATTGCCTCTGATCACTTCAAGGCCGCCGATGTAGATGGTAAGAATGGTACTAACGCCCACGAGCAGCAACAGCGTAGGCATAAACATCGAATTGACACGCACCAGCTCCATCGACAACTTATTATACTTCTCAGTTTCTTCCCGGTACGCCTGCTGATATTGTTTCTCGCGGGCATATGCTTTGATCAGCCGAATCCCTGAAAAGGCCTCCTGTACGAACGTAGATAAATCAGAAAGCTGTGCCTGCACAGCTTCGCTCTTTTTATTGATGCGCTCATGTACATAATACACCAGCAGCGACATCAGCGGCAAAGGAATCAGCACAAACGTAGCCAGACGTGCATTCACTGAATACATCGCCCAGATCACGAGGATAAACATCACCAGCATATTGATCGAATACATGATGGCGGGTCCTACATACATCCGCACCCGGCCCACATCTTCTGAAATCCGGTTCATCAGGTCACCGGTATTATTTTTATTATAGAAATCGAGACCCAGTTTCTGGTATTGCGCATAAATCTCGTTTTTCATGTCGTATTCGATATGCCTCGACATGACGATGATCGTTTGGCGCATAAAAAACATAAACACACCCTTTGCCAAGGCCATGGAGATCACTAAAACGCCAAAAAGCAAAATATTGTATATTAACGACTTATACACCTCTTCGCTCACTTCAAATCCACCGGTAAGCCGAAACGTATCAATATTGGCAGCTACCACATCCAATGCATTCCGGGTCAGCTGAGCCGGAAAGATGCCAAAGAGGTTAGAAATGGTCACAAACAGGATTCCGCCCAGGAGATGCCATTTATACTTCAGAAAATACTTATTCAGCGCTTTTAGTTCTTTCACCTTTTCACCTGATTTTCAAACAATAAGACCATATCCTCAGCTCAATATGAATACAGGCACCAAAGATACTTATTCACAGGTGGTAAGATATATCAGTTCTGAAAGATTTCTGTTGTCTCATCCAATAGAATATACCTACCTTTGCCCCTCTCAAAAGACAGAAGTTTCATGATCGAAGTGAAAGAAATGAAGGCAGCTACAGCGCCTGTAAACACCAATGTTTTTGAAAGTATTTCAGGCAGCCGCCACGAGCAGGTTGTTTTCTGTAACGATCCTGAAACCGGACTTCGCGCCATCATTGCGATTCATAACACCGTATTGGGACCCGCGTTGGGCGGCACCCGTATGTGGATGTATAAGTCTGAAGGTGAAGCCGTTAACGACGTACTGCGGTTATCCCGCGGGATGACTTACAAGGCAGCAATTTCGGGTCTGAACCTTGGCGGCGGTAAGGCCGTTATCATTGGTGACAGCCGCAAAGACAAATCAGAAGCCCTCTTCCGTAAATTCGGTCGCTTCGTAAATAGTCTCAGCGGAAAATACATTACGGCAGAAGATGTGGGTACCAGCACCAAAGACATGGAATACGTGTCGATGGAAACCAAACATGTAACCGGCTTGCCGGAGTCGATGGGCGGTGGTGGTGATCCATCACCTGTAACAGCCTACGGCGTTTACATGGGCATGAAAGCTTCCGCACAGTTTGCCTGGGGTAACGACAGCCTCAACGGTAAAAAGGTGGTGGTTCAGGGTGTAGGTCACGTAGGTGAAAACCTCGTAAAAAACCTCCGTAAAGAAGGGGCAGTAGTCTACATTACCGATTTGAACGAAGAACAACTCAAGAAAGTGAGCACCGAATATGGCGCACAGGTGATTGCACCGGATAAAGTGTACGATATGGACATGGACATTTACGCTCCCTGTGCATTAGGTGCGACCCTCAACACCGAAAACATCTCCCGTTTACGTTGCCAGATTATTTCAGGAGCAGCCAATAACCAGCTGGCGGAAGAAACCATTCATGGTCCGATGCTGGTTGAAAAAGGGATCATATATGCACCTGATTTCCTGATCAATGCCGGCGGACTCATTAACGTTTATTCAGAACTCATCGGATACAACCGTCAGCGTGCTTTATCGCAAACGGAACATATTTATGCAGTAACACTTGAAATTCACAAAAAAGCAAAAGAAGAAGGCACCTACACACAGGCTGCAGCACAGCAGATGGCTGAAAAACGCATTGCTGATCTTGGCAAAGTGAAATCAAGTATGTAATCAGAGGGCACCCCTCACCACTCACACGTTCTTCCATTCCATGTTAAGCAGAAGGCACCTACGCATACGCGTCATGCAGGCATTATATGCCTACTACCAATCCGATCCTAAAGATATTCGTCGTACTGAACAGGAATTGATCAACGGAACCGACAAGATTTTTGAACTATACCTCACCATCCTCCAGTTCTTTCTGGAGCTTTCGCATCAGGAGCAGATGTATTATGAAGATGCTCCTGCATCAGCCATAACCGGGAAGAAAAAATCGGCGGAAAGCACTTTACGCAGTCTCCATCTGATCCAGTGGCTGGAAACCGACAAAGCCTATAATGATCTTATCAAGAAGAAAAAGATTAGCTGGCAACAGGAAATTGATTCTGTAAAGAAAGCGTTCAACCATCTTCGTCAGCAAGAGGAATACCTCAGGTTTATCAATGCCACCGCGCATACCCGCGAAGAAGAAAACGCGCTGATCAAATGGATGACCCGCGAGTTCTACAGCAAAACGGATTTCATTCCCCATCTGCTCGAAGAAAAAAATATCTATTGGGCAGAGAGTCTCGACATGATTGAAACCATGGTAAACCGGACGCTCGAGACCTACAAAAACGACCAGCAGTTTTCGTTGCTTCCGCTCTTTAAAGATGAAGACGACGACATTCATTTCATGCGTGAACTGGTACAGAAAACCATCCGCGACGATAGTTACTTCCACCAGCTCATCTCTGAAAAGACAAAAAACTGGGATGCAGAACGTATTGCCATGGTCGACATTATTCTGATGAAAATGGCGCTCTGTGAAATCATCAACATCTCCACGATTCCCATCAAGGTCAGCATCAACGAATACATTGATATTTCCAAAGATTACAGTACTCCAAACAGCAAATCCTTCATCAACGGTGTCATTGACAAACTGGTCATCGAACTGAAAGAACAAGGAAAGATCCAGAAAACAGGACGCGGACTTGTAGAATAGAAACTATGAAAACATACTTCGCTTACGTATTTACGCTTTGCACCCTGCTGGTTTCGTGTAAAAACGATACACAGCAAGGTCAGGCTGATCATGTATCTCCTGACATTGTAAACAATCCCGCCACAGCCAGCGGAGAAAGTACTGCCGCTAAAAGCCCGAAATTTGAGTTCACCGAAAACAACTTCGACTTCGGAACCATCAATTCAGGAGAAGACGTAGTGCATGAGTTCAAATTCAAGAACATTGGCGACGCTGACCTCATCATCTCACAGGTAAAAGGGTCCTGCGGATGTACACAGCCAACATATCCGGAAGGGCCTATAGCTCCGGGCGACGAAGGCATCATCAGCGTAACCTTTCACAGTGCCGGAATAGCCGGGCAGGTAGTAAAAGATGTTACCATTCTGGCCAACACCACTCCTACGACCAAAGTATTGACGATCAGCGGAGAAGTGATTAAAGTAAACAACAAAATCAAACCTTAAATACTGCTATTAAAAGCAATGAATACACTTCACATCCTCTTACAGGCCCCTGCAGGTGGTGGCGCTGCCCAACAATTGATCATGATTGTAATGATCGTCGTTGTGTTTTATTTCTTCATGATCCGCCCACAAATGAAAAAGGCGAAACAGGAAAAACAATTCAAGGAAAGTATTAAAAAAGGCGATAAGGTAGTCACCATTGGTGGAGTTCACGGAAAGATTCTGGAAGTGAATGAAACGACCTTCCTTCTGGAAATTGACCAGAACACCAAGGTAAAAATCGAGAAAACAGCCATTTCCGCTGAAGCGACCAAGCAATACCAAACACCGCCCCCGGCTGAGAAAAAATAACCGGGACAGAAAACGGACAAAAAAACGGGGCTTTCAACAAAGCCCCGTTTTTTATTTCTTAAAATCCACTGCATTTTATCCTTGGTCTTTCGGTAATTTAGTCGCGTTATGAGTATTAAATCCATATTTATCAAACTGACGGGAGGCAACAAACAAGCAGCCACCTTTCTCATGTTTGTGCTGCTGTCGGCAGTAATATGGTCGGTTAATGCCCTGAGTAAGGAGCATGTAACCAGTTTTGAGATTCCGATCCGGTATCTCCAGAACCTTTCCGGAACTCCAGATCAGTCATTACCCACACGCCTGAATATCACCGTAAAAGGAAAAGGCTTCTACCTCATGCGCCTCAGTTCTGCCCTTCGCGGATTCAGCATTGTGCCGAAGTCCATGTCGGTACCCGGACGCGATACGGTGATATCCGCTCTGGATGCGATGGCGCCGGTGCTAGAGAACTTCATCGGGAAACTGGAAATCACAAGTTACTCGCCTGAGCAGCTTCTCCTTTCCGGCCGGCAGATGTATTCGAAGAAAGTCGCTATCAAGGCCAACTGTCGTCTCAGTTTCAAACCGGCCTATGTTCCGGCCGGTCCATCCGTCATACAACCTGACAGTATCTTACTCTTTTCCTCCTCCCCTGTTCCCGACTCGCTGAATGCACTCTACACAGCGCCGTTTACCATCAGCAACATAGAAGCCGGAGTATTTAAACCTGTAAAGCCTGAACTTCCGGGTCCGGGCTATCATCTGGCGGCCACCTCCTTCCTTTTCTATTTACCCGTTGAAAAAGCAACAGAGATCAGTCTGGACGTACCTATCCGTAACAGCAACAAAGCCATGAATGAGCAATACCTGCCATCATCGGTGAAGCTTACGTGCAGAGTGCCGCTCAGCAAATTCAAATTAACGCGCCCCGAACTCTTCCTGGTGACTACTGGCGATACTTCAATCAGCGGCGATCGTGTACTGGTACGGATAGCACATGCTCCATACTGGGCTTCCTCTGTCACGATTGAGCCATCACTCGTTAACCGAATCTTAAAAGCAGGATACTGAGCAGATGAAAACCGTTGGGATCACAGGAGGAATTGGAAGCGGGAAAAGCATCGTATGCCGTTTCTTCACCCTGCTGGGAGTACCGGTATATGACGCTGACTCCGCAGCACGCAGGCTGATGGATGCAGACCCGAACGTGAAGGAAAACGTTACCGCACTCTTTGGCAACAAGGCCTATTTGTCCGATGGAACGCTGAACCGAAAAGAAATCGCCGCACGCGTCTTCTCCGACCCTGCCCAACTCGAAAAACTCAACGGTGTTGTACACCCGGCAGTCGCCAGAGATTTTCATCAATGGAAACAACAACAACCACCAAAACAACCATATGTACTTCGTGAAGCAGCGATTCTCTTTGAATCAGGCAGCTGGAAAGATTGTGATAACATTATCCTCGTAGATGCGCCGGAAGAGATACGTATCCAGCGGGTCATGCAGCGCGATCACCGGTCAACAGCAGAAATCCGTAATATTATCTCACGGCAATGGACATCCGAAAAAAAACGAAATCAGTCCGACTACGTGATTGAAAACAACGAACACCACCTTGTTATACCACAAATTCTGGCCATTCACAGGTCTTTAACTACTCCTCAACAGTGAGCAACCTGCCTTTAATTCATACCATTCATGGTTACCGTATACCCGGTACCGAAATTTATATCGACCCGCTCGTTCCGGTAGCCCATGCCATTATCAGTCATGCACACGGTGATCATGCCGTAGAAGGACATGAAAATGTGTACTGCAGTGCCGGCACAGCTGCGCTCATTCAGAACCGTTTCCGTTATGCCGCCCGCCGTCTCCACACCAAGGAATTCGGTGAGCAATTTACACTCGAAGGGCTGGACTTCAGTCTGCACGCCGCCGGACATATGCTGGGCTCCTCCCAGGTGCGCTGGCAACGGAACGGCGAAAGCATCATCTACACCGGCGACTACAAGCGTCAGGCGGATGCCAGCTGCGAGCCGTTTGAAACGGTACAGAGTGATATTTTCATTACGGAAACCACTTTTGCGCAACCTGGCAAACAACATCCTTCTGACGAAGAGATTGTAACCTTGTTGCGGAAAGCTTCAGAGATCAACCTGATGATCGGTGCCTACAGCCTGGGCAAAGCGCAGCGCCTCACCCGGCTCATCAGTCAGCAACTGCAGGATATCCGGATCATGATTCATCCGAAGATTGTGCCTTACCATAAAGTGTACGAAGCACAGGGATTCGCACTGGGAACCTGGGAACCGTACAAACGCGAGGCCTTCAAGCATGCTCCCGGCATCATTTACATTGTTCCACCACCAGTGTTGCTCAATTTCCGTCCCGGCAAACACTTCCTCCGTGCGTTCGCTACCGGTTGGGATGAAAAACACAGCCGGTACGATTTCCCTCTGCCAATGAGTGATCACGCCGACTGGCCTGCACTGATTCAGACGATACTTGAAAGCAAAGCCCGCAAGGTATATACGATTCACGGAGATGGTAAAGCGTTGATGAAAGCGGAAGCGCTAAAACAACTGGAGATTCTAGAACTTGATGCGTGATTAAAATCCTCACTTCTGAACAAATCCGCGTTGCCGACCGGCTCACCATTGAACAGGAACCTGTTGCCTCCATCGACCTGATGGAACGGGCTGCGCAAGCCTGTACCGATTACATCTGTTCACAGACTGCTCCCGGTATTCCGGTGCATATCATCTGCGGCAAGGGAAACAACGGTGGTGACGGTCTCGCCATTGCGCGGCAACTCTGGAGGAGAGGAAAAAATATAACGGTATGGATAACCGAAGACACCGGGAATCCCTCAGCAGATTTTAAGGTCAACCTGGAACGGCTTCAGTCCGGCACTGATGTTGTCATCCACTCACCATCCACCCCGCCTGCTTTTCAGGAATACAAAGGTGCTCTACTGATCGATGCAATTTTCGGGTCAGGGCTGAACCGGAATCCTGAAGGTAAGGCAGCCGAGATGATCAAAGCGATCAACAAATCGGGTGCTCACGTGATATCGGTTGATATTCCCAGCGGACTCTTTGCCGATCAGCATACCCGGCATCATGAAGGCATCGTTTGCGCTGCGACAACGCTGGTCTTCCAGACACCGCGGCCCTGCTTCATGTACGCCGCCTATGAACGGTATATCGGACACTTCGAAGTACTGGAAATCGGACTCCGCGATGCTGTGTTGCAGGAAATGGAAGCTTATGGTTTCATACCGGACCATTCCTCCATTGCTGCCCTTCTTCCCTTCCGGCCTTTATTCGGTCACAAGGGTACTTTCGGACATGCCTTACTGTTAGCCGGTGCCAAAGGAAAAACAGGCGCCGCCATTCTGGCTGCACGCGCTGCCCTGAGGAGTGGTACTGCCATGGTGACGGTACGGGCTCCGGGCTGTTCTCTGATTCCGTTGCAAACCGCAGCACCGGAGGCCATGTGTCTGCCTGATCCGGGAACAGAGTATCTTGAAGAACCTGTAAAGCAGGGAAAATTCACCGGTGCCGGTATAGGTCCGGGTATAGGTATTGCACATGAAACAGGAAATGTGCTGAAACGACTGATACAGGATTTTGACGCACCCCTCGTAATTGATGCAGATGCTATCAACCTCCTCAGTGAAAATAAAACCTGGCTGAACTTTCTTCCGGCAGGTTGTATACTCACCCCACATCCCGGAGAATTCGCCCGCCTGGTGGGGAATATTGAAGATCCGTTTGAACGCACTGCCGAACAACTGAAATTTGCAGCCCGTTATAACTGCTTTCTCATTTTAAAAGGCCGGTTCACCGCCATTGCCTGTCCCGACGGACAATTGTTTTTTAATCCGACCGGCAATAACGGCATGTCGAAAGCAGGTGCCGGTGATGTATTAACCGGATTAATTACTGGACTGCTTGCGCAGGGTCTGGGGCCTATGAAAGCAGCATTACTGGGAGTCTATCTGCACGGACTTGCCGGTGACCTCTGTCGCGAAGAAACTTCTGCCTATGGGATGACTTCCGGAGACCTTGTTGAATATCTTCCTGCAGCTTTTCGCAGTCTGGAAATGTAAAAAAAATGGGCGCATTGCTGCGCCCGGTTAAAGTAAGGTTGGTTAGAAACAACGCTGTATTTATAAGAGATTTTCCGGACCATTGGTCCTGGAATTACATACACGCGGAGACCCTGTAAATACAAATAAACGAAGAAATGATCCGGTAGCGATTCCGAAAAATAAGTTTTGTTCACAGTATACCCGGATCTCCTGCACCTGAACGGATCAACTCCGGTTCATCGCCGGTGCAGTTAATGATGGTAGAAGGAATCAGGTTGCCGGCACCACCATCTACCACCGCATCCACTACATTTTCCCAGGTTTCACCAATCTCAAAAGGATCTGTCGGATATTCCTTGATACTATCCAGATCGTGAAGAGAAGTTGAGATCAGCGGGTTGCCCAGTTCATGAATGATGGCCTGAATGATGGGATGATCTGGCACACGTAGTCCGATCGTTTTTTTTCGTGAACGGAAAAGCGATGGCACTTCGTTTCCTGCTTCGAGAATAAAGGTATAGGGTCCGGGAAGAGCACGGTTCATCAGCTTATAGACGATCCTGTCAAAAGGTTTTGTGTACTCGCTGATATTACTGAGATCAGAGCACATCATGGAAAAGTTAGCTTTATCGGGCCGCACACCTTTCAATCTGCAGATTTTTTCAAAGGCTCTGTACTGTCGGATATCACAAATGAAAGCATAGATGGTATCCGTTGGTACGATCACTACTCCACCCTTTTGAAGGATCTGTACCACCTCGCTGATTTTACGTGGTTCAGGGTTACGCGGATGGATATTCAGAATCATCGGTGAAACGTATACATTTGTGAACACACAAAGATAAAACAATGTACGAAGGTGAAATCGGAATCGGCTCCAGAGTAAAACACCCGGAATTCGGTGCCGGAGTCGTTATTAATGTCAAATCAAAAACATATACGGTTGTCTTTATTGACAAAGGCCAGGTAGAGATCTCAAAGAACTTCAATGCACTCGATGTTATTGAAGCGGTTGAACCGGATACGGATCTGGTCAGCTTCTCAGAGGTGGAACGAATTCTTACCCAGATCATCAAGCGGCACAGCGACTTACAGGAAACAGTACCGATGGGACAAAAATGGGTGGGCGGAAAGTTAATTCTGCAGCCGGGTAACACCGGACTTTCCTCAAAAGAAATTCCCATTGATGTATTCTTCAATAAAATCATCATGCTCCGCGACCGGCTTCGTGTAATGGAACAACGCATCAATGCCAACGATAAACTGAGCGAAGAAGAAAAGATAAATCTTCAGCAATACCTGACGCGTATCTATGGAAGTCTTACCACATTCAATGTACTGTTCAAAGACGACAAAGACCATTTCGTAGGAGAAAAGGGATCCAGGGATTGATCCCGGTGATCTCATAAAAAAGGGTGGATTCCATAGAATCCACCCTTTTTTTATCTGATTAGCAACTTAACGTCCCATTCTCACTTTCACTGTGCGCAGTGCATCGCCGCACATCAACTTCAGGATATACAATCCATCTGCACCGGCATTGGATTGGATCTGCATGTTGGATTGGAAAGTCATCTGCCCCTGATCAACCAATCTGCCATCGGGCGTAAATAAGTTCCAGATCACCGGGCCACTGAGCGCTGCATTCCAGCGAATGTTCAATGGACCGGCGGATGGATTCGGCCATACACTAAGGCCATCTGTTCCTGTCACCACCGCGATGCCGGTCGTTTGAGTTCCATAGGGGAATCGGATATTATCGAGCCAGGCACAGTCGCTGCCGGAAGCATACGACATATCTTTCTCATAACTAAAACGAATCGTATGCGCCCCCGCAGAGAGTAAGGTGCCTGCATAGGTCCATGCAGCAATATTCCCGCTCCATCCTTGGATCTTCACACCATCCACATAGTAGTTCAGAAAATCATAATCCTGTTCACTGCTGACTTTATACCAGAACGTAAGAGAGTCATCGGCGAGTGCATTGATCGTAAGTTCGAGGTCTACATTTTCCAGATCTGCAATGGGTCCGCTCTGTGCGCAGTACATGCCTTCAAATGGCGCAGCTGTGGTTGTAAACCATGCACCGGTACCACCACTCAGCCAGTTAAACTTCGAGAAATTACCGGTTTCAAAATCTTCAAGGATAAGCCCAGCAACGCCGGTGTAAAGTTTACTTGCCTGATAGGCTCCTGAACCAAGACTGAGCGTCAGGTCCCATACAGTGCCGACCGCTACATTGGAAGCCAGGCTCACCTGGAACACTGCGTCCTGATATTGCTGACTGCCTATTGTACCTACCGTTACCGAATTTGTAATTAATGTGAGATAGGAGCTCAAGGTTGAAATACCCGCTTGCGACAAGGGAGCATCACTATGCCCGTTGTTGAGGCAGCGAATGGTGATATTGGCAGTCTCACCTGCCTCCAGCTGACCATCTCCGTCACCACCGGCAGCATCATCCACTGATAGAATACCACCGGCCAGTGCAGGTGCCTGTATGGTTTGGGCAAATGATGAATTCCATGAATTTCCAGACTGATCCGTGGCGGTCACCATAAACTGCACCACATGCTGATCCGGAACATTGCTGGCAACGGTAAACTGGAATGCGTTGCTTAAGGAGATTGAAGCTCCGGTAGCCACATTACCCAGGCTGGCTGCAGCTGAAGTGATCGTGATATAAGGATCCGCTGTACTTAATGTTGCTGTCACATTTTGCGCATCCGCGAGTCCAACATTTTGCACGGTAAGATCCACATCTATCTGCTCGTTAAAATCCACAAGTCCGTTGTTGTTACCGGCCGGATCATTACAAACACCGGCTTGATAGATGACATATGGTCCGCTGGCAGGAATCACCAGTACCGTACCCGTATAAGTGACCTGATTAAATCCGGTGACCGTTACAAAGATGGTATCCGGCACTGAAACCGGAATAAAGCTAAGGTTTGCTATTCCACCCGAAATCGTTCCGGTACCCAGGATTGACCCGTTCATTGACAGTGCAACAGTAGCGCCATCAAAATTTCCGCTTACCTGCAGGCTTCCAACTCCGACAGGAATCGTCGCTGCATGTGAAATGGACATCAGCTGAGGTGTAGCTGTGCGGACATTTAGCGTAGGATCACCGAAACAATGCCAGGTATTGGTCATTTCATCACCGGCCATACCATACACATCATTCATGTGAAGGCAACCATTAACAGACATACCACCAAAGGTGTATTTTGCATTGGAAGGGACTGACTGAATGAGCAGATCCACCATTTCATCCTGAGCATCCATTGGCGGATCCCAGCTTTGATTGATGGACGACATAAACGTTGCGATGGCACCGGTTGGCTGACCATTTACCTGTGCACGTAAAAATTTCTCTGCGAAGCAAGGTCCGCCGGCCATGGTAAATTCACCGTTCACACAAGCCACAGCCCAGATAAACGGCAGCATGCCGCTATTGGTCATCAATGCCACATCATTGTTGGAAAGGCCTGTTGTACTGCAGGCCTGATTACTGCCATGTCCGGTATACGACATGATGCCGAGTCCTGACTGAAACAGGTTAAACAAGTCGGTATGAGAAGGGTCACCTGGAAGATCTGTAGTGCCTGGATGCGTACCATCGTACAATTCGGCCACATCTGTATAGGTAAAGTTCAGGTAATCGGTACGGATATTCTGTTCATGTTCCCAGTCCATTTCATTATCGTCACCCGGTCCCTGATTACTGCCAACCACCACACCTTTTGAAAAATGATGCTGGCTGGTGTCAGCGTACAATTCATAATTGATCACACGCTGCACCTGTGTTTCCACATCAGCAGAAGACTCGGCGGAAAACCTTCCCACCATGACTTCAGCATACGAGTCATTACCGACGATAAAGCCAAAAGAAGGGTCAGAAGCACCTCCGTTAACGGTCAGCGTAGGAAGCTGGGCATTATCCCCCACCAGCAGCACATAGCCGATACCGTTAGTCTGGTATTGATTGGCGATGAAGGCCTGAATGGCGTTCGCTGTTCCGCCGGCAGAAAGCACATCCACCATCTCGGTTTGTATCCCCTTTCTGATTTTCCAGTCGACGAAAGGCTGCATCAGCGGCATCCACTGATCGGGACAGATCACCAGCAGCTTCGGGGTTTCGGGAACAGGAACATACGTAAGCGCAGGGAAATTGGCGAAATGGTTTTTATACACCGACAAGAAAGCCGGATCGGCAGACTGTAAAGAGTGCGTCCGGTTCAGTTCATTGGTTCCTTTTACAGCCGACTGTGTACGCACCTCAACAATCATATCGGAATAAATCCTCAACGTTCGGGTAACGGGATTATATTGAAACGGCTTCAGCAAAACAGCAACACCACGCAGATCGCGCAGGATATACGGACTCCTCAGTGCAGTAGACGTAACAGGCCAGAAAGCATCCGTTTCATAAACCGGTCCCTGCACAAAAGGCACGGAAGCCGGATCAACAGTACGGTAGAGATTCCCTTTAGAGGGTGCAATATCCACGCCGGATATCTCGCGGTAATTACCGGAGATCATCACCACTTCGGGAGTTCCCGCGTCGGGAATAATCACAGAAACGGCAAACTGTGGAACATCCGGCATACCTTTCTCAAGCATCGGTGCACCACCCGGACTCCTCACCACCATGGCATTACCTTGAGGAGTAGAAACCTGATCCAGGAAATAACCCTCCAGATTAAATCGAATCCTTGAAACCCGGATATCGGAAGAAATCACCTCCGCCGACGATTTAGCAGGCCGGGTACTATGAACAGGGTTCCATTGAGAAGCCGGAGAGAATGAGGCTGTCAGAAGGCCCAGAAAGAATAACAGAATTGCTTTGTGTTTCATATAGGGTTTGTGTACAATAAAGATACAGCGAATCCCTATACAAGCAGGTTAATTTTCTGATATCTTTTCAACTTTTTGCTGTTCCACCGGTTTAGGGAACACCGGATCATACGGTCTGTTCAGCATTTTCGCCTCGAACCATTGATCAAAAATCACCAGTTCATGGCTCCGGGGAATCCAGCGATAATCGCCCCCGCCGGTACGCAATAATTCAAAATCCTTTTTACGCTCCTCCCAGGTCTCCTTAAAATCAAAGCCAGAACGGGAAAGATGACTCAGAATCCGGAAGATGAGGATATCCCGTTTTCGGAGATTACGCATCTTGGAAGTCCTTTCTATATGCTTCCGCATACTACCGATCCGCTGATCCGCCAGATCAACTTTAGAGGTAGAGAGCGTCAGAAAAATATTCAGCATCCGAATACCAAGGTTCCAGCCTTCACGGTCCGTTTCAATCTCCTTCGTATCCTGCAGCAGGATAAATGCAGTTTTATATTCACCCAATAAAAATTTTATATAAGCATGCATGAGTTTGCGCTTGGAATATTCGCCAGGATAATTTCCTGTATCTTTACTGGACAAGATGTCATCAACCAGCGCATCTGCTTCCTGATATTTCTTTAGATAAATTAATGCAAAGACACAAGATTCCTTATAAAGATTCATACCAATAACAGAATTTGTTGACCTTTCACTCGCTAACAGTGCGTTCTTGTATGCATCATCAAATTTATTTAGGAAAAATTGTGTATAAGCAAGATTCATGTAATTCTGACCAATTCTAGAGTAATACCTTACACATGCATTATTATTCGTCAACTCAATTATTTCAAACATCAATATTTCAGCTGCAACAAAATCTTCAATAAAATGGAAATACTGCAACTTTAGCATTAATAGAGAAAACTTAATATTTACTAAAGGTGAGGATCTATAAATTTCACCAACATGTTCAATTGCACGAGCTAAGTCTTTAACAACCCCCTTGTCATCAACTGAAAAATGCTGGACTGAAGTAATATATTTATCTACATACAGATCAGCGATAATTCTATTGGATAAGTTTAATGACTGAGAAATCAACTCTCGTTCATAATGCTCTCTACCTCTTTCAAACCCTATGGAATAGGTTGCACCTTTTAATTCATACAAAACGATTATCAACTCTTCAATAAACTCAAACTTTCGGCATAAAACTTCAATCTCTTTATAAAATTTTATTTTGTCTTCATTCCGAAGTTTTTTCAAACTTATTGGCAACAATACATCCAACCTCCCTCTAACCCATTTTCGATAGTAAAAAATGTCTGAATATTTATGACGATCGTGATCGAATATTTCTGATGAAACCAAAGACGAAAGCACTATCTCCAAAAACCTATCACATAGTTTTCGAAATGCATCAACAGCATTTTTACTTCGTCCTTCATAAATCTTAGCTATGAGGAATTCTGAGTCCGTTTTCTTTTTAACGACCAAATAATCATATATTTCTAAGAGTCTATTAGATTTCCGGAACTGGCCTTTTATTGTCTTTAATACGACCTTTTCCTCGATTTCTGATAAATCAGAAACTAATTCAATAATTATATTGTAGGAATTCATATTTAGCCTTATATTTGTTGCAATAGCATTAACAACATGATCGAGATAATAATCGCATTACTTCTTGCATTGGGTTTTAATATTGACAAAGAAGAATTTACCATTGTCGACGACAGAACTGGTGAAGTTTATGGTGTTGGTAGTAATTCTACTACAGGTGGAAATTCTGAACATGATCCTAAAACATTTATATTATATCAAGACGATGATGGTCAATACTATCTAGTCCAAAAATAAACCACTAATTTCCAAATTGTACACTTTTTAAACAATAAGTTAACGCTGAAAATCAACACATTACAATATATTAACGAAAAAGAGGGGCCTAAAACCCCTCTTTTTCGTTTCCAATAGCCCCCTGTTTGTCCCTTGATCTTAGAAACGAACCTACTACTTTCGTAAGTGTAAAGGGTTTTTGTTGTTCAAACAGTAATTGTTTTGGCTTTTCTGTGTCGACCAGGTCCCGCTCCGGCGGGACTTCGTCGTTTTTATACGTTTCTACATGAACCATAAATAACTAAATATCAAATATTTGTATAAACGATGGGATTGTACGATTTCTCAGCCGTCATATACATTTTTCCTGAAAAAGGCAGCTAAATACAATCGTAAAATATTGACAATCAGCATTTAATCAAAACATGGTTTTTAGGAAAAGCGGAAATAAAGCAAAAAATATGTGTTCTTTTTCAGGATTTTGTCCCTTGATGTACAATGTGCATCGCTATACTTTTGACTCCTGTAAGGGTTTTGTTGTCCGCCTGGGTAAAACCGGTTGACGGCGAGTAGGCTTCCGAAAGGAAGCCTTCCGCTTTTTATACCCATCCCCTGTTCCGTAGTTTTGCAGGCGATGCGTCCCTTGCCCTTACCTGATCTTAAAGGATTTCTGGATGAAAAGGCTGCTGCTTTCAACGGCGCCGCCTTTATTGAAACCGACCCCATCTCCATTGCCCATGGATTCCGCAATAAGGAAGATCGTGAAATCAGCGGATTCATGACAGCCTTGCTGGCCTGGGGACAGCGTCCGGTTATTCTCCGGAATGCATCTAACCTGATGCTGAGAATGGATCATCGTCCCGCTGACTTTATCCGCCATCATTCCACGGCCGAACGCAAATCATTCGGCGACTTTGTTCACCGTACTTTCCAGGGTGCCGATGCTGTTTATCTGCTCAAGACTCTTCAACGGCTGTATGTACAGTCGGGAGGACTTGAAAACGCGTTTACGGATGCCTACAAGGCTTCGGAAGATATGGGTATGGCTATTTCCAGGGTCAGGCAGCAATTGCTCGCCGCAGGAGCTCCCAAACGATTTTACAAGCATATTGCCGATCCCATGGCGAATTCTTCAGCCAAACGGATCAATATGTTTTTACGGTGGATGGTCAGGCGTGATAATAACGGGGTCGATTTCGGGATCTGGAGAAAAATACCCATGTCGGCTTTGTATTGCCCCCTCGACCTGCACTCAGGACGCGTATCCAGAATGCTGGGGCTGCTGTCACGTAAACAGGACGATTGGAAAGCCGTGGTTGAATTAACAGAGAATCTGCGCCGGCTGGATGCTTCGGATCCGGTAAAATACGACTTCGCCCTCTATGGCCTGGGCATCAATGAAAATTTCGGAGTTGATTAGTGTCCGTACTGTGCATTTATTTCCTCGTCGGTAGGAAAAACTATGACGTTATCGCCGGCTTTCCGCACCCACATCATGTGTTTTCCGGTTCCTTTACAGGCATAGGCCACGATACTGTCGTTTGGAGCCATGTTGAGACGGGAAAAGGTACGCCACCGCTTGTCAGCTTCCTGCGCAGCCACTTTCACATCCAATGGCTCTTTACAGGTATTTCGGAAATAAGCCCTGTAACTTTTACTGTAGTCAAGGCATTGCGAACAGGGCTTATACCACTCACTACGGTATTTGACCAGACATTCATTGATATTTTCTTCCCCCTTGCCGATGCTGATAATACAAAGCAGGATGGTAAAGAGTAAAATTCCGGTCAATGAAACAGAGAGTGCTTTTTTCATTTGCAATAATTATTTTTCAGAATAACGGCTGCTTCCGCATTGCCTAATTTTTTCGATTTATTCCAGTCCTCACAGGCGCCGTCCATATCTCCCATCGCTTTCTTTGCAAATCCACGGTTATTATAGGCTTCCTGATTTTGCGGATCCAGTTTCAGTGCGGTATTGAAATCATCCAATCCCTTTTGATACTGCTTCAACCTGTTATAGGCGCTGCCGCGTGAAATATAGGCATGCACATGGTCGGGAGCATGAAGAATCACATAATTATAGTCGTTCATCTCTCCTTCAAAATCGCCTGTCATGCTCTTCAGAAATCCGCGCTTGATCCAGGCATCAAAATTGGCGCTGTCGCTCGCTATGGCAAGATCGAAAGACCGGATGGCTTCTTTCTGTTTTCCCTGTGCAAAAAGCTGCAAGCCTTTATTATACGCATCGTTTGATTTCTTTCTGTCCTGAGCGGAAGAAAACACGGGCAACAATGCAAGCAGACTAATCCAGAGTAATCGCATCTTTATATCCTTCTTCAGAAGTAATACGGATAAGATGATCGAGTGCTTTCCGTAAGGCTTCATATTGTTTTTCATCGGTAACAGGAATGCTTAAACGCCCATACCCTCTTTTTATTTTCTGTGCAGTGAGCGTCCGGGTGACACATTCAGGCTGATCGCGGAAGCAGGGAATACAGAGTAATCCCCCTTCTTTTTCATAGCTGATTTTCAACTCCAGATCGGGTGTTGGCACCTTATCTTCCCGCACGACCTTCTGCTGCTCGTCGCGGAACGTTACAAACAAAGTGCCGCCTTTCAGCTCTACCTGTATTTTATCACCCAGCATACGGTTAATGTAGGCAACAGTTTCCTGTTTGGAAGGTGACTGACTGTAAGATTCGAGGCAAAAAAGACTCATTACAGCCACCAGGAATTGTAGTTTGCCCCTCAGGAGTAACCGGCCGAAAGCCGCGAAATGATCATATATCATGACGTCAAATTTCAGCTTTTTACTTCAAACCATGGTAAAATGTTCCCGTAAGAGGGGGCAGATTGCCATATCCAACCAACTAGTGCCTGATGTTTAAGTGTATGCCATACTGTTCAAAGCTGTATTTCCAGCTATTGGCCGTGCTGTTGATGTTCTCTTCCGGCGCATGGGCCCAGACCTTTTTGGAGATTCCCGTTAAGCTGGAAATCGAAAAAGGTGATCTATCAGAGGTGGTCGTCAAGGTGAAAAAAGACGGCAAGGATGCCTTTACCCAAAGCGGAGCCAGTAAGATGCGTTTCAAACTGGACTTCAACAAGAAGTACACGCTGGTCTTTACCAAGCCGGGGTATATCACCAAAACAATAGAGATCAATACGTCAGCTCCTGCAGCAAGGATTTCCAATGGTTTTGAACCGTATAAAATCGGCGTCAAGCTTTTTCTGCAGAATGCCGAGAATATGGTGGTGTATAACCAGCCGGTAGCACAGATTAAATACGACGCCAACATCGACGAATTCAATTTCGATACGGATTATTCCAAGTCGATTCTGTCTGCCATTTCCCGTGATAACGAAGAGGAAAAACCGGCTCCTGAACAGCCTGCCCCGTCTGCGCC
This sequence comes from Bacteroidia bacterium, assembly GCA_046330075.1. Taxonomy (GTDB): domain Bacteria; phylum Bacteroidota; class Bacteroidia; order AKYH767-A; family OLB10; genus JAJTFW01. The sequence goes on along the minus strand of JAXLTL010000001.1, from coordinate 130,350 downwards.
CAAAGCCGAACCTGTTTCCGGTGCGGAGTCTGCTCCTGCCCCGACACCAGCTCCCGCTCCTGCTCCGGAGCCTCCGCGTCCGGTGGCCGCAACCCCAGCAGTATCAGAAGAAACAGCAGCCAATCATTCTGCAGCAGCAAGCAGCGGAAGCGAGTTGCCGCAACCACCAGCACCGGCACCTGCCGCTCCGGTGCCTGTCCCGGCTCCTGCTCCGGCGCCCGTTATAGCTCAGGAGGCAACAACTCCTCCGGCGCCTGCAGCCGCAGCAGAACAACCTGCCACTGCACCAGCTACCGGCAGCGAATCACCGAAAAAAACAGCTGTTGCGGCATCGGGTGAAACATCACCATCGTCAAAACCTGCAAGCGCAGGAGAAGATAAGCCGGCAAGAAAAGCCAACGCCGCTGCAGGAGAGGATAACCGCAGGACTGCATCCGCCGGTTCCGGATCCGACAAACCGATCGTCAAGGCTATACAGAAAGAAGGTGCCGATACTGCCCCAGCCGCAATTTCCACATCATCCTCAACAGAAGCACCGCCGCCTGCACCACAGTTCACAGAAGATAATAAAGTGACACGGGAAGATATCGTCGAAAAAAACAGGGTGATTACTAAAATCAGAGTGAGCAAGAATGGAGTTACTACCGAATATAGTCGTGTAAACTATAACTGGGGCGGGCAATTTTACTTCCGCAACAATACTCAGTCAATTTCCGAAAACCTTTTTGTGCAATGGACGGGAGTGCGGTAGTATAGACAGAGTTGCAGGGTTAAAATGTTAAAGTTGTTTTAAAGGTTTTAAGGGCGCTAGCGCCCTCAGGCTTGAGGCATGTGGCTTGTGGCTTGTGGCTTGAGGCTTGTGGCTTGTGGCTTGATGCTTGAGGGGTTATTTGCACATGGTCCATCGTGGCTTGCCACCACGGTAAGAAACTTCGCAACTCAGAAACCCTGAGGCTTCGTTCAGGTCGCAATCGCTTCGAAACTCCGAAACTCCAAAACCCTGAGGATTCGCACAGGGCGCAAGCGCTTCGAAACTCTGCAACTCTGTAACTCTGTAACTCTAATCCCCCCATCCCACCCAAAAAAACCATTCCTTCGTCAAAAATGAAGGCCGGGAGGCTAAAATCGGGTCGTAACTTTAGGTAATTGCTAAAGATGACCCCATGTTGATGAACGAATTCTGCTCGGAGTATTTTCTGCCGAGGACAGATGAACAGCAAACACTGATGGACCGTTACCGGAAAATCAGATCCCAGTACGGAGAACCTTCGAAGATTGATATCCTGCGGAGGCTGGCACGAACGCGCCCTTTTACGCGAACTGTTTATCCTCCCAACTGGAGAATAGCATAAAAAAAACCGGCCATTGCTGACCGGTTTTCCTTATCATTTCTCTTCTGATTATTTATCGATTGAAAGCAGTTCTACTTCGAAAATAAGTACGCTGTTCGGACCGATTTTTCCACCCGCACCACGCTCACCGTATGCAAGGTTTGCAGGCAGGAAGAGTTTCCATTTTGATCCTACAGACATCATCTGCAGTGCTTCTGTCCACCCAGGAATAACACCACTTACCGGGAAGCTGGCCGGTTGTCCGCGCTCTACAGAGCTGTCGAATACTGTTCCATCCAGCAAGGTACCATGGTAATGGGTAGTTACTTTATCGTTCAGGGTAGGCTTAGCACCGGTACCCTCTTTCAGCACGATGTATTGCATACCGCTTGCGGTAACTTTCACACCGTCTTTCTTCTTGTTTTCTTCGAGGAAAGCCTGACCCTTTTTCAAGTTGTCTTCTCCCTTCGCTTTCTCTTTTTCCATCATGTAAGCCTGAATCACCTTATCAGCGTCTTCCTGCTTCATGGTCGCTTTTCCTTCAAATACATCTTTCAGGGCTTGTGACATCACTTCTACTTTGAGTGAGTCGAAACCACTGTTTTTCAGATTGTTTCCGATAGCTACACCGAGGCCGTAGCTCACAGAATCGATAGTACTGCTCATTTTGATTTCGTTTTTCTTGTTCTGTGCATTGCAGGAAGCCACCATAAAGGCTGCTGCCAAAACAGGTAAGAAGGTTTTCTTGAGATTCATTTTTAAGTGATTGAAGCGGCGAAGGTATATAATTAATGATTAGGATTTCCTGAACCGGGGTGAAAGGCAGGTGAATACAAACGGATAATCCCTGTTAATCAATCGGTCTGGCTTATCTTTGACACGATGGAGTTCAAGTTAATGTCGGCTTTTCGTCCTACCGGTGATCAGCCGGAGGCGATATCCCAGCTGACCAAAGGTATTGAAGAAGGCGACCCTGCCCAGACATTATTAGGCGTCACCGGTTCGGGGAAGACCTTTACGATCGCCAATGTGATCAACAATGTGCAAAAGCCTACGCTGGTGCTTAGCCATAACAAGACCTTGGCGGCACAGCTGTACGGTGAGTTCAAGCAGTTTTTTCCTGAAAATGCGGTAGAGTATTTCGTGTCGTATTACGATTATTACCAGCCTGAAGCCTATATCCCCAGCTCCAATACCTACATCGAAAAAGATCTCAGCATCAACGAAGAAATTGAAAAGCTGCGGCTGAGCACCACCTCATCCCTCCTCTCCGGGCGCAGGGATATCATCGTAGTATCGTCGGTGTCGTGCATCTACGGTATGGGAAACCCTGCCGATTTCGCAGAGAATATTATCCGCATACAGGTGGGCGATAAAATCTCCCGCAACGCCTTCCTGCACCGGCTGGTGACGAGCCTCTATTCCAGAGCCGGCACCGAGTTCAAGCGCGGAAACTTCAGGGTGAAGGGAGATACGGTAGATGTATTTCCGGCCTACATGGACATCGCCTACCGCATCAGTTTCTTCGGCGATGAAATTGAAGAGCTGGCGACGATAGAACCATCTACCGGAAAGAAATACGAGAAACGTGATTACTTCGCCATCTTCCCGGCCAATATCTTCGTGACTTCGCAGGCACGACAGAAAGACGCCATCTTCACAATTCAGGAAGACCTGATGAAGCAGGTGGAGTATTTTAAAGAAATCGGACGATTTCTGGAAGCAAAACGACTTGAAGACAGAGTCACCTTCGACCTGGAGATGATCCGGGAGCTCGGCTATTGCTCGGGCATCGAGAATTACTCGAGGTACTTCGACGGACGTCCTCCTGGACAACGTCCTTTCTGCCTCCTCGACTATTTCCCACAGGATTACATGATGGTGATCGACGAAAGCCATGTAACGGTACCGCAGATACGCGCGATGTATGGCGGCGACCGCTCACGCAAAGTCAACCTCGTGGATTTCGGTTTTCGTCTCCCCGCAGCCATCGACAACCGGCCGCTCAAATTCGAAGAATTCGAGACCATGCTCAATCAGGTTATCTACGTCAGTGCTACGCCGGCAGAATATGAACTCGAAAAGAGTGAAGGTGTGATAGTAGAACAGGTAATACGTCCCACCGGACTGCTGGATCCGCCCATCGAGGTGCGTCCTGTTGTCAATCAGGTAGACGATCTCCTCGAAGAAATCGAGAAAGTAGTCCAGCGCAACGAACGGGTACTCGTCACCACGCTCACCAAGCGCATGGCCGAAGAACTCGCCAAGTACATGATCAAGCTTGAAATTCGATGCAGGTACATCCACTCCGAAGTAGAGACCCTCGAACGCATCGACATCCTCCGCGATCTACGCAACGGACTCTTCGATGTCCTCATCGGCATTAACCTGCTCCGCGAAGGACTCGATCTTCCGGAAGTATCACTGGTGGCTATCCTGGATGCCGACAAAGAGGGCTTTCTCCGTTCCAACCGTTCGCTCACGCAAACTGCGGGACGAGCGGCCAGAAACCTCAACGGAAAAGTAATCATGTATGCCGACACCATCACCGAAAGCATGCAACAGACCATCGACGAAACTGAACGCAGGCGGACAAAGCAGAGGGCCTATAACGAAGCCAACGGCATTGTCCCCACAGCACTCAACAAATCGAAAGACAACGTCTTCTCGCACCGGGAACGGAAATCCGGAGCGATCAGCGATGCCTATATTGAAAAACAGGAAGGCAGTATTGCAGCAGATCCTGTTGTGCAATACATGAGTCGTGAACAGCTGGAAAAAGCGATTGCCGCGGCAAGAAAGAACATGGAACGCGCAGCGCGTGAACTGGACTTCATAGAAGCTGCGAAATTCCGCGATGAAGTATTCAGTCTGGAAGCCTTGCTGAAAGAAAAATTTGCAGACTGAACATGGATCCGATACTTCTCGTCTTTACAATCTGCCTGTACATCCTGTCGATGGTTGTATCGCTGCTATTGGGGATGACTGCGAAACGATTTCCCGGAGAGAACATCCGTTTACCGGTCGCCTTTCATTTCATCTTTCTGTTTCTGGCGCTGGCCTTTCTGTACATTCTGAAATCAGGTTCCATTGGAAATTACCTGTTACTGCTGAGTGTATGCACCGGCACGGCGCTGGCCGGCTGGGCACTGCGCAACGAACGGATCGGGAAACCACTCCGTTATTACCTGGCGGCATGGCTGCTGCTGATACCTGTATTTCTCTGGTCGCCCTCCAGGGTCTTCTATGCCATCAGCGGCAACTACAGCAAATTCAAGGCAGAACAGGAATTCAACCTCACCTCCAACTGTTACCTGGTAGAACAGCAAAGCATGCTGCAGGAACAGAAAATCACGAAATACAAAGTCATCCGGAAATTCGGCATCTATAACAAAACACTGGCCCGCGACGTAAACTTCGGCAGCCGGCTTGAAAATGTACAGTTGATCAGGCTCAGCGACGACACCCTGATTCTGGATGGCATCTGGCCTGACCGGACCATTCACCGTATCGGAATAAAGCCTGGCATGAAGAAAAACGCCATCACCCGGAAACCCTCTGCCTGAATTAATGCTACCTTCACCCGATCGCCTTGACAAGGGCAATCCAAAATCAGTAATATTGCGCATGATGAAAAAAACCATCTTCTCCTTCGTACTCCTTCTCTCCGCCACGCTGGCCGGCGCACAAGTGCAGACCACTGAAATCTGGCTGCTCGACGTAGCACAAAAAGAAGGCAAGGTCCTGGTGACGAATCCCTATCAGGTAACACAAAACGAATTCTACGACAACCAGCCCTCCTTCTCCAAGGACGGACTCATGCTGTACTTCGCCAGCATGCCGGATACCACGCAGAGTGATATTTACGAATACAGTATCCGCAAGAAACTCATGCGGCAGATCACCAACACACCGGAGAGCGAATACCAGCCACAAGTGATGCCGTACGGGAAAGGTAAACTTTCGATTGTAAGGGTAGAGATGGAAAAAGCACAACGTTTTTACGAACTCAATCCAGCGGATGGAAACATAGAGCCGCTGATGGACAATGAGGACTCCCTCGCGTATTATTGCTGGATCAACGATACCACAGTAGGCGCCTTCTTCCTCGATGGTAAAGGCGGGATGCTGGAGCAATACGATATGAAGCCACAGCAAGCCATCATTCTGATGTACGGAGGATTCGGCCGCTGCATCGCCACGATTCCCGGTACACAGATCATGTCGTATGTGCAGAAAGGCAGCGACAAGAAGTTCACGCTGATGCAGTATGAAATGGCTACCGAAGAGCGTTTACCGATCTGCGAGATGCCGGATGGTGTAGAAGATTATTGCTGGGGTCCCGACAAAAAAATATACTGCGGCAATAAAGGAGTCCTTTACATGTACGACACTCAAGTGGAAAAGCCCATGTGGATTCCGATTGCAGACTTCAAGGAAAAGATCGGCGACTTTTACAGAATGTCGATGAGTCCGGCAGGAGATCGACTGGCCGTCGTCAGTTTCAAAGGTCCCAGGCCATAAGCAGGATTAACTTTCAGAAGAGCGCTTGATGATGATCATGCGCTCTTTTTAATTTTGCGGGTGTTCCAATGCCCGGAGCATTTACCTTTGCCCTGTGAAACAGGTGGATTATATCATTGCGGGACAAGGAATAGCCGGGAGTCTGCTCGCCTGGTTTTTGCTGCAGCGCGGACAAGAAGTACTCGTTGTTGATCCGCAGGTAGCGGGCACTCCTTCCGGTGTGAGCGGCGGCATGATTCATCCGGTAACAGGAAGAAGGATTGTAAAAACCTGGATGGCGGATACGCTGATCCCTTTTGCCCGCAAGACCTACACCGACATCGAAGACAAACTGGCCGAACGGTTTTTCGAAGACTATCCGGTACTTGAGATCTTCAACGACACACAGCACCGCAACGACTGGGCCGGAAGAAGCGCAGATGCAGGGATGGATCTGTATGTAAAAGAAGAATGTCCACCGGGTGCTGTCCCGGAAGGCATCATCGCCCCCTACGGGGGACGCTGGGTGGTAAACGGCGGCTGGCTCGAGACTCCACGATTTCTGGATGCTATGCGGCGGCATTTATCCGGCAAGAACAGTTTTCTCCGTGACAAAATAGCATTTCAGGAAACAGAAAAGACAGAGACAGGCATACGCTGGAAAGACTACACGGCAAAAGCCATTATCGACTGTACGGGCGTTGATTTATACAACGATCCGCAGAGTGACGGGATGCCCTTCAATCCCTGCAAAGGAGAGCTTTTGCACATTAACGCAGAGGGCTTACCGAAAAACATGGTCATTCACGGCAGCATCAAGATCATTCCCACCGGCGGCAACAGCTATTTCTGCGGCGCCACCTACGACTATACGAAGCGCGACACGATCTGCACGGAAGAAGGGAAAGAGAAGATTGAGTTGGCCATAAAAAAACTAACCTCAGTCCCCTACACCATCACCCATCACCGCTCAGCCGTACGACCATCCACCACTGACCGGAAACCGATCATTGGTCCGCATTTTAAGAATGAACGGTATTATTTTTTCAACGGACTTGGATCAAAAGGCATTTTACTGGGCCCCTGGCATGCACAGTTGCTGGTGAAGCATTTGCTGGATGAGACAGAGATACCAGATGAGTACCGTCCGTACAGAAGGAAAATTTGCTGACCTCCTTCGAGCTCCGCTCGAAGGGCCTTTTAGTCAACCCCCTTGGGGTTGAAGCATTCTATGCCCATTTTGTAGCCACGAGCACTGCTCGTGGCTACAAAATGGCAACCCCTTCGGGGTTGAATGCAGATACCTCTTTCCACCCCGTAGGGCGTGTGCCCAGATATAAGTCCTTACCCCATCGGGGTCGGAAACGATGATAAACTACCACCCCGTAAAGGTGGCCCTCTATTAACACGGCATGAAATGCCGTGTTAATGGACGACCAACAATGCCTTCAACCCCGAAGGGGTTGAACATACCAGACGACCTCCTTCGAGCTCCGCTCGAAGGGCCTTTTAGTCAACCCCCTTGGGGTTGAAGCATTCTACGCCCATTTTGTAGCCACGAGCAGTGCTCGTGGCTACAAAATGGCAACCCCTTCGGGGTTGTGTGCAGATACCTCTTCCCACCCCGTAGGGCGTGTGCCTAGATATAAGTCCTTACCCCATCGGGGTCGGAAACGATGATAAACTACCACCCCGGAGGGGTGTCCCTCCATTAACACGGCATGAAATGCCGTGTTAATGGACGACCAACAATGCCATCAACCCCGAAGGGGTTGAACATTCCAGACGACTTCCTTCGAGCTCCGCTCGAAGGGCCTTTTAGTCAACCCCCTTGGGGTTGAAGCATTCTACGCCCATTTTGTAGCCACGAGCACTGCTCGTGGCTACAAAATGGCAACCCCTTCGGGGTTGAATTCAGATGATCATCTTCACCCCGTAGGGGTGGAACACATAGACACATCACACACCCCGAAAGGGTGGAACACATAGACACATCACACACCCCGAAAGGGTGGAACACATAGACACATCACACACCCCGAAGGGGTGTACCTACATTAACACGGCATGAAATGCCGTGTTAATGGACGACCAATAATGCCATCAACCCCGAAGGGGTTGAACATTGGGAAGGCAGCATCAGGATTCAAAAAGGTACTTTTCCTCCCACTCTATTTCATGCTCCAACAGCAACTCGATGAGCTCCTGCTTATACGACTTCAGCTTATGATGCTCCTCCTGATTCATCACATACTTCACAAGCTGATCCTTCGCTTCGATTGAATAGGTAAATGCTGAATAACCTATCTGCCAGCCTGTGAATCCCGGAAATAGATTTTCTTCTTTGATGAATTTTGAACTTGCCACCTTCATTTCTTTCACCACATCGGCGAGTGCAACCGAAGGATGTAGCGAAAAAACAAGATGGATATGATCTTCTACTCCGTTGATCCGAAGAACATGGCATTTTCTATTCTTCAATATACCATACAGGTATTTGAATAATGCTCCGCGGTTTTCTTTTTTAAGTACCGGAGCTCTGTGTTTAGGGCTAAACACGACTTGATAAAGGATTTGTGTATATGTTCCCATCGTAAATTGTTTTATTGTAAAGGTTTTGCACTCGACTCGAAAAGCAATGCAAATATAATTTATCTGATTAACACGACCGAATCAAATAATAGCTGGTTCACCAGCGTAATATTTCCATTTAAAATTGCACCGTTAAGGTTGTTGATGAACAACATACCTGCCAGGTGAAATAAAAAAAACCGTTGCTAACCGTTTTCATACATTTATTTTCAAACCTCACCTACATAATGACCTCGCAAAGCGATAATCTGAATTTTCTCCGCCGTCCGCCATTCGGCGGAGGAGGACGGATGAAACCACAGATTTATTATGATGTTTATGATTATTTAAGATCATAACTTATCATAATTATCAGCGTGAATCAGTAGCTAAACAGACATGTACGCCACCGGAGGGAAGCAGGCAATAGCCTCTGACAATGATTGAAGATGAATTGTCCTTCATTTCAATTCTTCAACTTTTCGAACTTCATTTTCCGAATACCCTGCACCATCAGGTTAAAACCAATAATTTCCTGTTTATTATTATAAATGAATTCCAATGCACCAAAGTCAGCGACATACAAATTGGGTTGAAATAATGTTAATGTCGATTCACCATTCCGGCTATGGACTGCAACTAACTTCCCATCCTGCACTTCGAGACGATATACACTATTCAACTCAGCATTATAATACAATCCGACTATTCCTTCCGGAAGTGTACCATCCGTCTCTATCTTTTTCAAAGCAACTCTTTTCCCTACATATGAAAAGTCGGAAATGTGCCACCGTAACTTCTCGCAAGATTGGTTTTTTAAGGGACTAAAGACAAATCTACTATGTGGAATTGCCGGAAAAGAAAACTCGTTATTACTTAATCTGATCAACGCAATTTTATTTGTATCGCCGTAGACACTCTGAAAGAGTGTGTCATTTTTTATACTGAAAGAAAACACATAGCCAGGAAAAATCTCATAATCACCCGTAAACCCCGAAGGTATTTTATGATCCATTTTAACTTTCTCCGGAAACTTCTCTTTATCCGCCAAATAACAATCCACAATACCATACACAATATCCAATGGATGAAAAACATGCGAATTACACATATATACAATAGAAAAATTATAAGCAGGTACGCGTAAAATATATGAACCATAACCGGCAATCCCACCTCCGTGAAAAATCACCTCCAAACCTTTGTAAGTTCGGTTTTCGAGCCCCAAACCATACGGAATAACTGTTCCATCATTCAGACGACTCTTCTCTATCATTTGACTAAAAAGTGCTTCATTACCAATTATCTTCTTTTCAAAATTCATTGCCCATAAACATAAATCATCAGTGTTAGTGTTTAAGCCAGTGGAACCCACAAACGAATGATTCAGGATACTTTTATAATATACGCTATCGTACTGATAATATGAGTAAGCTCTGTTATTGACGATTACTTCCGGATCATCTATAAACTGAGAGTTCTTCATATTCAACGATTCAAATATCCTCGATTGTGCGAAAGTCGCAAACGTCTGCCCCGAGACTCTCTTAACAATTTCTGCCAGTAGGATATACCCTGAATTACTATATTCAAATTCATCGCCAGGCGTAAAATTCAAAGACAGCTGAGAGGTAATCAGCTTCACCGCCTGGTCATTACTCAGCAAATCTGTTTCCCGCGTGCCTGTAATATTCGCCAAGGCAGTAATATCCCTCAACCCGCTGGTATGGTTCGCAAGATGTTGTATTGTGATGACATGTCCGTAATCCGGCAACTCCGGCAAATACTTTCGGATATCATCGTTGAGGTTTAGTTTCCCCTCCTGCTCTAACAGTAAAATCGCAAATACGGTAAATTGTTTTGAAACAGAAGCCACCTGAAAAACAGTTGCCGCAGTAATTGGCGTGTGGTATTCCAGGTTTGCAATGCCCATCCCTTTTTCATAAACCACCTCGCCATCTCTAATAACGGCTACTGCCAGTCCGGGGCCATTATTAAAATTATAATTGGCCAGAAGTTTATCTACATCCGCTGCAGCTTTTGACAGGGGAACCGGTGTCTGCGCATTTAATGATAATACATTTACCAAAATCAGTAAGATATAACTGAATATAGACCTCATTCGCAGGATTGATTTTATTTTATAGTTTGAACAGTCGAAATTGAACTGCAAAATTGAATTGCACTGAAGGAACAGCCCATAAAACCAACTTTCCAATTCCAGTACGCTTACAACTTAGCCAGCAACAACAAAAGTAATCCATTTAATGGTCAGAACATTGGTAAGTTGCAGCAGGAACATCAGTATGAAAGAAATCAGCTCTAAGGAAAATGACTTGACAATGTTTGGCTTAGAACGCAGTCAATAAATATTTTAAAATGTATCGGCTGATCCCATCACAGCAGGCAGATCATAACCCATCATAACCATCAGCGTAAATCAGTGACTAAACAGTCTTGTAAGCAGCCGGAGGGTACTCAGATGTTTAGTCTACGAAGTTTCTTTTTGAATCAGAAACACTTGGGTGCAAAACACTAATTCCCCTAATTGAGGAAATATTCCATCCAGTATTTCAAAACACTATACTGATGTTTTCTCTTTTAAGTGACGCATCAGAAATTGCCCGGTAATCCACCCGAGTATAGGACCTCCAATCGATAAAAAAAGTAACGCAAGCAAGGCAATAATCAGCTTTGGCAAGTGCTTAGCCGATTGAAAATTGAACATAAACAAACTCATCGTTACAATGGTTGCTAAGAACCAGCCGGTCATTGTATTCAGTAAGTAAGAACCTGCAGGAATACCTGATGTTTTAAAGACAAGCCAATGCTGGAACCAACCGGAAATGCATGCGCCTAATATAACAGCAAAAGGAATAGTTACCTCAATTGACAAATTCAATTTCATAAAACCGGAATTTAATTGTGAAGCCACCATATCTCTAATGATAAATGCAACAGAAAATCCAATGAGTGCTGACAAAAACAAATTAAAAGAACCATTAAGATTCTTCCGAAGTACCAGCCATTGCATCATGCCCACACCTGCACCCATACCTATTCCTACTACTGCTTGTCCACCTGACTCATCTTTGATATTAAATACTGCTTCACTCAAAGCAGCAAGACTTACCACTATCAAAATTCCAATCATCCAGCCATAAGTCGTAAATAACACCCAACGTTTCAACTTGAATTCACCGATCATACATTCAGATTTATCAACGTAAACTAACTATTTGATAATTTCCTGAAAGGTGTATACTTCACATTTTTAAAACAATGACTTAAGTCAGCAAAATTAAGATGCCATTATCTAACTTTTCGATCTTCCACCGAAACAAAGAACAGATGTTATGCTTTCAATAAAAAGCACTTATTGGTCATCAACTGCTATTACTCGCTCCTACTTCGCCGGTTGGGCTCCCATGTAGAAAACGAGATGTCCGCCGGAGAGGATATCGTCGTAGCGGAGGGTATAGTTGGTGATCGTAACATCGTTGAGCGTTACTTTCTGCACGTAGACATTTTTATCGCTTTGGTTGATGACTTCAATGGTGAAGGTCTTTCCGTTTTCGAGATGGAGCGTGGCGCTGTTGACCGACGGTGATCCGATGGAATAGTCGTTGGAGCCGGGCGCAACGGGATAGAAGCCGAGTGCAGAGAAGATATACCAGGCGCTCATTTGTCCGCAGTCGTCGTTGCCACCCAAACCATCGGACTTCGGTTTGTACTGCATGGTCATGATTTTCCTGACCTGTGCCTGTGTCTTCCAGGGTGCTGTGGTCCAGTTGTAGAGATAGGCCACATGATGCGCCGGCTCGTTACCGTGTACGTAACCGCCGATGATGCCCTCGCGGGTGATGTCTTCCGTCTCCGCAAAAAAAGCATCGGGCAAGTGCATAGTGAAAAGCGTATCAAGTTTCTTTGCCAGCTGCTCCTTCCCTCCCATCTTCAGCGCCAAAGCTTCAGGATCCTGTGGCACGAAGAAGGTATAGTTCCAGCTGTTGCCTTCAATGAAGCCCTGATGACTGGTAGAGAGGGGATCGAAGCCTGCAGTGAATGTACCGTCTTGTTGCTTCGCCTGCATGAAACCCGTTTCGATGTTGAAATGATGCTGCCAGTTGCCCGCACGTTGCATGAAGATCTCGTAGATGTCCTGCCGGTTGAGTTTTTTTGCAAGCTGGGCAATGCACCAATCATCGTAGGCGTATTCGAGCGTATTGGAGACCGATACACGGTTGATCTCTGCCGGAATAAAGCCAAGATCCATGTATGCGCCGATCGCCTCGTAATCGCGGTGCGTTGCGGTGTTGATACAGGCATTAATGGCTTCGTACGGATCGCCGGTATAGATGCCTTTCACAATAGCATCGGCGATGACCGAAACACTGTGATACCCGCTCATGCACCAGTTGTCGTTGGCATAATGCGACCAGATGGGCAGCATGTGCAAGGTGCTCTGCCGGTAATGCGCCATCATCGAATGAACCATATCGTTGTTGCGCGCAGGTTGAATAATATTTAAGAGAGGATGCAGTGCACGATACGTATCCCAGAGCGAAAATGTGCTGTAATTTGTGAATCCATCAGCATGGTGTGTATTCTGATCGAGCCCTTTGTATTCGCCGTTGACATCCGAATACACTGTCGGACTCAACATGGCGTGATAGAGCGCCGTATAAAAATTAACCATCACATCTTGCGGTGCATCAATCACCACTTTGTTTAGTTCCCTGTTCCAGGATGCCTGTGCTTCGGCTTTTACTTTTTCAAAATCCCAGCCTGCTATTTCGGTCTGCATGTTTTCCAGTGCATTGTTCTGACTTACGGGCGAGAGCGCAAATTTTATTTTGATCTTCTCCCCTGCCATCGTTTGGAAATTGAAATACATCCTGATGTTCCTACCTGCGATCTCGGGAAAATTCTTAGTTTGATCAAACTTCCCCCAGAAGCCTCTGTAGGGTGATTTCGGATCGTAGTTTTTCTGTCCGTAGCTGATGAAGGGTTTCGAGAACGCCATCGCGAAGTAGACGGTGCGTGTCCTGGCCCAGCCGGTGGTCTGACGGTAACCGGTGACCAATGTATCGTTGATGACACGCACAAAGGTCCATACGTTTTTATCGTCGTAATTGTAAATACCCGACATCAGATCGAGCAGGATATGACTTTGCTCCGACGCCGGAAAAGTATACTGATGCATACCCACGCGGGTGGTGGCGGTTAACTCGGCGAGGATCTTGTTATCTTCCAGCAGCACTTTGTAATAGCCGGCTTCCGCGGCTTCCGTGGCATGTGAGAAGGCAGAACGATAGCCGCCGGAGGGATCTGTGGCGGTGCCGGGGTTTAACTGCAGCGGTCCGACGGTGGGCATCACCAGAAAATCACCGAGATCCGAATGGCCTGTGCCGGAGAAATGCGTATGACTGAAGCCTACGATCGTTTCATCCTCGTAGCGGTATCCGGCGCAATACCCATATACGGGACCGTTATACTTCCCATCCACTGCGTAGGGCAAGGTATCTGTCTCGGGACTCAGCTGCACAGCTCCGAAGGGCACCGTTGCTCCGGGATACGTATGACCCATTTTTTCTGTGCCAATGATTGGCTTCACAAACGGAATAAGGTTCTGCTGTGCAATGACCGGAGAAAGAAGAAGCGACAGGACAACGAGGATGTATTTCATGGCTTGTTAAAAATACGGAAATAGGTGGTTCGAAATTCCCGAAACATGGCAACTGATGGGCCACTGATCCATTATGAGATTTATAATGATTATGTTGATCCCGCTACCGAGGGCAAATCATAACCCATCATAAATATCAGCGCAAGTCAGTGGCTAAACAGGGCTACGCGCAGCCGGAAGGAACGCGGATTTCCGATAGCTATCGGAAGCGGATTTAGCGGATGGAAGCGGATAAAGCCGCAGATTTATTCTTATTTTGTTTATCATAATCGACCAAAATCATTAGTGTGGATCAGAAGCTGATCCTGCACTTTAAAGTTTCAGAAGATAGGCTTTCCAATTGTTTATCAGGTCTGATTCGGAAATATTCAGTGCGACAAGAATCTCTAATTTTTTATTGAATGGAAGCAACTCTTTGAGTTTTGCGCGACCGTATTTGCTGTCAATGTACATGACCATGGAGCCGGAAAGTCCGTACTTCAGTTTACCAGACCAGAAATTATCCAGACTTGCGGGTATATGGTCTTCCGCAACCGCTTTCTTTACCTCTGCCATACGGACTGCATCACACTGACCTGAAACAAATGTAGCGAGACCTTCTACAAACCAATCCACACCTTCCACATCGCTGAAATCAGGGCTTTTGTTGAGTTGTCCGTGATAGACATGCACGAGTTCATGCGTGATCAACTGTTGTGTTTTCTGCGTTTCTGTATATTTATGTTCACAGGATTCGGTATCCCATCGCAGTGGAGAAATCATATCCAGCTTAGCTCCCACTCCGCTTGCTACCATCCAGCACTCTGATTTGAACTCCGGCATATTCCAGTCCTTTTGCCAGGTACTATCGAGTGAATGGCGGTCCGGGTGGACATACACCGAAAAACCGCTTTTAAAGGGTGCACCGAAGAACGTCTCTGACACCTTGATTCCGTTTTCGATGAGCACACGATACTCTTCCAGATTTACTTTATCAGAAGAAGCGTAAATCAGTGAATAAATTCCTTTTTTTTCAGTCAGCCATTGTTCCCTGGCAGCTTTCCAACTGATCGTAGTTATGGCCATCAATGACAATAACAGTATTGAATACAATTTCATTTTCATAATTCCTTACGATAATTAGCCGGGCAATGTAAGTACCCCCAAAATCCGGACAATCTAAAAGTAGAGAAAAAACTCTAACTTTAAATTGTCAATATGAAAAAAAGTCGGTTTACAGAATCCCAAATCATCTCCATGCTCAAGGAGCATGAGAGTGGAAAGAAAGTCTCAGACATTGCCCGTGAAAACGGGATTAGCACAGCAACATTCTTCAATTGGAAGAGTAAGTACGGCGGGCTTGAAGTAAACGAGTTAAAGCGTTTACGTGAGCTTGAGGAAGAAAATAGCCGTCTGAAGAAGATGTATGCAGATGTCAGCTTAGACAATCAGATCTTAAAAGATGTCATAACAAAAAAAGGCTGGGGCCCTGCGAGCAAAAGGAACTCGTAAAGACAGTGGTGGCGGAATACAAAAAGACCGTTCACAGGGCCTGTAAAGCATTGGGAATACCTCGAAGTGTTTACTACTATGCGTCAAAAAGAGATGACCAGCCGGTTATAACTGCCCTTCAGGAGCATGTAGACAAGCACCCAACACATGGCTTCCCTAAGACCTTTGCATACTTACGAAGAGCCGGTAAGCCATGGAACCCCAAACGAGTTCATCGAGTCTATAAACTATTAAAACTAAACCTAAGACGAAAAGGAAAGCGTCGCTTGCCCGCTCGAATCAAACAACCACTGGAACAAGCTAATCTGCCAAATGAGATCTGGTCTATAGATTTTATGCAAGACACATTATTGAACGGAAGAAAGTTCAGAACATTTAATGCGATAGATGACTTTAACCGAGAAGTACTGGCAATAGAAATTGATACTTCACTTCCCGCTGCAAGAGTCATAAGAACATTGACACAAGTGGTTGAGCTTCGAGGCAAGCCAAACAAAATAAGAATGGACAATGGCCCCGAGTTCATTAGCAGCAAATTTGAACTTTGGTGTAAAGAGAATGGAATTGAATTGCAATATACTCAACCTGGCAAACCCATGCAAAACGGAAGGGTTGAGCGATTTAATGGTACCTACCGAAGGGATATACTCGATGCTTATCTCTTCGAGGATCTATGGCAAGTAAAAGTGCTTACTGAAGAGTATATAGAAGAATACAATAACCAAAGACCTCACCAAGCGCTCAATAACATGACTCCACGAGAATACCTGTTGAAATGTGGACAGCTTGCCGGCCCGCAAACTACCCTCAACCTGACCACAGTTCAACAGGTCAACAACAAGTAAAAATGAAAAACTCTATTTTTAAACTGTTCGAAAATGGGGGTACTTACAGGATCAACATACAAAAATGTCGATAGAAATTGCGGTATAACTGTTACACTGTCCAGCACCAACCAAATTCCTAATATTTTTATAAAGATTGTCCAGAAAGTTTTAATTGACATTTGTTTTCTTTTTTGTTTGACGTATTTTCTTGATAACGATTTTTAAATTAGATTTTTTTGCCCATTGCCTTAAATCTGAATAAGGATCATCCAATTGTTCGTCATGTTCTTCCTTGGTCAGTCCTCTAAGGTTCTTTGTTGTTACATGTATACTTCTGGACATATTAGCTAATTTTAAAATGACTTAAAACAGTTCAGAGATTTGCATGCGGCCAGGTTTAATTGCATAAACCCACATCTTTACATCAAAGTTAATAAAAAACACTAAAAAACAAAACACAACTTCAGCCACATTCGCCATCAGGTAGGCGCTAAACCTGATATGATGCAGCAATTCACTTTTGTCTCATGAGTTTCTTTTCAAAACTACCATCCGCCGCCATTATTGGTGCAAAAGTTATAAATACCAAACTTTCACCGTATCTATGTAAACACAAATTACCATCATTGTCTGGTTTTAATTGGGAGTTGTCTGTATCATAAGTCCTGAAAACCGGAAACAAAAGTCCAATCTCTCTCTTATGTTTAAATATGAATGCAGTGTAAGTGAAAGCACCAATTCCAGTCAAACACGATTTCGGACTTTGCGTTGGTGGGCTTTTGAAACCGCAACTTGTCCTCCAAAACCAACCTTTATTAATTGCTTTAATGTTTCTGTTTGTACTATCTGACCCACAAATGCAAAACCCTTTTTAGCAGTAGTAATTTTTATCTTTCATTATACCAACTTCCTTTTTCGATAACTTTGTCTAGGTGTCCCAGAGTTACGTCCGGTCTTAGGTATTTTCGTCTTTCCTTATTAACTACATTTTTTATCCAGTTCAAGGGTCTTGGAGCGAAATCAACACTCCCGTCTATGTGTAAGTCAATGTCAAAACTCTCTATATCCTTAATTTCAAATTCAGAGAAAAAACTCTCGAAAAATAAAATAGCATCCAACCCATAATAACCAATGTCTTCAGATAATCTCAATTCTGGTCTAATGTCACCAGCTTTAAGATGTGTATTCTTTACTATAAAGTCAATTAATTTCGAGTTCATGTCATTATTACCTCAGACGTTTTGCAGATTTGCGATGGGCGGCCAATTTACCACAATTGTGTATGCGGAGCACAAAACTTTCGTCTACCACTAAACTGTCTACGGAGCACGAAACCCCGCCTATTGCAAATGTGCTGTTATGCGAATACTCTTCTTCGTTGTTAAGTAATTGTCGGGTCATATTTTGCCTGCAAATTCAATTTTGGGATAGCCAAGAAATTTATTTGTCTTAATGTTAAACGCAAAAACCAAGTAATAATACTTGCTTTCAGGTTTTAATGGAACGTCATTTAGTGTAAATAAAGTTTCCCCCGTTTTTTTTAAGCCCTTTATATTTTTTGAGAAGCATTTAACTTTCAATAATAACAAGTCACCTGTATTATAATAGCTTGTTAAATTGTCCTTTAAAATCGGAAAACTGTCAACCCAAATTGATTGCTTCCATTCACCAATTAAGTTTGTCTTGTAATACTTTTTATATGTTTCATTTGTTGAACCTCCCCAATAGTCGTTGCCGGAATGGCAAATAAGTGTGTCACTTGTTACCTGAATAAAAGGATTTGAAAAATAAGTTTGGATAACTTCAAATGAGTCAACAACATTGTCGTTGTAGGTTATTTTAAGTGAAATGTGGTCTTCTGTGCTACAGTCTTTTTCAACTTTGTAAAGAAAACATTTAGATACATTATATGTGTTTGAGAAGAACACACTATTATAGGTAAAAGAGCTATATTTTTTAAAAACTGGTTTGATTATTTGAATACCATTTTCATTTAACGAAATAATGCTCCCTCTTCTATATTTTTTCTTTTGAAATTTGAAGTCTGAGGGAGCTATAAAAATGCAAGTGTCATTGTATCCTATAGGTTCTCTCGACACCAAGTCGTAAAATGAAACTGCTGATTTTTTATAATCAAAAACAGATATTCTCCACTTGTTACTTGGTTCAGTGTAAAATCGAACATAACAGTTCTTTAAGGAAATTGAGTATTCTTCCTTTCCAATACCCAAAGAATAAGACTTATTCAGAGAAATATTTTTTATGAAAACATTTTGATAATAGGCACTGTCAATTGAGTAGACACCAAAATTTTTATTGCTTAATATTCGTGGATATTCACTATCTGTCTTTAGATGTGAAGTGTCAACCCTTATAAAAACATTTCCGTTTTCTAAAGTTGTAATTCTCGCATTGTAGTCAAACCAGTAGTCAGGTTCGTTAGGAATTTGAGGTGTAGTGTCTCTTAAATAAATGTATTTTGGGCATTGACAAAGTCCGTCCATACTAAACATTGTCAGCGATAGAATAAGAATTGATGTCAACTTGCCCAATTTCATCATGTTAGTCTATAGTTTGCAGTATCGCCCCAGAGTTTCGCATAACATATTATTCCCGATAACCCATTTCACCAATACACCAAAATTTCAGCGGAAATGCCCAGTTCTGATCCAAACACCCCATTCCACCAATCCGCACGTCAACAATATCCAATCGGGATATGCAGTCTAATTTCAGCATAATCATCATTCAGAAACTTAGTTTTAAGTAATACTCGAAACTCCTTTAATAACATTCCCAAAAGTAACCCTCAAACAAATCCATTCCAAATTTTACTTGGGGTCATTTTCAAGGATGCATACGGGGTTATATACAACCTCTATTTATTAATCCTAAAACAACAAAGAACCCACTCGTACAAAATCAACGATTAATGCAAACCAAAACCATTTGCTAATTCGCTAATTAAAAAATTAGCTCATTAAAGTTTCTCCTTCAAAAACTTCCCCGTAATCGATTTCTTTTCTTTTACGAGGTCTTCCGGGAGTCCCTGGAACACGATGTGGCCGCCTTCGTTGCCGCCTTCGGGACCTATGTCGATGATCCAGTCGGCGCATTTGATGACGTCGAGGTTGTGCTCGATGACGATGAGGGTGTTGCCGTTTTTGACGAGGGCTTCGAATGCGGTGAGGAGCTTGCGGATGTCGTGGAAATGGAGGCCGGTCGTGGGTTCGTCGAAGACAAACAGCGTGTTGGTGGCGTGGTTGCCCTTGCCGAGGAAACTGGCGAGCTTGATGCGCTGCGCTTCTCCTCCACTCAAGGTGCTGCTGCTCTGGCCCAGACGGATATAGCCCAGGCCTACATCGGCCAGCGGCTGGATCTTGTTGCAGATCTTGGTGTGCAGCGTGTCGTATTTGCTCGGACCTGTCCCTTCTGCAAAAAACGCGAGGGCTTCGTCAACGGTCATGTCGAGGATGTCGAAGATGTTTTTGTTGCGGTATTCTACCGCGAGTACTTCTTCCTTGAACCGCTTGCCTTTGCAGTGTTCACAACGGAGATGGATATCCGCCATGAACTGCATCTCGACGGTGATCATGCCTTCACCCTGGCAGACTTCGCATCTTCCTCCTTCTACGTTGAACGAAAAATGCGCGGGCTTCAGTCCTCTGCTGCGGGAAATGGGTAGGTCGGAATAGAGCGTGCGGATTTCGTCGTAGGCCTTGATGTAGGTAATGGGATTGGAACGCGAGGATTTGCCGATCGGATTCTGATCCACCATCTCCGCGCCGGTGAGGTCGCCGTAGCTGCCGTCGAGCCGGTCGAAGTTGCCCGTGGCTTCTCCGTATCCGCCTAAAATTTTCTTGATGGCGGGATAGAGGATTTTCTTCACGAGCGATGTTTTTCCGGAGCCACTTACGCCGGTCACGACAGTTAGCACGCCCATCGGGAATTTCACCTGTACGTTTTTCAGGTTGTTTTCGCGGGCGCCTTTGATCTCGATGTATTTCTTCCAGCGCCGGCGTTGTTCGGGGACGGGAATGACTTCGCGTCCGGTGAGGTACTTGGCCGTGAGACTGTCGTTGGTTTTGCGCAGCTCTGATTCGGGTCCCTGGAAGACGAGCTCTCCGCCGTGACTGCCGGCCATCGGACCAATGTCGATGAGCTGATCAGCGGCGCGCATGATCTCTTCGTCGTGCTCTACCACAATGAGCGTATTGCCGACTTCCTGCAGCGACTTCAGCACCTTGATGAGACGTTGTGTATCGCGCGAATGCAAACCGATGCTGGGCTCGTCGAGGATGTACATGGATCCGACAAGCGTACTGCCGAGAGATGTCGCCAGGTTGATGCGTTGCGATTCACCTCCACTGAGGGTGTTGGAGAGGCGGTTGAGGGTGAGATACCCCAATCCCACATCATCGAGGAACTGCAGGCGGCTGGTGATCTCGGCGAGGAGACGCTTCGCAATGCGGGCGTCGTGATCGTTGAGCTTGAGGCTGCGGAAAAAGTCGAGACTGTTTTTTACCGGCATCAGCACGAGCTCGGAAATCGACATGCCGGAAATCTTCACGTAGTTGGCGTCCATCCGCAGGCGTGTGCCCTTGCATTCGGGACAAAGCGTCTTGCCTCTGTAGCGCGATAACATCACGCGGTATTGAATCTTATAGGTCTGTTCTTCGAGGTGCTTGAAGAAATCGTTGAGGCCTTTGAAGAATTTATTGCCTTTCCAGAGTGTCTCGCGTTGCGCAGGTGTGAGATCGTAGTAGGGCTTGTGCACGGGAAAATCGCACTTGTAAGCGTTCATCACGAGCTTGTCCTTCCAGGCGCTCATCTTCTCCCCTCTCCAGCAGACGATGCATTCGTCGTACACGCTCAGACTTTTATCCGGAATCACGAGGTCCTCGTCAATGCCGATCACTGAGCCAAAGCCTTCGCAGCGTTTGCAGGCGCCGTAGGGATTGTTAAAGCTGAAGAGATGCACCGAAGGTTCCTCGAAGGTGATGCCGTCGAGTTCAAAGCGGTTGGAGAACATGAACTCTTCAAGGTGATCGCCATCCATCTTAAAGACCTGGCAGGTGCCGGCTCCTTCGTTGAAGGCGGTCTGCACGGAGTCGGCCATGCGGGCTTCCAGTTCTTCGTCCACCGTGCCGGAGATGCCGATACGGTCGATGAGGAGATGGTATCC
The DNA here is from genome assembly GCA_046330075.1 of Bacteroidia bacterium. Lineage (GTDB taxonomy): Bacteria > Bacteroidota > Bacteroidia > AKYH767-A > OLB10 > JAJTFW01. Next base: position 108,756 of record JAXLTL010000001.1, on the reverse strand, counting down.
CGGGAGGAGTTCGGGCAAGGGTGCGGGCGCCGGTTCGGCAGATTTCTTCTTCGATGTTTTCGAGGCTTTCTTCGCAGCGGGTTTCTTCTCTCCTTTCGCGGCGGTTTTCCTTGCCGGCTTCGCCGACTTCGCTTTGATTGTTTCGATCTCCTCTTCGATCTCCCGCATCTCGCCTTCTACCATCAATCGGGTGAAGCCTTTTTGCAGGAGGATATTGAGATGTTCAGAGAGTTCGCGTCCCGGCGGAATCAGCAACGGAGCGGTAATCAGAAAGCGGCCTTCCGTATAGCCGGCGATGAAATCCACCACATCGGAAACGGTATGTTTTCGCACCTGCTGTCCGGACACGGGGGAATAGGTCTTCCCGATCCGCGCGAACAGCAGCTTCATGTAATCGTAAATCTCGGTATTGGTTCCCACCGTTGACCGCGGGTTGCGGGAGTTCACCTTCTGCTGGATAGCAACGGCCGGCGCGATACCGTGGATATAATCCACCTCCGGTTTATCCATGCGACCGATGAACTGGCGGGCATAGGCACTCAGACTCTCCACATAACGGCGTTGGCCTTCTGCGTAGAGCGTATCAAACGCCAGCGAAGACTTACCTGAACCACTCAGTCCGGTAATCACCACAAAATTATTCCGGGGAATCGCCACATCCATCTTCTTCAGATTATGGACAGCTGCGCCCTTGATGATGATAAATTTTCGCGGATCGAGTTTAGAGATATCAGGACGCTGTTTCGACATGGAGTACACTAAAATGAGCGGGCAAATTTCAGAAGAACGAACCGAATTGCAGAGGGTAACCGACTTATTGTTTTATAACCCCTTAGAGGTCAATTGATATAAATAAAAATACTTCCGGCAAGAACAAGAAGAAAGAAGATTGTACAATAAGCGCGCAGTTTTTTATAGTCGGGATGCAACAGGGAAATGCGGATTTAATTGGACTATCCAATTTTATCTATCTGACTTTAAACAATTTACAAGTTATTAGTTGGCATGCAACTGAATTTTAGTTACATTTGTCTTATCGTTTTTCAAACTCAAGAATTTAATGTACAAGCATGAGTACAAAAGAAAAATTAAAGGACAGGATTCTTTCTGTCCCTTCAGATTTAAAATACTCTGAAATGAAAACATTTTTAAATCTATTGGGATTTAAAGAACTGAATAAAGGCTCGACTTCAGGGTCAAGAGTTCTTTTTATTGATGAATACAACTACAAGATCTTTTTCCATAGACCACATGGCGGAGATCCACTGAAAAAAATAACCATAAAGCAAATCCTATCAGAACTACGAAAAAACAACAAGTTAGCTGGAATTTAGTCCACTCTTCCAACTATAAATTGATTTAAAGTGACGCTAAAATAATTTGAAGATCGATGAAAAAAGCTGTTAAAAAACCACGCCTTATGAAGGAAACTTCTGTAGAAAAAACCAAAGTTGAAATCAGTGGCGTTCTTTCATATGGAGGGTATGTAGGAAGCATTGAATATGACAGTGAAGAAAACATTTTCCATGGGAAAGTGCTGTACATTCAGGACTCGGTACTTTTTAACGGCGAATCGATTGAAGCATTGAGGATAGATTTTGAGCAATCGATCAATGATTACCTTCACCTATGCGAAGCTGAAGGTGTTGAGCCCAACAAGCCGATGAGCGGCACCTTCAATATCCGTACGAGTCCGGAAAATCACTATTGTTTATCGATACTCTCCAAGCGGGAAAAAACGAGTCTGAACAATATCGTCAACCTCGCCATTGCAGAGTATATACATGATAAGTTGCAGGTAATGCCATTAAACAAATAGCACCCGGCGATTCAAAATTCAAAGCCTCTGCAATTTCCGGAACACCCGAATTTTGCAGAGGCTCAACTTTAAAGAAAAGCGTAGCTTTCTTATTTTTTCCACTTGATCGTACAGCCGATCGCTTTGGTGAAGCTGGTCTCGGGTTCTTTCCCGGCCAGGATCGCACCCATGGCATCGTAGAGATACTGTTTTTTCACCGCGGTAGGATCATCAGCGTTATCGTCGATGGCACCGATGTATTTTACGACCAGCCCTTTATCCGACTTCTGCAACACATAAACATGCGGCGTACGTGCAGCACCGAAGCGTTTCGCAACTTCCTGGGTTTCATCATAGAGATAATCGAAGGGGAATTTTTTCTCTTTGGCGCGAAGGATCATGTTCTCGTAGCTGTCATCGGGCACGGTAGTTACATCGTTGGGGTTGATGGCTACAACGGGATAACCCATCGACGCAAAGCGGGTATGCGCGCCGATGATCCGGTCTTCGTATGCAATTGAAAACGGACAATGGTTGCAGGTAAACACAACGATAAATCCCTTGGCATCCTTGTAGCCGGCCAGCGATTTCATCTGTCCGTCGATGCTTTTGAGGTTGAAATCGGCGGCGATGTCGCCCACCTTATATCCGGTAGCCACTTCACCATCGCGGAATGACGACAGGAGGAACAGGAAGGGAATTAGGAGAAATATCTTTTTCATGGTTTGGGATGTTTTTTTTCAAAGGTAAGGTTTCTTGTGAAAGCTGCAGGGCCGCAGGGCTGCAGGGCTTCAGGGCTGCAGGGCTTCAGGGCTGCAGGGCTTCAGGGCTGCAGGGCTACAGGGCTACAGGGCTGCGGGGCTGCAGGCTTGCGGCTTGTGGCTACAGGCCAATCAATGTCTTAAGTGCTTCGGCATCAAGTTCGCCTTCGTGGAAACGGCGGATCTTTTTGCGTCCGTTGATGACCATGGTTGCCGGAATCGATCCCTGCCAGGAAGGATCAACAGCGTCGATCCAGGCATTGTAATCGGGTTCGTCGAGGAGTAAAATAGTGTTGTGGAGATGTCGGGTCTGGATGAATTTCCGCAAAGCACCGGTCAATTCACGCTTAAAGTCGAGGCTGACATAAATGAATTTAACAGATTGGTTTTTAATAGTATTCTCCATTTCAAAAAATGTCGGCAACTCCGCCACACATGGCCGGCACCAGGTTGCCCAGAAGTTGATTATGCGGGTGGTATCGTCGTTCAGGCTCAGCAAGGAATCCAGCTGGGCACGATGAATCAACGGCGCATCCGGGATGGAATCTTCAGCATTAAGACTTGACTTTGCTGAAACCTGAAAGCCGGAAAGGCAAATAGAAAGTAGAACAAGATAGACTTTGGGCATTTCAGTTATCAGTTATTAGTTTTCAGTTGAGCAGCTTGCGGCTTGCGGCTTGTAAAAATAAAAAATGGCTGCCTTACGGGACAGCTATCACTTCAAACCCTATAATTATCTTATTTGCCGGAGCTGCCGAGGAGATCGTGGACGATATCCATCACTTTATCTACGACCAGATTCACGAGCACATCGAAGGTCTTGCGTGCACTGATCGTAAAGACCGGGGTTTCTTCTGTTTGAGCGGGAGCTTTCTCCACCACTGCTGTTTCTGAGGATGTCTGCGCCGTGGCTGAGATGGTTACCGGAGCCATCTCCATATAAGGAACGAATTCACCGTTCACCTTACGGACCTCCACACGCTGACCTTTCTGTGCGATCGGCTCAACCGTCACGGGCTGCACATCTTCCGGCGTGTATTGACCTGTAGCCTTGATGGTCACCGCCGCGAGGTTCTCAGCAGGAATCAGTGCGCCCTTATATTCGGCCACCCCTACTACAGTACTGTTGGTGCGTGCTGCAGATATCTCCACGGCATCCAGGTTAGAAGAAGGAATCCAGGTTTGGTTGTAGCGCACGGCGTTGGTTCGTACGCTGGCGGTTGCGAAAGCTGTGTTAACCTGTATGGTCGTAAATACGGCCACTACCAAAGTTAAAACCGCGTTGGGGATGGAGGTAGTTTTCATGGCGTTGTTATTAGAGGTGTGGTTATTTTTTCGTTTTTGTGTCATTTGACATTGCAAAGATATATCCATTGGATGGTACCTTGCAACACATAGTACTATTTATTTCTCTATTTTATTGATTTTCAGATAGAAAAAATTTTACATTTCTATGTGGAAACCCTTTTGGCATAAGACATACAAAGGTGCGAAAACGTTACACTAATATTAGTTACAGAAATGTTAAATGATTGTTTTTGAGACACTAAAATTAAAAAAATGGGCGAATTGGTGAATTGGCAAGTTGGCAAGTGAGCAAGTTGGCAAATCTGCGTTTCGAAGCGTTAGCGCCCCGAACGGAGCCTAGGGGTTTCGGAGTTTCGAAGTTACGGAGTAGTGGAGTTACTGAGTTACTTGGTCATTGAGTCTCCAAATTACCAATTTGCCAATTTACCAATTTACCAATTTGCCAATTTGCCAATTTGCCAATTTGCCGACTTACCAATTCACCAACTTGTCAATTTACCGATTCACCGCCCCAGCCATTCCAGCTCCAGCGACTCATACACCCGCTGATTGTTGACCGAATTGGACACAGAAATCATCGCCTTGGCAACATTAAAATCGTGGATAGGACGGTATTTACGGAATCGTCCTATCATGGCGAAGCTGAAGAGCACCATGAAAAACTGTCCGAATTTTTCTCCCAACCGGAACTCCTTTCGCGGACCTAACAACAACGAAGGGCGGACAAAAGCCAGTTTGGTGAATTTATAATTCGCATCTATATCCCGCTCCATCTCCCCTTTTGTACGGAGATAAAAATTCGACGAGGCCGGGTCGGCGCCAAGTGAAGAAATAGCGATGAATTTGCGGATACCTGCCTTCGAGGCCATGGCCGCCAACCGCATGGGAATATGATAATCTACTTCCAGAAAGGCATCCCGTGATCCAGCATTTTTCATGGTAGTGCCGATGCAACAGAAAAGGATATCAAAATCACGGAGTTGCTTCGCATACTGGTCCGGATGTGTGAAGTCGCAAAGAATGGTTTCCAGTCGCTTATGCTGTATATCAAGTTCTCTGCGCGTCAGTACCACGACCCTTTCAACCGTGACATCTGCCAGAAACATATCCAATAAACGGCTGCCAACCAGTCCGGTAGCACCCACCAGGACCACCTTTTTTAAGTTGTTACCGTGCATATCAGAGGGAATTCAATAGGAGTGCGAAAATACAATGAACTGAGGCACCAACAACACAGAACCGGAAATAAGGGCGGAATCACATCTCAGATTCATTTTTAAACTGCCGGCGAACATCTAACATACTGAGTCCAAACAGCATGTTTACACCCTGTTGCTGACAAAACCGATGAAAAGTACTGTTCCTGCCTTTCTACAACTGCGGTTATGACCAATATTATCGCGGGAAATGGGAAAAAAAATCGTTCCACAACGCCTAAAATAAGCTACCTTTGTACGAGGAACCGGCCTATGAATGAAGAAGAGGATGATATGGACAGTTTGGATGAGAATAATGAGCTCATTCAGCGATCTGTAGAGAAATATGAAGAAATGCGGGAGCGCAAGGAGCGTTATTTTTTCGACGTTGATGCGCTGGTGAGGATCATTGATCATTTTATTGACCGCCTGGAATATGAAAAGGCGCTGGAGGTAACACGATATGCTCATAGCCTGCATCCGCATTCGGTAAACTTCACTTTGAAGGAAGCTCATGTTTACGCCCTGATGGGAAGGGAGAAGGAATCATTGCAACTGCTTGAGAAAGTAGAGCACGTGAGTCCTTTCGATATAGAAGTTCACCTGATCCGCGGAAATATTTATAACGCGCTCGAACAATATCCGAAGGCCATAGCGAGTTTCAGGAAAGCACTTGAGATGGCCGATGATCAGAAGGATGATATCTATCTGAGCCTGGCGATCACCTATCAGAACATGACCGATTACTCCAAGGCGGTAGATTATTATAAACTGAGTCTGCTCTCTAATCCTGCGAATGAAATCGCCATGGAAGAGATGCTGGTGAGTCTGGAATTCAGCCACCGGATTGGCGAGGGCATTGAATTTTTCAAGCGCCTGATCGACGAGAACCCCTACTCATTCATGCTCTGGTATTATCTGGGCGAACTGTACGTAAAACAGGGATTGTTTGAGAAGGCACTGCATGCTTACGATTATTGTCTGCTGATCCGCGAAGACTTTGCCCCTGCCCACCTCGATATGGCTCAGGCCTTGTCGATGCTGGAGAAGTTTCAGGAGGCCATTGAGCGATATAAGATTGCTTTTGAATATTGTCAGCCCGATGCTTTCACGTATTATAATATCGGTGAATGTTATGAGAATCTCCGCGACTTCGATACCGCCCGTACCTACTATAAAAAAGCAGTAAAACTGGCACCGGAGATGTCGCAGGCCTGGTTTGGAATCGGCGTCACACTGGACGAAGAAGACCGCTGGTACGAAGCCGTTCACTACATCAAGAAAGCCATTGAAATCGACGACCAGAACGGCGAATACTGGCTGGCACTGGGCGATTGCGAATACCGTCTCAACAACTTTGAAGAGTCGGAGGAATGCTATAAAAAAGTCATCGACTTTGATCCGGAAAACGATGAAGGCTGGATTGCATACAGCGAGCTGTTGTCAGAGCTGAACCGTCCGCTGGATGCCGTAGAGATCATCAACGCATCGATGTTTTATCATTTCGATAACCCTGAATTACGTTACCGGCAGGTATGTTACCTCTATCAGGGAGGTTATCTGGAAGAAGCTTATGAATACCTGGGAAATGTGGTTTCGCAGTTTCCGCAGGGTTATACCATCATGTTCGGCATCATTCCCGACATGGAAAACGATTACAGAATACAATCTATCATCACCGATAAAGGAGGAAGAATATGAATCTCAACTTCGAAATCAGTCATATTCCACAGCGCCATGAAAAACCCCGCAAAGCCGGATTCACCATGGTCATGGATAAAGGTCTCAGCATCCGCGAGTGCGAAAACCTCGTTGAAGCTTCCGGCCCTTATATTGACATTGTTAAGCTTGGCTTTGGAAGTTCACTGGTGACGCCCAACCTCGAACGTAAGCTGGCCTTTTTCAAGGAAGCCGGAATTCCCGTTTATTTCGGTGGGACCCTGCTCGAAGCTTTCACTGTACGCGGACAATTCGACGATTACCTGCGGATGCTGGATAAATACAAGATGGAATATGCCGAAGTGTCCGATGGCTCCATCACCATGCCGCATCAGGAAAAATGCCATTATATCCACCGGCTCAGTAAGCGCGTAACGGTGATCAGTGAAGTTGGATCCAAAGAAGAAGGCATCCTGATTCGCCCGAACAAATGGATTGAGATGATGAACGCCGAGCTGGAAGCCGGATCCTGGAAAGTCATTGCTGAAGCACGCGAAAGCGGAACCGTAGGCATTTACCGTCCTAACGGCAAGGCGCATGTGGTGCTCATCAATAAGATTGTCAATAAAGTCCCGGCAGATAAGATCATCTGGGAAGCGCCTCAAAAATCGCAACAGGCCTACTTCATCAAGCATTTTGGAGCCAACGTAAACCTTGGTAATATTGCACCCAACGAAGTCATAGCCCTGGAAACACTTCGTTTGGGACTCCGCAGCGATACCTTCTTCCAGTACCTGGATAAATCGATGCACAACCCACCGGTTGATCCCCGAACGGAGCCTGAAAGAGAGGAAAGCCTGAAAGAATCATGAAAGAAAAAACCGTCAGTGAATTAAAAGCCATGCTTGACGCCGGAGACACGTTTCAGCTGATCGATGTCCGCGAGCCGCATGAGTTTGAAATCTGCAATCTGAAAGCCGAACTGATTCCCCTGGGAACAATAGTATCAGAAGCAGACCGTATCCGCAAGGATATCCCTGTTATCATTCACTGCCGCAGTGGAGCCCGCAGCGCAGCCGCCATCAATGAGCTTGAAAAGCGTTTTGGACTCGACAATCTCTACAATCTGAAAGGCGGCATCATCGCCTACGCCAACGAGATTGATTCGAGCCTTACGGTTTATTGATCTATGTTGCACGAATTACTCGATTTCATTCTGCATATCAATGAACACCTTGCCGCCATGGTACAGGAGTATGGATATGCTGTATACGGCATTCTCTTCCTCATCATTTTTGTAGAGACGGGGTTGGTCGTGATGCCCTTTCTGCCCGGCGACTCCCTGCTGTTTGCAGCAGGAGCTCTCTGCGCCAATGAAGCTACCGGATTAAACCTCGGATTGCTGATTCTCCTGCTCAGTATGGCTGCCATCGCCGGCGACAATACCAACTATTTCATTGGCCGCACGCTCGGACTCAAGGTCACCCATCTGACCATCAAAGGGCGACAACTGGTCAGGCAGAAATACATCGACGATACCCATGCCTTTTTTGAAAAGCATGGCACCAAGGCGATCATCATGGCCAGATTTGTTCCGATTGTGCGCACATTTACACCCTTCGTTGCCGGACTCGGTGAGATGGATTACCGGAAGAAATTTTTACCCTTCGACATTGCGGGAGGTATCCTGTGGATTTCTTCCATGTCGGTATGCGGATATTTTTTCGGGCAGATTCCCTGGGTGAAGCAACATTTTGAAGCCGTGGTCATTGGGATCATCTTTATCTCTGTGTTACCAATGGTATTTGCCATCCTCAAAGAGAAATTCGCGAAACGCTGATGAAAACGTTCGCCCTGGTTGGTCAGAAGCTCGGGCATTCCTTCAGCCGGGCCTGGTTCACATCGAAGTTTGAACGGGAAGGACTCGAAGACTACCGGTATCTGAACCTCGAACTTGAACGAATGGAGGACCTGCAAAGGGCTATTAAAGGGTTGGATCTCTCCGGATTCAACGTCACGATTCCGTACAAAGCGGCGATTCTCCCCTACCTCAGTGAAATTTCTCCCGAAGCAGCAGCGATCGGAGCGGTAAATACTGTAAAAGTCATAGACGGAAAGCTCCTCGGATTCAATACGGATGTTATCGGATTTGAGAAGACCTTATTGCCTCTTCTCAAGCCTTGTCACACCCAGGCTCTGATTCTCGGTACCGGAGGTGCAGCCAGGGCAGCAGCCTATGTACTCCGGAAACTCGACATCGATTATTCCTTCGTTTCCCGTACCGGAGAGGGTGAAAAAGTACTTCGCTATGCCCAACTCACCATGCTGGACATTCGCAATGCCGGCATTATCATCAACGCCAGTCCGGCCGGTATGTTCCCCGCCACCGAAAACAAGCCCGATATTCCATACGAAGGCGTTGACAAATACCATCTTCTTTACGACATGGTGTATAATCCTCCTGTAACCAGATTCATGGAACAGGGCGAATTATACGGGGCCTGCACGAAAAACGGATACGATATGCTCATTGGACAGGCGGAAGCCGCATGGGAGATCTGGAACAGCCCACGATAACCTGTTGAGAAATCACCTCCGTAAAATCCGCTCCGCATTCGTCTGTTAACACTATATTCGCATCGGTAAATAAAAGTCAAGAATCATGCAAGCTGATAACCGCACCAAGCTGATCACCCTGTTTATTGTACTGGGAGCGCTTTCCCGTCTGATCCCACACCCCTTGAACTTCACTCCGGTAGCCGCAATGGCTTTGTTCGGCGGAACGTATATTCTGAACAAGCGACTGGCCTTCTTTATCCCAATGGCGACGCTCTTTCTAAGCGACATTGTGATGCAACTGGTGAATGGCACCGGTTTTTATCAGGACATGATTTTTGTGTATGGAGCGATGGCCCTGATGACGATGATCGGATTCTTCCTGCGTGGGAAAGATCAGCGTCCCGCCATTATGGTAGCTTCCTTAACCGGATCCATTTTATTCTTCGTTATCACCAACTTCGGCACCTGGACCACAGGATTGTACGGCTACACCCTCGAAGGACTTCGTAACTGTTATGTAGCAGCCATTCCTTTCTTCCGTGGCACTATCATGGGAGATTTGTTTTACAATACCCTCTTCTTTGGTGGATTCGCGCTGTTACGTTGGGCAAAGCCATCGTTGATTAAGCAGGATAAGTAAGAGGTTGTTACAAGCGATTGGTTATGCAGGACGAAACGCCTGTAAAAATTATTTCACCAATCATTTCATCACCACCAGTTTCTTCGCTGTTTTCTCATTGCCACTCCTGATTACGCAGGTGTAAAGCCCATTGCTTAACTCAGGTAATTGCAGAAACTGCAGGGTACTCCAGGGCGGTAATTGCTGGCTAAACACACGTTGACCGGTAAGATCAAATACCTCCAGTACTCCGGCTTTATTTTGCGGCAACAGATAAGTGAGCTTTACCACACCATCGCTCACCGGATTGGGAGAAATACTGAAACGAAAATCATGTGCCGTCTCTGCTAATCCTACACTCAGCGTATCACAAATACTACCCACTACCGGACCTAAATTATAGTTGGGGTGGTTGGGGACAGCGCGGAAATGCCAAACTCCCAGACTCACCGCATGTTGTTGCACATCACAGGCTAAACCAGCACTATCAGGGTAATTTATTTCATGGAGATGCTGGACTCCGTTGCCTGAGGTTAGATATATTTTGCCGTTGGCGGCGAGGTATTGCTCAAAGAATGTAGTAGCAGCGCTTGGAATTGGAAACGAGAAGCCATCATAGGTTGCTACTGTATCAATTGCAAGTGTCGATTCATCAATCTGAAAAATATTTCCTGAAGTATTAGTATAAATAAATTTTCCATTGGGAGAAAAAGATAATCCAAATAAATATTGATTGCTTGTGACCGAAACTACTCTTGTGTTATACATTTGCCCTGCGCATCTATCAAAATCACATATAACTACTGAGCTATTTCTTGTAAGAGAATCATCATAAATGGTGAATGAAAATTTACCTCCATCAGTTGAGAAGGCCGGATTACACACATTGCCATATCCATTTTGAAAAGTACCAATTACTTGGGTAGTGTTAATAATTATTCCATTTGGGCTAAATAAGCAAATGTGAATTATCGGACTTCCATCTTTAACAGAAACTATCCACCAGTCACGACCATTGGCATGCTTACATAAGGCAAAACCCCAACTAATTGTATCTTGAAAAATTATTACATTCTTTTGGTTTGAATCAACCCCCCCAAGACCTGAATCAAGGTTCATATCTATTATTGAATAAAACAGCTCCAATGATGGGACGTTTGTAATATTGGGCGATCCGGTATGATGAAATAAAAGAAATTTTGAACTATCGTTTGGAAATGGAACAAATGCATTGTTATGATCAATTAACAAACCATTTGGAAAAGCATTGACATATGGACCCGGATTAAGCCCACTGCCATTGAGCATGGTATCATTATTGGCATTGGCAATCCAAACGCCATTGCTGCTCATCAGGAAATTCCCTTGTGCATCGCAAATGTTGCCTTGGGTGCCCTCGAAAGGCATTTTTCTGAATTCTGAAGTATATGTATAACTTGTCGAGTCAAATGATATTCTACCTTTGCTATATTGCATTGGCCAATAACCAATCAACCATTCATGGTTATAAAATTGCGCTTTAGCAGTGAAAACAAATAGAATTAATACAAGTAAAATGCCTTTCTTTTTCATTGTACAACAATCAATTTGGTTCTGCAAATACTTGCTCCGTTGTTAAAGGCCTCAACAATATAAACACCTGGTAGAAATTGGGATGTATTTATTCTACTTCCTGAGTTACCATTATTTATTTGCTTCTCTTCCAAAGCTTTTCCATCTAAGCTCGAAATTTTAAGGCTGAAAAAGTCATTTGGATAATTCGTTAAAACTACTTCGGTTTCGCTACTCGCAGGGTTGGGTAATAATATTAAACAGGGTTGCTGATTGTTTTTTGTATTTGAAGTTTTTAAAATTCCCTGCGATAAGCAACTGCTTGCATCATCATACTCCAAACTATCATTGATCATGGCGACAAAATGCCTTGCACGGAACACACTTTGCCCGCCTTGATCAGGACATTGTTGTGCAATCGGTAATAGTTGTCCATAGAAATTAAAGATAGCTGCTCTTCCACCGGTTTCATAGGCAATTTCCACTTCGTTCAATATAGCCTCATTTATTTCAGGAAGCGCTGTTGCATTGGTGACTAAGTCGTTGTAAAATCCCGCTCTGGCCAGAACAGGATTATTTGCCGTGCGAAGTTGCTGGATTAAAGTTGCATAATTTGTACGATATAAAAGCAGGCTGGCTCTGATATTTTCAATTTCGGTGTCCAGTTGCTGACCCGTTTGAGATTGGAGGTTGGTATAATAACGTAGGGAGTCTCCCAGCAACTTCAATGTACTATCCAATGACAATAATAACACCGCCAATGAATCCTGTACTTCATGATATTCCTGTAAGCTGATGCGGGCTTCATAAAGGTTTTGAAGGACAGGCTCGTTACTCACAAAATTTTGGTAAACACTATTTCCAATCAACAAAGTACTATCTCTCCGTAATTTTTCATACAAAATCGATTGGCCGATGCTTTGCGATTCTTCCACATAATCCACACTTAATATACTATCCAACGCAATCATGGATAGAAGTCCGGGAGAACCTTCTTCGCCATTGCCTTCATATTGAAAACAGTTGGGAAGATTTCCGCAAGCAAAGGTGTTACCACCTAATTGAGGATTAAACCAACCCGAATTATTCACACCTGCCGGGTTAGGCAAAACAGACGGAAAAGTTGGATTATAAGTTGTTCCCATTGATGGGTCAACGATGAATAAAGATTGCTGTAAATTGAACAAGCTCGCCGCATTCATATTTACCGCACCAAACCAAGGAGCATAATTACCCATCCATCGGTTTCCTGCATGTTGTTGGGTATCGATGATGGCTGTTGTGTTTAAATGCAAGCCTTCCAGATGGCTACGCATCATATTACCCCGGAAATTAGTATTGAGGTTGTTGCTGCCAAAGAAAAAGCCATAGCCGGTACTGTCTACCACATTGCAGCTTAGTAATCCATCGGTGCTGATGGTGTTGGAGATGCCAATCCGGCTGGTATTGGAGCGGGTATACCCTGTGACTGCATTCTGCGTCACATTGGCACTTCGGCATCCCTGCAGGGCAATACCGGTGGTTGCTTTGGAGGATTCACTTCCACGGTCCAGTTCAATGATATTACAATTCACCAACGGACTATTTACATTCATCAACTGAATACCTGCGGCGCCATCCACTATCCGAATCATGGTATTGTTGTTGATTTTATAGTTTCCACTGGCACTATTGGTCGCCTCCCGTACTGAAATTCCTACCCCTGTATTCATTCCGCTAATAGTGATATCATTCAATGCTGCCTGGTTGTAATCAGCACCTAAGTTATTATAATAATTGATACCATATAACCGGGCATTGATAATATTATCGGTAATCAGGGAGTATTGGCGTAACTTGTTGGCAGTACATTCAATACCAGTGCGGACATCGTGAAAGGTGCAATATTGCACAATTAAGTTGCTGTATTCGTTATAAACAGCCCTATATGAACCGATAACGGTAGTGTCAGGATAATTAGCCGGAAATAATTGCAGGTAGGATGGTCCAAAATTAAAATCACCAAGACTGACAACCGCACTTCCGTCGGATGCGGTATGGTAAGCCGTGTCCTGTTGGATACCAAGGAATTTGCAGTTTATTATCTCCAATTGTGTTCTTAGTCCGGCAATCCCTTTGTTTAATTTATTGAACGTCGAACTACCTCCATCCATACTTAAAATAGCATCATAAACATCTATTCCTACGTACGGTATTTTACCATGCTTCGGTTGGCCTAAATAATCAGGCAGAAAACCAGCACCGGAAATACCAAAATCTGAAGCATCAAACCTAAATGAACCCGAAAATATTCCCCCAACAGGTCCTTCAATTTTTACGGCCGTAACACAATTATGAATAGAAGAAGTAGTAACAGTCAGATGTGACCCATCTGTTTGAGCAATGCCAATTTCAGCATCAGCAATTCTACTATTCACTGACAACTCCATTAGAGCTTCTTGTGCCAGTCGTATTCCTTGCCACATAGAATCGCAACCGGCAATCATAGTACTGTCTGTTACTCTGAAATTAATCTCTGGTGCTACATTTATGATAGACCCGGCATTGGCAACAATGGTACAATTGATCAACTCCAAATCACGATCTATGGAATAGGTGCCTTCTAAAAAAAATCTCTGGTTTGAGTAAGTCACATTTAAATTGTCGGCAACAACCGATGAGTTATTGCGCAAGGCAATCTCTGTGCCGTCCAGACAAGGATTTGAAACTTCCACACAAACGCTGGCAGAATCCAGGTATTGGTTTCCAAATACAATTACAGTATTTATATGAGAGGGGTCATCACATGGACCAATGGTATTAAAATATCCGGTTACGGTAATGGTGTCTGAACCTTGTGCAGGAATCCAATATACGCTGGGATATAATCCGTTAATCGTATCAAAATCCGATGGGTAAATTTCAGTAACCCAAACTGGTTGATCTGAGCCATTATTACCGGTAATTATTATGTTAAACGTCAACGTATCCCCCGCTGGCACAGGATTCTGCGAAGCTGTTTTGGTTACTGTGAAGCAGTTGGTGCATTGGTTGCCTGAAATGACAATCGGAGGGCTATAGCTGGCCGTATCCGATATCGTATCCCCGCAGAAAGTAATTCCATAGAATAGAATATCGGGTAAATTACAACTACTACCTACAAAATTACAACCCGGCCTAAAATGAACTTTTACTGTTAAGCATTCTCCGGCAGCAATTGCGGAGTCAGTTAGGTAATTATTGTAATTGATAGCAAACAAGTCAGCGGTTGTAATAGGCCAGGTTTGAGTAATTGGATCAAAACTGAGTTGAGCCGAGTCGGAGGTCGGTGTGTTCCGCATACAGGCATTGCTGATCCATATCCCGATATTTTCAAGACCGGCTACAGTATCGTTTAGCTGTATAAAAGCCGGATAAACATATCCCCGGTTCGGACTAATGAAATCGACTTTGGAAATGAGCGTATCGCATCGGTCTACTGAGGTGTTTTGTGGGGCCTTTCCTGCATTGTATATTGAAGCGGAATCCTGTGTGAAATTATAATCAAATGTAAAAATTCCACACATGGATGTGTCGTTGGCATTAGAAGGAAAACCATCACAATTCCAGCCGGTTTTGATTTGGATTTCAGGAAGACTATCGCAACTATTTACCATTGCACATAATTCGCCTACTATCTTTGAATTGTATTCGAAGGTACTATCCAATTGAATAACACCATTGATTGGATTAAATACAGCATTAACAGGTGAAGTCATATTAAAATGCCAGTTGGAAAATGCAGGATCAGCCGGAGGTATGAGGTAAAGGAATGGCGCATGTTCATATACGCTTATATCATTAATTTGACGTACAGGATTTGTAAAGATGATTTCTGTACAAAACTCATTTTTATAAAGATCAATAGTATCTGCTGTTGTCTGTACCAATAGGTTCGGAGTATTAAAAAACTGTTGAATAGATGATATGTAAAGTGATCTTCTCCTAATTGATGGCAAATCGCTACAGTTATTTAATGACAAACAAGCTTGTTGCTGATTCCCATAATATACCACCGAAGTACTTGTGTCAACCACAAAACTTGTGTCTGAACAACTCAGTGGTGATAGATAAAAAGTTAAAACTCTGAGATATGTTCCGGAAGAAATGTAAAGGTTCGTATCTCCTGGGCTAACCGGAAATTCATTTGAGTCAATACATACCCCTTGTGGAAGTTGACTATTGTAAACAGTTACTTGTCCAACTGTATCGGCTAGTTGGAATGAAATAGGATTAGTAGGTCGCCAGGTTGAATATAGTTTTGTGGAATCAAAAACAAGACACTCATGATGAACAGTTACGTGATTTATATATGCCCCGGCAGGTACCTGAAAAACAACAGAGTCCGGGCCAATAGTTGGTGGGCGATACTCATAGGGATAATTATGAACTATTGATTCGTAGCCACCACGTTCCGGTTTTGAAATAACCGAAATTTTATGTCCACAGGCTAGCCCTGTATCAACGATTGCAACATTCCTTCCGTCTTGTGCCAGGAAATAATGAAGCCCCCCGTAAGTTTCACAATAAAATAAATGATTATTAGTGTAATTAGTATCCATTAATGAATAAGGCGGTACACTATTCGGATTAAGGGTAATTCCTTTTGATTGTAATACGGCCACCGTGTTAATCATATCTGGCAATGTATCTACGACAATATTCAATGGCACTTTTCTTCCACAAAGCCACATTTTATTTACTATTTCTGATCTTTTAATTACCTCATCTTGAGTTATTGTTAATACATTATCCGGAATAAAATTTCCGCAAACGCTATACTTTACCTCCATTCGGTAACGTTGACCCTCATAAAAGCCAGTAAAAGGCAGTGTGTTGTTTGAATAGATGATTGAGTCGGTCAAAGTGCTATCCGTTATTTCCGATTCATTAAATGTAAATAGCCAACGATTCTTTAAAGTATCTGCCTGGACATAGTTAGCTAGTGAAGCCCCGGAAGCATGTATCGCCAACATTGTATTGTAGGTATTGGGTACCTGAAAATCGCTACAGTTTAAACATTGCCCTCCTGTCGCAGCTGTGTCAATATAAAGTGTAATTTCCTGAAGGTCCAATTTCATGGTATCCAGACTCGCCTCAAATGTCCGTAATAGTTGAAGGTACGATAATCGAATATTGGTAGGTAAATTAATCATTTGTAAATATGAATATCCACCGCTAGAAGGATCCCCCTCCTGAAAATGGGCCCAAAGTTTATCCTCAATGATCTCACCATTGGAGGATTGATTCAATGCCAACACAGATTCAAATTGATTATACCAATTACTGCCCTTTACAATTGGAACAAAACCACTATCAGCAATTGCATCGTTGTTTGAGTCCTGATAACCCAACGTTTTTCGACGCACTTTATAATTGTCTACAATAATACCGGGTGCTTTACAACCTGGGCAATGGGTAAATATGCGACTTCCCGTGCTGGAAAGAGGAATCCATGCATCACAGCTACTGCCAGTACATCCCGGTGGACTCAGATGTAGGGTATCAGAAATATCAAGAACGAAACAGGTATCGAGTCCATTCGGTAGAATATGAAACATTACATTGTAATCTGTTGCAGGAGGATTACTACCACTTCAACATCCTTGTAGTTCAAACATAAATTTCCCCGAACCAATCGCCTGAAATATTCCGGGTGAACTTAAGTCAAAATAAAAGAAATAATCACCTGCTATGCATTGGTCATTGGGGATTGTACTATAGTAAAATTGTGATGAAATTGTATCGAGTTGGCCATTGATAAAAGTTAAAAAATAGACATCTTTCTCAGGCTGTGACACCCTTAACCCCTTTTCACAATGAATAGCAGCACGGAGCCATCCATTAAAAGCTGTTGGCTGTTGTGGATTAAATCCAAAGAGTTGCAGGTCCAACAGGTTGTTATTTGCTGTAATGCCTTTGCAATCGATATCAAAAAGTGATGAATCGCCAAAGGTTAGTCCGGCAGGAATATTTAAATCCGTTACATTGGGCAAATGGACTATTTGTTGATGGAGATCACTTCCGGAATTTGAGGCATAGATACTTATTTTTTTAGGGACCTTATCGCCGGAAACGTCCCCACAAATTGACCGGCCAGAAGCTTTTATTCCCCAATGATTAAAATACTTTTGTACATTGAGCAAGCGTGCTGTATCATCTTCGGCACAGTTAAATGTTCTAAAACTAACGACCATAGAATCGTTTTCCATAAAACGCCTTACGATATAGCGATGCATTTTAACTGTGTTTGGAATTATCGTCTGACATAAAACGGTATCTCTTAACTCACTGATTGTATCAACAGTACATTGAACACAAGAAATAGTATATGAAATACTTGATGCCGGAATTAAAGTTAAATAATTGTATTGTTCTTTTTCAAAATAAGTCAGGTCAATAATTACACTATCAAGAGCTTCTCCACTTACATTCTTTACCACATACTCCCATTGCACACCAACGGTGTCATTCATGCATGTGTTATCATAATAATTTACACCTACCGGTAATTTACGATACGAAACCAAGGTTGTTGGTTCTGCAGAAGTGATGGTATAATCAGCAACCAAAACTGAGACACAAGAATCGCAAAATACCCCTGATACTGATAAAGTGTTGTTACATTTCCAGGTTAATTCTGCACTGCGGCTACAATTACATGATAAATTATCACAACGCACACAAGATGTATCAATAACAAACTGTGTGATAATTAAAGTGTCAAATCTGGCTAACTGAATGGGAACGTCAGTTAATATATTGAATGGTACCAGAGGGTCATTCAAACCAATCTGATAAAACAAACCTGTTTGTGGAAGTTGATGACAATATTCATTGGTGTCTGGTAAAAAGTTAAATAACAAATCGACCGCGCTAAAGCCCGTGTTTTTGTAGTAGAATTGCAATGGAATAGTATCTAAATACCCGGCCTCAAATGAAGTAATCGAATTTAGTTGAATCAGAAATGGCTTGAAAACAGGAAGGCTTAAAGAATTATTACTGTTTAATAGGAAAGTATCACCTGCGGTATCGGTCCATGATTGAACAAGGTTAATCGTTGATGAAGTAGAAGAAGTATTGGGGATTACACTACAATCAACAAGAATTTTGTAAGTTAAAATGCAGGTATCAGGATTGGAAAACTGAAAGGTGGCAGACCAAATACCATTCATTGTATCCAGACTTTCACCTGTAAATGGAACTGTGGATGTATCTATCAATAATAAGGCTTGCGGGTGAAAATTGCCGGAGCTTCCCACACAAGAATTAAAAGGATTCCCATTGAAATCAATACTATAATTTATTGCAATCTGCAGAGAACCCGAACCAACAAATGTGGCAGTGAACAAATTCTCCTTACAAACGGTAATTGTATCAAACTGCACATTAACGGGAATTGTTGTCTGAGCCTGACTCCCTTTGGGGAATATCAATGAGAACAATAAAATTGATAATGTTTGAATTAGTTTTTTCATAGCAGTAAAGGGATTTTTAGTTGACTGAATATTGATATATTGATTGCAATTAATGCCAGTTTAGAAATAGCAATATCAATATCCTGCCTGGAGCAGGAATTTTTCAAAACTGATATGCAAAACAGCCCCATATGGATTGATTTAAAAGGGTTTATTACACTAAAAATAGGGAAGTTTTTATAAAATTTGTTTCGACCTTGAACTGTAGAATTTAGAAGAAATTTAAGATACTGACAAACAGCATATTACAATTTATTAAAAAAAACAAGATAAAATAACCTGTCAAGACACTATTTTCCAATCAATTAACAAATCTCAATCGACAAGTTCTCAATAGCTTATTGCTCATTTGTTTGAGTGCAAATAATCAATATTCCACATTCTTTAGTACAATGTTTAAGTAATAAATAATTAAAAGGCTGTATTTTTCGCAAATTGTGTTCTTTAGTATAATTCTCACTCACCATTACTTCGGCCAGAAACTTATACACATGAAATCCCGACAACTCGGGACTACAATGATCAAAAACGCCTATTCTTCCTCTTCCTTTCCCACAATTCACGTGTGGAGGCGATGGAATTTGTAATTTTGCAGAACAAAGCCCGCTGAAGGTTGTTGTACAGTCACGAACGCGAGATGATCACGAAAGAACAAGTATTAAATGCCCTGAGTCATGTACAGGAGCCCGATCTGAAAAAAGATCTGGTGACGCTCAACATGGTGCAGGATGTTGAAGTAACCGGAAAGAAAGTTTCCTTCACCATTGTACTTACTACGCCGGCCTGTCCGCTAAAGGAATTCATCGCCAATGCCTGCCGGAATGCGATTCACCATTATGTTGATGCCGAAGCAGAAGTTACGGTCAACATGACGGCCAATGTGACCACACGGCGTCCTTCGCTGGAAGAAGTATTACCCGGCGTCCGCAATATCATTGCTGTAGCATCTGGAAAAGGTGGTGTCGGCAAATCAACCGTTGCAGCCAATCTGGCGGTCGCCATGGCCCGAACCGGTGCGAAAGTGGGGCTTATCGATGCCGATATCTATGGTCCTTCCCAGCCGATCATGTTTGGGGTTGAACATGAACGACTCTTCATCACAGAGCGCAACAACCGCCAGTACATGGTTCCGGTGGAGAAACACGGCGTCAAACTATTGTCGATCGGCTTCATGGCAGATCCCTCACAGGCGATTGTATGGAGAGGTCCGATGGCTTCCCGCGCACTACAGCAGCTCTTTCAGGACGCTGACTGGGGCGAACTCGATTATCTCTTCATCGACCTTCCTCCCGGCACGAGCGATATTCATCTCACGCTGGTCAGCACAGTACCGGTAACGGGAGCCGTGATTGTATCAACACCACAGGAAGTAGCACTGGCGGATGCACGGAAAGGAATCGCCATGTTCAGAATGGAAAACATCAATGTACCGGTTTTAGGAATTATCGAAAACATGGCCTATTTCACACCGGAAGAATTACCCAACAACAAATACTACATATTCGGAAAAGCCGGTTGCCGTAAACTGGCAGAAGAGCTCAACATACCTTTTCTGGGCGAGATACCGCTCGTTCAATCGATTCGTGAAGGCGGAGATCAGGGAACGCCTGCCGTTGTTGACGAGCATCATCCCGCTGCACTTCCCTTCCTTACCGTTGCCGGCAATGTAGCGCAGCAGACTGCTATTCGCAATGCCAGCCAATCACCCACTCAACGACTTGAACCCATCGGATAAAATGGAAAATCAGGACCAGTTAATTACACGTATTGAAGAAACGCTTTCGCAATTGCGGCCCTATCTTGAAGCCGACAATGGGAATGTGAGTTTTGTAGAGCTTACAGAAGATCATATTGTAAAGGTACGTCTTGAAGGTGCCTGCAGTTCCTGCTCGATGAGCATGATGACGCTGAAAGCCGGAATTGAGCAGTCCATTATCAAAGCTATTCCGGACATCAAGGGTGTTGTAGCGGTCTGAATCAACGGCCAAAAAACCGGTTGATCTTTTCAATGAGGAGATGGTAATCAACAGGCTTCACAATGAAATCCACCATATTGGTTTTCTGCACCCGTTTCATGGTCGCATCGTCGGAATTGCCACTAACATATAATGCAGGGATATTTTCCACCTTTTGAATTTCCTCAATGGCTGTAATCCCATCCATCTCTCCATCCAGTTTAATATCCATTAAGATCAGGTGCGGCTTTCGCTCGAGCGCCATGGTTACAGCTTCTTCGCCTGAGGTGGTTGAACAACATACCATGTAACCGGCCCCTTCCAGCATTTGCTTATTGACCATCTGAATGAGTAATTCATCCTCAACGATCATAATCCGGAATTTTGCTCTTTCCATAAACTGAACAATTATCAGTTATTACTTTGGGAAAGTGAGCACTACCCGTGCTCCATTCTTGTTTTCTATACTCAACGCTCCTTTCAACTGTGCACTCAGTGTACGCACCAGTGTAAAGCCCATTGTTTTGGCTTCTGCCCAGTTGATGCCTTCGGGAAGTCCCGGACCATCATCACAGACCTCCAGAACATAATATTCACCCTGCAGCCTCAGCGAAATCACGATGATTCCGCCTGCTCTGTTGTTGAATGCATACTTAAATGCATTCGTCACGATTTCGTTTACGATCAGTCCGCAGGGAATGGCCTTCGTTATTTCAAGATTACAATCATCAGTTGAAATTTCAAAGAGAATCTCCTGTTCAGGTTTTGCGAAAGTGTTTTTGAGATAATGTCCGATTTCATTGAGATACTTATCGAACGACACCTTTGAAAAATCACCGTTCTTATACAGGATCTCATGCACCAGGCTCATGGAACGTAATCGTCCCTGACTTTCCAGCAGCATTGTTTTAACCTGATCATCGGTAGTATACAATTGCTGCAGCTGCAAGAGACTGCTGACGATCGCCAGATTGTTTTTAACGCGGTGATGAATTTCAGTCAGGAGCAATTCCTTCTGTTTGAGGTTATCGTTCAGCTCCTGATCATGACGGATGCGTTCCGTAACATCAGAGAACGTCTTCAGCACACCGAACAATTCATTGGTAATGGGGTGCACCAGCGGACAAGCATTCACTGACATCCAGCGATAGCCATCTTCGGATTTATACCCCATCACAGTACCGGTAACCACCTTATTGGATTTCATCGCCTGCATGGCCGGGCAATTCGCCTCAGTATAAGGAGTGCCATCCAGGTTGATAAAATTATTATAGACAAATTCAGGCGTCATGGCCAGCAGGTCCTCCTTGCTCATGCCCACCAGATCTGCTGCAGCCTGGTTACACGAAAGGTGATTTCCGTTTACACTTGCGATCACCAGTCCTTCTGACATCGTTTCAACGATTGTACGAAGGCGCGCTTCACTTTCTATCAATTCCTCCCGCACCCGTTTTCTTTCGATCACGGTACCGATCAGGTTCGCCACGGCAGAAAGCAATGTAATTTCATTCTCAGACCATACACGTTCAATGGAACATTCATCAAATCCAAGTGAACCCCACCATTCACCATTCAGCGCTACCGGCACCACCAGTACGGACTTGATATTATTATCACGCAGGTACGCCTGTTCAGAACCCGGGAAATCCTTTGTGTCACCAACCACCGGGAGTCCCTGATTCAGCAGCAAGGCCCAGCGTTCGAAGCCCAGCAATCCTACATTCAGGTCGGTGAGCACCTCATCATCAATTTGCGGACGTACACCCTCCTTCACCCATTCCAGTATTTGAGTAGTAGTAAAATCACCGGTTACAGGATGCAAAGAATTTTTAAAGAGGTATACTCTGCTCACACCGGTTGACTCACCCAGCTTCACCAGCAACTTGTTAACGGTAGCCTCGAGTTCTTCATCGCTGGCCAGTTTCATAGACAGCAGGCTCACTGCTTCCAGCAGACTTTGCCGTTTGCGGGCCTCTCTCTCCTCTGATTTAGCACGGGTGATATCCATAGAAATACCACGGATCATCGTCTCCTTTGTAAACGGATCTGTACTAACACGCGCCACGCACCGCAGCCAAACATATTTTCCGTCATAATGGCGAATCATATGTTCGATTTCAAAATCTTTATTATTCCGGAGTGAATCCTCAATCACCGCAATCATTTCGTTCTTATGATCCGGGTGCAGGGCCTCAATGAAATACTCGAACAAAGCGGAACCGGTCAGATCATCCGGTATGCCGAACATGGTCCGCAGCTGATCCGACCAAAGCAATGATTTGGTATCTGCATTGAACTCAAAAGAACCAAACCGGGCATACTCTGAAGCCTCCTCGAGGATGTATCGCAATTTATTGTTTGCCTCTATGATTCCCCGCTCAGATGTATAGTCCTTTACGGTTACGAGATAAGTACCGCTCTCTACAATCCGGATAACCCTTGCTTTATAATAACTGGTAGAACCCTCCTTTTCCATTTCATAAAAGAATTCCACCTGAGATTGATTCCCCTGATTTAATTCTTCACAGGCATTCCGATAAGCAATTATTACATGATCAGGCAGAAACTCATCCATCTTTCTGCCGATCATAATGTTCTTTGGAACCAGGAATTTTTTCTCATCATTAGAGAAAGCATCCTTAAACCTGCATTCCTCATCAATAACGAAAATTAAATCATCCAGACCGCGAAAGATAGCACCCATCTCTTCCTGTTTCTCCAGCAACTGCAATTCAGAAATTTTCTGCGTGGTAATATCATAAATGGTTCCGTAGGTATAAACAGTACCATCCTCCTTGAAATCATGCGAGGCAACTAACTTATACCGGTGGAAATCAGGATTAATATCCGGGCGCAACGTAAACTCAAACTCAACGATGGACTTATCTTTCAGCGATTTTTCCAGTGTCTCGCGCAAGGGCTCATGGAACTCCTTACTGATTAAGCCGATAACACTATGATAATCTTTACTGATACTATCGAATGGAACTTTAACATATTCTCTGGCTTTCGGGCTTACATACTCAAACGTTCTTTCGCCATCGGTTCCCATTTTAATCATATATAAAACGCCGGGGATCGATCTTGCGATTTCATCAAGCATATTCGCCTTCCTCAGATTCTCCTTCTTATTCAATTCACTTTCCAGAAGGATTCCAACCAGATTAACTGCTTTCTGCCACAGGCTTAATTCGAAATCGCTGGCATCATGTGGTTGCCGGTAATAAGCACCAAGTGTACCGAGCACCCTTCCGGATTTACTGATCACCGGCATAGAATAACAGGAATAATACCCGTTTAGCAGGGTGATGTCACGGAGAGTCTTCCAGGAATCATGCAGGCGAATATCCTTCACAAATGCCGGTTGCATACTGGATGCACTCAAACCACAGGATCCGAATTCCGGACTAATGGGAATTTCATTGGCGTGTGCCGTATAGGAAGCAGGTAGAGAAGGTGAGCTCACCCACTCCAGTGCCATCTTTCCATCTATTTTACGGGTAATATAACACGACATCGCAGGAGCAATATCCTGAATACCCAATAAGAGCGTATCAAACACCTCCGTGATCTCTACATTTCTGTAGGCCTGTTCAAGTACTTTTGTTTCCAGTGAATCCCAGGCTGACATCCTCCATTTATCTGTGATATTTCTGATAAAGAAAGAGACCCCGGTTACCTGTCCGTTGGCAATAATCGGATTCACGGCAACATCCAGCCGGTTCAGGTCATTTAACTGAATATCGATTTCAGAATGGGATTTACTTCCCTTACATGCTGTTTCGAGCAAGGGATACCACTTATCGTAGACTTCCGTCGGCATTGCCGTTGTAATATTCTGCCCCTGAAAAACTTCTACATCAAAAAATTCCTGCATCACTTTCCGGAAATTCTCATTGTAAAGTTGGATTGATCCTCCGCAATCAATCGTAAAAATATAATCATCGGAATTTTCGATGACGGAACGCAAGGAAGCTGAGCTGTAATCGAGGTCGTTCTTCACCTGTTTCAAGTCGGTGATATTTTGACCCTGTCCACGTACAACGCCGGGGCGGAGCAACCATGTATTCACCAGAAAATAATACAGTTTACCATCCTCTGACCGCATGGTAATTTCAAAACGGTCGGCATATTCCGGATCGTCTTTATTTTCGATCGCATACTGCAATTTTTCCTGAACGATTTCCTGACTGGATTCGGATATATACCGGATTGCATAATCCAGCAGATTTGTCGTTTCGGGAGTGCTGCCATATCCTAAAGCATGCAGCATTTCTTTATGCTGATGATCAATGGTGAATTCAAGTGTCTCCAGGTTTAATTCCCAACCGGCAACGGAATAGAGGCAACTAACGCGACGGGGCTTATCTGCTGATTTGGTCTGATCAGCACCGGTTGAATTTTCGGCTAACATAGGCAGGCAATAGCACTTGAAATATACCACTTTTGGTAGCCCGTTTAATAAAAATGGGAACCAGTTTTCAACATGGGCAAAAAACCGAGTAAACGGTTTGGACTTGAAAAAACAACTTATTATTGGTGATTACTCAACCGGCTTTGATTTCAAAACTCCGGCCCGCCACACTTCGTTTTTTGATACATTACCGTTGGTATCGTATTCAATCCAGGAGCCTTCTTTGAGTCCATTTACAAAAGTTCCAGTTTGCCTGATTTTGCCATTGCCCCAATATATCTTAACGGGCCCATGCTCCAGATCAGCTTTATAGTGCATCTCAAAAATCAAACTCCCATTGTCATTGAACTGACGATAATCACCTTCTCTCTTTCCGTTTACATAGGTTTTCTCTTCCGCAATGGCCCCGTTTTCATAGAATACTTTCCAGACTCCGTCAGGTTTCCCGGATTTATATTGTTCGATGGATTTGAGGGAATCATTCTCGCCGTAAAATAACCAGGTACTGTCTTTTTTCAACTCAAAATAACATCCTCTGGCCATCACCTTACCACTTTCGTAGTAAGAGACTGCTACGGATTTACGTGCATCTTTCTGAAAAACAACTTCCGCTTTAAGCTTGCCGCTTTCGTACCAGGTGCGTGAAATGCCATAAGGTTTGTTGTTTTTGAAGTAGGTTTCTGAACAGAGTGTATCGGTCCGGAAATATTTTCTCCAGATACCCTGCTTAAGTCCCTTCGCATCGGTCCGGTTAATTGTATCACCCTTAAATACCTGATAGCTGTTTTTCTGACTATACCCGAGTACCGCCATCAACATTAACAGTACTAGCAACTTGCATTTCATACTGCAAAAATGCAAATTCAGAAGATATCCTGCATATCTTCGGTAAAATCCCTGTTGTTTAATCATATCCTGATTTACTTAAACAATTCATCAACGCTATTCTTATTTTTTTATTTTTGTTTAAACCCAATCTGTGAAACGCTGCTTATGCGAAACTTCGTCCTGTTTCTCGCCTGTATCTTAATAACTATCAACGCGTTTGGACAAGACCTGACCGGCAGTGTCAGGGATCAGAAAAGTAAGGAACCGCTGATTGGCGCAACCATCGGTGAAAAAGGTACCACGAACGGTACCACTTCAGATTTCGATGGGAAGTTCACCCTGCAGATTACCAAATACCCTGCTATTCTGATCGTTTCATACGTTGGATATATAACACGCGAAGTTACTGTGGCCAACGCTGCCACACCATTAACTATTTTGTTGAGCCAGAACGATGGCTTGCTCAAGGAAGCGACAATTGTTGAAAGCCGTCTCACCGAAAAGCAACGGGAGTCGGCATTGACGGTAGAAGCCATGGATATACTGGCCATCAAGGAAACGCCGGCAGCGAATTTTTACGACGGGCTGGGTGCTCTGAAAGGTGTGGATGTAACGGCTGCGAGTCTGGGCTTTAAGGTTGTTAACACCCGCGGATTCAACTCCACTTCGCCGGTCCGAACGCTGCAGATTATTGACGGTGTTGACAACCAGGCACCGGGATTAAATTTCTCGCTGGGAAACTTTCTTGGCACGTCGGAACTTGACCTGCTGAAGGTAGATCTCGTGGTGGGCGCCAGCTCTGCATTTTACGGACCCAATGCCTTCAATGGTGTGATCAGCATGAATACAAGGAGTCCTTTTGTGAAACCTGGACTCGAAGTCTGTGTGAAGAGTGGTTCGCGCGACTTGCTGGAAACCTGCTTCCGGTATGCATTTGTTAAAAAGAACAAAGCCGGTGATGAAAAACTGGGAATGAAATTCAACGCCAGTTTCTTCAAAGCCTACGACTGGGTAGCCGATAACAGAGCTGCGACGCCACAATCGCTCAGCAAGGAAAACAACCCCGGAGGATACGATGCCGTAAATGTTTACGGAGATGAATACAACAGCGGCGGCGACTTTAGTCTGGTGCCGAGTATTTTTCCGGGACTGGGTATCATCTACCGGACAGGCTATGCCGAAAAAGACATTGTTGACTACAACACCCGGAACATCAAACTGAATTCGGCACTGCATTATAAAGTAACGAAGGATGTTGAATGTATTGCCAGTTCAAGTTTCAGCACAGGAACCACCGTTTACCAGGGCGACAACCGATACAGTCTGAAAGACATTCTGTTCTTTCAGAACAGACTTGAAATACGCAAGCCCGAAAAGTTTTTCCTCCGCGCCTACGTCACCAATGAAAACGCCGGGAACTCCTACGACGCCTATTTCACGGCCTTGCTATTACAGCGAGCGGTGAAGTCGGACATCGACTGGAACGACGACTATGTAAATTATCTGGTCAGCAACAACGTATTCAACAAATTCAGGAATTACCCCGGCTTTCCCAAGCCCGGAGATTATGCGCAATACACGGATTACCTCGCGGCCATCAATCCATTCCTGATGAACAACTACTACGATTCACTGATGCTCTACCACGGACAGGCTGCCGCTTATGCCAACAGCATCGGTAATCCGCTCAATCAGAATCAGGCCATGTTCATGCCGGGCACTGCATCCTTCGATTCAGCCTTTGCAGCCATTACTTCCAGAGAGACCTTCGCGCAGGGCGGCTCCAAGTTTTATGATAAGTCGGCGCTGTATCATGTACACGGAGAATACAAATTCAAAATAAAAAAGTTCAATTTCACCACCGGAGCCAACTACCGGTTATACATTCCCAATTCGCGCGGAACGATTTTCAGCGATACCGGAAGTGTGGTGATCCGTAACAGCGAATACGGAATATATGCAGGTGCAGATATCAAGTTGGCAGCGGAAAAGTTAAAACTCAGTGCCACCGCCCGCGTCGACAAAAACGAAAACTTCGATTATCTCGTCTCCCCCGCTCTCTCGGCGATTTACAATCCGGATGAGAAAAATACTTTCCGTCTTTCCTTCAGTTCAGCTATCCGGAATCCAACACTCGCCGATCAATACCTGTATTACCGGGTAGGCCGCGCCATCCTCATCGGTAACCTGAACGGCTTCGATTCACTGGTGACGCTGCCGTCGCTATACGATGGACTCAACTACCAGAATGTAGACACGCTGGATTACTTCAATGTTGATCCTGTTCAGCCGGAGCAAGTGAAAACCATTGAAGCCGGTTACCGGACAACGCTGTTCAGCAGATTGTTTGTTGACATGAGTGCCTATTACAGCATCTACAAAGACTTCATCGGTTACAAACTCGGTGCAGATGTGAATGTTGTTCCGAATCAGCCACTCCCGATCAATGTCAACAACATCTATCGGGTAGCAACAAACTCGGAAGATATTGTCACCACGCAAGGATTTACGATCGGACTGAATTACTACTTTGCCAAATTCTACACCGTATCCGGCAACTGGTCATGGAACGAACTCAACCGACAAGGCTCTGACGACCCGCTGATTCCTGCCTTTAACACTCCGCGCAACAAATTCAACCTTGGATTTACCGGATCAAAAATCGACAACTTCATTGGCAAAGACTGGGGCTTTAACATCAACTATAAATGGGTGCAGGGATTTTTATTTGAAGGCTCTCCGCAATTTACCGGCACCATCAATGACTATGGCATTGTAGACGCGCAGATCAGCAAAATGTTTACAGAGACAAAAACAACGCTGAAGGTAGGTTGTTCCAATGTGTTCAACAACGAACACTACGAAGTTTACGGAGGACCGATGATCGGACGGTTGCTGTATCTGCAACTGCTGGTTGAACTCAACTAAACAGGATCCACATCCAGCTGTAAAATCAACTGCCTGTTTTCCGGTTTGGTACGAAACGCAAACAAAGCTTTCGTCAATTGCTTTTTCACCTGCGCCACACTCATCGTCTTTTCAATCTTGAGAATAAGGTGACGCTGATACAGGTTACGCACTCTGTTGACATAGGGCACGGTTGGTCCGAGTACACGCTTTGCAAACATTTTCCTTAGTTCCTTAGATAATTCTGCCGCCATACGGTCGAGTTCCTTTTCATCACGGGCTTTCAGTCGGATTTCGATGAGCCGGAAATAGGGAGGATAGGAAAACTTATACCGCTCATTGAGCTCGTGCATATAAAATCCCTTGTAATCATGTTTGAGCACATAGGCGAGAACCGGATTGTTTTTCTCATAGGCCTGAATGAGGACTTTTCCGGGCGCCTTACGGCCGGCTCTTCCGCTCACCTGTGCCAGCAACTGAAAGCCCCGTTCGTGTGCTCTGAACTCCGGAAAGTGCAGAATAGCATCCGCATTCAGAATACCAACCAGTCTGACTTTATCGAAGTCGAGTCCCTTGGTGACCATCTGCGTTCCCACCAGAATATCGATATCTCCTTCTTCAAAGCGGGAGATGATTTGCTGGAACCCTGATTTTGTCCGCGTGGTATCGAGGTCAAGACGGCCGATAACAGCGTTCGGGAAAATCAGCTGGAGGTCTTCTTCGATGCGCTCGGTGCCGAATCCCTTCATCCTTATATCCTGATCGCCACAGGCGCCACATCGGGAAGGTAACGTTGTCGTATATCCGCAATAATGGCAACGCAGTTCGTTCCTGTATTTATGATAGGTTAACGCCACATCACAATTCACGCAGAGTGGTGTCCATGAACAGACATTGCACTCGAGATACGGAGCAAATCCGCGGCGGTTCTGGAACAGGATAATCTGCTGGTTTTTATCGAGTGCCAGCTGTACTTCTTCCAGCAACTGATTGGAGAAATGTCCGTTGGCCTGCTTCCGCTTCCGCGCTTCCTTCATATCCACCAGCTTTACCTCCGGCATCTCCAGTCCGGCATGTCGCTTTTCGAGGGTGACCAGATGATATTTTCCGCTGAGCGCATTAAAGTATGTTTCCAGAGCCGGAGTGGCCGTACCGAGTATAATTTTTGCATCCTGCTGGGCTGCCAGCACAACAGCTGCGTCGCGTGCATGATAGCGCGGAGCAGGATCTTCCTGCTTGAAAGAATGATCATGTTCTTCATCAACGATTACGAGACCAAGGTTGGCAAAGGGAATAAACAAAGCCGACCGGGCACCGATGATCAGCTTTCCCTTCGAATCGGGCTGATCATTATCCTGCAGCACTTTGTTCCATACTTCCACCCTTTCCTGTTCATTGAACCTGGAGTGATACACGAGCATGCGGTCACCGAAATGTTTCTGCATCCTGCTGATCAGTTGTGTGGTCAATGCGATTTCAGGCAAGAGGTAGAGCACCTGCTTGCCTTGCCTGAGCTCTTCATCGATCAGGTGTGCATACACTTCTGTTTTTCCGGAAGATGTAACGCCATGCAGCAATACTACTTTGTGTTCATCGAGGCCTTCGCGGATCTGCAGTATCGCCTGCTCCTGCCAATTATTGAGTACCAGCGGTGGAACCACCGGACCGTTATAGTGTCCAATGCGATCGACGCGACGCTGAAAAATCTCAAACACACCCTTTTTTACGAGTGCCTGCAGGACCGACAGTTTTACACCCGACTTTTTGAGCAGCAGTTGCTTGTTCATTCCGTCAGCCTCCTCCTCACGGGAAAGATGCAGAAAAGCCAGAATGAGATCTGACTGTTTGGCGGCACGTACACCCAGTGTATCGAGAAACCCGGTAAGCGCAGTTTCAGTCTGATACTTTTCAGTGAGACGCACCAAATCAACCAGTCGCGGCTTCACGCGCTCTTCCATCTCCTCACGTACGCGGATCACCTGCTTCAGCACCATACCTTTGAGGACGGGCATGATATGTTTCAGCGAAAGGATTTTACTGATTTCGCTGACCGACAACTCCGGCTGCATCTCCAGCGCTTCCCACACGAGATATTCCCGATCGGTGAGCTGATCGGTATTTCCATCGAACTCCTCGTGACGGATGATTTTCGATTCGCTCTGCAGTTTCAAAGCAGCGGGCAGAGCCGCCGTCATCACATCGCCCATACTGCAGAGATAATAATCGCTGATCCACTGCCACAACCGAAACTGCGGTTCATCAATCACCGCGCGATCATCGAGGATATCGAGTACTTCCTTGATCTCATATCCCGCCGGCTGATTTTCATGGATACGTGCCACGATACCGGCATATATCTTCTGCTTTCCGAACTGAACAACCACCCTCATCCCCGGCTTCACTCTTTCGTGCATATCCGGGCGGAGTGCATACGTATATAAATCCTGCAAAGGCAGCGGAAGAATCACATCCACAAAAAAACTGTTATTCATCATCTCCTCCTTCAGCTCTTATCCATCCAGCCTTTTTTCCAGAAGATGATCAGCTGGACGATCACAACGAGCAGCATAAAAATCATGACCGCAGGATAACCATACGGGGAATGTAATTCCGGCATATTCATCGGCATCATTGCTCCACTAACGGGATCCGTATACGCAAAGTTCATTCCGTACACGCCCACGATGAAAGTCAGCGGGATGAATATCGTAGAGATGATCGCCAGTACCTTCATCACCTGATTGAGTTTATTGCTCACATTTGAGAGATAGATATCCATCAGCGAAGCAACAATCTCTTTGTAACTCTCTACAAGGTCCATCACCTGGATGGTATGATCATAGGTATCCCGGAAATACACTTTGGTCTGGTCCGAAATAAAATCATTCACTGAACGCAGCAGGTCATTGATTTTATCCCTTTCAGCAAAGATGGTGCGACGCAGGACAATCAGCTCGCGCTTGGTCAGCTGAATCTTCTGCAGCGATTCCCGGTTCGGCTTTGCAAACAGTTCATCTTCGAGCGCATCCAGTTTCTCGCCGATGTTTTCCAGCAAGGGGAAATAGGTATCCACCACACTGTCGAGGAGTGCATAGGCCAGATAATCACTGGAAGAAGAACGCAGATGACCTTTCCCTGTGCGGATCCGTGAGCGAACGGGCTCGAAGATATCGTCATAGTTTTCCTGGATGGTAATCACCATCTTTTCATTCACAAACAGCGACAACTGATCGTTCTTGAGTCCGCCATCCTTTGCAACTGAAATGATTCTTGACACCACGAACAGGTGATCATCGAACTCCTCGAGTTTAGGACGCTGATAGGTATTGATCACATCCTCCATTTCAAGGCGGTGAATGCGGAACATATGACAAAAGTTCTCGAGCAGGGAGCGATCCCCATATCCTTTCAGTTCCACCCAGTGGATCATGTCAGGGTACTGGCTCAGCCGCTCCTTTACCTGACCAAGATGCTGCATGGGTGTTTCCAGCAACAGTTCAGAACTGAAAGAGGTTACAAACAACCTGGGTGGCATGGCATCTTCTGCCAGGGTAATAGCACCCGGAGCTGCACCCGGTGAGGTACGCTTATGTTTCCATAGCCGAAAACTCCTTGGCAGTACAGATCTCGCTTTAGCCATCAGCCTTCAAAAATAACTGATCCGAATAAAAACCGGGCGTACATTCCAACCCGGTTGAAAAGTTTCTCCTGCCGCGACCGCTGATCAACAGAAACCCGTGGCGCTCAGTCACAATCCTGCAATCCTGCACCGGTATTCACGAATATGTTGTAATATCGCCGCTGAAATGGAACACAAGTGGTTTGAGTCGTGGTTTGATTCATCCTATTATCACCTGCTGTACGAGCACCGTGATGAATCGGAAGCCCGCGACTTTTTATCGAGATTGCTTGACCGGGTACATCTCCCTGCACAATCAAGGGTACTGGATCTCGCCTGCGGAAAGGGGCGTCATTCCATTTACCTGAACGATCGCGGTTACGATGTTACCGGTGCAGATTTGTCGCCTGAAAATATCCGCTACTGTAAACAATTTGAGAACGAGCATCTCCATTTTTACGAACACGATATGCGGAAGGTACTTCGGGTCCGTTATTTCGATGCGGTGTTCAACCTCTTCACCAGTTTCGGATACTTTGAACGGGAAACAGAAAATGAGCAGGTCATTAAGGCGGTAGCCAGCAGTTTGAAAACGGGCGGATATTTCGTGCTCGATTTTCTGAATGTGCAATACGCGATCCAACACCTGAACCCTGCCGAAGTCATTCAACGTGGTGACGTACGGTTTGCCATTCAGCGTAAAATTGAAGCACAGAAAATCGTAAAGGAGATTCATGTGGAAGACAATGCTTTCAGAGAAGAAGTACGGATCATCCGGTATGAAGACTTCAAACGCTGCTTCGCCCATTCGGGTCTGACCGTATTGAATGTATACGGCGACTATCAGCTCGGCGAATTCAATCCGGAAACCTCGCAAAGACTTATCTTTATCACCCGGAAAATCTGATATGGACCTGCAAGGACTGCTGCTGCTCTTTTGCTCAGTGATACTGAGTGGCTCTGCATTTTATTTTTTCCGCGAACCCTCACAGCGGATGCTCAAGCTCCTGCTCAGTTTTTCCGGTGCCTATCTCTTCGCCATCAGTGTACTGCATCTGATGCCGGAAGTGTACGAAAGCAAAGGTGCCGGCATCGGTGCCTGGATCATGGCCGGCTTTTTTCTGCAGATCATTCTGGAATTCTTTTCGGAAGGCATTGAACACGGACATATTCACGTACATCACCACCATGATCACTCTGCTTTTCCCCTCTCGATGATGCTCAGTTTATCCCTGCATAGTTTTCTCGAAGGCATTCCGCTGGCTTCTCCCGCTGTAACCGGCGATGCTTTACATGAACACTCACTGCTGTACGGTATCATGCTGCATCATATTCCGGTAGCTTTTGCGCTGGTGAGCATGCTGCAGGCTTCCGGCATTTCCCGTAAAGCATCGTTTTTTTATCTCACCCTCTTCGCGCTGATGGCTCCGCTCGGTGCCTTGTCGGGGCAGCTTTTGCAGCACAATGAAATTTCATTTATCACCGCTTTTTCGGATCAGATCATGGCCCTTGTTATTGGTATTTTCCTGCACATCAGTACCACCATTTTGTTTGAATCGGGAAGCGACCATCGCTTCAATCTTTATAAAATCGTTGCCATTCTGACCGGAGGATTGCTCGGCCTTGGCAGCTTTTACCTGTAAATATAACATTTTCAGCCGATTACCCATCTCCTGACAGAAGAAAGCAGAAGCCTTGTAATTTTTCCGGCATCAGTTTGATAATTATAAAATACGCTATATTTAGTCATTCAACCAACTCATACCTACAACATGAAAAAACTACTACTCCTGATCGTCTTTCTGGGATGTATAACGGGACTGCAGGCACAAACCAGCGGCGGACCTGATAATTACGGCTATATCTGGAGAGACAGCAACGATCCGAATGGTCCGGCTTTTAACTGGATTGACATCATCAATGACCCGGCTACGGTACCCATTATCGGACTGAGTGACGACAACGCAGTTGGACCCTTCCTCCTTCCTTCGCCGTTTCCGTATTACTGGTATCATGTGACCGATTTCAAAGTAGGTTCGAATGGATATCTTTCATTCGACAATGCTACGTTTGCTCATCCCTTCCCCATTATTCCACTGGCCAACAACAGCAACAACATGCTGGCAGGAATGATGACCGACCTGAACTTCGACAACCAGGGTGTTGCAGAGGGAAATCCGGCAAAATGTTATATGTGGGTAAGCTCCAATCAGGATTCGGTGATCGTGACCTACGACAGTGTGCCCTTCTGGACCAACGTATTTCCCACTTATGACGGCGTGAACACCTTCCAGATCATTTTCGATTACAACGACAGCAGCATCACCTACCAGTACCTTAATCAGGTCGGCATTGTAGGAGGCGGTGTCACCTTGAACATCATGACCATCGGTATCGAAAATGTAAGCGGCACGGATGGCCTCCAGCATTCACACGATGTGTATCCTCCAACCAACTATGCCATCAAGTTCTATGCACCGTCAAGTACAACACAGCAAATCAGCG
Organism: Bacteroidia bacterium; assembly: GCA_046330075.1. Taxonomy (GTDB): domain Bacteria; phylum Bacteroidota; class Bacteroidia; order AKYH767-A; family OLB10; genus JAJTFW01. The sequence goes on along the minus strand of JAXLTL010000001.1, from coordinate 73,581 downwards.
ATGCATCCACTACCTACAACAACAATCCCACCACGTCAGCTGTATTCCTCTCCCGCAATCTGGCCGGCAGCTACGGACTCACCACAGAAATCAAGAACGAAGGAAACGTTACGCTGAATCCATTTACTGTGAACGTAAAGGTGATGAACTCATCCGGATTAAACCAGCTCAACACCAACCTTACAAGCGACACACTGCAGGCCGGACAAACTCAAGTCATCATTTCTCCGAACAACTTCCTGCCAATGGTAACCGGCACTTACCGGTTTGTAACCACCACCAATGCAGCGGGTGATATTGTTGCTTCCAACAATGCCAAGACACTGGAGATCGTAGTGGTGGATACTACCCTATCTACGATTCAGCTCAGCTACGACGACAACACTGCCAATGGCGCCGGCATCAGCTGGAACGGCGGATCAGGCGGATGTGCAAACCACTTCATTCCTCCATTCTATCCCTGCAACCTCACCTCCGTAGATGCTTACATTCTGAGTGATCCTAACCTTGTGGGCTATACGATGTTTGTTTACCTGGACGATGGACTGAACGGATCACCGGGTACCCTGATTGATTCTATTCCGATGCCGGGCGGATCCTTCACCCCTGCATCTTATGTTACATCCTTCCTTCCCACTCCGACACAAATCGACAGCAACGGATTCTATGTATTATGGGATATGCGTGGTGCCGGTGTTACACTCGGAACCAATATTAACGTCCCCTATTGCAACAGAGGATGGGAAGTACTCGGAGGCACCTGGTCACCGTATCGAAACAGTGAAACGGAAGATCTGATGATCCGCGCCACAATAGAACGTACCGGCGTTGGCATCGAGGAAAACGCACTGAATCAACAGCTCGGAAACTTCTATCCCAATCCTGCCAACAGTATCGCAACGATCAACATCGACAGCCGTTTGCTCAATGACGGAAATTTACAGATCAGTCTGTTCGATCTTGAAGGTCGCGCCATTGAAGGTCGTATCCTGAGCAATGGAAGCAATCAGCTCACTCTGGAAACGGACAAACTGAGTCAGGGACTGTATACAGTCAGATTCACCAACGGCTCAACCGTTGCCGCCAGAAAAATTTCAGTGGTGCATTAATTCATGCACACCGGGAAAAGGCTGTCTCCATCCGGCGACAGCTTTTTTTTATTTCAGTTTCAACAAAACCATCGAGTTGATGCTTTCTGTAACAGAGGACGCGCCATTGTTAATCAACCTCCCGTTCACGTACTTGAACTGCACCTGCAGCTTCACTTTATCATTTTCAACAAATGAAATCAGGTCTTCTGCATCAGCCGATCCGCTATCCGTTATGCCTTGCGCATTAAGTCGCTGCCGGAGGTCTGAAATTTTCAACGATCCCAGCAAGGATCCGTCTGCTGACTTGAGCTTCAATTCATCACCGTTAAAGTTCAGTACTACAAACAAGGAATCGGTTAAGTTAATCCGTTCATTATCGTCACGCTTTCCGGAATAATAATCCCAGGTAAAACAATAATCAAAACCGGTCACTTTCAACGGCTGGTTATACGCATTCGATGAAAAGGAGAAATGATCTCTTCCGTAACTGCCGGTGCCCGGCTCATAACTTAATCCAACTGAAGCCAGCAACGAATCATCCAGTCTGTACCGCCCGGATTTTTTCACTGCCGCATTGATATCTACAGCAAATAAATCCTGAATCGCATCATAATGATAAGTATCGGTCAGGTAATCCAGCACCTCATAAAATGTTTTATTGTCATCGTACGTTACCTCGGCAGGTTGCTGCACTTTTACAAACTTTCCATCCTTGAAGAACCTGTACTTTTCGCCAATCTCAATCAAGCGGTCACGCTGACTGTCAACAGAAACAGCGAAAGCACTGAATGGGCCATAGTTCGAAATCAATGCAACGAAGAACAGGGAAACCGGAATTAATTTAATGCGTTTTGTCCGGCTGATGAGAAAATAACCGGCGATGAACAGGAGCCATAACGCCAGTGCGATAACGTAATACCGGTTCAACGTAATTCCATACTGGGCGATACGCAGGTAGATAGAAAAAAACAGCAAGACCACCAGCGGAAACAAAGCGAAGAAGAATCCCCGGGCATACAACTTGATCCACCGGTGTTTTTCATCTTCCCGCATCGGCCAGATCAACAACAAGGCCAGAATGCCTGCTGTAGAAAAACCAATCACCAGGTAAGAAACCCATCCCCGCGGCCAGTTCATGGTAAAGAGGATTTTCGCAGAATAAGCATAAAGTATAAGCAGGTAAACCGTTACCAGGGGCAACAGCACAAACTGCGTAAACACTCTCAGACCTTTCGGATATTCTGCCACCTCTGCCTCATCACTATTCAACGGAAAACCACTCAGAAAAAACCAGGTATTGAATACCATTGCGATGAACATAAACAGCTGCGCATATCTCCGCTCGTTGATATCAGCATCGAACAACTGATCAATGGCCAGAATTGCCAGCGCGAGTCCCGCAAACAAAACCCCCGAATACAAACCCGCGGTGAGAATCCGCAGAAAAAGATTCTTATTATACTCCCAGAACCTGGGGGTATCGTTACTTGTCACAAACGGAGCAAAGGATACCATCAGATGAAGGGCAATGGCGATCAGGAAAAAGTACGCCCAGTCGCCGTCGACATTTTTATTTTCCCAGGAACTGTAAATCCAGAAAAAATAAACAGCCACGAGCAGCTGCGGAATCCAGCGCATCAACCGGTTATTGTTCCGTTCGCTGATGATCTGAAAGCTGATACACGCTGGAATAGCGAGCAGCAAGAGCAGACATTTACGGGTTTCCTGCCACGAAAAATCGGTATCCACCGAATTCGCTTCGATCAGTGATATGGCAATGAATGAGGCAGAAATCGCAGCGAGAATCGGGAGCGGAAATCTTTTGAAGGTGGCGATGGCTTTTTCAAAGGTCGTGGTGAGAGACGGTAGTTTCATGCGATGTATATGATTGGATAAATGTATCATTTATTTAGGTAGAACGCGGTACATTTGCAGGAATGACAGCCGAGAAAATCAGGATCGACAAATACCTCTGGGCCGTGCGGATGTTCAAGACCCGGCAACTGGCAGCGGAATCCTGTGAAAAAGGCCGGGTAAAGATCGCCGACCTTAGTGTGAAAGCCGCGCGCAATGTAAAACCGGGAGAGATTATTGTTATTCACCGGGGGCCCTGGTATCAGCATATAAAAGTTTTAGCGCTCATAGAACGCAGAGTCTCGGCACAAATTGCACGCGACTTCTGTGAAGATGTAACACCACCGGAAGAACTGGACCGATTGAAACTGCATCAGGCTGCGCTGGCTTCGTGGAATGTTAAAAGCGGTGCAGGCAGACCTACCAAGAAAGACCGTCGTGACATGGACGAATTCCTCGGCGACTGGTGATCATGAGAAAGCCTGCTGTCAGTGTCATTCTCCCCTTCTCGAAAGAAGAAAACTGGTTACAGGAATCTGTCAACAGCCTGTTACAACAAACTTTTAACGACTTCGAACTCTTGCTCACCGGCAATAATACCAATGACGAAACACTTCAACTCGCAAAAAAGATAAGTGCCGGCGATAAACGTATTCAGCTGGTCGAGAAAGAAGGATATCACCTGGGTCAGGTATTGAACAGCGTGATTCCGCTGACCCGCGGAAAATACATCGCCCGCATGGATGCCGATGACTTTGCGCTGCCGGATCGGCTGCAACGGCAGTTTGAACATCTCGAAAACAATCCCGGGATCGGGCTTTCAGCGGTAGCTACAGGTCCGCATCCCACAGCAGTTACCGGAGAAGGATTCCTGAATTTTATGCACTGGCAAAACAGCCTCATTCATGCGGAAGCACATTATCAGTACCGCTTTGTGGAAGCCACCGTTGCACATCCTGCAGTGATGATGCGGCGTGAAATATTCGACGCAGCAGGGTATTATCCAGAACAAGGACCGGAAGACTTCGGACTCTGGCTGCAATGGATGAACGCCGGTGTGCGATTCGAAAAAATCCCCGAGATACTTCTCTACTGGCGCGACCATGCAGACCGGCTGAGCAGAACCGGTACAGCTTATGCCGCCGAGGCTTTCACACGGGTGAAAATACAATATGCTGCACCCGTCATCCTTCAGCATGCCGGCCAACGGAATATCATTCTCTGCGGAGCCGGTAAGGAAGCATGGGCGAAGAAATTGAGATGGGAAGCTGCCGGCATCCGGTTTCACGGATACAGTGATTTGCTTCAGCGAAACCGCGACCTGCCGTATTATGATCCTGAAAAGATTGGACACGACAAAAACGCTTATTATATCAGTCTGCTGCATGGCCGGGGAAAAGCCGCTGAAATGCAGGCCTTCTTTCAAAGCCGTGGATTAATCCCTGATGCCGACTATCTGCTCGCCTCCTGAGGCGGCCATGTTTATTCATATCTGCCTGTGGATAAAGAATCTAACCATTTCCGATTCTGAACGTATATCGGGTAACTTTGAAGAACTGTATCACCCTGATGAAAGCCCGTATTCTTGCGTTTCTCCTGTTTCTCGTTTCCGGGACCGCATCGGCACAGCATGATTTTTTTCAATACGGAGTCCAGCTCGGACCATCATGGGTGAACATGTACGGCAACCCCTTCATTGAAACCTTTCTGAAATCAGACTTTCGTTTTACAGGAGGCCCCACCATCTATTATCCATTCGCGAGAAAATGGGCAATACGCACTAATTTGTTTTTCGAGTCAAAAGGCGCCGAAGGTATCATGCCCTTGTACGATCGTACCGGAATGCCGCTTGGAATATTTACAGTAAAGTCGAAGTTGAATTATCTCACGGTACCACTCCTGCTCGATCTCCATTTCGGAGAAAAATTCAGGTTTGATGTTAACATGGGACCATTCATTGGTTTGCTGATCGGACATAAAACGGTGTACAAAGAACCGGTTACCGGAGAAGCGATCATTGACAAAGGCACATCGAGCTTTATTCCCTGGGACGGAGGACTCGTACTGGGATCCGGATTCAGATACGGCATCAACAGACGTATTACGCTCAGTCTTGACGGAAGATTTAATATCGGCATGACCAATATTGTTTCGAGACCGATTTTTTCGAGTCTGACGATTTACACTCTTTCTTCGCAGGTTTTGCTGGGCGTTTATTACACTCCCGGATACAATGCCGGAAAAGTCAGGAATATCAAGAATTGAGTTGCTTCGGCAACAACAGCGACGAATCACCGTAACTCAGAAAGCGGAAGTCATGGTCGAGGGCGTATTGATATATTTTTCTCCAATCGTCGCCAATTAATGCTGCGATCAGTAACAAAAGACTGCTTCCCGGCTGATGAAAATTAGTAACAAGTCCGTCAATGATTTTGAAACGATAACCCGGAACAATCATAATCCGGGTAAAGGCATGACATTCGCTGAGTTGCTTTGATTGCAGATAAGAGATCAGCGCCTGCACCGCTGCCGAGGAGCTGATATCCGGGTGCCCCTGCTGGTAAGGCAGCCATTGTTCAACAAGCAGGTCACCATCAGGCTGTGGATGCTGAAAAATTTTAACTCCGAGCCAATAGATGCTTTCCAGTGTACGGACAGCTGTGGTACCTACGGGGATTACCGGATTGCCATCTGTCAGCTGCTGCAGCAATTGCCTGAGAAAGCCGAGCGAAACCACCAGGCGTTCTTCATGCATTTCATGTGCGCTGACTGCACCCGGCTTCACAGGCTTGAAGGTGCCGGCACCAACATGCAAGGTTATCTTTCCCATAGCCATACCGTTAGACTGCAGGTCATCCAGTACTTTTTCTGTAAAATGGAGGCCGGCAGTTGGGGCTGCCACTGAACCTTCCTGCTCGGCATACACGGTATTGTAGCGCAGTTCGTCGATTTCGGTTGTATCACGGTTCAGGTATGGAGGAATGGGCAGTTCACCGGCTTTTTCGAGCACAGCAGCAAAGCTGAACCGGGAGTGATTCCAGGAAAACTCCACTTCTACACCATCGGCTGTCGGATTTCTCCGGATGGCAGTCAGTGTAACCGGCACACCATCAATCTCCACTTCCATCGTCAGCTGCGGATCCTTCCATTTGCGGAGATTTCCCACGATGCAGTTCCAGGTCACCGTTTCAGTCGAACGGAAGCTCAACTCTGGATTTAGATGACCTGACGGCTCGAGGCAGAGGATTTCAATTACCGCACCGGTAACCCGTTTAAACCGAAGCCGGGCATGAATTACACGTGTATTGTTGAAGACAAGCAATGAAGCTGCCGGAAGATAATCTTTGATCCTCGGAAACCTGTCATCATTGATCTTTCCGGATGAATAAATCAATAGTTTCGATCCATCACGTTCGGCCGCCGGAAAAGCAGCGATACGCTCCGGAGGAAGATCGTAATGAAACTGATCGATGGAAAGATGAGGTAACAGCGGATCGGACACGGATACAGGAATCAGGTGGCAAAAATAATTCATCTGCATCAGACTGAAGAAACCTGCCGCCCACCCTTTATCCAGCGTATTTCAGCGCTATTTCATTCAGGGTACCTCCTGTTCAGTTATTTTTGCAGATCGTTACGGAATTCTGCTATATGTTACGCATCTACATCCTCTCCATTGTTTTTATTCTCTTCTCCCTGACAGCGGCCAACGGACAGTATGCCCTGCTCACGTTTCGGTGCGACAGCACTTTTACACCCGGCGACACCCTTCTTGCCGAATATTATAATTTGCAGAACAAACTGATCAGAAAGGTAAAATACGAACCGGAAAAGACCACGATCCTGTATGAATACGACAGCACCGGAACACTGATCAGTAAAAAACACCGCAGTTCGTCGTGGGAGCTCATCAAAACCGAACGATTCACAAAAGGTGAAAACGGCGACTGGAAAACGGATTCGGTTTTCGGGAAGCGGAATGAACTGTTAATGGCTTTGCTCAAAACAAAAACGGAAGACTCCACCCTCAGCTTCATCAACTGGTTTTACAGGATGGAAGAAACACCGATGACGGTACAGAAGATAAAAACCGATGGTGCAGGCAATGAACTCTCCAATTCTACTTGTTATGCCGTTGACAACTGTGTCACCTATGTTTACCGGTATACCAACAACCGGAAAACGGGCGTTGAATTATGGGTGTTATCACCGGATAAAGCAGGTATGCCGGTACTCACTGAATCCGAAGAACTGATTTACGATACCGGCGGAGAGTTAATGGCCCGCATCCGTTTCAGCGAGCCTGATCATGAGATCATCGAACGGAATAAATATGTGAAAGTACCGGGACTTCGTCCTTCTAAATAGTCCTGCAGTACTCCGGTCACATTTTAAAAAAGTGTCAGCTGCAGATCTTTCAGCTGGAATGATTTCCGGTGATGCGGAGAATACCCATAAGTTTTGATCGCCTGCACATGTGTTTCCGTCCCATACGCTTTATTCCGGTCCCAGGCATACTGCGGAAACTCCTTATGCAACTGCCGCATATAGGCATCGCGGTGTGTTTTTGCGAGGATTGAAGCAGCTGCAATATTCATAAAGCGTCCATCACCCTTCACCATACACTCATGGCGGATACCCGGATAACCCGGAAAACGATTTCCATCGATCAGGAGGATCTCCGGTTCAGGCGAAAGCTGTGAAATAGCCGTTTGCATGGCTTTATAGGTAGCATTGAGAATATTGATCCGGTCGATTTCATCGGGCATCACCATGGCCACGCCCCAGGCTAAAGCATCCCGTTCGATCAGGGTACGCAGGTTTTCGCGCAGTGACTCAGGTAATTTCTTGGAATCGTCGAGGAACTCATACCAGTCATACGATTTCTCAGGATGAAGGATAGCTGCTGCCGCCACCACCGGACCGGCCAGACAACCTCTGCCGGCTTCATCCACACCGGCCTCCAGCAAACCATCCTGAAAGTATCTTTCGAGCATCTGATAATTTGCCCTCTAAATTGCTTTAAATTTGCCAACCCTGCAAGGTATGCAAAAGAAATTTGTCACCAATCTGGCCTTCCTGCTCTTCCTGAATATCCTGATCAAACCGTTCTGGATTTTAGGGATTGACCGTGCCGTACAAAATACGGTTGGCGCTGCGGAGTACGGATTTTATTTTGCCTTATTCAATTTTTCGTTTTTGCTGAATATCCTGCTGGACATTGGCATTACCAACTTCAACAACCGCAATATTGCCCAGCATAACCATCTGCTTCAGAAACACTTGTCGGGTATTCTTGCCTTACGTCTGGTACTTACCGGTATCTACATCATCATCAACCTGATCATCGCCTGGATCTCCGGTTATCTGGAAGACGGGGGCTGGATGCTGATGGTATTACTTCTCAATCAGGCACTCATCTCCCTGATTCTCTATCTGCGGTCGAACATCGCCGGGCTCCACCTCTTCCGGATCGACAGCTTTATTTCTGTCCTCGACCGCCTTATTATGATTACGCTCTGCAGCATATTATTGTGGGGAGGCATTACTGACAAGAAATTCCAGATTGAGTGGTTTGTTTGGGCACAGACGTTTGCGTATGTCATCACTGCACTTTTCACGGTGCTCATTCTCGCATCAAGGGTACGCAAGCTATCGGTAAAATGGGATCCGAAATTTTCACTCATCATTCTGAAGCAAAGCTATCCGTTTGCTATCCTCATTCTGCTGATGACCTTCTACAACCGGATCGATCCTGTTTTAATTGAACGACTCCTGCCCGACGGCGCTGAACAATCAGGCATCTATGCGCAGGCTTTCCGCCTCCTCGACTCCAGCAATATGATCGCCTACTTATTTTCGAGTTTACTGTTGCCGATGTTTTCTCAGATGATCAAACACAAAAAGCCCATTGAAGACCTGGTGGAACTCTCTTTCTCCTTTATTGCCATTCCGGCCATCATGGTGATAGCCTGTGGAGTCTTCTTCAGCAGGGATCTGATGGGATTTCTGTACGTGGCACATGTAGACGACACATCCCTTGTCTTTGCCATTCTGATCAACAGCTTTCTGGCCATCAGTTCGGTTTACATCTTCGGCACGCTGCTGACTGCGAATGGAAGCCTCAAAGTCCTCAACATGATTGCACTGGGCGGAATGCTGCTCAATGTGATCCTCAATCTGATACTGATTCCCCGGTACAAAGCAGTAGGAGCAGCCATCTCCAGCATGACCACACAATACATTACTGCCGGTGCACAGATTATGCTAGCTCATAAGGTGTTTAAGTTTAAAATGCGCTGGATGCTCGGGTTCCGGTATCTGGTATTTATCACCGTCACCTTCGGGCTTTTTTGGTTTGCCACCACCTTCCAGAGCTTCTTTATCTGGCGGGCACTCTTTGCTGCTGTTTCCTGCTTTTTCCTGGCCCTGCTGCTCAGACTGATTCGTCCTCTGGAGCTCTTCAAAGTCATTAAATACGGTGATAATTAACCACTTACGCACATCCCATCAATTCCGTTATTTTTGCAGACCCAAATCGGTACCTAATGTCAAAAGACCTTCCTCAGGCAGAACAACTTAATCTCATTCGTGTTATACGGCTTGCCTCTAAATGGAGGAAACAGCTGATCTATACCGGAATTGCAGCGATCGTAGTTTCGATCATTTTCACCATGCCGCAAATCATGACACCGATGTTTAAAGCCAACACGGTGATCTACCCTGTGAATCTGCAGGCTTATTCGAAAGAAACACCCACCGAACAGATGGTGCAGTTGTTGAATTCAGAAGAAGTACGTGAAAATCTGATCCGTGATTTTAATCTTTACGGTCATTACGACATTGATAGCACCGGAAATTATCCCCGTTTCGAAATCATGAAACGGCTCGAAGAAAACATTTCCATATCAAAGACTGAATTTGAATCCATTGAAATTTCCATCCTCGACAAAGACCCGAAAGTAGCGGCAGCGATGTGCGATTCACTCTGCAGTTATGTAGACCAAAAAGCAATTTCACTCCTTCGCGAACGCGCCAATGAAATTCTCCTCATTGCCAGGGCGCAGATGCAAGATAAAAAGGCAGAGCTCGATTCCCTTGAAAACCGGATCAGGGAAATCCGTTTATCGTATGGGATTACTGATTTTGAAAATCAGGTAGAAGGTTTCTCGCGAGAGTATTACCGCAGTGTTGCTTCCGGCGGGCGCAATGCGAGACTAGAGCAGCAGGAGAAAAACTTCGAAGAGAAAGGCGGAGAATACATTCTGATCCGTGAACTGCTCTGGAAAGTACGTGGTTCGTACACGGAATATAAAATCAAGTATGAGCAGGCTTTACTCGACACTCAGAAAAAACTGAATTTCCACAATACAGTTACAAAAGCCAGTGTTCCGGAACGGAAAGACTCTCCCAAAAGGACGCTTATTATTCTGGTATTTACCATCTCTGTACTCTTCTTTGCACTGCTGTACATCATTTATCTGGAGTACTATAAGAAACGTCTCGATCAGGAAATTTAATTCCGGTAACCATCACTGTACAGGATGTCATCCCTTCAGCCTTCAGGCATGTTGAATCGCGACCAGGTAAAGTACTTTTACCTGATCACGGCCTGCTTTGCGATCCTGCTGGGCTATTCGATCATGAAAGGCATGCTGTTTATGGCCGGCCTTCCGGTATTCTTCCTGATCTGCCTGATCATGATATTCCGGCTGGATCTGATCGCCTTCTTTTCTGTGATCATCACTCCGCTGTCCATTAATCTGGCTCATACCAGCATCGGCATTGGTGTCAGTTTACCATCGGAGCCCTTGATGTTTGGAATATTCATGCTGTTCTGGCTAAAGGTGTTCGAAGAAGGCGGACTGCATAAAAAAATCCTGTTGCATCCGGTATCCATCGTTATCTACATACATCTGGGTTGGTATCTTATCACTACGCTTACCAGTAGTCTTCCTCTGGTGTCATTCAAGTCAACGCTGGCGCGCTATTGTTACATCAGTGTATACTACTTTATGTTTTTATATTTATTTGCCCGGAAGGAAAACCTAATCCGTTTCATCTGGGCATATACTATCCCCCTATTGATTATTATATTCTATACCATCAGCATCCATGCACTGGGTGGGTTTTCGGAAGAGGTGGCTCACACTGCGATGGTACCTTTTTACAACGATCATACAGCGTATGCTGCGGTGCTGAGTTTCTTCGTACCGGTTTTCTTTGGATTTACCTTTGACAGCACCCGCAGTAAAAAAACACGATGGATTTCGGGCCTTGTGCTGACCATCCTGCTATTGGCCGTTATTTTATCGTACACCCGCGCTGCCTGGGTGGGGCTGGTCGCCGCGTTATGCTGTTACCTTGCTTTCATCATGCGGATGAAGTCGGTGATTATCTACGGCTCCTTTGCCATGCTTGTATTACTGGCCTTCCTTTTCAGGGCACAAATCACCATGAAACTGGAGAGCAATCAGGAAGTATCGTCGGATGACTACGCTTCGCACGTTCAGTCGATCGGGAACATCTCCAGTGACGATTCAAACATCGAACGCCTGAACCGCTGGGCCTGCGCCTTGCGGATGTTTGCCGATCGTCCTGTTTTCGGTTACGGTCCCGGCACGTACATGTTCAAATATGGTGCCTATCAGAAGTACAGTGAGCGTTCCGGAATCTCAACCAATTTCGGAGAAGGCGGAGGATCACACTCTGAATACCTGGGTCCGTTATCGGAGCAGGGTTTCATGGGGCCATTGATTGTCATTGCGCTCATCATCACCGTAACACAAACCGCTGCGAACTACATCCGCCGTACCACCAGCAAACGGAATAAAACGCTGGCAAAAGGAGTATTACTGGGGTTGGTCACCTACTGGGTACATGGGGTGCTCAATTTCTTCCTCGACACCGAAAAAGCATCTGTGCCCTATTGGGGATTTATAGCCATTCTGGTAGCTTTACAGTTATACGATACATCAGGCTCCGGGGAGGAGACGAATACTGAGCAGGGTAACATCGTCTAGGGCTTCTGCGTTTTTTCGGAATGCATTGAAGGCATCCAGTACGCGGAAGTGCAGGTCTTTCATCGTATAGACATCAACGTTAGTACGAATCAGATCCATGAGCACTTCGAGTCCGAAAATTTCGCTCTTTGTATTTTCCTGTTCCACCACACCATCAGTATAGCAGAACAAGACTGCCCCGGGCTGCAGATAAGCCATTCCTTCATTGACAAAAGGAAGCTCCTCGAACATGCCAAGGCCGGTAGTGCCTTTATCCAGTAAAACGAACTCGCCCTCCTGAAAAATGAACGGAGGATTTTGTCCGGCATTGATATATTGCAGCAAATGGGTTTTGGTATTCAGCAATCCGATAAATGCGGTGATAAACTTCTCCCCTTTCGCACTCTTGTTCACACTCTCATTGAGTTCAATCACCAGTTCCTTCAGCGATGCGGTATGTCGCGACTTCGCATTCAGATTAGCCTGAAAGTTCGACATCAGGAGCGCAGCAGAAATACCTTTGCCGGACACATCGGCGAGACAGATCAGCAGTTCATCCGGACTCACCTGAATATAATCGTAATAATCTCCTCCCACCTGCTGATGCGGGAGATACGTAGCCGCGAGGTCAACGCGTTTATCGGCCGGGAGGTGTGCGGGAAACAACATGCTCTGCATACGGGCAGCCAGTTCCAGTTCCCGCTGCAGCTGTGCCTGGCGGATCGTATTTTTTGTTAGGCGTTTATTCTCGATGGCCACCACGATGATATTGGTGATGGTATGGATAAACGGCAACACCTCTTTCAGACTGGTAATCTCTTCATGGCGGATATCCGCTATGAACGCATACGCCAGCGGCTTCTCATCGTGAAACACAGGGATGATGCTATCGAAACCCTGCACCCAGGCCGGCATATGCACATTATTCTGCTGCAAGAGGCTGAGTTCTGAAAGCCGCCCGTTCACATCACCATTCAGCACATCCTCCTCAATACCATATGACAGCATCTGCTGCCATTCATTCTCATGCACAAAAAGCACCATTTTACGCACCTTCAGCTGATCGCGCATTACGGTTTCATAAATCTCAAACAACTGCGGGGAAGGCATATTGTAGTTGATGGCCTTTGTAATCTGCAAAAGCCAGTGCAACTGCAGTTTTTTCACATGCAGCTCCGCATCATTTTTAATATCGCCTGAGATTGATTTATCCATCGTTATTTCAGCTTCTCAAACACCTCAGGGAGTCGCGACACCAAGGCCATTTCCTTCATCTTCTCACGGGCTTCCTTTGCCGGACTTCCGAAATAAACCACGCCACCTTTCAGTGATTTTGAAATACCCGACTGCGCATATACGATAGCTCCGGCACCGATGGTCACATCCTTCTGACATCCCACCTGTCCCCAGAAAATCACATTATCTTCAATATTCACACAACCGGCAATACCGACATGGGCTGCAAAGAGACAATTCTTTCCAATCACGGTATCGTGACCAACATGAACGTGATTATCCAGCTTCGTTCCTTTACCAATGATGGTATCTGCTGACACACCACGATCTACCGTACTGCAGGCGCCGATTTCCACAAAGTCCTCCAGCACCACACGACCGCAACTGTGCATCTTTTCATAATAATCGGGGCGTTTTTTATAATAAAAAGCATCTGCACCGATGACTGCATTGGCGTGGACGATCACATTATCGCCAATCACACAATGCTGATAGATGACAGCACCGGGATGAATGATGCAATTCTTTCCGATCACGACTTCCGGTCCTACGGAAGCATTGGGCTGGATAATGGTTCCTTCACCGATTTTAGCGGATGGATCAACACCACTTTGTGATGGAATAAAAGGCATAAAACGGCGGGTGAGATATACATAATCGCGGAAAGGGTCATCTGAAAAAATCAAACCTTTACCAGGCGGCACTTCCACCTCCTTATTGATGATGATAAAGGTAGCTGCCGACTGCAAAGCCTTATCGTAATACTTGGGGTGATCCACAAAGGTGAGATCCCCGTTTTCGACGCGATGAATCTCATTGATACCTGTCACTTTCATAGACGGATCACCCATCACCCGGCCATTGACCAGCGCGGCCAATTCACCGAGACTTATACCGGACTTCAATTTCATAGTTCCTACAAAATTAGCGAAAACCCTGACCGGAATCAGGGAAAAACCAAAAGGTTTCAACAGGGGGACTAACAACACCACAAGAAACACCGTAAACAAGGCCTTAAAGGGCCCAACACTCTGCCTCTGTTGCCCCTCACCATCAACCGGCCACAGGAATTTATGCCGGATTAACACAGGAACTCCGGAAAGTTTTATTACTTTTATCCATATAAACACCTAAACCGCTTTTAAAATGGCCCATTTCAACCTCCATGCTGATTTCAATTGCCACAAGGTCGAAGCTGTTCCGGCCGGCGCAACGCCTACTTCATCGCCAAAGCAACTTGCAACCTACCCAAGCCATCTACAACATAAAATCCATTTTGTCGCATGAAAACTTACTTTCAATATCTGCTCATCACATTGCTTCTGTTTCTCGTGAAAACAGAAGGAAAAGGCCAAACTCCGGTCAATGTAAATCTGACATATGACACGATTTCTGTTTGCCGGGAAAATGGCTTCACCGCTGTTTTCACCGCATCCGACACCATGCGGATCACCATTCACTACAGACTTGATTTTAATGGAAATGCCATAAATTCCTGTGATGACAATTCAGGAAATGTGCATCAACAGGTGGTGCTTTTAGTAGATTCTTCTAATGTTGCATTTACAGATGTTTTTCATGATTCAATCAATGGAACATGGAGTGCGACATTTCCGTTTTCTGGACCCGATACCTGCCGCCTATTTTATAAAATCATGATCGATTGCAGTACTATTTCAGACTCAAGTACTCAAACACTGGATCTTGAACAAGTTTGGCTGGATTCGTTAAATAATTTCTCGTTTTCACTCAATAGTTCTACGAATTTAAGTTTAGTTGTATATAAACCGTATATTCTTGATATTAGCCCAACAGGATTTAAGGCAGCCTATCTTGAAACTATTCCTTTAAGATTTTTATATAAAAACACCGGCAATGCTTACGCTGATATTATCTTCAATTTTCTGCCTGACACAAATGAATATTGTCATAAATTACCCCAGGACTCACTCACCTTTCAGATAGGATTACAGGGCATTGCCGTTCCATTTGTTGCGCAAGGGGATGTTTCGGTCTTGCTTGCTCAGAGTGATACATTGATCATCACACAATTTGTAAGGGATTCTTCCTGTGTGATTTGCGACCCTTTGACATGTGATTGCAACCGCCGGGCTCAGCTGAACTGGAAGTGCAATAATGTACTTGCCAATTCAGGGGTATTTTGTGATACTTGTGTGAATTTTATTGAATCCATTTATAGGATAATCTCAGCTGACATTACAGAACTTGTAACAAAGAGGAATTTACCACCTGATTTAAATTTTTACGATAACAGCTGTTTGAATGATACCAATGGCGTGCAATGGGAATATGTAGTTAAAAATGTGAGCGGAGAAGCACTTGACAGTGTAATCGTTTCTCTTATATACAATGATAAAGAAAATCTTAATCAACTCACATTAATCCCTGCATCGAGTGTAAACTATTCCCTCTATTGCAGTCAGTGTACAATTAGTGAAGTAACCGAAAACAGAGACTCTGTTTTATGCACTGGTCTGATTCCTGATGCACTAAAATACAAGAACTACTTTGTTCGCCGTTTCATGGAAAATGATTCCATTGTATTCAGGTTCCGAACCATGAATTGCGGAGAAAATGACACTTCATTAATCAATACCTTCAAAAGTTTCAATCAATGGCGTTTCGGGGCTTCCGGACGGTCAATTTGTGGTAATGTATATGGAGACTTTACCCCGCTGAATATTAGTTTATACGGAGCAGATGCCGAAAAAGACCTCGATCAAAAAATGGTACATTTCCCCAATGTCACCGACTTGAATATTCCCTCGGGGCAGACCTTCGGCGACTCAACACTTTTCAACATTGATTGCAAGGGCATTGGCACTTCTGTTTTTGACTTGCAATTGTTTGGAGTTAACACGCAACAGCTTACAGCTTTCAATGGATGGCTCTCGGCTAAAATACATTGCGAGCTGGGCCTTAGGGTTTCTCAACCAGAAAAAGATGTTTACTTTTTGAATCTTTCCAATGGACAAGTGGATACGATTTATCCTGTATATTTCCACGACAGTGTACCTGATGATCAATGCCTGGATGGAGATTACTACTTTTATTTTAATCTCGACACAACTATGTTCTCGGCCCTTGCCAATGGTAAATTTATGTTTGAATTACAGGCCTGTTGTAGCGGATTCAATCCTCCTCATACAGATTACAGCGTAGTATTTCACATTCTACCCAATGGTACTGACACCTGTTATTCCTTAGACTTTTCCGACACCACACATTTATCTTTTCCCGGATGCACAGGAGTAAACTGTAATTCAGCCTGGATACCCTTATCGATGACAGGAAGCAGGATAGCTACGCATTGCCCCGGTTGCGTTGCGCCGGGCATTATCGTAGATAATTATAAGTTGCGTCGAAAATCAATGGGTTTTCAGGACACTGACAATGACGCTATTGCCGATATGGGTTTTATACCCATCATAGAGGGAAATACATGGTTCACACAACATGAGACCTTACTTGATTTGAATCAATCTTCCCTTGGAGACATCATTGAAGATAAACTTTGGGCTCATTTTCAGCCCGGTGATCCTACCGGAGGAGGATATTCTTACGCACAAATGATTGGATTACCCACCAATGTTCGTTTGCCTTATCTTCAGCTATTGCGAACCATCCCGGCTGGTATTGACACCATGAACTTACAAATACAGGAATTTACACTCTATATCGATACACTTGGAACAGCTGATACCTGCCTCGACTGTAACGAATTTCAAATACCCTCTCAGTTCAAAACCATGCTGGCCATTCATGTTTCGAAGGCTGGTATCGCCAATTATGTAGATATCGATGCTCCCAATAACCGATGGCTATTTACTTTTGAAGCACCACCTGTTGCAAATGGCAATCTAGGCGATTCGATTATTTACGCTAACCCATCACTCCCCTTCACCGGCTTTTATGAAAATCAACGCTACCGCTTGAAAGTTCAATACTCCGTTTGCGGGAATTTTTATTCCTGAAATTTTGCTTCACCTGCGCTGGAAGAACAAATAAAGCGAACAGAAATTATTAATAAAATGTGGCTTTGTGGTAAAAAGATCCACCTGGTATCAGTAGATACACTACAGCGGATGATAAATTCGATCAATGAACTTCAACAGGCCGGCATCACGGTCTATTCGGATAGCGTACCGCCACATACCCTAATGGATACCAGTTATTCCAACAATCATTTGTTTTATTGCGAAACCTTTGGCGGACTCCATTATTTCCTGTCACAGGATGCAAAGAATTTTGGCGGCATCACCTCAATAGAAGGTTGTGATCACCAGATTTCCTTTATCGAAAGAACCGAACGGGGAGGCTATGAACACTTCCAACGCAATTTCCCCTTTGAATTTCGCCCTCCGGCACTGACAACTGACAGTTTGATTTTCAATGTACCTGCCGGCACATATATTAAAAAAGCCTATCTTCAACACCAATGCTTTGTTTACGATGTCGGTATTGCTGCCCCGGCTTGGAAAGCTACCAATTTGATCCCATTCACAATGACCGATACCATTGGCACTGTAGTTATTTATAATTCTCTTCTGCCTCAGGGGGTCTGCCTTGATAATAGTACCGTATTTCCCATTGCTCCGGGTGATACAAATCTTTACATCACCTCTGGCTTAAATTACCGGATTTTCTACTTTGACCTTGCACCACTTTCATGTGCTGATTCAGGCTTTATAGTAGATGATTCAACATCAATCGCCTGTTTTAGCAACCGACCGTACGGCTGCTTAAATGATACAGCATGCAGTGTGATTAATCCTTTAAGCAGAACAGTGATATACAATTCGGCAATCAAGCAGTTTTATCATATCCCCAACCTGATTGTTCAAACCACATCCGACACAATTAACCTCTATCAAAGCACCTTCTGCATTGACCTGACCTATACTAACCCAACACGAATAATCGACAGTATTCCTGTGGCCGAAGATGCCGGATTTGTGTACATTCAATTGCCCGCCAACCCGGAGTTCACCAATTGGCATCTGATAAACGGCATTGACACCATTTTCCCGCTCAACGGAGTAATACCCCTTGACAGCTCATTTGCCAGCAACATGACCATGAACTGTTCATTGTGTGCCAATGTGAATCGTTGCGACAGTTTACCTTCCATTTCAATTTTAACCGGATGGAATTGTGAAGGATTTCCGGTAAGTGCATCAGACACCAATACCTGTGAAAACTTCTATTTCCCTGTATCATTTACTCTAAGTAACACAGCCCTGGTCAACAGCGGGAAATATCCACAGAACAATACTATAGCCCTTTGTGACACCATTTTTTCCAGTGCAAAATTCTACAATTCCGAGGATGGACATCTCACGCCGGCATTTGTTGAACTAAATGGGAACAATACCGGGCTTGAGCTACTTGGGGTATGGATCTCTAATGACTGTAATAATTCCAATCCCAACCCTGACTCCATCCAGCTCAGTTTCGACACACTTACACAAACCTGGCCTATTACTTTTGCCGATTTACAGGCTATCAATTACAATGGCTACCTCAGCGATTCATCAATCTCTAAAGGTGAATGTATCACCATAAAAGCACTTTTAAAACCCGGATGTTCCTATATATCTTCCCGTCACGACCTGCCGGACATTTTACTCTATGGCATCAGTTACTGTGGAGATACTATTTCCAGTATTGCCAGTTTTGGAGGTGCTATTAACATCTCGGGCAGCCATTGCACTAACTGTTTCTCGGTTTCCAAAACTGCATCACAGAACCCCGTTGCAGCCGGTGATACAATAAACTTCTACATTGAAATCTGTGCGAACAATGCAGCTTCACAAGTAGTTTATATTGTTGACAGTCTACCAGCAAATTTCGTCCAGACATCTCCTATTAACCCTTTACCCTATTTAACGGACACTATACCTGCCAATGGCTGTGATACGGTGGTCATAAGCGGTTATTTTCTGAATCAAACAACATGCTGGGACACAGCAGGAACTAACGTAGTAAGGGTGTATGGTGGCACTATACATTCCACTTATGAAGGGGTGGATTCAATTTGCATTGAGGTAACAAATCCTTGCATTGACACCAACACCCGGATTATTTCTGATAGTACATTCGCTACTTCAATTGGTCCACCGCTCAATTATACTAACTTTTTTGTTGAAGGCACATTCTACATAAATAAGCACCTGACCTTCGACCATAGTAACTTGCTGATGGCAGCCGGGGCAAAAATTGAAGTGCTGGGTAATTTTTCATTGAATTTAAATCATACCACAATCACTGCTTGTGATTCCATGTGGCAAGGTATCCTTATTTCCGGCAGAGGAACAGTGAATCTGGAAGATAGCAGCCTGATCGCGGACGCACACGAGGCAGTTAATACCGGTGGCGCTGGGAATGTCAGAATTGTACATTCAGCACTGTTAAATAACAACTCCGGTGTAGTGGTTCCGGATCAGTATCCTTATACATTCGCCGGTACTTTGTATCTTAACGGTGCCAATATCGGTATGAACGCTCCCTTTAAACCTGACTACAGCCACCAGCCTGCACATGGAACAGCGCCCTATGCCGGACTCGTACTTAATGATGTAGTGTTGAATCTTGGCGGAGATCATCTGGGTAAGAATCATTTCTTCAACATGAATAATGGTATTCGTGCCAACAGAAGCAATCTGAAAGTTTACAATTCAACGTTCAACAATATTCAACTGATTCCTTTTTACCACAACGGTTCCAACCAGAACGGAAGCGCGATCAGCATCGTTGGCGACAACGAATCCGAGCAGGCTGCGCCATCTGCTTTGGCACTTATGCCTATCCCTGATGGAAGTGCCAATGTGACCAACTCCCGCTGCGGGGTTTATGCAGCCGTGACCTATACAGAAATTAATGGCTGCCTGTTTGACACTGTTGATTATGGCATCGACGAGCAATACCTGGATATTGGATTGCAGAGTTACCTTACCGCCAATACCATTAATGCCTATAATTACGGCATTCGTTTGATGGAAAATGATGGTTGTGATAACATCAATGTTGAGTACAACGATATTACCCTGCTGAACAAAGAAAAAAGTGCGATCGGCATCTATGCCGGCGAATCTAATTCTCACCACACTACGGCCTACATTATTAACGGAAATAACGTGCGCCTGTTAAATGCTACAGCGGGTATTCAAACCAACGGAGTAAGTAACGCGGTAGTAACTTTTAACACGGTTGAACTACAGGTTCCACCGCAATATACCGCACCTTCCACTACAGGTATTGATATCGGTGGTGGTGGTGGAAATTTCTTATCGTGTAATCATGTATCAGGTCATACAGTTGACAGTGTACCCAGATACGGTTATCGCATCGCACAATCACAAGGAAATACCATTCAATGCAACGTGGCCGACAGTACAAGTTATTCCTTCCGCTTTGAAGGCGTTGCCTGCAAAAACACGCTATTGAAGGGTAATTACATGGGAAATGCGTATTGTGGTTTGTATCTGAATCAAGATGCCATCATCGGCCAGCAACCGGATAGTTCTATCCCGCCCTATCATGGAAATATATGGTTAGATACAGCACGATACACCAGTGGTTTTGGGGCAGTGAATCTGAATGCTGCTTCGCCACAAGTATTGTTCAACTCCCTTTTCACAACCAACATCTATGTGAATGCTCATAACCCGAAAATCCCCGGACTCACTTCGCCGCCGCCGTTTTTGGTGAATGATGACCAGTGGTTCTTAAGACAAAATACTGGAAATAGTTTCGATTGCCAGCATTCCTATGTTTGCATGGCGGCACTCCAGGATTCAGGTGATTTACCTCCGGATGATCAGTTGCGTATGAGAGTAGTGAATGATAGCAGTGTAAGTTCATTGTTTGTGCCAGAATCAAAACAAATTGCTTCGCAACTAGTGTATGCAGAGCTAAAAACCGACTCATCCGCATGGGATGTTACAGCCTATGCAGAATTTCTCTCTGACAAAGAAAGCCTGTCAGAAGGAATACTGTATAAAAGTGATTCTGTGGCATCCGATTTGAAATCCGATCAAATCAACAAGAATCTGGAACTCGACCAACTCTTAGAGCAGCTGGAGAGTCTTTCCGACAGCTTGATGGCGATAGATTCTTCTTTCTTACAAAACGGTGATTCCTTGTTGTTGCAACATAAACCATCAATTTTGATTCAACTGGAAAGTGTCAAAGAGCAAATCAATACATGGTATTCTGAAAGCTCGCTTCTTCAAAGCAACGCGAATGCCGTCAAAGACCAGTTAAATCAGGCTCTTGTTGCACAACAGATCCCGGATGCCAACCAAAAAGAAGTGGATCGGATAAGTTTGTTATATAAACAAAACGGCACGAATGCCATCTTAAACAATTATGAATATTTGCTTCCGATAGCCTTACAATGCCCTTCCTCCGGCGGCCCATCTGTGTTCGTGGCCAGAAACATGGTTCGACTGGTTAATGACTCCATAGTATATGACGATGCAAGCACTTGCTCTCAAATGGGCATTTTGCGATTGGCCGCCCAACAAAATAGTTCAAACCATGCAAACTCATTCGCAGTAGTTCCCAATCCGGCGAGTACAGAGATAACAATTTTGCTTGATCAGAAAGGAGTGCACAGATACATGCTCCAAATCTATAACAGTATGGGTGAAATCGTCTTTGAAAAAGGTAATGTCAACATGATCAATAATTTACACGTATCCATTTCATCCATACCAAATGGACTCTACACAATTCGACTAACGGAACCAAACGGTAATAGCATGTCCTCTAAACTGGTTATCATTAGATGAAAAAGGCATTTATCATCATCGGAATAATACTGATAACCTCCGGCAAGTTGTTCTCTCAGGGGTATTATAATCATACTTGGCTTCTTGGGAATTTCTTTTTCTTACAAGATCCCAAAGGCCGGATGGTAATTGATTCTGCCGGATACACCCATTCTGTTGAATACAGGAAAATGCCATTCCTTGGCACCGAAGCCACCATCTGCGATGCACAGGGGAATTTCCTGATGAGCACCAACGGTATCTGGATAGCTAATGCGAATAACGATACGATGATGAACGGCGCGGGTTTGAATCCAGGCGGAGTTACCGGTAGTTGGCCGTATGGTTTGCCGATGGTAGCAAATGCGGTGTTTCTACCTTATCCAGGGGATACAAGCAAATATCTCTTAGTTCATCACTCTCAAGATCAATACGGTGCAGGTTATCCAGCATTCCAATTGTTTAAATCAATAATTGATATGCAATTGGATAACGGCTTAGGTGGCGTTATAAATAAGAACGAGGTTGTTTTGGAGGACACGCTCAATTGGGGATTTGGTTGTGTAAAACACGCCAATGGTAGAGATTGGTGGGTTTTAATGGTTAAGCAAGCATCATCTACGATAATTAAGTTATTAATCACACCATTTGAAATAAATACAAGTACACAAACACTACCAAATGCACATTATTCATGGTTTAACGGCTCTCAAATACCATTCAACGTAGACGGTGATCGGTTTTCGTATACAGCAAATGACTCTATTTCGCATGATTCATATATTGTCACTGCTAATTTTGACCGTTGTACCGGCAACATTTACAACGACACAACCATTCAGTTGACTTATGGAAGCTATTTGTGGGGAACGGCCTTTAGTGCAAGCGGGAAATACTTGTATGCCTGTTCAAGTTCCAAAGTATTTCAAATTAATACGGATAGTTTAACTGTGGATACAGTGGCCTATTACGATGGGTTCATTTCACCTCCCAATCTTACCTGTTGCGCCACTTCGTTTTGGAACATGTACCTGGCGGCAAATGGTAAAATATACATCACCAGTGGAAGTTCCGTCCAACACATCCATGAAATGAACTACCCGGATAGTGCCGGTGTAGCTTGTGATCTGCAACAACACGCGATTGATTTGGGAAGTTACCTTCATTTACGAGCTGTCCCCAATCACCCTAACTACAACTTAGGTCCTGTGGTGGGTAGTGTATGTGATACGCTGGGAGTTGGATTGCCGGAGATGCAGCATGATTTTCATTTCGGGATTTCACCCAATCCTGTTGCAGAAGGTCCGGTAAAAATTATTTACCTGCTCCCGGAAAACAAATCAGGTATCTTTGAAGTGTATAACATGACAGGTCAGCTCGTATATAAAATGAATTTACCACCCTGGAGCACGTTGCAGTATGTTGATTTACCAGGCTTGAGCGAAGGAGTGTATACAGCTGTGGTACGGAGCGGGTATGAAAGGAGTGCGAAGAAACTGGTGGTGATGGAATGATGTTGAATTTTTACAAAATATTGTCCATAAACGCTATAACAGGAAAATCCGGTTCCATTATTCACATCCCCAATCGCATTGTAACTTTGAAATACAATACCTCTGCAACTTTGAAATTCTGCACCTCTGCAACTCACCTATCTATTAACGGTGCCAATATCGGGATGAACGCTCCCTTTAAACCTGACTTCAGCCACCAGCCTGCACATGGAACAGCGCCCTATGCCGGACTCGTACTTAATGATGTAGTGTTGAATCTTGGCGGAGATCATCTGGCCAGGAATCATTTCTTCAACATGAATAATGGTATTCGTGCCAACAGAAGCAATCTGAAAGTTTACAATTCAACGTTCAACAATATTCAACTGATTCCTTTTTACCACAACGGTTCCAACCAGAACGGAAGCGCGATCAGCATCGTTGGCGACAATGAATCCGAGCAGGCTGCGCCATCTGCTTTGGCACTTATGCCTAACCCTGATGGAAGTGCCAATGTGACCAACTCCCGCTGCGGGGTTTATGCAGCCGTGACCTATACAGAAATTAACGGCTGCCTGTTTGACACTGTTGATTATGGCATCGACGAGCAATACCTGGATATTGGATTGCAGAGTTACCTTACCGCCAATACCATTAATGCCTATAATTACGGCATTCGTTTGATGGAAAATGATGGTTGTGATAACATCAATGTTGAGTACAACGATATTACCCTGCTGAACAAAGAAAAAAGTGCGATCGGGATCTACGCCGGTGAATCCAATTTGCACCATACCACTTCTTATATTATCAATGGCAACAGCGTTCGCCTGTTAAATGCTACAGCGGGGATACAAACTGCCGGCGTCTGCAATGCGCAGATCACTTTTAACACCATAGAACTACAAAAGCCTTTGACGTACACGGCCCCTACAACTTCAGGAATTGATATCGGTGCCGGCAACGGAAACTTCCTGTCCTGCAACCATGTTTCCGGACATCAGGTGACTGATACTTTGCGCTATGGCTACCGGGTAACTCAATCGCCCTTCGATTCATTGAAATGTAATGTTGCTGACAGCGTAGGTTACTCGTTTCGGTTTGAAGGTGCCGCCTGTGTAGGTACTCGGTTAAAGGGTAACTACATGGGTAATGCGTATTGTGGGTTGTATCTGAATACGGAAGCAATTATTGGGCAGCAACCGCAGAACGGAACTCCCCCTTATCATGGAAATATTTGGCTCGATACGGCAAGATATGTAAGTGGGTTTGGGGCAGTAAACCTGAATGATGCTTCACCGCAAACCTTGTTCAACTCCTTGTTTACAACAAATATCAATTCATCTACCCACAATCCCAAAATCCCAACGGATTCCACATTGGCACCTTTTTATGTAGATGACAATGGCTGGTTAGATCGACTACCCTCTGGTAGTAGTTTTGATTGCCAACATTCTTATGTTTGCATGGCTGCACTCCAAGATTCCATTGATTGGAGAGATGACCAATTGCGAATGCGGGTAATAAGTGATAGCAGTGTCAGCTCTTTGTTTATTCCGGAATCAAAACAAATAGCTTCACAATTGATATATGCCGATCTGAAAACAGACCCGAACGCAGGAAGTGTTGCTGAATATTCAAGTTATCTTGATGTGAAGGAGAATGCATCAGAAGGGGTGATATATAAAATTGACTCCATTAGTTCAGAAATCAGAACATCAATCCAAGATAGAAACGATGCCGTGAGTGGATTTATTGAACAACAAAGAAATTTTTCAGATAGCATTTTATTGATCGATTCCATATTCACGACAACCAATGACACAGCGTTGTTTCAACAAAAGGAAAATTTGTTGTTCCAAATTTCACAGATCAAAGAAGATTTAAATCAAATCAAGGAATACTATTCTCTCGCCCTCAGCAGCAAACAAGTTCTAAAAGAACAATTAAACGAATCTCTTACACCACAACAGACTCCGGATGCAAACATCAAAGAGGTAGAAAGAATTTATTTGTTGTATAAACTGAATGGAGCTACAAGTATCCTAAACAACTATGAACCTCTGCTTCAAATAGCCAATCAATGCCCTTCTTCCGGCGGTCCTGCTGTTTTTGTAGCTCGAAATCTGATTAAACTTGTTAATGACTCCATTGTATACGATGATGCGAATATTTGTATGCAACTCGGTATATTGCGTGTGGCTGGACAGCAAAATCAACAATCACAATCGACCTCATTTAGAGTTTCACCTAATCCTGCAAACTCTGACGTGAATTTGTTTTTTGATCGTATTGCAGCAAATAATTACACCCTTACTCTTGTGAATAATATCGGGCAAATTGTTTACATCAAAGAGTATAGTCATGTTGTGAATATTATGTCGTTCTCAGTCGCTGCTTATGAGGATGGTATATACACAATTAATCTTAAAGGATCTGATGGTGAAGTTATGATAGAAAAACTCGTGATCATTCGATGAAGAAAGTACTTTTTATTATCAGTTATCTTCTATTAACCTCAAGCGGAATATTAGCACAAGGATATTACAATCATGTATGGCTAACCGGCAACAACCCGTTTGCCGGGTTCCCCAATGGAAGGATAGTATTTGACTCAATCGGATATATTCATTCTCCTGAAATGAGATCAATGTCTTTTAAAGGTACTGAAGCTACTATTTGTAATGCACAAGGGGATTTCTTAATGAGTACTAACGGTATTTGGATTGCCAATGCAGATAATGATACAATGATGAATGGAGCAGGATTAAATCCTGGCACTGGTGCTTCTTCATGGCCATATGGATTACCAATGACTAGCAACGCAGTTTTCTTGCCTTACCCAGGTGATACACTAAAATATATTTTAATTCATCATTCACAAGAGCAGTATGGAGCAGGTTATCCTGCATTTCAGTTGTATAAAACAGTAATTGATGTTCAACTAGATAGTGGATTGGGAGCTGTTATTAACAAAAATGAAATCATTCTTGAAGACACTTTGAATTGGGGAATCGGCTGCGTAAAGCATGCCAATGGTCGTGATTGGTGGATATTGATGGTTGAACAAGCATCTTCTAAAATTTACAAACTATTAATCACACCTTATGAAGTCATTAGTGCTAGTCAATACTTGCCAAATGCACACTATTCTTGGTTTAATGGTTCTCAAATCCCTTTCACTATGAATGGAGATCGGTTTTCGTACACTGCAAATGATTCCATTAATCACAATAGTTACATTGTCATTGCAAACTTCGACCGCTGCACAGGTAATATTTACAATGATACCTCCATCCAACTAACCTATGGCAGCTATTTATGGGGAACGGCATTCAGTGCTTCAGGTAATAATCTCTATGCATGTACTAGTGGAAAAGTGTTTCAGATTAATACAGATAGTTTAACGGTAGATACCGTCGCCTATTACGATGGGTTCATTTCACCTCCCAATCTTACCTGTTGCGCCACCTCCTTCTGGAACATGTACCTGGCGGCAAATGGTAAAATATACATCACCAGCGGAAGTTCCGTCCAACACATTCATGAAATGAACTACCCGGATAGTGCCGGTGTAGCTTGTGATCTGCAACAACACGCGATTGATTTGGGAAGTTACCTTCATTTACGAGCAGTCCCCAATCACCCTAACTACAACTTAGGTCCTGTGGTGGGTAGTGTATGTGATACGCTGGGAGTTGGATTGCCGGAGATGCAGCATGATTTTCATTTCGGGATTTCACCCAATCCTGTTGCAGAAGGTCCGGTAAAAATTATTTACCTGCTCCCGGAAAACAAATCAGGTATCTTTGAAGTGTATAACATGACAGGTCAGCTCGTATATAAAATGAATTTACCACCCTGGAGCACGTTGCAGTATGTTGATTTACCAGAGTTGAGCGAAGGGGTTTATACGGCAGTGGTAAGGAGTGGGTATGAAAGGAGTGCGAAGAAACTGGTGGTGATGGAATGATGTTGAATTTTTACAAAATATTGTCCATAAACGCTATAACAGGAAAATCCGGTTCCATTATTCACATCCCCAATCGCATTGTAACTTTGAAATACAATACCTCTGCAACTTTGAAATTCTGCACCTCTGCAACTTACCTATCTATTAACGGTGCCAATATCGGTATGAACGCTCCCTTTAAACCTGACTACAGCCACCAGCCTGCACATGGAACAGCGCCCTATGCCGGACTCGTACTTAATGATGTAGTGTTGAATCTTGGCGGAGATCATCTGGGTAAGAATCATTTCTTCAACATGAATAATGGTATTCGTGCCAACAGAAGCAATCTGAAAGTTTACAATTCAACGTTCAACAATATTCAACTGATTCCTTTTTACCACAACGGTTCCAACCAGAACGGAAGCGCGATCAGCATCGTTGGCGACAATGAATCCGAGCAGGCTGCACCATCTGCTTTGGCACTTATGCCTAACCCTGATGGAAGTGCCAATGTGACCAACTCCCGCTGCGGGGTTTATGCAGCCGTGACCTATACAGAAATTAACGGCTGCCTGTTTGACACTGTTGATTATGGCATCGACGAGCAATACCTGGATATTGGATTGCAGAGTTACCTTACCGCCAATACCATTAATGCCTATAATTACGGCATTCGTTTGATGGAAAATGATGGTTGTGATAACATCAATGTTGAGTACAACGATATTACCCTGCTGAACAAAGAAAAAAGTGCGATCGGGATCTACGCCGGTGAATCCAATTTGCACCATACCACTTCTTATATTATCAATGGCAACAGCGTTCGCCTGTTAAATGCTACAGCGGGGATACAAACTGCCGGCGTCTGCAATGCGCAGATCACTTTTAACACCATAGAACTACAAAAGCCTTTGACGTACACGGCCCCTACAACTACCGGCATTGACTTGGGTGGTGGTGGCGGCAACTTTTTATCGTGCAACCATGTATCAGGTCATACAGTTGACAGTGTACCCAGATACGGTTACCGCATCGCACAATCGCAAGGGAATACCATACAATGCAACGTGGCCGACAGTACCAGTTATTCCTTCCGCTTTGAAGGCGTTGCCTGCAAAAACACCCTGTTGAAGGGTAATTACATGGGCAATGCGTATTGCGGTTTGTATCTGAATCAAGATGCCATCATCGGCCAGCAGCCGGATAGTTCTAACCCGCCCTATCACGGAAATGTATGGTTGGATCCAATCCGATATACCAGTGGTTTTGGGGCAGTGAATATGAATGCGTTAAATCAGCTGAATCTTTTCAACTCACTATTCACAACCAACATCTATGTTAACGCTCATAACCCGATAATACCCGGAATCACATTTCCGCTGCCGTTTTTGGTGAATGATGACCAGTGGTTTAACCGATTGCCGTCTGGAAATAGTTTCGACTGCCAGCATTCCTATGTTTGCATGGCTGCACTCCAGGATTCAGGTGATTTACCTCCGGATGATCAGTTACGTATGAGAGTAGTGAATGACAGTAATGTGAGTTCTTTGTTCATACCAGAATCAAAACAAATTGCTTCGCAACTGGTGTATGCAGAGTTAAAAACCGACTCATCCGCATGGGATGTTACCGCCTATGCAGAATTTCTCTCTGAAAAAGAAAGCCTGTCAGAAGGAATACTGTATAAAAGTGATTCTGTGGCATCTGTTCTGAAAACCGATCAAATCAACAAGAATCTGGAACTCGACCAACTCTTAGTGCAGCTGGAGAGTCTTTCCGACAGCTTGATGGCGATAGATTCTTCTTTCTTACAAAACAGCGATTCCTTGTTGTTGCTATATAAACCATCAATTTTGATTCAACTGGAAAGTATCAAAGAGCAAATCTATACATGGTATTCTGAAAGCTCGCATCTTCAAAGCAACGCGAATGCCGTCAAAGGCCAGTTAAATCAAGCTCTAGTTTCACAACAGATCCCGGATGCAAACCAAAAAGAAGTGGATCGGATCAGTTTGATATATAAACAAAATGGCACGAATGCCATCTTAAGCAATTATGAATCTTTAGTTCCTATAGCCTTGCAATGTCCTTCTTCCGGAGGTCCATCAGTGTTCGTGGCCAGAAACATGATTCGACTGGTTAATGACTCCATAGTATATGACGATGCAAGTACCTGCTCTCAAATGGGCATTTTGCGATTGGCTGCACAACAAAATAGCACAAACCATGCAAACTCATTCGCAGTAGTTCCCAATCCGGCGAGTACAGAGATAACAATTTTACTTGATCAGAAAGAAGTGCACCGCTACTTGCTCCAAATCTATAACAGTATGGGGGAAATTGTCTTTGAAAAAGGTGATGTCAACATGATTAACAATTTGTTGGTATCCGTATCATCAATTCCAAACGGCCTCTACACGATAAGATTAATGGAGTCAAACGGGAACAGCATGTCCTCTAAATTGGTTATCATTCGATGAAAAAGGCATTTATCATCATCGGAATAATACTGATCGCCTCCGGTAAGTTATTGTCGCAGGGGTATTATAATCATGTATGGCTAACGGGGAACAACCCCTTCGCTGGGTTCCCCAATGGAAGGATAGTGTTTGATTCAAGCGGATATATCCATACTCCTGAGATGAGACCCATGTCATTCTGGGGCACAGAAGCCACCATTTGCGATGCACAGGGAAATTTCCTGATGAGTACCAATGGTATCTGGATCGCCAATTCGAATAACGATACGATGATGAACGGCACGGGTTTGAATCCAGGCGGAGTTACCGGTAGTTGGCCGTATGGATTGCCGATGGTGGCAAATGCTGTGTTTTTACCTTTTCCAGGTGATACAGGCAAGTATCTCCTGGTTCATCACTCCCAAGATCAATATGCTGCAAGTTATCCGGCATTCCAATTGTTTAAAACTACAATTGATATGCAGTTGGATAGCGGCTTAGGTGGTGTTAATAGTAAAAATGAAATTGTTTTGGAGGATACACTCAATTGGGGAATTGGTTGTGTGAAACATGCCAATGGTAGGGATTGGTGGTTTCTAATGGTAAAGCATAATACAAAAAACTTAATAAAAATATTGCTTACACCAAACGGTTCGAATTTTAGTATTCAAACGTTACCCAATGCACATTACGCTTGGTATAGCGCTTCTCAAATGCCCTTTAGTAGTAATGGGGATCGATTTGCCTATACGTCTTATGATTCAATAAGTCATGATAGTTACGTTGTTACAGCTAATTTCGACCGCTGCACAGGAAATATTTACAACGACACTACCATTCAGTTGACTTATGGAAGCTATTTGTGGGGAACGGCCTTTAGTGCAAGCGGGAAATACTTGTATGCCTGTTCAAGTTCCAAAGTATTTCAGATTAATACGGATAGTTTAACTGTGGACACAGTGGCCTATTACGATGGATTCATTTCACCTCCCAATCTTACCTGTTGTGCCACTTCTTTTTGGAATATGTATTTGGCGGCTAACGGTAAAATCTACATCACCAGCGGTAGTTCCGTCCAACACATCCATGAAATGAACTACCCGGATAGTGCCGGTGTAGCTTGTGATCTGCAACAACATGCAATTGATCTGGGAAGTTATCAGCATTTGCGGGCTGTCCCCAATCACCCCAACTACAATTTGGGGCCCGTGGTTGGTAGTGTATGTGATACGCTTAGTGTGGGCTTGTCGGAAATTAAGCATGATTTTCATTTTGGGATTTCGCCCAATCCCGTTGCGGATGGCCCGGTAAAAATCATTTACCTGCTCCCGGAAAACAAATCAGGTATCTTTGAAATATATAACATGACAGGTCAGCTCGTGTATAAAATGAATTTACCGCCCTGGAGTACGTTGCAGTTGGTGGAACTTCCGCGGTTGAGTGAAGGAGTGTATACAGCCGTAGTAAGGAGCGGGTATGAAAGGAGTGCGAAGAAACTGGTGGTGATGGAATGATGTTGAATTTTTACAAAATATTGTCCATAAACGCTATAACAGGAAAATCCGGTTCCATTATTCACATCCCCAATCGCATTGTAACTTTGAAATACAATACCTCTGCAACTTTGAAATTCTGCACCTCTGCAACTCACCTATCTATTAACGGTGCCAATATCGGGATGAACGCTCCCTTTAAACCTGACTACAGCCACCAGCCTGCACATGGAACAGCGCCCTATGCCGGACTCGTACTTAATGATGTAGTGTTGAATCTTGGCGGAGATCATCTGGCCAGGAATCATTTCTTCAACATGAACAATGGTATACGTGCCAACAGAAGCAGTCTCAAAGTTTACAATTCAACGTTCAACAATATTCAACTGATTCCTTTTTACCACAACGGTTCCAACCAGAACGGAAGCGCGATCAGCATCGTTGGCGACAATGAATCCGAGCAGGCTGCACCATCTGCTTTGGCACTTATGCCTAACCCTGATGGAAGTGCCAATGTGACCAACTCCCGCTGCGGGGTTTATGCAGCCGTGACCTATACAGAGATTAATGGCTGCCTGTTTGACACAGTTGATTATGGCATCGACGAGCAATACCTGGATATTGGATTGCAGAGTTACCTTACCGCCAATACCATTAATGCCTATAATTACGGCATTCGTTTGATGGAAAATGATGGTTGTGATAACATCAATGTAGAGTACAACGATATTACCCTGCTGAACAAAGAAAAAAGTGCGATCGGGATCTACGCCGGTGAATCCAATTTGCACCATACCACTTCTTATATTATCAATGGCAACAGCGTTCGCCTGTTAAATGCTACAGCGGGCATACAAACAGCCGGCGTCTGCAATGCTCAAATCACCTTCAACACGATAGAGCTACAAAAGCCATTGACGTACACGGCCCCTACAACTACCGGCATTGACTTGGGTGGTGGTGGCGGCAACTTTTTATCGTGCAACCATGTGGCAGGGCATACGGCAACTGACACTTTACGATATGGATATCGGGTAACTCAATCGCCCTTCGATTCATTGAAATGTAATGTTGCTGACAGTGTGGGTTACTCCTTCCGTTTTGAAGGAGCAGCCTGTGTAGGAACACGGTTAAAAGGTAACTACATGGGTAATGCGTATTGCGGGTTGTATCTGAATACGGAGGCCATCATTGGAAAACAACCTGACAGTTCAATTCAATTATATCACGGAAATATATGGCTGAATGCTTTAAAATATACCAGTGGTTTTGGCGCTGTGAATTTGAATGATGCAAACATTCAATCGTTACGATCTTCCCTGTTTACAACAAACATCACTGTTGCAGCCCATAATCCAACTATTCCTCTGAGTAATTTATCGTCCCCTTTCTATGTGGATAATAATGGATGGTTTGACCCGCAAAATAGTGGGGCAAATTTTGATTGCAGCCGTTCCAATGTTTGTATTGCAGCTATTCAGGGCTCCGGTGATTGGGGAGATGATCAATTGCGTATGCGAGTGATTAGTGATAGCAGTATCAGCTCTTTATTTATTCCGGAATCCAAACAAATAGCTTCACAGTTGATATATGCAGATTTGAAAACAGACCCGAATGCAGGAAGTATTTCTGCCTATTCGGATTATCTTGATGACAAGGAATATTCATCAGAAGGAATAATGTATCAAATTGATTCCGTAGGTGAAGAAATCAAACTTTCTCTTGCAAACAGAAGTGTAGAGGTAAGTGGATTATTAGACCAGTTTAAAGTTCTTTCAGATAGTATTGCTTCGATCGATTCGTTAAATATAATTTTGAATGACACTAGTTTGGTTCAGCTGAAAGAAAATATCCTTGGCCGAATAGAGGAAATAAAAATGGAGCTAAATGAGATACAGGAAAGCTATATCCTTGATCTGAACAGCAAACAAATTATAAAAGAACAGTTAAACGAATCTATTTCGCCCCAACAAGTTCCTGACGCAAATTCTAAGGAGGTTGAAAGTATTAAGTTGTTGTTTAAACAAAGTGGACTCCCAGCAATTTCAAGCAACTTTGAATCCTTAATTCAAATAGCCATACAATGCCCTTCTGCTGGCGGGCCGGCTGTATTTGCTGCCCGGAATCTGATCAAACTGATAAATGATTCTATTGAGTATGATGATGCTAGCACTTGTATGCAGCAAGGTATTCTGCGTGTAGCTAACCAATTTCATAATGGAATACCAAGCTTTGATTGTATTTTGCAGCCGAATCCGGCCAGTAATTTGGTTCAGGTTGTCATGGATGAACATGAAGTAAAATCATACTTGATAAAACTCATAAATTGTTTAGGACAGGAAGTTCTCAGAAAAGAATTCACCGGCATCATTAATACAATGCAGTTTTCAGTTGCAGCACTTCATCAAGGATTATACACAGTTGTAATAACAGAATCCAATGGGCGGCAAATGTTTAAAAAACTTGTGATTGAAAAATGAAAAATGTGCTTATCTTCTGGATAATTCTTGTTGCAAATAGCTCTCAACTTTATGCTCAGGGATTCTATAATCATACGTGGTTGTTAGGTAGTTACAACTTTTTACAAGACCCTAAAGGTCGTATCGAGTTTTCAGATACTGGATACGTTCATACAGGCGAATTCAGAAAAATGTCATTCAAAGGAACCGAAGCCACCATTTGTAATTCACAAGGGGATTTCCTAATGAGTACCAACGGTATCTGGATAGCTAATGCTAATAATGATACGATGTTGAATGGGTCGGGATTAAACCCATCAAGCTATACAGGCCAATGGCCGTTTGGATTACCCATGACAACAAATGCAATCTTCTTGCCTTTTCCAGATGATTCAACTAAATATGCATTGATTCATCATACTTGTTCTGCAATGGGAGTGGGATATCCCTCTTTTGAATTATTAATCTCAATTGTAGATATTAATCAAGATGGTGGATTGGGAGCTGTGGTACTAAAGAACTCAGCAATTTTTCAAGACACTTTAAACTGGGGTTTTGGATGTGTGAAGCATGCAAATGGTAGAGATTGGTGGATTATATGTTCAAAGCACAATTCAAGCAAAATTTATAAAGTACTTTTAACTCCCAACGGGAATATTGTTTCTTCACAAACTCTTTACAATGCTCATTATTCATGGTTTAATGCTACCCAATTTCCATTTAATAATTCTGGAGATCGATTTGCATATACTACTTATGACTCAGTGAACCATAATAGTTTCATTGTTACAGCCAATTTTGATCGTTGTACAGGTAATATTTATAACGAAACTTCTATTCAAATGACAAATGCCGAATATTTGTGGGGGTTAGCATTTAGTACATCAGGGAACAATTTATACACTTGCACAAGTACCAAAGTTTTTCAAATTAATACGGATAGTTTAACGTCTGATACAATTGCCTATTACGATGGTTTTATATCTCCTCCTAATTTAACTTGTTGTTCAACATCATTCTGGGAAATGTATTTAGCTGCGAATAGTAAAATTTACATTACCAGCGGGAATGGGGTACAACATCTCCACGAGATGAACTATCCTGATAGTGCCGGAACTGCTTGCGATTTACAGCAACATGCTATCAGCTTAGGCTATGCACAACTACGTGCTGTACCCAATCACCCTAACTACAACTTAGGCCCTGTGGTGGGTAGTGTATGTGATACCCTAGGAGTTGGATTGCCGGAGATGCAGCATGATTTTCATTTCGGGATTACACCCAATCCTGTTGCTGATGGTCCGGTTAAAATCATCTACCTGCTCCCGGAAAACAATTCAGGCATCTTTGAGGTGTATGATATTACCGGTCAGCTGGTGTATAAAATGAATTTACCACCCTGGAGCACATTGCAGTTGGTGGAACTTCCGCGGTTGAGTGAAGGAGTGTACACAGCCGTAGTAAGGAGCGGGTATGAAAGGAGTGCGAAGAAACTGGCAATCATTCGATGAAAAAGGCATTTAGCATCATCGGAATAATACTGATCGCCTCCGGCAAGTTGTTCTCTCAGGGGTATTATAATCATACCTGGCTTCTTGGGAATTTCTTTTTCTTACAAGATCCCAAAGGCCGGATGGTAATTGATTCTGCCGGATACACCCATTCTGTTGAATACAGGAAAATGCCATTCCTTGGCACCGAAGCCACCATCTGCGATGCTCAGGGGAATTTCCTGATGAGCACCAACGGTATCTGGATCGCCAATGCGAATAACGATACGATGATGAACGGCGCGGGTTTGAATCCAGGCGGAGTTACCGGTAGTTGGCCGTATGGATTGCCGATGAGTTCAAATGCTGTTTTTTTACCGTACCCAGGCGACTCAACAAAGTATGTGTTGTTTCATCATACCGCTGTATCAAATGGTTCCTATTACCCGGCATATGATTTACTATATACTGTAATTGATATAACAGGTGACAGTGGACTTGGAGAAGTAATTACAAAAAACCAAGTCGTATTTAGTGATACTTTAGGTTGGGGAATTGCATCATGTAAGCATGCGAATGGCAGAGATTGGTGGATAGCTGTCCAGAAAGACAATAGTGATGTCGTCTTTTCATTATTATTTACACCAGATGGTATCGATACAGTGCTAACACAACAGCTGAATGTCACTCCTTCACTTGGAAGTACACGTCAAATAAGTTTTTCTCCTGACGGAAATAAGTTTGTTACAAATAAAACAGATGGTGGGGCAATAATTGATAATTTTGTTCAAATACTTGATTTCGACCGATGCACAGGAGTTTTTTCAAATCCTCATGAAGTAGACGTTTCAAATGGAGGGATTGGATGGGGATTATGTTTTAGTCCGACAACTAAATTTGTTTACACCTGTAGCAGCAGCAAGGTGTATCAAATAGATCTGTCCACATATGTTGCTGATACAATAGCTACTTACGATGGATTCATTTCACCTCCCAATCTTACCTGTTGCGCCACTTCGTTTTGGAACATGTACCTGGCGGCAAATGGTAAAATATACATCACCAGCGGAAGTTCCGTCCAACACATTCATGAAATGAACTACCCGGATAGTGCCGGTGTAGCTTGTGATCTGCAACAACACGCGATTGATTTGGGAAGTTACCTTCATTTACGAGCAGTCCCCAATCACCCTAACTACAACTTAGGTCCTGTGGTGGGTAGTGTATGTGATACGCTGGGAGTTGGATTGCCGGAGATGCAGCATGATTTTCATTTCGGGATTTCACCCAATCCTGTTGCAGAAGGTCCGGTAAAAATTATTTACCTGCTCCCGGAAAACAAATCAGGTATCTTTGAAGTGTATAACATGACAGGTCAGCTCGTATATAAAATGAATTTACCACCCTGGAGCACGTTGCAGTATGTTGATTTACCAGAGTTGAGCGAAGGGGTTTATACGGCAGTGGTAAGGAGTGGGTATGAAAGGAGTGTGAAGAAATTGGTAATCGTAAGGTAATTGTTAGATGAAAACGTTAAACAATTTAACTGCCAAAGCCGGATTGTATAATGAGTTAATTACATCAACGGACTTGCCGTTGAACAATGAACGGACTATAAATGACATTCAATTAATTTATGATCGGTTTGGACCGGATAGTCTGAACAACTACCGAGAAACCATTTCGCTTATTGCAGCTCAATGCCCTCAGCAAGGAGGGCATTCAGTGTATCGCGCACGATTCTTTGAAGCATTGTTCAATGACAGCATTGAATATGATGATTTGAATGTGTGCCTTAATCAAGGGTATTATCGGGAAATGAACTCTTCAGGTTTACCCACAACCGAAGGTCAATTGGTCGTTGTGCCAAACCCAACCTCCGGAAAAGTAACATTAAATATAGAAGGAGTAAATTGTAAAATCAATATTGTACGTATAATAGACACTTTTGGAAAGTTGGTAAGGCAAATTAAACTTTCGAACCCAACTTTGACTTACGAACTTCAATTGATTGACAATCCATCTGGTCTTTATAATATTGAGGCAATCTGCGATTCAGGCGTGGTATATCATTCAAAACTGCTTGTTGTAAAATGAGAGAAGGTGTATTGGTGGTTATTTTCTTATTGACATTCTTCAACTGCTTTAGTCAGGGGGGGTATAATCATCAGTGGTTGATCGGCGACCAATGGTTGCAAACCATCGCGAAAGGCAGGCTAGTTTTTGATACCTTGGGGTATCAATATGCGCAGGAGTATAGAAAGATGGCCTTCAACGATACACAAGGAAATATTTGTGATGCGAATGGCAATTTTTTAATGAGCAGCAATGGTGTATGGATAGCAAATGCCACAAACGATACGATGAAGAATGGTAGTGGGTTGAATCCGGGAGTTAGTGTAAACACGAATCCTAATGGACTTTATTTAAGTAAAGCCAATTTCTTCTTGCCGGTACCTGGCGATTCAACAAAATTTGCATTATTTCACCAAACGGGTACTTCAAATTCATCAGTTTACCCAAGCGGAGAGTTGTTCTTGTCAATCATTGACATGAGCCTTGATGGTGGTTTGGGTGGCGTTGATTCTAATTTTAAAAATGTCATAGTCCTGGTTGATACGCTCAGTGAAGGTATTACAGCCTGCAAACATGCAAATGGTCGTGATTGGTGGATTTTAGCATTAAAAGATGGTGCACCAGCTATTCGACGTGTTTTATTCACAAACACTGGAATTCTTGACACAAGTATAATTACATTAGGCAATTATATTTCTAGTCATGGTAGTATTGGGAATCCCGTTTTTTCCAATACTGGTGACAAATTAGCTTTCAATATTTACGATAATCCAACCACCCAAAACAGTTCCGTTGTATTATGCGATTTTGATCGCTGTAACGGAACGTTTTCTAATGTCATAGTTATTCCGGTAACTAACGGATATTACCTTTGGGGCCTCTCTTTCTCACCAGATGGTTCAAAGTTATATGTCAATTCCACTCAAAATATTTTTCAGATAAATGTAAGTAGCCATATTGTAGATACCGTGGCAACATATGACGGATTTTACTATTTATTTCCTGCATTGTCTACAACTTTTATGGAACAATATCTTGCCGCCAACGGCAAAATTTACCTCACCACCGGTAATGGAACACAGCATCTACATGAAATCAACTACCCGGATAGTGCCGGTTTGGCCTGTGATGTACGACAACATGCCGTGAATTTAGGCGTTTGGAATTTTTGGTCAATCCCCAACCATCCCAATTACAATTTGGGGCCAGTAGTGGGTAGTGTTTGTGATACACTGGGTTTGGGAATTGAGGAGCATCAGCATGATTTTCATTTCGGGATTTCACCCAACCCTGTTGCTGATATTCCGGTAAAAATTATTTATCTGCTCCCGGAAAACAAATCAGGCATTTTTGAACTTTACGATATCACCGGTCAGCTGGTGTATAAAATGAATTTACCGCCTTGGAGTACGTTGCAGTATGTTGGTTTACCAAGCTTGAGCGAAGGAGTTTATACAGCAGTGGTAAGGAGCGGGTATGAAAGGAGTGCGAAGAAACTGGCAATCATTCGATGAAAAAGGCACTTAGCATCATCGGAATAATACTGATCGCCTCCGGCAAGTTGTTCTCTCAGGGGTATTATAATCATACCTGGTTATTGGGTAGGTATAATTTTCTGAAAGACCCAAAAAGAAGAACGAAATGCTATGACACAGAGGCTCTATCGACAAGAAAGAAATGGCAAGTTGTTCTTGTGCCTGGAATCTTGCTATTCACAATTTTCAACAACTGGGGTCTGATATTTACCGGAAATCTATCTTCTAAAATATTGCCCGGTGCACAGGAATAGACTTCCTTTGCCTATATGCTCTCTAAAAAAGCCAAATACGCGCTGAAAGCCCTTGAGTATCTTGCCGAAAACCAATCACAAGGTGCATTACGGATTTCTGAAATCGCCGATTCACAAGGTTTTCCTCAGAAATTTCTGGAGGCTATCTTACTTGAATTGCGGAAAGATGGCATCCTCCGCAGCAAACTGGGGAAAACAGGTGGCTATATGCTGAATAAAGCACCGGAGGATATTTTACTGGGGCATGTCATTCGCCTGCTGGATGGCCCCATTGCCCTGGTACCTTGTGTCTCCTATAAATATTATGCTCCCTGCGAGGAATGTACCGATGAAGTAACCTGCGGACTCCGGCAGGTTTTTGGAGAAGTCCGTGAAGCAACGAATCAGATTCTGGACAATGTCAGTCTGGCCGATGTTTTACAACGCAAATCGGCCCTGACCAGAAAAGCAAAAAGAAAACGTTTACCCTGCCCTGAACCATTTTCACCCAAGGGGTATTGACTGCCATGGTTTCATCTTGTATATTTGTAAAGCCTATATAACCTATAGACATTACAAGTTTAAAAGACGAACCACCGTTTCTTTTCCGCCGCAGCGGTAGTCTGCAGGCAGAAAGAACTCCGCAAAAACGCCAGTCTGTATGTCAGTCCTGCATCCCCACACCTACGATCTTGCTATCATCGGCGGAGGCGCCTCCGGCACACTCCTCCTCCTCCATCTCCTCGACCAAACCCGTTACCCGGTTTCTGTGGCTGTACTGCAGAAAGGCCATGCCGCAGCCAAAGGCGTTGCCTATAGCACAAAGGACCCAAGGCATCTTTTAAACGTCAGAGCCGGACGGATGAGTGCCTATGCCGACCGGCCCGACCATTTCATTGAATGGTTACGAAAACAACCGGAATACCCGGAAGCACTTGGCGCTGATCCTGAAAAAGATGCCTTCGTTCCCCGATACCTGTACGGAAGATACCTCGAAGAAACACTGGAGAACGCACTGGCCTCCCGGTCACAGGATTTCCATATCGACTGGATCACTGCATTTGCCACAAGTGTAGAAGGAAACTACAACTATGCTATTCATACCGATACAGCGGTCACCATTCATGCCACGCGCATCTGCATCGCTACCGGAATTGAAGCTCCTGTTACCCTTCCTGGACTGGCGCAGTTGCCACCTGACGATCGCATTCACGTCAATCCCTGGCTCGATCAAATGCCGGACTTAAAAAACGATCAGGATGTACTGATAATCGGCACAGGCCTCACAATGGTAGATACGGTACTCAGTACGCTGACACCGGATTTCAAAGGACGCATAATCGCCCTCTCGAAGCACGGACATCTGCCCATGGCACATCCGGCAGTAAAACCTGCGGTAAAAACCGATCCCGCGTTTCGCATTCCGGGTGATCTGTCAACGCTTTTCAGTGTCATCAAACAACGTATACAAGATCATCCTGATCCGCAAGGCTGGGAAGAACCCGTGCTGGAAGATATTCGCCCCTATTCGCAGGAACTATGGTTTAACTTCACGGCTGAAGAGAAACACCGTTTTCTGCGACACCTGCAGCATCACTGGTCTAAGCTCAGGCACCGCATTCCATTTCCTGTGTATCTCCGCCTACAGCAAGCCTGTGCAGAGGGACGTCTGATCCTCCATGGAGGAAAAATCAGCGCACTTTCATCAACTGCAGCTGGAATCAACGTTACGATCACCAGCCGTAACCAGAGCAATCATCCGTATTCAGTACAACGCATTTTCAACTGCGTAGGGCCAGTTCTCAATGTAGAGCAATCCTCCAATCCCTTCCTCCGGTCGCTGGCGGGCAAGGGACTAATCCGAAATTCAGCATCCGGATTGGGTCCTGATGCCACTATAGACGGAAAAGTCATCGATGCCAACGGCAACGTGAACGATCGGATTTATGTACTGGGCCCGCTCATGCGGGGAGTGGTATGGGAAGCAGTGGCAGTACCTGAAATTCGCCAGGGGGCCAAAATAATTACCGGACATATCGCCGCTGCATCAGCACAAAAACGCGATGTAGCCTGAAAAATAATAGTTGGAGAGTAAAGCGTGGGGGTTCCTGACTCCTGCGCTTTTTTTTTGCAGCTGCCGGGTACGGAGGGTACGCTCCAATAAATATTCCTGTGAGGTTACAAATGAAAAGCCTATCTTTGCACCTGCAAACAAGTGAAATTAATAATCTGAAAAACAACGAGTTACAACAAAACCTCGTTTCTTCATCATGCAATCCATACGCAACATTGCCATTATTGCCCACGTTGACCACGGAAAAACCACGCTGGTCGATAAAATTCTTCATCAAACCGAGCTGATCCGCGACACTGAAAAATCGGGAGAGCTGATCCTCGACAATAATGACCTGGAGCGCGAACGAGGCATTACGATCATCGCAAAAAACGTTTCTGTTCAATACAAGGGAGTAAAGATCAACATCATCGACACACCGGGTCACGCCGATTTCGGAGGAGAAGTGGAACGCGTGATGAATATGGCAGATGGAGTACTGCTGCTGGTTGACGCGTTTGAAGGTCCAATGCCTCAGACCCGTTTTGTACTGTCGAAGGCACTCGAGATGGGCAAGAAAGCCATTCTGGTCATCAACAAAGTAGACAAAGAGAATTGTCGCCCCGACGAAGTACATGAAAAGGTTTTTGATTTATTCTTCCACCTTGATGCCAACGAAGATCAGCTCAATTTTCCCACGGTATACGGCTCATCGAAACATGGCTGGATGAGTCACGACTGGAAAACGCCGACGGACACCATCATGCCCTTGCTGGACACCATCATTGAATATTTCCCTGAGCCTGAAAAAGTAGAAGGTACACCACAACTTCTCATCACCTCGCTCGATTTCTCCACCTATGTAGGTCGTATCGCAATTGGAAGAGTATCCCGCGGATCGATCAAAGAAAATCAGCCGGTTTCGCTCGTGAAGAAAGATGGTACAATCAAAAAAATGCGGGTGAAGGAAGTCTTTGTTTTCGAAGGACTGGGCCGTGCAAAAACGCAGGAAGTATTCTGCGGAGATCTTTGCGCACTTACCGGCATTGAAGATTTCGACATTGGAGATACGGTTGCTGATTTCGAAAACCCCGAAGCACTCAAACCGATTGCAGTAGACGAGCCCACTATGAGTATGCTGTTTACCATCAACAATT
Source organism: Bacteroidia bacterium (assembly GCA_046330075.1). Lineage (GTDB taxonomy): Bacteria > Bacteroidota > Bacteroidia > AKYH767-A > OLB10 > JAJTFW01. The sequence continues at coordinate 31,200 of JAXLTL010000001.1, read as the reverse complement.
CGCCGTTTTTTGGCAAAGAAGGTCGATTTGTAACCTCCCGTCACCTGCGCGACCGTCTTTATAAGGAGCTTGAAAAGAATCTGGCCATGCGTATTCAGGAAACTGATTCGCCTGATTCCTATCTCGTTTTCGGCCGTGGCGTACTGCATTTATCCATTCTCATTGAAACCATGCGTCGCGAAGGCTACGAATTACAGGTTGGACAGCCGCAGGTAATTATCAAGGAGGTTGACGGTATTCGCCACGAACCGGTAGAACATCTTACTGTGGACGCACCGGAAGAAGTGGCCGGAAAAGTAATTGAGCTGGTCACCATGAAGAAAGGAGAACTCAAAGTCATGGAACCGAAAGGTGATCTCCAGCATTTAGAGTTTGAAATTCCCGCCCGCGGACTGATTGGTCTGCGCAGCAATATTCTTACCGCAACAGCAGGAAGAGCCATCATGGCGCATCGATTCTCACGCTTTGAACCGTGGAAAGGCAGTATTCAGGGCCGGATTTCCGGAGTATTGCTGGCCAAGGAAACGGGCACCTCTACACCCTACTCGATCGATCGTATGCAGGATCGCGGATTTTTCTTCATTGATCCGGGTGATCAGATTTATGCCGGACAGATTGTTGGGCAACATATCCGACCCGACGATCTCGTAATCAATCTCTGCGAAGCAAAGAAACTCACCAACATGCGTGCTTCCGGCAGTGATGATAACGTACGTATCGCACCGAAAACAAATTTCTCGCTCGAGGAATCGATGGAATACATCGAAAAAGACGAATACCTCGAGATTACTCCAAAATCGCTGCGCATGCGCAAGATCCATCTCGATGAAAACGAACGGAAACGTCACGCCAAGAAAATGGCCGAAGCCTGATCCGATCACAATAACGAAAGAGCTGTCAGCATTGGCAGCTCTTTTTGTTTGGAGCGGATTCTTTCAAAACATCGTTTCAGCAACAGCATTGGTCGACGAAGTGACTGTATTCAGCTAAATCCATTCCTTCCGGGCTGAATTCCTTGTATATTTGAATAGATGATTGACCGGCTGATAGAGAAGTACAATACGAAGGTTCCGAATAAAAAGGTGCAAAGTATCATTCTGCACGTTTTATTCTGGTCGGTCTGGCTCACCCGTTCCTTTTACGATGCGTATACGGTATGGGGCATCAACTGGGGACTCATCTACACCGGCATTGTTTTCGTCAGTCAGTTACCGTTAGTATATGCCCACTTATACCTGCTGGTTCCCCGTCTGCTCAACAAAAAACAATACATCACCTATTTTCTCCTCACTGCCATTGGCATTGTATTGTATTCGCGGCTCAACTATTTCCTGCTGATGCATCTGCCCCGACCCGAGATGCCGGAGCGGATGATCCGCTTTGTAACCAATATCACGCCCAATTTCGATATGCTGGAAGGGCTTATCGTGGTTATCCTCACCTATGCGTTAAAGTATACCCTCATTGCCTTTATCACCCAGACAGAATTATTGAAGGTGCAGAAAGAAAAGCTGCAGCTGGAGCTCAACGCCCTCAAAGCGCAGATCCATCCGCATTTCCTCTTCAACACCCTGAACAACCTGTACTCGCTCACGCTGAAAAACTCCGATCAGGCCTCGGCGGTCGTGTTAAAGCTGTCAGACATCATGCGGTATGTACTCTACCAGTCGAATCACGAACGCGTAGCACTGCAGAAAGAACTCGATTTTATCAGTAATTATGTCGAATTGCAGAAGATACGCTACCACAACCGTTACGATATAAGTCTGGAAGTTGAAGGCAACCCCGACGATATGATGATTGCACCGCTCCTTTTCATTGACTTTACGGAAAACGCCTTCAAGCATGGCATCGACAAACGGTTTTCAGACGGATTTGTACACATCCGGTTTACGATAACGCCCAATGCCATCCATTTTTCCAGCAAGAACAGCATCGGCAACAATGAGCAACAGGGAATTCACAATGCGGATGCAGGCATCGGACTCAACAATGTTCAGAAGCGGCTGTCCATCCTTTATCCGCAGCAACATGAACTCAGTATAACCAACGACGGAGAATTATTTTCCGTCGACCTTCACCTAAAATTATCATGACCCGGTTAAAATGCATCATCGTAGATGACGAGCCGCTCGCACAGGAAGTCATTGAAAAATATCTTGAAAACATCCGCGAACTGGAGCTGGTGACCAAATGCAGCAATGCACTGGAAGCATTTGAGGTATTGAACCATGAAACCATCGATCTGATGTTTCTCGACATCTCGATGCCGGTCATTTCAGGCCTCGACTTTCTGCGTTCTCTGCGCAAAGCACCGGCCGTCATTATCACAACAGCTCACCCCGATTTCGCACTGGAAGGTTATGAACTGGATGTGGTGGATTATCTCGTCAAGCCGGTATCGCTGGAACGCTTTATCAAGGCTGTAAACAAAGGCATTGACCGTGTACGTCAGCAAAATCCGGCAGAAAAAAATAATCGGCCCGATTACATGTTTGTGAAAAGTGATCAGAAACTCATCCGGATCAATTTTGATGATATCGATTATATCGAAGGCATGAAGGATTACGTGAAGATTTTCACCCGCGAAAAAATGATCGTCACGCTGCACACGATGAAATTCTTCGAATCAAGCCTGCCTGCTGAACAATTCATCCGCATCCACAAAAGTTATATCGTGAACGCCCGGTCCATTAAATCGATCGCCGGCAATGAACTGGAACTCCGTCAGATCCGCCTGCCGATCGGCAGCAGTTACAAGGACAATCTGATGAAGTCGATACATTCCAGCTGAACACCGCACTCCAAGTACCGGTCCTGCATCATTCTCCCTCTGAAATCAGGGATGAAACGGGCACAACCTTGTACTTTTTAAAGACCGTTTTTTACTACAACAATTAAGGTGTATTTTTGGTACTCCAAGCCCTTACAAACCATGAAAAAATTATTGCTGTGGACCTGCGCCTGCCTGCTGGCGATGACGGTTCACGCACAACAGAATGTCACCTTCCGGTCGAACCTGACTTATAACGGTAATGCCTTATCGAATATAGGTGGTTATGCTGACTCCGCCGGTAATGAATATGCCCTGGTCGGATACGAACAGGGTTTATCCATTGTTGATGTAACCGATCCTGCGAATCCCACCATCGTTGTGGATGTACCCGGCACTTCCTCCATCTGGAGGGAGGTGAAAACCTGGCAGCATTATGCATATGTCACAACCGAAGGATGCTGCAACGGATTACAGATTGTAGATCTTTCCTATCTGCCCGACTCTGTCTCTGTAAAATACTGGGACGGTGGCGCGGCACTGAACAACAATCTTCAGACGATCCATGCCTTACATGTGGATCAGGGATATGTGTACCTCTACGGGTCCAATCTCTTCAACGGCAGTGCACTCGTGGTGGATCTGAGCGATCCGTGGAATCCGGTATACAAAGGCCATACACCCGGTACGTATATCCATGATGGTTATGTCAGAAATGACACCTTATGGGGAGCGCATATTTATGATGGGTATTTTGCTGTGTATGATCTTAGCAATAAAAGCAATCCTGTGGTTCTGGCTTCACAGATCACCCCTACCCAATTTACACACAATACCTGGCTCAATGATGCCGGAACGGTGTTATTCACGACAGATGAAAATTCAGGCTCTTATCTCGGTGCCTACGACATCACCAACTTATCCAACATAGTTGAACTTGATCAGATTCAGCTGACACCGGGCTCTGGTTCGATCATTCACAATACGCATACCTTAAATGACTATGAAGTGATTAGCTGGTATAAGGACGGAATCGCTATCGTGGATGTGAGTCACCCGGACAACATGATTGTGACCGGACATTACGACACGTATCCTCAGGGTAGCGGAAACGGGTTCAACGGAGCCTGGGGTGTATACCCTTTTCTCCCATCCGGCAATCTGGTGGTGTCAGATATCGACAACGGATTATTCGTACTAACGCCAACGTATGTACGCGGTTGCTATCTGGAAGGTATGGTTACCGACAGTGTAACCGGTTTACCCATCAACAATGCCGTTGTAACCATTGTGGGCCAATCGATCACCAAGAACACCAAAATTACCGGCGAATATAAAACCGGACTGGCTACAGCCGGCACCTACACCATTCAGGTGAGCAAGAACGGATACAATACCAAAACCATCACCGGTGTATCACTGCAAAACGGCATTGTTACCAATCTGAATGTTCAGCTCAGTTCCTCCGTTCAGCAGATTACGCTTACCGGACAGGTTACGGAAGCCGGAACAGGTCAGCCCATTGCAAATGCTACGGTGCAACTGAACGGTTCACTGGGTAATGTAAATATACAGACCGATCCATCCGGACAATTTTCGATTCCCGGCTTCTTCGTCGGCAACTATGTGATCACTGCCGGGAAATGGGGATATCAGAATTACTGTGACAACGGCCAGAACATCACTGCCGCTACTTCTCCTATCAGTATTCAGCTGGTGAAGGGTTACTACGATGATTTTGCTCTTGATTTCGGTTGGACTATAAGCGGACCGAGTGGCAATGCCTGGGAGCGCGCTGTTCCGGTAGCCACTACCAATCAGGGACAAACCTGTAATCCCGGTTCAGATGTGTTGGGTGATTGCAGCAACCTTGCCATGGTAACAGATAACGGCGGCGGAGGTCCGTGGGACAATGATGTTGACCAGGGCTCTACCATCCTGACTTCGCCTGCCTTTGATGCCACTACGTATCAGAATCCCCATGTAACCTATAACCGCTGGTTTTACAACGGAGGTACCACCAACGGACAACCGGATGACTCCATGAAAATTTATCTCACTGACGGAACCAACACCGTTGCACTCGAGCTACTGGGTCCCGCCAACAGCAGCTCTGCCTGGACAGCACATACCATTCGCATTGCAGACTATCTTACTCCCTCGTCTGCGATGCGACTGATTGTAGATGTCGGAGATCCGGGGCCTGTATTCAATATCGTTGAAGGCGGACTCGATCTGTTTTCTGTTGACGAAGTAGTGTCGGTAGCCGAAAACACATCTGCCGGAACGCAGCTGATCGTTGTAAGAAATCCTTTCCATGATCAGACACAAATACGTCTGCCAAAAACTTCAATGAATGGCTTGCTGGAAATCTTTACAGTAGATGGAAAACTGGTGGAGACGGTATCTACCACAGGGCAACAACAGGAAGCAACCATTGGCAGAAATCTGAACAATGGTTTATACCTTGTACATTACAGTAATGCCGTAGGCGATCATGCTGTGGTGAAAATGGTGAAACAATAAAAATTGATCCTTAAAAGAAAAGCCGTCTGATTCAGGCGGCTTTCTTTTTTTTATAAACACTTGAACAATAGTCAATTACAACGCTTTAAAACACATCTCTGTCAGGCCGTGATTCGCGCTAAAACAATCTTTTAGCAAGAAACCCGTTTATAATTCCTGTAACAATTAACACAACGCGGTGTTGACATCCTTTTATCATCCTGCTGATCGGCGGCAGGTATATGCTTCATCTTTGCATCTGAAATGAACGGAAAAACATTTAAACCGCTTGCCCTCCTCCTCGCCATCGTACTGAGTGCAAATTGTTCGCTCCATGCACAGCAGAAATCGCTTTGTCCGCCCACTACGGTAAAAAAGGCAGAGAAATATTTCGAACAGGCAAAAGATGCGCGCAAGGACCACAAGCCTTTTTCAGAAATCCGTGAGCTCTGTGAAAAATCATTAGCCGAAGATTCTGTTTATGCCGATGCTTTAAAATTGCTCGGCGACGCAGCGTGGCAGGCGCACAACGACAAAGCCATGGCACCTGCATACGCCAAACTGCTGGAGATCTGTCCTGACGCTTCGTCAGATGCGCATTACCGTCTGGCCAACTATTACTACGAAACCAGGGAATACGAAAAAGCAATCACCTTTTTCGAATCCTTTCTCGACTTCAATAAAGTCCGCGAGGAAAATGCGCGCGATGCGTCTCAGAAAATCACCCGTGCCAAACTGATGATGCATCCGGTTCCCTTCCAGCCGGTGCCGCTAAAAAACATCTCGACCGGCGACCCGGAGTATCTCGCCATCATCTCACCCGACCAGGACATCTGCTTTTTCACCCGTCGTTTTGAGGAACAGAAAAAAGGAGCCTTGTTTGCCAGCAGTGTAGAAAAATTCATGGTAAGCAGGAAAAGCGGAGAAGCTTTCGAGAAAGGAGAAACGATGCCTCCGCCGTTTAACAAGGCAGGATCGAACAACGAAGGCGGGGCCAGCATCACCATCGACAACAAGCATCTGTACTTTACCGTAAACAAAAACGGAAACTTTGATATTTATACCAGTGATGAAGTAAACGGAGTCTGGTCGGAGCCGAAAAGTGTGGGACCTGAAATCAACGACCCCAACCGATGGGACTCACAGCCATGCATAGCCGCAGACGGGAAAACCCTTTACTTTGTCAGTATCCGCGATTCCATTACGCAAACCAGTGACATTTACGTCAGCAAAAAAGACGCCAGTGGTAAATGGTCGCCCATGAAACCCATTGGCGCTCCTATCAATACCGAAGGCAGCGAAAAAACACCCTTTATCCACCCTGACAACAAAACGCTTTATTTCAGCAGCGATGCTTTACCGGGCATGGGAGGATACGATATTTATATGTGCAAGCTTCAGTCCGACGGCAGCTGGGGGAAACCGGTTAACCTGGGTTATCCCATCAATACCGAAGGAAATGAGTTGGGCTTTTTTGTCAGCACTGATGGGAAGAAAGGCTACTTTGCAAGTGATGTATTAAAAGGTAACGGCGGGTATGATATTTTTGAGTTCGACTTACATGAGAAAGCACGTCCCGACCGGGTACTGTTCATCAAAGGCGACCTGAAAGATGAAAACAACGAAGTACCCTCCATGGCAAAGATTGAACTTCGCAACACCGCGACACAGCAACTGGCCGATGTAGTATATGACAGTACCAGCGGAAAGTATGCTTCTGTTGTACTTTTTGACGACGATTACATTCTCACAGTAAAAAAGCAAGGTTATGCTTATACTTCGAGTTATTTTTCGAAAAACGATTCACTGAATGCCGAACCCCGGAAAGTTGATCTCGATCTGCGGAAAACTGAAATAGGTGGTACCTATAAACTCAACAACATTCTGTTTGATACCGAATCATCGGATCTGATGCAGCAGGACAAAAACATCATTGCTGATTTTGCACAATACCTCAAGGAAAATCCGGCGTTAAGGGTGGCATTACAAGGACATACCGATAATGTGGGAGATGCCGGAGCGAACATGAAACTCAGCGAAGACCGTGCGAAAGCAGTGCTCGAATTTCTGGTAAGCTGCGGAATCAAACGCGACCGTCTCAGCTTTAAAGGTTTTGGTCAAACCAAGCCTGTTGCTGACAACGGAACAGCAGAAGGCAGATCGAAAAACCGCAGAACAGAATTCGTGATTATCTCTAAATAATCAATTAACATGCGTTGTGAGCCAGCCTTTCAGTGGTGCGGAAGTCTCACCGGCTGACTCCAGCGTAAATTTCACAAACGGCGACTGCTTCACCTCCAGCAGAAATGACTTGAGATATCCGGAACGGCTCACGAGCAGTTTCACCTTATCTCCGGGAGTTTTCATTGCCAGGAATTTTGACAGATCATCTGACAGGCGATAATCATCGAGGGCAATCAGTTCATCATTCACGTTAACACCCTCGGTCCATGCCGGAGAACCGCGGTCGACACCTGTCACGGTAAGTTTTCCGGAAGTCAAACCAGAGGTTATACCCAGATATGGCAAACTCTGACCGGCATTCAGATCGGTAAGTTTCATTCCCATTTCGCCCATGAATGCAGCAAACGGAAACATTTTTGTACCGTTCACATAATCGCGGAAAAAGCCACTCATATCTTTACCGCATACTTTGTTTACCATCGCCACAAACTCCTGTTCTGTATAAGCACGATCCAGTTTCTTTGCATACAGCAGATACATTTCTCTGAACACATCATCCAGTGAAGCTTTTCCTCCGGTTTCTTTGCGGATACGCAGATCCAGCATAGCCCCCACTACTCCACCCTTTGTGTAATAACTGACGGTGCTGTTATTGGCATTTTCCCAACTACGATAGTATTTGATCCATGCATCAAAACTTGATTCACTCAGCGACTGATAAGGCGCGCCCTTGATGTTGACTGCATAGGAGATATTACCTGCCAGCGTTTTCAGATACTCGTTTTCAGAGGTGAATCCGCAACGTTTAACAATCAGGTCATCATAATATGCTGTAAAGCCCTCGGCGATCCACAAAAGTGTCGTATAGTTTTCCTGATTATAATCGAAAGGACCGAGTGGTACCGGACGCAGGCGTTTCACATTCCACAAATGGAAATACTCGTGTGCGACCAGACTAAGGAATCCATTATATCCGCTTTCTGAACTATACGACCAGCGGTTGGTTTGCAAGGTTGTGGAATTTTTATGTTCAAGTCCCCCACCACCGGAAGTCAGGTTATGAATGATAAACACATACCGTTTGCAGGGATGTTCTCCAAAAACAGCGGCACACTCGGCAGTGATGCGGGCCATATCTTTCTTCAAACGCTCCACATCAAAATTCCCTTCTCCAAACATGGCCACCTCATGGGGAACGCCTGACGACGTAAAAGAAAACACCAGGTGATTTCCGATTTCAAACGGAGCATCCACCAGCTCATCATAATTGGATGCAGCAACGAGCCAGGGATTGCTTATCACGGGATTAAGCGCAACAGATATTTTTTTCCAGGAAGCGTACGGATTCACTTTCACCGTACAATACGATTGTTCAAATCCCGACACCTTCATAAAAATACTGGTTCCATTCAGGTAAGCATGTTCGGCGTCGATAAATGACGTTCTTACAGAAAGCTCATAAGCATACACCCGATAGCTGATATTCAGTGCAGAAGCTCCTCCTGTGCTGATTTTCCATGAGTTTTTAGACAGCTTCACTAACGGTAATGTCTTGCCGTTAGCGCCATCAGTAGCTTTTACCTCTTCAACAAATCTTGCGAACTCCCGCACCAGATAGGAACCCGGTGCCCAGACCGGCATGCTGATGACCAGTTCACGGCTCCGGCAGCCGGAAACCGAGATTTTCACATCGGCATAATGGGCCTGGGGTTCCGTGAAAGAAAGTTCATAGTTTAATCCGGCCGCTGACAACTGACCAGTCAGGGCGCAACACAGCAAGAACAGGAAGTATCTCATTTTACAGATGAATGCTTCCGCTAAAATAGACCTTTACATCAAAATTTAGGGCGACGTTTACCATCCCGGAAAAATAATTTCCGCAGATGTATCTCCGTAAACAGATAGGTCAGCGACAAGGAAGCCAGTATGGTAACCGAAAAAACCGAAATCAGCATATCTATCCTGTTAATCCGGATATCCGCGAATATCAGCAGCGGAAGCACAAAGGCGGCAATCAACATCATGACCTTACCGGCATAGATATTTGCTTCGTACCAGGTATCTTCATTACGCAATGAAGACCTTGTGCGATACGCAAATCGTGTGTCCATTGAACCCGGATCCCGGTTCAGTTTCACACCAAACGAAAAGAAACTCAGGCCAATGGCCAGACTAAGAATTAGATAATGGTTCATAAAAACAGAAAAGAAGGTTGTTGTTCATGGCAAACATACGATTCTGCCGTCATGTGTGCAAAATTTTTATTTCATGCCTCCGAACATCTGTTGCATTTCCTCCTGACTCATGATCTTATACTCTTCCGGAACTTTAAATTTGTCAGCAGCAGGTTTAATAGCCTTTACTTCAATAGCAATCATTTTGATTTTCAAACCATTGGCAGAAGTAGAAAACTCCATCGGAAATCCATCAATTCCCTCCATATTATAGTACCAGGCACCCTTTACCTGCAACTTATCCGTGAACCAAACAATCGCTTCTTCTCCATCTTCCCCTGTCATCACTGCTTTCCGGCATTCATATCCGGCTATCATCTTTTTTTCAGCAGTAATCTCTTTTAGTTTGAAGGAACTTTTGCTTTTCGACTTTGCATTCATTTCATCCCGATCGCTCTTAATGGCCATTTTGTTTCCAAGCATATCCATCATGATAAACAATTCATCTTCACGCACAAGGATATTTGTTTCCACTCCCATGGCAGTTGGCATCCTCATCAGCATCTGTCCATTACCAAACCATAACTCTGACATTGTGGGCAACATCGCCTTTTCCTGTTCCGACAAGCTTTCATCGTCGAATCTGACTTCAAATTTTATATACCCTTCAGTAAGTTGAGCCGGCATCTTTAAAACGGAGAGAAACAACAAGCTGAAGACAAGGAAGAACTTTTTCATTTTCACGAAATTATATACGGCTTACAGGTGACCATATGTGTTTATACGAAGGTAAATAAAATTACTTTGTACACAGCCAGCGGTTTACGATTTTTTAATAGGTTTGAACATTAAATCTTATCATATGTACACCAACTTCCGGCAGGGTTTTCTTACTGCCGTCATCACATTCCTCAGCGTTTGCAGTCTCCAGGCTCAGAAAGCAGATCTTAAACTGGATGAAATCTGGGGAAGCCCGAAATTCCTATCCAGAACCGTTCCTGGTTTTAACGCCATGAAGGACGGAGAATCCTATACCACCAGTTCTGAAATCAGCGGCGGACAAGCCATCATCCGTTATTCCATCAAAACCGGAAAGGCCACAGATACCTTATTACATCCCGTGCAACTGATTACAGGCACTGATACGGTAGATTTCGACGATTATTCCTTTAGCGGAGATGAAAACAAAATACTGCTGACTTCCGGCACTGAAAATATATACCGTCATTCATCCAGAGAGCACTATTTCGTTTTCGACCGGGTGAAAAAAACGCTGAAAAAAATTACTCATAACGGCAAATCGATGTACGGACGTTTTTCTCCGGATGGAACCAAAGTAGCATATGTACGGGAAAACAACCTTTTCATTTACGATCTAGCCACAGGAGCAGAAGCCGCCGCCACCGCTGATGGCAAACGCAATGAAATCATCAATGGCGCAACTGATTGGGTATACGAAGAAGAATTCAGCATGGATGTGGCTTTTGCATGGTCGCCGGATGGTAAAAACATCGCCTACTATAAGTTCGACGAAAGCCGGGTGAAAGAATTTAACCTGACCTATTACGGTGAGCTCTATCCGAAAGAAGAACGATATAAATATCCAAAGGCCGGTGAAGACAATTCTGTCGTTTCCATTAATATCTATAACCTCTCTTCTGCTTCGAGCCGTGAAATATTCAAGACGGATAAAGTCTGGGAATATGTGCCGCGCATTCAATGGACCACTTCTTCTGACCTCCTGAGTTTCCAGCGTACAAACCGGCATCAGAATGTACTTGAACTGGTATTCTATTCACTGTCAGAAAACAAAACCAATGTCGTGCTGAAAGAAGAGAACAACTCCTTCATCGAAATCACGGATGACCTGACCTACCTCTCCGATGGAAAACGATTTATCTGGACTTCCTCGAGAGATGGCTACAATCATATCTACCTCTATGATATTACCGGCAAGAAACTGCAACAGGTAACCGCCGGCAAATACGATGTAACCAAGTATTACGGCTTCGACGAAAAAAGTCAGACGTTTTATTATCAGTCGGCTGAAAGAAGTCCGCTGGAACGGCACATCTACAGCATCTCCTTGTCAGGCAAAAAGAAAACGCTGACCACCAGTGCCGGCATTCATAACGCAGCCTTTACAAAAGGACTTCGGTATTTCGTAGACACCTATTCATCGCTGGGCACTCCGTTTACCTGCGACCTGAATGATCAGTCGGGAAAACTGATCCGCACACTGGAGAACAACGAAAACACAAGAAAAAATCTTGCCGCCTGTCGCCTGGGCAACGCAGACACACTAAGCTTTCTCACGGCCGACAATGTCCGTATTTACGGATGGATCATCACGCCCCCTGACTTCGACAAAGCCAAAAAATATCCGGTCCTGATGCATGTGTACGGCGGACCGGGTGTTCAAACCGTAACCAATGACTGGGACGGCCCCAACTATCTCTGGCACCAGCTTCTCGCACAGAAAGGATACATCGTTGTCAGCTTCGACAATCGCGGCACACCCGGCCGCGGACTTGACTTTGCCAACTGCATTTACAAAGACATGGGCAACCTCGAAGTGAAAGATCAGCTGAGTGCTCTGAATTTTATGAAGCAGCAAAACTATGTAGACGGAAATCGGATTGGAGTATGGGGCTGGAGTTTCGGAGGCTATATGACCTCGCTGCTGATGACCAAAGGCGAAGGAGCATTCAAAGCCGGCATTGCAGTGGCGCCGGTCACCACCTGGAGATACTACGACAGCATTTACACCGAACGTTATCTGCAGACACCACAGGAAAATCCCAAAGGATACGACGACAATTCACCCATCAATTTTGCCAAAGGACTAAAAGGCAAATTCATGCTGGTACATGGCTCAACAGACGACAATGTGCATATGCAAAACACCATGGATTTTGTCACCGCGCTGGTAAAAGCCAACAAGCAATTTGATCAGTTCATTTATCCCAACAAAAACCACGGCATTTACGGCGGCAATACACGTCTGCACTTATATTCTCAGATGACCAATTTCCTTCTGCAGAATTTGTAGTCTGATCCCGCAGCGAGCTACAAGCTGCGTGCTTGCGGCGTTGAAGCCTGAAGCCCTGTAGCCCTGAGGCAGCTTTTTATAGCTGGAGAATATCCACTGCCACTACTCCTCTTTTATCCAAAGCGGATTGGGTAATTTAAGGCCGAAATAAATGGAGGTCAGGCGCAAGGTGACGATAACGGCGGCGCCAAGGAGGAATGCAGTAAACGGAGCATCGAATACGAGGAGGATAAATATGCACACCCAGCAACCGATGAAAGAAGCCACTGCGAATAATCCTCCGGTATACCTGAAAATGACCGGAATTTCATTGGTAACCATATCGCGCAAAACACCGCCGGCAACACCTGTAATAACTCCCATCAGGGAGGCCGAGAACAAAGGCATGCCCGAATTTAATGCCGCAAACAAACCAGAGATAGAGAACAATCCCAAACCAGTCGCTTCAACCGTATTCGACCTGCTGTGCAGGAACTTGGCCAACCGGTGGGCGATGGGAAAATACACAAAGGCGATAGCAATAAAGAGCACCACAAACAGGTAAACTTCGTTCTCCACCCAGAAAAATGGGCGGCGGTCAAGGAGTACATCGCGGATCGTTCCTCCACCAAAGGAAACCAGCAGCGCGAGACTGTATGCTCCTACAAGGTCCATTTTCTTTTCCGCTGCATGGATCATTCCGGATACGGAACTGACCAGTACCGCGGCCGCTTCAATAAAGGTTATCAATAACTGACTTTGCATATCTTTGAATGAACAAAAGTATACAGAAGATGAGACGACTCAAGCTATTGGTACCTGCTGTTTTGTTAACAGGCAGTGTTTACGCCCAAAAACTTCCCGCTGCGGTCAATTCCTGGCTGGGAACATGGAAAGCTGATATGAATGAAAAAACATTTTATGAGCGATGGACTGGTGCTGAAAGCAATATACTGAAAGGAGATTCATGGAGGGTATATCCCAACGGCGACTCCGTATATTTTGAATCACTGCGGCTGATCATGGCCGGTGATGATCTTTACTACGAAGCAACCGTTCCCGGCGAACACGATAAAGGTATCCGCTTCAAGCTGAAGGAAAACACGGGAAATATGCTGCTCTTTTATTGCGAGAAAAATGAATACCCGAAATTTATCCGCTACCTCCTGATTGATGAGAAGCACCTGGAAGCCAGTATATTCAATACTGACGAAGACGTGGTGGTATTTTCATTCGTTAAAACCCAATAGAAAGGGCGGTGTTCATGAATATCAAACACCGCCCTTTCCGCACATCGCCGGTTTACTGAACGATCGTAAACTCTACCCTTCTGTTCTGCGCCCTGCCTTCAGGTGTTTTATTGGTTGATACAGGTTTCGTCATGCCGTAACCGTTAGCTGTTATTCTTGCAGCTTCCACGCCTTTTCCTGTCAGATAATCCATCGCCGCCTTCGCACGTTTTTTACTCAGAGAAAGATTCATGGCCGCAGCACCAACGTTATCGGTATGACCTTCAATTTTCAGTCTGAAAGCAGGCTTCCGTTTCATCAGGTCAGCCAGAGCATCCAGCGATGGGAAGGAAACAGGACGAATGATCGCCTTTCCGGTTTCGAACTGCAGGTTCCTGAAAACAGTATTGACGATCTCCTGCTCTTCAGCGGTGAGCTTCACTTCCATCACAGGCGCCGGCTCCTTCGGAGCAATAGTTTCTGTTCTCGGACATCCGGAAAGATCTATAAGTCCGGGAATAAGCGGACATCGATCGATGCGGTCGGGTACTGAATCTCCATCGGTATCCGGGCATCCTTCAAACACGATGAGTCCGGGTTGATCGGGACAAGAATCACGGCTGTCAATGATTTTATCACCATCTCTGTCGGGGCATCCGAAAAATTCAGCAAGGCCTGCCTGATCCGGACAGCTATCACGCATATCAATGATCTTGTCACCATCGCGGTCGGGACAACCATCAAATTCCACGAGTCCTGAATCATCGGGACAAGCATCCAGGCGATCCATAATTCTATCGTGATCACGATCAGGGCATCCGTTGAATTCGGGTAATCCCGGAATATCGGGGCAGGTGTCACGTGCATCCTCCACATTATCGCCATCACGGTCGGGACAACCTTCAAACTTCCAGATACCGGGCACATCGATACACTTATCTTTCTTATCAGAAACATGATCATTGTCTCGATCAGGACGACGGGTCCAGGGAATGCTGTACTTGAAGCCCATGTAAAAATCGGCTCCATACAGATCATTCAATCCGAACAGGGTACCCACTTTATCGCTGCCCACCCAGAAAGCACCGAGGTAAAAGGCAAGACCCACACGCAACGCGGTAGATTTATAACTGATCAGCGAAACCGGCAGTGCGGCTTCGAACCATAAGCTCTCGTACCGCGGCGTGATGCTGTACTGACTCGCCCGGTCGACACCTTGTGACTTATTCCGGATTCCCTGCACGATGGTGCTGTTCAAATAGAACCGGTCCTTAATTCTGATGTCGGCCTGGAGGCTGATGGCGCCCGGCAAACGCATGGTAAAATGATCATCCCGAAGAGAAGCAATCGGATCATTGTAAAAGACTCCCGACATCGTATAATCGAAATCCCAGTTGCTGCTGTATTCATCCACATCCCAGTTCGGGTACAAGGCGCTATCCGATTCGAGATGAAACGTATTTGAGTTATGTCCATAAACAATTGCGCCGATATCCAGGAGCGAAAGACCAACCCGAACATCGTATTTATTCTTCTCCATGTCCATTTCACGTTCGCCATCCATTTCATAGGTATACGTTGAAGGATCTCTGCGCCATTCATAGGTGACACCCAGGTCCACACCATAACCAAAACCACTGAAGAGATCACCGGCATTGTTCATCCGGTCGAACGTATTATAATTCACACGGCCATAATCAGCACTGAAGTTCTCGAACACCATATCGGAATCATTCAGCACATTAAATTTACCGGACACATTACTCAGGTATCCGGCACTGATGCCCTGCAGGAATTTCAATGTAATGCCACCCTTCCATGCATTCCGCTCCTGCTCTGACAAGATTACTGCATAACTAGCGCCATATTCAAACCAGGCCATGGCATTGAACTCTGCACCCGAAACATCATACAATTTTCCGGTACGGTCGAAATGCAAGGGAGAAAATTCAAAACCCGCATACGCATACTTCGCCGCCTCCGGAATAACTCCATTGGCACTCACTGCCGTTCGCAGCTGCGTAAATACTGCAACGGTATGTTTACGGGTTATCGGAAACATCACTCCCGGACCCATGATGCTTGAAGAGAAGTACAGGTTATTTTCAGTCGCATCGAAATCATCGAGGTACCCTTTCTTATCGACCTGTTTCACGATATTGCCCAATCCGAAAAAATCCAGTTTTGACTTCGGGATATACAGGTAATCATTTTCGATACTCACACCACCCGAAAGCAGATTAACATCCCACTTCAGGCGGTTATCTACCATCAGCGAAGGATTGATTCCGATACTCTGGATCCCTGCATAATTTGAATTTCGCATCCCCAGCATCTCCTGTGCTACAGCAATACGGAATCCAACAGACAAAAGAACGAGCGTTAGCAGAATACGTTTCATGGTAACCGGTTTTAAGTACGATGCTAAGTTATTCAATTCCATGCTGCGAATTCCCGTTTCTCAGTTTTCAACATCCGGCAGCGGAGGGAAAATGCGCATTATCTTTGCCACATGGTTCGCCGGTCCTACATATTGATGGGAAGCAATCTCAACGACCGTTTGGGGCAGTTGCAGATAGCAGAACGGTATATCCATGCAGGTGCCGGAAAAATTGTTGAACAATCGTCCGTTTACGAAACTTCCGCCTGGGGTAAAACGGATCAACCGGATTTCCTCAACAAGGTACTTGGTATCGATACGATGCTCACACCAACAGAGCTCCTCGACAAGTTGCTGGACATAGAACAGAAAATGGGCAGAGAACGGAAGGAACGTTGGGATGCACGCACGATTGATCTGGATATTCTTTTTTATGATACACTCGTGTACACCGATGCACGGCTGATTATACCGCATCCGGGAATTGCACACCGGAAATTCACGCTGGTACCGCTTGCAGAAGTAATTCCATCCTTTGTTCACCCGGTATTCAATAAGTCTTTGAAAGAACTGTTGGAAGTATGCGAAGACCCTGGAGCAGTAAAAAAAATTGCCAACTATTCGTATGAGTGATCAACTGCTACCCTATTCCTATCTGGTGATTGAAGGAAACATCGGTGCAGGAAAAACGTCGCTTGCAGAAATTATTTCAAATAAGTTCAACACCAACCTGGTGCTTGAATCATTTGCAGAAAATACATTTCTTCCTCAGTTCTATGAGCAACCGGAGCGATTTGCCTTTCCGCTTGAAATGTCCTTTCTGGCCGAACGATTTCAGCAAATCAAACAGGAACAGGAAAAAGCGTTGGCGAATGAACGAAAACTTGTGGGGGATTATATTTTTGAGAAGAGTCTGCTCTTTGCAAGCGTTACCCTCAAGGGTGCTGAATTTGAGTTATTCGAACGATTCTACAATCTGATAACCAGTGGATTAAAGAAGCCCGAGTTGATTTTGTATCTGCATAAATCAACCGAACGCCTGCGGGAAAATATTACCAAAAGAGGTAGGGATTACGAGCAAAACATCAGAAACGAATACCTTGACAACCTCAGTACTACTTACATCAATCACCTGCAAGGCATTAATAATCAACGAATTGTAATTCTCGATTCAGACAATATTGATTTTGTTAATGATGCCGGTGATTTAAAAAAAATCATTGACCTGATCTGTTCTCCTCTGGAAAACAGGCTTTATCGTCTTGCGCTTTAGAAATCAGAAGTCCGATTTTTAGGCAGATACGATGACTTTGACTATTATTGCACCCTAATCGCAAAAGCCGTTTGCATGAAAATTAGAAGTTTATTCAGCGTACTACTCCTTTGCATTGCTGTGGTAGCAAAGGCGCAAACTAACACCGGTTCAACCGGTTCGAACTATGGTTTACCTAAAACCAAGGACTATGATCGTTTATCCGCCGGTATTACACTGGGTGTGAGTCACTGTCTGGCCGATTTATTAAAAGGAAACCAGAACAACAACCGTTTCCTTGATCAGGGCGTTATCAAACCCGCTTTCGGTTTGCAGGTACATTATCAGGTATCGCACTCAATCGGAATGCGTGTTCGTGGTATGATGAGCAGTTTCGCCGGCAACGATGTAGAATACCTCGACACCAACTATCTGCCTGTACAATTTCCGGGATCAGGTGGTCCGGGCACAAGGGAATGGGCAGATAAATACAGCACCAACATGTGGGAAAGCTCACTGGAGATGACCTATAACTTCGGTAACATCTCATTCCTGAACCGGAACAAGAATTTCCACATGGTAGCCACCCTGGGTGTAGGTATGTTTCATTTCGATTCAGAAGTAAAATCTGATTCATCCAATTCCATCCTGCTCCGTAAATCAGGCAGCATCACGGAACTCATGCTTCCGTTGAGCTTAGGCTTCAAGTATAAAATCAACAAGGTAGATGTTGGTATGTCGTTCGACTTCCGCAAAACATTTACCGATAATGTAGATGCTACTGTTAAAACCTACTCCGAATTCGACAACTACTTTATGGTCAACGTAGGTGTGAACTATACCTTCGGCAAGAAAAACAAGCCGATGGAATGGGTTAACCCGATGGAGATCGTTTACAACGACCTTGCGGATATCAAAGAGAAAATCGACATCATCAGCGGTGACAAAGACAAAGACGGTGTTTCAGATTTATTCGATAAAGACAACAGCACTCCTGAAGGAGCGAAAGTTTATGGCGATGGAACCGCGGTAGATACAGACGGTGACGGTGTGATCGACAGCAAGGATGCAGATCCGTTTACTCCTAAAGGTGCAAAAGTGGATGCCAACGGACAGGAAACAGATTCTGACGGTGATGGTGTTCCTGACAGCCGCGATCTCGAGCCTGCAACCGGAGCCGGTTCACTCGTAAACTTCCAGGGTATCACTATTGCGAAACCAGGTGAATTCGGAAAAGACGGTGTTGGTGGTGGCAATGGCATGAATGGTAAAAACGGTGTAGGCTTCCTGCCTTCCGTATTCTTCGATCTTTCTTCGGCTACCGTAAAACCGATCTACAACGACCGCTTACTGGTGATTGCAAAAGTGATGCAGGCTAATCCATCACTCAAAATCAAGATCACCGGTAACTGCGATATCCGCGGAAACGAAAACGAAAACCTGAAACTGGGTCAGCGTCGTGCTGAAAATGTAAAAGCACATCTCGTTAAACAATACGGTATCGACCCATCCCGTCTGGTTACCGAATCAAAAGGTGAAAAAGAACCGATGGCGACATCGCTCAATCCGATGAACCGCAGAGTAGACTTCTCTGTAGAACAATAAGAGCAAATCAATACTTAACAAAAAAGGCTGCAGCAATGCAGCCTTTTTTGTTTTCGTTCATGGATGAACTGATCCGATACCGCTATGATTAAAATGATTCGAATAAACGATACAACGTATTGACCAGTTTCTGCTCGGCCTGAGTATCTGCATTTTTACTCGACAGAAATCCCCCTTTGGCCTGGGAAACTATTTGCAGGCTGGATTGATTTTCACCCACCTTCTCAATCTTCATCTCAACGGTGACTACCGGACCCAACACGCCCTTTTTCAGTTTAGCTTTAATGGTTCTCCCCGCTGCATCCGCTTCTATAATCTTATACTCTCTTTTCTTCAACGCCTTCACGGATGTATTAAAAACATCTTCCACAGTATAAAAGAATGATATCTTATTCATAAGGCAGAATGATTTATGTAAATGTAATAAAAACAAAATTGAAGACTAACCTATCTTCATGAAGTTATTCTTAAGGAAGAATGTACAAACTGATGTTATCACTTCCACCTCTTGTCAGTATTAAAACCGCACCGTCATCATTTAGTCCGGTTACAGGGATGGTATTTCCTGATAATGGAAAGCCTTCAACCGGTGAGCCATCGTGGTTTAGAAAATAGAGCTGGCCGTTTCCGATTACCGAAACGTAGGCCTTTCCGCGAATAAAATGATATCCGGCCGCTTCAAAGCTGAGATCACCCCGGAATTTCAGAATGTTCACTCCATCCATGGTAATGGCCCTGAAGCCATTCGGGCCGGCAATGAGTAAATCATCTTTGAGATCGCCGTTCAAATCGCCAAACGCAAAATTCGAGGAGGTATCCATTGCTGCGTCTTCTGCAAATCTGCTTACCTCTCCCTGATCATTTACATTGTATAATAATCCGTCATCGCCCAGGTAAGACACAATGGCACCACTGCCGGCGTAACTGAAAAAGGAAGATCCGGCTTTCAACTGCACTGTTTTTCTGAACGTAAATTTCCGTTCACCGGTTTTACCGGCAACAAAGGCAGTACCATGTTCGTCGAGCAGGATCAGATCGCCGTTTTCCGGCTGAATAAATGCAGGACGGATGATGATACCGGGCAATTTCAAGGTAGCAAATCCGGGCAAAGGCTTGCCGGATAATTCATAGGCGAACAACCGCAGGTTGGTGCAGGGAATATAAAAGCGGGCTGTTTGTCCTTCGTCTGCCTGCAGCAAAGAAAGTCCGGCACTCGCTTCGGCAGGCAACCGCATGGGATAATTCCCAACATTCTCACCTGTTGAATCCACCATGTAAACGAAGGAATGTGTAGAGAACAGATATTGTGTTTGTCCGTTACTGTGAAAATCGACAGCAAATACTTCGCTCAGCAGCGGCGTTTCAAGTTTTTTCTTCCATTTAAGGTTTCCATCCGCATCAAAAGCATAAAGTTGCTGCAACTGATCTGCAACAAAGATTAAGCCCTTCGAACCAGCAGGCATGTAGGGTCCGGCCTGTATGAGTGTATCTGTTTTAACGTTCCAGGCAAATTGGGGACCAGTAGCAGAGGCATCAAAATACCCCAGACAACCGGTGGTGGTAAACCGTCCATTGTTATTGCCAACCGAGAACGCCAGTCCGTTCCAGTTTTGGAGTACTTCGCCGTAGTCGGCCAGCCATTGCACCCAGGCCGGTGCTGCAATGCTGGAGAATAATTTTTCAGACTGAGGAATGCTGCAATAGAAAAACACATTACCCCGCGAAGGAACACGCGTCGACAATGACTGATACCGGTCCTGTTTAGTGAGGAGGTTTCCGGTCTTCACATCGTTGATATACGCTCTGAGTACTCCGGCCTGATTGGCAATTACAAGGTGGTGGTTGATGCGGGTATAATAAAATTTGCTGACGCGGTTGAACAGGGATCCGAAGAGTCCGGCCATAACCGACTTACGGTTGATATAACGGATAGCATATCCGTTGTACAACTCCTCCTTCTGCCCTTCTGCACCGGCAAACGTACGGAGCGCTGTTTCTGCTCTCGCCGAATCCTTCACACCGATCAGGGCGATGTAATTATTGTCACCGGGATTTCCCACAGGCTGCGTCACCACCAGGCCAACTTCATTGCCCATCCAGTCGCGGAAATACGGAAGCAAGGCGGCAGCCGACTCCGGTTCTTTGCGCAAGGCCCTGTATTTTTTCATCTCATCAAAAAACAAGGACGGATCACTGAGTCCCCAGATCACAGCTCCTGCTGTTTTCGCAGGCAGCCAGTCGATGAGTTTACGTTCCACAGGTTGCTGCTGCGTGAAGACTTTGAGGAAGGACACTGAATCTTCAATAGTCGTTTGGCCATCGAAAGAGATGACATTGGTATGCGGCACCACCTTCATGATGGACCAGTTACCCAGACGTTCGAGTCCGGCCAGCCCTACTCCATCCGGTTCACGGAACTGTGTCCTCACCCACTTTGCAAAGCCTGCATAACGGATGGCCACTACCATATCCCGCGACTGTTCTTCGATATAGGTATGCAGGGAAGTTGCCGGGGAAGGGTTCTCTTCGGTCCGTTGCTGGCGCAACGCATCTTCCACCAGATAAGGTGTCACACTACCAATAAAAACACCCCGTGAAACCGCCCACGAAAACGAATAACCATATCCGCTTTGCATTTCATGTATTGAAACACCATTGTAATTCCGTTCTGTTACCGCAGGACTTCCATTCAATACTTTTCTCAGAATATTTTCACTGCCCGCAGCGAAATCCGGTTCAGCCGGCATGATGAACAGCAGCGAAAACGCAGATGGACCGGTCACATGGCCGGAGATGAGCAACGGACTCTTTGCGAACGCAGCTTTGATTTCCTGCTGTCCGGAACATAACGAATCAAAACGCAACAATGCCTTCTTCCAGCTTCCCATCACCGGCACACTATCGGCACCATTGAAGAACGAACTCTCTGCCAGACGCTTCAGGTCACCCGATGAAGGATTGGTTGAAATAACAAAAGCCACATCCGCAGGTACCGCCTGAAAAACCGACGAACCTTCATTACGGTAAAACTGAAAGTAAAAGAAGCCACCCGCGATGAGCAGTAAAATGATGAGCGATATGACAGAAGAGGCGACTACCCTTTTCATAATGGGGGTTTCCCAAAACTACTCCGAAGGGCATCGCACTCTATGCCACTGATGGACACACTTATTTACACTGCAATGTTAATTGCGGTGCGTCGTTTTTAACATGATCATCCAATCACTTCTTCGGGTGCAGAATGAACTTTTCCTGACTGAAGTACCAGCTGATTCCGGCCACAAAACGCATCGTGGTAGAAAGTCCGCTGTTGTTGTTTTCCTCATCAATCGTCTTCTGCATGGTAGCAGAAACGCCCAGATTCTTCCAGTAAACATCAAACCCGCCACCGGCCATGGTTGTATTCATCTTGGTACCGGCAATGAATTTCCCATTATCATAAACACCGGGTGTATATTCATCGTATATGCTTACCGTTGGAACGACCTTCAGATTATCGTTCACCTGCCACTTATAAAAGAGGCTGGCATAGAGGGAACGGCTGTCGCCCACATGTTCATCGTTTTTATTGGTGCCATTGTATTTGACGACCGGATTCAGCGACAAACCCCATTGCCTGTACCCCAGCTGATAATTCAGGTAAAACAGATAATCGACCGTACCTGTTCCGGTCTGGAAGAGGAACGGATAACGCACACCTTCATCTTTTCGTTCGAAGTTACCGGTAGCTGCTTTCACGCCTGCACCGAGTAATAACCGATGCAGCAGTTTGCCTGTATATTGCTCATCGAAAGCCTGCCATCCGGTCAGGAAGGTCATATCGCCGAGTCCGCTGAGTTGCTCCGTAACGCCATCTGAAAAGTCCGTATTCATAAGATACGGTGCAACCATACTTACTTCCCAGCGCTTATGCAGGAAGTACTTCGCCCTGAATTCAAAGGCGCGGTAGATTTCATACTGGTTACCGGTAGGTACAACAGATGAAGGATTTCCGTGGAGCGTTTTCAGGCTGCCGTCAGGAAAGAAATCTGAACCGCTGATATGATCACCGGCGAAGGCTCTGTACCGGTAGAACATCCCAGCATACGCACGGCGATCACCGGGCGATACGCCCATGAAACAGCCGCATAAGTCACAGGCACCAGCAAACATAGACGAGAGCATCAACAGACCTGTTATCACGAGCCTGCTGCCTGAGTTAAAAAGTCTCATTGTACTTCGCTAAAACGCTTATCATGAATATAGCTGTTATCCGTAAGTGTATACAGGAAACTGATGATATCTGTTTTCTCCTGCTGTGTAAGTCCCATGCCTCCTACCGGCAGCTGGCTATCGAGCGTTGTGCTGTTCACTATTCCCGAAGAGTAATGATCCATTACTTTCATCAGACTGTAAAACCGTCCATCGTGCATATACGGATATGTTAATGCCACATTACGCAGCGATGGCACTCTGAACAAACCCGAATCCTGAGGAAGATGAGTGATGTGACCACGTCCGGCATCCTGATAAAAGACACTGTCAAGACCATTATTACGGAACTGCATATCCGTCAATAACGGTTCGGTATGACATCCTGTACATTTCGACCTGAACAAATTCAATCCGCTCATTTCCGAAGATGTGAGCGTGATTTTACCCTCACGGTATTGATCATATCTGGAACCAGAGGAAATCATTGCTCCCATAAACTGCGCCATAGCCCGTAGCATATTCTGTGCGGTTATGCTGTCATCACCAAACGCCTTTTCGAAGAGAGAAGGATACGTAGTACTGCGCTGCAGTTTATACACTACGTTTGCAATGGTTTCATTCATCTCAACCGGGTTGGTGATCGGAGCAATCGGCTGAACTTCGATATGATTTACACCTCCATCCCACATAAAGTTGGGAAACCAGGCCAGGTTGTACAATCCCGGTGAGTTTCTGGATCCCAGCAGATTGTTAACTCCATGGCTGAAGCGGTGATCGGCATTGGCAAATGCCACAAACTGCTGATGACAGGCTCCGCAGGAAATGGTACTGTCAATTGAGAGAATCGGGTCGTAAAAAAGCTTCCGCCCCAGCTTGAATCCATCTGCAGTAATCGGATTATTCTGGAAGGTATAAACCGGAGCAGGGAAACCCGATGGCACATAAAATGAAACCGTATCCGGAGTCACAGGTGTCTCTTCTTCTTCTTTATCCTTTTTACAGCCTGCAACTAACCAGATATTGAATGCGATCAGCAATAGTAATCTTATCTTTTTCATAATTACATAAATCAGTACGGTCGGTACCCGTATATTTTAATTATGCAAGTGATCGAAGGTAAACATACCCGCGTAGTTGTCAGCCACCTCCTTCGAAACATTTCCGACCGTCATAATATTACTGTGATCAGCTATTTTAATCTGATGTGCTCCGTTAAATACTTTCAAAATGTTTGCAAATACATGTATTTCCGCCTCACGTGAACCATCCACAACCAAGGAAGCTCCATTGAAGTTAATTTCAATCGGACGCAGCGCATTATACGGCTCTTTAAATCCGGCGATATGATAAATCACTGAACTGTCGGGACCACCGGGAACAGAGGGCGCATAGGGTGAATATCCTTCGAGTTTAAAAAAGATATAACCTGTTGACCAGCTCCAGAACATATCCGAAGGCGTTAAGGCTCCCGACTGAGCTCCACTTACATTATGTAACGAATCCACACCAAGATCAAAATAAACACCATCGTACGATCCTACTGGGACTTCCGGAATCGTTAATACAGTACTCGCCGGCTTTGATTCATCTACCAGAAAGTAGCTCTCCGGCATAGTGTATTTCACGACTCCACCCTTGGTAAGCCGTACATTGGAAATATAATATTTCAATCGGGTAACCGTGAACGTCTCACCAAAGTCGTTGGTATAAACCGTGGCAGCAGTTGTATCAACATTTTTATTACCGGCAATGTTTGTCAATTCAATAGTGACTGGTCCTGAAGTAGGAGCAGTTTCATCGTCATCATCTTTGCACGCGTAGAATCCCGTACTGATAACACTGAGAACGATAACAAGAGATATGAACTTTTTCATTTTACAATTGTAATTGTTTTGAGATTTGAGATGTTTGGATAATTAAGTAATCGTTTGAAACAACATCTGCCGCTTCAATGATTAAATTCCGGTTGCCCGGACAAAAAAGCAATTAACATCCCGGAGGTCTCAGCAGCCCGGAAAAAATGCCGGCACAGAGTTGGTCAGTACCTTTTGAATGAAAGCAAGGACGTTCTGACTGAACATGTCCTATACGAATAGATTCTTCCTGTATAAAAACCACTTCCAGTTTAAATGCCGGAGCCGGAAAACTTCTGGTTTCCCTTTCCTCCTGAGTCTTTAATTCCTTCGATAAATGACAGGATCCTTTACAGCAGTTTCCCGGAATATCTTTCTTGATACAAAAATTGCGGGCGTAATACTCTTCCCGCAACTCATAGTCCACAAATAACAACGTTTTCGCCGACACCGAAATGATCATCAGCAATAACAGTAACCAGGATATACTTGCCTTGGGCATCGTACAAATATAGAGATGAACATTTCAAAAGTGGATATAAACATTGAATATCCCTGTGACAATTGTCAGTTTTCGGTAATAAATTACTATTAATGAGTCATTTACCACCCTCCAACAAAACACCGATTTATCTTCTTTGCTAAGGCTTGTCAACGAATCAACTCAAAAACGCCCCGCTCTGTTTTGTGTTTAAAATCAGGTGCGAGATAGTTCACAAGCCATACATAAACTCCCTCCGGTGCAGGCATCGTCTGGTACGTACCATCCCAGCCTTTAAACTGATCTGTGGTATTGAAAATTTCCTGACCGAACCGGTTAAATATCTGCAAGCTGAATTCTTCCACAGCTCCTGCCACGGGCATAAAGAGTTCGTTTTTGCTATCGCTATTCGGTGTGAATGCGGATGGGAAATACATATCGGTAAAACAGTTTTCAATGACCCTTACCGAATCCGTCCCTGTGCAGCCGTTGATATCCGTAACTGTGACGGTATAAGAGCCGCTTTCAGGAATATCCAGTTGCTGCATGGTACTGCCAGTTGACCACAGGTATTGATCGAAGACTCCGGGATTTACGGTGATGATTTCAGGCGGACAAATAAACAACACAGAAGGCAACACCGGATCTGGTTTACCAGCAGGGTCATCTGCCAGTGTAATCGTTTCAACAACTGCACAGGCGCTATCAGCATTTACGATTACCTGATAATTTCCTGCATTCAGCTGCGAAAGTGAATCGCCCGAAAATCCTCCCGGAACATTCCAGGAAATGATGATACCGGAAAGAGCAGGAAGTTGCAGCTGAATCGCGCCATCGGCTGCACCCGGACAAGAGGGAGGATACACAGTTGAACCTACTTCAAGAATGTTCACGGTGCGGGTTTTAACAAACGTTCCGATACAGGGTTCAGTTACCGACCAGGTCACCGTATACGTGCCCGGCCTGGAAAAAACATGGGTTTCAGAGATGTTGGTGGATGTATTTACGGGAGATGCAGGATCACCGAAATTCCAGGATGCAGCAGTAGGACACTCCACCGCAGCAGCATCAAATCGTACCGTTGAATCGTTCAGACACTGATAGGTAAAATCAACAACAGGTTCCGGAAACTCATCTATCGTAAACAGGTCAATCGCCAGTCCGTCGTAATTATTACAGGTAGTTCCCGAGCAAAACGTAAAACGAAAGATCACATTGGGTTGTCCGGCAAGATTGGTCAAACAATATTGCGCCTCCTTCCAGGCTCCGCTTCCGTTTCCTCCCAGACAAGATCCTGATGTTGGCAACGATGACCCTGACCATCCCTGAGCAGGAGATGCGAGTCCGTTCATATTCGTGATCGACGGAGAGTTGAACCAGTTCTTAATTCTGCAATGCACATTGGTGGCACTCGTTCCTACGTTGTTCCAGGTTGCACCGTTGTCGAGCGAATACTGGAAATTACCACCATCGTACTGTCGTTCGGTATCCCAGTACACCAGAAAATTCACGAAAGGGCGTTGCAGGGAGGAGAAATCATAACAGGGACTTTCGATCCACGACTTCTCACCTCCATTATACGTTGAATTGGTAAGTCCCCCTGTAATCCAGCATTTATTGCCTGAACCTGCTGCATTGATCCGCACCTTGCCCGGGGTTCCCCAAGCCCAGTCGGCATTGACACCGTTGATGCTCCAGTTGCCGTCAGAAGATTCAAAGTCTTCTGTATTGGGGTAAGAAGTTACACATTGAGCCCATAGCCTATTGCTAATCAGCAATATAGACAATAAAAAAACAAGACTCCGGGGCCCTTTCATGATGCAAAGTTCTGATTATTCCCCATCAGTTACAAGGCGTACAGTATCTGAAAGTGAAGGACTTAATTTTCATCCATTTCGGGTTGAAAAACTTGCGTCACATCAAACATCAATTCTGTATATCTTTACCCCAATCAACTAAAATAAACACGCATGAAAAAAGGTTTACAAAAAGCAATCCTTGCCATGTTCTGTCTTGGACTCAGTTTCCAGTTACAGGCTCAACGTTACCTGACGGAGATTTTCCCTTCGGCCAACGTAACTCCCAACGTGGTATATGGAAATAACATCTCGATTCTTCCGGCACTTGCAGGCGGACAACCGGCTGCTGAAGATTTAAAAATGGATGTTTATGAACCCGCTGGCGCAGTAGATCCTCTTACCGAGCGCCCGCTGGTAATCATTATGCATACCGGAAGCTTCCTTCCTCCTATTATCAATGGTCAGCCCACCGGACAACGCATCGATTCTACGGTAGTTGAAATGTGCAAACGATTTGCGCGTCGCGGATATGTAGCAGCTGCTATGTCGTACCGTTTGGGATGGAACCCACAGGCAATCGGACCAACAGGTCAGGACATCCGTACCGGAACACTGTTGCAAGCTGTTTACCGTGCCATTCTGGATGCGAAAGCCTGTGTACGTTATTTCCGCGCAGAAGCAGATACCGGTGGTAATTCATGGGGCATCGACACATCCAAAATAATTCTTGGAGGTATCGGCACCGGCGGATATATCGCTTTAGCCTATGCCACTCTCGATGATCCGGCAGAAATCAGCCTTACTAAATTCCTGGCCAACTCAACCAATGCAACCTATGGGTTTACTGCAGGACAATCCTACGTAAACCAGGCATTGCTGGGTGACTTCGAAGGAGC
Organism: Bacteroidia bacterium; assembly: GCA_046330075.1. Taxonomy (GTDB): domain Bacteria; phylum Bacteroidota; class Bacteroidia; order AKYH767-A; family OLB10; genus JAJTFW01. The sequence goes on along the minus strand of JAXLTL010000001.1, from coordinate 2,844 downwards.
CGGCGGTATTCCTCAGCTGAACAACCCGAACAACCATCAGGGCTATAACTCCAAAGTACAATTCGTATTCAATATGGGTGGAGCCATGGGCGACACTTCATGGATCGAAGCAGGCGACGCACCGATGGTAGCCTTCCATCCGGTTGGAGATCCTTTTGCGCCTTATGGCATCGGAAACGTAATTGTACCTACTACCGGACAATTCGTAGTTGAAGTTGGTGGCAGTCACGAAGTTCTTCGTCTGGCCAATCAATTGGGCAATAACAACTGTTTCGCCAATGCAGGATTTACCGATCAGCTCACGACCTATGCCAACACGGTAAATGACGGTTACGAAGGATTGTATCCGCTGTACACCAACCCTTCAATGCAGGCAGGTCCTTGGGAATGGTATGATAGTACAACAACCTACTTCATCGGAATGAATGTATTTGGTAAAACGCAAGGGTACATGGACACACTCTGGGCCAATACCCTGATCACCAACCCCGACATGTCGAAAGCGAAAGGCATGGCCTATATTGACACCATCATGGGTTATCTCAACCCGCGCGTGGTATATTGCCTGAACCTCACTACCGGCATCAATGAGCCTGTAGTTTCCGCTTCAACAATTTCTATCGTGCCGAATCCTGCAGCCGATCGTGCTGTCATCTCTTCTTCCAACGATCAACTGCTGCGTGCAGTGGTGCTGATGGATGTAACAGGAAAAGAAGTGAAGCGATATGAGTCGGTTGATGCTAAATCCTTCACCCTCGAACGCGAAGGCCTTGATGCGGGAATTTATCTGCTCTCAATAAAAACCGATCAGGGAACAGCAGTTTCCAGGTTAATCTTCCGATAAAATCCACCCTCTGGATAAAAAAAAGGCTGATTCGTAACGAATCAGCCTTTTTTCATATGGCAGATACAAAAACTCTGCTTATTTTCGTTTAGCCTCCTGCACGCATTGTTCAATGAAAAAAATTGTACTGCTTTCCTTTTTAGCTTTCTTTCTGCTCTTCACTGCTGAAGCGCAGAAATTAAAGTATACGGTTCGTCTGAAAAACGACGTCGTCGGCTCAATGCAGGCTGAACGTACACAAGGCACCCGTACCAAAATCCGCATCGACAGTCATATCCTGATTCAGATGCTGCTCCGCCTTGATCTGGAATATTTCATGGAATCTGTGTTTGAGAAAGGAATTCTGGTCATCTCTCAAACGGTACAGAAAGCCAACGGTAAGGAACATGCCAACACCACTACCAGCAAGGAAAAAGAGGGATACAAAGTCGTCACCCAAAAAGAAACCAAAGTGTATCCGCACAATGAAATCCGTTTCAATTTGTGCAGATTATACTACGAAGAACCGGGAGGCATTACGGAAGTATGGTCAGACACCTATGGTAAAATGCTGAAAATAAAACCAGCAGGAAAGAACAGATATGAACTCATGCTTCCGGATGGCAAAAGCAACTACTACTCCTACTATAAAGGAATCTGCACACTGGTAGAAACTGAATTACCCATCGGAAAGGTAACTTTTCAGCTTAGCAAATAATTTACATTCCCGTTTTCGTTTAATTTGCAACAGAAACCTGAAAGCATAGATGAGGAACACTTACACCGGACGACTATTACTGATCCTGTTTATTTTTCTGAATCTGGGTGTCAGCGCCCAGAAAGGCATCACTACCTTCGGAATAGTTCTGCGTCCAAGCTTCCCTAATAAATTCTTCCGTACCGGACCCAAAGATTTCAGTGCAGACAGTATTCAGTACAGCATCGTTCAAAAAAGTGGCTTCAGCTTCGGAGGTATGATCCGTAAGGGCTTTACGAAGAACTTATCAGCGGAGACCGGTATCATCTACACCAAACGCAATTACGATCTTACCCTCACCGACACCACATTCAGCGGAAACGGCAACTATTCAATCATCGGATATGAAATTCCCCTTATGGCTCTGGCAAATATCCAGCTCGGACAAGAGATCTGGATGAATGCCGGACTCGGTCCGGGATTTGAATATTACCCTTCAGACATCTATACCGAAGATGACTTTTACCGCCATTATGGTGTACGTGAAAAATATTTCAATTTCGCTGTGAATGCCTCTATGGGTATCGAATGGCGTACCCGGAAATCAGGTATCGTATATCTCGGATTTATCTATCACCGGAACTTCGGCGCCATCTATACCAGTGTTGTTGAGTATTATCCCAGCCGTGATTTTTCGATTCCCTTCACGAGTATCGGACGTGCAACGCTGGAAGGAGATTATTTCGGTATCGACCTGAAGTATTTCTTTCATGAAGACCCTGAGAAGAAAAAAAGAAAGAAGAAAGAATAAGCCAGGTTATCCGCAGCTAAAAATAAATACCGTGTAATATCCATTTTCCACTATCACGGTATTCAAGTGCGGGCGCAGGCAGTTTTATAAAATTCATTGCCCTGAAAACCGTCTTTAAAAATCCGCTCTTCGTTTTTATTCGCGTCCAATCGATATCCGGTGAGATATAAATCTGGCGATAACGTGTGCCCGGATCGATGATGCCATTGTCGAGAATGGCGTTTTTTTCTGCAGCGATCATTCCTCCTGCTCCATAACCGAACGCCAGATTCAGCCAGGAAGGAATGAAAGCAGAAGGTAAAAACGAACGGAGATTACAGGAGAGCCAGTAGGTTTGTCCATTATAATCCTTCAACACATTTTCAGAAAGTCCTCTGCCAAACGTACCGGGACGTACGTCCGCAATCGGATCCTTATGGTAGGAGAACTTAAAACTCATCCGCTGGTCGCTCCACAGCAATTCCTGACCCAGGAAGATGCCGGCACCTGCTGTATTGGCAAGGATATCACCCG